>NZ_JBIWPI010000002.1:0-196041 GCF_044768185.1 Amycolatopsis sp. NPDC101161
GCGCCGGGGCCCGTTACTGGTTCCACCCCCCCCCCTTGCGGGGGGGTGCGTTGTTTGCGAAACTTTGTACAAACACTGCCACCACCCCACGACCGGTCAGGCCAGTTCGGTGAGCAGCGCCCGGATCGCCGGGCTGGCGTCGGCACTTCGCCGCCACGCCGCGTGGACCTCCCGCTTCGGCTGCCGCCGCAACGGGCGGGCCACCAGGCCGGCCCCCAGGGGCGGGCGGGCCAGCCGGGGGATCAACGCGATCACCTCGCCGGAGGCGACCAGTGCCAGCTGCGTCGCGAAGTCGTCGACCAGGTGCCGCACGTCCGGCTCCTCCGGCGCGTCCGCGAAGAGGCGGCGGAACCATTGGTGGCACACGGTTCCCGGCGGGCTGGTCACCCAGGCGTGGCCCGCGAGGTCGAGGCGGCCGAGCGGTTCGGTGGCCGACGCCAGCGGGTGCGTGCGGCTCAGCACCACGTCGCCGACGTCGGTGTGCACCGGCCGCTGCGTCAACGACGGGGGCAGCGTGGCTGGCAGCCCGTCGGCGTCGTGGACGAGGGCGAGGTCGGCCGTTCCCGCGTCGACGCTGTGCAGCGCCTCGTCGGGGTCCTGCTCGGTGATGTGCACGCGCAGGTCCGGACACCGCGCCGGCAAGTCCGCCAGCACCGGGGCGAGCAAGCCGCGGATCGCGGTCGAGAACGCGACCATCCGCAGCGTCCCGCGCGGCGCACCCTCCGAGACCGACTGGGCCGCCTCGGCACAGCGCTCGAGCGCCTGGAACACCTCGGGCGCCGAGTCGACGATCGCCTGACCGGCCGGGGTCAGCACCACGCCGCGGCCCGCGGGCGCCAGCACCGGCACGCCGACCTGCCGTTCGAGGCGCTTGATCTGCTGCGACACCGCGGACGCCGTGAACCCCAGCTCGTCTGCCGCGCGAGCCAGCGTCCCGAGCGCTGCCACCGACCGCAACGCCCGCAGCGCGCCCACTTCGATCATTAAGCCAGAGTACGGGGTATCGGCAAAAAAGCATCGCTGGACCGCATCAGTCGCACCGGGCATGGTCGACGTCATGACCGACTTCGGCGCCAACCTCGTCGCGATGGTGACCCCCATGCAGCCCGGCGGGGCGCTCAGCGAACCCGGCCTCGCGAGCCTCGTCGACCACCTGCTCGCCACCGGCTGCGACGGGCTCGTGGTGGGCGGGACGACCGGCGAGTCCCCCACCCTGACCGAGCCGGAAGCCGCCGAGCTCGTCCGGGACGTCGTGGCCCGGGTCGCCGGCCGGGCGCGGGTGATCGCCGGCGTCGGCACGTACGACACGGCCGCGAGCGTCCGCCGGGCCCGCGACGCCGAGGCGGCCGGCGCGGACGGGCTCCTGCTCGTCTGCCCCTACTACTCCCGGCCGACGCAGGCCGGCGTCGTCGCCCACTGCCTCGCGGTGGCCGACGCGACCGAGCTACCGGTGATGCTCTACGACGTCCCGGCGCGGGCCGGCATCGCGATGACCCCGGCGACACTGGCCGAACTCGCCGCGCACCCGCGGATCCGGGCGGTCAAGGACGCGAAGGGCGACCTGTTCGAGGCGATGACGGTGATGGCGAGCACCGGGCTGGCGTACTACTGCGGCATCGACGAGCTGAACCTCCCGTACCTGGCCTCCGGCGCGGCGGGCGTGGTCAGCGTCGTGGGCAACGTGGCGGCGGACCGCACGGCGGCCCTGATCGCCGCCGTCCGCCGCGGCGACCTCGAGTCGGCGCGGACGATCAACCACTCGCTGATCCCGCTGGTGGAGACGATCATGCGCGCGGGCCCCGGGACGGCGGCGGCCAAGGCGGCCCTCGTCGACCTCGGCGTCATCCCGCACCCGACGGTCCGGCTCCCGCTGGTCGAGGTCAGCTCGACGGCAGCCGGTACACCGACACGTGCGATGGCGACCGCGTCGTGAACTCCGTCCCCGCCCAGTCCGCGTGCCGGGACTCCAGCTCGAACCCGGCCAGTCTGCCCATCAGGTCCAGCTCCGCCGGCCAGATGTAGCGCTGCGGGCACCGGCTCACCCGGGCCTGCCGCCCCTCGCCGAACGAGAAGTGGTGCGACACCAGGTGCTGGCGCACCGTGTCGTACGTGTCCACGCCGAAGTACCCCGGCTCCCCGGTGAACACCAGCGCGTCCTGGCCCGGCGGGAGCCGCCGCAGCTCCGGGACGCCCAGCTCGATCACGAACCGGCCGCCCGGGCCCAGGTGGCGGGCCGCGTTGCGGAAGCACGCGATCTGCTCGTCCTGGGTCAGCAGGTTGCCGATCGTGTTGTAGACCAGGTAGACCAGCGAAAACTCGCCCGGCGCCGTCGCCGTGGCCATGTCGCCGACGACCACCGGGATCGCCGCCTTCTCGCGGAGCTTGGCGAGCATCGGCCGGGACAGCTCGATGCCCGTGACGGCCACGCCCCGCGCGGCGAGCGGGACGGCCACCCGGCCGGTGCCGATCGCGAACTCCAGCGCGCGCCCGCCGCCGGCCAGCGAAGCGAGCCGGTCGACGACCGGCTCCACGACCTCCGGCGCGAACACGCCGCGGCCCGGGGTGTCGTAGCGGTCGGCGGTCTCGACGTCCCAGATGTCTTCTTGACGCACACCTCCACCCTCGCCGCCACCCCTAATACTGTCCAACTATTAAAGCTTGCCCGATTTCGGGCAAGAATTTGAAGTCCGCGACACGCGCAGGGCATGATGGCCGACGTGGCAGAGACCGACATCGTCGAGCGCGTGGCCGCGTCCACCGGTCTCGCGCCGGGGGTCGCCGCCCGCGTCGTCGACGACGTCCTCGCCTACTACCGGACGCCGACCGAGGCCTACGTCCGCCGCCGGCACGCCGAGCTGCAGGCCGAGGGCCGGAAGAACCCCGAGATCTTCCCACTCATCGCCGCCGAGCTCCGGGGGCGCCTGGTGGCCGCGCCCGACCTGTCCGAGCGCCAGCTGCGCCGCATCGTCTACGGCTGAGAAGCCACCGAAAGAAGGTTCGCCATGTGCGGGATCGTCGGCTACATCGGCGGCCAGAACGCCGCCCCCATCCTCCTCGAGGGCCTGACCCGGCTCGAGTACCGCGGGTACGACTCCGCGGGCATCGCCGTCCTCGGCGCCAAGGGCGCCCCGCAGGTCCACCGCGTCGTCGGCCGCGTCCGCAACCTCACGGCCGCGCTGCCCAAGCGCCTGACCGGCAAGGTCGGCATCGGCCACACGCGCTGGGCGACGCACGGGCCGGCGTCGGAGGCCAACGCGCACCCGCACACCTCGGAGGACGGCCGGATCAGCGTCGTCCACAACGGCATCATCGACAACGCCGACGCGCTGCGCGCCCAGCTCACCGACGCCGGTGTCACCCTCACCTCCGAGACCGACACCGAGGTCCTCGCCCACCTCATCGCGCGCTCGGCCGCCGAAACGCTCGAAGACGCCGTGGTCGAGGCCGTCTCGCGGATCACCGGCACGTACGCGATCGCCGTCACCGACAGCGCACACCCGGACCGGCTCGTCATCGCGCGCAACGGCTCGCCGCTGATCATCGGCGTCGGCGAGCGCGAGATGTTCGTCGCCAGCGACCTCGCCGCGCTCGTCCGGCACACCTCCCAGGTCGCGCACCTCGACGACGGCGAGTTCGCCACGGTCTTCGCCACCGGCTACCGCACCTTCACCGTCGACGAGAGCGACACCACCAAGCCGGCCACCGAGATCGACATCGCGGCCGAAGACCTCGACCTCGGCGGGTTCCCGCACTACATGGCCAAGGAGATCCAGGAGCAGCCCGAGTCCGTCGAGCGGATGATCCGCGGCCGGCTCGACGACCGGTTCGGCGTCGCCCGGCTCGACGGGCTCAACCTGACGCCGCGGGAGCTGCGCGGGTTCAGCCGCGTGAAGATCCTCGGCTGCGGCTCGGCCTACTACGTCGGCCAGATCGGCGCGACGATGATCGAGGAGCTCGCCCGGATCCCGGCCGACGCCGAAGCCGCGTCGGAGTTCCGCTACCGCAACCCGATCGTCGAAGCGGACACGCTCTACATCGCGGTCAGCCAGTCCGGCGAGACGATCGACACCGCGTTCGCCGTCGAGGAGATCAAGCGCAAGGGCGGACGGGTGGTCGGCCTGGTCAACGTCGTCGGTTCGACCATCGCGCGCGCCTGCGACGGCGGCGTCTACCTGCACGCCGGCCCGGAGATCGCGGTCGCCTCGACCAAGGCGCTGACGAACATGGCCGTCGGCTTCGCGCTGATCGCGCTGTCCCTCGGCCGCGTGCGCGACCTGTCCAATGCGGACGGTCAGCGGATCATCGACGCGATCCGCGCGCTGCCCGGCCAGATCAAGGAGATCCTCGACGCCGAGCCGCTGATCGCCGAGCACGCGAAGGCCGCGGCGACCGCGAAGAGCCTGTTCTTCATCGGCCGCGTCCGCGGCTACCCGGTGGCCCGCGAGGGCGCGCAGAAGTTCAAGGAGATCTCCTACCGCCACGCCGAGGCGTACCAGACGTCCGAGCTGAAACACGGCCCGCTGGCCCTGATCGACGACTCGCTCCCGACGGTCGCGATCGTGCCCGCCGACGAGCTGGCCGGCCGCAACCTGGCGGCACTGCAGCAGATCCGCGCCCGCGGCGGGTCCGTCCTGGCCGTGACGCACGAAGACGTCGACTTCGGCGAGCTGGACGTCCCGCGGATCGTCGTGCCGCGCACCGAGCCGGAGCTGGACCCGATCCTGCTGACCATCCCGCTGCAGCTGCTCGCCTACCACGCGGCACTGACGCTGGGCTACGACATCGACAAGCCGCGCAACCTCGCGAAGTCCGTCACGGTCGAGTGAAGCCGGGCCTGCTTGGGCATGTTCCAGCCCAGCACCCCGGTGACGCGGCCGGCCCGGCGGTATTCGGCCACGAACCGGCCCGCCGCCACGTCTCCTTCCACAATGGACACTTCAGCGTCCGCGGACAGCGTCCCGTACACGTGGATCCGGGCGTCGAACTGGTTGGTCCAGAAGTACGGCACCGGCGTGTACGGACGGTCCTCGCCGAGGATGTTGCCCGCCACCGCGGCCGCCTGCTCGGTGGCGTTGGTCCGGTTTTCCAGGCGCAGCAGCACGTCGAGGCCCTCGTGGTGCCAGCGGGCCACGTCGCCGGCCGCGTAGATCCCGTCCGCCGCCCGGCAGCGGGAGTCGCACACGACGCCGTTGTCGCACAGCACTCCGCTGCCCGCCAGCCAGTCCGTCGCCGGGGCCGCGCCGAACGCCACCACCACGACGTCGGCGGGCAGCAGATCGCCCGTCTCCAGGCGGACTCCGTCGACGCGTCCATCCGAAGCGGACAGTCCGGTGACCGAAGCACCTAGTCGCAAGTGGACACCTCGGTCGGCGTGCAGCGAAGCGAGCAGGCCCGCCGCCAGGGGCCCGAACTGGTACGCGAGCGGCGCGGGCTGCGGACCGGCCAGCGTGACCGGCACGCCGAGGCCGCACACGGTCGCCGCGATCTCCGCGCCGAGGACGCCGTCGCCGACGACCACGACCCGCTTGCCCGGCGCCAGGTCCGCGCGCAGGCCGAGCGCGTCGTCGAGGGTGCGCAGCACGTGGACGCCCGCGAGGCCGTCCTGGCCCGGCAGGGTGCGCGGGCGGAGCCCGGTGGCGAGCACGACCGCGTCGGCGGTCAGTGCCCGCCCCTGTGCCGTGTGGACGGTCCGCGCGCGGGCGTCCAGCCGCACGGCCGGGTCGCCGAGCACGAACTCGGCGTCCAATGCGGACAGTGCGTCCGGCGTGCGCAGGCTCGTCTGCGAAGGCGTCCAGCTCCCGGCGAGGACCTGTTTGGACAGTGGCGGCCGGTCGTACGGGAGGTGCGCCTCGGCACCCAGCACGGTCACGCCACCGTCGTAGCCCCTGCGGCGCAATGCTTCCACAGTCGCGAGACCGGCCGCCGAGGCGCCGACGACCAGGACGTTCACGCGTCCTCGCGGACCGAGATGGCGACACCCGGGCAGACGCTCGCCGCCTCCCGGACGGTCGCGTGCAGCTCTTCGCCGGGGTTCTCGTCGAGCAGGATGACGATGCCGTCGTCGTCGCGCTGGTCGAACACGTCCGGCGCGAGCATCACGCAGGTGCCGGCGCCGCAGCACTTTCCTTCGTCCACAGTGACCTTCATGCCTGTTCCTCTCCTGGGTTCCGGGGTGTCACGGGGGCGAGCCAGAGGCCGACGAGGGCGTCGGTGAGGCCGATGGCGGCCTCACGCCAGTTGGCTCGCGGGGTGTCATCGCCTTCGGCGAGCGCGCGTTCGCGCTCGGCCATCGTGTGGATCAGCAGCTGCCGGGTCATGGCGTTGCGTTCGGCGCGGACGTCGGCGGGCAGCTCGGGCAGGCACCGGCTCAGCCCCTCGACGGTCCGCGCCAGCGACGGCGACGAGAGCGTCTCGACGGCGACGGCCGACCGCAGCGACGGCTCGGTCATCACCTGCGCGGTGAACCGGGCGAACCAGCTCGGCGTGCCCACCCGCGCGAGGTGCTCGGTCGACGGGTGGACCAGGCACCGGACCCAGTCGCGCAGGTCCGCGCCGGCGCCGAGCTCGGCGAGCATGCGCGCCCGCAGGTCCTCGACCGCCGCCGAGTGCCGGCGGGCGATGGCCCGGACCAGGTCGGCGCGGGTGCCGAAGTGGTACCCGACGGCGGTGTTGTTGCCCTGCCCGGCGGCCTCGCTGATCTGCCGGTTGGACACGGCGAGCACGCCGTGCTCGGCGTAGAGCCGTTCCGCCGCGGTCAGGATCGCCTCGCGCGTCGCGGACGCCCGGTCCACCGAAGTCACCACCGGACGGGCAGTTCCCGCAGTCCGCCGACGGCGAGCCCTTCGACGCGGCGCAGCTCGTCCGCCGGGACGGCGAGCTCGAGCGACGGCAGCTTGCGCAGCAGGACTTCCAGCGTCACCTGCAGTTCGGTGCGCGCCAGGGGCTGCCCGAGGCAGGCGTGCGCGCCGGCGCCGAACGCGAGGTGCGGGTTCGGGCTGCGGCCGAGGTCCATTTCGGACGCGTTCTCGAACGCGGTCTCGTCGCGGTTCGCGGCGGCCATGCTGCACATCGCGGTCGTGCCCCCGGGCAGGACGGTGCCGGCGACCTCGAAGTCGTCGGCCAGGTAGCGGGACATGCCGATCCCCGCGTTCGCGTCGAAGCGCAGGGACTCCTCGACGGCGGTGCGCACGAGCGCCGGGTCGGCCAGCAGCCGCTCCCAGCGGGTCCGGTCGGCGAGCAGCATCGCGACCATCTTGGCGATCATGTTGGCGGTGGTCTCGTGGCCGGCGATCAGCAGGCCGATGCCGGTGGCGGTCAGCATCGCGTCGGACCAGCCTTCGGGCAGCAGCGCGCTGAGGATGTCGTCGCCGGGTTCGGCGCGCTTCCCGGCGATGAGCCCGCCCATGTACCGGCCGAACTCCTGCTGCGCGGCGTCGAACTCGGCCTGGGTGTAGCGGGTCATGCTGAGCATGACGTCCGACCAGTGCGCGAACCGGTCGCGGTCGGAGTCGGGCACGCCGAGCATGTCGCAGATGACCCAGACGGGCAGCGGGAAGGCGAGCCCGGCCTTGAGGTCCCCGGGCGCGCCCTTCGCGACGAGGTCGTCGATGAGCTGCTCGGCCATCGCGGCCATGCCGGGCCGCAGCGCGTTCATCCGCTTGGCGGTGAACCACTTCCCGATCGTGCGGCGCCAGGTGAGGTGCGCTTCGCCGTGCTGCGGGAGGACGGTCGCCATCTCGCTGTTGAAGACCCCGCCGGACTCGGTGTCGGCGACGCGGGCGGCGTTGTCGGCGGGCGTGGGCCGGGTCCACCGCGGATCGGACAGCACGTTCTTGACGTCGGCGTAGCGCGTGATCAGCGCGGCCTCGTCCCCGCTGGCCAGCCGCACGGACGCGACGGGGCACTTCGCCCGGAACTCGGCCCACTCCGCGGGCGGCGCCAGCGCGGTCTCGGCGACGAACGGGAAGCGCGGCAGCTCGGTGTGGCTTTGCGTCATGGCGGTCTCCTCGTTGGTGAATGACCCCTACGACGCAGCATGGCCACGAAACCCGATTACGTCAAGCGCTTGACTTAAATATCGGTGATGCCGGCACCCGCCCGGACATTTCGGGCCGGGCTACTCGCGCTCGACCTTGCGCAGGCCGCCCTCGGGCGTCCACCACTCGACGACCAGCAGCGTCGCCGCCTCGTTCAGGTGGGTGTGCACCACCTCGGCGACGTCCACGCGGAACCGCTCGCCGTCGTCGACGGCCCGGCCGGAGATCTTCGCCTCCCCCGGCCACTTCGCCTCTTCGCCGTCGACCGGGTCGATCGTCGCGCTGTGCAGCGCCACCCGCGGGTCCCGCCGCAGGTCGGCGCCCTTGCGCGCGTCCGGCATCGATCCGAACGTCAGCTCGCCGTCGTCGAACTTCATTTCGATGCCCGAGATCCGGGGCGAACCGTCGGCCCGCAGGGTCGCCATCGTCTTGTGCCTGCGCGCGTCGAACAACGTCCGCACGCGCTGAGCGAACTCCGGTTCCGCCGCCTCGAACTCACGCCACGCCGTCATGCGGTCATGATGGCAGCCACCGCGCGGGGACGGCGACGGGTTTGCGGAACACCAGCCCCGACGGCGCGGCCGGCTCCGCCAGCGCGATGCCGGGCAGCCGGTCGAGCACGGTCTCCACGGCGATCCGCGTCTCCAGCCGGGCCAGGTCCGCGCCGAGGCAGAAGTGCGGGCCGTGGGCGAAAGCGAGCTGCTTGCGCAGGTTCGGGCGGTGCGGGTCGAAGACGTCCGGGTCCGGGAACACCGCGGGGTCGCGGTTGGCCGCGGTGAGCGAGACCGTGACGAGGTCGCCCCGCGCGATCGACGCTCCCGCCAGCTCGACGTCGCGCGTCGCGTACCGGTCGACCACCGCCGCCGCCGGTTCCAGCCGCAGCGACTCCTCGATGGCCGCCGGGACGAGCGCGCGGTCCAGGTGCGCCGGGTTCCCCAGCAGGTGCAGCAGGAGGTTGGCGATCATGCCCTCGGTCGTCTCGATGCCGCCGAACATCAGCACCGCCGCGTTGGACACCACCTCCGGCACCTCCAACGCGGTCGCCGCCTCGGTCAGCAGCGAGGGCCGCCCCACCGTGCCCTCGATGTGCGCGCGCAGCTCGCCGAACGCCTCGGAGCCACGGGAATCCGGCTCGCGGCCGGCCGAGATGTCGTCCACTGTGGACACTATCGCGTCGTACCAGGCCAGCACCCGCGCGGTGTCGGTGCCGTCCAGGCCCAGCGCGTCGGCCACCACCGCGACCGACAACGGACCGGCCAGCGCCCGCCGCAGCTCCGCCCGCCCGGCGGCGGCGAACCCGTCGACCAGCCGGGCGCACTCGGCGCGGACGAACCCGGCGAACCGGTCCTCGATCTCCCGGGGCCGGAAGTGCCGGGCGAACGGCGTCCGGTGGCGGGTGTGCGCGGCCGCGTCGAGCGAGAGCATCGACGGGCCGACGACCCGGGCCGTCGAGAAGCGCGGGTCGTCCACGGTGAAGGTGGCCGCGTCGCGCATGACCCGCAGCGCCAGGTCGTGCCGCGTGACGAGCCAGCCGGTCAGCTCCGGCAGCCAGGCCACCGGCTCGGTCGCCCGCAGGTGGGCCAGCAACGGGTACGGGTCGGTCGTGAGCTGCTCGATCGTCACGCTCGCAGCCCCGCGATGAGCAGCCCGACCAGGCGGCGCGCGTCGTAGTCCGGGTTGTTGTCCTCCGCACCGACGCACAGGTTGCCCACCCCGCGCATCAGCTCCAGCGGCCGCACCTTCGCGGTCAGCCCGGCGGCTTCGAGCAGCCGGCCGCACACCGGGACCAGGCGGTCGAGGAAGTACGCGTGCAGCGAGGCGAAGCCGTCGCCCTGCAGGACCCCCGCGAGCCCGTGCTTGGTCACCAGGAAGTCGACGAACAGGTCGATCCACTCGGCCAGCGCCGCGTGCGGGGAGGACGCCGTCTCCAGCAGCACGGGACCCGCGTCGGCGCACGCCTCCACCTGGTGCCGGTAAACCGCGACGATCAGGTCCGCCCGCGTCGGGAAGTGGCGGTAGATCGTGCCCATCCCGACGCCGGCCTTCGCCGCGATGTCCCGCACCGGCGCGTCCACCCCCGACGCGACGAAGACCGCGGCCGCCGCGTCGAGCAACGTCTTCTCGTTGCGCCGGGCGTCCGCGCGCTTGGGCTTGCTCATCACACCTCCCGGGTTGCTAACCGGAACAATGCTCCGTATGGTTAGCGGAGCAACGTTCCGCTTGCCCATGATGTCACACGGAGGACCTTCCCATGCAGTACCGCACCTTGGGCCGCACCGGCGTCCAAGTCAGCAGCCTCGCGCTCGGCGCGATGAACTTCGGCGCCATCGGCCGCACCACCCAGGACGAGGCCACCGCCATCGTCGACGCCGCCCTCGAAGGCGGGGTCAACCTCGTCGACACCGCCGACATGTACGGCCAGGGCGAATCGGAGGTGATGGTCGGCAAGGCGATCAAGAACCGCCGCGACGACCTCGTGCTCGCGACCAAGGCCGCCATGCCGATGGGCGAGGAGCGCAACCACCGCGGCACCTCGCGCCGCTGGATCTTCAAGGCCCTGGAAGACAGCCTGCGCCGGCTCGACGTCGACCACGTCGACCTCTACCAGATGCACCGCTGGGACCCCGCCACGAGCGACGAGGAAGCGCTTTCCGCGCTGACCGACCTGCAGCGCGCGGGCAAGATCCGCTACTTCGGCTCGTCGACGTTCCCCGCGTACCGGATCGTGCAGGCCCAGTGGGCCGCGCGGGAAAACCGCCTGGGCCGGTACGTCACCGAGCAGCCCAGCTACTCGATCCTGCAACGCGGCATCGAGGCGCACGTCCTGCCGGTGACGCAGGAGTACGGCCTCGGCGTGCTGGCCTGGAGCCCGCTCGCGACGGGCTGGCTCTCGGGCGCGGTCCGCGCCGGGCAGGAGATCACGACCAGCCGGTCGAAGATCCTGCCGCAGCGCTTCGACCTCGCCGACCCCGCCAACCAGGCCCGCCTCGACGCCGTCGAGAAGCTCGTCAAGCTCGCCGAGCAGGCCGGGCTCACGCTCATCCAGCTCGCGCTCGGGTTCGTCACCGCGCACCCGGGCGTGACCAGCGCGCTCATCGGCCCGCGCACGCTCGACCACCTGGAGTCGCAGCTCGCGGCGGCCGACACCGTCCTGCCCGCCGACGTGCTCGACGAGATCGACGCGGTCGTCGCGCCCGGCGTCGACCTGGCCGCGCACGAGAAGTTCGACACCCCGCCCGCCCTGCTCGACCCGTCCCTCCGGAGGCGTTGATGACCAGCTTCGGCATCCTGACCGCACCCATGAACGTCGGCTACGACGAGATCCGGCGCGTCTGGCGCGAGGCCGACCGGATCCCGGAGATCGAGCACGCCTGGCTGTTCGACCACCTCATGCCGATCGGCGGCGACCCGGACGGCCCGATCTTCGAGGGCTGGACGCTGCTTTCAGCCCTGGCCGCGCAGACCGAGCGGATCCGGCTCGGTCTGATGGTCACCAGCAACCGCTTCCGGCCGCCGGCAGTGCTGGCGAAGATCGCGTCCACAGTGGACGTCGTCTCCGGCGGGCGGCTCGACTTCGGCATCGGCGCCGGTTCCCGCCCGAGCCACCCCCTGGCCCGCCGCGAATACGACGGCCACGGCCTGCCGTACCACACGCAGGACGACGCCGTCGCCGCGCTCGCCGAGGCGTGCACGGTCATCCGTCGCTTGTGGACCGAGGACGCACCGTTCGACTTCGACGGCGAGTACGTCAAGCTGAAGGGGGCGTTCGGCAACCCGAAGCCGGTGCAGCGGCCGCACCCGCCGATCATGATCGGCGGCCGGGCGAGCGCGACGCTGCGGGTGGTCGCCGAGCACGCCGACCAGTGGAACATCCCGGGCGGCGGCGACATCGACGACCTCGTCGGCCGCAGCAAGCTGCTCGACCGCTACTGCACGGAGATCGGCCGCGACCCGGCTTCGATCCTGCGCTCGATCTTCCTCGCCGTCGACTACGACAAGCCGGCCGCCACGCGCGAGAAGATCGAAGAGGCCGTCGCCGCCGGGTTCGGGCACGTCGTGCTCGGGCTGGGCAACCCGTACCCGGACGGCGTGGTCCGGTGGGTCGCCGACGAGCTGATCCGCTGAGCTACTTGTCGACTCCCTCGTAGGTGCCCTGGGTGAACCGGCGCGAGAACACGAAGTAGACGACCGCGACCGGCACGGTCATCAGCAGCGCCGCGGCGAGCTTCAGCGGGAACTGGTTGCCCTGGCCCAGTTCACCGGACACCAGGCTCGCGACGCCGGAGGTCAGCGTGTTCAGCGCCGGGTCCTGCCGGGACACGATGTAGTGCGGCAGCTCGTTCCACGATCCTTGGAACGACAGGATGGTCACGGTGATCAACGCCGGTTTCGACATCGGCAGCACCACCGACCAGAACGTCCGGAACGGCCCGGCGCCGTCGATCCGGGCGGCCTCTTCGACGCTCACCGGCACGGTGTCGAAGAACTGCTTCATGATGAACACCCCGGTGCCGTCGACCAGCAGCGGGATGATCATCGCCGCGTAGGTGTCGTACATGCCGAGCTGGTTGAGCACCAGGAACTTCGGGATGAGCAGCACCACGCTCGGCACCGCGATGACCGCCAGGACGGCCCCGAAGACCGCCCGCCGGCCGCGGAACCGCAGCCGGGACAGGGCGTACCCGGCGAGGGAGTCGAACACGACCCGGCCGACCGTGATCGTCACCGAGACGAACACGGAGTTCATGGCCCAGCGCGGGAAGTCCTGCTCGGCGAGCGTCCGGAAGACGCTCACGGACCACTGCTGCGGCCACGGCAGGAGCGGGTGCGCGGTGGCGTCGGCATCGGTCTTGAACGCCGTCGCGAGCTGGATCAGGAAGGGGTAGATGTAGAGGGCCGCGACGAGGATGAGGACCGCGTACCCGAGCCAGCGTCTCCTCATCGGCGCTCCCGCAGGGCCCAGCGCTGCACCAGCGTGAAGGCCACGATCACCACGAACAGGAGGAACGCGATCGCCGCGCCCTGGCCCCACTGGTGGCCGACGAACGACGTCGAGTACGACAGGTAGGCCGGGGTCAGCGTGGTGTTGGCCGGGTTGCCGCGGCTGAGCACGTACACCTGGTCGAAGACCTGCCAGGTGCCGATCAGGCCGAGCGTCAGGACGAGGAACAGCGTCGGGCGCAGCTGCGGCAGCGTGACGCGCCAGAAGCGTTGCCACGCCGTCGCGCCGTCGATGAGGGCGGCCTCGTCGACGGACGGCGGCAGGTTCTGCAGCGCCGCGTAGAACATCAGCATGAAGCCGCCGGTCGAGGTCCAGACGACGAGCACGATGATCGAGCACATCGCGACGCTGGGGCCGGCCAGCCAGTCCCACCAGGACAGTCCCAGGAAACCGTGGCCCGCCAAGGCGGCCGGCGGGTTCGCCGGGTCGCCGAGGGCGAGGTGGAAGATCCCGCGCGGGTCGGCGAACCAGCTGGGACCGTCCACTCCGAACAGCTTCAGCGCGGCGTTCACCGTGCCGGTGCTGGAGAAGAGGAAGAGGAACACGACCGAGATCGCGACCGAGCTGGTCACGGTCGGGAAGTAGAAGGCCGTGCGGAAGAACTGGCGGCCCTTCAGCTTCTTCCGGTGCAGGACCAGCGCGAGGAACAACGCGAACGCCGTCTGCAGCGGCACGACGAACAGCACGAAGTAGCCGTTGTTGCGGACGCTGGTGGCGAAGTTCTGGCGCGTCAGCCCGGGTTCGGCGAGCAGCGCGGCGTAGTTGTCGCCGCCGACGAAGTGCACGCGCGAGGAGAACGGGCTGCCGTTGCCGGTCCAGTCGCTGACGCTGACCCACAGCGCCATCAGGATCGGCAGCACCATGAACAGGCCGAGGATGAGCAGGGTCGGGGCGAGGAAGAGCCAGCCGGCCCGGCCGTCGCGCCGGAGGGGGCGGCGGCTCCGGCCGCCTCGCGCGGGCGCGGCGGCCGGAGCGGTGAGGACGGTGCTCACGGCGTCACTGCCCGAGCGCGGCCGCGGTGTTCTGCTGCAGCTGCTGCAGGATCCGCTTCGGGTCGGCGCCCGGCAGCTGCTGCAGCTGGGCGTCGAAGTCGGTGAGCACGGGGTCCATCTTGGTCAGTGTGACGGGCCCGTGCGCGTGGTCGGCGCCGGCGACGAACGCGGCCTGCGCGGGGAACTTCTGCTCGTACTGCGTCCGCACGGACTGCCGCGACGGGATCACGCCGAACGCCTCGGCGAAGGCGAGCTGCTGCTGCGGCTGCATGAACGAGTCGACGAGCTGCTTGGCCTGCTCCTGGAACTTGGTCTTGGCGGCGATGCCCCAGCACTGCGTGAACGACAGCGTGCCCGGCCCGGCCGGCCCGGCCGGTCCGGCGGGCAACGCGACGACGCGGTACTTGACGTCCGGGTAGTCCTTCTTCATGCCGCCGGCCATCCAGTTGCCGTCGATGCTCATCGACGCCTTGTGCTGGCCGAACGCCTCGCCGGAGTCGCCCGCGCCGATCTGCTTCGGGTACTTCGCGACGCCGGACGCGAGCAGGTCGCGGACGTAGGTGAGGGCCTGGAGGTTCTGCGGGGTGTCGGCGGTGGCCTTCTTCTGGTCGGCGTCGACGGCCCAGCCGCCGGCCTGGACGAGGAAGGCGCCGACGCGGTCACGGGTGTCGTTGAAGACGAGCCCGGTGCGGCCGCCGGTGGTCAGCTTCCGCGCGACGGTCTTCAGCTGGTCCCACGTCTTGGGGAGGTCGTTGTCGGTCAGCCCGGCCGCGGCCCAGTCGTCGGTGTTGATCGCCAGCGCGAGGGTCGAGAAGTCCTTGGGGGCGCAGTAGAGCTTGCCGTCCTTGGTGAACGTCGTGCGCAGCGTCGGGTAGATGTCGTCCTTGTAGGACAGACCGTCGCCGTACGGGAGCATTTCGTCGGCGTAGCCCTGGAACTTGGTGGCGTCGACGGCGAAGACGTCCGGCGGGCTGCCCGCGGCGAACCCCTGGCTGAGCTGCTGCGCGAGGTCGTTGGCGCTGACGACCTCGGCTTTCGATCCTCCGGGGTGCCACGCGGCGGCGGCGTCCTGCATGGCTTTGAGCTCGGCGCCCCCGCTCGCGGCGATCATCACCTTGAGCGTGGCGGGCCCGGACTGCTGGGTCGCGGGCTTCGACGAGTCGTCGAAACCGCTGCCGCAGGCGGAAAGCGGGAGCAGCAGGCCGGCCGCCGCGAAGGCGGCCACAGTTCGGCGGGGAAGCATCGATCCTCCTTGATCGCGCGGGGACTCAGGTGGTGCGGAGCACGAGGTGCGGGGTGAAGAGGGTGGTCGCGGGTTCGGAGGCCGCTTCGCCGCGCAGGGCGGTCCGCAGCTGCCGCACGCATTCGGCGGCGACATCGGCGATGGGCTGGGCGACGCTGCTCAGGCCCAGGACGGCGGCGGTGGGGGTGTCGTCGAAGCCGATGACGGCGGCATCGGCACCGGGCCGGATCCCGCGGTCGCGGAGTTCGGCGGTGACCCCGAGGGCGAGCGAGTCGCTGGCGCAGACGAACGCCGTGGGCGCGCCGGTGTCCGCGACGCCGCCGCTCCCGGTCGCCCCACCGGCGTCGAGCAGGCGGGCGGCGGCCGAGCGGCCCCCTTCCACACCGTCGAACACCGCGACCTGCGGCTCTTCCCCCAGCCCGGCCGCGGCCAGCCCCGCCGCCCAGCCGGCGCGGCGGTCGTCACCGCTGCCCGACCCCTCCGGCCAGCCGACGAACGCGATCCGCCGGTGTCCCTGGCGGACCAGGTGGTCGGTGGCCAGCCGCGTCCCGGCGGCGCCGTCGACGTCGACCCACGGGTGGGTGTCCTCCGCTCCCCACGGGCGGCCGAACGTGACGAACGGCAGCTCGCGCTCGAGCAGCCAGCGGGTGCGCAGGTCGTCGTGGTGGGTGCTGGTCAGCACGAACCCGTCGATCCCGACCGAGGCGATCAGGTCGGCGTACGCGCGGGTCTCGGCCTCGTCGTCGGCCGCCGTGAACAGCATGATCCGGTGGTCGTAGCGCTCGGCCGTCGCGGTCAGCGAGTGCAGGAACTGGTCCAGGACGACCCCGCTCACGCCATTGCCCGAAGGCGGGATGCACAGCCCGATGATCTGCGACCGCGTGGTGCGCATCTGCCGCGCCGCGGTGTTCGGGCGGTAGCCGAGCCGTTCGATGGCGGCCAGGACGCGTTCGCGCGTCTCCGGGCTCACCACCTCGGGCGAGTTGATCACGTTGGACACGGTCTGGCGCGACACCGCGGCCGCCTCGGCCACCGAGTTCAGCGTGGGCCGTCCCATGTCCTGCCTCCGGGTTTGAACGTTCAACTGCGGGTCACTCTGAACCCGCGGCGCTGAGCTGTCAAGACTTCGAAGTCAGTTGACATTCTTTCGTTTGATCGATCCAATCGTAGGCATGGCCGACCTCCAGCCCCTGCTCCACGACCTCGCGATCGCGCTGCACGCGCCGACCGTCGTCCTGTCCGGCCGGGACGGGCAGATCCGCGCCGGCGGGACGCAAGGCCTGCTGCACGGCGACCTGCGGCTGCTCAGCGAGGCCGTCGTGACGGTCGACGGCGACGAGCCCGAGGCCATCGGGAGCGACGAGCCGGGCGCCGACCGCGCGCGGTTCACCGGGCTGCTGCGCCGGCTGGGCGACCCCGGCCCCGACCCGACGGTGTGGCTGCGCCGCGACCGCACGGTCACGGCGTCGGGGATGACCGAGGAGCTTTCGCTGATCTCGACGGCCGGTGCGCGCCGCCGGTGTGTCGTCGAAGTGGTGCTGGCGGCCGACTTCGCGCCAATCGACGAGATCAAGTCGGGCGGGCGGCGCTCCCCCGTCGTCCCGGCCGGCACCGGGTGGACCGCTTCTTCGGCGGTCTCCGAGGTGACGGCCGAAGGCGCCGACGTCGTCGTCGACGGGCCGCGGCTCCGGCTGCGCTGGACCGTCGAAGGACCGGCGACGCTGCGGTGGTCCCTGCGGGTTTCCGACGAGCGGGCGTTGTTCGTACCGGCCGGCACCCGGCTACCTCGGCCGGAGGTGCACGCCGACGACCGCCGGTTCACGGCGTTGCTCGGCCGCGCGCTCGACGACCTCGACGGGCTGCTCCTGGCCGAACACGACTACCCCGCCGACGCGTTCGCCGGCGCGGGCGCGCCGTGGTTCCTCACGCTGTTCGGCCGCGACAGCCTGTGGGCCGCGCGGCTGGCGTTGCCGCTGTCGGTCGGCCTCGCGGGCGGAACGCTTCGCACGCTCGCCCGCGCCCAGGGCACGCGCCACGACCCGGCGACCGGCGAAGCGCCGGGCAAGATCCTGCACGAGCGCCGCCGGGACGCGTTCGAGACTGTCGGTGCTTCGCTGCCCGCCGAGTACTACGGGACGGTCGACGCGACGGCGTTGTGGGTGTGCCTGCTGCACGACGCGTGGCGCTGGGGCCTGCCCGAGGACGAGGTCCGCGACCTGCTGCCGACGTTGCGGTTCGCGCTGTCCTGGATCACCGGCGCCGCGGACACCGACGGCGACGGGTTCGCCGAGTACCGCGACGAGAGCGGGCACGGCCTGGCCAACCAGGGGTGGAAGGATTCCGGCGACGCGGTCCGCTTCCACGACGGTACGCAGGCGAAGCCGCCGATCGCGTTGAGTGAAGTCCAGGCGTACCAACACGAAGCCGTCGTGCGCTCGGTCCCCTTGCTGACCGCTTTGGGTTCACCTTGCGACGGCCTTTCCGAGTGGGCTGCCGCTCTTCGTTCGCGGTTCCGGGACGAGTTCTGGGTGTCCACTTCGGACGGCCGTTACCCGGCATTGGCCTTGGACGGCGACAAGCGGCCGGTGGACGCGCTGACGAGCAACATCGGCCACCTCCTCGGCACCGGCCTGCTGTCCCCTTCCGAGAGCGCGTCGATCGGTTCGCTGCTGCTGGACTCCCCACTGGCGTCGGGTTTCGGCTTGCGCACGATGAGCGCGTCCGCGGGCGGTTATTCGCCGTTGAGCTACCACTGCGGCTCGGTCTGGCCGCACGACACGGCGATCGTCGTCCGCGGCCTGCAGCGATCCGGTCAACAGTCCCGCGCTGCCGCCCTGGGTGCGCAACTGCTTTCGGCCGCCCCGGCGTTCGACTACCGGCTGCCGGAGTTGTTCGCCGGGTACGGCGTCTCGGAGACGACGGCACCGCTGCCGTACCCGGCATCGTGCCGGCCGCAGGCCTGGTCGGCGGCGGCCGCAGTGAGCCTGCTGGTGGCGTTCCTCGGCTTGGAGGTAGACGTCCCGGCGCGCACGGTTTCCCTGTCCCCGCCCCGGCCGAGCCCGGTCGGGGCGCTGCGGGTGTCGGGTTTACCGTTGGCGGGCGGAACCCTCGACGTCACCATTTCCGCCGACGGCGAGGTCACCGAACTGCGGGTGCCGCCGGGGTTTTCCGTCCTTTCGGAACAGTCCGGCGAGTAGGAAGGTCGCGCCGAAGCGGCCCGTGTTCTCCTTCATCGGACGTAGTTCTAGTTCGGTGAAGACGTCGAACAGTTTTCGCAGTTCGTCGGGTGTGTAGGCCAGGCCGCCGTGGAGGCTGCCGTCGCGGTAGAGCTGCGCGTCCGGGATTTCCGTGCCGGAGTCGGGACTTCCGGTGCCGGCGGCGAAGCAGACGAGACCGAAATGACCGCCGGGCTTCAGGTACCGGTCGAGCAGGGCCAGGTAGCTGATCCGCCGGTGCGGCGCGAGGTGGTGCAGGCAGCCCGAGTCGTAGACCAGGTCGTACTCCTCGTGCGGCAAGTCCATCGCGAAGATGTCGGCTCGGTGGAAGCGGACGTCGTCGACACGTTCGCAGGCCCAGGCGATCGCTTCCGGTGAGCCGTCGACCGCGTCCACTTCGTAGCCCGCCTCGGCGAGCCTTCGCGCGTTGCGGCCGGGCCCGCAGCCCAGCTCCAGCGCGCGGCCGCCGGTCAGCGGCCCGTCGCGGAGCCAGGCGTCGAGGTTTTCGTCGGGCTCGTCGACGAAGAACGGAACCGGCCGGTCGCGGTCGGCGTAGAAGCCGTCCCACTCGATGTTTTCGAAGAGGCCGTCCAGCATCCGCAGGAGGTCGTCGACCGACCGGATGTCCCGGTTCACCGCTCGACGTGCGCGCGCACGGCCTGCAGTTCCTCGTCGATGACCGCCATCTGCGCGTCGACCGCCGCCGGCTCGGTGTCCTCGGGGAAGAACAGGCTGAAGATCAGCTCGGCTCCGGCCAGGTTGGGCACGACGCGGGCGAAGAGGCCGAGGTTCGGGGCGTCGGCGCTGACGAAGTCGACGACGCCGTGGTCGGCCGCGACCTTGACGGCGACCGGCCGCGCGTCCTCGCCGACGCGCCAGACGTCACCGTGGTCGTGCTCGACAGTGCTGGCGAAGCCCGGCGCCCACTCGGGCAGGCGGCGCACGTCGGACAGGTAGGCGAAGACCCGCGCCGGCGGCGCGGAAACGGAGATGGTGCGCGTCTCGGCGCGCCCCGGCTTGAATGTGGTCATGACGCAAACGATACGCACCTGCGTATCATTTGTCGACGCGTAAAATCCGGCGGGTGAACGAGGACGACGATCTCGGGGCGTTGTGCGCCGGAGCGGGCCGCGCGCTGGCCGAGGCCGAGCGCCCGGTGCTGGAGTCGCACGGGCTCACGATGTGGCAGTACGTGGTCCTGTCGGCCCTCTCCCCCGGGGCGGCGCCGAGCCAGCTGGTACTGGCCCAGCAGATCCACTACGACAAGACGCGGTTGATCGCGCTGCTGGACGGGTTGGAAGCGGCAGGACTGGTGAGCCGAGCCCCGGACCCGGCCGACCGCCGCGCGCGAGTGGTCCGCTTGACGGAAGCGGGCGCGAGACGGCACGCGGCGGTCCGGGAGGCGATCCGGGTGCTGGAGGAGCGCAAGCTGGCGGGGTTGAGCGCCCAGGAGCGGCGGGTGCTGCGGTCGGCCCTGGCCCACCTGGCGAACTCCGACTGACTGGCACGTGTCACGTTTCGCCCAGCACCGGCGACTCCCCCAACGTGGACGCGAAGTCTGACAAGCTCATCTCGACCAAAGGGGACACCCGATGGCTGCTCACAAGGAGCAGCCCAGGTGTGGCGTTCGGCCTGCTCGTGGGCGGTCTGGTACTCCTACTGGGCCAGAACATGTCCGACCAGCTCATCGCCGCCGTACTCGCCTTTCTCGGAGTGCTGGTGACCTACGCGGCGGCAATCATCAGCGCCTCCGTGCAACGTCAAGCCCAGGACAAGCTCTCCCGGCAGCACGAACAAACCGAGACGCGCCTCGCCCATGACGCGGAGGACGAGAAACGCCACTTCGAACTCGACGCGGCGATGCGGGCGGGCCAGCTGATCGCATCAGCCAACGGCGTTGCGAACAGCCCTGCTGCGTTGGCGTCCGGCCTCGTGACTTTGACCAACCTCAACCAAGCAGAACTGGCTGTTTCGCTGCTCGTCGACTTGTGGTCCGTTCAAGTGACCGACGACGGCACCCGCCACGACAACGACCGGTGCCAGGTGGCCAACGAGATCGCGATCCTGGTGATCAACGGCGCGCTCTCCTCGGAGTGTCGCACCGCCCAATTGATGGCCGCCGAACTACTGTGCCGCAACGCGACCAGGCTGACCTCCACGCAGTCCCTGCACTGGCCTGCCGTCATCGACGGGGTCTGGCGACCGGAATTCGCCAAACGCACCAAGCTCCTGCTCGTCGAGGCATTGGTCGACATGACCACGTGCCCCCGCAAACCGGCGGACGAAGCAGCGTTGAGGGCGATCGCGGTTCGCCTCCACGGCGTCTGGAGGGATCCCGAGAGCAAGGTCAAGGCGTGCGTCGGCAAGCTCATCCATGCTCTGCTTCCCGCACTGCAACGCTGCAAGAGCAGAGAATTCGCCCATGCCGGTGTCATGGTCAAGTTCGAACAGCTCGAAAGAGCGGCCGGCTACCCGTCGGACAACTCGGACGGCTACCTCAGCGAACTCTCCGACCGTCTCGCCGCCCGTCTCGCCGAGTGGGCCGCAGGCGCCATCAGGATGCCGACAGATCCTGGTTGCCTGGCCGCCGCCGGCTAGCGGGTGGCAGACCGAACCTGCCACCCGCGTCACCGTCACGCCACCGAGCAGAGGGTTCCGTTCAGCCTGAACGCCGTCGGCAGGATGTTCGGCCCGCCGTAGTCCGCCACGAACCCCACATCCACGCCCGAAGACAACGCCGCCGACGACGTCACCTTCACCGCCGCTCCCTCCTGGCCCCACGTTCCGTTCCAGCCGCTCGTCACCCGCTGGCGCGCCGTCGGCCAGGTGAACGTCAACGCCCAGTCACCCGTCACCGCCGTCGATGACACGTGGATGCCGCCCACGAAACCGCTTGCCCAGTCGTTCACGTCCGTCAACCGGACCGTGCAGCTGCTCGACGCCGGCGCGCCCGTCGTCAGCGTCAGCGGTGGCGATGCCCACGACACCTTCCCCGCCGCGTCGCGGGCCAGCACGTTCACCGTGTAGCGCGTTCCCGGGGCCAAGTTCCTGACCGGCAGCGACGTCCCCGTCGTCTCGCCCCACTCCTCGCTGACCGCCCCCAGCTGCCGGTACACCTCGTACTTCACGCCCGGCGCCGACGCCGGCCAGCTGATCGTCGCCGTCGTGTCGGTCGTCGTCGCGGTCGGCTGACCGGGGGCGGGCAACGGCGAGACAGCCGCGTGCAGCACCACGGTCGTCAGGGAATACGGCGGCAGTGTTCCGTCCCATGTGGACGATCGGGTGATCGACGACGCGCCGTTCGTGAACGTGTACACCTCGGCCACCGACGACGGCGCGTAGTCGAAGTGAGCCACCCGTGCCGCCGCGGGGTCCTTGTTCACCAGCAGGACCGCCACGTCCCCGTTCGGCCGGCGGGCCGCGTGCGCGTCGACCAGCGGGTCGTCCGCGGCGGCGCGGACGAACTGGTCACCCGGGCGCGCGAACGCGCTCAGCATCTGCAACCCGTAGTACGGCGCGAACGGCGTGTTCAACGCCGGCTCGCAACCACCGTCCAAACAGGTCGCACTCGACAGCAGGCCGGAGTCGCCGTAGTCCGGATAGCCGGCCACTGTGGACAGTTTGGTCCCGCCGTTGTGCGTGTCCCACCAGTCCACGGTGAACACGCCGTTCTCCAGCATGGACGCGTACGTCTCGGCCGCGAACAACGCGCCCGGCTGGGTGTCCATGCCCACCGGCGTGTTCGTCTCGGTGAGCGCGATGCCGAGCGGCTTGCCCGCGTACCGCGTGATCTGCTCGCGTGCCAGGTAGAGCATGTCGTCCACCTGCTCGGTACGGGAAAGCGCTTCCTCCGCCGTCGAGCCGCTCGGGTACCAGTGCAGCACGGCGAAGTCGACGTGCGGACCGGCGATCGAAAGTACCGTCTGGTTCCACGTCCCGGTGTCGCCCGCCGCGACGATACCGTCCGGCCAGTTCGCCGGCGTCGTCAGCACCACACCGATCTTCACCGTGGGATCGACGGCCTTCATCGCGTCGGCGTAGGCCACGACGCCCGCGGCGTAGGCGGCCGGGCCCTTGTCCTCGTGGTTGTCGGCCTCCCAGTTCGCGCCGTAGTGGCCGTTGCCGTACAGCTCGTTGCCGATCTCCCAGTACTTGACGCCGTAGTCCTTCGTGACGTTCGCGTAGCGCACCCAGTCCGCGGCCTCCGCCGGCGTCCCGGTGCCGTAGTTGGCGATGACGATCGGCTGGGCACCCGCCCGCCGGACGCCGCCCATGAACGTGTCGAAGTCCGTGCCCGGCGCCACGTAACCGCCGGGCGCGGTGTTGTCCTTCCAGTGGTAGATGTCGCCGTAGGAGCCACCCGGGTACCGCATCGTGCGGACCCCGGCCGCGCCGAACAGGTCGGCGACGGTATCGGTGCCGAGCTGGCTGTCCCACACGGCGTGGTTGACGCCGACCGCGGTGTCCGGCACGGTGGCCAGCCCCGCTTTCACGTTGACGGTCACGGTCGTTCCGGCCGGCGTCGCCGCGGCGGCCGCCGGCACCGCCGCCACGAGCACGGCCGCCACCGGCCACGCTGCCCAGCGCAGACGTCGAGCTGTCATCGAAGGGTCCATCCTCTCGTCGGGCACGAACGGATGGCTGGAAGCGCTCCCAGACCAGCGAACCAGCGCGCGGACCGGAAGTCAACGGAAGTCCCGTGACGGCCCCGGCCGCATCGACAGGTCGAGCGGCTCGAGCCGGTCCGCGACGAGCGTGACGACCCCTTCCGCCGCCTGGACGTAGCCGCGGACGAGCAGCGCGGCGCTCGTGTGGGCGACCAGGCGCTGCCGGCGCCAGAGCCCCGGGGAGACGAGGACGTTGGCCATGCCGGTCTCGTCCTCCAGGTTGAGGAACGTGATCCCGCCCGCGGTCGCCGGGCGCTGGCGGTGGGTGACCGCGCCGCCGACCCGGACGCGCGTCCCGTCCTCGGCCCGCGCGAGCTCGGCCGTCGTGATCGCGCCGCGCGCGACCAGCAGCTCGCGCAGGTACTCGACCGGGTGGCTGTCCGGGGACACGCCGGTGGCCCACAGGTCCGCCGCGGTGACCTCCAGCCGCGTCATGCCCGGCAGCGCCGGCGCGTCGAGGCCCGGGGCCAGGCCGGGCAGGTGCCCGGGCCGGGTGGCCGCCGCGGCCCCGGCGGCCCAGAGGTCCTGGCGCCGGTCGCCGCCGAACGCGCCGGCGGTGGCCAGCGCCTCGACGACGTTCTTCTTCAGCTGGACGCGGCGGGTGAGGTCGCCGACCCCGGTGTACGGGCCGTTCGCGGCGCGTTCGGCGACGATTTCGCCGGCGACGGCGTCGCCCAGGTGCCGGACCCCGGCGAGGCCGAGGCGGAGCGCGACGCCGCCGGTGCTCTCGGCGTCGGGTTCGAGCGTGGCGTGCGCGAGGCTGGCGTTGATGTCCGGTTCGCGGACGCGGACGCCGTGGCGGCGCGCGTCGGCCACCAGGGACTGCGGCGAATAGAACCCCATCGGCTGCGCGCGCAGCAGCCCGGCGCAGAAAGCGGCCGGGTAGTAGCGCTTGAACCACGCGGACGCGTACACGAGCAGCGCGAACGACATCGAATGCGCCTCCGGAAAGCCGTAGCCGGAGAAAGCGTGGATCTGCTCGAAGATCCGCGTCGCCAGTTCGCGGTCGAGGCCGTTGGCTTCGCAGCCGGCGAAGAACCGCGCCATCAGCGCCTTCATCTTCGCGCTGGAGCGTTTCGCGCCCATGGCGCGCCGGAGCTGGTCGGCCTCGGCCGGGGTGAAGCTCGCGACGTCGACCGCCATCTGCATCACCTGCTCCTGGAACAGCGGCACGCCGAGCGTCCGGTCCAAACTGGACGCGAGCAGCGGGTGCGCGTGCTGCCACTGCTCGTCACCGCGGCGGCGCCGGATGTACGGGTGCACCGAGCCGCCCTGGATCGGGCCGGGCCGGATCAGCGCGACTTCGACGACGAGGTCGTAGAACTCCCGAGGCCGCAACCGAGGCAGCGTCGCCAATTGCGCGCGGGATTCCACTTGGAACACTCCGACGGCGTCGGCTTCGCAGAGCATGTCGTAGACCTTCGGGTCGGCGAGGTCGAGCTTGCCGATGTCCACTTCTGCTCCGTGGTGTTCGGCGACGAGGTCGAGCGTGTAGTGCAGGGCGGACAGCATGCCGAGGCCGAGCAGGTCGAACTTGACCAGGCCGACGGCCGCGCAGTCGTCCTTGTCCCACTGCAGCACCGAGCGGTCCTCCATCGTCGCCCATTCGACGGGGACCACTTCGGACACCGGCTGCTTCGAAATGACCATGCCGCCGGAGTGAATGCCGAGGTGGCGCGGGAAGTCCTCGATCCGGGCGGCCAGGTCGAGGACCTCCTCGGGGATGTCGCCGGCGGTCTGCTGGCCGGTTCGGCTCCAGCGGTCGACGAGCTTGCTGAAGGCGTCCTGCTGCCCGGGACTGTGGCCAAGGGCCTTCGCGGCGTCGCGGATCGCCGAGGGCGCGCGGTAGGTGATGACGTTGGCGACCTGCGCGGCGTGGAACCGGCCGTGCTTTTCGTAGACGTACTGGATGGCCTCCTCGCGGCGGTCGGACTCGATGTCGATGTCGATGTCCGGCGGGCCGTCCCGTTCCGGCGCGAGGAAGCGCTCGAACAGCAGGTTCCACTTCACCGGGTCGGCGTGGCAGATCTCCAGCGCGTAGCAGACCGCGGAGTTCGCCGCGGAGCCGCGGCCCTGGCAGAGGATGTTCGACTCCTTGCAGAACCGGACGATGTCCCACACCACGAGGAAGTAGCCCGGGAAACCGAGCTTTTCGATGATGGCGAGCTCGTGGTCGAGCTGGGCGTAGGCCTCGGGGTTGTCGTCCCGGGTCCCGTAGCGTTTCGCGGCGCCGCGCCAGGTCAGTTCGCACAGGAACGACATTTCGTCGTGCCCGGGCGGCACCGGGAACGGCGGGAGGTCGGGGGCGACGAGCTTGAGGTCGAACGCGACTTCGACGCCGAGGACGGCGGCGCGCCCGACCGCGCCCGGGTAGCGGCGTTCGAAGCGGCGGCGCTGTTCCATCCCGGACCGCAGGAACGCCTGCCCGGACGGCGGGCGCCAGGCTTCGAGGTCCTCGGCCGAGCGTCGCGCCCGGACGGCGGCGACCATGTCGGCCACGACGGCGTCCTCGGGGCGGGCGTAGTGGACGTTGTTCGAGACGACGGTCGGCAGCCGCAGCTCGTCGGCCATCGCGGCGAGGTGGTCGTTGGCGGCGTCGTCGAGGGGCTGCCGGTGGTCGATCAGCTCGACGGCGACGTGCCGCCGCCCGAACCGGTCGGCGAGCCGGCCCAGCTCGGCCCGCGCGGCGGCGGGCCCGTGGGCGGCGAGCGCCCGGCGCACCGGCCCCTTGCGGCACCCGGTGAGCACGACGACGTGCCCGGCCAGCTCGTCGGCGAGCTCGTCGAGGTCGTAGCGGGGCCGGCCCTTTTCGCCGCCGGCGAGCTGCGCGCGTGAGATGACTTTGCAGAGCCGGTGGTAGCCGGCTTGCTGCCGCGCGATCACGAGCAGGTGCGAACCGGCCGGATCGGGTTCGCCGGCCTGCGGCGCGGGCAGGTCGAGGGAGAGCTCGGCCCCGAACCCGACCCGCACGCCGAGCTCCCGCGCGGCGTCGTTGAACCGGACGGCGCCGTAGAGGCCGTCGTGGTCGGTGAGGACGAGGGCGTCGAGCTCGAGCCGCGCGGCCTCCTCCACGAGCGTCTCGGGGTGGGAGGCGCCGTCGAGGAAGCTGAAGTTGGAGTGCACGTGCAGCTCGGCGTAGGGGGCGCGGATCCGGTCGCCACCATCGTCCCGGGCGCGGCGGTTCCGCAGGTCGTCGGGCGCGCCGCCGTACCCTTCGCGCTTGCGCGACCACGCGGGGGCATCGTTGCCGTCGCCGGGAACGGGCGGCCGCCCGGAGGCGATCCGTTCCACTTCGGACCACGGAACGTTCGGATTGTTGAACGCCAAAATCGGCTCCCCACAAGGAGTTCGCTGTGGGGAAGCCAGCGACTACTGTTCGAACACACGTACGACTACTGTGGATCGATCCTGAGCCCGGTGGGGCGCCGTGTCAACTCGGCAGTCGCCTCGATCACAAAGGACGGTCAGCCGGACAGCACTACCCCTGAGCCCCGGCGAGCAGAGCGTCCGCCACCGGGCTGCCGGGAGTCGCCGCGACGGCGGCACTCACCAATGCCTGGTGCGCCTGGTCTTTCGCGGCCTCGGCTTCGGCGCGGCCGGCCTGCCCGGCGGACACCCCGAAGAAAGCGCCGACGAGCGTACCGATCACCGCACCGGCCGCGGTCACGACGCTCACGACGTCGGCGGCGGCTTTGAAAGCCAGGATGGCCACCACCGTCACGACCAGGAGCGCGGCGAGGCCACCCAGCACCGTCCACATACCTCCGGAAATCCTGTCCATGGCCATACCCCTCTCCTCGAAGTCATGAACCGTAACTCCCGTTGCGGTGATTCACGCCGGCCGTATTGAAAACGTGCCCGGAAAAGACGATGAAATATGTTTTGGTTATTTTCCGTTGAATTGAGCCGGCTAATCGTAGACGCCCTCGACCGTCCACTGTGGATCCCTACCCACGGTGACCTTCAGCAGCAGTGCGAGGTCGTCGTGCTCCCCCTCCAGCACCACCTGCATCCGGGCCAGCGGGCGGTCCCCCCTCTTCGCGGGCAGCGACGGGTGCACCACCCACGGCCCCGCCGAGCCCAGGACGCGGCGCACCGGGCCGCCGTCGATCGCGATCGTTGCCGGGGGGTACGTCAGCTCGCCGCGGTCCGTGCACGCGACCGGGTCGCCCACCGCGTCCAGCACGCTCGCCGGTGGTGGCTCCGGTGGGACCCGGGCCGGGGACGGTGCCGGGAGGCGGCCCGGCCACGGGCGGTCCTCGACCGCCGGTTTTCGCGGCTCGCCCCACGGGATCAGGCGGACGCGCTCGGCCGGGCCGCGGCCGCCGTCCAGCAACGGCGTCACTACCGCGTCGGGGCCGAGGAGTCCCTGGATGCGGACCAGGGCGCGGCCCGCGCGTTCGGCCGCGTCGGCGTCTCGGCCCAGCGAACCGAGCTGCAGCTGCAGCGCCTGCCCGCCGACGACCTCCTCGGGGTCGAGGCGCAACCGGACGATGCCGGCGCTGGGCCGATCCCGCGCGGTGAGCCAGCCTTCGCACTGCCAGCGCACGCGGTCCGCCGTCGCGCGGGCGGTCAGGGGCTCGGCGCAGCGCCAGACGCGTACGCGTTCTTCGCCCGCTTCGGTGACCGCGACGATCGCCAGGCGCGTGCAGGCGAGGCCGTGGTTCGCGAGGCCGGCGAAGAAGCGTTCGCCGAGGGTCTTCGCGATGAACGCGGCTTCGTCGACCCGGCTCAGGGGATGGTCGAACTCCTCGGTGACCGCCAGGTCCGGCGGGAGGGCGCGGCGCAGCGGCGGGCGTTCGGCGAGGCCGCGGGCGAGGCGGTGGGCGGTGATGGCGTCCTTCGGGAACCGGCCGGCGACGTCGCGTTCGGCCAGCGCGGCGAACGCGCCGAGGGTGCGCAGGCCCAGGCGCCGCAGCAGGCCGACGAGCTCGCCGCGGTCGTCGCCCGGCTGGTTCAGCTCGGCGATCGGGAGGGGCGCGAGGAACCCGGGCGTGTCCCCGGCCGGGACGAGGGCCGCGCGGCGGGCGGCGAGCGTCGCGGCGAAGAGGCCGTCGGCGATCCCGACCTGGCATTCGACGCCGGCGCCCGCTTCGACCTCGTTGATGAGGAGCTCGGCGAGCGCTTCCTCGCCGCCGAAGTACCCGGCGGCGCCGGCGACCGGGACGGCGACGATGCCCGGCCGCACGACCTCGACCCCGACGGCCTGCCGTTCGACGGCGGCGGCGACGGGTTCGAAGAGGCGGGCGTCGCGGTCGGGATCGTGCTGGTGGACGACGAGCCCGGGACACCGGGACTGGGCATCGCGCCGGCGCATCCCGCGTCCGACGCCGTCGCGGCGAGCGGACGCGGAGCAGGCGACGACGCGGTTGGCGGAGAAGACGGCGGCGGGCGCGAAGGGCGGCGTACCGGCCGCGGCCCCGGCGGCGACGACGGGCCAGTCCGGGCACCACAGCACCAGCAGCCGTGGTGAACCGCTCATCCCGCGAACTGCGGTGGATTCGGCGCCATCACGAGACCGGCACGAACAAGAACAGCCCGCCGGTCAGCGAGCGCGCAAAGCAAGCCACCCCGCCGGCCGCGCGAACCACGGCACCCGCGCCGGTCATCGTGCGACCACCGCGGGAAACCGGTTCACCCGGCCACCTCGGCCAGCCGCCGCTTCCGGGGCTCGCCCGCCGCGACCGCCCCACCCGGCCCCGGCAGCTGCAACGGCATCGACGACGGCCGCACCGCCGCACCACGCCCGACGCTCGTCGCCACCACTTCGCGCGTACGCAAATGACCGTGGCCGTCCGGGGTCAAGCCGTGCCAGCGGCGGCCCGACACCCTCAGCTCCACGTCCGCCCCCGGCCACGGGCCCACCGCCAGCAGCACCGTGCCGCGGTTGCGGACCCGCCCCGCCAGGCGGCGCGCGAGCTGGGGCTGGACGCCGACCGGGCCCAGCACCACCAGGTCGAACCCGTCCACCAGCGCCGACAGCACGCCCGTCAGCTCCGCGCCCGGGTGCGGCACCAGCGCGATCCGCTCCAGGTCGACGCCGAGTTCCGCCGCCGCGGCCAGGCCCAGCTCGGGCAGGCCCGTCACCGCCGCCCAGGAACCTTCGCGGGTGGCCGCCGCCAGCAGGGCCAGCACCAGCGATGTCGCGCCGCGCACCGAGACCGTGCTGCCGCGCTTCAACCCGCCGCCCGGCAGCAACCCGGCCAACGGCGGCAGCACGGCCAGCACGTCATCGGCAACCGGGGAAGAGCTCAGCTGCGCGGCCGTGCCGACCCCCGGGATCGCCGTGAGCCCGGCCAGCGCGTCCGGCACCGCCACCACCGCCCACCTCCAGCACCACGTACTCGCACCGGAGACACCCGCACCAGGCGGGCGCACCCAGGAGAAAGTTATCGAACACTTGTTCGCATAGTGCGAGACGAGCGGCCCGCTGTCAAGCCGGGGGTCACCCCGCCGGGGCACGGTCCGCTCCGGCACACTGGCGGCATGACCCGCACGAACCCGGGCATGGACGCCGCCGGCGTCGACACGCTGACCGACGCCGTGCTCACCGCGTCCCGGCTGCTGGTGGCGGTGTCCGTCCGGTCGATCGCCGCGGCCGAAGACGGCCTGACGCTGCCGCAGTTCCGGCTCCTCGTGGTGCTGCACACCCGCGGGCCGCTCAAGCACGCGACGCTCGCCGAGCACCTCGGGGTCACGCCGTCCACGGCCAGCCGGATGGTCGACCGGCTGGTCGCCGCCGGGCTCGTCGACCGGCAGCACAGCCCGGTGTCCCGCCGCGAGATCGTGCTGGACATCACCCGGGAGGGCGCGCGGATCGTCCGGCAGGTGACGACCCGGCGGCGCCGGGAGATCGCCAAGATCGTCGCCCGGATGCCGGTGGAGAGCAGGCAGGGGCTCGTCGACGCGCTGACGGCGTTCGCCGAAGCCGGCGGCGAACCGCCCGCGGCCGCGGCACCCGAAGCGATCTGGGGCTGACGCTCACACCTCGCGGCGCACGATCCACGCGTGGGCGCCGGGCGTTCGCTGTGACGCGGATCCCTGTCACGCCGTCCTCGGCCACCTCGTCCAGTCAGTGAAGCGAGAAAAGAGGACGAGATGCGCCGGATCCTGATCGTCGGCGGCGGGTACGCCGGGTTCTACGCCGCCTGGAAGCTGGAAAAGAAACTCCGCCGGAACGAGGCCGAAGTCACCCTCGTCGATCCACGGCCTTACCTCACCTACCAACCGTTCCTGCCCGAAGTCGTCGCTGGGGCCGTCGAAGCGCGGCACGCCGCCGTGTCGCTGCGGCGGCACCTGCGCCGGACCCGCGTGCTCGCCGGGACCGTCACCGCCATCGACCACGCGCACCGCGTCGTGACCGTGCGGCCGGCCGACGGGGACGCCTTCGAGCTCGGCTACGACCTCGTCGTCGTCACCGCCGGGGCCGTCACCCGGAAGCTGCCCGTGCCCGGCGTCGCCGAAGAGGCGATCGGCCTCAAGCACGTCGAAGAGGCGGTCGCGATCCGGGACCGGCTGCTCACCTCGTTCGACCGCGCCGCCGCGCTCCCCGATGGGCCGCAACGGCGGAAGCTGCTCACCGTCACCTTCGTCGGCGGCGGCTTCTCGGGCGTCGAGGGCTTCGGCGAACTGCTGTCGCTGGCCACCGCGCTGCTCAAGCGCTACCCCGAGCTGCGCCGCGACGAACTGGCGTTCCACCTCGTCGAAGCATCGGGCCGCATCCTGCCCGAGGTCACCGACCGGCCCGGGCGCTGGGTCGTGCGCGAACTGGAACGGCGGGGCGCGCGCGTCCACCTCGACACGCTGGTGACGTCGGCGACCGGCGGGCACGTGACCCTCTCGACCGGCGAGGAGTTCGACTCGGAGCTGATCGTCTGGACCGCGGGCAACGGCGCGAACCCCGTCATCGGCAAGCACACCGACCTCCCGGTCGACGCGCGCGACCTGGTCGTCGTGCGGCCCGATCTGCGGGTCGAAGGCGTGACCGACGCCTGGGCGGCCGGCGACGACGCCGCGGTGCCCGACCTCGCCTCGCCGGTCCCGGGCGCGCGCACGGTGCCCAACGCGCAGCACGCCTACCGGCAGGGAAAACTGTTGGCCCGCAACATCATCGCCACTTTGCGCGGTCGCGAGCCGAAGCCGTACGTCCACCGCAGCCTCGGGTCGATCGCGACGCTCGGCCTCGGCCGCGGCATCTTCCAGTACCGGCGCCTGGTGATCACCGGCCTGCCGGCGTGGCTCCTGCACCGCGGCTACCACGTCCTGGCCGTGCCGAGCTGGGAACGCAAGGTCCGCGTGCTCGCGGTGTGGATGACGGCGGCGCTGTTCGGACGCGACATCCTGTCGCTGGCTTCGGTGCAGCACCCGCGCGACGCGTTCGTCGGCGGCGGGGCGCGTCCGGACGGGGAAGATCTCCCCGCCCCCTTCAAGGTATAGCCGACCCCGGGGCTTGCGGCAAGGGCGGGGTGATCACCCAGAATGGCCCGCCGTAAGCGATCACCAGGGGAAACGGGGAAATGCCGGATGCGTGTTCTGTTGACGACGTGGGGCTCACGAGGGGACGTCGAGCCGCTGGCCGGGCTGGCGGTGGCCCTGCGGGAGCTGGGCGCGGACGCGGTGGTGTGCGCGCCGCCCGACGACGACTTCGGGCGGCTGCTGGCGCGGGCGGGGGTACCGCTGGTGCCCCTGGGCCCGACGGTGCACTCGATCGTCGCCAATCCGAAACCGCCGACGGCCGAGGACGCGTTCAAGCTCGCGCCGCGGCTGGTCGACGCGCGGTTCGAGACGCTCACCGCGGCGGCCGAAGGGTGTGACGCGCTGCTGGCGACGGGCCTGATGCCGGCCGGCGCGCGGGACGTGGCGGACCACCTGGGCCTGCCGTACGTGTTCGCGTGCTTCCACCTGCTCGGGCTGCCGTCGCGGCACTTCCCGCCGGGGGCGCGGCCGGGGACGCCGTCCTCGCCGGACGAGACCGACAACCGGGTGCTGTGGCGGCAGGACGCCGAGCGGGTCGACGCCCTGTACGGCCCGGCCGTGCGCAGGCACCGCGCGGAGCTGGGCCTGCCGCCGGTGGACAACGTCCGCGACTACGTCTTCACCGATCAGCCGTGGCTGGCCGCGGACCCGCTGCTGTGCCCGTCGGAAGGCCAGACCGACCTGGACATCTTCCAGACGGGCGCGTGGATCATGCCCGACGACCGGCCGCTGCCGGACGGGCTCGGGGAGTTCCTCGACGACGGCGAGCCGCCGGTGTACGTCGGCTTCGGCAGCATGGCCGCGTACGCGCCGGAGGGCATCGCGCGGATCGCCATCGAGGCGGCGCGGGCACGGGGCCGCCGGATCGTGCTGGCCGCCGGCTGGGCGGGCCTGGCTCCGATCGACGACGCCGGTGACTGCTTCGCCGTCGGCGAGGTCAACCAGCAGGCGCTGTTCCGCCGGGTCGCCGCCGTCGTGCACCACGGCGGCGCCGGCACCACCACGACGGCCGCCCGGGCCGGCGCGCCGCAGCTGGTCGTGCCGCGGATCGCGGACCAGCCGCACTGGGCGGCGCGGGTGGCCGAGCTGGGCATCGGCGCGGCGCACCAGGACCCGGCGCCGACGGTCGAGTCCCTGTCCGCCGCGCTGGACACGGCGCTCGCCGCGGAAAGCCGGGCGAAGGCCGTGGGCGGCGAGATCCGACCCGACGGCGCGCTGGTGGCCGCGAAGCGGCTCGTCGAACTGGCCGGCTGAGCACCGGGGCGGCACTTTCAATGACGAAAGTGCCGCCCCTTCGGCCTCAGCCCGCGAACGGGCTCGCGTCGATCGCGCAGGTCTTGCCCGCCGCCGGGAACGCCCCGGAGATCAGGTAGTCCCGCTTCACCTGCTCGGTGCAGGTGCTCGGCACGTACATCGACGAGTGGCCGTACCCCTCGGTGACGAACACCCGGGCGCGGGCCAGCTCCGCGGCTCCGTCACGGGCGCCCGGCAGCGGCGTCGACGGGTCGTAGCGGTTGTTCAGCACCAGGATCTCCGCCGACGTCGGGCGGTTCCACGGGCCCGTGTAGCGGTCGGTGTCCTTCGCCTGCCAGAACGCGCAGCTCATCATGTCCAGCACCGCGATCCGGCCGAAGTACGGCACGCGCCGGTCTTCGGATTCGGCGTACCGGCTGTAGATCGCCGGGTCGGTCGGAACATCGCTGTCGCTGCACTGGATCGCGTTGAACGCCTCGGTGCGGTTGGACGTGTACGGCTCGTCCGCTTTGAACGCGGCCGCGGTGCGGGGTACGTCGTACAGGCGCTGCAGCAGGGACGCGATGTCCGGCCAGCCCCGCGAGTCCGACAGGTCCGCGGCCGCGTTGATGATCCCGGAGTACGTCCAGGTTTCGCCGTCCACGGTGATCGGCGCCTGCTTGGCCCGCGCCGTGATGGCCGTCCACTTCGCCTTCGGGTCACCCGAGGAGAACGCGCACTTCGGGCCGGCTTCCGTGCACAGGCGCAGGAACTGGTCGAACGTCTGCGAGATGCCGGTGGCGACGTCCTGCCGGGTGTCCAGCGGGACGGTCTTGCCGGCGCCGTCGTGGCCGGTGGAGTTGCCCGCGAAGTCCATCGTGCCGTCGAACACCATGGCGCGGATGCGGTTCGGAAACAGGTTGGCGTAGGTGGCGCCGAGCTGGGTCCCGTAGGAAATGCCGTGGTAGGTCAGCTTCGCGTCGCCGACCGCGCGGCGCAGCAGTTCGAGGTCCCGTGCGGTGTTCGCCGTCGAGACGTGTTCGAGGATCGGGCCGGCCTTCGCCGCGCAGCGGTCGGCGAGCTCCTTGGACTTGGCGTAGAAGGCGGCGTTGCCGCTCGCGTCGCCGGGCATCTCCGGGAAGGAGCCGAAGAACGACTCCTGTTCGGCGACGGTGTCGAAGCACCGGACGGCGGTGCTGTTCGCGATGCCGCGCGGGTCCCACGAGACGACGTCGAACCGCGCGCGCAGCTGGTCGGAGAACAGCCACGGCCACTTCCCGCGCTCCCGCAGGCGTTGCAGGCCGGACGCGCCGGGGCCGCCGAAGTTGACGAACAGCGTGCCGATCTTGTGCGCGGGATCGGTGGCGGGCAGCTTGATGAGCGCGAGGTCGATCTTCGCGCCGGCGGGCCGGTCGTAGTCCAGCGGCACGGAAGCGGTGGCGCACTGGAAGCCGTCTTCGCAGCCGGTCCAGCTCAGCTTCGGCGTGGGAACGCTGTCGACGGAGGCGGAAGCGACCGCCGGCCCGGCCACGACGGCCACCGAGACACCGAGCGCGACGACGATGCCGCGCACGATGCCTCCCCCAGGAAATCGACGCACGAAGAACCCTTTCGTCGGAGGAGATGATCACCCCCTCAGACGGGCGAGGGGGTGATCGGGTTGGCAGCCGAGCCGAAAAAGATCACGGCTGTCGTGGGTTGTTCGCGCGAAGCCCGGCGAGGGTTCCCGGGACGCTCCGAAAGATCTCTGGCGCAGACTTGCACCGTTTAGCTATAGTACTAGGCAACTAGATAAATGGAGTTGCCGATGATCGAATTCCACCTCGACGCCCGGTCGGGGCTCTCGCCGTACCAGCAGCTGGTCCAGCAGGTGCGGCACGCCCTCCGCCTGGGTCTGCTCGCCGAGGGAGACCAGCTCCCGAAGGTCAAGGACGTGGTCGCCTCCCTCGCTATCAACCCCAACACCGTGCTGAAGGCCTACCGCGAACTGGAGCACGACGGCCTCGTCTCGGCCCGGCCCGGTGTCGGCACCTTCGTCACCGCGACGCTCAACGGCGGCACCTCCTTCGCCGTGCTCGGGTCGCTGCGGCAGGACCTTCGCCGGTGGCTGGGCAAGGCCCGCAAGGCCGGTCTCGACGAAGAGAGCATCGAGGCCCTGCTGATGTCCACGTTTCGCGACTCCGCCAGAGAGGACATAGCGTGACCGTCCTGCGAGCCCAGGGGCTGGGCAAGAAGTACAAGCGCAAGTGGGCGCTGACCGGCTGCACGCTCGAGATCGAAGCCGGCCACGTCACCGGGCTCGTCGGCCCCAACGGTGCCGGGAAGTCCACCCTGCTGAACATCGCGTCCGGCATGCTGGAGCCGACGACCGGCAGCATCGAAGTCTGCGGCGGCGTCCCCGGCAGCGGGCCGGACCAGCTGGCGAAGGTCGGGTACGTCGCCCAGAGCACGCCCGTCTACACCGGGCTGACCATCGAGGAGCACCTGCGGCTCGGCGCGCACCTCAACCCGCGCTGGGACACCGCCCTCGCCGCGAAGCGGATCGAACGGCTGGGGCTCGACCCGAAGCAGCACGCCGGGAAGCTGTCCGGTGGCCAGCGCGCGCAGCTCGCGCTCACCCTCGGTATCGCCAAGCGGCCCGAGCTACTGCTGCTCGACGAACCGGTCGCCGCGCTGGATCCGTTGGCGCGCCGGGAGTTCCTGCAGGACCTCATGGAAGCCGTCGCCGAGCACGGGCTGTCCGTCGTCATGTCCTCGCACCTGGTCAACGACCTGGAACGCGTCTGCGACCACCTCGTCGTGCTGGTGGACTCGCAGGTCCGGCTGATCGGCGAGGTCGAAGAGCTGCTGACCACGCACCACCGGCTGTCGGGGCCGCGCCGCGACGTCGGCACGCTGCCGGCGGACCAGCTCGTCGTCTCCGAGAAGCACACCGACCGCCAGACCACCGTGCTCGTCCGCACCGAGGCGCCGATCCTCGATCCCGCGTGGACGGTCGCGCGGATCGGCCTCGAGGACCTCGTCCTCGAGTACATGAGCAACCCCGCCGCCGCCCGTCCCGCCCTGGAGGTCCTCCGATGACCTGGCTGACCTGGCGCCAGTTCCGCACGTCGGCGCTGTCCCTCTTCGCCGCGCTGGTCCTGATCGGCGTCGCGCTCGCGATCACCGGCCCGGACCTGGTCGGGCGCACCGACTTCTCCGACCAGGACGCCCTCTTCGCCGGCACGATCCTGGTGCTGTACCTGCTGCCCGCGGTGATCGGCGTGTTCTGGGGCGTCCCGATGATCACGCGCGAGCTGGAGACCGGGACGCGCAGCCTGGTCTGGAACCAGACCGTCACGCGCAAGCGGTGGCTCACCACCAAGCTCGGCTTCGGCCTGCTCGCCGCGGTGGTCGCGGCCGGCCTGCTCGGCTGGGCGGTGTCGTGGTGGGCGAGCCCGATCGACGCGCTCGCGGCCCGGCAGACCGACCGCGGGATGCTTTCGCGCATGGCGCCGGTGGTGTTCGGCGCGCGCGGCATCGTCCCGATCGGCTACGCGGCCTTCGCCCTCGCGCTCGGCGTCGCGGTCGGGATGCTGCTGAAGCGGACCGTGGCCGCCATGGCCGTCACGCTCGTCGCGCTCGCCGCCGTACTCCTCCTGGTGCCGACCTTCGTGCGGCCCTACCTGCTGCCGCCGCAGACCCAGACGGTCGCGATCACCGGCGAGAACATCTCGAACATCACCGGCGACGACACCCACGGCATCCTGGAGATCGGCGTGCGGAACCCGGCCGGCGCGTGGGTGCTGGCGAACGAGACCATCGACCCGGCGGGCAACGTCGCCGATCCGCTGCCGGACTTCGTCCAGACGTGCGCCCCGCGGCCGGGCCAGGGCCCGCCGGAGCGCGGGAGCATGGAAGCGTGCATGGCCCAGCTCGGCCAGCACGGCTACCAGCAGCGCCTGACCTACCAGCCGGGTTCGCGGTTCTGGCCGCTGCAGTGGCTCGAGCTCGCGCTCTACCTCGCGATGACCGCCCTGCTCACCTGGTTCTGCTTCCGTCGCGTCCGCCACCTGTCCTGACTCCGGTTCCTGGGGGAATCATGCGCACTCTCGCGGTAGCCACCGCTTTGACCCTCACGCTGTCGGCATCGCCGGTCGCTTCGGCGGCCACGACGCCCCACCTGCCCCGCCCGACCGGCCACGAGCCCGTCGGCGTCAGCACACTGTCCCTTGTGGACGGATCACGGTCCGATCCCTGGGTGCCCACCGTGCCCTACCGGGAGCTGATGGTCTCCGTCTTCTACCCGGCGACGTCGGCGAACGGGCCCACGAAGCAGTACATGACACCGCTGGAGTCCGAGCGCAACCTCGAACGGGACAACATCCCGGGGCTGCCCTTGGACGTCCTCAGCACCGTCCGGACGAACGCCGTCGTCGACGCGAAACCGGCCGGGCGGTGGCACGGCCGGCCGCTGGTCGTGCTGTCACCGGGCTGGACGCAGCCGCGGGCCGTCCTCACGGCGCTGGCCGAGGAACTCGCCAGCCGCGGCTACGCGGTGGCGGCGATCGACCACACCTACGAGAACCGCGCCACGACCTTCCCCGACGGCCACGTCACCGGCTGCGCCGCCTGCGAAGTCGACGACCAGCCCGGGATCTGGGAGAAGGTCGCGCAGGTGCGGACGAAGGACACGTCGTTCGTGCTCGACCAGCTGCTGCACTCGAAGAAGTGGGGCGCCCTGATCGACCCGGCGCGGATCGGCATGACCGGGCACTCCGCGGGCGGCGCGGTCACGACGCAGGCGATGCTGGCCGACCCGCGCATCCGGGCCGGGGCCGACATCGACGGGAGCATCCACGTCCCGCTCCCGGCGTCCGGGCTGTCCCGGCCGTTCCTGTTCCTGGGCAGCATGGACGACTACGTCCCGGGCCAGGAGGGTCCGTACGACGACTGGGAGACCGACTGGACCCACCTCACCGGGTGGAAGCGCTGGCTCATGGTGTCCGGCACGGTGCACGGCTCGTTCACCGATCTCGCCGTGCTCGCCGATCAGCTGGGCGTCGACATCGGCGCGTCGATCGACGGGGCCCGCGCGCTGACGATCACGCGGAACTACGTAAGCGCTTTCTTCGACCGGAACCTGCGGTGCCGGCCCGAGCCGCTGCTGGCCGCGCCGTCACCCACCTACCCGGAAGTGACGTTCATCGGATGAAGACGACGATCCTCACCGCGGTCACCGCGCTAGCTTTGTCTTCGCCCGTGGCTTCGGCACAGCCGCACTCCCCGGAGGCCGACATGACGCTTTCCCTGCCGGCGCCGACCGGGGACCGGCCGGTGGGCAGCACGCCGGTGTACCTGAAGGACACCTCGCGGCCGGACCCCTGGGTGCCGTCGGTGCCCTACCGGGAGCTGATGGTCTCGCTGTTCTACCCGGCGGCGTCCGCGCACGGGCCGAAGGCGCAGTACCTGACGTCGGCCGAATCCGCGGCACTTTTGCAGGACAGCGGTTTGGACGTGCCGCCGGACCTGCTCACCGGGGTGGTCACCCACTCGGTGGCCGGTGCCCGGCCGGCCGGGCACCACCTGCCCCTGGTGGTGCTTTCCCCCGGCTACACCAAGCCCCGCGCCACGCTCACCGCGCTGGCCGAGGACCTGGCGAGCCACGGGTACGCCGTCGCGCTCGTCGGCCACACCTACGAGAACACCGGCACGAGCTTCCCCGACGGCCACTTCGCCGGGTGCGCGTCCTGCGAAGTGCCGCACGACAGCGCGTTCTGGACGAAGCTGGAACTGGGCCGGGCCGCCGACGTGTCGTTCGTGCTGGACTCCCTGACGCACTCCCGGTGGGCGTCGCTGGTCGACGCGTCGCGGATCGGCATGGCCGGGCACTCCATCGGCGGCGCGAGCACGATCCCCGCGATGGTCGCCGACCCCCGGATCCGCGCCGGGATCGACATCGACGGCACGACGAACGTCGCGCTCACCGCGCCCGGGCTGTCGCGGCCGTTCATGTTCCTGAGCCACCAGCTCGCGGCGACGCCCTGCCCGCCGAACGAGCCGTGGGAACGCGACTGGGCGCAGCTGACCGGGTGGAAGCGCTGGCTCGAGGTGGCGGGCACGCTGCACGCGTCCTTCACCGACGTCGGCCTGATCGGGGACCAGCTAGGGGTCGACGTGGGCGCGACGACGAGCGCCGCGCGGACGCAGGAGATCACGCGGACGTACGTGAACGCGTTCTTCGACCAGCACGTGCGGGGCGAGCCGCGGCCGGTGCTCGACACACCGGCTTACCCGGAAGTCTCGTTCTGCCACTGAGAACGGCGGAAGCGGCACTCGTGGGGGTGTGCCGCTTCCGCCTTTCCCTTTGTCATCTGTCAATCCGAGGGGCGCCGAGGAATCCGTAGCCCGCGCCGACGATCAGGCCGCCGCCCACGAGGTGGCCCAGCCCGACCAGCAGCAGGTTACCCGCGAACGACCCGGCGATCACCGCGATCCCCTGGCCCACGCCGCGGCGGCGCGCGCCGTCGCCGCCCGGCGACCCGGCCGCGGGCTCGCCCGCACCGCCGCGGTGGCGATCACCCCCGGCACGGTCACCGCCGTGTGCTCCGGGCTGGGCGCCGCCGTCCTGGCCGGTCCGGCGGCGACGCTGCTCGGGCTGGTCCTGATCGCCGCCGTCCTGGGGAAACGGCAGCGGCGGCTGGTCCGGCTCGGCCTGCTCGCCGTCGCGCTGAGCCGGACGTTCCGGCCGGCGACGTGGCTCACCACGTTCCTGTAGCGCTCAGAGCTTGCCGCCCGCGACCGGCGGCATGTCCGGTGCGTCCTCGACCCCGGTCGTGGCCTCGCGGTACAGGTGGTTCTCGACCTCGAAGAGGTTGTCCGCGGCGCGCTCGACGACCGTGAGCAGCGTGGACATCTGGGCGACCTCTTCGACCTGCTCCTTGAGGAACCAGGCCACGAACTGCTCGCCGAGGTAGTCCTCCTCCAGCCGCGCGGCCTTCGCCATGGCCTCGATGTCGGCGGTCACCGCCCGCTCCTGGTCGAGGGCGACCTCGATCGCCTCGTGCGCGCTGGAGAAGTCGTTGCGGACGTCGCCGCTGCCCGGGATGGCCACCGGCTGGTCCCGGTCGAGCAGGTACTGGACCATGGCGAGGGCGTGGTTGCGTTCCTCGATCGACTGCCGGTAGAAGCGCTTCGCCAGCCTCGGCAGGTCACGGGCGTCGAACCAGACGGCGAGGGCGATGTACTGCTGCGCGGCGGTGAACTCGTGCCGGATCTGCGCCTGCAGGAGCTCGGAGAACTTCGAACGCTGGGTATCGGCCATGCCCCACAAGGTACGCGCGCGGGCTACGAGCGGCGCGCTCCGCGGACGCTGTCCTTGACGGCGTCGAGCAGCTCGTTCCGGGCCGCGTTCAGGGCCCGGTACTCGGGCTTCCCGGGGTTGATCAGCTCGTGCCACAGGGAAATGACCGCGGCGCTGCGGTCTTCCAGCTCGTGCGCCCGGGCGATCACCGCCGGCGTCCCGATCACCTCCAGCATCGCGACCTGTTCCCGCAGGCCCGCGAGCGCCTCGGCGCCGGCCTGGTACCTCGACCGGCGGTCGCCCTCGTCGGTGAGCACCTGGTACCGGAAGGCGGTGATCCGCCCGAAGTACCGGGTGATCTCCAGGTAGGCGTCGCGGATGTCGCGGTCCCACTGGCGCCGGTCCTCCCGGTTCAGCCGCCGGCGATCGCTCAGCGAGGTCGCGAGGAACGCGATCACCGCGCCCGCGAGCAGGAAGCCCCCGGCGATCACCGGAACACCCCACCACGGCGCGGAACCCGGTGCGGCTGGGGCGAGGGCGGCGGGCACCGGCGAGAGCATGCCGGCACGATACCGGGGAAAGGCGGCAAATCCGCCTGAAGAATTCGGCCGGAAGCTACGATCTGCGCGTGCCGAGCCACCTGCCCGACCTCGCCGGAACGGTGACCTGCGTGACCGGCGCGTCCGGGACCATCGGCCGCGGGATCGCCCGGCGCTTCGCCGAGGCCGGTAGCGCCGTGGCCGTGCACCACCGGCGTCCCGGTGCGGCCGACGACGTCGTCGCCGCCATCGAAGCCGCGGGCGGCCGCGCCCGCTCCTTCACCGCCGAACTCACCGACGACGACGCCTGCCACGCGCTCCTGGCCGCCGTCGCGGACTGGGGCGGGCGGCTCGACGCGCTCGTCAACAACGCCGGCGCCCAGCCCGTCGAACCGCTCGCGGACCTGACCGCGCGGCAGTGGCGGGCCATGCTCGACGCGACCCTGACCAGCGCGTTCTCCTGCACCCAGGCCGCCGCGCGGTTGCTGGGTGACGGCGGCAGCGTCACGCACGTCGCTTCGATCGAGGCCCGGCAGCCCGCGCCCGGGCACGTCCACTACAGCTCGGCCAAGGCCGCGCTCGTCATGCACGCCCGCGGCGCCGCGCTCGAATACGGCCCGCGCGGGATCCGCGTCAACACCGTGTCCCCCGGGCTGATCGCGCGAGACGGGCTCGAGCGGGACTGGCCCGAAGGCGTCGAACGGTGGCACCGCGCCGCGCCGCTGGGCCGGCTCGGCACCCCCGAAGACGTCGGCAACGCGTGCGTCTTCCTGGCGTCCCCGCTGGCTTCCTGGATCACCGGGCACGACCTCGTCGTCGACGGCGGGGTCACCGCCCGGCCGACCTGGTAACCTGGAACACGTTCTAGTTCCTGGGGGCGCGATGACCTTCCCGATCGTCGACGGCGTGCCGCCCGGGCGCGCGCTGCTGGGGTCCCGGATCCGCGAGCTGATCGAAGCTTCCGTGTGCGCGGGCGACGAAGCCGACCTGGCCGCCGCCGCGAGCCGGGTCGAAGCCGTCACCGCCGCGCTGCGGGAGGGCGGCGGCGCACCGCCGTTGCTGCTCGCCGCGCTCGAAGGCGGCGGCCACCTGAGCGTCAACAACCCGCTGGAAGGGCCCGGGAACCCGTTGGCGCCCCCGCTGTCGTGGACGCACGTGGGTCCGGACGAGGTCCGCGCGGAGGTCCTGCTCGGCGCGGCGCACGAAGGACCGCCGGGCCGGGTCCACGGCGGCTGGGTGGCGGCGGTCCTGGACCACGTGCTGGGCCGCGCCACCGCCGCGGCCGGCTTCCCCGGGATGACGGCGTCGCTGACCGTCGACTACCTCCGCGGCACGCCGTACGCGGTGCCGCTCGGCGTCGAAGGGCGGCTCGAGCGCCGGGACGGGCGGAAGCTGCACGCCACCGGCACCCTCCGCGCGGGCGAAGAGATCTGCGCGACGGCCACGGCGATCCTCGTCCACTTCAGCGCCGACCGGTTCCCGGTGTCCACTTCGGACTAAGGCACGACCGACGTGTGGCGGGGCGCTTCCGAACTCGACGACGCCATCAGCACCGCGCAGATCGGCACCGCCATCGCCAGCGCCGCCAGCACGAACACCGGGAACAGGAACGAGAACACCTCCGCGCCCGACGGGTCCGGTGCCCCGGCGTCGAGGTGCAGCCGGACCGCCGCCATGCCCGTGTAGTGCATGCCCGTCACCGCCGCCGCCATCACCAGGCCCGCCGCCAGGCGCGGCAGGAGCTTGTCCAGCCCGACCGTGAACCACAGCGCCGCCGTCGCCGCCACCACGGCGATCACCACCGACAGCACCACCAGCGTCGGGTCGTAGCCGATCGTGCCCTTGATCTGGACCGCCCACATCCCCGTGTAGTGCATGACGTTCACGGCGAGCCCGGTCAGCAGCCCGCCGAGCAGCAGCCGCCGCCAGGCGAACCGGTTGCGGACGCCGAACACCAGCAGGCCGCAGAACACCGCCGCCACCGACAGGACCGCCGACAGCGCCGTGCGCAGGATGTCGTAGCGCACCGGCAGGCCCGGCGTCGAGAACCCGAGCATCGCGATGAAGTGCATGACCCAGATGCCGACACCGCCGATCGACAGCGCGGCCAGCCCGAGCCAGGTCAGCCGGGTGCGCGCGTTGTCCGTCGTGCGCGCCTGCAGCGTGCACGCGAGCCCGAGGGCGCAGCCCACCACCGAAGTGAGGTACGCGAGCACGACGAGCCAGTGGCCCATCGCGAAGTCGTCGTGGTCCATGTGCATTTCCGGCTCCTGTCAGGCTTGCCGCTGCCGCGGGGCGTGCAACGCGGCCAGCGCGTACTCGGCCGCGGCGATGAGGGTCTGTTTCGTCGACTCCGGCGAGCGCGCGTCGCAGGTGATGACCTGGACCTCCGCCGGGACCTTGAGCGCTTCGCGCACCTGCTCCGGCGGGTGCTGGCGGGTGTCCTGGAACTGGTTGACGGCGATCAGGAACGGCAGCCCGCGCGACTCGAAGAAGTCGATCGAGGCGAAGCTGTCCGCCAGCCTGCGCGTGTCGACCAGGACGATCGCCGCCACCGCGCCGCAGACGAGGTCGTCCCACATGAACCAGAACCGGTGCTGCCCCGGCGTGCCGAACACGTAGAGGATCAGGTCGTCGGCCAGCGTGAGCCGGCCGAAGTCCATCGCCACCGTCGTGGCGAACTTCCCCGGCACCGCTTCGGTCCGGTCGACCCCGATGGCGGCGGCCGTCATCACGGCTTCGGTGCGCAGCGGGTCGATCTCGGAGACCGCGCCGACGAACGTCGTCTTGCCGGCCCCGAACCCGCCGGCCACGACGATCTTGGCCGAGGTGATCCGCTTGTCAGAGTGCGCGTAGTCCACTGAGGACCCTTTCGAGCAGGTCGTTGCGTTCGTCGAAGGAGGCGTCCGCGGTGAGCGTGTCGCGGATGGACACCTGGCCGGCGACCAGCAGGTCGCCGATGAGCACCCGGGCCACGCCCAGCGGCACGCCCAGGTGCAGGGCGACCTCCGCCACCGAGCGCTGGTTCAGGCACAGCTGCGTCACCGCGGCCAGCGGGTTGGTCGGGCTGAAGGGCGCCGCGCGTCCCTCGGCCGTCGTCTCGACGAGGGCTTCCACCGCCAGGTCGACCGTCGGCCGGGTGCGCCCGGCGGTCCACGCGTACGGCCGGGCCAGCGATGCCGCGTGCCGCCCGCCTTCGCGCCGCCGGCCTTGGGTCACCGGCTCGCCCCGGGTGCGGCCGTGGGTCGCGCGGGCGTCTCGACCATCTTCCCGACCCGGTCGACCAGCAGCGTCATCTCGTAGCCGACCAGGCCGATGTCGCACCCCGGGTTGGCGAGGACCACCAGGTTCGAGCCGTCGCCGACGTTCATCAGCAGCAGGAAGCCCTGCTCCATCTCGATGACCGACTGCACGACCCGCCCGGCGGTGAACAGGTCCGCGGTGCCGAGCGCGAGGCTCGCGAGACCGGACGCGATCGCGGAGAGCTGGTCCGCCCGGTCGCGCGGCATCGAGTCGTTCGCCGCCACGAGCAGGCCGTCCGCCGAGACGAGCGCGGCGTGCGCGACGCCGGGCACCTCCTGCGTGAACGCCGACACCAGCCAGTTCCGGGACTGGTCGACCACTTCCGCTCCTCCCTGCCGGGTGCTCATGCTCATCACTGGCCCTTCGGGTCGGTCGCGACCCGGTGGCGGGCCGCGCGCATACCGCTGTAGTGCCGGGAAAGGTTGCTCCGCACCGCGGCCGGGTCCCGGAACGACGGGTCGGCCTCCCGCGGCTTGCGCGGGGTGACCGAGCCGGGGGCGAGCTGAGCGCCGGGCTGCCGGGTCGGCAGGCCCGAGTCGGTGAGCTCGAGGTCGTCCAGCGTGCCGACCGCGGCCTCGGCGGCCTGCCGGACGTCGTCGGCGGGGGTCGCCCACTCGCCGGTGCGCGCCGGCTGCGCGGGCGGGTCGGCGAACCAGTGCGACAGCATCTGGTCGAAGATCGGCGTCGGCATCGGCACGGGCTCCGCGACGGCCGGGGGTTCCTCGGCGGGCCACCGGGGTTCCGGCTCGTGCCGGGCGCTCCCGTTGAGCGACGCGGGCAGCCCGGGCCGCGGCGGCAGGTCGACCAGGATCAGCACCCCGGGGACGTGCACGCTGGCGGTGATGCCGGCGCTCGCGGTCCGCGTGGTCGTCGGCCGCAGCCGCACGGTGATCCCGTGCGAGGCGGCGAGCCTGCTGACCACGAACAGGCCCATCCGGCGGGTGGTCTCCGGACTCACCGACGCGCCGGCGGCGAGCCGGGCGTTCGCCGCTTCGAGGTCCTCGCGGGTCATGCCGAGCCCGGTGTCGACGACCTCGATCAGCACGCCGCCGTCGAAGCCGCGGTCGGCGGTGAGCACGACCTGCTCGTCCGGCGGGGACGACCGGATCGCGTTCTCCAGCAGCTCGGCGAGGATGTGCACGACGTCGGCCGCGGCCTCGGACTGCACCGACCCGCGGGGCGCGTTGCCGAGCGTGACGCGCTGGTAGTCCTTGACCTCCGACGTCGCCGCGCGCAGCAGCTCGACCGTGGCGACCGGCCCGACCTCGCGGCGCACCGGCCGCCCGCCCGCGAGGACCTGCAGGTTCTCGCCGTTGCGCCGCAGCCGGGTGGCGATGTGGTCGATCTGGAAGAGCTCGGCCAGCCGCTGCGGGTCCTGCTCGTCGGCTTCGAGGTCCTCGATCACCGACAGCTGCAGCTCGACGAGCGACTGGCTGCGCCGCGACAGCGTCATGAACATCTCACTGACCTGGATCCGCATCTCGGCCTGCTCGCCGACGGCCAGCCGCACGGCCTGCCGGTGCATGTCGTCGAAGGCGCGGGCCAGCTCGCCGACCTCCTCTTCGGACTCGACGGGCAGCCGCTCGGTCGCCTGCCAGTCGACGTCCTCGCCTTCCCGGATCCGCTCGATGGTGGCGGGCAGCCGGCGGCGCGCGGTGTCGACCGCGGCGGCGTGCAGCCGCCGGATCGGGGCGACCACCGAACGGGCCACGGCGAGCGCGATGGCGAGGGCCCCGAGCAGCGCCGCGATCACGAGCGCGGCGTCGCGCAGCGCGTCGGACCGGGTGAGGTTGGTCCGGGCGCCGACCGCGTCCGCGAGGGTCGTCACCTGGTCGTCCAGGATGGTCCCGAGCGCCGCGCGCTTGGCCGCGGGCCCGCCGGCGCCGGGGATGGTCGCGGCGGCGAACCGCGCCGCCACCGCACCGGACGGCAGCGCGCGGCGGATCTGCCCGGTGAGCACCGCCTCTTCGGCGACGGCGGCCGCGAGCGAGTCCGCGGATCTTCCGTCCGGCACCTCCTGGCCGGCCAGGGACGTCCTCAGCTGCGTCAATGCTTTCGTGATATCGGCGGGCCGGTCGAGATCGACATTCCCGGCTTGGGCGACGATACCGGGGATCACCTCGCTCAAGCCGACGACGAAGTCGTGGTAGGCGGCGGCTTTCCCCCCGGCCGAACCTTCCTGCTGCCGCAGGCCGGCCAATTTCGCCAATTGATCTTCCAGTGTGCGGGAAAGCTCCGGGCCGAGCTGCGCGAATTCAGCGTCGTGCCGGATCGAGGCGGTTTTCGCGTCGACGGCGGCGGTCTGCGCGGCCGCGCCGTCGTGGATCAGCTCGTCGTCGACGAGGCCGGTGAGCTCGGCGATCCCTTGCACGACCGGCATTTGGTCGCGCACGGCGCTGAGCGCGCCGGCCTGGGCGAGCTCGGTCTGGATGCGGCCGCCCGCCAGCAGCAGCGCGACCAGGACGGGCAGCAGCAACACGACGGAGATCTTGGTGCGCAGCCGCCAGGTGCCGGGATTCCACGACGGGGTGGAACGACGGCGAAGCGGTTCGTCTTCTTTCATCGGTGGCGTGGCTCGATTCGTACCGGTGGCCGAGAACGATTTCCGGGATCTTTTTTCACGGAATTCAGACCGGAGACATAACTCCGCGGGCGGCGGTGCTGTCAAGGAACCGCGGCCGTTTCCCCCGTACGCATCAGCTACGCAGGGTAATGGTCGGCGACGCCGCTTTTCGCCTTCGCGAAGTGCGTGAATTTCCGTCCGCGGGAAGGCGGGATCGAGCCGGGCCGACCCCCAGCCGGCCCGCGCCACTCGCCGTGAAATCCGGCGGGAGGTGAGCAAGACGGTGCCAGCGGCTCGTGAGCAGCGTCAACAGCCGTGCGGACCTTTCACGCCTGGGTGAAACGTCACTCGGCGTCACCGCGGCTATCCTCGGCCGGGAAAGGGGGTGCGGGCATGCTGGAGATCCACTTCACGGACGCGGACCTGGCGAAGGTGACCATCGCCGAGGACGCCGATCCGATGTGGGAGCTGCTGATGAGCAGCTACCGGATCCGCCGGCCCGAGGGCGAGCCGTTCTTCGGCCGGTGGCGCAAGGGGTCGCGCACCGCCGTCCCCGAGTCCGGCCGGCTGCTGATGTCGGCCGTCCCGCCGTACGGGTACTGCCCGGACTTCCTCACCCCGGCCGGGCAGGCCACGATCGGTGACGGCGTCTCCGCGCTGCTCGAGACCCCGGGGAAGGTGCTGGCCGCGGACGTCGCCGAGCTGGCCTCGCAGGGCACGCGCGTCACGCCGTGGCTGCGCCGGCTGGCCGGCGGCGAGACCCGCGAACTGCACCGGCTCGGCACCGCCCTGCACGACTACTACCGCCAGTGCCTGGCCCCGGACTGGGAGACGGTCCGCCACGTCGTCGCCCGCGACCGCGACCGGCTGCGGGCGAACCTGGACCGCGGCGGGCCGCAGCTGCTGCTCTCGACGCTGCACCCGGACGTCACGTGGACGCCGCCGGTGCTGCGGGTGCGCTTCCCGATCGCGCAGGAGCTGCACCTCGACGGCCGCGGCCTGCGCCTGATCCCGACGTTCTTCGCGCACGGCATGCCGACGACGTACAAGGACCCGGGCCTGCCGCCGGTGCTGGTCTACTCGATCGGCCACCCGCGCTTCGACAGCGACGCCGAGCCCGGGCCGTCCCTGGTGGCGCTGCTCGGACAGACGCGGGCGCGGGTGCTGGTGACGGTGGCGACCACCCGGTGCAACACGAGCGAGCTGGCGTCGATGACGGGCGTGTCGCTCGCGACGGCCAGCCAGCACGCGTCGGTGCTGCGCGCCAGCGGGCTGCTCACGAGCGCCCGGTCGGGGAAGTCGCAGATCCACGAGATCACCCCGCTGGGCCTGGGCGTCATCCGCGCCGGCTGATCGGGTGTTGCCCCGGCGCGCGGGGGTCGTGTTAGCCTGTCGCCGTGCAGCGCCTCATGACGTCCTCGCGACTCGTAACCCGGCGCGCCGGCTGAACCCAGGTCGCCGGCGCGCAGCGTCGTCGATCGCTCTTCTCGGGACCTGGCCCCGATCTCATTCCTTCTTCGTTCGGGAGATCCGCCATGTCCACGTCGTTCGCCATTCCCGCGACCCGTTCGGCGATGCTGCTGCGCCGCCGCATCGCCACGTACTTCGTCGGCGGCGCCGACGAGATCCCGGCCCTGGTCACCGCCCTGGGCGGCCACCTGGTCCACGAGCTGTCCGTCGACATCAAGGACGGCGTCCGCGAGAGCAGCATGGTCTGCGCGGTCCTGCTGGCCGCCGAGGAGACCGAGCCCCTGCTCGACCGCCTGCGCGGGCTGGCGTCGGTCGTCTCGGCGGAGCTGGCCTGACGGGCGAAGGCGCCCGGGCTTCGGCAGGTGGTCGGGTTGTCGTGAGTGGTCAGGGCGGTTCTGACTCTCCCGAACACTCACGACCGCCGCAGGCCTCCAGCCGCGCCCGAGGGGATTTCCGCGCGCCGGGCCCGCGGGTTCGCGGCGATCAGGCCACCCACGCCCCGGGCGAAGCTGCCTCACCCCTTCCGGATCAGCTCGCCTAACTGCGCACCAGGGTGCGGGGGCGCATCGCGTTCGCGACCATCGCCATCCCGCCCTCGGTGAACAGCGACTCCGGGTGGAACTGGACGCCCTCGATCGGCAGCTCGCGGTGGCGGACGCCCATCACCTCGCCCGTCGACGACCACGCCGTCACGACCAGGTCCGCCGGCAGCGACGCCGGGTCCAGCACCAGCGAGTGGTACCGGGCCACCGTCAGCGGGTTCGGCAGCCCGGCGAAGACGCCGCGGCCGTCGTGGGCCAGGGGTGCGCACTTGCCGTGCATCGGCTCGGCCGCGTGCACCACCCGGGCGCCGAACGCCGCGCCGATCGCCTGGTGGCCGAGGCACACCCCGAGGATCGGCACGCGCCCCGCCAGCGCGCGGACCAGCTCGACCGAGATGCCCGCGTCCGCCGGGGCGCCCGGGCCCGGGGAGATCAGCACCAGCTCCGGGTCGAGCGCGGCCACGTCGGCCACCGACACCTCGTCGTTGCGGTACACCTGGCACGACGCGCCGAGGTCGCCCAGGTACTGCACCAGGTTGTAGACGAACGAGTCGTAGTTGTCGAGCACGCAGATCACGCCGCCGCCCCTTCCACCGTCACGCCGAGGGCCCGCGCCCCGGACCCGAGCTTCGCCAGGCACTCCGCGTACTCCTCGGCCGGGTCGGAGTCGTGGACGATGCCGCCGCCCGCCTGCAGCCGGATTTCGCCGTCGCACCAAACCATGCTGCGGATCGTCAGGTACAGGTCCACATGGGACACCCCGAACGAGCCGACCGCGCCCGAGTACAGCCAGCGCCGCGCGGGCTCCAAGGAGTCGATGATCTCCATCGCGCGCACCTTCGGCGTGCCGGTCATGGTGCCCGCCGGGAACGTCGCCCGGATCAGCTCCGCCGTCCCGCGCTCGCGAGCCGGCTCGCCCCAGACGTCGGACGTCAGGTGCATGACGTGCGAATACCGCTCCACCGCCATCAGCCGCTCCACCGACACCGTCCCGGGGCGGCACACCCGGCCGAGGTCGTTGCGGGCCAGGTCGACCAGCATCCGGTGCTCGGCCAGCTCCTTGACCGACGAACGCAGGTCGTCCTCGGCGAGCCGGTCGGCGCGGCCGTCGCGGCCCCGCGGCCGCGTGCCGGCCAGCGGGCGGATCAGCGCGCGGCCACCCGACAGCGTCAGGCACGGTTCCGGCGACGCCCCCACGGCCTCGAACTCCGGTCCGCCGTACCAGAAGTGGTACGGGGACGGGTTGATCTCGGTTAGTCGATTGTAGACGGTCAAACCGTCCACAGTGGCCGGTGCGGTCCAGGGGTTCGACAGCACGAGCTGGAAGACGTCGCCGTCCAGGATGTGCTGCTGGGCGCGCCGCAGGGCGTGGACGTACTCGTCGTAGCCGAAGACGAACGTCCCGGTCCCGACCGCGACCGTCCCGAGTGGAGCGACGACGAGCCGGTCGAGCGTCCGGGCGACCTGCTCGGCCGCCTTGCGGGCCGCCGCGGGGGTCGTGCCCCGGCCGATCACCCGCCCGTCGGTGACCAAGACCTCGGGCAGGAAGAACTCGTACACCGGCCGCCCGTTCGCCGGGTGCCGGCTGGGCAGCCGCTCGAAGTCGCGCGCGGCGTCGTAGGCCAGGAAGCCGTACCAGGCCGTCTCGGCATCGGCGGTGTCCGGCGGCACGTCCAGCCCGGCCAGCAGGTCCACCGCCGCGGTGAGCGGGGCGGGCCCGTCGCCGCCGGGGTGCGACAGGACGGCGAGCTCGCCCGCGGCCAGCACCGCGTCCCGGCCGCCCGGCCCGGCGGTGAGCATCACGCGCCCGGCCGGCCGCAGGGCGGCGGCGGCCGCCACCGGGTCCACTGTGGACGCCAGCGGGACGGCGCAGCGGTGCAGCCGCGCGCCCGGGGACAGCGCGGACGTGATCATCGCGCGACCGCCGGCACCCGGAACTGCGTCCGCTCGTGGTCGCCGACGGGCTTGCCCATGGCGTAGCGGAACGCGGCGAGCTGGATCGCCCGCGGCGGGCAGCCTTCGACGAAGATGCCGAGGTCCCGGCTCTCGTACAGGCAGTTGCCGACGAGCAGCACTTCCCCGCGCAACGGCGGGAGCGAGACTTGCGGCCCGGAGATGACCGTCATCTCCCCGGCCCACTCGCACAGTTCCCCGGCCAGCGCCCGCATCGCCCCGGCGACGAACCGGCTGCACGCCGGGCACGCGTTGTCCGCATAGACGTGGATGCCTTCACGCGGCACGACGATCTCGACCGGCGCCTTCACCATGTCGAACGCCAGCTCGTCGAGCGGCGTCCCGAGCAGCTCGATGTCGTCGAGGGAAAGGGGTCCCATCCCCCGCGCGTGCGCGTCCCGCAGGTACGCGACGCTGTCCGGGTCGAAGCCGGCCAGTGTCCCGACGGCGACGTCCAGCGCGACGGCGTTGCGGCTCGCCGCCAGGAAGCCGACCTCGCGCGCCTGTCCGTCCATCGGGTAGTTGCCCTCGATCACGGTGGTCCCGTCGCAGACGACCAGGTCCTGCGGGCGCATCAGGTTCAAGTCCACAGTGGACTCGTCGACGCCCGCCATGTGCACGATCCGGGTGGTGTACCCGGGCAGCAGCCCGACCAGGTTCTTCATCGCGTTCGAGTAGACGACGCTCGCGTGCGTGCGCAGCTGCGGGACGCCGATGAAGTAGTCGCAGTCCAGGATCAGCTCGGGGACGGCGATCGGCACCCGCAGCGATGTCGCCCCGGGGATGCCGGTGATGCGCAGCGGCAGGTCGTCGAAGCTGACGACGCGGGCGTACTTCGCGGCCTCGTGGTCGCGCAGGATCTCGTAGATCGCGTGCGTGCGCTCGGCGATCACCGGCCGCGCCCCGTGTTCGGCGACGGCGCGGGCGATCGCGGCCAGCAGCGCCGGCCGCACGTGGAACCCGGGCGCGGTCTGGAAGAGGTTCGGCTTGATCAGCACCTGCGCGCCGGGCGGCAGCGCGGACAGCGGGTCGCCGAGCAGGTCGAGCATCCGGGCCAGGCCGTCCGGCACGCCGGCGTCACCGCCGACAGCCGTCAAGGCGACCTGTTCATTCATCGGTGTCCTCCATCGCGATGACGCGCGCGGGCGCGGCTTCGGCGCCGGCGACCTTGGTCGGCAGCGCGATCAGCTGGACGACCTGCTTGGTCAGCTCGTGCATGTTGGTGACGTACTCCAGCAGCGGGATCCCGGCGGCCAGCAGCGCGTGGTGGACCGGGGACTCCGCGTCGCCCGGCCGTTCGGTGAGGCAGTCGAAGCCGATGAGGCACGCGTCGTTGTCGATGGCCCACTGCGCGGCCGACGGCGTCAGGTAGGGCGGGCGGTCCCAGTAGTCGGAGCGGCCCCAGTTGTGCCGCAGCCAGTCGGTGCGGATGAGCAGCCGGTCGCCGGGCCGCCACACCGGCCGCAGCGCCTTCTCCAGGTCTTCGCCGGTCACCTCGTCCAGCTCGCCCTTGTGTGACAGGTCGGCGACGCAGGCGCGGCCGATCAGCGTCTGCAGGGGGACCTCGTCGATGCCTTCGGTGCCGGGGTAGAAGTGCAGCTTGTACTCCATGTGCGTCCCGTTGTGCGGGAACACGTGCAGGTACGAGAAGGTGCGCTTGGTGCCGTACGGGTCGGTCTCCGGCGTCATCGAGCGTTCGCTGACGAACTTCGGGAACCAGTCGGCGGGGTAGGACGGCATTCCGTCGTAGAAGCCGTGGGTGAGGTCGACGAGTCGGGGCACCGGGGTTCTCCTTGCTCAGCAGGTGAAGAGGCAGGTGTTGCGGACGTCGGGGTTGTTGATCATCGTGATGACGGTGGTGCCGCCGGGCGGGATCGCGCGCACGCCGCCGCCGGAGAGCCCAGCCGGGGTCATGAACGCCGCCCACAGCGCGTACCACTCGGAGCGCTCGCCGGTGTCCGGGTCGATCACCGCCTCCAGGTTGGGCCGCACGATCTCCTGGACGAGGGACCCGGTCCGCGAACCGGCTTCGAGCGTCTCCCGCCAGGTCGCCGCGTCGACCTCGGGACCGATGACGACGCCCTGGCCGCCGTAGAGGCCGGTCGGCTTGAACACCAGCTGGTCCTGCCGCTCGATGCACTCGTCGATGCGGCCGGCGTCCGGGCCGGCGCCGGGGCGGCCGAGCATCCGGCACCACGGGAGCACGCGCTCGACCGCCGCCCGCTCGGCCGGCTCGAAGGTGCCGGCGAACTCGGACAGCATCGCCAGGGTTCCCTTGTTGCTGAACACGTTCGTCGGCGTCCAGACGACGACCCGGCCGGTTTCGTGGGCGCGGAAGACGGGCTCCAGCAGCGCGTCGCAGTCGGGGTGCTCCAGCATTTCCTCGAGGCCGTAGTAGCGCAGGATGACGTCGACCGCGGTTCCGTCGAGGTACGGCTTGCCGGACCGGAACTCCAGGTCGCCGATCTCCCCGACTCGGCAGACGACGTCGTTCTCCTCCAGCAGCTCGGCGATCGCGCGCCGCTGGTGGCCGTACGTCGTCATCCCGCCGGGGCCTTCGAGGATCGCCACCACCGGCTCGCCCGCGCCGATCGTCTTGCCCGCGTTGCGCAGCGCCTCGGCGAGGTCGGAGCCCATGTCGAGGAACCCGAGCCGGTACTCGGCGGCGAACTCGGCGACCGCCGGGACCCGCAGGTACGCCTTGGGCAGCGTGCCCACCATGTCCAGCCCGCCGAGCGCGCTGCCGATGTTGTACTCCAGCAGCTTGAACGCCGTGCCGTCGTAGTAGACGTCGGCGCGGCCGTACAGCGGTGGCGGTTCCTCGCCGAGCAGCCGGGTCATCAGCGCGGCGTGCCGGTCGTCGATGCCGAGCGACCGGCGGAACCGGTCGAAGTCGCCGTCGAACAGGCGCCGCGGCAGGCTGCCGACGAGCTCGTAGACCGTGACGAGGTCGCGGCCGAACGCCCGGTACTCCGCCTCGTCGACCACGATCGGCCGCGGCAGCAGCCGGGGCCAGGACCGGCGCTTGGTCTCCGACAGCTCGAGGCTCTCCCGCGCGTGACGCAGCGGGCTGTCCGCCTCCTCGCACCCGGCGAGGTAGGCCTTGGTGATCCGCTCGGACCGTGCCGACATGGTTACCTTCCCAGTGGGGTTCAGGCGGAGACCGCGACGCGCGTCTCGCGCCGGGCCAGGATCGCCCGGTACTGCAGGATGATCACGACGCCGAAGGCCAGGTAGATCCCGGCCATCCCGGCCATGCTCACCACCGCGCTCAGGCTGATCAGGATCGAGTTGACGATCTGGCCGAACCGGATGTGCAGGTAGTACGCGGCCAGGTACCGCGGCCGCCCGTCGTCCGGGGCCAGCTCGGCGAGCAGCGCCTGCTGCACCGGCAGGTTCATCAGCTCCCCGACGGTCAGCACGACGACGGCCACGAGCAGCAGCCACGCGTCGTCGGTGACGGCGAGCACCGCGAACCCGCCCGCGTACAACGTGATGCCCGCGTAGAGCCGCGCGCGGTCCGGCATCCGCTTCAGCAGCGTGTTGACCACCAGCGCGAACGCGACGACCAGGATCGTGTTGACCGCCTTGAGCACGCCGAGCATCTCCACGCCGGTCACCGCGCCGAACGGGAACACCGGCTGCGTGGGGAAGTCCGTCGACAGCCGGATGCCGATCGCGGTGCTCAGCTGGCCTTCGAGGGTCAGGATCAGCGTGGCGGCGATGATCAGCCGGCGGAACGTCGAGTCGGCGAGCACCACCCTGTAGCCCTGGGCGAACTGCGCGAGCCCGGTGAGCTTGGTGGGCGGCCGGGGGATCTCCGGCCTGGTCTCGGCCACCATCGTCACGGTGATCGTGAGGGCGAAGGCCATCCCGATGGCGCCGCCGAGGATGACCGCGCCGAAGTGGGCGCTGTACAGGAACGCGCCGAGCAGCGCGCCGGTGCCGAGCGCGACGTTGATCACCCAGTAGTTGACCGTGTAGACGAACTTGCGGTCGGCCGGCGGCGTGACGTCGATGATCGTCGCGTCGTTGGCGGGCAGCGCGAGGTTCGTCCCGAACTTCACGACGGCGTAGGAGAAGTAGACCGCGAGCGCGCCCCACTCCGAGTAGTAGGCGACGGCCATCACCGCGAGGAACCCCGTGCCGACCAGGTCGCCGATGATCAGCACCGGACGCCGGCCCCAGCGTTCGGACAGGTGGCCGCCCACCAGCATGCCGACCACCGCGAACGCGGCGAACACCAGGATCAGCGCCCCGGCGACCGCGACGCCGACGTGCGCCGCGAGGTAGATCGCGATGAAGGTGAGGATCATCGCGTCGATCAGCTTGTGCACGAACGCGAGGCCGATCCGGACCCGGACGTTGCGGTGCAGGGCGAAGAAGCTCCTCATCGGACCTCCACCTCGATCAGGGAACGGACGTGGTCCGCGCGGGCTTGGGCCTGTTCCGCGTCTTCGGAGCCGGTGAGGATCACGAAACCGTGCCGGGTTTTGGAACTGACGGTCTCCGGCAAGACGTCTCCGGGGACGAACGGGAAGCTCAGGGTGTCCACATAGTCCAGTGCTCGCGCCTTTTCGAGACCCGTGACCGACCGCAGAACTCCGGTGGGGAAGGAGAAGTACGCGATGTGCCCGACCGAGCCGCCGGGCTCCGGCAGCGATGTCCGCCCGGCGAGCGCGGCGAACATCGCGCGCTTGACGTCGAACCCGCGCGCGTGCCCGATGATGTCGGGGATCTTGTCCCCGCCCAGCCGGGCCTGCGACTCCACGATCCGCGGGCCGCCGGCGGTCAGGATGACCTCGGTGTGCGCCGGGCCGCACTGGTAGCCGACGGCGTCGAGCAGCTCGACCGCGAGCGCGGCGACCGCCCGCGTCTCCGCCGTCTCCGGCTCGCCGAAGAGGTGACCGCGCTCGACGAAGTGCGGCAGCGGGCCGAGCAGCTTGCGCGTCACACCGATGACGTGGTGCTCGCCGCGCACGGTCATCGTTTCGACGCTGAACTCGGGGCCGCGCAGGTATTCTTCGACCAGCAACGGCCCGGAGTAGGCCAGCGCGGCCAGTTCGTCGCCCCAGGCGGGCAGCTCGGCGGGGTCGGTGAGCAGCCGCGTCCCGCGGCTGGCCGACAGCGCGGCGGGCTTCACCACGACGGGCAGCGTGAAGCCGGCCAGCAGCGGTTCGATGTCCTGCCAGCGGTCCGCGGTGGCGAACCGGACCGTCGAGATGCCCTTGTCGCGCAACAGGGTCCGCATGGCGAGCTTGTCGTTGAGCAGGAACACCGAGCGCGGCGAGTTGACCGCCGCGCCCAGCTCGTCGGCGACCTCGTGGGCGAGCTGCATGCTTTCCTCGCTGCCGACGTGCCAGACGTGGCCGGCGCCGGTGTCCCGCACGGCCGCGCGGATCGCTTCGGCGTAGGCGGCCCGGTCGGTGAAGTCGACCAGCCACAGGCTTTCGGCGAGGCTCTCGACCTCCTTGAGGTACGCGGGCGCGTCCGCGCCGAACAGCCGCGTGGCCTCGGCCGGGTCCCAGATCGCCGTGATCCGGAAGCCCTCCGCGCGCGCCTTGCCGAGGTATGCCTTGTAGGGCATCACCATCACGAGGTTCGGCATGTCTTCTCTTCCTCCGTCCGGACGGGGTCCAGCCTCGCCGACGCGGCCATCAGCGGACCATCGGCGGCGCATCGGCCCGGGTCTCGACCACGATCTGCTGGGCGGCGGCCTCGGCGATCCGGCCCGCCAGGTAGGCGTCGGTGGCCGTCGCGAGGACGTGGCCGACGCGGTCTTCGTTCACCCGCAACGGGTCGACCCGCCCGCCGGGGCCGACCGACACCCCGGCTTCGCGGACCCCGGGCACCGCGGCCGCGATGTCCAGGCCGGTCACGGCGGTCACGATCCCGGGGTCGGCGGTGAGGTACCGGATGGCGGCGCCGCGCGCCGGCTCGGTCACGACGTCGCCGGCGGACTCGCCGAGGTACTGGCGGATCAGCAGCTCCATCGTGCACCACCCGAAACTGGCGTCCATCAGCTCGGTGATCCGGTCGCCCGCCGGCCGCGGGTTGATCTCGATCAGCTTCGGGCCGTCCCCGGTGTACTTGAGCTCGACGTGCGCGATGCCGAGGTCGAAGCCGACCGCCTCGGTGGCGGCCACCGCCGCCGACTCCAGCTCGCGCCGGACGTCGCCGGGCAGCGCCGTCGGGAAGCTGTGCCCGAGCTCGACGAACCGGTTGCGGCCGCCGAGGATCTTGTCGGTGACGCCGAGCACGCGGACCGCGCCCGCCTCGGCCAGCACCTCGACGCTGACCTCGAACCCGACGAGGCACTCTTCGACGAGCACCTCGGGCGAGCGGGCCTGGCCGCGGCGGTTGGTCGTCGCGGAGCGGATCGCGGTGAACGTCCCGGTGACCTCGTCGAGCGTGGTGCAGCGGACGACGTGCGCGCCGCTGGTCTCGTCGACCGCCTTCACCACGCACGGCAGCCCGATCTCCCCGGCCGCCCGCACGGCCTGCTCGGCCGTGGTGACGACGCGGAACTCCGGCACGGGCACCCCGCGCTCGGCCCACCGCCGTCGTTGCGCGGCCTTGTCGCGGGCGATCCGGATGGCGGCCGGGTCGGGGCCGGGCAGGCCGAGCTGGCGGGCCGCTTCGGCGGCTTGGATGACCTCGTACTCGGCCACCGACAGCAGCGCGTCGAGCGGCTTGGCGGCGTCGACGGCCTTGACCGCCTCCAGCAGCGGTTCCAGCTCGTGGGTCGGGCAGGACACGAACTCGTCGACGCACGTCTCGAGCACCTCGGTGCCGCCCGGCGTCGCGTGGTAGCGGTCCAGCCCGCAGCTGAAGAAGGTGACGTGCAGGCCCAGCCCGCGCGCCGCCCGCAGGGCGTCGAAGCCGGATCCGGACCGGTTCGACTCGACGAACCCGATGCGTCTCATGTCCGTTCCCTCACTCGTAACTCAGGCCCGGCGTCCGGGCGCGCTTCAGCTCGAAGAAGTGCGGGTTGCGCGCGAGCGCGACCACGCCGTCGAAGAGGCTGACGGCGTCCTCGCCGCGCGGGACCGCGTTGAGCACCGGGCCGAAGAAGCCGGTGCCGTCGACGTGGATGGCCGGGGTGCCGAGGTCCGCGCCGACCGGGGCCAGCGCCTCGGCGTGGCTCTTGCGCAGGGCCTCGTCGTACTCGGTGCTCTCCATCGCGTCGATGAGCCCGGCCGGCAGGCCGACCTCGGCCAGCGCCTGCGCGACGACGTCGGGGAAGTCCTTGTTGCGTCCCTTGTGGATCCGGGTGCCGAGCGCGGTGTAGAGATCACGCAGGACGTCCTCGCCGTGCTGCTGCGCGGCGGCGACGCAGACCCGCACCGGGCCCCACGAGCGGTCGCAGAACTCGCGGTACCAGGGCTCGATTTCACGGTCTTCGTTGAGCACGCCGAGGCTCATCACCCGGAACCGCAGGGTGACCTCGCGGTGCCGTTCGACCTCGAGGATCCACCGCGAGGTGATCCAGGCGAAGGGACAGGCCGGGTCGAAGTAGAAGTCGATCTTCACAAAGCTCTCCTGGTGACGGCGTGCAGCCAGCCGAACTCGTCGGGGGTTTCGCCGTACTGGATGTCCAGCAAGGCGTTCAGCAGACGCCGGGTGACCGGGCCGGTGGTGCCGTCGCCGATGGCCCACTCGCGGTCCGGCGTGACCGCGTGCCCGACCGGGGCCAGCGCGCGGGCCGTGCCGCACGCGAAGGTCTCGGTGATGCGCCCGGACCGGCAGCCGCGTTCCCAGTCGTCGAGGGTGACCGGCTCTTCGGCGACCGCCAGGCCGAGCCGTCCGGCCAGCCGCAGGATCGAGTCGCGCGTGACGCCGGCCAGCAGCGTTTCGCTCAGCGGCGGCGTCACGAGCCGGTCGCCCTCGACGAAGAACAGGTTGGAGCCGCCCACTTCTTCGACGAACCGGCGCTCACGCGCGTCGAGCCAGACGACCTGGTGGCAGCCGTGTTCGGCGGCTTCCCGCTGCGCGATGTACGAGCCGCCGTAGTTGCCGCCGCACTTGATCGTGCCGGTGCCGCCGTCGGCCGCGCGGACGTACTCGGGGGACGCCCACAGCCGGATCGGGGCCGGTTCGACGGTGGCGGGCCGGGCGGGGCTGCCGATGACCGCGAACAGGTACTCCTCGGCGGGCCGGTTCGACAGGTGCGTCTCGCTGGCGATCATGAACGGCCGCAGGTAGAAGCTGTGCCCGCGGGCGCGCGGCACCCAGTCGCCGTCCACGCGCAGCAACGCCGTCACGGCCGCGAGGAAGTCCGCCTCCGGCAGCTCGGGCATCGCCATCCGGCGAGCCGACCGCGCGAACCGGGCGGCGTGGTCGCGCGGCCGGAACAGGACGTGCTCGCCGTCCGGGCGCCAGAACGCCTTCAGCCCCTCGAAGATCGTCTGTCCATAGTGGAACGCCATGGTGGCGGGGTGCAGGGAGAGCTCGGCGAGGGGCCGGCTACGGGCGTCGTGCCAGCCGCGGTCGGCGGTCCACCGGGCGGTGACCATGTGGTCGGAGTAGAGCGACCCGAAGCCCGGCATCTGCAGCAGCTCTTCGCGCTGGTCGGCGGGCATCGGCGCGGTCGGCTCACCGGCGAAGTCCAGGGTCGTCATCGTCGCTCCTCGCGTTCGAAGCGGGCCAGGGCCCGGTCGGCCAGCGGGCCGGAAAGCCCGGTGTAGCCCGCCGGGTCCAGCAGGCCGGGGGAAACGTCGAGCAGGCCGGCCAGGTCCGCGCCGGTGCGCTCGGCTTCGGCGGTGGCCTCGGTCAGCAGGCGCTTGGCGGCGGCTTTGCCCAGCTTCGGGGCCAGGACGGCGTTGACGCGCTCGGAGACGATCGCGCCCCGCGTCAGCCGCAGGTTCGCCGCCATCGCCTCGGGGTGCACCCGCAGCGTCTCGGCCAGCCGGACGCCGTTCGCGGCGGCACCGGCCGTGACGCGCAGGGCGTCGCGCAGCGGCTGCCACTCGGCGTGCCAGCCGCCCGACGACCGTTCGTCCTCGGCGGTCATCGAGCCGAACAGCACGACGGCGAGCGGCGGCAGCTGCCGGGCCGCGGTCGCCACGAGCGTCGCGAACACCGGGTTGTGCTTCTGCGGCATCGCCGAGGACGCTCCGCGGCCGGGCGCGCGCTCCTCGGTGACCTCGCCGATCTCGGTGCGCGCCAGCACGAGGACGTCCGCGGCGATCTTGCCGAGCGCCCCCGTGGTGACGAGCAGCGCCGAGGCGACGTCGGCGATCGGTGTGCGGATCCCGTGCCACGGCAGGACTTGCGGAGCCAAGCCGAGCTTCTCCGCCACCCGGTCGGGCAGCTCCAGCGAGCCGGGCCCGTACTCCTCGTACGCGGCGAGCGTCCCGGCCGCGCCACCGATCGAGACCGGCAGGTCCGCACGCGCCCGCCGCACCCGCTCGACGGCGTCGAGGACGAGGTGCAGCCAGGTCGCCGCCTTGAGCCCGAACGTGACCGGCACGGCGTGCTGGGTCAGCGTGCGCCCGGCCATCGGCGTGTCCCGGTGGGTCCGGACGTGGTCCGCCAGGCTCGCTGCGGTCGCCCGGAGGTCCCGGGTGACGCGCTCGAGGGTGGCCGCGCAGAGCAGCATCAGCGCGGTGTCGAGGATGTCCTGGCTGGTGCTGCCGCGGTGGACGTACTCGGCGGCGGCCGGGTCGACCGCGGCGGTGAGCCCGGCGACGAAGGCGACCACCGGGTTCGCCGTCTCGCGCACTCCCGCCGCAATGGCCCGCGCGTCGAGGTCGGCGACGGTGACGGCCCGGATGGCCTTGGCGGCCGTCTCCGGGATCGCGCCCAGCTCGGCTTGCGCCTCGGCGAGGGCGACCTCGGTACCGAGCATCGCGGTCAGCAGCGCGTGGTCGTCGACGAGCGCACCGGCGCCGGTCCCGGCCCACGCGGGGGCGAGCAGCTCGCTCACGCGGTCCTCCCCAGATCGTCTTGGTCGGCGGCGATCCGCAAGCACGAACGCGCGATGGCGTCCGCGTCGCCGAGGATCACCGAATTGACGCCGGGCCGGATGCCCGCCGCCGTCACCCAGTGCACCGCTTCGGTCGGCACGCCGAACGCGAACCGGCTCGGGTGCGGCCGCCCGCCCGCGTCCAGGACGTGGTACGGCCGGCGCGTCACCGCGAGGCCGCCCGTTTCGAACTCGCCGATGCGGTACGGGCGGCACTCGCCGCGCGCCAGCAACGCGCGCAGCAGCGGGTCCGTCGTGCGCCGCAGGTCGGTGTCCGGCAGGCGCGCCTCGATCAGCGTCTTCGCGTGGACCGTGACGTCGGGGCAGGCCGCCGACCGCGCGGCGAACCGGCCGCCGGCCGCCTCGATCCGCAGGTCCGGGCCGAGCACTTCGAGCACGCCCGCGTCCAGCAGCGCGCCGAACTGCTCGACGCGTCCGGCGGGCGGCCCGATCGACAGGTACGCGTTGAGCGGCATGTACCAGCGCCGCAGGTCGTCGCGGTAGGACGCGCCGGAGATGCCGCCGTGGTCGACGACCAGCCGGATCTCGTTGCGCAGGTCGCGCAGGACGTCGGTGGCCGCCTTGAGTGGGCCGGTCACGTTGCCCTTGCGCGCCTCGGCCAGCTCGGTGTCCACAGAGGACCGAAGCCACGCGCGGAAGGTCGCCGTCGAGGCCAGATCGGCCGCCGAGTACGGCGTCGCGACACTTCCCCAGTCCCAGGTCCGGTCGAGCCCGAACTTGGCCAGCACGATCCGCTGGGCCTCGGTCTCCCGCATCGCCAAGGGATCCGCGGACACCTCCGCGGGCCCGGCCGCCGCGAACGCTTCGGTGAACTCCTCGACGTCGCACGCGCACCCCCGCTCCCGCACCAGCGCCGCGTAGAAGACCGTGCGGACCTCCTGGTCGATCAGCGGCCAGACGTCCCGGCGGAAGTCGGCGCCGGCCCGCAGCCGCGCGATCACCGCCGTGGTGAGGAACCGCGGTTCGTGCCGCCCGGACGCGCCTTTTTCGTTGCGAGCGCGGGCGTGGTACGGGACCCCGCGCCGCGACCCGGCGACCAGCCGCGGCTCCCGGCCGGACGGCACGTACGTCAGCGCGCCACCCGGCTCGCGGGTGAACTCGCCGCCGCGTCCGAGCGTGAGCAGGGCCAGGTGGTCGAAGAAGTTCAGGCCCATCCCGCGCAGCAGCACCGGCTCCCCCGCGGGCACGTCGTCGAGCGACGCGTCGGCCGGGTTGCCCGGCGCGAGGTACCGCAGGCCGTGCCGGCCGGCGTAGCGGCTCAGGTCCGCTTCGGCCGGGGTGAGCTCGTGCGGCTGGTGGCCCAGCGCGAGCACGACGGCGGCCAGGCCGCCGATGGTCGTGCCGTCGTCGAGGACGACGTCCTGCCGGCCGCCGCCGGTGTCCCGGACGTCGACCGCCCGCGCCTGGTGCGCGGCGAACTCGAGCGACGGCGGCGCGGTCCGGGTGATCCGCCGCCGCGTCCACCGCAGGTAGCTGCCGTAGAAGGCGCGCGACGGGTAGTCGTCCGGGCCCAGCTCCTCGGCTTCGGCCCGGACGGCGTCCGGCACGGCCGGGCTGCCGAGCAGGGCGATCGACCGCGCCCACTCGTACAGGCTCGGGCCGCGCACGACCGGCCCCGCGCAGTCGACGGTGTCGTCCACGAACATCGTCACCTGCGAGGCGACGGTGTTCATCAGCAGCAGGCGGTCCTGCGTGCTGCGCCACACCTGGCCGCCGTCGGCCAGCCGCGGGTCGACCAGGTGCACGACGAGCCGCCGGCCCCGCGGGACGAGCGCGTGTGCGTTGGCGCTCAGCCGTTCCGCGACCGACAGCCCGCGCGGGCCGAGCCCGACCACGGCGATCTCCGACGTCTCCCCGAACACTGTCTCCCACTCCCGTACAGGTCGTGAGTGAGAAACGGTGTTCTAACCCTGTTTCCCACTCACGAGGTCTTGGTCAGCGTTTTTGCAAGGTGCGGCCCAGGCCGGCCGCGGCGCCGGCGAGCCGGGTCATCAGCCCGGCGAACTGCTCCGGCCGCAACGCCTGCTTGGCGTCGCACAGCGCCTGCTCCGGCTGGACGTGCACGTCGATCAGCAGCGCGTCCGCCCCGGCCGCGATGGCGGCGAGCGACAGCGGCTCCACCAGCTCCGGCCGCCCGCCCGAGTGGCTCGGGTCCACGATGACCGGCAGGTGCGTGCGCTGCTTCCACAGCGCCACCGCCGTCAGGTCGAGGGTGAACCGCGCCGACGGCTCGAACGTGCGGATGCCGCGCTCGCACAGCACCACCTGGTCGTTGCCCTCCAGCAGCAGGTACTCCCCGGCGGCGAGCGTCTCCTCGACGGTGCAGCCGAACCCGCGCTTGAGCACCACCGGCAGGCCGCTCTGGCCCACCGCGCTCAGCAGCGCGAAGTTCTGCATGTTCCGCGCGCCGATCTGGAAGCCGTCGACGACCTCGGCCAGCCGCTTGACGTGCTCCGCGTCCACGACCTCGGTGACGAACGGCAGGCCCGTCCGCTTCCGCGCCTCGACGAGCAGCTCCAGCCCGGAGAACCCGAGCCCCTGGAACGAATGCGGCGACGTCCGCGGCTTGAAGACCCCGCCCCGCAGCGCGACGGCACCGTGCTCGGCCACGACCTCCGCCGTGGCCAGCATCTGCTCCGGCGTCTCGACCGCGCACGGGCCGGCGATCACCGCGACCGAACCGTCCCCGATCGTCGTGGACCCGAGGGTGACCTCGGTCCCGGCCGGGCGCAGCTCCCGGCGGCCCAGCCACGCCTCGCCGCCCCGCGGCACGCGCCGGGTCGGCGACGGCAGGTCCGCCGCCGCGGCGAGCAGCTCGGGGTTGTCCACTCCGGACACCGGGAGGACGTGGCTCGCGCCGAGGCGGTAGACCTGCGTCGGCGTGCCGGCGGACTCCAGGTACCGCAGCCAGCCGTCGACCCGGGCGCGGGTCACGGTCTCGTCGAACACGAGCAGTTGGTCTTGGTGGGTCACGGCAATCGTCTCTTCTCGGCAGGTCACGCGAGCGCGTCGCTCGTCGCGAGGTTTTTGCCCCGGCGGTCCCGGACGTGGACGGCGAGGTCCTTGTACTTGTCGCGGAGGAAGCGCTTGAGGGACTTCCCGGTCACGCCGAGCGGGAAGTCGTCGTCACCGGTGGCGACCTCGACGACCGACAGCTCGGGTTTCCCGTTGGCGCGCAGGGCTTCGTTGGCCGCGAACAGCACCTTCTCGGCGTCCACGTCCCGGCCGGTCACGACGGCCACGGCCACCTCCTCCCCGCCGTAGCCGCCGGCCACGACGGTGCAGTCCTCGACGCCGGCGACCTCGTTGAGGATCAGTTCCTCCATCAGCACGGAGTAGCCGGGCCCGTCGGCGGTGTGCACGACGTCGACCGCGCGGTCGACCTGGTAGAAGTTGCCCTCTTCGTCGCGGTAGGCGACGTCCCCGGTCAGCCAGTAGCCGGCGAGCTTGCTGCGGTAGTAGGTGTCCTGGTTGCCCCAGTAGCCCACGGTCATCGACGGCGGTTTCGCACCGAGGAAGCCGTATTCGTAGGGCTCGGCGAGCGTGCCGTTCTCCCGCACGATCGCGACCTCGGCGAAGCCGACCGACTTGCCGACGCAGCGGTCGTTGCGCTCGGTCGCGAGGGTGCGCGGCTGCATGAGCACGCCCCAGCCGAGCTCGGTGGTGCCGAGCCGGTCCAGGAACGCGGCCGGCGGCCGTTCCGGCGACCGGCGGCCGAGGATGTTCTTCAGGTGCCGCTCGTGGATGGCGTCCGCCATGGACACCCAGATGTTGACCGAGTCGAGCGCGCCCGGCGCCGTCTCGATCGCCGCGAGCTCCGGGTAGGCGTGCCCGAAGGCCATCACCATGGTCGGCTTGTGCGTTTCGACGGCCTCGGCGAGCTCGGCGCCGGAGACGTCCCGGTGGACGACCATCGGCTGCCCGCCCAGCACGGCGTAGGCGTTGAACGACACGCAACCCTGGTGCGACTGCGGAAGCGCGTTGAGGATGAGCGCGTCGGGCTCCTCCTTGTAGTTCACCGCACGCCACTTCGGACCGTCCAAAATGGTCTTGTGGGTGTGGATGACGGGCTTCGGCAGGCCGGTGGTGCCGGAGGAGTGCATGAGGCCGACGGGGTCGTCCGGGTGGTGCCGGAACCGGTCGGCTTCCGGCAGCACGGCCGAGGGCGGGCCGTCCTGGTCGGTGTGCACCCACTCGAGGTTCAGCCGGTCGAGGTCCGGGGCGACCCGGCCGAGCCGTTCGGGGTCGGTGTAGAGACCGATGGCCCCGCTGCGCTCGATCAGCGCGACGGCGCTGTCCCGCTTCGCGTTGCTGTTGATCAGCATGGAGATCGCGCCGATCCGCGCGAGCGCCGAGAGGTGCAGGAAGTACTGGATGGAGTCCGGCGGGAAGACGGCGACCCGGTCGTGCGGCCGCACGCCCCGCTCGAGGTACCAGACCGACCAGCTCTGCACGAGGTGGTCGAGGTCGCGGAGGCTGAACCAGTGCCGCGTTTCGCCGTCGGTGTAGGGGATCGGCGTGAGCGAGTGGATGAAGGGCTCGTCCGGGAAGGGGTTGAGCTCCAGCATCGCGGGCAGCAGGTTCCCCCCGCCGATGCTCGGGTCGGCGAGCACCCGGGCGCGCAGCTCGGGGCTCAGGACGGTCTTGTGCGTGAACTCCATGGCATCACTTTCTGCTGCGGGACCACGGTTTTGACTCCGGGACCGAGGATGCCGGGCGGGACCATCGGCGCGGCCTTGCCGGTGCATCGGCGGTGCATCGGTGCGGATGCATTGCGCGGCAAGGGTTCGCGGTGCGTACCGGAGCTGTCACGGAAGGACAGGAAGAACCCCGCGGAGCCGGTGGGCTCGCGCGGGGTTTCCCGGTGGGTCGTGCCGGGATCAGCCGAGGCTGCACTCCAGCTCGCCGACCGTGGCCAACGTCGTCCGGCCGAACGTCGACAGCAGCGCCTCGTGCTCCTCGCCCTTCTCGCGCGCGTGCTCGCGCACCAGCGCGTGGAAGTGGTATCGGCCCGCCGTCCGCTGGCGCAGCACGTGGGCGTCGAACAGCTCCTCCAGCAACCTCTCCGCCTCCGGCACCGGCTGGTTCAGCACCAGAGCCGCGTCCGCCGCGTCGAACTCCTCGCCGGCGAACGCTCCCAGCGCCCGGAACAGCCGGCGCTGCGCCGCCGTCAGCCGCTCGTACGACACCTCGAACCGCGACGCCACGCTCCGGTCCTCCAAGCTCAGCTCGGCCAGCCGCCGCACGCGGTCGCGCAAGCGGAACGCCAGGTCGTCCAGCGACCAGGCCGGCCGGTTGTGGAAGCGGCACGCCGCGATCGTGATGGCCAGCGGCAGGTTGCCGCACAGCGCCACGATCTCCGCGACGGCGTCCGGATGGCCCGCGGTCCGGCCCGGGCCCGCGATCCGGGTGAACAGCGCCGCCGCGTCCGGCGCCGGGAACACGTCCAGGGAGCGGGACGTCACCCCGTCCAGACCCGCCAGCCGGCGGCGGCTCGTGATGATCACCTGCGCCTTGCCCGTGCCGGGCAGCAGCGGGCGGACCTGGCGGGCGTCGAACGCGTTGTCCAGCACCACCAGGACGCGCCGCTCGGCGACCTCCGCGCGCCAGCGGGCCGCGCGCTGCCGGGCGTCGCGGGGGATCCGGGACGGCGGGAGCCCGAAGTCCAGCAGCAGCCGCTCCAGCGCCGCGTCCGGTTCGAGCGGCTGCTGGTCGGCCGTGTGCCCGTGCAGGTCGATGTAGAGGTGGCCCTCCGGGTACCGGTGCGCGAGCTGGTGGGCGAGCCGGACCGCCAGCGTCGTCTTGCCGGCGCCGGCCATCCCGTCGATGGCCAGGATGCTCAACGCGGTCCCGGCGGGCCGGCTGCCGGCCAGGAACCGCAGCTCCTCGGCGCGGCCGGTGAAGTGCGCGGTGTCGTACGGCAGGAAGGACCGGCCCGCCGCGGGCTCGGGCGGCCGCCGCTTCGGCAGGTCGTCGCGCAGGATCCGTTCGTACAGCTCGCGGATGCTCGCCCCCGGGTCGACGCCCAGCTCGTCGCGCAGCATCCGCCGGCCCTGTTCGTACGCGTTGAGCGCGTCGGCCGTCCGGCCGCACCGGTGCAGGGCCAGCATCAGCAGCTTGCGGGTCTCCTCGCGCAGCGGGTGCCGCGAGACGAGCTCGCCGAGCTGCGGCACGAGCGCCGAGGCCTCGCCACCGTCCAGGCGCAGCCCGATGAGCCGTTCGGTCGCGCTCAGCCGGTTCTCCTCGAACCGCGCGGCGACGATCTCGAACACCGGGCTGTTCAACCCGGACAGCGCCGGGCCGTTCCACAGCGCGAGCGCCGCTTCCAGGTGCTCGACGGCCGCGGTGGTGCGTCCGGCCGCGGCCGCCGCCGAGGCCGACGCGACCAGCGTGGTGAACCGGTGCGCGTCGACGTCCTGCGGGTCGGCCGTGATCCGGTAGCCGGGACCGTCCTTGACGACGATGTGCTTGGCCGCCCCGAAGCTGCGTCTCAGCGCGGCGACCGCGTTGTGCAGCTGTCTTCGCGCGGTCACCGGCGGCTCACCGTCCCACATGGCCTCCAGCAGCCGGTCGGCGCCGACCACCTTGTTCACGCTCAGCAGCAGCATCGCCAGCAGCCGCTGCTGGCGCAGGCCGCCGAGGTCCACCCGCTCCCCGTCGCGCTGGACCCGCAAGGTGCCGAGCAGCTCGAAGTTCATGCGATCCTCCCCCACCGTACGCGGGAAACATAGCCGAGAAATGCGCTCGGCAACACGGGACAACCGACACGGTTTTTTTCGGCACGGCGATACCCCGGAATGATCGACTCGGACCGTACTCGAATCGTCGCAATTCGCTGACGAATACGTCCGACGCGATAGCTTCGGACGGGCGTGTGTTTTTTTCATAGCCCGTTCGGCGACGGCACAAATCACCGCGCGGGCGAATGCCTACAGCGGTGGTGCGAGTGCGGGTGTGCGATAGGCCCCGACCTCGCCCGGGCCGGTCAGCCCGAGATCGGCGAGTTCGCCGACCACGGCCGCGGCGAGCCCCGGCCGCGCTGCGACAGCCACGTGCGCAGGGCCATCCACCTCCACCCGGAATCCCCGGCCGAGCAAGCGGACGCGCAGGTCGTGCGGGTGGATCCCCGCCTCGGCCAGCCGCGCGCCCACCGCGATCTCGGCGCGTTCCACCAGTCCCAACCTCCCTAAAGAGACGGGGACGCCCACGGAGATACGTGACGCCAGGCAAGGTGTCGACGGCTTGTCCGCCACGGGCAGCGACCACGCGGCCGCCAGCGCCCTGACCTCGGCCTTCCCCAGCCCGGCGTCGGCCAGCGGCTCGACGACGCGCAGCTCGCGGGCCGCGCGCAGGCCGGGCCGGTGCAGGGCGCGGTGGTCGTCGGCGTGCGTCCCGGTCGCGACGTGCGCGAACCCGCGCCGCAGCGCGAGCGCGGCGATCGCGTCCAGCACCGTCCGCTTGCAGAAGTAGCAGCGGTCGCCGGCGTTGTCCCGGTACCCGGGCACGGTCAGTTCGGTGGTCGGGACCTCGGCGAGCTCGACGCCGAGCCCGGCCGCGATGTCCCGCGCCGCGGCGAGTTCCGCCCGCGCGAGGCTGGGCGAGTCGGCGATGGCCGCCAGCACGCGCCCGGCGGGCAGCGCCCGCACGGCCGCGGCCAGCACCAGCGCCGAGTCGACCCCGCCGGAGAACGCGACGGCGACGCCGCCGAGTCCCCGCACCCGCGCCAGCAGTCGATCTTCGATTCCGGTGTCCATTACGGCGTCCCCGCTGGTGGCGCGGTCACGGTGTTCCGATTTCGGCAAAAGAACGGCACTTGTCCTCCGCTCGAGGCGTCTTGCGTGCGGTAAGTCGATCGCGACGGGTCCGCCCAGTCAACCCATTGCCGTATTCGTGCGCTATCCCCCGGGAGCAGTTTACATACGACGCGCGAGAAGGCTAACGTGTCGAAGGTGGTATCGACTGGGGTTACGGCGGCGACCGCCGATCTGGGTTTTGCGCGATTGGACCTCGACCGGGCCGCCCGGACCGGGGATCCGGAAGTGGTGTTCGGCGCGGGGAAGACCCCGGAGCAGATCGCGGCCGCCCTCGCGCGGCTGCGCGAAGCCCATCCGGACCGCGCGGTGCTCGCCACGCGCGTCGGCGACGAAGCCCGGAGCCTGTGCCGGGATCGCTTGCCCGGCGCGGACATCGACGACGCCGGCCGGACGGTGACGCTGGGGGCGGTGCCGCCACCGCGCGGCAAGGTGGCCGTCGTGTGCGCGGGGACGTCGGACCTGCCGGTCGCGCGGGAGTGCGCCACCACGGTGGCGGTCTTCGGCGCGGAGCCGGATCTGGTCGTCGACGTCGGCGTGGCCGGGCTGCACCGGCTGCTGGCCGAACGCGACCGGATCGCCGCCGCCGACGCCGTCGTGGCGATCGCCGGCATGGAGGCCGCGCTGCCGACCGTCCTCGGTGGACTGTGCGGGAAGCCGCTGATCGCCGTGCCCACGAGCGTCGGCTACGGCTGGCACCTCGACGGCCTGACCGCGTTCCTGACCATGCTGAACAGCTGCGCCCCCGGTGTCGTGACGGTCAACATCGACAACGGCTTCGGCGCGGGCGTCGCCGCGGCCCGCGTCGCCCGGCAGTCGGTGGCCCCGTGACCGTCGCGTGGATCGACGCGGGCAACGGCTGCGCCGGCGACATGCTGCTGGCCGCGCTGGTCGACGCGGGCGCGGACTTCGACGCGATCACCGAAGGCCTGGCCGGGCTGCGCGTCGAGGGCATCCGGCTGACCGAGCGGGTGGTGCGGCGCCACGGCCTGCGCGCGCGGCACGTCGTCGTCGAAGCACCCGAGACGCGGCACGCCCGCCACCTCCCGGAGATCCTCGACCTGATCGGATCCGCCGAACTGCCCGACGCCGTGAAACGCTTTGCCACCAAGGTGTTCGACCGGCTGGCGGACGCGGAAGCCGCCGTGCACGGCATCGGCCGGGACCACGTGCACTTCCACGAAGTCGGCGCGCTGGACGCGATCGCCGACATCGTCGGGTGCGCCCTCGGCCTGGACGCGCTCGGCCTGCTGGCCGCGACCGTGACGGTCTCGCCGATCGCCGTCGGCGGGGGCACGGTGACCGCGGCGCACGGCCGGCTCACCGTCCCGCCGCCCGCGGTGCTCGCACTGCTCACCGACGCGGGCGCGCCGGTCGCCGCGCACTCGGCCGCCCGCGAGCTGTGCACGCCCACCGGCGCCGCGCTGCTCGTCACGCTGGCGGACGCCTACGGCCCGATGCCGGCGTGCGTCCCGGTCAAGGTCGGCGTCGGCGCGGGCACGGCCGATCCACCCGGGCACGCGAACATCGTCCGCGTGGTCGTCGGTGCGGCTTCGGAAGAACGCGGGTGGGTGCGCGCGAAGATGACCGTCGTCGAGACGACGGTGGACGACCTCGATCCCCGGCTGTGGCCCGAAGTCCTCGCGACCCTGCGCGCCGCGGGCGCCGCCGACGCGTGGTGCGCGCCGGTGACCGCCCCGAAGGGCCGGCCGGGCATGGTCTTGACGGCACTGGCGGCCGACGACCGCGTCGACGGCGTCTGCGCGGCGGTGTTCGCCCACACGTCGACGCTGGGCGTGCGGCTGTCCCCGGTCGAGCGGCGGTCCCTGCCGCGCGACAGCGTCACCGTCGACTACCGCGGACACGCGGTGAGCGTGAAACGCGGGTTCCTCAACGGGTCCGTCGTCACGGCGCAGCCGGAGTACGACGAGGTCAAGGCCGCCGCGGACGCCACCGGGCAGCCGCTGCGCCGGGTGTTGGAGGAGGTGCGCGCCGCCGTCAGGGTGTGAGGCGGTTTGTCCGCGCCCCCGCCGGGTAGCCACGCGGCTACCCACTCATGCGGAGGTGTCATGACAACGGAAATCCGGTCGCGGCGGAGCACCGCGCGGACGGCCGCGCTGGCGGTCGGGATCGCGTTCCTCGTCGTGGGGGTGCTCGGGTTCGTGCCGGGGATCACCGCCGGCTACGGAGATCTGCACTTCGCCGGGCACGAATCGGGGGCGCGGCTGTTCGGCGTGTTCACCGTTTCCGTGCTGCACAACCTGGTCCACCTGCTCTTCGGTGTGCTCGGCGTGCTGGCCGCGCGCGGCAACGGCGGGTCGCGGGCGTTCCTGATGATCGGCGGCGGGGTGTACGTCCTGCTCTTCGTGTTCGGGCTGGCGATGAACCACGACACCCCGGCCAACTTCATCCCGGTCGACGACGCCGACGACTGGCTGCACCTGGGCCTCGGCGTCGCGATGATCGCGCTCGGCATCACGACGACGGCCATCGACCGCCGCCGCGGCCAGTACCCCGAACCGGAGATCCAAGGACACTGATCTCAGGGCAGTCCCGGCAGCAGCTTGTCCAAGGTGATCGGCAGGTCGCGCACGCGGACGCCGGTGGCGTGGAAGACGGCGTTGGCCACCGCCGCCGCCGTCCCCACGATGCCGATCTCGCCGACCCCCTTGCTGCCCATGGGGTTCACGTGCGGGTCGACCTCGTCGAGCCAGTCCGCCTTCAGGTCGAGGACGTCCGCGTTGGCCGCGATGTGGTACTCCGCCAGGTCGTGGTTGACGACGTGGCCGAACCGCGGGTCGAGCAGGCTGTGCTCGTGCAGGGCCATCGACAGGCCCATGGTCATGCCGCCGAGGAACTGCGAGCGCGCGGTGCGCGGGTTGACGATCCGGCCGGCCGCGAACGTGCCGTGCAGCCGCGAGACGCGCACTTCGCCCGTGTCGGCGTCGACGCGGGCTTCGGCGAACTGCGCGCCGAACGCGTACATCGCGTACCGGTCCTCGTCCGGGTTCTCCGGCGTGTCCGCCGAAACCTCGTCCCCGTCGCCGGGATCGTCGCCGTACTTGGCGCGGAACGCCTCGGCGGCCGCGACCAGGGTGGCACCCCACGACGTCGTCCCGGTGGACCCGCCGGCCACCGTCGCTTTCGGCCGCTCGGTGTCGCCGATGCGGACGTCGACGTCCTCGACCGGCACGCCCAAGGCGTCCGCCGCGATCTGCGGCAGGATCGTCCACGCGCCGGTGCCGAGGTCGGCGGCCCCGATTTCCGCCGTGTAGCGGCCGTTTCCGAACCGGACGACCGCGGTCGAGCCCGGCATCCGCTTCGCCGGGTAGACCGACGCGGCGACGCCGGTGCCGACCAGCCACCGGCCGTCCCGGCGGACGCCCGGGCGCGGATCCCGTTCCGCCCAGCCGAACTCGGCGGCTCCGGTGCGCAGGCACTCGACGAGGTTGCGGCTGGAGAACGGGTTCCCGGTCTCCGGGTCGCGCTCGGGTTCGTTGCGGACGCGCAGCTCGACCGGGTCGATGCCCAGTTCGTACGCGAGTTCGTCCATCGCCACCTCGGGCCCGAACATGCCGGGGCACTCCCCCGGCGCGCGCATCCACGACGGCACCGGCACGTCGAGCGCTGCGAGCCGGTGGCTCGTGCGCCGGTTCGGTGCGGCGTACATCATCCGTGCGGGCACGGCGGTCTGCTCGGCGAACTCCTTGATCCGCGACGTCTGCTCGACGACGTCCAGCCGGAGCGCCGTCAGCCGCCCGTCGCGGCCGGCGCCCAGGCGCATCCGCTGGATCGTCGGCGTGCGGTAGCCGGCCAGGCTGAACATCTGCTGCCGCGTCAGCGCGAGCTTCACCGGGCGGCCCGGCACGGCCCGCGCGGCCAGCGCCGCGAGGACGACGGGGGCGTGCGCGGTCCCCTTCGACCCGAACCCGCCGCCGACGTACGGGCAGATCACCCGCACCCGCTCTTCGGGCAGGCCGAAGAGCTTCGCGACGGTGCCGCGCACCGGGTGGACTCCCTGCGTGGAGTCCCACAGCGTGAGCTCGTCGTCCTCCCACAGCGCCGTCGTGGTGTGCGGTTCGAGCGGGTTGTTGTGGTACATCGCGGTTGTGTAGGTCTGGTCGAGGGTGACCTCGGAGTCGCGCAGCGCGGCGTCGACGTCACCCTCGTCGGTGTCCGTCTCGAAGGACGGGTTGACCTTCTCCGGCTTGTAGAGATCATCGCGGTCGGCGCGGAGTTCGACGTCGGCCTCGTCGCGTTCGTAGTCGACTTCGACCAGGTCCGCCGCATGCCGGGCGATCTCCGGGCTTTCGGCGATCACCAGGGCGAGCACGCTGCCGCGGAACGGGACCTCCCGGTCCTGCAGCACGGCCAGCTCGGCGTCCTCGGTGTCCGCCAGCCGTTCGGCGGTGAACGGCGTCAGCACCCGCAGGACGCCGTCGAGCGACTCGGCCTCGACGGTCCCGACCCGCGTGCAGCGACCCCGGGCGATCGTCGCCTGCACGGGGTGGCAGTACGCGGCGTGCTCGACGGGCGCTTCGTACGCGTACGGCGCGGTGCCGGTGACCTTCGCCGGCCCGTCGCGGCGGGTGAGGGCGCGGCCGATGGCCTGCGGTTCCAGCAGTTCGGTCATCGGCCCGGCTCCTCGGCGGTCAGATCGCGCAGGACGGCGGTCAGGGTGCGGGTGACGAGCGGAACCTTAAAACCGTTCCCGCCGTCGATCCCGTCGAGGGGACGAGCCTCGGCCAGCTCGGCTTCGGCCGCTGCGCGGAACAGCGCCTCGGCAGGATGTTCGCCGCGCAGCACGTCTTCGGCGCGGTGGGCGCGCCACGGCTTGGGCGCGACGCCGCCGAGCGCCACCCGGACGTCCTCGACCACGCCGTCCACAATGGACACGGCGGCGGCCACGGAGACCAAGGCGAACGCGTAGGACGCCCGGTCGCGGACCTTGCGGTAGGCCGACCGGCGACCCCACGGCAGCGCGGGGACGGTGATCGCGGTGATCAGGTCGCCGTGCTCGAGGACGGTGTCGAGGTCCGGCCGGTCGCCGGGCAGGCGGTGGAGGTCGGTGAAGGCGACTTCGCGATCACCGTCCGGCCCGAGCACGTGCACGCGGGCGTCCAGCGCGGCCAGCGCCACCGCCAGGTCGGACGGGTGGGTGGCGACGCAGTGCTCGGACGCGCCGAGGATCGCGTGGTGCCGGGTGGCCCCGCCGAGCGCCGAGCAGCCCTCACCCGGGTTGCGCTTGTTGCACGGTGTCGTGACGTCCTGGAAGTACACGCACCGGGTGCGCTGCAACGGGTTCCCGCCGGTGCTGGCCATGTTCCGCAGCTGCGCCGACGCGCCGGAGAGCAGGGCCTGGGCCAGCACCGGGAAGCGCTCGCGCACCCGCCGGTCGGCCGCGAGGTCGCTGTTGCGCACGCCGGCGCCGATCTCCAGGCCGCCGTCGGCGTCCTCCCGGATCTCCGTCGACGTCAACGCAGTGACGTCGACGATCCGGCCGGGTGCCGCGATGCCGAGCTTCAGGAGGTCGACCAGGTTGGTGCCACCGGCCAGGAACGCCGCCGCCGGGTCGGCCGCGACGGCTTCGACCGCCTCCGCCGCTGTGGCCGGCTTGCCGTACGCGAACGGTTTCACGAGTTCTCTCCCGCCTGCCGGACGGCGGCCACGATCCCGGCGTAGGCCCCGCAGCGGCAGAGGTTCCCGCTCATCCGCTCGGCGATCTCGTCGTCCGTCCACTGTGGAGTTCCCGTCACCGGCGCGGTGACGTGGCTCGGCGCGCCTTCGGAAAACTCGGTCAACAGCCCGGCCGCGGAGCAGATCTGACCGGGGGTGCAGTAGCCGCACTGGAAGCCGTCGTGCTCGAGGAACGCCTGCTGGACCGGGTGCAGTTCGCCGTCCGAGGCCAAGCCAGCGGCCGTCGTCACTTCGGCGCCTTCACAGGTCACCGCGAGGACGAGGCAGGCGAGCACACGGCGGCCGTCGAGCAGCACCGTGCACGCGCCGCACTGGCCGTGGTCGCAGCCCTTCTTCGGGCTGTACACGCCGAGCTGGTCGCGCAGCAGGTCGAGCAGGGTCCGCCGCGGGTCGACCGCGACGCGGCGCGCGGTCCCGTCCACCCGCAGCGCTACTTCGGTGGTCATGGGCCCTCCTCGACGGCGGCGAACCGGGCGGTTACCCCGCGGGGACCGGCGCCAACCACCCGATCGGGCGGCGCCGGGTCCGCCCCGGCACTACGCTCGGACCGTGCTCAGGCTCGGGTTCCCGGTGCTCGGCGTTTCCGACGTCGACCGCGCCGCCGCGTTCTGGTCGGCGGCGCTGCACCTCGTCGTGGCCGAGGAGTGGGCCAGCGACCGCTGGCGCACGCTGGAGCACGCGGACGGCTCCGGGCACGCGCTCGGGCTCATGCACAGCGAGTCGCCGGTCGAGCCGTACCCGCGCGTGCACCTCGACCTGCTGGTCGACACGACGGCGGAGCAGACGGCCGAGGTCGCCCGGCTGCTGGAACTGGGCGCCGCCGAGGTCGACTGGGACCGCTACCCCGCGGAGCCGGACTTCGTCGTCCTCGCCGACCCGGACGGCAACCGCTTCTGCGTCGTCGACCTCAGCAAGGCGCCATCCAGCGGCTGAGGGCGGGCCGACCCTGCTATCTTCGTGGGGAAGATCCTTATGGAGGAGACCCATCGTGGCAGGTGACGTCGACATCTCCGGATAGCTCCGGAGTGTGCAGGCCCCCGGCAGTGCCGGTGCGGGCCGCTTTCGACGTCCCCCTTTCGCTTCGCACCACTTCGAGGTCTTCACCATGTCCGAAATCGTGCTGTCCGGCCTGTCCTTCTCCTGGCCGGACGACACCCCCGTCTTCGACCGCCTCTCCGCCACCTTCCCGGGCGGCCGCACCGGGCTCGTCGCCCCGAACGGCTCCGGCAAGACGACGCTGCTGAAGCTCGTCGCGGGCGTCCTGCGGCCGTCGGCGGGCAGCGTCACCGCCGACGGCGTCCTCGGCTACCTGCCGCAGGACCTGCCGCTCAGCGGGGAGCCGTCCGTCGCCGAAGTCCTCGGCGTCGCGCCCGTCTTGGCGGCCATCGCGGCCGTCGAGTCCGGCGACGCCGCCGAAGCGCACTTCACCACCATCGGCACCGACTGGGACATCGAGGAACGCACCCGCGCCCAGCTCGACCGGCTCGGCCTCGACGTCGCGCTGGACCGGTCGCTGAGCACGCTGTCCGGTGGCCAGATCGTCTCCCTGGGACTGGCCGCGCAGCTGCTCAAGCGCCCCGACGTGCTGCTGCTCGACGAGCCGACCAACAACCTCGACCTCGACGCCCGCCACCGGCTGTACGCGGTGCTCGACGACTGGTCCGGCTGCCTGGTCGTGGTCAGCCACGACCGCGCGCTGCTCGACCGGATGGACCGGATCGCCGAGCTCGACCGCGGCGAAATCCGGTTCCACGGCGGCAACTTCACGGCGTACGAAGAGGCCGTGCAAGCCGCGCGGGAGGTCGCCGAGAAGAACATCCGCAACGCCGAACAGGAGGTCAAGCGCGAGAAGCGGGAGATGCAGCAGGCCCGCGAGCGCGCCGCCCGCCGCGCGAGCACGGCGTCGCGCAACCTGGGCAACGCCGGGCTGCCGAAGATCTTCGCCGGCACCATGAAGCGCAACGCCCAGGAGTCGGCGGGCAAGGCGGACGGCACGCACGCGGCCCGCGTCGGCGCGGCGAAAGCCAAGCTCGACCAAGCCGAACGCGCGCGGCGCGACGAGCAGAAGATCAGCCTGGAGCTGCCGCAGACGGAGGTCCCGGCGGGCCGCACGCTGTTCCTCGGCGAGGGCCTGCGGGCACGCGGGCTCTTCCCGGACGGCGTCGACCTGGCGATCCGCGGGCCGGAGCGGATCGCTCTGACCGGGCCCAACGGCGCCGGGAAGTCCACGCTGCTGCGGCTCATCCACGGCGACCTCACCCCGGACGCCGGTTCGGTGTCCCGCGCGGACGGCCGGATCGCGTTCCTGTCCCAGCGCCTGGACCTGCTGGCCGACGACCGGACGGTGGCCGAGAACCTGGCGGCCGCCGCGCCCGCGTTGCCGCCCGCCCAGCGGATGAACCTGCTGGCGCGCTTCCTGTTCCGCGGCGCGCGGGTGCACCTGCCGGTCGGCGTCCTCTCGGGTGGGGAACGGCTGCGCGCGACGCTGGCGTGCGTGCTGTTCGCCGAGCCGGCGCCGCAGCTGCTGTTGCTGGACGAGCCGACGAACAACCTCGACCTGGTCAGCGCGGGCCAGCTGGAGAGCGCGCTGACGGCGTTCCGCGGCGCGTTCGTGGTGGTGAGCCACGACGAACGGTTCCTCGACGCCATCGGGATCGACCGCCGGCTGCGGCTCGAAGGGGGCGAGGTGCGCGGCTGACGAGTGTCACATGCGGGCGGCGTCGAGGATCGCTTGGGCGAACGGCTTCGGCGCCTCCTGCGGCACGTTGTGGCCGATGCCGTCCAGGATCCGGTGCTCGTACTTGCCGGTGTACTTGCTGCGGTAGGCCGTGCCGTCCTTGGCCGCGCCGTCGAAGTCGCTGGCGATCGTGATCGCCGGGACCGGGATCGCCGGGCCCGTCTGCAGCTTCTGCTCGTACGCCTCGTACTGCGGCTCGCCCGGGGCGAGGCTCAACCGCCAGCGGTAGTTGTGGATGACGATGTCGACGTGGTCCGGGTTGTCGAACGCCGCCGCGCTGCGGTCGTACGTCGCGTCGTCGAAGTGCCACGCCGGGGACGCGGTCTTCCAGATCAGCTTGTTGAAGTCGTGGCGGTTCGCCGCGTAGCCCGCGCGGCCGCGCTCGGTCGCGAAGTAGTACTGGTACCACCAGCCCAGCTCCGCCTGCGGTGTCAGGGGCTTCTGGTTCGCCGCCAGGTTCGTGACGATGTACCCGCTCACCGCGACGATCGCCTTGCACCGCTCCGGGAACAGCGCGGCGATGACGTCGACCGTCCGCGAGCCCCAGTCGTACCCGCCGAGGACGGCCTTGTCGATCTTGAGCGTGTCCATCAGCGCGACGACGTCGAGCGCGACCGCCGCCTGCTGGCCGTTGCGGACGGTCTGGGCCGACTTGAACGCCGTCGGGCCGTAGCCGCGCAGGAACGGGATGATCACCCGGTAGCCGGCCGCGGCCAGGATCGGGGCGACGTCGACGTAGCTGTACGGGTCGTACGGCCAGCCGTGCAGCAGGACGACCGGCTGCCCGGTCGCCGGGCCGGACTCGTAGTACGCCATGGTCAGCACCCCGGCGTCGGCGTGCTTGACCTCGCCGAGCGAGGTGTGCTCGCCGGAGCCGGCCCGCGGGTCGGGGGTCGTCGACGGCGCCGCGGCGGGGGCAGCCGCGTTCGACGAACAGGCCGCCAAGGACGTCGCCGCCAGCCCGGCCGCGAACGCCTGCCCGAACCTTCTCCTGCTGATCATCTTGACTCCTGTGCGAAAGACCGTGGGACTTTCACGACGTTAGAGCCGGTTCGGTGACCTTCGCGCCCGTCAGGTGACTCAGCCGGTGTACGTCACCCTTCGAGGGTCTTCAGCGTCGCGGCGAGGTCGGCGCGGGAGCTCACGCCCAGCTTGGGGAAGATCCGGTGCAGGTGGGTGCCGACGGTCCGGTGCGAAAGGTACAGCCGCTGCCCGATCTCGCGGTTCGTCAGCCCCTCCGCGGCCAGCTGGGCGATGCTCAGCTCGTGCGGGGTCAGCTTCTCGCGCGCGTCCGGGCCGCGGTTCGGGCTCGACTCGCCCGCGCCGCGCAGCTCGCGCCGGGCCCGCTCGGCCCAGGCCGTCATACCGAGGGCGTCGAACGTCTCGCGCGCGGTCCGCAGGTGCGTCCGCGACTCGACGACCCGTCGCTGCCGCCGCAGCCACTCGCCGAAGGCCAGGTGGACGCGGCCGCGTTCGGCGGGCCAGCCGCTCAGGTCGGCGCCGAGGGCTTCGGCGAACCGCTCGTCGCTCGGGTCGAGCACCGCGCGGGCGTACCGCAGCCCGATGTGCAGCGCGGGCGACGGCGAGTCGAGGCACTCCAGCTCGGCGAGGACGTCCCGCAGGTCGTCGGTCCGCCCGGCCCGGATCGCGGCCTCGGCCAGCTCCGCGACGCAGTACGCGCGCAAGGCCAGCTGGTAGGCGGGGTCGCCGGGATCGAGGGTCCGGCGCAGGTCGGCGAAGGCGTCCTCGAAGCGGCCTTCGCTCAGGTTCGTGAGCCCGCGCGTGAGCTGGACGGTGGCGAGCACCGGCCGCGCCCCGGCGGCCAGCCCGGTGCGTTCGGCCTCGGCGCAGAGGGTTTTCGCCTGCTTGTGGTCGCCGCGCAGGGCGGCGATCTCGCCCTGGACGGCGGTGGCCAGCCCGGCCATGAACGGCTGCCCGGTCTCGTGCGCGAACCGGACGGCTTCCGCGGCGGCGGGCACGGCGCCGGCCAGGTCGCCGAGCCGGACGCGGCTCCACGCGAGCACGGCCAGCGCGCGCGGCAGCGCCCCCAGCCGTCCTTGCGCGCGCAGGCCCGGCGCGGCGGCCGCGGAGAAGCGGGCGGCGAGGTCGAAGGCCCCGACCTGCAGCGCGGCGCTGCCGAGGTAGCGGTCGACCTCGGGATCGGCCCCGGTCCGCGCGGCCAGCTCTTTCAGCTTTTCCAGGACGCCCCGGCCGCGTTCGAACGGGGCGACGTACGCGGTGACGGCCACGATCCGCGGATCATCGGCCGCGACGGGCAGCGCGTCGGCGACGTCGAGCAGCGCTTTTCGCGCGGCCGGACCGGGCTCGGTCCAGAAGCACCGCATGGCGGCGCTCCAGAGGATCCGCAGGGCGGCGTCGGTTTCCCCGTCTTTCGCGGCGTTTTCGGCGACGACCGCGAGTTCGGCGACCCGGGCGGGGTCTTCGCGGACACCGTCTTCGAACTCGCTGAGCAGCCGGCTCGCGGTGGCGCGCTGGCGTTTGCCGGCGGGATTGGCGGCGCGCACGAGCCGTTCGGCGGTCTCGCGCTGTCCGGACTCGACGGCCAGTTCGGCGGCCTGGAGCAGCCGATCGGTTCTCGCTTCGGGCTGTTCGCTGAGCCGCGCGGCCTGTTCGAGAGCGGCGATGGCGGCAGCGGCCCCGCCCCGGTATCGGGCGCGTTCGGCGGTCCGTTCGAGTTCGGCGGCAACGGTTTCCTCAGGCCCGGCGGTGGCGGCGGCTTGGTGCCAGGCCCGGCGATCGGGCTGGTCGCGCAGGGCTGCGACGAGGGCGAGGTGAGCCCGCCGCCGCTCGGCTGCCGTGGCGGCGGCGGGAATGGCGGAGCGCATGAGGGGGTGCCGGAAGGTGACGGTCCCGGCGGAGAGTTCGACCAGCCGAGCCTCGACAGCGGGGGCAAGGACGTCCGGCTCAACGGCGAAGGTCGGTTCGGCGGACGGCTGGTGGGCATGGCCGCTCGAAGCCGACCCCGCGCGGCCATCGGCCGCCGGCTGCCCGGCGCCGCTGCGCAAAGGCTGCTCCCCGCGGCCACCAGCCGACGGCTGCCCGGCGCCCCCGCTTGAAGCGGGCTCCTCGCGGCCACCAGCCACCTGCTGAGCGGCGCCGCTGCCCGAAGCCGACCCCGCGCGGCCGCCACGCGACCCACCTGCCGGACCGGCCCACCCCGCGTCGCTATCGCAGGCCCCATCGAGGAGCGCGCCCGTTGCCGTCAACGTCTCCGCCAGCGCCGTCGTCTCGTTCAGTGCCGCCACCAGCAGCGCCGTCCGCGTTGCCTCCGGCAAGCTCGCCACCCGGGCCGTGAACGTGCGCTCCAGTCTCTCCGTCAACGGCAGCACCGGGTCGAGCCCGTCGAAGTCCGCCGACGGCAGCTCCGTCAACGCCAGCGGATGTCCCGCCGCCTCCGTCAGCAACCTCGTCCGGACCGCCGGGGCCAACCGCGGTGCGACCGCGTCCAGCAGGTCCGCCGCGTCGTCCGCCGCCAGCCGGTCCAGGACCATCGGTGCCAGACCCGCGTCCAGCAGCGGCGAAGCAGCCCCCTCCCGCAGCGTCGCCACCAGGACGATCGGCTCGTTCTCGATCCGCCGCGCCACGAACGCCAGCACGTCCGCGCTCGCCCGGTCCAGCCAGTGCACGTCCTCCGCCACCAGCAGCAACGGCTTCGCCGCCGCCTCCTCGGCCAGCAACGTCAGCGCCGCGAGCCCGACCAGGTAGGCGCTCGGCGAGGCGCCGTCCGCCAGCCCCAACGCCGTGCGCAGCGCGTCCCGCTGCGGCGCCGGAAGCTCGGCCACCCCCGCCCGGGCGGGGTACAGCAGCTGGTGCAGCCCCGCGTACGCGAGGTTCTGCTCGGCCTCCGCCCCGGTCGTCCGCAGCACGCGCAGCCCCGCGACCGACGCCGCGTGCGCCGTCTCCGCCACCAGCGCCGACTTGCCGATGCCGGCTTCGCCGCGGATGACGACACCACTGCGGTCCTCGGGGCCGTCGACGAGCTCGCCCAGCTCCTTCAGCTCGGCTTCCCGCCCGTGCAACGCCATGGAGCCGACCTTACCCAACCGGTGTTTCCGCAGCTCAAGGCCGAGTGACGTACACCGGCAGCGTCATCCGACGGGCGCGGCGACCACCGGCCGCCCAATAGCTTCGCAGCGTCCACGCAAGCGACCCGAGGAACCGATGAGACGCATCCCCAAGTTCTTGGCGGCCGCCGTGCCGCTCCTGCTGACCGGCCTGGTCCCGCTCGCCCCGAGCGCGTCGGCCGCGACGCCGGTCTGCGCCACCGTGCCGGTCGAGGCGCCGGCCGGCGCGAAGATCGAGTCGGTCCAGGCGGAACCCAAGACCGGCTACTGCCAGCTCACCGTCACGCTGACCCACTCCGGCCGCGACCACGTCAAGGTCGCCGTGGCCCTGCCCGACACCGGCTGGACCGGACGCCTGCAGGCCCTCGGCGGCAGCGCCTACGCCGCCGGCAACTTCGACGGGCTCGCCCAGGCCGTCAAGGACGGCTACGCCGGCGTCACGACCGACGCCGGCGTGTCCCTGGACGGGCTCGACACGTCGTGGGCGCTGACCGCGCCCGGCAAGGTCGACCAGACGCTCCTGACCAACTTCGCCACCCGTTCGGTGCACGAAGAGGCGCTGATCGGCAAGGCCGTCACGCAGCGGTACTACCACCGCCCGGTGACGTACTCCTACTGGACCGGCTGCTCGACCGGCGGCCGCCAGGGCTACTCCGAGGCCCAGAACCACGCCACCGACTTCGACGGCATCCTCGCCAACGCCCCGGCCGTCGACTGGACGCAGTTCGCGGTCGCGACGCTCTGGCCGCAGATCGTGATGAACCAGAGCCACGACTTCCCGAGCACCTGCGTGCTTTCAGCGTTCCGGACCGCGGCGGTCCAGGCGTGCGACGCGCGGGACGGCGTCACCAACGGCATCGTCGACCGGCCGGACGAGTGCAGCTACGACCCGCGCAGCCTCGTCGGGACGAAGGTGGTCTGCGACGGCCGCGAGTTCACCGTCACGGCCGCGGACGCCGAGGTCATGCGCAAGATCTGGGCCGGCCCGACCGACGAGCGCGGCCGCAAGCTGTGGTCCGGCCTGCCCAAGGGCGCGGACTTCACCTGGCTGGCCGGCACGCAGCCGGGTCCCGACGGCACGCTCGTCGCGCCCGGCTTCCCGGTGGCCGTCAAGTGGGTGCAGTCGTTCGTGGAGAAGCAGGCCGGTTTCGACACGTCGAAGCTGACGTACGCCCAGTTCGCCGACGTGTTCCGCCAGTCGGTGCGGGAGTACGACGACGTCATCGGCACGTCCGACCCGGACCTGTCGGCCTTCCGCCGCGCCGGCGGCAAGCTGATCACGTTCGTGGGCGCGAACGACCAGCTGATCCCGCCGGGCGGCACGCTGTCCTACCGCAAGCAGGTCGACCGGACGCTCGGCGGCGCGCAGCGGGTGAACGACTTCTACCGGCTGTTCTCGGCGCCGGGCGTCGAGCACTGCTTCGGCGGTGGCGGCCCGGAGCCGACGAACGCGCTCGGGCAGCTGGTCGACTGGGTCGAGCACGGCAAGGCCCCGGCCACCCTGACGGCCGCTTCGGCGGACGGCCGGACCCGGAACCTGTGCCCGTACCCGTCGGTCTCGCGCTACGACGGCCACGGTGACCCCGCCGTGGCGTCGAGCTACCGCTGCCGCTGAGTCCCCGCCGTGGGTGCCGGCCTCCCTCCGGCACCCACGGCGAATGGACTTGCGGGTCCAAAAACGGCTCGGCACGCTGAAGTCATGGCACTCGACCAGTACTACCTCCTCGGCCGCTCCGGACTGCGCGTCAGCAGGCTCGCGCTCGGCACCATGAACTTCGGCACCGGCGGCTTCCACGCCGCCTACGGCAAAACCGAAGACGAGGCCCGCCCGATCTTCCGCAAGTACCTCGACGAGGGCGGCAACTTCGTCGACACGGCGGACTTCTACACCGCCGGCGAAAGCGAGACGATCCTCGGCCGCCTGATCGCCGAAGCGAACGTGCGCGACCGGGTGGTCCTGACCACCAAGTTCACCAACAGCGTCGACCCCGGCGACCCCAACGCGGGCGGCAACGGCCGCAAGCACCTGATCCGCGCGCTCGAGGCGTCGCTGCGCCGGCTGGGCACCGACTACGTCGACTTGTTCCTGCTGCACACGTGGGACCGGCTCACCCCGGTGGAGGAGGTCGTGCGCACGCTCGACGACCTCGTCCGGGCGGGCAAGATCCGCTACGCGGGCCTGTCCGACGTGCCGGCGTGGTACGCGGCTCGCGCGCAGAGCATCGCCGAGGCGAACTCCCTCAGCCCGATGATCAACCTGCAGCTGCCGTATTCGTTGGTGCAGCGCCAGATCGAGACCGAGCACATCCCGATGGGCCAGGAGCTCGGCCTCGGCGTCACGGCGTGGAGCCCGCTGGCGGGAGGCTTCCTGACGGGCAAGTACCGCGACGGCGGTTCGGGCCGCTTCTCGGATCCCTCTGAGCAACCCTGGACCGAGCGCGACTGGCAGCTGCTCAAGCCGCTGGAAGAGGTGGCGGGCAAGCTGGGCGTGACGATGGCCCAGGTGGCGATCAACTGGGTGGCCACGCAGCCGGGCATAGCGTCGGCGATCGTGGGCGCGAGCAGCGCGGGCCAGCTGGAAGCGAGCATGGCGGCGCTGGACTTCGAGATCCCGCCGGAGCTGCGAGCGATCTTGGACGAGGCGAGCGCACTCCCGCCGGCGTCGGTGTACCGGATGTTCACGGCGCAGTACCAGAACTGGATCGTGACACCGGAAACAAAGGTGGGCGACAAGCCGGCGGGGTACGCCCCGGCGGTGCGAAACTGGTAGCAGGCAACGGGGTTGGTGGAGCGCCGTGCTCCACCAACACCGGGAGTCCCGTTGTGGGATTCCCGAAGTTGGCTTCACCATCGAGTGAACGAGCGCATCGTCTGTCCACAGTGGTCGACATCAGCCGGACGGGTTCCCGTTTCCGGGTGATGCGTCGCGAAATCGTGACGCCGACACTGAGGCCATGCGACCGACGCCCGGCCGAGAGCGATGTCACCTGACGGACCCCTCGATTTCTCCCGCCGCATTCCGCACAATCGAAGGAGACCGAGCACCACGCCAGCGACCGTCGCGGGAGCACGTGCATGGACACGCCGGAACACCCTGATCCGGACGCCGCCCGTGCCGAGCGCAACCGCAGGATGGTGGAAGACTGGCGGTCCGGCGCCTCCATCGCCCAGATCGCCCAGCGGTACGGCCTGTCCCCCAACTGGACCGGCGCCCTGCTCCGGCGGAACGGCGCCGACCTGCCCGAGACCGGCCGCGGGTTCAAGCTGGACCTGGACGCCGATCGGATCGTGACCGCTTACCTCGACGGCGCCACGGTTCGTGAAATCGCCGACGCCCACGAGGTCTCGTACGGAAAGGTGTATCGCTTACTGCAACAACACCGCGTTCCGATGCGTCCACGTGGGGGTCGGCCGACGCAGTGAGTAAACGAACTCCCGCAGGATATCCACCCTCCGTAGCAGTCCACAGTGGACGCCATCGCTCTGTCGTGTGGACTCCTTCACATTGTGCCCCACCGCGGAGCGCGACGCGGTAGACCGGAAGGTCGGGACTGCGGGGAGGGGGAACCGATGGCACGTCCGGGACCGATCCAGCTGCCACCGCCCCCACCCGAAGTCGTCGGCCGCGCTCAGGAACTGGAGCGGCTCGACGCCCTGCTCGAGAGCAAGCGGGAGCATCCTCGGATCGTGGTGCTGACCGGTGTCGGAGGCGTCGGGAAGACGGCGCTCGCCGTGCACTGGCTCACCACTCGCCGGGACGCCTTCCCCGACGGAGTGCTCTACACGAGTTTCGCATCGGCCGCGGAAGACGAAACTCCCGAATCGCCCGACGTCGCACTCCACGGCTTCCTCACCGCGCTCGGCATCCCCGCGGCCGAAATCCCCGCCCGGACCGGTCAGCGCGCCGCGCTGTTCCGCGCCCACACGATCAACCACTCGTTCGCGCTCCTGCTCGACAACGTCGGGTTCGCCGCGCAGGTCCGCGCGCTGCTGCCGGCCGCCCCGACGGCGTTCGTGGTGGTGACCAGCCGCTCGCAGCTCAGCGGGCTCGGCTTGGACGGCGCCGACATCATCCCCGTCGAGCCGCTCGGGGACGGCGCCGCGCGAGCGCTGCTGGACGCCCGCGCCGGTCACGGCCGGCTCGACAGCGATGCCACCGCCACCCGGGACATCCTGCGCGCTTGCGGCGGCCTTCCCCTGACGATCGCGGTCGTCGGTGCCCGCCTCCGGGCTCGGCCCGAGCGGAGCCTCGCCCGCGAAGTCCGCGGCCACGAGGCGGCGGGCGCCCGGCCCCACCGGGCCGTGTTCGACGCCGCGTACGCCTCGCTCACCCCGGGCGCGGCACAGGTCTACCGCCTCTGCGGGCTGCTCCCCGGGCCCCACGTGGCGCTCGACGCGCTGGCCCACGTGCTTTCCACCTCCGTCGAAGCCCTCGACTGGCGAGTCGACGAACTGGTCGAGGCCAACCTGGCGAGCGAACACGACGACGTCGTCAACCGGCACGACGTGGTCCGCGCCGACGCCCGGACCCGGAGCGAGCGCGAGATGGCGCCCGAGGAACGGCTGGCCGCGTTGTCCTCGTTCACCCGCTGGTACCTCGGCCGGGCGCTCGCCGCGGACGAGCTCATCCACCCTTTCCGGCCCCGTTTCGCCGCGTCCGGCGAGCCGGCCGCCGGGAGCTTCGACGACCGGGACCGGGCGATCCGGTGGTGGCGCCGTGACCAGCAGGTCATCCGCGCTGTCGCCCGCGAAGCGGCTGCACGGGGCTGGGACGCCGAAGTGTGGCAGCTGGCCGAGGCTTCTTGGGGGTTCTTCCTCCACAACCGCGACTACGAGCCTTTCCTGGCCCTCAGCGCGCTGGGCGTCGACGCCGCCCGGCGGTGCGGCCTGCCGCTCGTCGAGGCGCGGCTGCGCAGCCAGCTCGGGTTCGCGCTGGACCAGCTGGGCCGGTTCGCGGAAGCCGACGCCGAGCACGCCGTCGCGCTCGAGATCGGCGAGCGGGAGAACGACGGGCCCACCCGGGCGACGGCCGTCTCCCGGCTCGCCCGGGCGGCCCGCCGTCGCGGCGACCTCGAGGAGGCGCTCCGGCTGTACGCGCGAAGCGCCGATCTGCACGCGGAGATCGGCCGGCCCCGGGGCGTCGCGCTCGCCCGCCGCCGCCGGGGCGAGGTGCTCATCGAGCTGAACCGGGACGAGGAGGCCGCGGCGGAGCTCACCGCGGCCGCCGCGACCATGGCCGCAGCAGGTGACGCCAACCAGCACGCCAGGGCGGTCACGGCGCTCGCGCGCCTCCACGACCGCCACGGCCGGTACGACCTCGCGAGGAACCGGTTAGTCGACGCACTGGACGTCGTCCGCGGCCTCGATTCGCCGTACTACACCGCGGAGGTCCTCGCCGTCCTGGCCGACCTGGAGACCCGCCACGGCGACCTCGAGCAGGCGCACGAGCACCGTGCGGAAGCGCGGCTGCTCTACACGAGGGCCGGGGATCCGCGAGCCACCGAGCTGGAGTGACCAGGAGGCGGCGGGGCGCGCACCCCCGGCGTTCGTCCTCGCGAAGACCGCCGCCGCCTCGAACCACGCCACCGCCGCCACCGCGCCGGGCAGCTCGAAGGCCGCACGGTGGGCGGCGACCAGCGCGGCGCCCGGGGAGCCGTGCACGCCGGCCAAGACGACGTCGGCACCCGGCGGCCAGGCTGCGGGAGCCAGCCCCGCGTCGACCACCAGCAACGGCGCCCGGGACGCGGCCGGTACCCGGATCCGCCAGACGCCCGGGGCGAGTGGGCCGGTCACGCGGCCCACCCCGGCAACGGCCGAGGGACCGGCAACGGCGGCAGCATCGCCGGGCCGTCCGGGATCGGCAGCTCCAGCACCCGGTACATCGCGTCCCGGAGGATTTCCGCCGATCGGTCCGGGCGGGAGGTGATCGCCGCAGTCGCGGCGACGGCGAGCCGGCCGGCCCGCATCCTCGCGGCCTCGGCCTGCTCGGGCAGCGGGCGTGCCCAGTCGAGGGGCACGGTGTGCGCGCGCACGACGTCGGCGACGCTGCCCTCCTGCGGCTGCCCGCAGGACGGCGCGAGAGTCACCGGGCACCCGGTCGCCGCGGCGTAACCCGTGGTCGACCCGTGGTCGCCGATCACCCAGTCGGCGGCGAGCATCGTCGCCTGCCAGCCGGACTCCGGCGGCACCAGCAGCAGCCCGCAGGCCACGGCCGCGGACAGCCACGCGCTGACCTGCCGGCGCCCGTGGACGGCCCACACGTTCGGGTGAAGCACGCCCGCAACCGCGAACCGCTGCGCGGGCAACGCGTCCACCACGGACCGGTAGAGCTCCGGCAGCCGGCCGAACGCCGAATCGGTGAACCACGTCGTGCTCACCACGACCAGCCGCCGGCCGGGCGTGACGCCGAGGGCGTGCCGGTACACCTCGCGCAGGTGCCGGCTCGCCCGCATCCGGTCGAGGCAGATGTCGCCGGCGACCACGGCGTTCGGCACCGCTTCGGCGCACCGCTCCCGCAGCAGACCGACCTCCTCGTCCGTGCCGAGTCCCAGTACCGCGGGCAGGACGCGCCCGCGGAAGGTGAGCAGTTCCCGGTCGACGCCGGTCGTGCGCTCGCTCGCCTCGCCGGCCTTCCGGCTGTGCGTGCGGGGCTTGATCCGCCCCGCACCGTGCCCGACCAGGAGGATGGGCCCGTGCACCTCGGCGAGGTGGCGGTGACTGGCCGCGAGCACGAGGTCGAACCGGTGCGCGACCGCCTGGGCCCACGGCAGGACCAGGCCGTGCAGGCCACGCACGAACTCCTCGACGCCGTGCCACCGCTCGGTCGTGTGCGGCACCGTGAACACGACCTGCACCCGGAGATCGGTCTCCAGGAGCGAAACCACGTCCAGCAGGCGGGTCCCGGCGGTCACCGTCGGCACCACGACCAAGACCGTGCGGCACCGCGGCCGCGTCACCCGCGTGCCGGCGTCGAGCCCGACCGGACCCCGTACCCACAACTGGGCTGCCATTCTTCGTCCCCCTCGACATCGTCGTGTCGTTGACGGACGGAGCATGACGAGCGCGTCTGCCGATCCCCTTCCCGGCGGCGGACAAACGGCGGACATCCCCTGGCCGGATCGTGGACACAAACGATCGTTACCACGCCGTCGTCGCCGTTTCACCGAAACGATGCAAAGCTGGCGACAGGGAGAGGGAAGGGCTGTGAAATGGAGATCGCCTACGGGATCCTCGGGCCGACAACGGTGCGGATAGCCGGGGAACCGACCGGCGACTGGGGATCCCGCCAGGCGCGTCACCTGCTCGCCGCGTTCCTGACCCAACCGGGAAAACGCTTCTCGCCCGACCACTTGATCGCGTGGGCGTGGCCTGACTCGGCACCGCCGGGCAACCCGAAGGATGCCCTGTACAAAGCGGTAACCCGGCTGCGCCAGGCGCTGGAAGCCACCGACTGCCCGCCGGCGATCCGAAACGTCAACGGGGGCTACCTGCTCGATGTCGACCCCGAAACCGTCGACTTCTTCCGGTTCAACGACGAAATGCGCAAAGCCCGGCAATCGAGCAGTGCCGGCGACCATGAAAATGCATGCTTGATTGCACGTGCAGCGCTCGAGCTCTGGCGGGACGAACCGCTTTCCGGAATGACGAGCGAACCCGCCCGGAATTGGCGGCGCGCCAGTTTGGCGGCGGACTGGGGCCCGGCCTACGGTTTCCTCGCGGCCGAACTACTGGCCGTCGGCCGGCCCGAAGAATCGCTGCGGCACCTGACCGGTGTGCCGCCCGAACACGCGACCGAACCGGCGTTCGTGAAGCTCCGCATCGCCGCGCTCTACGCGCTGGGCCAGTCCCACGAAGCCCACGCCTACTTCCTGACCGCGCTCAAGGGCTACGAACAGGAGGGCGACGGGGAAGCGGCGGCGGACCTGCAGGCGCACCACGCCCGGATACGGCCGGCGGTGGCCCGTCCCCGGCCGGTCCCGCCACCCGGTCCCGCCCCCATTCGAGTCGGGCTCCCGCGCAACCTCCGCGGCCTCCTCGGGCGTGCCGACGCGCTGGCGGCGCTCGACCGGCACCTGCTGTCGCCGGACCACGCGCCCGCCGCGATCGTGAGCGGACCGCCGGGGATCGGAAAGACGAGCCTCGCCGTGCACTGGGCGCACCGCCGCGCGGACCGGTTCCCCGGCGGCATCCTCTGCGTCGACCTGCAGGGGTTCGGGCCGGCTCCGGCACGCGAGACCGGCGAGGTGGTCGACCTGGCCCTCACCGCGCTCGACTACCCCATCGACCACCTGATCAGCCCGACCGCCCGCGCCGCGCGCCTGCGCGCCCTGCTCGAACAGAAGAAGCCGCTGCTGGTCGTCTTCGACAACGTGGGCGGCTCCGAACAGGTCGACGAACTCGTCGACATCGTCGAGTCGTGCACCGTGCTGCTGACCTCGCGCAGCTCGCTCCACGCGCTGGCGCGCCGGCACGACCTCCCGACGATCAAGCTCGGCCACCTCGACGACGAGACGTCGCTGACGTTGCTGAGCAAGCGCATGCGCGGCCGCGCCGAAGAGGAGCCGGACGCGGCTCGTGCGCTCGCGCGGCTCGGCGACGGTCTTCCGCTCGCCCTCACCCTGCTGGCGCAGCGCGCCGCCAGCCGTCCCGGCGTCAGCCTCGGCACCATGCTCGAGGAGCTGCGGGATTCGGACACGCTGCTGAGCATCGGCGACGACGGTGACGACGCGGGCCTGCGCAGCACGTTCTCCGCGACCTACCAAGCGCTCGATCCCACCGCCCAGGAAGTGTTCCGCCTCTTCGGCCACCACCCCGGCCCGGAGATCCAGGCCGGCACGCTGCTCTCCGCGAGCGGGCACCCCCGAGCCGCCACCCGGCGCGCCCTCGAGAACCTCGTGGCCTGGCACCTCGTCGAACAGCCTGGCGAGCCCGACCGCTACCGGATCTTCGACATCTTCCACCGCTACGCCCGCACGCTGACCGCCGTCGACGACCCGCGGCCCCTTCGCCGGCTGCTTTCGCACTACCTGCAGACCGCCGCCCGGGCCCACCTCACCGCCCACCCGTACGGCAGCAGGCCACCCCTCATGCCCGCCGAGCCCGGCATCGTCCCCCTCATCTTCGACTCGGCCGCGGCGGCCATGCGATGGGGCGTCCGCGAGCGCGGCAACCTGTCCGCGATCATCCGCGAAGCCGAGCACCGCGGGCTCTTCGACTACGCGGTCGCCCTCCCCCATCTCCTTTCCGACACCTGGGAGCGCCACGGGTGTCACACGGACATGGCGCAGGGGCTCGCGACCGCGGTGCGTGCGGCCCGCGCCGCGCACGACGTCATGGGCGAGGCGGCCTCGCTCAACGACCTCGGCGAGCTCCAGCTGATCCTCGGCAATGGGCCGAGGGCCCGCGCCCACCTGGCCCTCGCCCGGGAGCTCGCCATCGAGTACGGCCATGCCGTGGGTGTGCTGACCGTCGACATCAACCTCGCGCGCCTCCACCGGAACGCGGGCGAGCACACCGACGCCATCGCCCTGTTCGAGCAGTGCGTCGAGCACGCGCGCCGGATCCCCGACCCGGTCCGGGAAGCCAAGGCGGAGCAGTACCTCGCCGACACGTTCGCCGACCTCGGCCGGCATCGCGAGGCGTTGCCGCACTACCACCGGGCCCTGCACCTGCGCACCGTCCTCGGCGACACGGCGGGGCAGACCGCGACCCACACCGCACTGGCCGCCCTGCACACGCGGGAGGGGCGGCTGGAACTCGCCCACATGCACTGCCAGCAGGCACTGGCCGGCCTCGGCGAGCGGGACGACCTCACCGACCGCATGAAGCTCGGCACCGTGCGCGCCCGGCTCGCGCACGCCGAAGGCGATGCCCGTCGAGCACTCCGGCTGGCCTGGGAAGCCGTCGACCTGGCCCGGGAGGCGCACACCGCCACCGGGCAAGCGCGCGCACTCGAAACGCTCGGCGATCTCCTGCGCAGCTTGCGCAATCCCCAAGGCGCGGTCGAGGCGTGGACGGACGCCGTCGCCTTCTACCGCGGCCGCGGCCGGGACGCCAAGGCGGACCGGCTCCAAGCCCGCATCGACGCATTGTCCGTCGACCTCGCCGCGCTCATCCCCGGCGCCCGTCGCGGCGACGAAGACACCGTCGCCATGCCCAGCCCGCCGCGGAAAGCCCGGAGCAACCACTCCTAACGGGTGAACCCGTATCGCGGCTTGCCTCGTGCCCTCACCCTTGCGAGCCCACGTGTGTGCAGCTCGGTGAAGATCGTCGATTGCTTACTACTGTGAGTGGTCTTCCGTCATCGTTCCGCAACCTTGCCAGGCGACTCACGGCTCCCTACGCTGCCGGTTGATCCAACCTCTGTAGAGGTGCGCGGGTCAACCCACGAAGTAAGACAACTCTCCAGGGAGCAAGCACGTGCCCGACCCCACGACCGTCGCCGCCATCGCCACCATCGCACTGTTGGTGGTCAAGAACTGGTGGCGCTGCTGACGCAACGTGACGGTGGTGCCCCGTGACGATCGCCGGGGCACCACCCGATCCCTCGTCAGGCCGTGGTGCCGGCGACCACCTCGCCGCCCTGGACGATGTGGCGGAAGTGCTTCGGCTCGGCCAAAACTCCGATGTCCGCCAGGGGATCTCCGTCCACCACCAGCAGGTCCGCGTGCGCGCCCACGGAGAGGGTGCCGATTTCACCCGTCAGGTTCAGCAGGTCGGCCGCTGTCGAGGTCGCCGAACGGATGACCTCCAACGGTGGCTGGACTTCGCCGCGCAGGCGGAACTCGTGGTTCTGGTGGCGGTGCATGCCGCCCAGCAGGTCCGTTCCGTAGACCAGCTTCACGCCGCCGCGGGCCGCTCGATCCAGGGCCGCAAGGCCCGCGCCCAGGACCTCGTCGACCTTGCGCCAGCTCGCTTCCGGGAGGCCGTGCTCGCGGCCCTCCTCCTTCAGCGCCCAGTACGTCACCAGCGTCGGGACCAGGTAAGCGTCCTGGGACAGGAACAGCGAAACGCTGCGGTCGTCCAGCAGGTTGCCGTGCTCGATCGACCGGACGCCCAGTTCCAGCGCGCGGTTGACCGCCCGGGCGGTGTACGCGTGCGCCGCCACGTACCGGTTGGCCGCCGACGCCTCCTCGACGATCGCGCCCAGCTCCTCCGCCGAGTACTGCGTCGAGTCGATGCGGTCGGTCGGGGACGCGACGCCGCCCGAGGCCATCACCTTGATGTGGTGGGCGCCCTTGCGCAGCTCGTCGCGGGCGGCCGCGCGGACCGCGTCGACGCCGTCGGCCACCCGGCCCAGGCCCGCGCAGCAGGGGTGGTCGTCCTTCGCGTGCGTGCCGCGGGTGCGGCTGTCGCCGTGGCCGCCCGTCTGGCTCAGCGCGCGCCCGCAGAACAGCAGCCGCGGCCCGCGGAACAGCCCGTCCGCCTGGGCGTCGGCCAACCCGTAGTCGGCGCCCGAAGCGTCGCGGACCGTGGTGAACCCGCGGTCGAGCATCCGGCTCATCGTCCGCGCGGCCTGAGCGGCCACATAGGACGGTGACGACGACGAAAGCGAGCCCAGGTCCGCCGTCGACGCCGTGACGTGCACGTGCGCGTCGACCAGCCCGGGCAGCACGACCGCGCCGCGCACGTCCAGCGTGGGCACGTCGGCCGCGGTGAGACCCGGCCCCACTTCCACGATCCGGCCGTCGGCGGCACGCAGGTCGCCTTCGGTGTATTCGCCGGACAGCGGGTCGAGCAGCCGGGCGTTGCGCAGCAGCAGGGATCCGGTCACCGGTTCTCCTTCTCCAGGTCGAGCAGGGCCGACACGGCCAGCGGCGTCAGAGATTCGGCCACCACCACCGCATCCTCGTCGTAAGCGCCTTCCGCGTCGAGGATGTTGAGCACCCCGAGCGTCCGGCCGTCGGCGATCACCGGCACGTTGATGATCGAGCCGCAGCCGAGGCTTTCGATCAGGTCGTGGTCGGCGAAGATCTCGCGCACCGCCGCGCGGTCCGGCCCGAAGTACGGCTCCTGGGCCGTGATGCAGCGATCGAGCCAGCCCGCGGCGACCTCGACCGTCTTCTCCCCGCCCACCGGGTACTCCGCGGGGTGGCTGCTGTGCACGCGGCGCAGCGCGTTGCGTTCGGGCACCCACGCGAGCACGGTGAACAGCCGCACGCCGATCGCGTCGCGCACCCGTTCCTCCACAGTGGACAGACTCACTTCGTCATCTCCTTCGCGACGGCCTTCGGCGCGCCGTGTTCGGTCAGTTCTTCCAGGGACCGGCCCGCGGTGGACAGGCCGAAGACGAGCACGCAGAGCACCCCGGCCGCCAGCACCGCCGTCGTCATGCCGAAGACGCCGGCGAACCCGAGGCTCGCCGAGGACAGGCCGATGATCGTCGGCGCGAGGATGCTGCCGACCCGGCCGAACGCGCTGGACAGGCCGGTACCGCTGGCGCGGATCCAGGTCGGGAACACCTCGGGCGTGTAGGAGTACACCCCGGCGTAGGTGCCGTTGAGGAAGAACGACAGCACCGCCCCGGCGAGCGTGATCGACCACGGCGCGCTCGTCTGGCTCAGCCAGAACGCGCTCACGGCGGAGCCCGCGAGGTACAGCGCGATGGTCTGCTTGCGGTCGAGCCGTTCGGACAGCCACGCGGCGGAGAAGTACCCGGGCACCTGGGCCAGGTAGATGATGATCGAGAACTCGAAGCTCTTGGTGACCGTGATGCCGCGTTCGACGAGCAGCGTCGGGATCCACGAGAAGAAGCCGTAGTAGGAGAACGTGATCACGAACCAGACGACCCAGATCACCGCCGTCCGGCGCCGCATCGCGGGGCTCCACAGGAACTTCAGCGCGCTGAACAGGTTGACCTTCGGCGTCTCGGTGGCCGGCTGCGCGTCGGCGGGCGGCACCGGCGGGAGCGCCGCGCGGGTGGCCTTCTCGACGTCCCGTTCCATCTTGGCGACGACGGTTTCGGCTTCGGTGACCCGTCCCTGCGCGAGCAGGAACCGCGGCGACTCGGGCAGCGACCGCCGCCACCACAGCAGCATCACGATCGGCAGCGCGGTGACCAGCTGCGCGACCCGCCAGCCCTCGCCGAACGACGGCACGACGAACCGCCCGATCAGCGCGGCCGCGACGAACCCGAAGGAGAAGAACCCGGCGAGCGCGCCGACGAACCAGCCGCGGCGCTTGGCCGGCACGAACTCGGACAGGAACGGCGCGATGATCGCGCTTTCGGCGCCGGCACCCGCCCCCGCGAGCACCCGGGCGCCGAGGAAGACCTCGTAGTTGGGCGAGAAGGACGCGATGACGGAGAACAGCGCGTAGAACGCCAGCGCGTACATCATGACCTTCTTGCGGCCGATGCGGTCGCCGAGCAGGCCGGCGGCGATCGCGCCGAAGAGGAAGCCGAACGGCGTCGCGGAGCCGATCAGCCCGAGCTGGCCGTTGTCGAGTCCCCACGCCGCCTTGGCGCTGGGCAGCAGGAAGGCGACGACCGCCGAGTCCATGCCGTCGAAGGTGTAGCCGAGCCCGCCGATGAGCAGCAGTTTGTAGTGGGGCCGGCTGAGCGGCAGCCGATCCAGTCGTGCCAGCAGGGTCATGGGGGAACGCCTTCCGTGTCCGGGCGCCGGGGAGTGCGGACAACGTATACTGCGTTTTCGCAGTTTTGCAATGTTCATTGCAAGTCGACACCCCTGCGTTACGGTTCACCCGACCCGAGGGAGGGACGAGTGGCGGAGACCGACGACGGTTTCGAGGCGTGGCTGCGGGACCGGCTGCCCGAGCGCGGGCTGCGGCCGAAGTCGGCCGCGGTGCTGGAGGTCCTCGTCTCCCAGCCGAGGCGGGCGTCCTTCGGCTCGACGGCCGAGCTGGCGCAGCTCGCCGGCGTCAACGTCGCGACCGTGACGCGCACGGCGCAGGCGCTCGGCTTCGCCGGCTGGCCGGCGTTGCAGCAGGAGCTGCGGGCCCGGTACATGTCGTCGCTGAGCGCGCCGCAGGTCGCCGAGGAGCACCGCGGCGTCGACTCGCCGGGCTCGGCGTCGCTGCGCCGCGACCTCGACAGCCTGGCGCTGCTGAACCGGCGGTTCGACGAAGAGGTCATCCGCGAGGTCGCCCGCGCGGTCGCGGCCGCCCGCCGGACGCTGGTGATCGCCGACGGCAGCTACGCGGCGGTCGGCATCGCCTTCGCGCACAACGCGCGCCTCGCCGGCTACGACGTCCACGCGGTGACGGCGGGCGACGCGGAACTCGCCAACCAGACGGCGAAACTGACGTCCGACGACGTCCTGGTGGCCATCAGCTTCTGGCGCCTGTACGAGAGCACGGTCCTGGCGGCGAACGAGGCGAAGAGCCGCGGCGCGCGCGTGTTCGCCGTGACGGACGCGGCCAGCCCGGCCCTGGCGGGCGCGGTCGAGCAGGTGCTGATGGTGCCGGCCGAGGGCGTGACGTTCTTCCCGTCGCTGACCGCGGGCATGGCGCTGGTCCAGGCGATCGTCGCCCAGCTGGCGGCGGTCGACCCGGCGCGGACGAGCGAGTCGATCGAGGCCGCGGAGGCGATGTGGTCGCGGTTCGACCTGCTGCACCGCCGCCCGTCGGCCAAGCCTGTGTGAGCTGGGTCACTCAGCAACGGTTTTCCGCTCCCCCGGTGGTCTCGATCCGGTCCGCATCGACCACCTCGGGAGAGCCCATGTCCACCCCATCCACCGCTGTCGTCACCGGGGCCGGCCGCGGCTTCGGGCGCGCCATCGCCGCCGCGCTCGTCGCCGGCGGCCGTACCGTCGTCGGGATCTCGCGCACCTCGAGCCAGCTCGACGCCGTGCGCGACGAGCTCGGCGCGCGGTTCGTCCCCGTCGCCGCCGACGCGACCGACGACGCCCTCGCCGTGAGCGTCCTGCGCGAACACCGGCCGGACCTGCTCGTCCTCAACGCCGGCGCCGTGCCGCACATGGCGCCCGTGCACGAACAGACCTGGGAGACCTTCAGCCGCAACTGGCACGTCGACACCCGGCACGTCTTCGCCTGGACGCGCGCCGCACTCCGGGAGCCGCTCGAAAAGGGCAGCGTCGTCGTCTCGATGTCGAGCGGGGCCGCCCTCGGCGGGTCGCCGCTCAGCGGTGGGTACGCGAGCGCGAAGGCCGCGATCCGCTACCTGCGCGCGTACGGCGCCGAGGAGTCGGAGCGCGCCGGGCTCGGCCTCCGGTTCGCCACGCTCCTGCCGCAGCTGACGCCCACGACGGGTCTCGGCACGGTGGGCGTCGAGGGCTACGCCGCGCGCTCCGGCGTCGACCGCGACGCGTTCGTCGCGAAGATGGAGTCGGTCCTGACGCCGGAGCAGGTCGCCAAGGCCGTCCTCGAGGTCATCGACGGCGACGCCGCGGAGTACCAGGTCAGCGGCAGCGGCCTGCGTACGCTCTGACTGCCATGACCGACTTCGCCGCGCGCACCGAGCAGTTCCGGCCCGAGCTGCTCGCGCACTGCTACCGCCTGCTCGGCTCGATCCACGACGCCGAGGACCTCGTGCAGGAGACGTACCTGCGGGCGTGGCGCGCGTTCGGCGGGTTCGAGGGCCGCTCGTCGGTGCGGCGCTGGCTGTACAAGATCGCCACGACGGCGTGCCTGACGGCGCTGGAAACCCGGGCCCGGCGGCCGCTGCCGTCGGGGCTGGGCGCGCCGGCCGACGACCACCGGGTCGCGGTGGCGGCCGCGGACCCGGCGGTGCCGTGGCTGCAGCCGATCCCCGACGCGCTCCTCGACCCGGCGGCGGTCGTGGCCGGACGCGCCGGGGTGCGGCTGGCGTTCGTCGCCGCGCTGCAGCTGCTGCCCGCCCGGCAGCGGGCGGTGCTGACCCTGCGGGACGTGCTGGCGTTCGGCACCGCCGAGGTCGCCGAAATGCTCGGCACGACCCCGGCGGCGGTCGACAGCGCGCTGCGCCGGGCCCGCGGCCGGCTGGCCGAGGCGGGCCCGGTGCAGGAGGACCTGGCCGAGCCGACTGGGCGCGGGCGGCTGCTCGACAGCTACGTGGAGGCGTTCGTCCGGGCCGACGCGGGAGCGCTGGTGACGTTGCTGCGCGCGGACGTCGAGCTGGAGATGCCGCCGATCCCGACGTGGTTCACCGGCCGGGACGCGGTGGTCGGGTTCTTGAGCCACCGGGTGCTGCGGCCCGGGGCTTGGCGATTGGTGCCGACGCGGGCGAACGGCCAGCCGGCGTTGCTGGAGTACGAGAAGGCGAGCGACGGCCGGTTCGCCGCGCACGGGGTGCAGGTGCTGACGGTGGTCGGCGGGCGGATCGCGCGGATCACCGCGTTCAACGACGCCACGCTGGTCCCGGTGTTCGGCCCGGCCCCGACGCTCACGGGAGAGCACGGGCGGCCATGATCCGGGCGGGTCCCGGCCGGCGGGGATTCCGGCCGGGACGCCGTACCTAGGAGCGGCCGCCGTCGGGCGTGCTCATCCGCTTCGTGAAGCGGGCCGCGACGTCGCGCAGCTTCGTGTTCGTGTGCTGCGACTCGACGATCAGGCGCTGCATCGCCGCGTCCTCGCTCGCCCGGTGGATGAGCATCAGCATGCCCTTGGCCTGCTCGATCACCGCCCGCGTCTCCATCGCGTTGCGGAGCTCGTCGGCGAGCCGGCGGGCCTCCCGGTAGCGGCGGGTCAGCCGCAGGACCGTCTCCACGCACAACGTGAACAGCCGCAGCACCTTCGTGTCGAACTCGTGGTAGCCGTGCGCGCCGAAACCGAACAGCGTGATCGCCCCGACGAGCGTGTCGTCCACGCGCAGCGGGACGGCCAGGTAGCTGCCCACGCCGAGCTCCTTGGCCGCGAGGACGAACTCGGGCCACCGGTCGCCGGTGTCGCCGACGGCGAGCCGCACGACCTCGCCCGTGAGCGCCGCGAAGAGCCCGGGCCCGTCGCCCGCCGCGTACTGAACATCGTCGATGCGCCGGGCACGCTCGTCGGTGAAGGCCGCGGTCTGCGTCACGCCGTCGCGGACCACGACGATGCTCGCCAAGTCCGCGTCGGGCACCACCCGGACCGCTTCGCCGCACACCGCGTCCAGCAAGCCTGGCGTGTCCGAGACCGATTCGAGGACCCCGACGAGATCGGCCAGGACGGCGTTCAGCTCGTCGACCCGCTCCGCCATGGCGTCGCCAGTGGTCGGCAAGATCCACCCCTTCCCATGCGTCAAGCGGCGAGCAATGGGAAAGAGCTCGCCAGCAGCGTCAACCGAGACCACCGCTGGCGTTTCAACGGGTCCGGGAGAACTCTACCGGCCGCGCGCGTGCGGTTCGGCGAGGGCCGCGCCGCGTAGCCCGGGAGAATGCTGGACGCGATGGTCGGCGGCCGGAGTTCCCCCGGTTGGCGGACACGACCTCGCACGAGCCGGCGGACCGGCTGCGCGCGCGACGCGGGGCCGGCCGGGTGCCGGCGGCGCGGCGGGCGAACCGCACCGGCGCTCGCGTGAGCCGGCCGAGTCGCTGCGCACGCGCGAAGCAGGCCAGGCGAGGCTGCCCGGCCGGCCGTGTGCCGGGCGGCGCGACGGGCGAACCGCACCGGCCCGGGTTTGTCGCCCCTCCCGCCGGGTAAGCGGCCGGCACAGGGGGCAGGTAGAGGAGGCCGTCATGGCCGAACAGGAGAACCACCACGGCTGGGCACCGGACGTCTCGGGCGATGACCCGACGGCGGCCGCGGCCGGGGACAAGGCCCGGGAGGCGAGCGGTTCACGCGGGTCCGGAGTCGCATCCGAGGGGACGACGTCCCCGACCGACATGGCTCCGGACTCGAGCGACAGCGGCCGCCGCGGGGCCGAGGAGATCGCGGCCGACGAAGGCCGTGACGCCGAGGGCCGCAAGGGCGCGTCGCAGCGTCCCTACGGCTCAGCGGACTGACGGCCCGGCTGAGCAGCCCCCGGTTTCCACGCTAGCGGAGGGCACCGACGGAATCGGCGCCCTCCGCGCGCGGCTGCCCGGGTTGTCCACAGCCCCTACCGGGCTACGGCCTGCCAGCGCTGGTTCGGGCCGTTCGTCGGCCGGTACAGCCCGATCCGGGCCCCGTCGTCGCGGGACTCGCCCGTGACGTCCAGCAGCTGACCGCTCGCCGCGTTGACGAACGTCCACGTCCCGTCGCCCGTCGTCGACAGCGTCCACTGCGCCGCCGCGTCCGGCGTTCCCGGCGGGGCCAGCGTCACCGCGCCGCCCGCGGTGCTCAGGACCTCGCCCGTCGCCACCGACGCGATCGAGAACCGGTCGCGGTTGCCGTAGCGGCCGGTGCGGTCGGTCAACGTCCAGCGCTGCGCGGCCGCCGACGCGTCCGTCATGCGCTGGACCAGCGTGCCGTTCTCCGCCGACAGCGACTTGCCGCTCTGCACGCCGGTGAACGTGAACGGCTTGCCCGAGCCGAGCCCCGTCCCCGCGGCCGTCGACGACACGCCGTTCACCAGGAACGTCGTCACCGACCGCGCCGGGACCCGCAGCGTCGCCTTCGCCGACGTCACCCGCACCGGCTTGCCGCGGCGCAGCGCACCCGAGACGTCGGTGACGACCGGCGTCACCGAGGCACCCTGCCGGACGCACCCGAAGGCGGACAGGTCCAGCGTGACGTCCTGCTCCGCCGTTCCCGAGTTGACGTGGACCACCGACGACAGGTCGTCGCCGCGCAGCGCGGCCGTCGAGGCGGTGTCGTTCGACGCGATCAGCCGGTCACCCGGACGGATGTAGTGGGTGAAGTTCCGCATGGTGTTGAACTTCGTATTCGTCCGAATAGGACAGTCCGAAGTGGTGCAGTTGAACGGAACCTGGATCTCGCCCCAGTTCATCCCGGCCGCCGACTCCCCGCCCGGCTTCATGTTGTCGTAGTCCTCGATCGGCTGCCAGCTGACCCACGCGCTCGGCTCCAGCAGGCGCAGGTCGTCGGTGATCTGGGACGCCAGCCCGAGCCCGGGGTCCATGCTGGTGAAGTCCTGCCGGTCCAGCCAGCTGCCGCCGACCTCGCTCATCCACAACGGCTTCGACGCGCCCTTCGCCAGGTCGCGCGGGATCGGCCGGTTGCCGGTGCCGTAGGTGTGCACGTTCAGCCGGCCCGCCGCCGCCCGCGCCTCGGCCGACCAGCCCGCCCAGTCCGCGGCGAAGATGTCCGGGTTGGTCTCGTCGGGCGCGGAGACCACCTTCCCGGGCAGCGCCGCGGCGATCGCCGGGATCAGCTGCGCCTGGACGGCCGGCCCGATGTGCGCGCCTTCTTGGCGGCCGCCGGTCGGGTTCCCATCGGCGCCGAGGGTGGTCCTCCAGTAGTTCGTGTTCGGCTCGTTCAGCGGGTCCACGGACGAGAACTTGATGCCGTGGGCCCGTTCCAGCGTGCGCACGACCTGCGCCAGGTACGCGGTGAAGTCGCCGATCTTGTCCGGGCGCAGCTGCTCGTCGGTGGCGGTGAAGCCGCCCGAGACGTACCCCGACACGGTCTGGAAGTACGGCGGCGAGTTGCTGAACGCCTCCCACTTCGTGACGCGGTTCTTGATCTTGTCGACCCACCAGCGCTGGTTCGGGTCCGCGGACTTGTCGAACTCGGCCGGGTCCCCCGGCGTCCACCAGTCCTTGTCGGCGCGGGTCGTCCCGGCGGGCGCCTTCCACCAGCCCGGCACCGCACCGCCGGGACGCAGGTACGCGGGGACGTCCGGGGCGTTGCCGCCGCCGATGTTGTACCGCGCGATGTTCAGGTTCAGCCCGTCGGGCCCGAAGACCAGGTCCGCCAAGCGGTTCCGGACGGAGTCGGGGTAGCCGCCGGTCGCCTCGGCCATCCACGCCAGGCTCGAGCCCCAGCCTTCGAAGGGCTGCTGGCGATAGGTGGGATCGGGCCGCACGGTGACGGCAGTGGCCGCGGAAGCGGGTGCCGCGGCCACCCCCGTTGCCACTATCGGTACACAAAGGACGGTCAGCAAACGCCGCAGGTTCATCGTCGAACTTGCCCTTCGTTCGGTGGGGACTTCCTCAGGCCTCCGTGTGGCCCAGCAGCGGCCGCGGCACGAACCGGGCCGCCGGGTCGAGCATGGTGTCCAGTTCGAGCACGACGAGGTCGTTGGCGCCCGCGCGGACGACCGGGCGCGGCACGTAGAGCGTCCGCTGCGGCCCGCGCCGCCAGTACCGGCCGAGCGGGAACCCGTTGAACCACACGAGACCCTTCCCCCACTCGCCGGTGTCGAGGAAGAGGTCCGCGGACGCGTCGACGTCGACCTCGGCGCGCAGCAGCACCGGCCCGGCCACCGCGCCGGCGACCAGCGACGGCGCCGCCGGGCGCAGCTCGGGGAGCGCGTCCAGCTCCACGGGCAGCACGTCCCAGCCGGTCAGCGGCTCGCCGTGCAGCGTCGCCCCGCCGATGATCCCCTTCGCCTCGCCGATCCGCGGGCCGTAGTCGACGCGGCCCTGGTCCTCGACCAGCACCAGCAGCTCGCCGTGCGCCCGCGGCAGCGCGATCGCCCGCTCGTGGTGGTCGCGCTGCAGCGTGCCCACCGGGTCGCCGTCGAAGAACACCGTCGCGCGGTCGCGGACCTCGCCGAACGCCAGGACGCCCGGCCGGTCGCCGGCCACGGTCGTGCGCAGCAGCGCCAGGCGCGGCATCGGCGTCAGGTCGTCGAACGCGGGCAGCTCCTCGTGGAACTCCCAGGTGCCCCAGCGGTCCGGGGCGTCGAGCAGCCGGACGGGGTCGCGCAGCACCGCGTGAGCGGTCGGCGCGGGGCGGGCCGGGGGCGGGACGGAGTCCGGCACCTTGTGGTAGCGCGCGATCACGTCCCGGAACGCGTGGTACTTCGGCGTCGGGTCGCCGGCTTCGTCCAGCGGCGCGTCGTAGTCGTAGGACGTCACCAGTGGCTGGTAGACGCCCTTGTCGTTGGCGCCGTTGGTGAGGCCGAAGTTGGTGCCGCCGTGGAACATGTACAGGTTGACCGACGCGCCCGCGGCGAGCAGTGCGTCGAGCTCCGCCGCCGCGTCGGCGGCCGGGGTCGTGTGGTGGTGCGCGCCCCAGTGGTCGAACCAGCCGTTCCAGAACTCGCTGCACATCAGCGGACCGGTCGGCTGGTGCGCGCGCAGGATCGCGAGCCGCTCGCGCGCGCCGGAGCCGAAGGACGCGGTGCGGTGCAACCCTTCCAGGCTGCCGGCTTCGAGCATGTCCGGCTGGTCCACTGTGGTCAGTGGCACGGTGATCCCGGACGCGCGCGTGTGGTCGGCCAGCGCCCGCAGGTACTGCTTGTCGTCACCGAAGGCGCCGTACTCGTTCTCGACCTGGACGAGCAGCACCGGCCCGCCGCGGTCGACCTGGTGCGGCGCCACGACTTCGTAGACGCGCGTCAGGTATTCGCGCACGGCCGCGAGGTAGCGCGGCTCGTACCGGCGGACCCCGACCGCCGGGTCGCGGAACAGCCACGCCGGCAGGCCGCCGTTGTCCCACTCCGCGCAGATGTACGGGCCGGGCCGGACGATCGCGTACATCCCGGCTTCGGCGACGAGCCGCAGGAAGCGGTCGAGGTCGAGGCCACCGGACAGGTCGAACGTGTCCGGCGACGGGGCGTGCGCGTTCCACGGGACGTACGTCTCGATGGTGTTCAGGCCCATCCGCCGGGCCTTGTCGATCCGGTCGGCCCACAGGTCCGGGTGCACCCGGAAGTAGTGCAGCGCACCCGAAAGGATCCGGAACGGCTGCCCGTCGAGCAGGAAGTCGGTCTCCCCGATGGCGAACTCAGGCATGCGGAGCCGCCTCCGGGCTCAGCTGGAGCACGGTCCAGGACAGCGGTGGCAGTGTCACGGTGATGGTCGTCCCCCCTGGGTCGGACGTCGCGGCGGCGCCGGGCAGCGGCACCGGCCGGACCGGTTGCGCGGTGGCGGTGTTGGTCGTGTGGCGCGTCCCGCCGTCGGGCGTGGTCAGCGTTTCGGCGGCGTACACGCCGTACCGCGCGCCGCGCAGGCGGATGTGGACTTCCGTGGGCGACGCGGTGGCGCGGTTGGTGAGGAACACCGCCCCGCGCCCCGATTCCCCGGCCGTCGCGGCGACGTCGACGAGGTCGACTTCGCCGTGCTGCGCGGTCCGCAGCCGGTCGCCCTCGACGGACAGGCGCAGGCTCGCCCCGCTCGCCAGCGCGGCCACCCGCTGGAACGGGAAGAACGTCGTCTGCCGCCACGCCGGGCCGCCGGGCTCGGTGCGGATCGGCGCGATCACGTTCACCAGCTGCGCCTGGTTCGCCATGGTGACGCGGTCGACGTTGCGCAGCAGGGAGCTCAGCAGCGAGCCGACGACGACCGCGTCGGTGACGGTGTAGTCGTCCTCGATGATCCGCGGGTGCTCCCGCCAGCCGCCCTCGGCGAGCCGCGCCTGGTCGACCTCGTTCCAGCGGCGCAGGTCCCAGACGTTCCACTCGTCGACGCTGATCCCGATCTTCTTGGCCAGACCGAGTTCGGCGAGCGTCTCGTCGATGATCCCCGCGGTGGTGCCGATGAAGCGGTCCAGCGCGGCGCCGCTGGCCAGGTAGCTGTCGGTGTCGCCGTGCAGTTCCTGGTAGTAGGCGTGCAGCGAGATGTGGTCGACGAGCTCGGCGGTGTGGCGCAGCACCGTGCGTTCCCACGACCCGAACGTCGGCATGTCCGCGTGCGAGCTGCCGGCGACGACCAGTTCGACGTCCGGGTCGATCATCCGCATGACCCGCGCGGTCTCGGCGGCCAGGCGGCCGTACTCCTCGGCCGTCTTGTGGCCGATCTGCCACGGGCCGTCCATCTCGTTGCCCAGGCACCACAGCTTGAAGCCGAACGGACGGTCGGCGCCGTTGCCGCGGCGCCGCTCGCTCAGCTCCGTGCCGCCCGCGTGGTTGCAGTACTCCAGGACGTCGGTGGCCTCCTGGATGCCGCGGGTGCCGAGGTTGACGGCGTACATCACCTCGGCCCCCGCGGCTTCGGCCCACGCGGCGAATTCGTGCAGGCCGAAGCGGTTGGACTCCACGCTGTGCCAGGCCGGGTCGAGCCGGACCGGCCGGTCCGGGCCCACGCCGTCCTCCCAGCGGTAGCCGGAGACGAAGTTGCCGCCGGGGTAGCGGAGCACGCTCGGTCCGAGCTCCCGGACCAGCTCGAGCACGTCGCCGCGGAACCCGCGATCGTCCGAAGTGGAGTGACCGGGCTCGAACAGTCCCGTGTAGACGGACCGGCCCATGTGCTCGACGAACGAGCCGAAGAGGCGACGCGGGACCGGGCCGATGACCTGGCCCGCGTCACCTTCGATGTGGACGGTCATCCGGCGCTGACCGTGAAGCCCTGCTGGTTGCCGTAGTCGACGAGCGCCTGCTGCCAGGCGGCGAGTCCGGCGTCCAGACCGGTGCCGTTCAGGTAAGCCTTGCCGACGGTGTCGCTGAAGACGCTGTTGGCGTAGGTCTGGTACGGCAGGTAGGTCCAGCCCTTCGCGACGTCCTTCGACGCCTGGGTCAGCACCTGGTTGATCTTCTGGCCGCCGAAGTACGGGACGGCCTCGTCGACGAACGCCGGCGAGGTCAGGTCGGCCGTGGTGGACGGGAAGCCGCCGCTCTTGATGAACGGCTGGACGCCGCCGCCGTGGTTGAGCCAGCGCACGAACGCCGCGGCCAGCGCCGGGTTGGCGCTCTGCTTGACGACGGACTGGGTGCTGCCGCCGTTCTCCGCGGTGACCGGCTGCCCGTCGTAGGTCGGCATCGGCGCGACCGCCCACTTCCCGTTGCCGCCCGGCACCGAAGACATGAAGTTGCCCGGCATCCAGGCACCGGTGACCAGGGACGAGATGGTGCCGTCACCGAGGGCGCGGAACCAGTCGTCGGACCACTCCTTGACCGGGGCCAGCAGCTTGCCCTGGATCAGCTGGTCCCAGTTCGCGGTCCACTTCTTGACGCCCGGGTCCGCGAAGTCGATCTTGACGTTCTTGCCGTCGACGCTGAACGGACGCCCGCCCGCCTGCCAGATCATGCTCAGCGCGAACCCGGGGTCGCCGGTGTCGGAGGCGATGAACTTCGTCGGGTCGGCCGCGTGCAGCTTCTTGGCCGCCGCGAGGTACTCGTCCCACGTCTTCGGCACGGCGATGCCGTTCTTGTCGAAGACTTCCTTGTTGTAGAACAGGGCCATCGGCCCGGAGTCCTGCGGCAGGCCGTAGAGCCCGGTGCTGTTCTTCACCTGGGCCCAGGTCGAGGCGCTGTAGTCCTTTTCGAACGAGCCGAAGCCGTACTGGTCCAGGTTGACCAGTGAATCGGTCAGCGCGAACTGCGGCAGCGCGTAGTACTCGATCTGCGCCACGTCCGGCGCGCCGTTGCCGGCCTTGATCGCGTTCTGCAGCTTGGTGTACTCGTCCTTGTTCGTCCCGGCGTTGACGTAGTTGACGTGCACGTTCGGGTATTCCTTCTCGAACGCGGCGACCTGGTCCTTGGCCGAGGGGGTCCAGCTCCAGTAGGTGATCGTCCCGCCCGCCTTGAGCGCGGCGTCGACCGAGTCCTGGGTGCCGGTGGCGGCGGCGGGGCCGGACGTGCTCCCGGACGAGCAGCCGACCGCGAGGGCGGCGGCGAGCGCCACGGCGGCGAACGCCTTGGCGCGACTGCGGATGCGTGACATCGAGTGTCCCTTCACGACGGTGTGACGGCTATTGCTTGACGCTGCCCGCGCTCAGCCCGGACTGCCAGAACCGTTGCATGAGCAGGAAAGCGAGGACGAGGGGGATGATCGTGAGCAACGACCCCGTGAGCACGAGGTTGAAGATCGGCTGGGCGCCGGCGCCGTTGGCCTGCGCGCTCCACTGGTTGAGCCCGACGGTCAGCGGGTACCACTTGGGCTCGCTGAGCATGATCAGCGGGAGGAAGTAGTTGTTCCAGGTCTGCACCATCGTGAACAGCGCGACCGTGACGATGCCGGGGACGAGCTGGCGCAGCGTCACGGTGAGGAAGATCCGGAGCTCGCCCGCGCCGTCGATCCGCGCCGCTTCCAGCAGCTCGTCGGGGATCGCGTCGGCGGCGTAGACCCAGATCAGGTAGAGGCCGAACGGGCTGATCAGCGACGGGATGATGATGGCCAGCGGCGTGTTCGTCAGCCCGAGCTTGCTGAACATCAGGAACGTCGGCACGGCGAGCGCCGTCGCGGGGACGGCCACGGCCCCGAGGACGACGGCGAACACCGCGCGGCGGCCGGGGAAGCGGTACTTGGCCAGGCCGTAGCCCGCCGCGGTGGCGAGGATCGTCGCGCCGCCGGCGCCGACCACGACGTAGAGCAGCGTGTTGCCGAGCCAGCGGAAGAAGATCCCGCCGTTGTAGGTGAACGTCTGGCCGATGTTGTCGAACAGCGCGAAGGTGCCGCCGAGGGACAGGCCCGAGGTCGAGAACAGGGCGTCCTGGGTCTTGGACGCGTTGATCAGCAGCCAGACCAGCGGCACCAGGGTGTAGAGCAGGTACAGCGCCATGACCGCGGTGAGGACGCGGGACTTGCGCGGCCGCGTCACCGAAAAGGTCGCCACGTCACATCCCCTTCCGGGAGCCGCGCAGCTGCACGACGTAGGCGATGACCGCGGTGATCACGCCCATCACGATCGCGACCGCGGCGGAGTAGTTGTACTGCTGGCCGGCGAAGGAAAGGTTGTAGGCGTACATGTTCGGCGTGTAGAACGTGCCGATCACGTTCGGCACCAGGTTGCGCATGATGTTCGGCTCGTTGAACAGCTGGAAGCTGCCGATGATCGAGAAGATCGTCGCGATCACGATCGCCCCGCGGATCGCCGGGAGCTTGACCGAAAGGATCGTGCGGAACGCGCCGGCGCCGTCGATCGAGGCCGCTTCGAACAGTTCCTTGGGGATCACCTTGAGCGCGGAGTAGAAGATCAGCATGTTGTAGCCGACGAACTCCCAGGTGACGACGTTGCCGATCGAGGCGAGCAGCCAGTTCTGGGACAACGGCTTGATCGCGTCGGTGCCGAGCAGGTGGTTGAGGTCCGCGGCGAGTCCGAAGTGGTCGCCGTAGATGAAGCCCCACATCAGGGCGGCGACGACGGCGGGCACGGCGTACGGCAGGAAGATGACGACCCGGAAGAACCCGGCGGCGTGCAGCCGGGCGCTGTCGATCGCCAAGGCCGCGATCAGCGCGAGCACCAGCATGATCGGCACCTGCACGGCGAGGAACACCAGCACGCGCCGGAAGGCCTCCCAGAACTTGGGGTCGGCGAGCACCTGTGCGTAGTTGTCACCGCCGACGAACACCGTGCCGCCGAAGAAAGCCTGGTCGCGGAAGAGGCTGAGCACGAACGCGTAGACGACCGGCGCGACGAAGGTCAGCGCGAACACCAGCATGAAGGGGGCGACGAAGAGCCAGCCTCGCCAGTTCCGCCGCGGGCGGCGGGCCGCGGGCGCCGGGCGAGCCGGGGCCGCGACGGGCGGTGCCGCTGTGGACGTCATCGTCCCTCCGGGAGTTTCGTGCGGATGTTTACGTCAACATTCTCGCGGCGAAGGGTAACGTGTTGACGTAAACATGTCCAGGACACTCCCGAGGAGACACTCGTGCCGGCTGCATCCCCCCGTCGTGGACCGTCGATGGCGGACGTGGCCCGCGAGGCGGGCGTGTCGGGGCAGACGGTGTCCCGGGTGGCGAACGGCAAGACGAACGTCGACGACGCTACCCGCGAACGCGTCCTCGCCGCGATGCGCCGCATCGGCTACCGGCCCAACAGCGCGGCGCGGGCGTTGCGCAACGGCAAGTTCCGCAGCATCGGCGTGATCATTTCGGCGCTGCCGACGTTCGGCAACAGCCGCACGCTCGACGCGATCGCGGCGGCGGTCGTGCCGGAGGGGTTCTCGATCATCCTGATGCCGGTGACGCGGCCGACGCAGGGCGAGGTGACGGGCGCGTTCAGCAAGCTGAACGAGCAGGCCGTCGACGGTGTGATCATCCTGATCGAGCAGCACCAGCTGGACCAGAGCGAGATCGAGCTGCCGCACGGGCTCCCGGTGGTGGTGATCGATTCGAGCGCCCGCTACGACTACCCGGTGGTGGACACCGACCAGGCCGACGGCGCGGCCACGGCGACCCGCCACCTGCTGGAGCTGGGGCACGCGACGGTGTGGCACATCGCGGGTCCCCCGCAGTCGTACTCGGCCGAGCGGCGCCGCAAGTCGTGGCGGGCCACTTTGGAGCTGGCGGGCGCGTTCGTGCCGCCGGTGCTGACGGGTGACTGGTCTCCGTCGTCGGGCTACGACGCCGGGTTGGCGCTGGCCCGCGACCCTTCGGTGACCGCGGTGTTCGCGGCCAACGACCAGATGGCGCTGGGGTTGCTGCGGGCGCTGCACGAGTCGGGCCGCCGGGTGCCGGAAGAGGTGAGCGTGGTGGGCTTCGACGACATGGAGGAGTCGGCCCACTTCTGGCCCCCGTTGACGACGATCCGCCAGTCGTTCGAGGCGGTCGGCCGGCACGCGGTCGAGGCGCTGCTGGCGGAGATCGAGACGGGCGCGGAGGCCGGCGAGCCGGTGTCGGTGCCGACGGAGCTGATCGTCCGTTCGAGCACGGCCCCGCCCCCGGCTTGACCTGCGGGCCCGCGGCGACGGTCCGGAACTGTCGGTGCCTGCCGGTAGAGTGGAAGACGGGGGGCGCCCCCGCGGGCTTGGTCAGATTGGGCTCGGTCAGGCGGAACTGGTGAGGGCATGACATCCGCGGTGGGCGACCGGCTTCGGGACTTCCTCCGCGACCTCCGGACCACCACCACGTGGACGATCGTCGCCGACGACGCGTGCTGGCGGCTGGCCGGGTCGACGTGGCGGGCCACTGTGGTCGTCGAGCCGCGCTGGCTCGGGCTGGAGTTCGAGGCGCGGGATCCGGTGACCGGCAAGCGCGTCACCTACGACATCGACACCGACCTGTACGACATCTCGCGCGACGAGCAGCGCGCGTTCGCGGACGAGATCGAGCGGGACATCATCGAGTTCCTCGGCAACCTGCGCGGGGAAGTCCTGCTGCGCGGGACCGACGGGGCGAAACTCGTGCTCGTCTTCCCCCTGGACGGGTCCTACGTCCGCGTCGTCCGCGGTCGCTTCTGGACCAGCGCGTCCACGCACGCCGGCGTCAGCACGGACGGCTTCGTCCCGGTGCGGTGACGAACTCCGTTTCACCGCGCGGAAGCCGGGGCATTACCGGCCACCAAGCCGGGACCGCCGGTCCCGCGAACGTCGCAGTGGTGTGGACCATTCGGCCGCACCGCAGCAGAAACGAGGCCGTCATGCTCGCCATCCTCGCCGCCGTGCTCTTCGGGCTGGCCCTGCTCATGGAACTGGCCGGGTTCGGCCTCGGGCCGATCGTCACGACCGGGACGCTGACCACCGCCGGGCTGCTGTGCGTCGCGCTGCACCTGGCCGGCGTCGCGACGGACCGGTCGCGGTTCAGCCGGCGGCGGCGTCGCTGACCCGCTGGAGCACCTGGGCGAACACCTCGGGCGACTGGGCGCCCGCGACGCCGAACCGCCGGTCGATCACGAAGAACGGCACCCCGGTCGCGCCGAGCGCCCGGGCTTCTTCGCCGTCCGACGCGACTTCGGCTTCGTAGGCGTCCGACTCGAGCACCGCGCGGGCGTCGCCGGCGTCGAGCCCGGCTTCGGCGGCCAGCTCCACCAGCGACTCGCGGTCGAACAGCGACCGCCGTTCGGTGAAGTGCGCGCGGTAGAACCGGTCGACGACGGTGTCGGCCAGGCCGTGCTCGGCCGCGAAGTGGACCAGGCGGTGGCCGTCGACGGTGTTTCCCATGTGGACACCGTCGAGGTGGTACTCGAGACCGTCGGCGGCCGCGCGCTGCTCCATCTGCGCTTCCATGGCGTCGGCTTCTTCGAGCGTCCGGCCGTACTTTTCGGCGAGCACCTCGCGCGTCGGCCGGGACGTCCCACGCGGGAACGAGGGGTCGAGCTGGAAGGAGTGGTGCACGACCTCGACGTCGGCGCCGAGCTCGGCGACCGCCCGTTCGAAGCGGCGCTTGCCGAGGTAGCACCAGGGACACACGAGATCGGACCAGATGTCAACACGCACGAAACCAAGCTAACCCGGCCGGTGGCACGCACTTCAAGGTAACCGGCGGCCACCTGCGGATAGGGTGGCGCGGTGACCGTATCGACCGACGACATCGTCCGCCACGCGGCGCGGCTGCTGTTCGCCGGAACCCGCCTCGACCTCGGCCGGATGGCGGCCGAGCTGGGGATCTCCCGCACGACGTTCTTCCGCCGCGTCGGCAACCGCGACGACCTGATGGGCGCCGGGCTGCGGTTGCTGTCCGACCGCACGTGGCAGCGGGCGCTGGAGCACTGGCACGCCGCCCACGGTGCCGCGGTCCGCGACCCCGAGGGTCGGCTGCGGTGCCTGTGGGTGATGGAGGAGTACCGCCGCGAGGTGGCGGGCAACGAGGGCATGCGCAAGCTGATCGAGGCGGAGTCGACGGTGGCGTTGCGGGTGCTGACCGACCCGCGCGGAGCAGTCCAGCCGGCGTTGGTCGACGCGCACGTGGAGCTGTTCCGCGCGGACGCCGCGGCGGCGGGTTTGACGCCGCTGGTGGGGTTGCCGGACTTGGCGTTCGCGGTGGTGCGGCTGGGTGAGTCGTTCTTGTACTCGGACGTGCTGGCGGCGCGAACGGTGGACTTGAAGGTGGCGACGACGCTGCTGGACACGTTGGTGCGCGGAGCTTTGGAACCGACCGCGGCCCACTGACGCGGTTGCCTGCCACGCGGCGGGCGATCGGCGGCCGCTATATCCGGAGCGGCCGCCGCGCTCGGGTGCAGCCACCGGTTCCGGAGCAGCCACCGCGCCCGGAGCAACCGCCACGCCCGAGAGCAACCGCGGCACCCGGAGCAACCGCGCGCCCGGGAGCAGCCGCCGTACCCGGAGCGACCGCCGCGTCCGGAGCGGCCACGGCGGTGCGGCGCAACCACCCCCGCCGCACTCGCCGCGGCGGCCGGAAGCCCCCGGCCCACTTTTGCTCACCTGCGTGAGTGCCTCCCACCCCCGAATCGCTGAGCAAGCGCACAGTCGGCCAACCGCTCACCCGTTCGGGTGTTGTGGAACATTTGACCGAAGTGTTTCATGAGTCCACGGGAAAGCGGTTACCCCGCATCCCGCACGCGGCACGCCCTTCGTTGCCGTGCAACGGTTCTGCCGATCCGCCCCTCCGTGTCCGGGCGCGCTTCCGCCTGCCCGGGGAAAGAGAGCGATCCATGTCCGTACTCACCAGCCCGCCGACGTCGTCTGGCTCGGGTGAGAAAATTTCTCGCCGCCGCTCCTGGCGGGCCAAGGCCGCCGGGGTCCTCGCGGCCGCCTTGACGGTCACCACCGTCGTCGCCTCGCCGGCGCCCGCCGCCGACAACCCCTACGAACGGGGGCCCGACCCGACCACCGCCAGCATCGAAGCGAGCCGCGGCAGCTTCGCTACCAGCACCGTCACCGTGTCGCGGCTGGCCGTCTCGGGCTTCGGCGGCGGGACCATCTACTACCCCACCACCACGACCGCCGGCACGTTCGGGGCCATCTCGATCGCGCCCGGCTTCACCGCGCTCCAGTCGAGCATCGCCTGGCTGGGCCCGCGGCTCGCGTCGCAGGGGTTCGTCGTGTTCACCATCGATACGCTGACCACCAGCGACCAGCCCGACAGCCGGGGCCGGCAGCTGCTGGCCTCGCTCGACTACCTCACCCAGCAGAGCAGCGTCCGGTCCCGCATCGACAGCAGCAGGCTCGGCGTCGTCGGGCACTCGATGGGCGGCGGCGGCACGCTCGAGGCGGCGCGCTCCCGGCCGTCGCTGCAGGCCGCGATCCCGCTGACCGGCTGGGACCTGACCAAGAACTGGTCGACCCTCCAGGTGCCGACACTCGTCGTCGGCGCGCAGGCGGACACCGTCGCCCCGGTGGCCACGCACTCGATCCCGTTCTACACCAGCCTGCCGTCCTCTTTGGACAAGGCGTACCTCGAACTGCGCGGCGCCAGCCACTTCGCCCCCAACTCGCCGAACACGACGATCGCGAAGTACACCTTGTCCTGGCTCAAGCGGTTCATCGACAACGACACCCGCTACGAACAGTTCCTCTGCCCGATCCCGAGCCCGGACCTGTCCATTTCGGACTACCGCGGCAACTGCCCGCACCACGGCTGACCGGTCAGCCGGGCACGCCGAGGGTGACCGACACCTTTCCCCCGGCGTGCCCGGCTTCCTGGTACGCGATCGCGGTGCGCAGGTCGTCGAACGGGTAGCTCCGGTCGATCACCGGCGTGACCGCACCCCGTTCCACCAGCGCGGCCAGCTCGCCCAGGACGGCCTTCTTGTCCGGGCAGGCGACCGCGTCCGCCAGCACCACCCGCCGCCGCGCGAACGGCCCGGCGGCCAGCGCGGCGAAGACGTGCCCCGCCGGCTGCAGCCAGCGTCCCGCCGGCCCACCCACCGCGACGAACCGGCCCGGACGCTCCAGCACCCGGCGGCAAGCGAAGAGCGACCGGCCGCCGGCGATGTCCAGCACGACGTCGTACCGCCGTCCGGTGCGGGTGAAGTCGGCGGACCGGTAGTCGACCACGTGCGACGCCCCGAGGGATCGCGCGAGGTCCGCGTTCGCCGCGCCGCACACCGCGTCGACCTCCGCCCCGAACGCCTTCGCGAGCTGGACGGCGAAGGTGCCGACGCCGCCCGAAGCGCCGTTGACGAGCACGCGCTGCCCGGCGGACACCCCGTCCAGCGCGACCCACGCGGTGAGGGCCGCCATCGGCATCGCCGCCGCCTGCTCGTGGGTGAGGTTCGCGGGCATGGGTGCCAGCAGGTCCTCACTTACGCAGACGTACTCCGCGTACGCGCCGCGCGGCAGCAAGGCGTAGACGTCGTCGCCCGGCGAAAACCGCCGTCCGGCGGTCTCCACCCGGCCCGCCAGGTCGCAGCCGAGGACGCCCACCGTCGGGCGGCGCAGACCGAACCCGCCCGTCATGAGTCTCGCGACGTAGGGCTCGCCTCTCATGAAGTGCCAGTCGTACGGGTTGACCGACGTGGCGTGCACGCGGACCAGCACCTCACCGTCCGCGGGGACGGGATCGGGGACATCTTCCCAGGTCAGAGTCTCCACTGAGCCGTACACGTGCTGAACGAGAGCCTTCACAGCGCCTCCCTTACGTTGTAAGTCGTACGTTGTAAGGTAGCTGCGGTCCGGACACGGGGTCAAGGGGCCTTACGTTGTACGATCTTCGGCGTGACCACCGACGCGCGGATCCCGCTGAGCCGGCAGCGCGTGCTGCGAACGGCCGTCGCGCTGGCCGACGAGCACGGTCTGCGCGCGGTGACGATGCGCCGCCTCGCGGAGGAGCTCGGCGCCGAGGCGATGTCGCTCTACTACCACGTGGCCAAGAAGGACGACGTGCTCGACGGGATCGTCGACGTCGTCGCGCAAGAGATCAACGAAGCCGTCGCCCGGCTGGAACCCGGTCCGGACTGGCGGCGCACGGCCCGCCGGCGCATCCTCACGGCCCGTGAGGTGTTCCTCCGCCACCGCTGGGCCCCGCCGCTGTTCGAGACGCGGTCGTCGACGAGCCTCGCGGTGCTGAAGTACTACGACGGGCTGGTCGGCGTGATGCGCGACGGCGGGTTCTCGCACGACCGGATCCACCACGCCCTGCACGCGCTCGGCAGCCGGGCCCTGGGGTTCAGCCACGAGGTGTTCGACCCGAACGCGGGCGCGTCGGCGGAGATCCCGGCGGAGCTGGCGGCGCAGCTGCCGAACCTGGTGGGGATGCTGAGCGAGATCGCCCACGACGACCCGGACTCGACGCTGGGCTGGTGCGACGACCAGGCGGAGTTCGAGTTCGGGCTGGACCTCATCCTCGCCGGCTTGGACCTGCTGCGGGACCGGTAGTCCAGCACGTGGGACACCGCGGCCCGGCGGAGCAGAATCGGCGGTGTGTCGCGACCACTGCGGAAGCTCGGCTTCCTGACCATCGGCCTCTTCGACCCCGCTGACCCGCGACGCGGGCACGAGTCGACGCTGGAGATCATCGAGCTCGGTGAGCGGCTCGGGTTCGACAGCGCCTGGGTGCGGCACCGGCACCTGCAGCACGGCATCTCGTCACCCGTCGCCGTGCTGGCCGCCGCGTCGCAGCGCACCGAACGGATCGAGCTCGGCACCGCCGTCATCCCGCTCGGCTGGGAGAACCCGCTGCGGCTCGCCGAGGACCTGGCCACCGTCGACCTGCTTTCCGGCGGTCGGCTCAACCCGGGGATCAGCGTCGGGCCGCCGATGCGCTACGACGAGGTCAAGCGCGCCCTCTACCCGGACACGGCGGACGCCGAGGACTTCTCCTACGAGCGCGTGCGGCGGCTGCTGGACTTCGTGCGTGGCGAGCCGGCCACCGGGTTCAGCGGCACCGAGGGCTTCGAGGTCTTCTCCGACCGCGTCCAGCCGCAGGCACCCGGACTGGGCGAGCGCCTGTGGTACGGCGGCGCGAGCCTGCGTTCGGCGGAGTGGGCGGGCAAGCACGCGATGAACTTCCTGACCAGCAGCGTGGTCAAGGCCGAAGGCGAGAGCACGGACTTCGCCGAGATCCAGCTGTCGCACATCCGGACCTTCCGCGAACACCACCCGGCCGGGCGCATCTCGCAGGGCCTGGTCGTCATCCCGACCGACTCGGCGACGCCGGAGCAGCGCGCGAAGTACGAGGCTTACGCCGAAAAGCGGCTGCCGCGCACCGCGGCACCGCAGGGCCCGGCGCGAATGCTGTTTTCCCCCGACTATGTGGGCAGCTCGGCCGAAATCGCCGAGCGGCTGCACGCGCACAAGGCGTTCCGCGAGGTCGACGAGGTGGCTTTCGCCCTGCCGTTCACCTTCGAACACGAAGACTACGTGCAGATCCTCACCGACATCGCGGAACGCCTGGGCCCGGAGCTCGGCCGGAAGAGCTGACTTACTTGTTGGTGCCCGGGGTCAGCACCTTGTCGATCACGAAGACCGTGGCGTTCTTCGTGGGGATGTTGCCGCACAGGATCTTCGCGCCGTTGACGGTCAGGTTGTCGCCCGAGCCCTCGATCTTCAGCGGCCCGCCCGCGGTGTTCAGCGAGTCCAGCGTGCCGGCGGCCGCGAGGCCCTTGGCGTCGTAGCGCTTGCCGACGACGTGGTACTGCAGGATCGGCGCCAGCTCGGCCGGCTTGCCCGCCAGCTCGTTGAACTTCGCGTCGCCCAGCGCCGCAAACGCCGGGTCGGCCGGCGCGAACACGGTGATGGCCTGCTGGCTGTTGAGGGTGTCGACCAGGTTGGTGGCCTTGACCGCCGCCACCAGCTTGGTCAGCAGCGGGTTCGTCGACGCGGCCGAAGCGACCGGCTGCGGGCCCATCGAGTCCAGCGAGCCGGGCGCGGAACCCTGCGGCAGCTGCGAACAGGCGGGGCCGAAGACGTCGGCGTTGGTCGTCACGCCGTTGGACGCGGCGGAGTCGGCGGAAGACGACGGCGCGGCCATCGACGACGACGGCGCGGGGGCCGGGGCACTGCTGGAGCTCCCGGAGGAAGCGGTGTCGCTGCCGCTGCACGCGGTCAGCGAAAGCGCGGCCACGGCGGCGAAACCGATTCCGGCGACACGAAGCTTGGTCACGAAAATCACTCCAAAAAAGCGGCTGTGAACTTCTTCTTGCGGGTGATTCGGGGCCGTTCCGCAAACGGATTGGCCCCCGATCGGGTGATTCAGGTCACCGGGCGGTGAAAGCGATGCTGTGCCACCCGGTGGCTCCGTCGGGCACGGTTCCGGCGCGCATGTCCGTCTGCGTGTACCCGCTTTTGTCGGTCGCCCGGCAGACGACCTGGTGACCGCCGGGCGCGGCGTCGAACTCGATCCACCACATGCGCCAGGTGTTGAGGTTCACCTCGTGTGACACCATGGCCTCGCGCCACGGGCCGTCGTCGAGGCGCACCTCGACCTTCTCGACGCCGGTGTGCTGCGCCCAGGCGATGCCGGCGACGCGCACCTTTCCGGACGGCACGGTTTCGAAACCCTTCGGCGTGTCGATCCGCGATTCCGTCTTGATCGGCGCTTCGCGGCTCCAGCCCCGTTTCAGCCAATAGGCCTGCCGCGCCTGCCAGGTCGTCACTTCGAGATCGGTGACCCATTTAGTCGCCGACACGTAACCGTACAACCCCGGAATCACGAGCCGCGCCGGAAATCCGTGTTCGATTGGCAGCGGTTCGCCGTTCATCCCGATGGCGAGCATGGCGCCGCGCTCGCGGTCCATCGCCGCGGCCACCGGGCTGCCGGACGTCCAGCCGTCCACACTGGACGAATAGAGCTGCTCGGCCCCGGGCCGGACCCCGGCCTCCTCGAGGAGGTCCGCCAGGTCGACGCCGATGAAGTTCGCCGTGGACACGTAGGTGCCGCCGACCTCGTTGGAGACGCACGTCATCGTGATGGTGCGTTCGACCAGCGGCCGGTTGCGGATGTCGCCGTAGCGGTAGCGCAGTTCGCGGTCGACCATGCCGTGCAGGCGCAGGCTCCAGTCCTCGGTCCGCACCTGCGGGACCGACAACGCGGTGTCCACGCGGTAGAAGTCGGCGTTGCGGGTGACGAACGTCGGCGTGCCCAGCTTCGCGAAGTCGGCGTCGGCCGGGATCATCGGCGCGGTGCGCACCGGGACCAGCCGCCCGACGGCGGCGCGCGACGACGCCGCGTCCCGGCTGCCGGCGAGGAGCTGCCCGCCGAGGCCCGCGACTCCCGCGCCGACGACCACGCCGGCGCCGGCCAGCAGCACCGTCCGGCGCGAGGAGTCGGCCACGACGTCGCGCCGGGCCGCCCGGTGCAGGAAGGCGAACGTCGCGACGCCGGTGACCAGGCTGGCCAGCGGGGCGAGCAGGGCGACGGTGGAGAGGTCGGGGCGCGCGTACACCGCGACCAGGCCGACGAGGCCGAACCCGGTGACCACGACGAGCCCCGGCCACGGCGTGCGCCGGGAGGCGATCCCCGCGACGGCCGCGGCCAGCACCATGACGACGGCCATGCCGGAGAGCAGCACGAGCTTGTCGTACGTGCCGAAGGTGCGGACCGCGAAGTCCTTGAGCTGTATCGGCGTCAGGTCGATCGCGCCGTTCCCGACCGCCAGGTAGGGCGACGCGTTGACGCCGACGAACCCGGCGACGAGGTGGCCCGCCGCCAACGCGGCCGCGAGCGCCAAGACGCCCAGGAGGGCGGCGACCCACCAGCGGAGCTTCGGCGCGGGTGCCGTCGGGGATGGCCGTTCGGCCGTGGAGGTGCTCATCGCGTGCGCATCCGATCGCTAGGCAAGGGAAATCCGGGTGACGGCCGGGGTCGTCGGGCCCGCGGACCCGCCCGCGGGCTCGACGGTGATGCCGATCCGGTCGGTGCCGGGCGGGATGTCGGACATCAGCATCCGCGGCTGCAAGAGCCCGGCCGAGTGCGCCTCGCCGGCGCGGATGAGCCACACCTGGTAGACGTGGCCGGCGTCGAGCGCGGGCAGGTCCGAGGCGAGCAGCACGGCCTGGTTGCGGCTGCGCGAGACGACCAGCGTCGCGTGTCCCTCGCCGGTGCCCTGGATCGCCGAGGCGTCGGGCGCGGACAGCACGGAGTCGACGGGCGCCGGGGGTGTCGAGGTGACGACCCCGACGCCGACCGCGACGACGGCCGCCGCGGCGGCCCCGGCCAGCGCCACGCGCAGCCGGAAGACCTTGCCGCGCTTGGGTTCGCCGCCTCGCTGGATCGGGATCCGCGGCGGCAGCTGCCGCGTGCGGGCGACGTCGGCCAGCACCAGCAACCGCAGCTCGGCCGGCGGGGTCACCGAGGCGGCCGCTCCCAGCCGCGCGCCGGTCGCGCGCAGCTCGGCCACTTCCTGGCGGCACGCCGCGCACTGGCCGAGGTGCCGTTCGAACCCGGCACGCTCCACATCGGACAGTGCGTCCAGCGCGTAGGCCCCGGTCAGCGTGTGCAGCTCGGCGGTCATCGATCCACCCCCAGGCAGTCACGCAGCCGGATCAGACCGTCCCGGATGCGGGTCTTGACGGTCCCGGGTGCCACTTTCAGCACCTCGGCGACCTCGGGATAGGTGTAGCCGTTGTAGTAGGCCAGCACGATCGACTCGCGCTGGAGATCGGTCAGCTGCGCCAGGCACTGCCGGACGCGCTGCTGGTCGAGCGTGGCCAAAGTGGACTCGGTGACCTCGTCGAAGGGCCGCCGCACATCCATCCGGCCGGCTTTGTCTTCCCGGTCGATCACGGCTTGGTGCGACCGCACGCGGTCGACGGCCCGGCGGTGGGCGATGGTCAGCACCCACGACAGCGCGCTCCCCCGGTCCGGGACGTAGCGAGCGGCTTTGCGCCACACCTCCACCAGCACCTCCTGCGCCACTTCCTCGGCCTGGGCGTGGTTGCGCAGCACGCGAGTCACCAGTCCGAGCACCGGACCGGCGATGACGTCGTACAGCGCCGCGAAGGCGGGTTCGTCTCCCGCCGCGACACGCCGCAGCAGTTCTTCGGCGTTCGCCGCGGGCACCGGCGCTCCGTCCGGTTGCAGCCGCAGCCGCCCACGCTCACCCATGCCCGGCACCCTCCGCCTCACCCTGGTTGTGTGGGGCGTTCGCGGCTGGGAGGCCGCGCGGACTGGTGTGCAGTGGCGCTTCCCACCCGGACGGTGCAACTCGGGGGGTCGGACCCATCCGGGGGTGGGAGGGCTCCGAAAGTCTGGTGTCGAGGTCGGTTCGCGGGGGTCGGGGCGGTCTCGTCGGGAGTTGGCCGGGGATGTCGTCGCGTGTCGAGGTCGGTCCGGCGGGGTCGGGGCGGTCTCGTGGGGGTCGGCCGACGATGTCCTCGATGTCTCCGCTGCCGTGGGTCGCCCGGCTGCCGCGGCGGCTCCGGGTGCGCAGTGACCTCAGTCCTGCATCGGCTGCGAAAGTGGAGTCACTTCAGCTACGCAGCGACTCCAGTCACGAACCGCCCGCGATGGCGCATCTGCGTCGACACTGCAGCGACTTCACTTATGCAGCCACTCCACATCGGCCAATCACCCAGCGTGAGAAACCTGCCCGTTCGGCCACGCCGACGGTGACCTCGCACACTTCTTGATCACCCCAGAGTGTGAAAGTTTTTCGGAACGCTGGGCGTTGAACTCACCATGGGTTATCCCTGGAACAAGACGAAGTTAACCGACGAGTAGCAAAGGCAGCCCCGATGGCCGACCCGCACAGCGTGACCAGCGCCAGCATCGACTTCGCCCTGCGCACCTTCGGCGCCGGGCCGCGGCCGGTGCCCGCCGAGCTGGAGTACGACACCCGCGACCCCTATGCGGTCGCCGTGGTGCTGCACGCCGGCCCGAGCGCCGTCCGGTGGCTCTTCGGGCGGGACCTCCTCGCCGATGGCCTGCTCGCCCGCTGCGGCGACGGTGACGTCCGCGTCGGGCCGGCCGGCGATCCCGCCCTGATCGTCGTGGAGCTGACCTCCCCCGACGGCGCCGCCGTGCTCGAAGCGCCCGCCAAGGACGTCGCCGCCTTCCTCGACCGGACCTACGAGGTCATCCCCGCCGGCGGCGAGACCGGCTGGTTCGACTTCGACCAGGAACTCGCGAAGCTCTCCTACCAGGACTGAGTACCGTCCACGCGGTGAGCTTCTTCCTGACGAAGGTCCTCGCCGCGCTCGAGGACGGCGGTGACCGTCCCCTCTTCCACGACGACCGGGTCGGCGTCACCACCTACCACCAGGCCCGCGACCGCCTCCGCCGGCTGCACGGCGGCCTCCGCCGAACGGGGACCGTCGCGATCGACCTGCGGAACCGGCCCGAGACCGTCCTCGTCCAGCTCGCGGCCCTCCTGCGCGGCGCGACCGCGCTCATGGTCCCGGCCTCGGCGCCGACGCGAGACCGGCTCGCCGCGGCCGCAGGCGCCGCCGTCGTCACCGATCGCCCCTGCGACTGGCCCGGCGCCGACACCAGGACCCTCGACGACCTCGACGGCGACCCCGAACCGCTGGACCCGCCCGAAACCGTGCACCTCCTCTTCCCCACCGGCGGCACCACCGGCACCCCCAAGCTCATCCGCCACAGCGGCATCTACGACGGCATGGCGCACATCTTCACGCCGAACCCGGACGCCCCCGGCCGCACGCTGCTCGTCGCCCCCATGACGCACATGACCGGCAACGCCACCGTCCTCGGCACGCTGCTCCGGCGCGAAACCGTCTTCATCCACGACGGTTTCGACGCAGGCGCCGTCCTCGACGCGATCCAGGAACACCGGATCGACACGCTCTCCCTGACGCCGCCGCGGCTGGCCGCCGTCCTCGATCACCCCCGGCGGAAGAACACCGACCTCAGCAGCGTCCGCTCGCTCTCCCTCGGCGCCGCGCCGCTGCCGCCCCACCGGCTCGCCCAGGCCCTCGACGTCTTCGGCCCGGTCGTCGGCCAGGGCTACGGCCTCACCGAAGCGCCGATGATCGCGAGCATCTCCGCCGCCGAACTGATCGCGCGCCCCGAGCTGCGAAGCTCGGTCGGCCGGATCGTGCCCGGCATGGAAGCCCGCATCACCGCCGACGGCGAGGTCGAGGTGCGCGGACTGTCCATGATGGACGGTTACCTCGGCGGCCCGGACGTCGGCGCCGGCTGGCTGCGCACCGGCGACCTCGGCCGCTTCGACGACGACGGCTACCTCTACCTGCTCGACCGCGCCGACGACGTCGTCGTCACCGGCGAGCACGGCACGAAGGTCCCCACGACCGTCGTCGAGCACGCGCTGGAGACGCACCCGGCGGTGCGGAGCGCGGCCGTGTTCGGCCAAGGCGACCTGCTGCACGCCGTCGTCGTCACCACCGGCGAAGTGACCGAGGGCGACCTGAGAGCGCACGCCAAAGCCATCTTCGACCAAGACCACTACGTCCCGGCGAGAGTGGACTTCGTCGACGCACTTCCCCTCACCGACGTCGGCAAGGTCGACAAACGCGCGCTCGCTCAGCTCGTGACGGCGCCGTAGGACGACGACCGGACCAGCTTCGCGTACTTGCCGAGCACCCCTTCCGGGAACTTGTTCGGCAGCGGCTCCCAGCCTTCCCGGCGACGGGCCAGCTCGGCGGCGTCGACCAGCAGGTCCATGCTGCGGCCCTTGATGTCCACGGCGATCCGGTCGCCGTCGCGGATGAACGCGATCGGGCCGCCGTCGACCGCCTCGGGCGCGACGTGGCCGATGCACAACCCGGTCGTCCCGCCCGAAAATCGCCCGTCGGTCAAGAGCAGGACGTCGCGCCCCAGCCCGGCGCCCTTGATCGCCGCGGTGATCGCGAGCATCTCGCGCATGCCCGGCCCGCCCTTGGGGCCTTCGTAGCGGATGACGACGACGTCGCCGGCGGAGATCCGGCCCTCGTTCAGCGCCGCCATCGCCTCCTGCTCGCGTTCGAACACGCGCGCCGGGCCTTCGAAGTTGGCCGTGTCGAAGCCCGCGGACTTCACGACCGCGCCTTCGGGGGCGAGTGACCCGCGCAGGATCGTGATGCCGCCGGTCGGGTGCAGCGGGTTGTCCAGCCTCCGCAGGACCTCGCCGTCGAGCGGGTCGGGGTCGAGTTCGGCGAGGTTCTCGGCGACGGTCCGGCCGGTGACGGTCAGCGCGTCGCCGTGGAGGAGCCCCTCGTCCAGCAGCGCCTTCATCAGCACCGGGATGCCGCCGTGGCGGTCGATGTCCTGCATGACGTACTTGCCGAACGGCTTGAGGTCGCCCAGGTGCGGGACGCGGTCGCCGACGCGGTTGAAGTCGTCGAGGGTCAGCTCGACCTTCGCCTCGTGCGCGATGGCCAGCAGGTGCAGCACGGCGTTGGTCGAGCCGCCGAGCGCCATGACGACGGTGATCGCGTTCTCGAACGCCTCGCGCGTCAGGATGTCCCGAGCGGTGATCCCGCGCTCGAGCAGCCCGACGACGGCTTCACCTGAAAGGTGCGCGTAGTGGTCGCGACGGCGGTCCGCGGACGGCGGCGCGGCGGATCCCGGCATGCTCATCCCCATCGCCTCGGCCGCCGATGCCATCGTATTCGCGGTATACATTCCGCCGCAGGCGCCCTCACCAGGGCAGATGGCCCGTTCGATGCGGTCCAGGTCGGCGGTCCCGAGCCGGCCGGCCCGGCACGCGCCCACGGCCTCGAAGGCGTCGATGATGCTGACGTCCTTCTCGGTGCCGTCGGTGAGCTTCACCCAACCGGGGGCGATCGTGCCCGCGTAGAGGAACACCGACGCGAGATCGAGCCGGGCGGCCGCCATCAGCATGCCCGGCAGGGACTTGTCGCAGCCGGCCAGCAGCACCGAGCCGTCGAGCCGCTCGGCCTGCATGACCGTCTCGACGGAGTCGGCGATGACCTCGCGGGACACGAGCGAGAAGTGCATGCCGTCGTGCCCCATGGAAATGCCGTCGGAGACCGAGATCGTGCCGAACTGCAGCGGGTAGCCGCCGGCCGCGTGCACGCCTTCCTTCGAGGCTTGCGCGAGCCGGTCGAGGGACAGGTTGCACGGCGTGATCTCGTTCCACGAGCTGGCGACACCGATGATCGGCTTGCGCCAGTCGCCGTCCCCCATCCCGACGGCGCGGAGCATGCCGCGGGCGGGCGCGGCCTCGATCCCGTCGGTCACCGTGCGGCTGCGGGGTTTCGGATCGATCGTCATCGCGGGGCCCTCCGGTACGACGTTCGGACGCACTGCAGCCTACTCGGCCCGCCGCGGTCCGCTGGCCGGAACGAATCCCTTCCCGGACCCGGGCGAACCGGCGAAAACTCGGCGAAATGATCGCCACGGTGGTGTGGGGCACGGGCAACGTCGGCCGTGCGGCAATCCGGGCCGTCGACGCCCATCCGGCGCTGGAGCTGACCGCCGTGCTGGTCCACGACCCGGCGAAGGTCGGCAAGGACGCGGGCGCGCTGGCGGGCGTCGGGGACCTCGGGGTCGCCGCGACCGACGACATCGACGCCGTGCTGGCCGCGAGCCCGCGAGCCGTCGTCTACGCCGCTTCCGGCGACGTCCGGTTCGACGACGCGCTCGCCGACATCGTCCGCGCGGTCGGGACGGGCGCGGTCGTCGTGACGCCGGCGCTCTACCCGCTCTACGACCAGCGCAACGCGCCCCCGGAGCTGCGCGACCCGGTGCTGGCCGCGATCAAGGACGGCGGCGGCTCGCTGTTCGTCTCCGGCGTCGACCCCGGCTGGGGCAACGACGTGCTGCCGCTGCTGATCAGCGGGCTCGGCACGGACGTCGACGTCATCCGCTGCCAGGAGATCTTCGACTACTCGACCTACGAGCAGCCCGACTCCGTCCGGTACCTGGTCGGCATGGGCCAGCCGATGGACTACGACCCGCCGATGCTGATGACCGGCGTCCCGTCGATGGTCTGGGGCGGACAGGTCCGGCTGATCGCGCGCGGCCTCGGCGTCGAGGTGGACGAACTCCGCGAGACGCTGCAACGGCGTCCCCTCGAGGAAACCGTGTCCACGCGGACCATGGGCGAGTTCGAGAAGGGCACGCAGGGCGCGGTCCGGTTCGAGGTGCAGGGCATCGTCGACGGCGAACCGCGGATCGTCATCGAGCACGTCACGCGCATCCACCCGTCGTGCGCGCCGGACTGGCCCACGCCACCCAGCGGCGACGGCGCCCACCGCGTGATCATCGAAGGCCGGCCGCGCATCGAGGTCAGCGTCGAGGCGAGCGACGAAGGCGAAAACCGGTCCGCGGGCGGCAATGCCACCGCCGTCGGCCGGCTCGTCGGCGCGATCGACTGGCTGGCCGAGGCGGAACCCGGCCTCTACGACGCACTCGACATCCCGCTGCGCCCGGCAGCCGGCAAGCTCGGAAGGAGGCGCTCGTGAACATCGACATCCCCGAGGGCAAGGACCCGATCGGGTACGTGTGGGGCGAGATGGTGCCCGGCATCGGGATCGCCGCGTCGCAGTTCTCGCTGGCGGTGTACTCGCACACCACGCTGGGGCTGCGGGAGTTCGAGGCCGCGCGGCTGCGGATCGCGCAGATCAACGGGTGCGTCTTCTGCCTGGACTGGCGCACCGAGCGCGACGGCGTCAAGGTCGAGCCGGAGTTCGCGGACGCCGTCTCGGAGTGGCGCACCACCGAGCTCTTCGACGAGCGCACGCGGCTCGCGGCGGAGTACGCCGAGCGGTACGCGACCGACCACCACAACCTGGACGACGAGTTCTGGAAGCGGATGTCCGCGCAGTACACGCAGAAGGAGATCGTCGAGCTGTCCATGAGCCTGGGTTCGTGGCTGGCTTTCGGGCGCCTCAACCACGTCCTGGGCCTGGACACCGTCTGCGTCCTGCCGTCCCACCGGTCGTGAGTGGGAAACAGGGTTAGAACCCTGTTTCCCACTCACGAGGACTTGCGCCGGGCTAGAAGTCCGTGGCGATGATCTTCTCGATGTTGCGCTCGGCGAGTGCCGTGATCGTCACGAACGGGTTCACGCTCGTGTTGCCCGGGATCAGCGAGCCGTCGATCGCGTACAGGCCCGGGTAGCCGGCCAAGCGGCCGTAGTTGTCGGTCGCCTTGCCGAGCACCGCGCCGCCGAGCGGGTGGTACGTCAGGTGGTCGCCCCAGATCTTGTACACGCCGAAGAGGTCCGTGCGGTAGATCGTGCCCTCCTTCGCGTTGATCTTGTCGAAGATGGTCTTCGCCATGTCGATCCCCGGCTGCTTCCAGGCCGTCTGCCAGTTGAGGTCGACGTTCCCCGTCGCCGGGTTGTAGGTGAACTGGGCGCGGTTCGGGTTCTTCGTGATCGACAGGTAGAACGACGCCCACGTCTCGATCCCGGTCGGCAGCGGCGCCACCTCGGCGAACGCGCCGCCCGCGGCCCAGTTGTCGATGCCGCCGCAGGGGATGGACGACTGGAGGCTGCCGGTCGGGTCCCAGATCTGGTTGGCGCGCCCGACCATCACGTTCCCGTTGTCACCCCAGCCCTTCCCGACCTCGCCGTTGAGGTTGGGCAGCGCGCCGGTGGCCTTCAGCTTGACCAGCAGCTTGCTCGTGCCGACGCTGCCCGCGGCGAAGAACACCTTGTCCGCGGTGACGCCCTTGGTCGCGATCACCCCGCCCGAGGTGTTCAGCTGCTCCAGCGTCACCGCGTACCCGCCGCCGGCCGCGAGCGTCACCGACGTCACCCGGTGCAGCGGCGAGATGGTCACCCGGCCGGTCGCCCTGATCTGCGGCAGGTAGGTCTTCTGCAGGGACTTCTTGCCGTAGTTGTTGCCGTACAGGATTTCCCCGGCCAGGGCCGACCGCGGCACGGTGTTGGCCTGCTCCTGCTGCATGTAGTTCCAGTCGTAGACGTCCGGGACGAAGACGAACGGGAACCCGGACCGCTGCGCCTGCTTCCGGCCGACGCGCGCGTACTGGTAGCACTCGGCGGAGTCGAACCAGGTGGGGTCGACCAGGCCGACGCCGAGACCGGCGTTGGCGCGCGGGTAGTAGGTGCCGTACATCTCGTCGGCGTTGACCGTCGGGAGGATCGCGCCGAAGTTCTCCCGCTTGGGCGTGACGGCCATGCCGCCGTTGACGAGCGAGCCGCCGCCGACGCCGCGGCCCTGGTACACGATGATCCCGCCGAACTCCTCCGCGTCGAGGATGCCGGTGTACTTCGGGATGTCCTTGTCGATCGGGAACCCGAGGAAGTTGGACAGCGGCTGCTTCGTCCTGGTGCGCAACCAGAACGAGCGCTGGTCCGGGCTGGTCGTGTTCGCGAAGATCTTGCCGTCCGAGCCGGGCGTGTCCCAGGCCATGCCCATTTCGACGAGCTGGACGTCGACGCCGGCCTGGGCCAGGCGCAGGGCCGCGACCGAGCCGCCGTAGCCCGACCCGATCACCAAGGCGGGCACGCGCGCGGCGTCGGCGATGGTGGCGGCGGCCGCCCGGCTCCCCACAGCCGCGGCCGCCAAGATAGAACCAGTTCCAGCAATGAAAAGACGACGGGAAACTTGCCCAGAAGCCGTTCTCCATACGGATTCGTCACGCATGTGATAGTCCTCACCGTTGAGGTATATTAGAACAGGTTATAACTCAGTGGTGCAGACAAGTCGACATATACCCGCGAGTAACCTCCCCGGGTTGCGCGAGGATTCCGCTGAATGGGCCATGATGGACGACTGTGGAGTCGACCCGAGTGGACCGCTGGCTCTGGGCGGTCCGGCTGACGAAGACGCGTCCGGACGCCGCGGCCGCGTGCCGGGGCGGGCACGTGCGCGTGAACGACAAGCCGGCCAAGCCCGCGACGACCGTCGTGCCGGGTGACGAAGTCCGCCTGCGCATCGGCGGGACGACCAGGATCCTCGACGTGGTACGGGTGATCCAGAAACGCGTGGGCGCGCCGGACGCGGTGACGTGCTACGTGGACCGGACGCCGAAGCCGCCGCCGGAGACGGCGATCCCGGTCGCCCGGCGCGACCGCGGCGCGGGCCGTCCGACCAAAAGGGAGCGCCGCGTGCTGGACGCATTCCGGCAGCAGGAGTTCTGATTTGTTGCGATCGAACCATTTCCGAAATGGGACGATCGCAACAAGGCCGAAGTGATTCGGCCGGGCCGACGAATGCGCGAGGGTTACGCGGGACTGAGGAACTCGAGCCGGTTGCCCAGGCAATCGTGGGTGTAGAACCGGCGATGCCCGGGGAAGCCGTCGTCCCAGTCGACGTCGGCGCCGTGCCGCCGCAGCCGGTCGGCCAGCGCGTCGAGGTCGTCGACGAGGATGCCCGGGTGGGCCTTGCGCGCCGGGCGGAAGTCCTCTTCGACGCCGAGGTGGAGTTCGAGGCCGCCGGTCCGCAGCCAGAGCCCGCCGCGGCCGGCGAGCGCGGGCGGCTTCGGGATCTCGGTCAGGCCGAGCACGCCGACGTAGAACGCGCGGCAGCGGTCCTCGCTGGCCGGCTCGATGGCGAGCTGGACGTGGTGCAGTCCGAAGGTCATGCCCCCAGGGTGCCACCCGGCCGATGGTCATTTCGCGTGATGACCTAGTTATCGCCGTCGCGCGCGGGAATTCACCGCGGATAACGGGGACTTCGCCCGGCGCGGGTCCGTCCGGGGCGAAAACGGGTAGTCCCCCCGCCGGATGGAGGGGAACGATGACAACCGCGGAAGAAGCCCCGGACCGCCTGCTCGCGGCGGCCCGGCCACTGGTGGTGCGCTACTGCCGAGCCCGTCTCGGCGCTCGGCCCGACGCCTGGCGCTCGGCCGACGACGTCGCCCAGGACGTGTGCGTCGCCCTGCTGAAGGCCCTGCCCGGCCGGCCCCCGGACCGGCCGTTCCCGAACTTCGTGTGCGGCATCGCCCGCCACAAGGTCGCGGCGGCCCGCAAGGCGGCGGCCCGGCAGTGGGACGAGCCGGTGGCGGAGCTGCCCGAGGAGGTCGACGCGTCGCTGGATCCCGAGCACTACGCCCTGCGCCGCGAGCTGGGCGAGCGGATGGCGAAGCTGCTGCAGGTGCTGCCGGAGAAGCAGCGGGAGATCGTCGTGCTGCGGGTGGCGGTCGGGCTGTCGGCCGAGGAGACGGCGGAGGTGGTGGGGTCGACCCCGGGCGCGGTGCGGGTGGCGCAGCACCGGGCGCTCAGCCAGCTGCGGAAAGTGGTCGGCGGTTAGAGCTACGCTGGTTTTGTGAGCGACAGCGAGAACTTCGAAGGACGCGATGTCGGGTCCGGGATCTCCGTCATCCGCGAAAGCAGCGACGTCGTCGGCTCGGGGCCGCGCCTGCACCGGCACCCCTACACCGAGACGTTCGTGATCATCCGGGGGCGGGCCCGGTTCACCGTCGGCGACGCCGAACGCGACGGCGGCGCCGGGGACGTGCTGGTCGTCCCGGCCGGCACGCCGCACAAGTTCGCCGTGCTCGGCCCCGGTGTCTACGAGGCCGTGCACATCCACGAGAGCGACCACTTCATCACCGAATGGCTGGAGTGACGCTCAGAACCCGCCTTCGCCGATCATGCCGCGCAGCTTCGTCAGCGCGCGGTACTGCGTGATGCGGACGTTGCCGGCGGAGATGCCCAGCGCCTCCGCCGTCTCGTTCGCCGACAGGCCGACGACGATCCGCAGCGACAGGATCTCCTGGTGCAGCGGCGGCAGCGACGCCATGAGCTTGCCCAGCCGGGCACCGAGGTCGAGGTCGAGCACGTGGGTCTCCGGCTCGTTGCCGCCGAGCGGCCGGTCCGGCAGCTCCGGCACGGGCTTCGACCGGTCGCGCGCCACCGAGCGGAAGGCGTCGGCGACCTTGTTCGCGGCGATGGCGCGCACGAGGTAGAGGAACGAGCCGCCGCGGTCCTGGTAGCCGGGCAGCACCTTCAGCACGGCCAGGCACACCTCCTGCGCGACGTCGTCGGCCGACAGGTAGGACAGGTCGCGCCCGCCGATCCGGGCGCGGCAGTAACGCACGACCGTCGGCTTGATCAGGCGCAGCAGCGCTTGGACGGCGTCCGCGTCGCCGGTGCGGGCCGCCGCCACGAACGGGTCGAGCTGCTCCTTCGTCAGCTTCCCGTCCGGGCGCGGCAGCTCCTCGAGCACGACGTAGCCGTCGACCGCCGTCTCCGCCATCATGGTGTCCACGGGTTCCCTCCTCGCATCGTCCACCGGACCGCCACCGGGTTCCCGTCGTCCACAATGGACCACACTGGCCCGTGTCCGCTGTCCTCGGTTCCCGGTCCGACAATCGGAGTAATCGAGGCGCTGACCAGCAACGTTGCAAGGGTGTGGTTCTTGTCCAGATATTGTCCGTTAACCACAAACGGCCCACCGGGCTTACCCGGCGGTCATGCCCGCCGGGCGGGACAATTAGTGGACAGATCCTGCCGCGCGTAGCGAACCGGCCGGCCGATCCGATCCTTGGCGCGTGACCGAATCCGACCTCCCGGGAACCGAAGCCATGATCACCCATTGACCGCCGACCGGTTCGACGTCTTCCTGTGTCCCGAGGCGTCCGGCAGCGTGGAAACCGGACTGCGCGCCGCGGGACTGCGCGTTTTCCGGAGCACGTCCTTCGACGATTTCGACAAGATCGCGCTGGAACTGGCGGCGTCCCGCGTGCTGCTCGCCGGCCATTCGGCGGGTATTTTCCCGGACCACGTGCTGACGCTCGTTCCGGGGGAACCGCTGCCGGACCTCGTCCGGCGGGTGCGCGAAAGGGCCGCCGGCGGTCTCGGTTCCTCGCTGCTGTGGACTGTCCACAGTGAACTCGTCGCGCGGCGGGCGGTCCTGGTCCGCGGCCTGCCGGGCGTCGGCAAGACGGTGCTGGCCGAGCAGTACGCGTGCCTGGCCGGCCGGTTCGGCGGCCGGGTGCTGCGGACGGGCCCGTTCGGCCACCTCGACCCGGACGACTTCCTGCCCCAGTTCCACCTCGCGCTGGCGGCGGCCGCGGGGACGGTGGAGGACGGGTTCGACCGGTTGCGCAAGCGGCTGGCGGCCCGCATCGACGCGGCGGGCGCGCGGGTGCTGGTGCTGGTCGACGACGTCCCGGCGGGGGTACCACCGGGCGAGCTGGCCCGGGTGCTGCTGCCGGCGAGGGCGGTCCGCACGCTCCTGACGAGCCGAGCGGCCCACTGGCCCGGGGCGACGGTGGAGGTGCCGGGGCTGACGGTTTCCGAGGGTCTGCGACTGCTGCCGTCGGGGGCGGGGTTCATCACCCGCTGCGACGGCCACCCGATGACCCTGCGGGCGGCGGCGTTCCTGCTGCGGGAGCGGGGGTCTTCGCCGGCGCCTTCGCTGGACCCGGCCCCGCACGCGATCCGCGAGGTGCTCCTGCGCCCGGGCCGACCGGGGTCGTCGCCGGAGGAGCTGCCGGACACGGCACCGCACGCGATCCGCGAGGTGCTCCTGCGGCTGGGCCGGCCGGCGTGCGAGCTGCTGCGGCTGGGATCGGTGCTGGCGCCGGCGCCGGTCCCGGCCGAGGTGGCGCGTTGCGCGGTGGCGGGTGCGGAGTTCGAGGCGGCGGTGGAAGAGCTGGTCGCGCGGGGGTTCGCGTGGCGGGTGGCGGGTGGTCTGCGGCTTCAGGGACTGGCGGTGGAGGTGGCCTGCGGGGTCTTCGGGGAGCCGGCTGCCGGTGAAGCTGCGGAGGCGGTGTTGAGCGGGTTGGCCGGTAGCTCAGCTGGCCGCCCGGGCGCGGTTCGACCGGCTGGCGCCTCGACGCTGGAGCGCGGGAGGGCCGCTGGACCGGCCGGCGCCTCGCCGCGCGCAGGCGAACCCGCCCCTGGCCGCACAAGCGCGGCCGAGCAGGCGAAGACTCCCGGGCCGACCGGGTCCGCGCCGCTCCCACCCGAACCCGCGCCTAGCCGTGCAAGCGCGGCCGAGCAGGCGCCCACCGGGTCTGCGCAGGCCCAACCCAACGCAGCCGAACCGGCCGACGCATCCGCGCCGGATCGACCCACCCGCGCAGCCGAACCAGCCGGCCGGCCGAGCGCAGTCACCCACACGTACCTCATCCAGCACGCCCGCGTACTCGCCGAACACAGCCCAGCCCACCGGGTCGCCCTGTTGCGGCCCGTCGCGGCCGCGCACGAAACCCACGGTGATCCCGCCACCGCCGGCGAGATCCACGCCGCCATCCTCTCCAGCGGGGAAGCCACCCCCGCGGACTTCGGCGCCGCGGCCCGGGCCGAACTCGCCTGCGGGCTCGTCTCCGAAGCCCTCGCCCACGCGCGCCAGGCCCTGGCCGGCGGCCACCAAGCCGCCGCGCCCATCGCCGCTCAAGCCCTCTACCTCGCCGAAGCCGCCCGGGATGCCCCCTGACCCTCACTCGTTCTGCCAGCGGATCCCGTACGCGAAGCCCGGCGCGAGGTGGCGGAACCGGACGTGGACCTCGCCCGCCGCGTCGGGCTTCAGCTCCTCGCCGCGCGGTGATCGCGTGTCGTTCTGGAACGCCTTCTCCAGCAGGATGATCCTTGCCGGCACCTTGTCGCCGAAGCGGACGTGCAGGTCGAACAGGTCGCACGGGTGCCGCGGGACGCAGATGTAGTGCGGCTGGCGCATGTTCGCCCGGAACCGCAGCCCGATGTCGTGCCGCTCGCCGCGCCGCAGCGGTCCCGGCAGCCGCAACGCCAGCCCGATCCGGTCACTCGACTCCATCGCGCGGCCGGCGAGCGCGCCGCCGTGGAACACGTCGACCTCCAGATCCGACTCGCGCACCGAATCGCCGGATTCGGCGCCCGCGGTGAGCGTCAACGCCAGGTCGAGCTCGGCGATTTCGTCGGCGTCGGCGACGACCCGGCGGAATTCGAACGCCTCGGCCACCGGCTGGTCGAGTGCGAGCGTCACGCGCAGTTCTTCGGTGTGCCAACTGCGGCTCGGATAGCGCGGCCGCGGATCCGGTCCGCCCGCCGCGACGGCCATTGCCGCGACCTGCTCGATTCCTTCGTCGATCCGGCGCCGGACCGTCCGGTCGTCGCGGTCGAGCGTGATCGCCGCCCAATGCACCCGTTCCTGGTAGAACGGTTTTCGGGCCTGCTCGTCCAGCGCGAACGCCGCCCGCAGAGCGATCTTCAGGTCGTCGGGCAACGACTCGACGAGCGGCCGCAATCGGTCGGTGAGTTTACGCCGCACCTCCACCGAGTCGTCATCTTCCAAAATGCCACAGGTGGCGCGCAAAGCGGGTCCGACGCGATCCGCGAGCGGTGTGGTGAAAATTCCCCGCCCTTTGCGCAGAACCTTCAACTCACCGACCACGTCCGCCGCACTGAGGTCCACCGTTCCTCCCTCGCCCTTCCCGCCGGGCATCAATATTCGTCAGCGCCGACGCCGATGTCCAGTCGATCAAGCGGCGGCAAACGGATCGTTATCCGCCGCATTCTTGGCGGGCAACACCGATTTCGCGCGGAAAAGCACCGGCCCCCACCCGGCGGCCGAACGCCGGTGCGTCGAAAACGTCGAACGCCCCCCGCGCCACCCCGGCGGGTGATCATGGGGTGGCCGGGGGTGGACCCGGGTACTTGTTGATCATGAGCCCGAAGGTGTGGCGCCTGCTGATCTCGGGGTCGCTGCGGCTGTTCCTGATCAGCGCCGTGCCGGCCGCCGCGCACCTGTCCCTGTTCGTGGGGGTGGTCGCGACGGTGATCGCGTTCGTCGTGCCGGCGCCGCGGACGCCGCACCAGCGCCTGGACCCCTAGGCCGCCACGACGCGCGCCAAGACGGCCGGGACCGCCCGCTCCAGCTCGGCCGCGGCGTCCTCGCCGCCGGCCAGGTGCCGGAGCAGGGCCTGCTGGAACAGGCCGTCGAACAGCGCGTACGCGACGGACCGCGGCACGCTCGCCGGCACGGACGCCAGCTCGGCGTAGCGCGCGACGACGTGGTCGATCATCTCTTCGCGGCGCCGGTCGATCTCGAGCACGTCGGCGCGGAAGGACTCCTCGAACAGGCTCTGGTTGCGCAGGTCGTACCAGAGCCGGTGCATCTTGGCGTCCGCGCGCAGCGTCGCGCCCATCGCCGCCGCGAAGTCGCGTTCCAGCTCCGCCGCCGTCCGCGCGCGGGCCACGATCTCGTCGTACCGCGTGACGCACACTTCCTCGAACCGGCGCACGCAGTGGGTCAGCAAGTCGACTTTGTCGGCGAAGTAGTAGTGCAGGACGCCGTGCGAGAACTCGGAGTTCTGCGCGATCTCCCGCAGGCTGGTGCGCGCGTAGCCGAGCTCGGCCAGGGTCTGCAGCGCCGACTCGGCCAGCTGGGCCCGGCGGTCGGCGAACTTGTCCACCCCGCGGCGCGAGATCCGGTCGCGGGTCCGCTCCTTCGCCTCTGTCACCTGCACCGTCCGTCGCGTCGTGGGCTGCCGGTTTCATTCTATCGGCCCGTTGACCAGCTGCTTTACCGCGCCAGTTCTCGCCGTACGTCCGCCGGCGTAGGGGCGATTGCCGTACGGCGGGGGACGACCGCGGCCGCCCGGCGCACGACCATGGGACACGCCACGAAGGAGGCACCCATGACCCAGCCCGTGGAAACCACCGGCCTCACCAAGCGCTACGGACCCACCGCCGCCGTCGAGGGGCTCGACCTGACGGTGCGCGCCGGCGAGGTCTACGGCTTCCTCGGCCCGAACGGCGCCGGCAAGACCACCACGTTGCGGATGCTGCTCGGCCTGATCCGGCCCACCTCCGGCCGCGTCCGGGTGCTCGGCGCCGAACCGGGGCCCGGCAGCCTCGCCCGCGTCGGCGCGCTGATCGAAGGGCCCGCCTTCTACCCGTACCTGTCCGGCCGGGCCAACCTGCGCGTCCTCGCCGACCACGCCGGCGTGCCGCGCACCCGCGTCGACGCCGTGCTCGACGTCGTCAGCCTCGCCGACCGCGCGAAGGACCGGTATTCGGCGTATTCGCTCGGCATGAAGCAGCGGCTCGGCCTGGCCGCGGCGCTGCTGAAGGAGCCCGAGCTGGTCGTGCTCGACGAGCCGACCAACGGCCTCGACCCGGCCGGCATGGCCGACATGCGGGTCACCCTCCGCAAGCTCGCCGCCGGCGGCTGCACCGTGCTGCTGTCCAGCCACCTGCTGGCCGAGGTCGAGCAGATCTGCGACCGCGTCGGCGTGCTCGACCACGGCCGGCTGGTCACCGAAACCACGGTCGCGGACCTGCGCGCGGGCGGCGCGCTGCGCGTCGTCGCCGACCCGCTCGACCGGGCCCGGGACCACCTGCGCCGGCTCTACGACACCGTCCGCGTCGACGGTGACGCGCTCGAACTCGACGTCGACCGCGGCGAAGCCGGGCGGGTCAACGCCGAGCTCGTCGGCGCCGGGCTGACCGTCACCGAGCTGCGCTGGCGCGAACCCGACCTGGAACAGACCTTCCTCACCCTCACCGGAGGTACCGGCCGTGCTGCGTGACATCCGCGCCGAACTGACCAAGCAGGCCCGCCGCCCGGCGAGCTGGCTGCTGCTCGCCGTCGCCCTCGTGCTGTCGCTGACGTTCGGCTACGCCGTCCCCTACGCCGGGTTGAGCGGCGCCGCCGGGCCGCCCGGCCCGGCGCGCGGCCTGGATGCGCTGCTGCCCGGCGCGTTCGTCGGCAGCGCCCTCGGCGGGCTGCCGATCTTCGTCGGCGCCCTCGCGCTGATCTTCGGCGTGCTCGTCGCGGGCAGCGAATACGGCTACGGCACGTGGAAGACCGTGCTGGTGCAGCACCCGTCGCGCATCGCCGTCTTCGCCGCGAAGCTGGTCACCGTCGCGGTCGGCGCGCTCGCCGTGGTGCTCGCGCTGCTGGCCGCGACCGCGGGCGCGAGCGTGCTCGTCGCGTCCCTGAAGGACCAGCCGGTGGTCTGGCCGGCGGTCTCCGACGTCCTGCTCGGCCTCGGCGCCGGCTGGCTCGTCACGACGATGTGGGGCGCGCTCGGCGTGCTGCTCGCCGTCGGGCTGCGCTCGGTCGCGCTGCCGATCGGGCTCGGCCTCGTGTGGCTGCTCGCCGTGCAGAACCTGCTCGCATCGATCGCCGCGCCGCTGCTGGACTGGGTCGCGCAGCTGCAGAAGGCGTTGCCCGGGCCGAATGCCGGCGCGCTCGCGGCCGCGTTCGGGGCGAGCGCGCCGGGTGTCGACCCGATCGTGGGATCCGGGCAGGCCGCCGTCGTGCTGGGCGCGTACCTGGTCGCCTTCGCCGTGCTCGGCGGCTGGCTGCTGCACCGCCGCGACATCGCCTGACGCGGGGGTACCGGCCACCGGTGCGGTGAGCCGGGGCGCGCGTCCGTCCGGTGTAGTGTTTGCCGGTCCGACCGGCGGGTGACCCACGTGAGGTGCCATGACAGTGCGGCGGTACCCAGTCGCGGCCCTGCTCGTCTTCCTCACGGTGGCCCTGGTCGTGGTCAACGGCTTCGCGTTCTGGGGCGACACCCTCGCCCTCTGGATCGACGACGCCATGCAGCTGAGCGCCGGGGTCGGCGCGGTCGTCTGCGGCGTGCTCGCCGCGCGCCGCGTCCGCGGGCACCAGCGCTGGTGGCGGGTGCTCGTCGCGATCGGGATGACCGGCTGGTCGCTCGGCCAGTGCGCGTGGTCGTGGTACCAGCTGGTCGACGGGCGCGGCCTGCCGTCGCCGTCCCTGGCCGACGTCGGCTACCTGAGCTTCCCGCTGTTCGCGCTCGCCGCGCTGTTCGTCCTGGCCCGGGCGCGGGTCCGGCCGGACCGCGAACGCTGGCAGCCCGCCCAGTGGACCGCGCACTTCGGCGTCGCGGTGGTGCTCGACGGCCTGATCGTCACCGGCTCGCTGTTCATCCTCACCTGGACCGCCGCGCTCGGGCAGCTGGTCCGGGCCACCGCTCCGGACAAGCTGACCTGGGCCGTCGCCATCTCCTACCCGCTGTCGGACCTCGTGATCGTGGTCGTCGCGGTGCTGCTGGTCGTGTTCGACCGGGTGGACCGGCCCTACCGGGCGAACCTGCTGCTGGCCGCCGTCGGGATCGTGGCGCTGGCCTGCTCCGACAGCGTGTTCGCCTACCTCGTCAGCATCGGCGCGGAGAGCATGAAGCCGTGGTCGGACGGCGGGTTCGTGCTGGGGCCGCTGTTCATCGCGTTCGCGCTGCTGGTGACGCCCGGTTCGCGACGCCGCGAGGACGCGGGCCCGGCCGCCGGGGTCGACTGGTGGCAGCTCGCGCTGCCCTACGTCCCGGTCACCGCCGTCGCGCTGCTGATCACCGTGCAGCTGGTGGCCGGCGCCGGCCCGGACGGCGTCGAGGTCTTCGTCGGCGTGCTCGTGGTGTTCCTCGTGCTCGCCCGGCAGCTGCTTTCCTTGCTGGACAACCGGTTGCTGCTGCGGCGGGTGTACGAGGGCCAGCAGCAGCTGACCCACCAGGCCTACCACGACCCGCTGACCGGCCTGGCCAACCGCGCGCTGTTCGCCGACCGGCTGGACCGGGCCGTCGAGGTCCCCGACCGGCCGCTCGTGCTGATCTTCGTCGACCTCGACGACTTCAAGGAGGTCAACGACCGGTTCGGGCACGCGGGCGGCGACGTCCTGCTGCACGCCGTCGCCCAGCGGCTGCTGAGCTGCGTGCGCGCGGGCGACACCGTCGCGCGGCTGGGCGGCGACGAGTTCGCGATCCTGCTGGAAGGCGAGCTGGACGCGCCGCAGGCCGTCGCCGACCGGATCCAGGGCGCGCTGCGGCGGCCGTTCGCCGTGCACGGCACGCTCGTGTCGGTCCGCGCGAGCATGGGCCTGGTCGTGCCGGACCCGGCCGAGCCGCTGGTGACGTCGGACGTGCTGCTGGGCCGCGCGGACACGTCGATGTACGCGGGCAAGCGGCTGGGCAAGGACACGACGGTCGTCTACCGCCCGTCGCAGGACGGCCCGCCGGACTTCCCGTCCGCGCTGCGGCGCGCGTCGGGTGGCATCCCGGAGGGGTTCGGCCTCGTGTTCCAGCCGATCGTCAGGCTGGCCGGCGAGGTCCCGGTCGCCGTGGAGGCGCTGGCCCGCTGGACCACGCGCGACGGCACGGTGGTGTCACCGGAGACGTTCGTCCGCGCGGCCGAGGGGGCCGGGCTGGGTGCCGAGCTGGACGCGCTGGTGCTGGACCTGGCGTGCCGCGAGATCACGACGGCCGGGCTGGACCTGACGGTGCACGTCAACGTGTGCGCGAGCCGCCTCGGCGCGGCGGCGCTGGAGCGCAGCGTCGCGTCCGCGCTGGAGCGCTACCGGCTGCCGCCGTCCCGGCTGGTCGTCGAGATCACCGAGACGGTCCCGGTCCCGGACCTGGCCGCGGGCGCGGCGGCGATCCGGCGGCTGCAGGAGCTGGGCGTCCGGGTGGCGCTGGACGACTTCGGGGCGGGGTACAGCTCGCTGACGGTGCTGCACGCGCTGCCGGTCGACCTGATCAAGCTGGACCGGGCGCTGACGACGGGGGTGCAGCCGGAGCGGGACGCGGCGCTGTGCCGGTCGCTGGTTGGGCTGTGCGCGGAGCTGGAGCTGGACGTGGTCGCCGAGGGGATCGAGACGGCCGAGCAGGCGTCGCTCGTGACGCGGGCGGGGTGCACGACCGCGCAGGGGTACCTGTACGGCCGCCCGGCCCCCCTCTCCGCGCTGCGCTTGTCGGCGATCTCGGCGGGGTGAGCGGGGCCGGGCGCTCGTCAGTCCGCGTGCACCCCGGGCGGGAGGACGCCGTAGATCGTCGCCGTCGAGCCCGCGCCCCGGCGGTTGATCGGCCCGCCCACCAGGACCCACGCCCCCGTCGTCGGGAGGGCCTTCAGGTTCGCCAGGATCTCCAGGCTGATCCGGTGGCGCCGGTAGACCAGCTTCGACACCGTGTACGTCTCGTCGGTGCCGACGTCCGGGCTGAACGTGTCGGTGCCCGTGCCGCCGCGGCGGCCGAGCCGGCCCGTGTCGATCAGCCACTTCACCGCCGGGATCGAGAACCCGGGCTGGTGCAGCACGCCGTCGGCGCCGGTGTTCGGGTAGGCCGGGGTGCCCCACTTCGCGTCCCAGCCGGTCCACAGCACCACGACGGACTCGTCGGGGATGCGGCCGTGGCGCTTCTCCCACGCCTTGAGGTCGTCGATCGTCACGGCGTAGTCCGGGTTGCCCGCGGCCTTAGCTCTCACGTCGATCTTGACGGCGGGCCGGAATAGATCCGCCGGGTCCATGTCGTCGGCGAGGGGTTCGCCCGTGTTGAAGTGGCCCGGCGCGCCCCAGTGCGTTCCGGTGTGTTCGCCTTCGCGGACGAACTGGAGGTAGTAGCCGTCGTCCGGGATGGTGGCGATGGTCTCCAGCTCGAAGGCCGGGTCGCCGGGGAAGACGTTCGTCGTGGCGGGGTCGTTGACGTGCGACAGGTTGACCAGGTTCAGCTGGTCGAGCCGGACCGGCGGCGCCGTCGCGGCCTGGGCGGTCCGCCCGGACAGCGCGGCACCGAACACCCCGGCCAGGCCCGCGGCCAGCACCCTGCGTCTCATCGGCATTGAGGATCCCTTTCACCGGAACACCGCCCGTACGGTGCGGCCTGCTCGGTGATATCACCCGAGCCGCGCGGGGCCAAGGAGTTGAGCGAGGATGGACGCATGGACGACGACATCGAAGACCACGCCGACGAAGGCATCCTCGACCCGGAGGACACGCTGGTCGACCGCGACGAGCTGGCGGAGGGTTATTCCCCGCCGGAACGCCCGCGGGAAACGGAAGAGTGGGGCACGACCGCGCGTGAGACCGCGGAGGGCGAGAGCTGGGAAGGCCGCCTGGCGCGCGAGGTCCCGGACCTGGCCGACGACGAAGGCGACGGCCTCGGCGACAGCGAGGACACCGACGGCGAGCTGATCGACGACGAGGTCGGCGACGTCCGCGCGGGCCGTCTGGTGGCGACGGACGAGGGCTTCGGCGAGGACTCCGACGAAGAGCTGTACGCGTCCGACGCGGGCGTCGACGGCGGCGCGGCCTCTGCGGAGGAAGCGGCCGTCCACGTGATCGACCCGTCCCGGCGGTGGTGACGAGCCGGACCCGCCCCCTCGACGGGTCCGGCCCTTTTTTCGCGACCGGCCTAATCCTTTCCCCCGTCCGGCGCGTGGGGTAGGCGGCAGAGCGGTCGTGTCCGGATCCGGCCGGGTTCGCTCGCCCTGCCGGAAAGGGACACGGGATGCTCGAGGGGCTGCTGACACCCGGCGCGGGCGCGCTGTACGACGCGATGGTGCGCACCGGGCCGCTACCGCTGGACGACCCGCGGGCCGAGAGCCCGGAGATGCGGGAGCTGTTCGACCGCGGGTTCGTGCGCCGCGACTACCGCGAAGACCCGGTGATCGCGCCGATGGAACCGGTGCGCGCGGTCGACCACGCCATCCTCGGCGCGCAGCAGCAGCTGCTGGAGCAGCAGCGGCAGATCGTCGCCGCGCGCCAGCAGCTGGACGTGCTGCAGGCGGTGTACCGGGCGGCGAACGGCGCGGGCGGCGACTCGGCCGTCGAGGTGCTGACGGACCCCCGGCGCATCGGCTCGCTGTCGCTGGAGCTGTGCCTGTCCGCGCGCGAGGAGTTCCTGACGTTCACGACGCACCACTTCAAGCGCAAGCCGGACGCGGGCACGGTGATGCGCCTGCCCGAGGCGGTGACCGAGCGCGGAGTGGCGTTGCGCAACGTCTACGAGCGCGCGGCGCTGGAGTTCGAAGGGGCGAAGGAGGTCGTCGCCGCGAGCGTCGAGGCCGGCTGGACCATGCGGGTGGCCTCGGAGCTGCCGATGAAGATGGTGATCGCCGACCGCCATTCGGCGCTGGTCCCCCTGGACCCGAGCGGGATGGAGGGCGCGCTGTTCGTGCGGAGCCCGACGATCGTCGCGGCGCTGCGGATGCTGTTCGAGCTGGTGTGGGCGCAGGCGGTGGCGGTGCACGGGCCGGCGGCCCCGCCCCGCCACGGGTTGACGCCGACGCAGGCGAAGGTGCTGGACCTGCTGGCGACGGGCATGACGGACGGGGCCATCGCGCGGCACCTGGACGTCAGTGAGCGGACGGTCCGGAGGCACGTGCAGGGGCTGCTGGAGGCGCTGCAGGCGGACAACCGGGTGGCGGCGGTCTTCGCGGCGACCCGGTTGGGCTGGCTGGGCTGAGCGGCGGCCGGCCCGCTCGGCGAGGTCGCGAACGACCCATCGTTCGCGACGCCGCCCGGCCATCGCTCGCCGCGGCCTACTCCAGCTTCTTGCACTCCGGCGGGCCGCCGGTCCAGATCCACACGCACACGCCCGGCGGCCGGACCGCCGGGTCGCCGTTGCCCGTCGCCGCGGCCGCCGCCGGCGCGGCCAGCGTGCCGATCGCCGCCGCCGCGGCCAAGCCCGCCAGCGCTCGCTTGATCATGGCTGTCCTCCCCGAAGTGATCTTCCGGGACCAACCTAAGGCCGGACCACCGCGCGGCGGCAGGGGCGGGTTCGGCCACTGTCCGCTTCCGGCCAGCCCGAACCGGCCGGAACCGGACGTTGGCCGCGCTCGACCGGTGTGCGCGCCGCGCTCCGCTCCTACCGTCGACCCCATGGGTGAGGACGCGCCCCCGCAATGGTGGGCCGAGGAAGGGGCTCGTCCGCGGCCGGAGCCCGCCGGCTGGTGGCCCGAAGCCGACACCCTGCACTGGGTGCGGAACCCCGACGAACCCGGCTAGGGCGTGTCCGGTAGGCGGTTGAGCTGGACCTCTGTTGACGGACAAGGCGTGGGCGGTGATCGAGCCGCTGCTGGTTGTGGAGCAAAGACGGCACCTGGAACAAGATCCTCGCCCTCGACGGGGAAGGGCTCGGTCCCGGGGTGGGCTGAGCGGCAAGATCCACTTGGCTGTCGCCGGGCGTGGCTTGCCGACGCGGTTCCTGATCACCGCGGGTCAGGCGGGAGACTGGACCCGGTTGTACTCGCGCACCGCGTCGAGGTACTCCGCGATCGCGTCGCGGTTGCGCAGCAGGCACTCCGCTCGCCGCGCCATGCGGTCGCGCTCCTCCTCGAGCGTTGCGATCATCTCCGGGGTCGCGTCCGGGAAGTAGATCGCGCGGGGCTTGTCGAGGCAGGGCAGGATCTGTTTGATGATCCTCGTGGGCAGCCCGGCGTCGAGCAGCCCGCGGACCTGGATCACCCGGTCGACCGTCGGCTCGTCGTAGTCGCGGTAGCCGTTCGCCCCGCGCGACGCGATGATCAGGCCCTGCTCCTCGTAGTACCGGAGCAGCCGCCGGGACGTCCCCGTGCGCTCCGACAGCTCGCCGATCCGCATGTGCCCCACCTCACGTAGACCTTCACACGTATGTGAGGGTTCGAGCATAGCGGCATGACGAGCACCGAAACCCGCCGGCAGACCGCCGCCCTCCTCGCCCTCACCACCGCCGCGTTCGTCACCGTGCTCACCGAAGCGCTGCCCGCCGGCGTGCTGCCCGGGATGAGCGCCGGTCTCGGCGTCGGCGAGCCCGCGGCCGGCCAGGCCGTGACGATCTACGCCCTCGGCACGGCCCTCACCGCGATCCCGCTCTCCGCGGCCACCGCGACCTGGCCCCGCAAGCGCTTGCTGCTGGCCGGGGTGGCCGGGTTCGCCGTCGCCAACACCGTGACGGCGCTGTCCGCGAGCTACCCGCTGACCATGGTCGCCCGGTTCGTCGCCGGCGTGGCCGCGGGCGTCGTCTGGGCGCTGCTGGCCGGGTACGCCCGGCGGCTCGTCCCCGGGAACCAGGGCAAGGCGATCGCGATCGTGATGGCGGGCATCCCGCTGGCCCTGTCGCTCGGCATCCCGGCCGGGACGTTCCTCGGTGGCCTGCTCGGCTGGCGCTCGGCGTTCGGCGTCATGTCCGCGATCGCCGTGGCGCTGCTGGCCTGGATCGCCGTGAAGGTCCCGGACCGGCCCGGGCAGACCGGCGGCCGGGTCCCGGTGCTGCGCACGCTGGCCGTGCCCGGCGTCGCGCCCGTTCTGGCCGTGACGCTGGTGTTCGTGCTGGCCCACACCGTGCTCTACACCTACGTCGCCGCGTTCCTCGGCCACGCCGGGATGGGCGACGCGGTGGACGTCGTCCTGCTGGTCTTCGGCGTCGCGTCGATGGCCGGGATCTGGGTCGTCGGCACGTGGATCGACCGCGCGCTGCGCACTTTGACGGTCCTCAGCACGATCCTGGTCGCGGTGGCCGCGACGATCCTGGCGACCGCGTCGGGCAGCCCGGCGCTGGTCTACGCCGCCGTCGCGCTGTGGGGACTCGGCTGGGGCGGCGTCCCGACGCTGCTGCAGACCGCCGCCGGGAACGCGGGCGGCGAAGCGGCGGACAACGCGCAGGCCATGCTCGTCACGCTGTGGAACGCGGCGATGGCCGCGGGCGGCGTGCTCGGCGGCGTCCTGCTCGACGCCGCCGGACCGGCGTCGTTCCCCTGGACGCTGCTGGTGCTCCTGCTGCCGGTGCTCGCCGTGGTGCTGGGCGCCCGGCGGCACGGGTTCCCGGTTCGATCCTGAGTGGACGAAGGGCCCGGGCGGGCTCGCGCCCGGGCCCTCCAGCTTCAGCAGCGGCCGGCGATGGCCCGCAGCAGTTCCGCGTTCGCGGTGTCGCCCGAGAGCTCCCAGGCGAACATCCCGCCGAGTCCCTGCGACTTCGCGTAACCCGCTTTCGCCGACGCCGTTTCGGGCGTGTCGTAGCTCCACCACTGCGAACCGCACTTCGCGTACGCCGTACCGGCGACCCGGCCGTTGGCGGGGCACGTCGTCTTGAGGACCTTGTAGTCCTCGACGCCCGCTTCGTACGTTCCGGGGGCGGGCCCGGTGGCGGTGCCGCCGGGCTGCTTCTGCGTCACGCCGTCCCAGCCGCGGCCGTAGAACCCGAGGCCCAGCAACATCTTCGCCGAAGGAACGCCCTGGTGACGCAGCTTCTGGATCGCGGCGTCGGCGTAGTACCCGGCGTGCGGGATGCCCGGGTAGGACCGCAGCGGCGAGTGCGGCGCGGTGGGCCCGGTCGGCTGGCCGCCCGCGACGAAGTAGTCGTAGGTCATCACGTTGTACCAGTCGAGGTACCGGCTCGCGCTGCCGTAGTCGGTGGCGTCGATCTTGCCGTCCTTCGAGCCGTCCGCGGTGATCGCGGCGGTGACGAGCTGGTGCCCGAACTTCGCCCGCAGCGCCTTGACCAGCGCCGTGAACGCCTTCGGCCCGCTGGTGTCGCAGGTGTTGCCGCAGGCGTTCGGGTACTCCCAGTCGATGTCGATGCCGTCGAAGACGCCCGCCCAGCGCGGGTCGTTGACGAGGTCGTAGCAGGACTGGGCGAACGCCTCGGGGTTCTTGGCCGCCTCCGGGAAGCCGGCCGACCAGGTCCAGCCGCCGAACGACCACAGCACCTTCAGCTTCGGGTGCAGCTTCTTCAGCTCGAGGAGCTGGTTGAAGCTGCCGTGCAGCGGGCCGCTGTCGGCCTGGCCGTCGACGCTCGTGGTGGCGTCGTAGGGCATGTCGTGGTCGGCCCACGGGTCGCCGACGGCGCACCCGCCGCCCGTGACGTTGCCGAACGCGTAGTTGATGTGGGTCAGCTTCGCGGCCGAACCCGACGTCTCGATGTCCTTGACGTGGTAGTTGCGGGCGTAGACGTCCCAATCGGCGAAGTAGGCCATCACCTTGCCCGGGGGCTGGCTCGCTTCGGCGGACGGCGCCACGACGCCGGCGGCGGCCAGCGCCAGTGCGGCGACGGCGACGCTCTTTCTCATGCGGAGCACGACTTTCCCTTCCGGCCTGCGGACTGGGTGGCGCGCTGAGGCTAACAGGTCCAGACCACTGCGGACCAGGGCGAAACGTTGTGGTCAAAGGTTTCGCGATGACACCGCAGCCCGGCGCGAATTCACGGCGTGGCATGATCGGCCGATGACCGAGTTCGGCTGCGCCCGCTGCTCCGGCGAAGACGCCCTCACGGCGCTGGCGTTCTGCACGACCCGCCTGCGCGAAACCCACCGCCTGGTCGAACAGTCCCACTTCGGCATTTCGCTGCGCGAATGTCCGGAGTGCCGCCAGGGGTTCGCGGCGATCTTCACGGAGTTCGTCGACCGGTCCGGCGAGGACGCGCAGTACTTCGACTTCGTCCCGATCACCCCCGCCGAGGTGACGTCGTTGGCAGCGCAGGGTTCCCGCGTCGACCTCGTCCGGCTGGGCGCGCTCGGCAGCGTCCGGCGGCGGCTGTCGTCGAGCTGGCCGACCGGCGCGGAGAAGCAGATCGGCTGGCGGACGGACGCCCTTTCGGTGCGCGAAGGCTACTGAGCGGCCAGCCGGAGGATCGCCGCGGCCGAGCGGTCGACGTCGGCCTCCGTCGTCGACCAGTTGGACACCGAAATCCGCAGGTACCGGCGGCCGCGCCAGGTCGTTCCGCCGAGCCAGCAGGTTCCGTCTCGCTGCACCCGCTCGACGACCGCGTCGGTGTGGTCGCCGAAGGACACCAGGACCTGGTTGAGGACGACGTCGTTCGCGATTTCGGCCCCGCCTTCGGCGAGGGTGCGCGCGAAGCGGCGGGCCAGCCGGCAGCAGCGGTCGACGAGCTCGGCGACGCCGTCGCGGCCCAGCTCGCGCAGCGCGGCCCAGACCGCGAAGCCCCGGGCGCGGCGCGACGACTCCAGCGTCAGGTCGCCCATGCCGGACACCTCGCCGGCGCCGGTCAGGTAGGCGGCGCGGTAGGCGATCGCCTCGGCGTGGACGTCCGGGCGCGCGCAGAAGACGAACCCCGAGTCGTACGGGACGTTGAGCCACTTGTGGCCGTCGCAGGCCCAGGAGTCGGCCAGCTCGACGCCGTCGAGCAGCGCCCGGGTGGCCGGGTTGGCGGCGGCCCAGAGCCCGAACGCGCCGTCGACGTGGATCCAGGCGTTCTCCGCGACCGCGCGGGCAGCGCGGAGATCGTCGCAGGCGCCGGTGTTCACGTTGCCCGCCTGCAGGCAGACGATGGTCGGACCGTCGACTTTGGTCGCGAGGTCGTCGATGTCGATGGCACCGTCCGGTTTGGCCTTGACCGGCACGACGGCCCGGGTGCCGAACCCGAGCAGCCGCAGGGCGCGGTCGACGGTGGCGTGCCGTTCCTCGCTCGCGACGACGCGGACGCGCGGGGCGCCGGCGAGCCCGTCGCGCTCGACGTCCCAGCCGGCCTCGGCGAGCACGTGGTGCCGGGCGGCGGCCAGCCCGACGGTGTTGGCGGCCTGGCCCCCGGTGACGAAGCCGGCGGAGGCGGTCGCGGGGAGGCCCAGCAGCTCCTTGAGCCAGTCCCCGGCGACCTGCTCGGCGGCGGCCGCGGCGGGCGAGAGGACGGCGTTGAAAGCGTTCTGGTCCCACCCGGCGGCGAGGACGTCGGCGGCGGTCGCGGCGGGCAGCGCGCCCCCGACGACGAAGCCGAAGAACCGCGGCCCGGCGGTGGCGACCAGCCCGGGCTCGGCGGCTGCCGCGAGTTCTTCGAGGACGGTCGCCGGCGGCGTGGGGGCGTCGCGGAGCTGCCCGAACCCCGCGCGCAGGGCGTCCGGGTCGACGGGCCGGGCGACGGGGCGGCCCGTCAGGCCGTCGCGGTGCTCGGCGGCCAGCTCGGCGGCGCGGGCGAGGAGGTCACGCAGTTCGTCCACGACGTGACTGTAGGCCGAAGTGACTTCCGCCGGAGCCGGGAACAATCGCGGGCCGCCGGGCGTAGCGTCCTGGTATGGAGACCCAGCTGAGCACCGACCGGCTCGTGATCCGGGACTGGACGGTCGACGACGCCGAAGCCGCGTACGCCATCTACGGCGCGGAAGACGTCACGCACTGGCTGACCCCGGCCATGGAGCGAGTCGGCGACATCGGCGCCATGCGCTCGGTGCTGCACGCCTGGCAGGAGACCCAGCCGAACCTGCCGCCACCGCGCGGGCGGTGGGCCGTCGAACGCAAGGAAGACGGCGTCGTGATCGGGGGCCTCGGCATCCGGCTGCTGCCGCCGTTCGAAGAGGACCTCGAGCTCAGCTGGCAGCTCGCCCCCGGCGTCTGGGGCCGGGGCTACGCGTCGGAGGCCGCGACCGCGCTGATCGAGTGGGCGTTCACCCAGGACACCGAAGAGCTCTTCGCCGTCGCGCGGCCGAACAACACGCGCGCGATCGCCGTCGCCAAGCGGCTCGGCATGCAGTGGGTCGGCGAGACCGAGAAGTACTACAACCTGCGGCTGCAGGTGTACCGGATCCGGCAGACCGACCTCATCTGACCGGCTCCAGCAGGAAGACGCGGATTTCGCGGTCGCCGGCGCGCACGGCGTAGCGGTCGTACGCCGGCCAGTACGACGCGACCGCGTCCCACATCTCCTGCCGCTCGCCGCCGGTCAGGAGCCGGCCGGTGACCTCGACGGTCCGGCCGCCGATCGCGACCGTCGCCGCCGGGCGGGCCAGCAGGTTCGCCGACCACGCCGGGTGCGCCTCGCCGCCCCAGTTCGAGCCGATGACGACGTACCCGCCGCCGCGCTCGACGTAGAGCAGCGGCACCTGCCGGGGTTCGCCGCTGCGCCGGCCGACGGTGGTCAGCAGCAGCGTCCGCAGCCCGACGGCCGCACCGACGCCGACCCGGCCGCCGGTGACCCGCAGGAGCACCCGGTCGGCGGGCACGAGCGCCCGCCCGAGCACCGCGAACGCCCTGCTCTTGCCGAACCCGGCGAAGACACCTCGCAAACCAGCCACGGCGAAACCCTAGCGGTCACCACCCCGACGGCGCCGGGGGCGGCACGACCGGCGGCCGGTCGTCGCAGGTGATCGTGTTCGGCAGGAGCCACGGGGCGAGCCAGCTCCCGTTGCCGCCGAGGTCGGTCAGCGCGAACTCCGAGCCCGTCGCCGGGAAGTTGAACGACCCGCAGTTGTTCACGGCGACCGCGCCGACGTTGCGCGCGGCCACGTTCCGGAACGACGCCGAACCCGCCGAACGCGCGCTGAGCACCGACGTCCCGGTGCCGTCGACGCGCAGGTCCGCGAACCGCAGCCCGCTGATCGAGTACTTGTCCTTCACGGGGAAGTCGCTGACCAGCATGATCGCGTTGTAGGTGTTGTCGAGGAAGTGGTCGCCGGTCACCGAGATGTCGGCGGCGATGTCCTTCTCCAGCGCGTAGAACCAGATCGCGCCGAGCCCGATCTTCCAGTTCAGCTCGAACGTCCCGGCCCGCACGGTCGTGTTGTCCGCGATCCGCAGCGTGCCGCCGAACGCTTCCGCGCCGAACCGCGAGCCCACCTGGATGGCGCTGCCCTCGCGGATCGGGTCGGCGACCAGGTTCGCCGAGACGACGTTGTCCACCCCGCCGTAGAGCGCGATCCCGTTGGCCAGCACCGGCGTCTGGACGGTGTTGTGGTCGAACGTGTTCCGCGCGTCCTGCGCCTTCTCCGACCACATGGCCAGGCCGTCGTCGCCGGTGTTGCGCAGGAAGTTGTTCGCCACCACCGAATCCGTCACTCCCGTGTGGAAGTTCAGGCCGTCGGCGATCTGGTCGGCGATGACGTTGTTCGTGATCCTCGTGCGGGACATCGGCCCGTCGAACCACAGGCCGACCTTGGTGTGGTGCAGGTACAGGGAGTCCACAGTGGAGTCGCTGAGCGCGCCGCCGACCGCGTTGACCTGGTCGGTGTCGACGCGTTCCCGGACGTCACCCTCGATCGCGAAGCCGGAGAGGTGGACGTCGTGGCTGCCGCCGGCGGTGGCTTCCTCGCCGTAGATGCCGACGCCGTGACCCTTGACGATCGTGTACCAGCTGCCCGCGCCTTCGATCGTGACGTCGTCGACGATGACGTGCCGGTCGACGCGGTAGGTGCCGGGCGGCAGGTACACCTCGAGGTGCGCGCGCCGCGCGAAGGCGATCGCGCGGTCGAGAGCGTCGGCCGAGTCGCGGTGGCCCGTCGGGTCCGCACCGAAGAGCAGGACGTTGGCGGCGAAGGGAACCACGCGCGGCGGCGCGACGAGCTCGGAGTCGAGCAGGTCGACGACCGTCCACGCCGCGGCGCTGCCGGCCGGGACCGTCAGCCGGATCTTGGCGCCGGCCGGGTAGGACGAGCCGAGCAGGAGCCGCTGCTCGTCGTAGAAGTGGGTGGGCCGGAACGGTTTCGCGATCACCGGCGCGGGCGTGGTCGCCGCGGGCACGCACGAGCACTCGGTGATCCACCAGTCCGGGTGCAGCAGGTCCGCGTCGGGGTCGTTCGTGAACGGGTACTGGTTGTACAGCCAGGAGTACTGCGAGGTCAGCGTCATCCGCTGCCGGTGGGCGCCGTCGACGGTGACGTCGAGCGGCGCGGTGATCCCGCCGCCGTGCGGGGCGTCCGGGATGCTGTAGCGGACGGTGATCGCGTTCGCCGCGGCCGGCAGCGTGAACTCGACGTACTGCTTGGGTGTCAGCTGGACCGCCCGGCGCCCGGACGCCTCCGACGGCAGCGTGTAGGCCGAGCGATCGGGACCGATCACGACGCCGTCGGTGCGCGCGTTTTCCGCCTCCTGCTCGAGGAAGCGGACATCGGCGCCGCGGCCGGCGACGAGCGCCGGGTCGAGCGCGGCCCGCGTCACCACCGGCCGGGCGGCGGCGGACGCGGGCGTCGCCACCGAAAGCAGGGTGACGACCGCAGCGAGCACGGTTCCGAAGGTGCGACGCGCCATCGCGGACCTCGATTCTCGAAGGAGTGCCGCGGAAGAGTAGGTCGCGCCCGGCGCTTACCACAAGGTTTTTCGTGAACTTACTCTGTACTTGCGCGTTTCGATACGGAAGTTGCGCAACCGGACGTCTGGCAGGGTGGACGCATGACGCGTCCCGAAACCGCCGCCGAAGTCTTCGACGCCCTGGGCAAGGACTACGAGGCCGCCTTCCCGGACCAGCCGGGTCAGCGGGCCGTGCTGACGTGGGTGCTGGACCGGTTGCCCGGACGCGCCACGCTGGTCGACCTCGGCTCGGGCACCGGGCGACCGGTGGCCGAGACCTTCGCGGCCGCCGGGCACGACGTGACCGGGTACGACGTGTCGGCGAAGATGGTCGAGATCGCCCGTGAACAGGTCCCGGCGGCGCGGTTCGCCCAGGCGGACCTGCGCGAACTGACCCGGCCGCCCGGCAGCGCCGACGTGGTCACCGCCTTCTTCTCCCTGCTGCAGATGACCCGGGCGGAGATCGACGCCGTGCTGGCGAAAGCCGCGTCCTGGCTGGCACCCGGTGGTCACTTCGTGCTCGGCACGGTCGCGGCCGACGCCGACGGGGTCGAGTTCGCCTTCCTGGGGCACCCGATCCGCGCCAGCAGCTACCCCGCCGAAACCTTCGCCGCCCGGCTGGCGTCGGCGGGGCTGGAGATCGTGTACCAGGAGCAGGTCCGGTACGAGTCCCCCCATCCCGCGGTCCGCCCGGAAGACCAGGTCTACCTCGTCGCGCGCCGCCCTTCGTGAGTCGATCGTGGCGTCAACCCCTCACCGGGCCGATCACCCGGCGGACATGAATTTTGCTCAAGTTCGTGCATGTCCCGGGCCGGTGACCCGAGCTAAAGTGAGGAATGGGCATCGAAGCTCTGGCCAAGCCGGTACCTCGCGAACACCGCGAGCTCGTGCGCGAGATGCTGGCCAGGCTGCCGGAGTTCGCCGACCGCCTCGCCCGGCTGCTCAGCACCGAGGACGAGTTCTACCGGCAGGTCGACCACGTCGCACCGGACGAGCTGCGGCAGGTCTGCCACGCCAACCTCGAACGCGCGCTGTCCGCGGTGGCCGAAGGCCGCGGCCTCGCGCTCGACGCCGCCCGCAAGACCGGGCTCGTCCAGGCGCGGCAGGGCATCCCGCTGCCCGCGGTGCTGCGCGCCTTCCGGATCGGCGGCACCTTCGTCTACGAGTCCCTGCTGGAGCTGGCCGGCCCGGAGTTCCTCAACCCCACCCGGACGATCGAGATCAACTCCTACGTCTGGAAGGCGATCGACCTCTACTCCGACGCGCTGACGACGGCGTACGAGCAGGTCGCGGCCGAGCCGTCGCACGCGAACGCCCGGCTGCTCGACGACCTGCTGCGCGGCCGGCTCGCGAGCCAAGCCGACATGGAGTCCGCCGCCCGGGAGCTGGGCCTGCCGACCGCGGGCATGTTCGTCGCGGTGGTGACCGAGCGCGTCGAGCCCGACGAGCACGACACGGTCGAGGCGCTGCTGCGGGCGCGGCGCTGGCGGTCGGCGTGGCGGCCGGGCGGCGAGGCCGGCCTCGTCGCGATCGACCGCGTCGAAGACCTCCGGCGGCTGCGCGAAGTGCTGGGTTCGCTGCCGGTCGCGGCCGGGATGAGCCGGCCGTTCAGCGGCTTCCCCGACGTCCCGGACGCGCTGCACCGGGCCCGGATCGCCCGCCGCTCGCTGCCGTCGGGGACGGCCGGGGTGGTCGTGTTCGGCGACTCGCCGGTGACGACGCTGGTCGCCGCGGCCCCGGGCATGGCCCGCGACGTCGTGCGGTCGGCGCTGGCGGGCGTGCTCGCCCTGCCCGGCGCGGAGCGGAAGGTCCTGCTCGACACGCTGCTCGCGTGGTTCGCCGGCCACGGCTCGGCGAAGGAGGCCGCGGACCGCTTGTTCGTGCACCCCAACACGGTCCGGTACCGGCTGCGCCGGGTGCAGGACCTGACCAAGCGGGACCTGACCGACCCCGTGGACATCGGCGAGCTGTACGTCGCGCTGGAGTCGGTACGTCTCGATCCGGACGCGACCGATTGACTTTCGATAGATATCGAGCGATAGTCGGCGCATGATCTCAGAGAGATGGGCCGTTCGCGCGCTCAGGGTGTTCCTCGTGGTGCTGTTCGGCGTCCTCCTCGTGTTCCAGACGCTGTCGCTGCCGGGCGGGATCGCCTACACGACCAGCCAGAACCCGCACGACGCTCCGCTGCGCTGGCCGCTGACCGCGATCGCGGTGTTCCTCGTGCTGTGCGTCCAGGTGGTGCTCGTCGCGACCTGGCAGCTGCTCACACTGGTCAAGAAGGACCGGATCTTCACGACGGCGTCGCTGAAGTGGGTCGACCTGATCGTCTGGGCCATCGCGGCCGCGTGGCTGGTGTTCGCCGGCATGCTGATCTTCGTCGGCTTCAACGCCGACGACCCGGGAATGCCGATGGTGCTGTTCCTGGTGACCGTCGGGATCACCGTGTTCGGCCTGCTGATGGTGGTCATGCGCGCCCTGCTGCGCCAGGCCACGACGCTGCGGTCCGACATGGAAGCGGTCATCTGATGGCGATCGTCGTGCGCATCGACGTCGAGCTGGCGAAGCGCAAGATGAGCGTCGGGGAGTTCGCCGAGAAGGTCGGGCTGACGCCGGCCAACGTGGCGGTGCTGAAGAACGGGCGGGCGAAGGCGGTGCGGTTCAGCACGCTGGAAGCGATGTGCCGGGTCCTCGGCTGCCAGCCCGGCGACTTGCTGGAGTGGGTGGACGAGTAGCCCGCCGCGGACGGACCCCGCTAAGCCGCGTCCGCTTCGACCAGGCGGGCCAGTTCCAGCAGCGTGCCCTCGAAGCCCGGACCGGCGGTGAGCGCCACCGTGAGCGGGGCCCCGCGCCGGTCCGTGCCCACCGGGAGCGTCACCGCCGGCTCCGTCCACTGGGGACGGTCCACGGCGGCCGAGACGACCACGTCCGGCTTCACCGTCGCGCGACGGCCACCCGCGTCGAGGTCCAGCACCACGTTGCCGTGCAGGGAAAGCAGCGCCGCCACGTCGGCGACGGCGTCGCGCAGCTCGCGGTCGGCGATCGAGTCCGAGTGCGCGCCGATCGCCGCCCGGGAGGGCTCGCCGCCGAGCCTCGGCACGATCACGCCGAGGTCGCCCAGAGTGCAGGCGAGCGGCCGGATGCCGGGCACGCCGGCCAGCGGGTCGGTCAGCGTGATTCCCGCGCTCGCGGCCGCCGCCACGATCCGGGCCCGCCAGCGCGCGGTGGCCGCGATGGCGACCAGCGAAGGGTCCTGGGGCAAAAGGGAGTCTCTCCTTTGCGGTCCGGCGCGGCGGAGTGAGGATCGTCCGATGGTGGGCCCGTGCCCGTTGTGCCCGGGAACAAACATGTTTGGTCTCTTGGTCCGAACGGCCGCGCACATGCGACCTTCCGGTGGCACCGGGTGTCTGTGACCGCCGGTCACACTTTGACGCGCGGCGTGGCGCGGGCCACTATCCGCAGCACTGATTACCGCCGGGTAATTTGTGCTGTCGACGAAGACGACCCAGGAGGACCGTTGCGACGTGCTTTCGGCCTGATCTTGCTGGCACTGGGCGTCTTCGCCGCCGCCGGGGCGGTGCTCCTCCCCACGTACATCTACCCGAAGCTCGCCAAGGTGCCGCTCGACCAGGACTCGACGTCGGTGCTCGAAGGCACCGCGAGCAAGGTCCTCGCCGTGACCGACGACGGCACCGGCCCGGTCTCGAAGATCCGCGAGAACGTCAAGCTGACCGCGGTCGCGCACGTGCAGTCGAACTTCTCCGCACCCGAGATGCACCAGGACACCGACTACGCGGTCTGGCTGCTGGCGGTGAAGGTCACCGACGACGCCGACAACACGGTGCTGAGCGCGAGCAAGCGGCAGGTCTGCTTCGACCGGCGCACCGGCGAGGGCTACGACCCGCGCGGCGCGACCGACCCGATGTGCGCCGCGAGCAGCAGCTACGTCACCGAGCTGAAGGACAAGGCCGACAAGGACGGCCAGAAGCCGCCGGAGACGAACATCGAGAAGGCGCAGCCGGGCCTGAACTTCAAGTTCCCCTTCGGCACCGAGCAGAAGGACTACAAGGTCTACGACGACAACACCGGCGCGGCCGTCACCGCGCGCTACACCGGCACCGAGACGGTGAACGGGATCGAGACCTACAAGTTCGTCCAGGACATCCCGGACACGAAGCTCGACTCGAAGAAGGTGCCCGGCTCGCTCGTCGGCTCCGACCAGTCCTCTGTGGACGCCGACCTGTACTACCGCGGCGTGAACACGCTGTGGGTCGAGCCGGTCACCGGGATCGAGGTCAAGCAGCAGCAACAGCAGCACCAGGAGCTGCGCGTCGGCACCGGCGGCACCCCGACGGTCGTGTTCGACGGGACGCTCGCCTACAACGGCAAGACCATCTCGCAGATGGTCGACCAGGTGAACGCGAACAAGGGCAAGCTGGAGTTCCTGTCGAGCACCGGGCCGCTCTGGCTCGGCATCGGCGGGGGCGTGCTGATCATCGTGGCGATCGTCCTGCTGGCCCGCCGCCGCCCGCCGGAGCCCCCGACGCCGCACCGGCGGCGCCAGGTGGCCTTCGCCGGCAGCTGACTCACTTCTTCCGCAAGACCAGGACCAGATTCCACGAAGCGATCTCACGCAGGCCGGGAATCCGCACGATCCACATCGCCCAGCTCGGGTGGTAACGCGGGTACCCGGCCACGAGATCGGCCAGCGGCGTCGTCTTAGCCCACCGGAGGGCGGCGCCGACCGAAACCGGGAACAGGCTTTCGCCGAATTTGTTCTTCGGCTGCTTCCCCTCTTTCCGGGAATAGCGTTCCCGGGCGTAGTACCCGCCGAGGAAATGCCACGGCGCGGTCTCGTGGCCGCCCCACGGCGAGAACCACGGCGTGAACGACGCGAAGACCGTGCCGCCGGGCTTGGTCACCCGGCACATCTCCTCGAGCATCACCCACGGCTCGCTGACGTGCTCCAGCACGTTCGACGAGTAGCAGACGTCGACGGATCCGCTGCGCACGGGCAGTTCCGTGCCACTGGCGCGGATCATGTTCTCGCCGGGCTCGCCGCGCGCGGACAGCTCGCCGACGTCCGGGTCGAGTCCCAGGTAGACCGCCCCGGCCGCGCGGAACGCGTCGGAGAAGTACCCCGGGCCGCCGCCGACGTCGAGCACCGTGCACCCGGACAGCGGAGTGTGCGCCGCCAATTGCCGGACCGAGTCGGCGGCCAGCGCGGAATAGAAGCCGTCCGGGTCGGTCTGCTCGGTGAGGAACGTGCGGAAGAGCGTCACGGAACGGCCGAGCGTGGCCCGGTGCGGCCGGTCGACAACAGAATTACCTACCATTGAACCGTCGCTTTCCCGATTACGTTCCTCTACTGTGTACGCACCGGTAACCTAGCATCGTCGCTACAGTTTGGATAACCCGATGGAACGACCTCGTGTGCTCCTCGTCAACTGGCGCGACACCGGCCACCCCGAAGGCGGCGGGTCGGAGCGGTACGTCGAGCGGATGGCCGAAGGGCTCGCGAGAGCCGGGTACCGGGTCGAAATCCAGTGCGCCGCCTACGCGGGCGCGACCGCGGGCGAGTGGCGCGAAGGCGTCCGCTACCGGCGGCGCGGCAACAAGTTCGGCGTGTACGTCCACGCGCTGCGCGCCATTCGCCGGGCCGGCGCCGACCTCGTGGTCGACGTGCAGAACGGCATGCCCTTCTTCGCCCGGCTGGTCGCCGGGTGTCCCGTGCTGGTGCTCGTGCACCACGTCCACAAGGAACAGTGGATCAGCGCGCTCGGCGAGACGCTGGGCCGGGTGGGCTGGTGGATCGAGTCGCGGCTGGCGCCGCGGCTGTTCCGGAAGTGCCGGTACGTCACGGTTTCCGAGGTCACGAAGGCCGAGCTGGCCGGGCTGGGCGTCGAGCGGTCACGGGTGACCGTGGTGCCGAACGGGCTGGACGCGCCCCCGGCGTGCACGTCCGGACGGGACACCACTCCGACGCTGGTCGCGGTGAGCAGGCTGGTGCCGCACAAGCGGATCGAGCACGCCATCGACGTCGTCGCACGGCTGGCGCGGCGGTGGCCGGAGCTGCGGCTCGAGGTCGTCGGGCAGGGGCCGTGGGACGAGGTCCTGCGCGCGCACGCGGTCTCGCGCGGGGTCGCCGACCGCGTGGTGCTGCACGGCTGGGTCGACGAGCACGCCAAGCACGAGATCCTCGCGCGGTCGTGGCTGCACCTGTGCCCGTCGGTCAAGGAGGGCTGGGGCATCGTCATCATGGAGGCTGCGGCGCACGGCGTGCCCTCGGTCGCCTACCGCGCGGCGGGCGGCGTGGCCGAATCCATTGTGGAGGGCCGGACCGGCCTGCTCGCGGACGACTTCGAGGACTTCACGGCCCAGGTGGACGGCTTGCTGGCCGACGGGCTGCGGCGCGCGGAGATGGGCCTGGCCGGAGCCGAGCGGGCCGGGATGTACAGCTGGGACGCGAGCGCCGGGCAGTTCGAGGCGCTGGTGCGGGACGTCTCCGGGCGGCCGGCGCCCCGGCCGCGGGTGCTGGGTCAGGTGGCGCGCGGCGAAGCGCTGGCCTCGTGAACAGCGGTGCGGAACTCCTCCAGCAACCGGCCGGCGGCGGCCGCGTCGAAGTCCCGGCGGCGGGCCCGCACGGTCACCGTGGTGACCTCCCCCGTGGTCGCCGCGCCGAACGCCACGCCTGACCGGCCGCTCGCGGCCGGGTAGAACGCCAGCGAGCGCACGGTGTCCCCGGTGGACACCACTCCCAGGTTGGACACCAGGAACGTCGAGCCGAGCCGGCTCGCCAGCAGCCGCGTGCCCAGCCGGGCGAGCCTGCTGCTGCGGGCCGGGAAGTCGGGTTCCGGTGGCTGCGCCGCCAGAACCGCCGCGACATCGGCGCCGGGACGCAGCCGCAGCCGGAAGAACGCGCTGTCGTGCACCGGTTCCGGCGCGGCCCCGGACCGCCACGACGCACCCAGCGCGGCCACGACCCGCGCCGTGCGGGCGCCGTGCGCGCGGTTCCAGCGTTCGGTGGCGCGGGCGGCCGCCGCGACGAACCCCGCCGCGCCCAAGCGCAGCCGTGGCTCGTGCCGGGCGGCGAAGACGTCTCCCGCGGCTTCGGCTCGCCGGTCCGGCGTAATCCGTCCTGGCGGCGCGAAAAGCGCTTCAGCGAGCCGCTGGAGGGCCGAAACGGCAAAGGGTTTCCCGCCGGTGCGTTCGCCGATCCCCGTCGCCCCCGAGGAAACCGGGACGTCGAGGAGGATGCCGAGCAGCGAGAGCAGGCCGAGGCCGTCGAGGGCGCCGTGGTGCGCGGCCACGAGCAGCGTCGACTCGCCGGCGGCGACCCGCAGCAGCGGCGCACCGCGTTCGTAGGGCGCCGAAGCGAACCGGTCGCGCGTGGCCGGCAAGTCCGCGGTCGCCTCGATGTCCGGCACGGCACCGAGGTGCGGGTACTGCTGGACGGCGGCCGCCAGCCGGGCGCGCAGCTTGTCCGGGTCCGGTGCGGCCGTGCCGAGTTCCGCTTCGAGGAGGATGCTCCAGGAAACGGTGGGGTCGCCGTAGAGCCCGACGACGCGGTGGGCGTGGTCGGAGGCGAGCCGGGTCACGCGTCAGCGGTTCCCGTAGATCTTGCCGGGGTGGTCGGCGGGGTTGTACTTCACCTGCGCGTTCAGCTTTTCCTGCACCTGGGCGGAGCTGTCCGGGTCCGCGCCCTTGGTGAGGGCGAAGCCCGCTCCGGTCGCGAGACCGCCTCCGAGGATGACGGCGGCGACCACGCCGATGACCGTGCCCACGTGTCACTCCTTCCGCGGCGGGAGATTCCTGCCGCGGCCCAATGTACGCATCGGTAACATGCGGCACAACAGTGCGACGCACAGCGACGCGAGCACTACTCCGTTTGCCACCAAGGCGGGCGTCCACGAGATCGCTTTCACCGCGGGCACACCCGGGGTCCGGTAGAGCGTCAGCCAGTCACCCGACCACACCGGTGTCGCGTCGGCGAGCAACCGCTTGTCGACGTCGCCGGGTGTCCCGTGCTCGACCAGGATCCAGCCGATGCCCGCCTCCGTCAGCTCGCGCGCGGACGTCGCGGCCCGGACGTCGCCGATGCGCGGGTCCTCCCCCGCGACGCGGTCCGCTCCCACTTGGAGCGTGTCGTCCATCAGCACGGGTTTCGGGAGGACGCGCGGCGCCGGGTCGAGCTGCGTGCGGTCGTCGTTCCAGGCGAACCCGCGGAACGCCGAGAGCGGCAGCGTCAGCACGTCGCCGGGGCGGTCACCGAGCACTTCGGACACTGCCTGCCAATCCGCGGGGTAGCGCACGGTGGCGAGCCGGCCCCAGCCGCCCCAGGCCAGGTCGGGCAGGGTGAGCAGGGGGAAGACGGCCGCCGCGGTCACGAGCGCGACGCGCCCGCGCTCGGTTTTGAGCTTGGCCGCGGCCACCTCGATGGCCAGCGCGAAGCCCAGCGCGAACGGCAACGCCCACCAGGCAACCCATTTCTGGGCGTCCCGCAGGAGTCCCGCGCCGGGCAGGTGGCGCGTGGCGGCGCTCAGCAGCGCGTCCCCGCCCGGCAGCGTCGCCAGCGAAGCCAGCAGCACGCCCACGACACCGAGGGCGAACAAGGAGCGCGCCGGCGCCTTCCCCCACCGCCGCGTGAGCGGCTTGAGACCGGCGACCGCGATGGCGACCACGATGAGCGTCAGCACCGGGATGAGCGGCATGGCCCGGCTACCGGGAACCGTTTCGGCGTTCCAGATGCCGCCCAGGCCGAGGACGCTGAGCAGCGCGGGACCCCAGCTTTCGGCACGGGCACTGAACGCCGTGACGCCGGCCGGGTCGGAGTACGTGCCACCGGCGTTCAGGAACGTCGGGACCAACCACGGCAGGTTGAGCACGATCGCGATGGCGAGCGTCTGCCAGAGGCGGCGGGAACCGGCGGCGACGGCCATGACGACGGCGGCGAGCACGCCACCCGGCGGCGTCAGGACAGCGGGCGCGCAGGCGATCACGATTCTCGGCAGCGCGTTCGGTTCGTGCTTCCGCGCGGCGAGCCCGGCGCGGACGATCCAGGGCAGCGACGCGTACGTCAGCAGCAGCGGCCAGTGCCCGATGAAGAGCCGCTCCGCGACATACGGCGTCCAGGCGTACGCGGTCGCGGCGACGAGCCGCGTGCCGAGGTGTTCGGTCGGGACGAGCCGGCCGGCGCCCTGCGCGGCGGCGAAAACGGCCAGCAGCAAGACGATCTTCTGGACGAGGTCGCCGGGCAGCACGGTCGTGGCGAGCGCGACGGCGGCGTCCGCGGGGACGGATCGCGGCAGCGTGCTGCCGATCCCGAACGCGTCCGGCACGAAGTACTGGCGGGGCGCGAACACCATGTCGTAGCTCAGGACGAACCCGCGGCCGAGCAGCGGCGCGCAGACGGCGAGCGCGAGCAGGGCGGACACGACGGGGAGCGCGAACCGTCTGCCCGGTGCGTCCACTGCCCTTCCTTTCCGGTGTCCACGCGGTTAGGGTCCCTGGAAATTACCCGCCGGTAATGGGAGCCCGCCGTTGAGCGTAGCCACCGAAGTGCCGGCCCGGACCGGCAACCGGGTCGCGGCGATCCTCGTCTCGCTCGCGCTCGCGGGCAACAACGCCGGCAGCTACGTGCTGAGCCTCGCGGCCGCGCGGATCCTCGCGCCGGGGGCGTTCGGGGAGCTGAGCTCGCTGCTGGCGGTGCTGGTCATCGGCGTCGTCCCGGCGATGGGGCTGCAGACGGTGGTGGCGTTGCGGGTCGCGCGCTCGCCTTCGCTGGCCCAGGGTTCGCTGTTCGCGCTGGGGCTGGTGACGAGCGGGATCGTGGCGACGGCGGCGTTGACGCTCAGCCCGTTGCTGGTGCTCCTGCTGCACCTGGGGTCGCTGACGCCGGCGCTGCTGGTGACGGCCGCGCTCGGGCCGTTGACGCTGCTGGGGGTGTTCCACGGACTGCTGCAGGGCGCCCACCGGTTCGCGGTGCTGGCCGGGCTGATCGCGCTGGAGGGGCTGGGCAAGGTCGGCGGTTCCCTGGTGGGCCTGCTGGTCTCCGGTTCTCCCACGGGCGCGCTGGCGGGGACGGCGCTGGGGTCGCTGGCGGTGGTCGTGGCGGGCTGGTGGGTGTGCGGCCGGCCGCGTCCCCGCTGGGCCGACCGGCACGGTGCGGAGGTACTCCACACGGCGCAGGCGATGCTGGCCCTGGTGCTGCTGGTGAACCTGGACCTGGTGCTGGCGCGGCACACGCTGCCGTCGGCTGCCGCCGGGGAGTACGCGCTCGGGGCGATCGTCACGAAGATCGCGTATTGGCTGCCGCAGGCGGTGGGGGTGCTCGTGCTGCCCCGGTTCGCGGCGTCGGCCGGGCGTCGGCGGGTGCTGCCGGTGGCGTTGGCGGTGTGCGCTTTCCTCGACGCGTTCGTGGTGCTGGCTTCGGTGGTGCTGGGGCCGTCGTTGCTCGCGGTGATCGGCGGAGCGCGGTACGCCGGGAGCACGATGCCGGTGTGGCCGTTCGCGTTGGCCGGGTCGATGCTGGCGTTGGTGCAGATCCTGCTGTACGCCCGGTTGGCCGACGGGGATCGCCGGGTGGCGGTGCTGATGTGGGCGGCGGTGGTCGTGGAGGCGGTGCTGATCACGACGTGGCTGCACGGATCGGCGACGCAGGTGGTGACGGTCGCGGCTGGCTGCGCGGGCGGGCTGGCGCTGGCGGGCGCGGTTTTGGAGCTGCGGGCGCGGCGGGTTTCTTGAGCTTTGAACGACTCGTTAGGCGAGAGGCCCCCGAGAACAGACACCGACGAGAACCCAGACTCCCCCGCACCCCGATCCGAAGCCAGAACACGGCCGGCAACGCCGGGTCAAGGCATCTTTCCCGCCTTGACGCGGTGTTGCCGGCCGTAGTCACAATGACAGCTTCGGGGTGCCGGAAGGCGTTTCGGCAGGATGCCGAGCTTCGGTAGTCATCAACGACTCGTTCATCGCATCCGGCGAGGTGAACGACTCGTTCATGACGTCGCCGGCCGCGCCGATCCGACTTTGCCGGGACCCTGGCGCCAGACGACATGAACGACCCTTTCATCCCGGGCCTGAGCAGCCCCCGTTTTCCACGCTACCGGCAGGCACCAACAGTTTCCCCTGGCTAGCTCGCCGGTTCCGTCGGGTTCTCCTTGCGGGTGAACCAGTCCACGCACGTCGCCACCATCGCGGCCGCCGCGAGGAGCAGCGCTGCCTGGGTCACCGGGCCGTACGCCCACTCCTGGCCGTGGCCCAGGATGCGGCCCGTCACCGACACCACCGCCGCCACGGCCATCCCGCCGAACGCCAGGTACCGCGGCGCGCGGTCGTGGAACTGGCGGGCCAGCAGGCACGCGATCAGCAGCACCACCGGCAGCATCCCGCCCAGCGCCACCAGCAGCCCGATCAGCACCACCGGCACGAAAGCACCGCCCGGCAGCACCGCGAACGGCCGCCGCCGGGCCGGCCAGAACACACCCACCAGCAGCAGCGCCACCGCCGCCGCCCCGACCAGCAGCGAAATGCGGTACGCCGAGTCCGGGGTGAACGACAGCGAGACCACCCCGCCCGCGCCCGCCGGGACGATCCACGCCTGCTGCCAGCCGTCGACGCGGGTGCGGGTCAGCTCGCGTCCGTCCAAAGTGGCCACCCAGCCCGCGTTCGCGTTCTCCGGGACCGCCAGCACCGCCTCCGCGCCCGGTGCCACCGTCACCGACCGCGAAGCCGCGTCCCACTTGCCCACCTGCACCGCGCGGTGAACCGGCGGGGCGGCCGCCACCGCCGGGCGCAGCCACAGGTCCTGGACGACGAACGAGTCCGACCGGTCCGTCCGCAGCTCGTGCCCGCCGGACGGCAGCGAGATCCCGCCCTCCGAGTCCCGGCACATCCGCAGCTCGAGGGGCCGGTGCGCGGTGATGTCCGCCAGCGTCCCCTGCACCGACGTCCGGTAGTCCAGGCCATCGAGGTGGACGTTCGGCCCGGACCCGCACGGCACCGTGAACGCCGGGTCCGGCCCGGGCAGCAGCCCGTCGGTGCCGGACAGCTCCAGGCTCCCGATGCCCACCACGGCCCGCGCGGCCGGGTCGTCGTCATCGCCCGGCAGCACGATTTGCAGCTGGTCGGTGTCCAGCGGTTCGAAGGACGCCGACCCGCCCGCGTCGAGCTGGACCGTGCGAGACCCCGACTTGCCCACCAGCTCCACCTGCCGGGGCGCCCGCGCGCCGCTCGCCGGCGCGACCCCGATGTGCAGCCCCGAAATCCGCTTCGGGGCGTTCCAGTTCAAGGTCAGCGTCGGGCGCAGGTCGGTGACGTCGGGACGCCACGTCGTGCCCGCGTCGCCGTCCACCGCCGCGAACCCGCCCGCCGCCGGGTCGCCGGCCAGCTGGGACGTCGACGCCACCGTCACCCCCGGCAGCGCGACCGGGTTCTTGCCGCCGCCCGCGGGCAGCACCGTGCCGCCGACGAGGAACGTCTGCTCGGCCGGGGTGCTGAACAGCCGCCGGATGCCGTCGGGTTCTTCGCTGTCCCGGGCCGCGGACGCGTCGCACCGGACCGCGCCGCCGGCGGGCAGGCAGGCGAACCGCGGCGACGCGCCCCGCGTGAACGCGAACCCCGGCGCCGGACCGGCGGGCAGGTCGGCCGGGACCTCCAGCGCGCGCTGCGGTTCCGTGTCGGGGATCTTCAGCTCCGCGATGCCGACGTTCCCGTCCTGGCGCCCGACCACCAGCGACAGCAGCGTGATCCGCACCTTGCGCGTCACACCCGCGGCCACGGCGTAGGTGTGCGGCCCGGCCCCGCGGATCACCTGCTGGTCGACCGAACCGTTGTCGGTGGTGATCCGGACCCGCGTGGCCGGCCAGCCGACCCGGAGGTCGTCGACCATCTCCAGGTCCACCGAGTTCACCAGCCGCGGCGTGTCCAGCTCCACCTCGAGCCACTGGCCGATCGGCCCGGTGAACGACGACGAGCGCCACGACGTGCGCGGATCGCCGTCGATCGCCGCGAAGGGCTGGTGCCCCGGGTCGGAGCCGCCGAACGCGTCGGCGAACGACGCCGCCGTCGACGCCGTCACCGCGCGGATGCCGCGGTAGGCGGCGACGGTCTGGTGTTCCTCGCCCGGGAACGGCAGCACGTCCCCCGCGGCGCGCTGCTGCCGGAACGCCTCGCCGGCGGTCAGGGTCTGGCTGAGGTTGTCCCGCACGCCGCCGACGTTGCGCTCGGCGCGGCGCAGGCCGTCGGTCACCAGCCGCGGGCCGCCGGCCGAACCGCCGTCGCCGGTCAGCACCGTCGGCGTCGCCGGGTCGAGCTGGCCCGAGTCGATCAGCGGGAGCAGGTTTTCCGGGCCGCCGCTCACCGTCGGGACGTCGGTGGTGGCCGTGGCCGTCGCGAGCGGCACGGACTTGCGCACCTCGTAGATCTCGAGGGGCCCGAACTCCGCCGCCTTGCCGATCCCGGGTGAGCCGGCCAGCCCGGCCCGCAGCGTCGCGATCGGCGGCGCGTTCGTCCGGTCGCGGTCGATGTCGTTGCGCAGCAGCAAGAACCGGTAGCCGGACCGCGCGAGCAACGCGGCGAGCCCGGGGTCGCCGCGGCCGTCGGCGAGGGCCGCGTCGACCGAGTCCATCAGCCGCGTGTTGCCTTCGGAGCCCAGCGGCACCTGGTTGCGCACCGCCCACGGGCTCTTCGCGATGGCCTGCGCGGGCTCGTCGACCGTGCGGCCCCAGTCGTATTCGCCGAACCCGGTGGCCGGCAGCAGCAGCGTCCGCGCGTTCGGGTCGGCCTTGGCGACGTAGCCCATCGCGTCGTACCAGTAGCCGGGAACCTCGTCCCAGCCCGGGCCGGACCGCAGGTTCAGCAGCCACGCCGGCGCGGCCATCACGAGCACCAGCAGCAAGCCCAGCGCGGGCCGCAGGAACCGGCGCGGCGACCGCACCCGCACCGGGCCGGCGATCCCGTGCACGAACGCCAGCATCAGCGGCAGCCGCAGCACCGGCTCGAACTTGTGGACGTTGCGCAGCGGCGCGAGCGGGCCGTCGAGCAGGTGCCGGACCTGTTCGGCGAGCGGGCTGTCGAGCGTGCCGACGTACCCGATGGTCAGCAGCGTCAGGCCGGTGAGGACGCCCAGCACCAGGAACCGGCGTTCCGGCAGGCCGCGGCGGGTCAGGCCGAGCAGGCCGACGCCGGCGACGAGTCCCGTCGCGAGCATCAGCACCGGGTTGTCGATCAGCGACCAGCCGCCCGGCCACCACGGCGTGCCCTGCACGACGTAGGCGACCCACTGGTTGGTCCCGCGCAGCACCTCGAACAGCGACATCGGCGCGGTGGTGTTCGTCGCGGACTCGATGTAGTCCAGGAACGGCAGACTGTACTCGCCGAGCAGCAGCAGCGGCAGGATCCACCACAGCGTCGCGCCGACGACGAAGACGAACCACCACAGGACGAGCTCGACGTGGTGACGCGTCCACTTGCGCGTCAGCAGCCACAGTCCCGGCAGCACGAGCGCCATCACGACCATCGCGCCGTTGACCCCGCCCATGCACAGCACGGCGACCGCGGACAGCCCGGCGGCCCGCCGCGGCGAGCCGATCGTCCCGGCCCGGACCAGCGGCACCAGCACCCACGGCAGCAGCACCGCGGGCAGCATTTCCGCGGACAGACCACCGATTTCGGTCAGCATGCGCGGCGCGAGCGCGTACCCGAGCGCGCCGATCAGCCGCGTGCGTTCGGTGCCGAGCTTCATCGCGCGCGCCAGCAGGAGGGCGCCGCCGAAAGCGGCCGAGAGCAGGATCGCGCCCCACAGCCGTTGCGCGATCCACGCCGGCATGCCGACCGCCTGGCACAGCGCGAAGAACGGGCCCATCGGGAAGAGGTAGCCGTACGCCTGGTTCTGCAGCTCCCCCGCCGTCGCCTGGGGGTTCCACAGGTGCAGCGCGCGGCCGAGGAACGCGAGCGGGTCGACGGCGAGGTCGAGCTTGGTGTCGAACGTCGTCTTCCCCGGCATCTGCAGGAATGACAACGTGGTCAGCGCCAGCACGATCCAGGTGCTCGGCCGGCGGAAGAACGCGCCCACCGAGAACTTCCGGGCACCGCTCGAGGGCGGGGCGTCGTCCCGGGACCGTTCGCGGGTGGCGGTTACCATCCGGTAGATACTAGGCCGAAACCTGGCTACCATGTGCCGACGATTTTCTTGGGTCCCCGAACTCCTGGCAGGTGCGCCATCTCGTTCGAAGATGCCTGGGCTCTGGCCGAGCCGGTCAAGGGCTGGATGACGCGCGCGCAGGGCGAAGCGCTGTGGGACGCCGTGTGCCGCCTGGAGAAGGGCGACGTCGTCCTCGAAATCGGCAGCCACCAGGGCAGATCCACGATCGTCCTCGGCGCGGCGGCCCGCACGGTCGGTGCCACGGTGATCGCCGTCGACCCCTTCGTCGACGGCCGACTGTTCGGCGGATCGCCGACGCGGCAGCTGTTCGAGCGCAACATCCGCCAGGCCGGGCTGGACGACGTCGTCGAGCTCGTCGCCGGCTACAGCACGGAACTGCGCCCTGACTGGGACCGGCCCTTACAGCTGCTTTACATCGACGGCAAGCACGACTACTGGACCTACACCGACGACCTGCGCTGGTCGGACCACCTGCCGCCGGGCGCGGAAATCCTGGTGCACGACTGCTTTTCCTCGATCGGCGTCACGCTCGGCACGATCGCGAAAGTCCTCTTCGGACGCCGGTACACCTATGTGGACCGGGCGACGTCGCTGGCGCGGTTCAAGCTCACGCCACCGTCCACGGCGGACCGCGTGCGCGTGCTGGCGCAGCTGCCGTGGTTCCTGCGCAACGTCGTGCTCAAGGTGCTGCTGCGCCTGCGGTTGCGGCCGCTCGCGCGGCTGCTCGGCCACGACAGCCCGTACGACCCCTACTGAGCGACCGGCTTCCCGACCTCGGCCTTCGCGAGGCACACCGGCGCGCCCGGACTGGAGAGCTGCACGTCGATGTGGTCGAAGAGGCCGTCCACCGGCAGGTACAGCGAATGCAGCCCGGCCTGGAACCACACCGGCGTCCGGTCGACCAGGCCTTCGCCGCCGTCCGAGGTGAAGTAGTCGAGCTTCAGCAGCTGCCGGCCGAGCACCGGCTTGTCCAGCGGGACGCGCACCAGCGTTTCGCCGACGGTGTACCCGCAGTTCGGCACCGGCCCGGGCAAACCGCGCGAAACCGCGTCGACCCCGGTGATCGCGTGCGGGGTGCCGGTCGTGTCGAGCAGGTGCATCCGGTTCGTCGGCTGGTCGAAGTGCGTGCCGGGGATCAGGCCGGCCACGCGCGACGCCTGGGAGTCCGCACCGAACCACTCGTGGACCACATCGGACGGGACGAAGGTGTCGAAGAAAACGAGGGCGGGGTCCTCGGCGACGGCCGCGCGGACGTTGCCCAGGTACTGCGCGGAATGCGCGAACCGCAGCGCCGGCGCGAGCCCGGAAAACCCGATCGCGGAACTGACGAGCAAAAGCACGCAGACGGTTACCGCGATCGGCCGTTCACGCTTTCCGCCGGACGGCGCAACTTCGCCGGGCCGCAGGAAAGCGAACGCTCCACAAAGGGCGGCCGCCAGCGTGAGATCGGCGATGTACCGCGGATCGTCGCCCGCCGACGGCCCGACTTCGCGCAGCCGCGTCAGCGCCAGCAGCCCGACGTCCACCGCGAACAGGGCCGCGAGCAAGGCCCACGCGCCCCACGCGCGCCGGCCGCCGGCGCGCACGCCGGCGACCACGACGGCGATCGCCGCGACCAGCAGCACGGCGACCACCGCGAACGGCGACGCCGCCCAGGTCGCGCCCGCCCCGGCGCCCGACCACGGCCCGCCGGCCAGGCCCGGCAGCAGCGTGTCGCCGAGCATCCGGCCGGTCAGGTCGGCGACCGTGCCGGCGGACACCGGCTGCGTGCCCGTGCCGACCTGGCTCGCCGTCACGGCGAAGTAGCCGGCCACGAACGCGGCCAGCAGCACGGCGTGCCCCGCCCAGTAGCGGGGGTGGTCCCGGAAGGACCGTCCGAGCAGGACGGTCACGCCGGCCAGCAGCACCGGGATCAGCGCGGCCTTCTCGTAGAACGCGAGACCGAACAGCGTCCAGGCGAACGCGCCGATCCACCACCGGCCGCCGACCTCGAGGTACCGGACGTGCGCGTGCAGCGCCCCGGCGCCGGCCAGCACGACCGGTACGAGCTGGACGCCGAACGACCACCACAGCGTCGGGACCAGCAGCAGCGTCGAGGCCGTGAACACGGTGAACGGCACCAGGATCGCCCAGCGGCGGCCGAAGCAGCGCACCAGCACGCACCAGAACAGCACCGTCGCGACGGCCCGCATCAGCAGCAGCGGCGCCATGAGCAGCGCGAAGTTCAGCGGCGCCCACCACGTCAGGACCGCGGCGAGGAAGAACCCGCCGGGCTGCAGGTGGCCGTGGTAGTCCTGGAAGAGGTAGCCGAGGTCGAACGGCCCGGCCGCGGCGGCCCGGTAGGTGACGACGAAGTCGTCCTGCGCGAAACTCCCGTGCAGCGCCGCCCAGGCGTGGAACGCGAACGGCACCACGCCGGCGACGAACGCCGCCAAGACCACAGTGGACGGTCTTCGCGTCACCCGTGGGGCGGGCTTTTCGATCTCCACCAACACGGGCGTCCTCAATTCTTGCAGGCGGGCGGTTGGCACATGAGCTTGCTCAGCGCCTGGTAGAAGACGTCGGAGATCTTGCGCGGGTCCGGCGTGGTGAACGAGTCGCCGCCCGTCGCGGCCGAGATCCGCTTCAGCTCGCTCGCGTCGATGTCCGGGCCGATGCCGATCCCGATCACCGGGAGCGGTTTCCGCGGGTCCTGCAGCCGGCCCAGCTCGGCCAGCAGGCCGGGCAAGCCGACCGAGTCGCTGTCCTCGTTGCGGCCGTCGGTGAGCACGACGACGACGTTGATCCGGCCGAGCTGCCAGTTCTGGCGGGCGTTCTGGTACGCGGCGAGGATCGAGTCGTACAGCCCGGTCGCGCCACCGGGTTTCGGCCTGACCGCCTGCAGCGTCGCGACACCGCCCGCGGCGAGCTGCTGGGAGATGGGCCGCATCGGCAGCAGTTCCTTGTAGTCCTTGTCGCCGTCGAGCTTGGTCGAGAACAGCCAGAGCCCGATTTCCGTCGTCGGCTTGAACAACCCGAGGCCCTGGGTCGCGGCTTCCAGCGTCAGCGCCATCCGGCTGCGGCCGGTACCGGGCACGGTGGCGGCCATCGAGCCCGAGACGTCGAGCAGCACCTGGACGCGGGCGCTGAGGTTCGCCCCGGCCCACGCCTGGAGCACGCCGTACATCGCGTCGGGCGCGGGCGGGCCGGCCGGGCGCGGCGCGGCGTCCGTGCGCGTGTCCCGGGGCCGGTCGCCGAGCAGCTGGCCGGCCGGCGTGCGGAACCCGGCGTCGGCGAACGTCTTCGTGGCGGTCTGGTCGAGCAGCAGCCGCAGGAACCGCTCGGCCGCCGACCGCGACGCCTCGGACGCGCGCGGCAGCACGACGTACGGGTAGTCGAAGCTCGGCACGCCGGCCGCCGGGTACGCGGCGACGAGCTTGCGCGCCAGCACGGACTGCTCCGACGCGGGGGACGCGGTGAACGGCTGGCGCACCGCGGACACCTTGCGGATCTCCTCGGTGAACGCCGCCCCGGGGTCGGGCGCGTCCTTGGTCAGCTGCTGCAGGCCGATCAGGGCGGCGATCGCGGCCGGGTCGCGGCTCGGGTCGGGCAGGCCGACCGGGCTGCCCGCGAGGACGTCCGACCAGGACGGTGACTTCCCCGGCCAGCCCGCCTGCTTCGCGACCTCGTCGGTCAGCGCCAGCACGACCGGCGAGCTCGCCACGGACTGGCCGGACTCGGGCAGGTTCCACGCGCCGAGGTCGCGGGCCTGCAGCAGCCAGCTGCTCGACTCCGGCACCCAGACGTCGGGGCCGTTCGCGCCGTTGGCCTCGAGCGCCGCCGCGGTGGCCGTCGACGCGGCCGCGGTGACCTCGACGGTGTAGCAGTCGGGCTCCGGCACGCTCCGGGCGAGCGCGCCGAGCACCGGCGCGAGGTCCGGCGCCGCGGTGATGCGCACCGGCGTCGTGGTGTCGCAGCCGCCGGCGGCGAGGCGGTCGCGCAGCCAGTCGACGCCGGCCCAGGCGAGCAGGGCGACCACGAGCAGCACACTCAGGACGACGACCCGCGCGTCGACGCGCCGGGCCCGCGCCGGGTGTGCCGCCATGCCCTCGCCTTCCGTCGTGGAGTCCTGGCAGCTTGCCAGCCGGGTGAGCGGGAAGCCAGACCCGGCAGCGGAAAGTGACGACGGAGGTGTCAAACCGAGGTGAGGGAATTGCGCGCCGCGGCCGTACTGGTGACGGTCCGGAACTGCGTAACATTTCCGCTTGACGCCCGTCCCACATGGGTAACAGCACGATGGCGGATCGCGATGACGATTCCGCCGTCCCCGAAACGGCGAACGGCACCGAACGGAGACGCAACCCGTGCGCACGATGTACGACGCGGTCACGGCCGCGAACATCCCCGCCGGCGCGGAGATGGTCGCGGGATACATCGACAGGATCAAGCTCGAACCCTGGTCGGCCGCCGACTGGGCGAGGTTTCCCAACGCGGTCAAGGTCACCATCGTCAAGAAGGCGAGCACCAACGACGGTCACGTCCTGGACGTCGAACCCGGCGACGCGTCGCCGGGCGAGGCGCCGGACTGGGTCCGGATGCGCCGCGCCGCGGGCGCCGACCCCACGGTCTACTGCAACCTCTCGACCTGGCCCTCGGTGCGCGCGGCGTTCTCGTCGGCCGGCGTCGCCGAGCCGCACTACTGGATCGCCCACTACAACGGCGATCCCACCATCCCCGACGGCGCGATCGCCAAGCAGTACCGCGGAGACGTCGCCCCGGGCTACGACGTCTCGTCCGTCGTGGACTACTGGCCCGGAGTGGACGGAAAAGGTTCCGCCTCGACTGGAGTGGAGATCATGGAGCGCATCACCGTCACCCCGCCGAACGCCAACCAGAACACGGTGCGGGTGTTCCTGTCCGGCAGTCCCGGCGCGGCGGTCATCGTCCGGCCGCGGCTCGGCGGTGACGGCTTCTCGAAGCCGATGTGGGTCGGGGACATCTTCGCCTGGGGCAACGACCACCAGGGCGTCGGCCACAACCCGACGCAGGTCGCGGGCTACGACAACAGGCTGACGTCCCACCGGCGCTACGACCTGCCGGGCGCGGTGTGGGCCGACATCAACTACAGCGCGGCCGACCCGTTCGAGATCGACATCGTCGGCTGACGTGTCGCGTGCCCCGGTCCGGCCACGGCGCTGGCAGGATCGGGGCATGGAACGCGTGCTCGGCATCGGTGGGTACTTCTTCCGCGCGGCGGACCCGGAGGCGCTCGGCGCCTGGTACCGGGACTGCCTCGGCCTGGCCACCGACGCGACCGGCGTGTGGCAGCAGCAGCCGGGGCCGACGGTGTTCGCGCCGTTCGAGGCGTCGACGGACTACTTCGGTTCGCCGTCGCAGCAGACGATGCTGAACTTCCGGGTCGGCGACCTGGACGCGATGCTCGCCCAGCTGCGCGAGAAAGGCGCCGACGTGGCCGACGACGTCCAGGAGATGGACGGTGTCGGCCGCTTCGGCTGGGTCACCGATCCGGAAGGCAACCGCGTCGAGCTGTGGCAGCCCGCCTAGCGCGCGCCGAGGCACGGCCGACAGCTCGGGTGTTGACGTTGCTCGAGTTGTTGCAGTCCGGCGGCACCCGTACCTCGACTGAGCTGGCCGAGCGGCTGAACGTGGATGGACGCACGGTGCGCCGCTACGTGGAACACCTGCGCGCCCTCGGCATTCCGGTGGATTCCGTGCGTGGTCGTTACGGCGGTTACCGGCTGGCGCGCCACTACCGGATGCCTCCGTTGATGCTCACCGACGAGGAAGCACTCGCGGTCGTCTGGGGGCTGCTGCTGACGGGCCGGCCGGGGTCCGGGCCGGCCTCGATCGGTGACGTGGAGGCCGCCACCTCGAAGGTGCGCCGGGTACTGCCCCCGGCCCTGGCACGACAGATCGACGCGGTGGTCGAAACCGTGAACTTCACCGGCGGCCGGATCGGCGAGGCCGAGCGCACCGGCGGTGGCGAGGAGGCAAGCGCGAGAGTGCTTCTCGGACTGGCGCGGGCGGCCGGGGACCGGCGGCCGATTGCCTTCGACTACCTGCCGCGGCACGGACCTGCCGCGTCACGCACCGTTCATCCGCACGGCATCGTTGCCGTGCGGGGGCAGCTCTACCTCACCGGGTACGACGTCGGGCGCCAGGCGGAGCGGACGTTCCGCCTGGACCGCATCGCCGGCCTGCGCCTGCTGGTGGGCACGTTCGAGGTGCCGGCCGACCTGAACCCGGTGCGGCGGGTGGTGGGTCCGCTCGCGCCGGGTCCCGGGCGACATGAGGTTTCAGTGCTCGTCGACGCCGACGCAATGCAGGTGCGAGCGTTGTTCCCGGAGACGCTGGCGTCGGTGGAACCGGCGGCCGGCGTCGCCGGAAATGGTCACTGGCTGAGAATTTTCGTGCGTGCGGAACGCCTGGAATGGGTCGCGGGAAGATTGGCCGCGCTCGATCGGCCGTTCGTCATCGAGCAGCCGAAAGCTCTGCACGGGGTCCTCGCCGCGCTGGGACAGAAGCTGATCGCCGCGGCGACCGTCGATCCCGGCGACGACTCGGGCTAGGACCGGGTGGCCTCGGTGGCAGGCGTTGGCATCTTGGGTGTCCGGTTCTGCTGCAGTTGCCGCGCCTGCGAGGTGACCGGCGTGTAGAGGTTGACGAGTGACCCTTCGGGGTCGCGGAGCAGAACGGACATGTTGCCCCAGGGCATCATCGTCGGCGGCTGCACGATGTCGAGGTCGTCGCCGAGTTCGGTCTTCACGCGGGCGAGCAGGGCTTCGACGTCCTCCACGACGAACTCGACGATGGCGGTGCGGTTGGCGGCCGCTCGCGGTGGGTTGTCCGTGATGAAAGCGACCCGCTCCGGCGCGCTGAGCGCGAAGGTCGCGGACGGGGTCACCAGCTCGACGAAGTCGTCGGTCAGGTACTGCGGGGTGGCACCGGTGAGGACCTCGTAGAAGCGGACGAGCCGCGGCAGGTCGTCGGTGATCACGCGGACGGAGGCCAGTTGGACGGTGTTCGTTGTCATGATCGCGACGCTATCCCGGATACCGGACACAACCTGTCCGGATTAGCGGGTCACTCGGGCGGGAGCGCGCGGCACAGGGCGTCGACCGCCGCCGGGTACGCGTGCTCCGGCGGGGTCGCGTAGCCGACCACCAGACCGTCCATTGTGGACATCGTGCTCGCCGGGTGGCGGAACGCGGCCAAGCCGTCCAGCGCGAGTCCTTGCCACGCCGCGGCTTTCATCGCCGACGCCTCGGTTCCCGGCGGCAGCCGCAGCACCGCGTGCAGTCCCGCGGCGATGCCGGTCGGCGTCACGTGCGGTGCCCGCTCCGCCAGCGCGCCGACGAGCAGGTCGCGGCGGCGCCGGTAGCGCAGGCGCATGCGCCGGATGTGCCGGTCGTACGCGCCGGACCGCAGGAACTCCGCCAGCGTGAGTTGGTCGAGCACCCCCGCCCACGCCTCGCGCTCCCCCTTCGCCGCGAGCACCGGGCCGACCAGCGCCTCCGGCAGCACCAGCCAGCCCAGCCGCAACGCGGGTGACAGGCTCTTGCTCACCGAACCGACGTAGACGACGTGCTCGGGGTCCAGGCCCTGCACCGCGCCGACCGGCTTGCGGTCGTAGCGGAATTCGCCGTCGTAGTCGTCCTCGATGAGCACGCCGCCGGTCGCGCGGACGTGGTCGAGCACCGCCGTGCGGCGGTCGTGGTGCAGCGGCCCGCCGGTCGGGAACTGGTGCGCGGGCGTCAGCAGCACGTCCGGCGCGGCCAGCTCGTCGACGCACGCGCCTTTTTCGTCCAGGGCAATGGGAATCGTCTCGACGCCGGCCGTCGCGAAGATCGAGCGGTGGAACGGGAGCCCGTACGCCTCGACGGCGAGCGGGCCGGGCAGCACCGCGGGGAACAGCAGCCGCAGCGCGTGCGCGAACCCCGAGCACACGACGATCCGCTCCGGCGACGTCCGCACGCCGCGGGCGCGCGCGAGGTAGCCGGCCAGCGCTTCCCGCAGTTCCGGCCGGCCGCGCGGGTCGCCGGGGCCGAAGGCGTCGTGCGGAGCGACGTTCAACGCCCGACGCGCGGCGGCGAGCCACTCGGTGCGCGGGAACGTCGTCGCGTCCGGCTGCCCTTGGCGCAGGTTGTGCCGCGGCGCCGGAACGGGCGCCTTCTTCGGCGTGCGGGCCGGCGGGAGCGGCTCGGCCCGCGAGGTGACGCGCGTGCCGGAGCCCTGGACGGCGGTCAGCCAGCCTTCGGCGACCAGCTCGGCGTAGGCCTCGGCGACGGTGTTGCGGGCCAGCCCGAGGTCGGCGGCCAGGGCCCGGTACGGCGGGAGCCGGGTGCCCGAAGCGAGCCGTCCGGTGCGGACGGCGTCGCGCAGGGCGGTGATGAGCGCGGCCCGCTTGCCGCCGCCCGCCAGCTCCAGGTGGAGGTCGACCCCCGAATTGACCCACGATTCCGGCACGGAAATGCACCCTACACGGGGGTCAAAGTGCCCCTAGATTTCTGGTCATGACGAACCGAGTGAACTTCGCCAAGACCGCCCCGAAGGCCTTCAAGGCCCTGATCGGCTTCGACGCCGCCGCCCGCGCCGGGCTCGACCCCGCGCTGGTCGAGCTGGTCCAGATCCGCGCGTCGCAGCTCAACCGCTGCGCCTACTGCCTGCACATGCACACCTCCGACGCCCGCAAGGCCGGCGAGAGCGAAGAGCGGCTGCACATGGTCGCGGTGTGGCACGAGGCCGCGCACTTCTTCAGCGAGAAGGAGCAGGCGGCGCTGGCCCTGACCGAGGCCGTCACGCTGATCTCCGGCGGCGTCCCGGACGACGTCTACGCCCGGGCCGCCGGCCAGTTCGGCGAGGAGGAGCTGGCCCAGCTGCTCGCGCTGATCTTCACGATCAACACGTGGAACCGCATCGCGATCACCACGGCGAAGGTGCCGGGCACGGACGAGCGGGTCGCGCGATGACCCGCCGTCCGGGCGCGGTGCTGGCGTTGCTGGCCTTCGCGCAGCTGATCATTTCCCTCGACTACAACATCGTGTACGTGGCACTGCCGGACATCGGCCGCGACCTCGGGTTCTCCGCGCAGAGCCTGCAGTGGGTGGTGAGCGCGTACGCCGTGGCGTTCGGCGGGTTCCTGCTGCTGGGCGGCCGGGCCTGCGACCTGGCCGGCCCGCGCCGGGTGTTCGCCGCCGGGTGCGCGCTCTACGCCGGGGCGTCGCTCCTGGGCGGGCTGGCCGGCGAGCCCGGCCTGCTCGTCGCCGCCCGGGCCGGGCAGGGCCTGGGCGGGGCGCTGCTCTTCCCCGCGACGCTCACCCTGGTCAGCACCTCGTTCGCGGCCGGTCGCGAGCGCAACCGCGCGTTCGCGGTGTGGGGCACCGCGGGCGGCAGCGGCATGATCCTCGGCTCGCTGCTGGGCGGGGTGCTGACGCAGGCGTTCGGCTGGGCGGCGGTGTTCTTCGTGAACGTCCCGCTGGCCGCGGCCGCCGCGGTGCTCGCGTTCGTCCTGCTGCCGGCCGACCCGGCCCGGGTGCCCGGCCGCCGGTTCGACCTCCCCGGCGCGCTGACCGCGACCCTCGGCACGACGCTGGTGGTGTTCGCACTGGTCGAAGGCCCGGAACTGGGCTGGACTCCGGTGCTGCTCCCGGCTTGCGCCGGTCTGGCCTCCCTGGCCGCGTTCGTGGTGATCGAGCGCCGCAGCCGCGACCCGCTGTTGCCGTTGCGGCTGCTGCGGGAGCGCAACCTCGGCACCGGCGTCGTCGTGACGTTCCTGTACATGGGGACGTTCGGGACGCTGCTGTACTTCCTCACCGGCTACTTCCAGGGCGTGCACGGCTACGGCGCACTGGCGACCGGGCTCGCGTTCGGCGTGCCGATGGTGGCGATCGCGGCGGGTTCGCAGGCGGCGGGCCGGCTGGCCACCCGCTTCGGCACGCGGCCGACGCTGGTGGTGTCCCTGGTCGTCGGTGGCGCCGGGGCCGTCCTATTGGGACTGTCGATGACGCTGGAGGCGTCCTACCTGGACGTGGTACCGGCGCTGGTCGTGCTGGGGCTGGGGCAAGGCGCGGGCTACACGCTGATGTTCGGTGCGGCCGCGGCCGGAACCCCGGCTTCGGCACAGGGGATCGCGTCCGGGGTGGCGTCGACGGCCCAGCAGGTCGGCGGCACGGTGGGCCTGGCGGTGTTCGTGGCGGTGGCCAACGCGGGAACGTCCGAAGTGGACGGTCTGCGCACGGCGGTGCTGCTGGCCGCGGCGGGAATCGCGCTCACGGCCGTGGCCGCCCTGCGGTTCGGCGGCGCGCGGCGGGTGCCGGTTCCGACCTGAGCAGCCCCCGATTGCCACGCTACCGGAGGGCACCGACGGAAACCGGCGCCGCTCGAGCGCGGAAGAGCCACCATCCCCCGCGATGGTGGCTCTTCCGCTTTGTTCAGTCCGCCAGGGCCAGCAGATCGGCCTCGGGGACGGGTTCTTCGGCCGGGCGCTTCCGGGCGACCAGGCCGCTGACCGCGATCAGCAGGCCCAGCACCGCGATCCCGGTGACCACGCTCAACGCCGGCGTCAGCCCGGTGAGCAGCGCGGCCGGCGAGGCTTCACGTCCGCCGTTCGCGGTCAGGACCGCCGTCACCACCGCCAGGCCGATCGCGCCGCCGACCTGCAGCGACGTGTTCAGCAGGCCACCCGCCAAGCCCTGCTCGCTGTCCGCGATCCCGGCCGTGGCCTGGATGTTCAGCGAGGAGAACGCCAGCGTGAAACCGATGCCCAGCAGGATCATGCTGGGCAGGACGTAGGCGGCGTACCCGGAGTGCTCGTCGATGCGCAGGAACAGCGCGTAGCCGATGACGTGCGCGACCACGCCGGCGAAGATCGTGCGCGGCGTGCCGACGCGGTCGATCAGCGGCTCGATGCGCGGCGAACCGAACGCCACGATCAGCGCCGCCGGCAGGAAGCCGAGCGCCGTCTGCAGCGCGGACCAGCCCAGCACCCGCTGCAGGTACAGCATCACGACGAACTGGAACCCGATGTACGCGCCGAAGAACAGCGCGCCGCCGAGGTTCGCCCGGGCCAGCGGACCGGACTTCAGGATCCCCAGCCGCAGCAACGGGTGGCTGCTGCGCTTTTCGATGACCACGAACGTCACCAGCAGGGCGGCCGCGACGAGGAACGTGATCAGCGTGCGCGGCGCGGCCCAGCCGACCTCCGGCGCCTCGACGACGCCGAACACCAGCAGCAGCGAACCGGCGGCGCCGGTGATGGCGCCCGGGAAGTCGTAGCCGCGGCCCTCTTCCCGCTGGTACGACGGGATCAGCTTCCACGCCGCCACCAGCGCGACGAGCGCGATCGGGGCGGGCAGCAGGAACGTCCAGCGCCAGCCGACCTCGGTCAGCAGGCCGGAGAACACGAGGCCGGCGGAGTAGCCGCTGGCGCCGAACACGGCGAAGATGCTGATCGCCTTGTTGCGGGCGGGGCCTTCCTGGAACGTCGTGGTGATGATGGACAGCGCGGCCGGCGCGGTGAACGCGGCGGCGAGGCCCTTGATGAAGCGGCTCGCGATGAGCAGTGCGCCGTCGTCGACGAGCCCGCCGAGCAGCGAGGCCAGCGCGAACACGGCGACGGCCACGAGGAACACGCGGCGGCGGCCGAGCAGGTCGGCGGTGCGCCCGCCGAGCAGCAGCAGCCCGCCGTAGCCCAGGACGTACCCGCTGACGACCCATTGCAGCGCGTTGGTGGAGAGGCCGAGGTCGGCCTGGATGGCGGGCAGCGCGACCCCGACCATCGACACGTCGAGCGCGTCGAGGCCGATGACGATCGAAACGGTGAGCAGGACACCCCAGAGACGTGCGTCCCACCGCGTGGAGGTGGTGGACAAGGACACGGAAGAGCTCATGGCGGCGACACTACATGCACGCGCATCTAATGTCGATGCATTTAATGCGTTTGCATCTGATGCCCGTGCATGATAAGTTGGCCGCCGTGAGCGACGTCGCTGAACAGGGTCTGGTCCAGGAGTGGCACGAGTTGCTGGCCCGCTACTCGGCCGTGTTCACCACGCTCGAGTGCCGCCTCCAGGAGCGCCACGGCATCGGCGCGAACGAGTTCGAAGCCCTGGAGCGCCTCGCGACGTGCGACTTCAAGTGCCGCTCGGCCGATCTGACCGGAGCGATCCACCTCAGCCAGAGCGCGACGTCACGGCTGGTGGCGCGGCTGGAGAAGGAAGGGCTGGTCGAGCGGGCGCTGTGCGAGGTCGACCGGCGCGGCATCTTCGTGACGATCACCGACGCCGGCCGGGAGAAGTACCTCGCGGCCAAGCGGACGCACCGCGAGGTGCTCAACGAGACGCTGCGCTGAGCGTCAGCCGACCGGCCCCTCGGCCGCCGTCACCTGAAGCTGCTGCTGCCCGCCCGACGCGTCCGTCACCGTCAACGTCAGGTTGTCGCCCGGGTGGTGGGTGTCCATCACGTTCGTCAACGTCGTCGCCGAGTCGATCGGCTTGCCGTCGATCGCCGTGATCACGCTTCCCGCCGTCAAGCCCGCCTGCTGCGCCGGGCCGCGGGAAACCACCTCGCGGACCTGGGCACCGCCCTGGCCGTCCGCCACCGAGACCCCGATGAACGCCGTCTTGCCGATGTGGATCTTGTCCGTCGCCGTGCCCGCGACGATCTTGTGGGCGATGTCGACCGCCTGGTTGATCGGGATCGCGAACCCCTGCCCGGCGCCGCCGCTGCGGCGGCCGTTGAGCTGGTAGCCCGTCGACGCGGCCGTGTCCACGCCGATGACCTGCGCGTCCGCGTTGACCAGCGGCCCGCCGGAGTCGCCCGACTCGATGTTGGCGCGGACCTGGATCAGGCCCGTGAGCTGCTCGGACGACCCGCTCGACTCGTCGGACGCCGTGATCGACTGGTCCAGCGCGGTCACCGTGCCCGGCGCGGGCACCGGGTCGCCGCCCTTGCCGCCCGCGTTGCCGAGGCCGAGGATCTGGTCGCCGACCTTGACCGTGCCCGAGTCGCCGATGCTCGCCGTCGGCAGGCCGGAGGCGCCGTCGAGCTGGATCACCGCGATGTCCTCGCTGCGGTCGTAGCCCACGACGTGCGCCTTGTACGTGTCGCCGGTGCCGATGCTGGTCACCTTGATGCTGGTCGCGCCCGCGACGACGTGGTTGTTCGTCAGGATCTCGCCGTCCGGGGTGAGCACGATCCCGGTGCCCGCCGCGGCCGCGCCCTGCAGGCCGAGCTCGGTGTTGACGTTCACGATCGCCGGGTCGACCTTCGCGGCCACGGCGCTGGCGTCGAGCACCGTCTGCGACGAGCTGGGTTGCCCCGAGAAACCGAAGTTCTGGTTGCCGCCGGCGTTCGAACTGGTCGAGGCCGAGATGAGGTGCCCGATGCCGAGCCCCGCGACCACGGCGATGGCCACCGCGACCACGGCGAACGCCAGCGCGCGGACGGGCCGCCGGCGCGGCGGCTGCGGAACGGGCGGCGGGAAGCCCTGAGGGGCACCTTCATGGCCGTAATAGCCGTAGGGGGCACCCGGCCGGCCGTAGTAGCCCTGGGGCTGCGTGTACTGCGGCGGGTACGGGCGGCCCCACTGGTCACGGGGCTGGTCGTAGGGCTGCTGGTCGTAGTAGCCCTGGCCCTGCGGGTATTCGCCCTGGCCGTAGCCGTACGGGTACTCGCCGCCGCCCCGCGGTCCTCGGTCGTACTCGCTCATGCACAGCTCCAGCCCTCGACAAGCCTCCGGCCGTTCCAGGAAACGCCCCGTTCCTGAGAATTTCCTGGCGCGCTTCCATGGACTTGCTGTGGATGTACCCGGGACGGGACCGGAGCCGAGCCGACGTGACCGACGTTACCCCCGGCTGACCAGCAGCACCGCCTCCCGGATGCCGGCCGTCAGGCGGTCGGCGCGCTCGCTCACCGCCGCCACCTCGGGTGGGGCCACGCCGGAGTGGATCTCGATGACCAGCCCGGCCGTCACCGCCGCCGCCCGGGCCGCTTCCGCCACGGCCGCCAGGTCCGCGGCCACCCAGGGGTCCGGCGGCACCCGGTCCGCCAGGTCGAGCACCGCCGCCGCGGCGGTGATCACCTCGGCCGCCGGGACGCACGCGCACCGGCGGGCTTCGGCCAGCGCGGAGTCCCGCGCCGCGCCCGGTGGCAGCCGGTGCGCCCGGCTGAGGACGGCCGCCGCGTGGGCCTCCTTCTCCGCCAGCCGCAGCGCGTGCATGCTCAGCGCCCCGGCTTCGCGGGCGCCGGAAACCCGGCCGGCCAGGGCCGCGGCCTGGGCGACGTGCAGGGCCGCCGTCGCGCCGCCGCCCGGGGAGGCGTCGGAGGCGAGGCTCTTGAGGAAGTCGCTCATGATCTGGTCACGCATGGCTCACCGCCGGATCCGTTCCATGCCGGGGTCGACCAGCGGCTCGGCGGCCACGGTGGCCGCGACCCGGCGGCCGAAGTACTCGATCTCCACGCCGCTGCCGATGTCCGCCGACGCCGGGAGCCACGCGTAGGCGATCGGCCGCCCGACGGTGTACCCGTACGCCGCGCTCGTGACGTAGCCCGCGGCCACGCCGTCGACGAACACCGGCTCCTTGCCCAGCACGACCGTGCGGCCGTCGTCGATCGTCAGGCACCGCAACCGCCGCGACGGCGTCCGGCCCTCGAGCGCGTCCCGGCCCAGGAACTCCCCCTTCGCCGGGCGCACCGCGAAGTCGACGCCGGCCTCGTACGGGTCGTGCTCGGTGGTCATGTCGGTGCCCCACAGCCGGTAGCCCTTCTCCAGCCGCAGGCTGTTGAACGCCGCCCGCCCGGCCGCGATGACGCCGAGGGGCTGCCCGGCCGCCCACAGCGCGTCCCACAGCCGCAGGCCGTTGTCCGCGCTGGTGTAGATCTCCCAGCCCAGCTCGCCCACATAGGACAGTCGCATCGCGACCACCGGCACCCCGGCAATGCGAGCCTTGCGCGCCCGGAAGTACTTGAGGCCCTGGTGCGAGAAGTCCTCGCGCGACAGCGGCTGCACGAGGTCCCGCGCGAGCGGGCCCCAGACGCCGACGCAGCACGTCCCGCCGGTGATGTCCCGCACCTGCACCCCGGGAGGCGCGTGCTTGACGAAGTGGTCGACGTCGATGCCGCCGTTGATCCCGACCTGGAACACCTCGGGCTCGAGCCGCGCGACCGTGACGTCGCTGCGGATGCCGCCGGCGGTGTCGAGCATCAGCGTGTAGGTGACCGAGCCGACCGACTTGTCGAGCTGGTTGGTCGTCAAGGACTGCAGGAACTCCAGCGATCCGGGTCCGCTGATCTCCACGCGCTTCAACGGCGTCATGTCGAACAGCGCGACACCGTTGCGCGTGTGCCACGCCTCGGCCGCCGCGATCGGCGAGTGGAACTGCGCCGACCACGCGTCCCGCGCCGGCGGCAGCGCGTCGTGCGGGAGCTTCTTCAGCAGCGGCGCGTTGGCCTCGAACCAGTGCGGCCGCTCCCAGCCGCCCGCCTCCAGGAACACCGCGCCCAGCTCGCGCTGGCGGACGTGGAACGGCGTCACGCGCAGGTCACGCGGGGAAAGCTTGGGCTGCAACGGGTGCAGGATGTCGTAGACCTCGACGAAGTTCTGCTGCGCCGTCTCGTACACATAGGACGGTGCGAGCTGGACGTCTTCGAAGCGGTGGACGTCCACCTCATGGGTGTCCACTTCGGAATGCCCGTCGACGAGCAGCTCGGCGACCGCCTTCGCGATGCCGGCGGAGTGCGTCACCCAGATCGCCTCGGCGAGCCAGAACCCGCGGACGTCGGCCGACTCGCCGACCAGCGACTGGCCGTCCGGGGTGAAGGAGAAGATGCCGTTGAAGCCCTCCTCCACCTTCGTCTGACGCAGAGCGGGCAGCAACAGCTGGCTCTGTTCCCACGACGGCGCGAAGTCGTCCTCGGTGAAGGGCAGCATGGACGGCATGGCCGTCTCGGTCACCGCCGGGTCCAATGTGGACTCCTCGACCGGCATCGGCCGGTGCGCGTAGGAGCCGATGCCGAGCCGGTCGACGTGCTCGCGGAAGTACAGGTCCTGGTCTTGGTGCCGCAAGATGGGCAGGCTCGCCTCGACCTCTTCGGTGTTGCGCCCCACGAGTTCCGCGACCTGTCCGGTCTTGGCGTACTGGTGGGCCAGCGGCAGCAGCGGGACGTCCATGCCCACCATCGCGCCGATCTCACGGCCCCAGAACCCGGCGCACGACACGACGACGTCGGCCGGGAAGTCGCCCTGGTCGGTCCGGACGCCGGTGACGCGCCCACCCTCCTGCAGGACGTCGGTCACGCGCGTGGAGCCGATGAACTTCGCGCCGCGCGAGCCCGCCCGCGCGGCCAGCACCTCGACGGCCTTGGCGGCCCGCGCGAGCCCATCGGTGGGGACGTGCAGCGCGCCGAAGATCCGCGAACCGTCCAGGAGCGGCCAGCGTTCGACACATTCGGCGGCGTCGATCAGCGACCCTTCGACGCCCCACGACGTCGCCCAGCCGTGCTTGCGCTTGAGGTCCTCCCAACGCTCCGGGGTCGTCGCCACCTCCATGCCGCCGACCTGGAGGAAGCAGTCCAGCTCCAGGAGCTTCTCGACGGTGTAGCGGGCGAAGTCCGTCATCGCCTTCGACGCGTTGGTCTGGAACACCAGGCCGGGCGCGTGCGAAGTGGACCCGCCGGTGCGCGGCAGCGGGCCCCGGTCGAGCACGGTGACGTCGGTCCAGCCGCGGGCGGTCAGCTCGTCGGCGAGGTTCGCGCCGACGATGCCGGCGCCGATGATCACTACTCGCGGTGCGGTCATGGCGGGCTCCTAACGAAAGACGACGGTGCTGTTGCCGTTGAGCAGGACGCGGCGCTCGCAGTGCCAGCGGACCGCGCGGGAGAGGGCGAGGGCTTCGGCGTCACGGCCGACGGTCACGAGCTCGCGCGGCGAGTACGTGTGGTCGACGCGCTGCACCTCCTGCTCGATGATCGGGCCCTCGTCGAGGTCGGGGGTGACGTAGTGCGCGGTCGCGCCGACGTACTTGACGCCGCGGTCGTAGGCCTGGTGGTAGGGCTTGGCGCCCTTGAACCCGGGCAGGAACGAGTGGTGGATGTTGATCGCGCGGCCTTCGAGCTTCTGGCACAGCTCGTTCGACAGCACCTGCATGTACCGGGCGAGCACGATCAAGTCCGCTTCGTACTCCCCGACGAGGTCGAGCAGCCGCTGCTCGGCCTCCGGCTTGGTGTCCGGGGTGACCGGGACGTGCACGAACGGCACGCCGGCCGCCTCGGCCATCGGCCGCAGGTCCTCGTGGTTCGAGACGACCACCGCGATCTCCGCGCCGAGGCCGCCCGCGCGCCAGCGGAAGAGCAGGTCGTTGAGGCAGTGCCCGAACTTCGAGACCATCACGAGGATCCGCGGCGGCGTGCCGTCGGAGAAGCCGAACTCCATGCCGAAGTCGCCGGCCACCGGGGCGAAGGCGCGGGTCAGGTCGTCCACAGTGGTCTCTTCGGCGGACGTGAACGACGTGCGCAGGAACAGCGAGCCGCGGACGTCGTCGTCGAACTGCTGGTGCTCGACGATGTCGCAGCCCTGCCCGACGAGGAACGTCGTGACGGCGTGGACGATGCCCGAACGTTCGGGGCACTTGAGCGTCAGGGTGAAGGTCACGAGACGTACTCCAGACTCGCGTCGGCCAGCCAGGCGTGGAAGTAGTCCGAAAAGGACTGCCGCACGAGGATCGTGAAGCCCTCTTCCCGGACCACCAGCACGATCCCGGTGCGGGCCAGCAGGGTCTGGACACACGTTCCCGGCGGCGACGCCTCCAGGTCGATCGAGCACCCGTGCGCCAGGACGTCGGCCGCGTGCGAGCCGGTCAGCCGAACGGCGTTGCGCTGCGCCGAGACGTCCACCACGGCGTCACTTTCCCGGGAAAGTACCGCTTCCAGCTCGGCTTGGCGGCCGGGTTCGGCGAGCACGAGGTATTCGTCGGGACCCATCCAGAGGATGTCGACGCCGTTGCCGGTGGTGTACCGGCACGGGCCGGGCAGGGCGACGCCGAGGAGCGTCTCGCCTTCCCGGAGGCGCACGGTGAGCTGGGTGCGGAACGGTTCTTCGACCGCGTCAACCGTCACGGCGGGCTCCTTCCTTGTCGAAGAGCACGGATTCGGTCACGGTCACCGGCACGACCTGGTCCCCGACCGGCACGTACAGCGTCTCGCCGATGCGCGCGCGACCCGAGCGCACCAAGGCGAGGGCGAAAGTGCGGCCGAGGGCGGCGCTGTCGTAGCTGGAGGTGACGTGGCCGAGCATCCGCACCGGCGGTTCCGGCACCGTCTCCGATTCGATGATCTGCGAGCCTTCGGGCAGCAGCACCGACGGATCCACCGGGAGCAAACCGACCAGGTGCTTGCGGTCGGGCCGGTTGTTCTCGGCGCGGGCGAAGCTGCGCTTGCCGATGAAGTCGGCCTTCTTCTTGGACACCGCCCAGGACATGCCGAGGTCCTGCGGGGTGACCGTGCCGTCGGTGTCCTGGCCGATGATCGGGTAGCCCTTTTCGGCGCGCAGGACGTGCATGGTCTCGGTGCCGTACGGCGTCGCTCCTTCGTCCACTATGGACTGCCAGAGCGCGGGTCCGTGCCACGACGGGACGTTGATCTCGTAGGCCAGTTCACCGGAGAAGCTGATCCGGCAGACCCGCGCGGCGAGCCCGGCGACCTCGGCGTCCTGCCAGGTCATGAACCCGAAGGCCTCATTGGAGACGTCGAGGTCCGGGGCCAACCGGCCGAGCACTTCCCGCGAGCGCGGCCCGACCAGCGGGAGCGTGGTCCAGTGCTCGGTGACCGACGTCGCGAAAACGCGCAGGTGCGGCCACTCCGTCTGGAGCCACTCCTCCATCCACTCGAGGACCATCGCCGCGTTGCCGGTCGTCGTGGTGACCAGGAAGCGGTTCTCCCCGACGCGGATGACCGTGCCGTCGTCGAGCACCATGCCGTCGACGCCGCACATCACGCCGTAGCGGATCCGGCCGACCTTGAGGGTGCTCATCATGTTCGTGTAGAGCATGTCGAGGAACCAGCCGGCGTCCGGGCCCTGGACGTCGATCTTGCCCAAAGTGGACCCGTCCATGACGGCGACGTCGTTGCGGGCCGCGCGGCATTCGCGCCGGACGGCGTCGGGCATCGACTCACCGGGCCACGGGTAGTACCAGGGCCGCTTCCACTGGCCGACGTTCTCGAACTCGGCGCCGTGCTCGACGTGCCACGGGTGGATCGTCGTGACGCGCACGGGATCGTGCAGCGCACCGCGGTCCCGCCCGGCCAGCGCGGCGAACGGCACCGGCGTGTACGGCGGCCGGAACGTCGTCGGGCGCTGGGTCGACAGGTCGACACCGAGGGCTTCGGCGGTGATGCCGGCGGCGAGCATGCCGGACGTCTTGCCCTGGTCGTGCGCGGTGCCGATCGTCGTGTAGCGCTTGATGTGCTCCAGCGACCGCAGCCCGGCGCCGGTCGCGCGCAGGACGTCGGACACGGTCGCGTCGCGCTGCTGGTCCACGAACCGTGTGTCCACTTCGGACTCCGGCGCGGGCACCTGCCAGAGGATCTTCGCCTCCGGCAGGCCTTCACCGGCGGCGGCGCCGACGACACTCACCGTCGGCAGGTCGCCGTCCGGGACGTACGCGCCCAGCTCGGCGGCGTACCGGAGCTTGCCGCGGGCCTGGCTGAACAGGTGCACGGCCGGGTTCCAGCCGCCGGACACGAGTAGCAGGTCGCACTCGACCCGCTCCCCCTCCGTCGATCCCAGTGGAGCGATGTGCGCGGCGGCGATGTGGCCGTCGCGGTCGCCGTCGGTGCCGATGACGCCGTAGCCCTCACGGGCGTCGACGATCCGCACGATCTCGGCCCCGGCTTCGGCCAGGTCGGAAGCGGCGTCGAGCGCGGAGTCGTTGGTGGTGAACACGACCACGCGCCGCCCGGCGAGCACGCCGTAGCGGTTCAGGTACGTGCGAGCGGCCGAAGCGAGCATGATGCCGGGACGGTCGTTGTCCGGAAAGACGATCGGCCGCTCGTGGGCGCCGGTCGCGATGACGATCCGCTTCGCCCGGATCCGCCACACGCGCTGACGCGAGACGCGCTCGGGCGCCGCGGGCTCGCCCCGGCGTTCCAGGGCCAGCACGAACCCGTCGTCGTAGACCCCGAACGCCGTCGTGCGCGAAAGGAACCGGACGCCTTCGGGAGCCTCGCCGCCGGGCTGGTCGTCGACGAGCAGCACCAGGCCGGACGCAGCGGCAGCGGCGGCGCGTCCGGCGGGTCCGGCCCCGATGACCAGGACATCGCAGTGGGCGTGCTTGGCGTCGTACCGCGCCGGATCCGGCTCGGTGGCGAGGCGTCCCTGACCGGGCAGGCCACGGGCGACCAAGCCGTCGTACAGCTCGAGGGTCGTCGCGCTCAGCATCGGCTCCGGGAACGGCTCTTCGATCTGCACCAGGGCGTTCGAGTCCTCGACACCGGCGCCGACGATGCCGCGCGGCCGGCCGTACTTGATGCTGGTCGCGACCTGGTGGATGCCGTTGGCCAGCAACGCGGAAGCCAGGGTGTCGCCGAGGAAGCCGGTCAGCTCGCGGCCGTCGAAGGTGAACTTCAGCGGGATGCCGGACAGCCGGGTCATGAGATCACCGGCCGGGGCTCGTCGAGGCGGTAGACCGCCTTCAGGTCGTGGGTGCGGGTGTCGCGGACGGCGTTGAACCACCGTCGGCACCCCGCGGAGTGGCTCCAGCGCTCGGCGAACGGCCCGCTCGGGTTGTCGCGGAAGAAGACGAACTTCGCCCACTCCTCATCGGACAGTGCCGACGGGTCCGCCGGGTAGGCGACGTGCGCCTGGCCGCCATAGTGGAACTCGGCTTCTTCGCGGGGCCCGCACCAGGGGCAGGGAATGAGTTGCATCTGAGGCTCCTAATGCGCGACGGCGGCGGCGCCGTGCTCGTCGACGAGGGCACCGGTGGTGAACCGGTCGAGGGCGAAGGGCTCGGCGTACTCGTGCGGCTTGCCGCGCGCGATGGTCGCCGCGAAGACGTCGCCGACGCCGGGGGTTGCCTTGAAGCCGCCGGTCCCCCAGCCGCAGTTGAGGAACAGGTTCTCCACCGGGGTCAGGCCGATGATCGGCGACGCGTCCGGGCTGGTGTCGACGATCCCGGCCCACGTCCGCAGCAGGTGCGCCCGCGCGAACACCGGGAACAGCTCCAGCGCGGCGGCCATCTGCTGCTCGATGATGTGGAACGAGCCGCGCTGGCCGTAGCCGTTGTAGCTGTCGATGCCGGCGCCCATCACGAGCTCGCCCTTGTGCGCCTGGGAAACGTAGACGTGCACGGCGTTCGACATGACGACCGTCGGGTGGATCGGCTCCAGCAGCTCCGACACCAGCGCCTGCAACGGGTGCGACGTCAGCGGCAGGTCCAGCCCGACCATCTTCGCGAGCACGGAGGTGTGCCCGGCCGCGCACAGCGCGACCTTGCCCGCGGCGATCCGGCCCCTGCTGGTGTCCACCCCGGTGACCCGGCCGTCCACTGTGGAGATCCCGGTGACCTCGCAGTTCTGGATGAGGTCGACCCCCAGTTCGTGCGCGGCACGGGCGAAGCCCCAGGCCACGTAGTCGTGCTTCGCGATGCCCGCGCGCGGCTGGAAAGTCGCGCCCAGCACCGGGTAGCGGACGTCCGGCGAGGTGTTGACGATCGGGCAGATCTCCTTGACGCCGTCGGCGTCCACCCACTCGGCGTCGATGCCGTTGAGCTTGTTGGCCTCGACGCGGCGGACGCTGTCGCGGACGTCCTGCAGGCTGTGCGCCAGGTTGAGCACCCCGCGCTGGCTGAACAGGATCGGGTAGCCGAGGTCCTCTTCGAGCCCTTCCCACAGCTTGAGGGAGTGCTCGTAGATGCCGGAACTCTCGTCCCAGAGGTAGTTGGAGCGGATGATCGTGGTGTTGCGGGCCATGTTCCCGCCCGCGAGCCAGCCCTTCTCCAGCACGGCCACGTTGGTGATGCCGTGCACCTTGGCCAGGTAGTACGCGGTCGCGAGGCCGTGCCCGCCGCCACCCACGACAACGACGTCGTAGGCCGGCTTGGGTTCGGGGTCGGTCCAGAGGAAGTCGGGGTGGTCCGGCAGGTCCGCGCCGGGCGTGCGGGTCATCGGGTCTCTCCCAGGCTCGGGTACAGCGGGAACGCTTCGGCGAGCGCGGTGACGCGGGCGCGGAGCTTTTCGGCGTCGAAACCGGGCCGCAGCGCCTCGGCGATGACGTCGGCGGCCTCGCGGAACTCGCCGTCGCCGAACCCGCGGGTGGCCAGGGCCGGGGTGCCGATCCGCAGGCCGGACGTCACCATCGGCGGCCGCGGGTCGAACGGGACGGCGTTGCGGTTCACGGTGATGCCGACCTCGTGCAGCCGGTCCTCGGCCTGCTTGCCGTCCAGTTCGGAGTCGCGCAGGTCGGCGAGCACGAGGTGGACGTCGGTGCCGCCGGTCAGCACGGAGATACCGTCCTCCACCAGGAGCCGCTCGGCCAGCAGCTTCGCGCCGCGCAGGGTGCGCTGCTGGCGTTCCACGAACTCCGGCTCGGCGGCCATCTTGAAGGCGACGGCCTTCGCCGCGATGACGTGTTCGAGCGGACCGCCCTGCTGGCCGGGGAAGACGGCGGAGTTGACCTTCTTCGCCAGGCCTGCGTCATTCGTCAGGATCACGCCGCCGCGCGGGCCGCCGAGGGTCTTGTGCGTGGTGGTCGTCGTGACGTGCGCGTGCGGCACCGGCGACGGGTGCAGCCCGGCGGCGACCAGCCCGGCGAAGTGGGCCATGTCGACCATCAGGTACGCGCCGACCTCGTCGGCGATCTCGCGGAAGCGGGCGAAGTCGAGCTGACGCGGGTAGGCCGACCAGCCGGCGATGATCACCTTCGGCCGGTGCTCCTTCGCCAGCCGCTCGACCTCGGCCAGGTCGACGCGGTAGTCCTTTTCGGACACTTCGTAGGCGGCGACGTCGTAGAGCAGGCCGGAGAAGTTGATCCGCATGCCGTGCGTCAGGTGGCCGCCGTGGGCCAGCGAGAGGCCGAGGATCTTGTCGCCGGGCTTGAGGAGCGCCGCCATCGCGGCCGCGTTCGCCTGGGCGCCGGAGTGCGGCTGGACGTTGGCGAACCCTGCGCCGAACAGCGCCTTCACGCGATCGATGGCGAGCTGTTCGAGCACGTCGACGTGCTCGCAGCCGCCGTAGTAGCGCCGCCCGGGGTAGCCCTCGGCGTACTTGTTCGTCAGCACCGAGCCCTGGGCCTGCAGCACGGAGAGCGGCGCGAAGTTCTCGGAGGCGATCATCTCCAGCGTCGACTGCTGCCGGTGCAGCTCCGCGCCGATCGCTTCGGCGACCGCCGGGTCGTAGTCGGCCAGGGACCGGTTGAGCACGTGCTGGTCGATCGTCGCGGTCATTCCGACTCCGTCTGGTCGACTTCTGATATATCAATCGTCGATGTAGGCTAAGCGCCATGCACCCGCAGGTCAATCCCCCATCGCTGGCGGAACAGGCGTACCGCTTCATCCGTGATCGCCTGGTCATGCTCGACATCCGGCCCGGCTCCCCCATCAACGAGGAGGAGCTCGGCACCGCGCTCGGCATGGGCCGCACGCCGATCCGCGAAGCGCTGAAGCGCCTCGAGTCCGAGCGGCTGGTCGTCGCCTACCCGCGACGCGGGACGTTCGCCACCGACGTCAACATCTCCGACCTCGCGCACATCTCCGAGGTCCGGCGCACCCTCGAACCGATGGCGACGGCCGCCGCGGCCGAGCGGGCGACCGCGGCCGACCGGGCGACCCTGACCGAGCTGCGCGCGCAGCTCGACGCCGGTGTCCCGGACGCGGACAACGCCGAACTGCTGCGCACCGACCTCGCCCTGCACCGGGCGATCTACGCGTGCGTGCACAACCCGTTCCTCGAGGACACGCTGATCCGGTACGACAACCTGGCGACCCGGATCTGGTGCGTGTTCGTGCCCCGGCTGTCCGGGATGGCCGGCCACGTCGACGAGCACATCCCGCTCCTGACCGCGATCATCGAGGGCGACGGCGAGAAGGCCGCCGCGTTGACGCATGCGCACGTCGCCGGCTTCGAGGCCGCCATCCGCGCGTTGATCTAGACCGCCAGCCTCGTCCGCACCCAGTCGTGGAAGGCGCCGATGTGGTGCTCGCTCGGCACGAGCACCCCGCCGTTGGCGTACGAGCGCGAGTCCATCGCGAGCTGACAGCGTTCGCACGCCTCGAAGTCCTGCAGGTTGACGCGGTGGAACAACTCCACCGACCGCGTCAGGTCGCGCCCCGACTCGACCACCTCGGACAGGTAGAGCCAGTCGCAGCGCACCAGCGTCCGGTCCGGGGCCAGCGGGAACATCCGGTGGACGATGACGTGGTCGGGGACGAGGTTGACGAACACGCCCGGCTTGATGGTGATCGCGTAGTACTTGCGGTCCTGAGCCTCGGTGACGCCGGGGAGGCGGTCGACGCCTTCGGAGCCGTCGACGGTGAAGCCCTTGATCTCGCCGCCGAACTCGGCGCCGTGGCCGACGTAGTACTGCGCGGCGTAGCCGTCGGCGAACTCCGGGAGCACCTCGGTGAGCTCCGGGTGGATCGTCGCGCAGTGGTAGCACTCCATGAAGTTCTCGATGATCTGCTTCCAGTTCGCCTTCACGTCGTACTCGATGCGCTTGCCCAGCGCCAGGCCGTCGATGCCGTAGGCGTCGATCTCGGTCGGGCCGCCGAGCCGTTCGGTGACCGCGCCGACGACGGTCTCCTCGAACGACGGCGGCTCGTCGGCCAGGCAGACCCAGGCGTAGCCGAGCCACTCCCGCAGGTGGACCTTGGTGAGGCCGAACTCGGTGCGGTCGACGTCCGGCATGCCGGTGAGGTTGGGCGCGGCGATCAGCTTGCCGTCGAGGCCGTAGGTCCAGGCGTGGTACGGGCATTGGAAGGCGCGCTTCACCGCCCCGCTTTCGGACGTGCACAGCCGGGCGCCGCGGTGGCGGCAGACGTTGAGGAAGGCGTTGAGCTTGCCGTCCCGGCCCCGGGAGACGAGGACGCTCTCCTTGCCGACCTGGACGGTCTCGAACGCCCCCGGCCCGGCGAGGTCGGCGCTGCGCACGGCGCAGAACCAGTCGGCCTCGAAGATCTTCGCCTGCTCGGCCGCGAAGACCGCCGGGTCGGTGTAGGCGGAGCCGGGCAGGGTGGCGAGCAGGCTCGGCGGGAGATCGATTGCGGTCACCGGCGTGGTCCTCTCCGCGGATCAGTTCGGGAGTTGCGCAGAACGCGTCTTGTTGCTCACTCCGGAACAGAGTGACTGCCGCCCGGCACGGCTGTCAACAAGTCCGGGCCGACGGCCCCTCGATCGCCCGCCGGAACAGCGTTTCGATCTCCTCGCGGGTGGGCCGGGGGTCGGCGAGGGCGGCTTGCATCAGGAGGCCGCAGAACAACCCCGCGAGCAGCCGGCCGGTGAGCGGGTCGGTGCGGGAGCCGAAGAACGCGATCAGGGCGTCGTCCCAGGCCGCGCTCGCCTTGCGCAGCGCCGGCCGGTGCAGCGCCGCGACGTAGAGGTCGTACTCGACCACGGTGTCCCGGTACTGCTCGTTGATGTAGCCCATGACCAGATCGGCCAGCGCCGCGGCGAAGTCGGCGTCCGGCGGGAGCGCGGACTCCCACTCCTTCAGCGCGTGGACGTTCTTCTCCGCCGCCTCGTGCAGGGCGACTTCCAGCAGGTCGTCCAGGGTGGCGAAGTGGTAGGTCGTCGAGCCCAGCGGCACCCCCGCGGCCGCCGCGACGGCCCGGTGGGTGACCCCGTCGATCCCCCGCTTGGCGACGACCTCGATCGCCGCCTGGGCGATCCGCGCCCGCCGTTCCGGGTCGTTCGGACCGCGGCGCCGGGCCGCGGCCGGTTCGGTGTGCGACATCGGTGTCGAACCCCCTTGTGGACATCTGTACACGCTTCGCGTACAAATGTACGCACTCTGGACGCGAAGCAGCCACTACCGATCTGGGAAGGGGCCGCATGTTCGATGTGCTGAACCCCGCGACCGGCGAGGTCATCGAGACCGTCGCCGAAGCCGGCCGCGAGGAGGTCGACGCCGCGGTGCACGCCGCCCGCCGGGCCTTCGACGAGGGCCCGTGGCGGCAGACCACCGCGACCGAACGCGGTGCCTTACTGCGTAAGGTGGCCGACCTCCTGGTCCGCGACCGCGAAGAACTGGCCCGCACCGAGAGCCTCGACACCGGCAAGACGCTCGGCGAGGGCGGCATCGACATCGACGACGTCACCAACGTCTTCCGCTACTACGCCGACCTCGCCGACAAGGACGCCGGACGCCTGGTCGACGCGGGCAGCGCGACCGTCGTCAGCCGGATCGTGCACGAACCCGTCGGTGTCTGCGCGCTCATCGCGCCGTGGAACTACCCGCTGCTGCAGATGTCCTGGAAGGTCGCGCCGGCGCTGGCCGCGGGCAACACCGTGGTGCTCAAGCCCAGCGAGGTCACGCCGCTGACCACGATCAAGCTCGTCGCCCTGCTCGAAGAGGCGGGCACGCCGCCCGGCGTCGTCAACCTGCTGCTCGGCGACGGCCGCGTCGGCGCCGCGATGGTCGAGCACCCGGGCGTCGACCTGGTCTCCTTCACCGGCGGCTACGCGACCGGCGAGAAGATCATGACGGCCGCCGCGAAGGGCGTCCGGCGGGTCGCGCTCGAGCTGGGCGGCAAGAACCCGAACGTGGTCTTCGCCGACGCCGACTACGACACCGCGCTCGACTACGCGCTGATGGCCGCGTTCGTCCATTCGGGACAGGTCTGCTCGGCGGGCGCGCGCTTGATCGTCCAAGATGGAATCCATGATCGGTTCGTCGCCGACCTCGCCGACCGCGCCGACCGGATCCGGGTCGGCGACCCGCTCGACCCCGCCACCGAAACGGGCGCACTCGTCTCGGCGCAGCACCGCGCCAAGGTCGAGAGCTACATCGAAAGCGCTCTCGCGGAGGGCGCCAAGCTCCGGGCGGGCGGCAACCGGCCCGAAGGCCCGGAGTACGAACGCGGTTTCTTCCTGCGCCCCACCGTTTTCTCCGACTGCACGAGGGAGATGACGATCGTCCGGGAAGAGGTCTTCGGCCCGGTCGTCACCGTGGAACGCTTCACCGAAGAGGCCGACGCGATCGCGCTGGCCAACGACACCGAGTACGGGCTCGCCGGGGCCGTGTGGACGTCGGACGCGTCCCGCGCCCAGCGGGTCGCCGGGGCCCTGCGCCACGGCACCGTGTGGATCAACGACTACCACCCCTACCTGCCGCAGGCGGAGTGGGGTGGTTTCGGCAAGTCGGGCATCGGCCGCGAGCTCGGGCCGTCCGGGCTGGCCGAGTACCAGGAGAGCAAGCACGTCTACCAGAACATCGATCCCGTTCCGCAGCACTGGTTCAAGGGCTGAATTCCCCTCCCCCACCACGTGAGGACGTTGCCATGACCACTCAGGAAATACCGGCGGGCGGGGGGCCTGCTGCCGAAGACAGCTCCGAACTCGAGAAGTTCGGCTACCGCCAGGAGCTCGAGCGCTCGCTCGGGTCGTTCTCCAGTTTCGCCGCCGGGTTCAGCTACATCTCGATCCTGACCGGCGTGTTCCAGCTCTTCTTCTTCGGCTTCGGGTCGGGGGGCCCGGCCTTCATCTGGACGTGGCCGCTGGTCTTCGTCGGCCAAGCCGCCGTGGCGCTGTGCTTCGCCGAGCTGGCCGGGCAGTTCCCGCTCGCCGGCTCGGTGTACCAGTGGGCCAAGCAGATCGCGAAACCCGCGACGTCGTGGCTGGCCGGCTGGATCATGATCATCGGCGCGATCGTGACGGCGGCGGCCGTCGCGGTGGCCTACCAGATCATCCTGCCGCAGGTGTCGACCGCGTTCCAGATCGTCGGCAGCGCCGACGACGCCGGCCTGACCTCGACCCCGGGCGGCGCGCAGAACGCCATCATCCTGGCCCTGGTGCTGGTCGTGTTCGCCACGATCGTCAACATCATCGGCGTCAAGCTGATGGCGAAGATCAACAACTTCGGCGTCGCGGTGGAGCTCGGCGCGAGCGTCCTGCTCGTGATCGCGCTGGCCATCCACATCAAGCGCGGTCCCGGCCTGGTCTTCGACACCGCCGGCACCGGTGAGGGCCACTCGTTCGGGTACCTCGGGGCGTTCCTGGTGGCGTCGCTGATGAGCGCGTACGTCTTCTACGGCTTCGACACCGCGGGCTCGCTGGCCGAGGAGACCACCCAGCCGCGCCGGCACGCGCCCCGCGCGATCCTGCGGGCGATCACCGCGGCGTTCATCGTGGGCGGGCTGATCATGCTGTTCGGCATGATGGCCGTCGGCGACCTGAGCGCCAAGGAGCTGAGCACGTCCGGCATGCCGTACCTGCTCAAGAGCACCCTCGGCGAGGGGCTCGGCGACGCGTTCCTGATCTGCTCGGCGATCGCGATCACCGTGTGCTGCCTGGCCGTGCAGACCGCGGCCATCCGGATGACGTGGGCGATGGCCCGCGACGGCCGCCTGCCGTTCAGCCGCGCGATGGCCAAGGTGTCGCCCCGGTCGAAGACGCCGGTGCTGCCGGCGCTGCTCACCGGCGGTCTGACGATCGTGGTGCTGCTGATCAACCTGGGCAACCAGCGGGCGTTCTTCATCCTGACCTCGACCGCGATCATCCTGTTCTACATCCCCTACCTGATGGTCACCGGCCCGATGCTCGTCCGGCGCCTGCGCGGTGGCTGGCCGCGTCCCGAGCACGGCCCGTACTTCAAGCTCGGCCGCTGGGGCACGCTGGTGAACCTGGTCGCGGTCGTCTACGGCGCCGCGATGACGGTCAACCTGATCTGGCCGCGCCCCGAGGTCTACGGCGACGACCACTGGTACTTCCAGTGGGGCGCGGTGATCGTCACCGGGCTGATCGTGATCATCGGTGCGATCATGCTGTACGTCCGGCGCCGCACCTGGGGTTCGTCGCACACGAGCCCCGAGCACATGCCCGACAACGCCCCGGACACCCTGCCCGGCTAGAACCTTATTCTGGTTAGGACGGCGCTATGAAACGCGACAAACCTGCCGGCGGTGACTCTCGCGCCGGCCGACGGCTGAATAAGGTTCTCCAGGAGGACGCATGACTTCCGATACCTACGACTTCGTCATCGTCGGCGGTGGCTCGGCGGGCTGCGCGCTGGCGAACCGGCTTTCGGCCGACCCGGCGAACAAGGTCCTCGTGCTGGAGGCGGGCCGGTCGGACTACAAGTGGGACGTCTTCATCCACATGCCGGCCGCGCTGACCTTCCCGATCGGGTCGAAGTTCTACGACTGGGGCTACCGCAGCGAACCCGAGCCGCACATGAACCGCCGTCGCATCTACCACGCGCGCGGCAAGGTGCTCGGCGGGTCGTCGAGCATCAACGGGATGATCTTCCAGCGCGGCAACCCGATGGACTACGAACGCTGGGGCGCCGACCCCGGGATGTCCACTTGGGACTACGCGCACTGCCTGCCGTACTTCAACCGGATGGAGAACTGCCTCGCCGACCCGCCGGACGGGAAGTGGCGCGGGCACGACGGTCCGCTCGAACTGGAGCGCGGCCCGGCCTCGAACCCGTTGTTCCAGGCGTTCTTCGACGCCGCCGAGCAGGCGGGTTACCCGCGCACCGACGACGTCAACGGCTACCGGCAGGAGGGCTTCGCGCCCTTCGACCGGAACGTCCGCAACGGACGGCGGCTGTCCGCGGCCGGAGCCTATTTGCACCCGGTGATGGACCGGCCCAACCTGACGGTGAAGACGCACGCGTTCGTGTCGCAGATCCTCTTCGACGGCACCCGCGCGGTCGGCGTCGAGTACGCGCAGGGCCGCGGCGCGCCGGCCGAGGTGTACGGCAAGGAGATCATCCTCTGCGGCGGCGCGATCAACAGCCCGCAGCTGCTGCAGCTGTCCGGTGTCGGCAACGCGGCCGAGCTGGAGAAGCTCGGCATCGACGTCGTCAAGGACCTGCCCGGCGTCGGCGAAAACCTGCAGGACCACCTGGAGGTGTACATCCAGTACGCCTGCAAGCAGCCGGTGTCGATGCAGCCGTCGCTGGCTAAGTGGAAGCGGCCCTACATCGGCGCGCAGTGGCTGTTCCTGCGGTCCGGGCCGGCCGCGACCAACCACTTCGAGGGCGGCGGGTTCGTCCGGTCCAACGACGAGGTGAAGTACCCGAACCTGATGTTCCACTTCCTGCCGGTGGCGATCCGCTACGACGGTTCGTCGCCCACGGGGGGCCACGGTTACCAGGTGCACGTCGGCCCGATGTACGCCGACACCCGCGGCTCGGTGAAGATCACCTCGACCGACCCGCGGCAGCACCCGGCGATCAAGTTCAACTACCTGTCGACCGAGACCGACCGCAAGGAGTGGGTCGAGGCCGTGCGGGTGGCGCGGAAGATCCTCAACCAGCCCGCGCTCGACCCGTTCAACGACGGGGAGATCTCGCCGGGGCCGTCGGTGGAGACGGACGAGGAGATCCTCGACTGGGTCGCCAAGGACGCCGAGACCGCGCTGCACCCGTCGTGCACGGCCAAGATGGGCGTGGACGAGAAGTCCGTCGTCGACCCGCAGACCATGCGGGTACACGGCACCGAGGGCCTGCGTGTGGTCGACGCGTCGGTGATGCCCTACATCACCAACGGCAACATCTACGCGCCGGTGATGATGACCGCCGAGAAGGCCGCCGACCTGATCCTCGGCAACACCCCGCTCGCCCCGATCAAGACGCCGTTCTACCGGCACGGGGAGAACTAGCCCGGACGTCGTAGCGCCCGTACCGCCATCCTCGGTACGGGCCTTCGACGTGCCCGGAACACCCGTTACCGGGTAACGGAAACTACCCGGGCGTACCCCTTGACGACGTCCTCCGGGGGACTCAGACTTTGTTGCGAATCGCAGTCCATGTTCCCCAATGCGCAACAGTCTCGGAGGACCCATGATTCGCGCGTGCACGGTGGACGAGCTGCCCCCGGGCGAGTCCGTCCGGATCCCCGGACCGCCCGCGATCGCGGTGTTCCACACCGAAGAGGGCGAGCTGTACGCCATCGGCGACACGTGCACCCACCAGGACGCCTCCCTGGCCGACGGCTGGCTCGAAGGCTGCTTCGTCGAGTGCCCGCTGCACGCGGCGCTGTTCGACCTGCGCACGGGCATGCCGACCTGCCTGCCGGCGAAGGACCCCGTGCGCACGTACGCGGTCGTCGTCGACGAAGGCGTCGTCTACGTGCGGGGCGAGGCCAGCGAGGACGCCGCGTGAGGCGCATCGCGGTCGTCGGCGCGTCGCTCGCCGGGGTCCGCGCGGCGCAGGAGCTGCGCGCGCAGGGGTACGACGGCGGGATCGTGCTGATCGGCGAAGAGACGCACCTGCCCTACGACCGGCCGCCGCTGTCGAAGGGCTTCCTGGCCGGGACCGCTTCCACCGCGTCGCTGGAGCTGCTCGACGCCGGGGACCTCGCCTCGCTGGCGCTGGACTTCCGGCTCGGCGTGCGGGCGACCGCGCTGGAGCCCGCCAACCGCCGGGTTCTGCTGTCGGACGGCGGTACGGTGCACGCGGACGGCGTCGTCATCGCGACCGGCGGCCGGGCGCGCACGCTGCCGGGGTTCGAGGGCGCTTTCGTGCTGCGGACGCTCGACGACGCCGTGGCCCTGCGCGCGGCTCTGGTCCCCGGGGTGCGGGTGGCGATCGTCGGCGCCGGGTTCATCGGGGCCGAGGTGGCTTCGACGTGCCGTTCGCTGGGTCTGGACGTGGTCGTCCTGGAGGCGTTGCCGTTGCCGCTGGCCCCGGTGCTGGGTCCCGAGCTGGCGGCGGTGTGCGCCCGGCTGCACCTCGACCACGGCACGGACCTGCGCTGCGGGGTCCAGGTGACGGGCCTGTCCCCGGCCGGGGTTTCGCTGGCGTCCGGTGAGCTGGTGCCGGCCGACGTGGTGGTGACGGGCGTCGGGATGACCCCGTCGACGGAGTGGCTGGCCGGCTCGGGGTTGAAGGTCGGCAACGGCGTCCACACGGACGCGGGGCTGGTGACCTCGCTGCCGTCCGTGGTCGCCGTGGGCGACGTGGCCCGGTTCGGCGGACAGCGGCACGAGCACTGGACGAACGCGTCGGAGCAGGCGCCGGTCGCGGTGGCGAACCTGCTGGCCGGGCACAGCGGGCGGACGTACACGCCCAGCGGATACGTGTGGTCGGACCAGTATTCGGGGACTTTGCAGGTCGCCGGGCACCCGTTGCCGACCGACACGCTTTCCTTCGTGGACGGTGATCCGGCTTCGTCGTCGTTCGCGGCGGTGTGGCAGCGGGAAGGGGAGACGGTCGGGGTGTTCGCGCTGAACAACGCGAAGCTGTTCAACCGCTTGCGGCGGCCTCTTCGCCGGCCGGCGGCCGTCTGAAAGTCTCAACCGGCGTTTCAAAGATACGCTTCACCCACATGGAGCTGACTCTTGACGAACTGCGGGTGTTGACGGGCTGGGCCGCCGACTGCGCCGCACGGGTGGTGCCGTTGATCCCCGACGACCCGCGCCCGGCTTCGGCGATCTCGGCCGCGCGGGAGTTCGCTGCGGGAGGTCCACGCACTCGCGTGCTGCGCACGACGGCGTGGGACGCGCTCGCGGCGGCGGGCGAGGCTCGGGACCCGGCGGCCGCGGCGGCGGCCCGCGCGGCGGTGGGCGCGGCCGGAGCGGCTTACTTGCACCCGCTGGAGTCGCCGCACCAGGTGAAGCACATCGTGGGCCCGGCCCAGCAGGCGGCGCTGGCCCGCGAACTGGCGGGTGGTTCCGCCTCCGCTGAGATCGAGTGGGCCCTCTCGCAGGCCCCGCCGGAGGTCGGCGAGCTCCTGCGGAGGTTCCCGCCGGGCAAGCCGGGCAAGACGCGCCTGGGCGAGCTGCACCGCGCACTCGAAGCGGCGCTGCGCACCCGACCGCCGGGACAGCAGTCTGCCGCGGCTGGTCGTGTGGTTGGAAAAAGGGTATTAAGCAGTTTTTGACTCACCAACCCCCCCCCCCGGGCGACAGCGCGTGGGGGTTCAGAATCGTCAG
>NZ_JBIWPI010000002.1:196051-1160962 GCF_044768185.1 Amycolatopsis sp. NPDC101161
CCCGCCCCTCGCCCGGGGCCGCGCCCCCCCGCCCGCCCGCCCCGCCCGGCGGCGGGGGGTGGTGTGTTTGAAAACCCTGGTTACCAACCCTGTTTCTCACTCACGACCCCTCGCACCGGGCCTACAGCGAGAGGTCGTCCAGATCCGACTCCAGGCGCGCCCGCCAGGTCCACCGCCGCTCCGTCGTGTCCACGTCCTCCAGCGCCGGCGGGCCCAGGGGCAACGCCGAATCCACGATCCGGAACGTCACCCGGTACGCCAGCACCGAAGCCGCCGTGCGGATCCACGCGTCCCCCGAGGCCCCCGCCGGCGGCGACACGCCCAGCGCGTGACCGAACCACGTCGGCAGCAAAGCGTTCGACCCCAACGCGTCCGTGATGCGCGTCCGGAGCCGCACCTGCAGGTCGTGCCACGCTCGCTCGGCGCGCTCCAGCTGCGGGACCACCCGCGCCTCCACCGCGTCCGCCTCGCGCAACGCCAGCTTCGCCTGGTCCGCCGCCGCGATCGCGGCCGGGATCTCCTCGTCCAGCAACGTCCGGCGCCGCGTCGACAACGCCCGCAACGACGACTCCGCGTCCCCTCGGGCGCGAGAAGCGCGGTCCGTCGACGCCAGGACCCCCATCACGTCCAGCAGGTCGGCGTCGCACCGCGACAACGCCGCGCGCACCCCGTCCAGGCGCGAGATCTCCTCCTCGTACCGCGCCCGCTGCTCCTTCGTGACGAGTTCCTTGTGCAGGTCGTCCCAGCGCGCCGCCTCCGCCGCCAGCGCGCGCGTCTCCGCGCCGACGTCGTCCAGGTTCACCTGCGGCACCCCGTCGGACACGCGGACCGCGCGCTCCAGGGCCTGGACCTGCTGCTGCAGCCGGTCCAGCCGCCGGCCGAGCAGGTCGAGGCGGTCCTCCTGCCGGTCCGCGCCGCCGCTCTCGAGCCGCTCGGTCAGGTCGGCGACGTCCCGGCGCACGCGGTCGTCGGTCTCCTCGACGGCCGCGCGCAGCCCGTCGACCGCGGCGAACAGCTCGTCGAGGTCGCGCCGCGTGGTGTCGACCGGCTCGAGGTACTCCTGCGAGAACTCGGGATCGTCGCCGTAGGTCGCGTAGCCGTGGCTCACGGGATCCGGCTTTCCCGCCACAGCAGCCCGCACGTGGCCGCGACGCCCAGCGCCGTCAGGATCGTGCAGACCACCGCCCCGGACCACGGGATGAGCGCGGCCACCAGCAGCCCGGCCGTCGCACTGCCCGCCCACGCCGCGCGCGTCCGCTCGCGGATGACGTCGCCGACGCGCCGCACCGGGCCGAAGCCGATCCACAGCCCGGCCGCGAACAGCGGGACGAACGCGAGCAGCCACACCGGCGACAGCACGTCGAACAGCACCAGCGCCGCGGCGACCAGCGGCACCAGCACCGGCGCGGCCGCGTAGTACACGACCGCGCGCTGCGTGGCCGCGTGCCGCGACTCCAGCTCGGCGTTGGCGAGCCGGTGCTTCGCGTCGTCGAACGCCACTTCGGCGTCGAGCAGCCGGTGGGCCGTCGCGACGAGCTCGTCCATCGCCTCGACGTCGGCGGGCGGGGTCGCCAGCCCGGCCCGCAGGTCCTGCTTGAGCCGGCCCACGCGGGCTTCCGCCTGGTCCCGGTCGTGCTGGGCTGGAGTCGTCACGCGAACACTGTAAGTGCCAAAACCGTCACCACCGGCCAATGCGGCCGGTGCGTCTACAAATCACCGAGGGCGGTGACGGGCGACTCCACGCAGTCGGCGACGAACCGCAGGAACCCGCCGGCCGTGCCGCCGTCGCAGACGCGGTGGTCGAACGCCAGCGTCAGCTCGCACACCTTGCGCACGCCCAGGGCGCCGTCGACCACCCACGGCCGGTCGATGATCCGGCCGATGCCGAGGATCGCGGCCTCGGGGTGGTTGATGATCGCCGCGGAGCCGTCGACGCCGAAGACGCCGTAGTTGTTGACCGTGAACGTGCCGCCGGTGAGGTCAGTGGGCGCGAGCTTGCCGTCCCGCGCGGTGCGGGCGCGGTCGCCGATCGCCGCCGACAGGTCCCGCGTGGACAGCGCCCCCGCGTCCCGCACGACCGGCACGACCAGGCCGCGGTCGGTCTGCGCGGCGAACCCGAGGTGGATCTCGTCGAGCAGGACGATCTCGTCGCCTTCGACGCGCGAGTTCAGCTCCGGGAACTTGCGCAGGCCCGCGACGGCGAACCGCGCGATCAGCCCGAGCAGGCTGACCGGCCGGTCGGACTTGGCGTTGAGGGCCGCGCGGGCGGCGACCAGATCGGTCGCGTCGACGTCCACCCAGACCGTGGCCTCGGGGATCTCCCGCCGGGACGTGGTGAGCTTGTCCGCGACGGCCTTGCGGATCCCGGTGAGCGGAATCCGGCGGCCGCCCGAGATCTGAGGCTTCTTGAGCGCCGCCTCGACGTCGGCGCGGCGGATGATGCCGTCCGCGCCGGACGCGGTGACCTTGGCGAGGTCGATCCCGTTGTCCGAAGCCAGTTTCCGGACGAACGGCGAGATCACGCCGGGCGCCTTGGCCTTCGGCGCGGGCGCCTCGACGCGGCGGGCGCGCTTGCGCCGGGTTGTCGGCGCGGTGCCGTACCCGATGAGGACATTCCCGCTGCCGCTCGAGGTCGTCACGCCCGGCTCGGCGAACCCGCCGACGGACAGCAGCGGCGCGCCGACCGGCAGCAGCTGTCCCGGCTCGCCGTGCAGCGCGGACACCACGCCCGCGAACGGCACGGGCACCTCGACCGCGGCCTTCGCCGTCTCGACCTCGACGACGATCTGGTCGACCTTGACCGTGTCGCCGACGTCGACGTGCCAGTTGAGGATGGCCGCCTCGGTCAGGCCTTCGCCGAGGTCGGGCAGCAGGAAGTCAGGCACCGGCCACCACCGGGGTGTCGTTCCACTGCAGGCGCGCGATCGTGTCGAGGATCCGGTCGACGTCGGGCAGCGTGTGCCGCTCCAGCTTCGGCGCCGGGTACGGGATGTCGAGCCCGGTCACGCGCAGCACGGGCGCGTGCAGCTGGTGGAAGCACTGCTCGGTGACGCGCGCGACGACCTCGGCGCCGTAGCCGCCGAAGCCCGCGGCCTCGTGCACCACGACGGCCCGGCCGGTGCGGCGCACGGACGCCGTCACGGTCTCGTCGTCGAACGGGCTCAAGGAACGCAGGTCCACGACCTCGACGTCCCAGCCTTCGTCCTTCGCCGCTTCGGCGGTCTCCATGGCCGTGGCCACCATCGGGCCGTACGCGATGAGCGTGACGTCCTTTCCGCTCTTGCGCACCACGGCTTTGTCCATGGCCGGGCTCTTCCGCGCGAAGGAGACCTCTTCGCCCGACCAGTAGCGGGCCTTCGGCTCGAGGAAGACGACCGGGTCCGGCGACTCGATGGCGTCGCGGAGCAGGTCGTAGGCGTCCTGCGCGGTGCCCGGCGTGACGACGCGCAGGCCCGGCGTGTGCGTGTAGTAGACCTCGCTGGAGTCGCAGTGGTGCTCGACGCCACCGATGCCGCCGGCGTAGGGGATCCGGATGACCATCGGCAGTTCCAGCGCGCCGCGGGTGCGATTGCGCAGCTTCGCGACGTGCGAGGTGATCTGCTCGAACGCGGGGTAGGCGAAGGCGTCGAACTGCATCTCGACGACCGGGCGGAAGCCGCCCATCGCCATCCCGACGGCGAACCCGACGATGCCGGACTCGGCCAGCGGCGTGTCGAAGCAGCGGTCCTCGCCGAAGTCGGCGGTGATGCCGTCGGTGACCCGGAAGACGCCGCCGAGCGTGCCGACGTCCTCGCCGAAGACGAGGACGCGGTCGTCGTCCTTGAGCGCGTCGCGCAGGGCCGCGTTGAGCGCCTGCGCCATCGTGGTCGTCATCAGGCCTCCAGTTCGGCTTGCAGGGCGGCCCGCTGGGCTTCGAGGTGGCGGGTCGGCTCGGCGTAGACGTGGTCGAACAGGGACATCGGGTCGAGCTCGGTGTCGGCGTTGAGGGTGTCGCGGACGGACTGGGCGAACTCCTCGGCCTCGGCGTGGCAGAGCTCGATCTCGTTCGCGGTGAGGTCGTTCTCGAGGTAGGTCTCGAGCCGTTTGAGGGGGTCGGCTTCGCGCCACTTCGCGACTTCGTCCGCGTCGCGGTAGCGGGTGGCGTCGTCGGCGTTGGTGTGGGCGTCGATGCGGTAGGTGTGGGCCTCGACGAGCACCGGGCCCTTGCCCTCGCGGGCGTGCTTGACGGCGTCGTCGAGGACGGCGAGGACCGCGACGGCGTCGTTGCCGTCGACCTGCTCCGAGCGCATGCCGTAGCCGATCCCCTTGTACGCCAAGGCGGGTGCGGCGCTCTGCTTCTCGAAGGGGACGGAGATGGCGTAGCGGTTGTTCTGCACGAAGAACACGACGGGCGCCTTGAAGACGGCGGCGAAGTTGAGTGCCTCGTGGAAGTCGCCTTCGCTGGTGGCGCCGTCCCCGATGAGCGCGAGCGCGACGGCGTCCTCACCGCGTCGCTGCATCGCGTGCGCGAGACCGGCGGCGTGCAGCGTCTGCGTCGCGAGCGGAGTGCACTGGGGCGCTACGCGCGTCTCGGCGGGGTTGTAGCCGCAGTGCGCGTCGCCGCGAAGCAGCGTCAGGACTTCGCCGGGCTTCAGGCCGCGCGCGACGAGGGCGACGGAGTCGCGGTAGGTCGGGAAGAGCCAGTCCTGGTCGCGGAGCGCGAGCGCGGCGGCGACCTGGCAGGCCTCCTGGCCGGCGCTGGAGGGGTAGACGGCGAGGCGGCCCTGCTTGGTGAGGGCGGTCGCCTGGACGTCGAACCGGCGGCCCAGGACCATCAGCCGGTAGGCGGCCTTGAGCCGGTCTTTCGCGGGCTCGGCGTACTCACCGTGCTGATCGACGCGCGTCCCGTCCTCGGCGACGAACCGCACCGGCGTCGTGGACGGCAGCAGGGCTTCCACGGGCACCACCTCTCGCAGACATATGATGCTGAAATGGTGGTTCTTACTGGTCGGGTGTTCAAGGAGTTGGCCGAATGAGCGACAAACGGCCTTCAGTTGGCGCTCCGGGTGACCAAACGTCCATCAGTGCGCTGGCTCACGGCGGCCTGCCGGGACGAACGGCCCCCGCCCTCGACGAGGTCGACCGCGCGATGCTGGCCGAGCTGTCCGCGGACGGCCGGCTGGCGGTGCGGGCCCTGGCGGAGAAGCTGCACATTTCGCGCACGAACGCGTACGCCCGGTTGGAGCGGCTGCTGGCCGAGGGGGTGATCACGGGCTTCGGCGCCCGCATCGACCCACGCCGGGCGGGGCTGGGCACATCGGCGTACATCATGGTGACGGTGGAGCAGACGTCGTGGCGCACGATGGCGACGGACCTGCACGAGATCCCGTATGTGGATCACGTGGCGCTGGTCGGTGGCGACTTCGACATCCTGCTGCTGGTGCGAACACCGGACAACCAGACGCTGAGGGACGTGGTCTTGGAGCGGCTGCAGGCGTTGGAGGGGGTGCGGTCGACGCGGACTTGGCTGATCTTCGAGGAACTGCCGGGCTCGGTCCTCGGCTGAGCCCGGGTCAGCCGGCCCCGCTCGAAGACGCGTTGTCGAGCCTCGTTCGTCCGCCGAACTTGATTCCGAGCAGGAACTCGTCCTGGGCCAGGCGCTCCAGCGCGGAGAGCCCGGCCGGCCGTCGGCTTGCTCGCGCAAGAGCAGAACGTCGCGCTTCGTGGCCAGGTCGTGCTCGCCGTTTGCTGCCGCCGGGCAGCCGGCAGCAGGGCGATGAACCCGCCCCCGCCCCCGTTCGCCTACAGCGCACCCGCCCCGGCCTTCTGGCAGGACGGCGACGGCGCCGGCGACGTCCTCGAACCCGAACGCTGCGTCATCGACGGTCGGCACTACTTCCTCCGCGGCCGCCTCGTCCTGCCCGTTCTCGACGCCGACGACGACTTCGAGTGGGGCGTCTGGGTCTCCGTCAGCAAGGACAACTTCTTCCGCGCCGAAGAGCTCTGGGACAACCCCGGCCGCGCGGGAGAACCGCCGTACTTCGGCTGGCTCGCGACCGAACTACCCGGCTACGAACCCGGGACCCTGAACCTCAAGACCAACCGTCATCGAGGTCGAACCGACCGGGCACCCGCTCGCCGTCGAGCAGCGGGACGGGATCACCGTGATCCGCGTGCAGACCATCGCCGAGATGCTCCGGCACCCCTGACGAACGGGCAAAACCCGTGCCCGCAAGGACCTTGCCCGCCGATACCCGCACCGGCTAAGCAGGAACTCCGCGTGACCCCGTCGCCGGGCGAGTCTTATTTTATGTCGAGAAATAACTAGCTCGAAACCTATTGACGCCGCCCGCTCGCCCGGTGAGGATCGGCCGGTCCGCCGTTCATCGCAGAATGGACCAGACCATGGCCAGAAGATCCCGCGCGTGGGTCCGTGCGCGCCGAAGTTCGCTCGTCACCTTGATGAGCCTCAGCCTGCTCGGCGGGGCCGCGCAGGCGATCCCGGCCCAAGCCGCCGAAGCGCCACAGCCCGTCATCGGCCAGCCGGCCAAGGACAAGGACGGCTGCGCCAAGATCGAGAACAGCCTGCCCACCCTCGCCGACTGGCCCAAGGTCGACAGCCAGCTGAAGGGCAAGGCGGGTGACGAGGCGCGGATCGCCAAGATCCTCTCTGGGATGACCCTCGAGGAGAAGGTCGGGCAGATGACGCAGCCCGAGATCACCTCGATCACCCCCGACGAGGTCCGCCAGTACGCCATCGGCACCGTCCTCAACGGCGGCGGCGCGTGGCCGGGCGCGAACAAGCACGCCACCCAGCAGGACTGGCTGAACCTCGCCGACGCCTACTGGGACGCCTCCAAGAGCAGCCGCACCAAGATCCCCGTCATCTGGGGCATCGACGCGGTGCACGGCAACAACAACGTCTACGGCGCCACCGTCTTCCCGCAGAACATCGCGCTCGGCGCGGCCCACGACCCCTGCCTCGTCCGCGACGTCGAGAACGCGACCGCGCGCCAGATCCGCGCCACCGGCCAGGACTGGGCGTTCGCGCCGACCCTCGCCGTCCCGCAGGACGACCGCTGGGGCCGCACCTACGAGGGCTTCTCCGAGGACCCGCGCATCACCCGCTCGTACGGCTACGAGGCCATCAACGGCCTCCAGGACGGCGCCACCCAGCGCATCACCTACAACGGCGTGATCGCCACCGCCAAGCACTTCATCGGCGACGGCGGCACCGCGAAGGGCCAGGACCAGGGCGTCAACCCGTCCTCCGAGGCCGACATGATCAACATCCACGGCCAGGGCTACTACGGCGCGCTCGCCGCCGGCGCCCAGACCGTGATGATCTCGTTCAACAGCTGGACCAACCCGGACCTCGGCATCAACGAGGGCAAGCTGACCGGCAGCGACAAGGCCATGAACCAGATCCTCAAGGGCAAGATCGGCTTCGACGGCCTGCTCGTGTCCGACTGGAACGCCATCGGCCAGGTCCCGGGCTGCACCAACTCCTCGTGCCCACAGGCGATCAACGCCGGCATCGACGTCGTGATGGTGCCCGCCGACTGGAAGGCGTTCATCACCAACACCGTCGCCCAGGTCAAGAGCGGCCAGATCCCGATGTCGCGGATCGACGACGCCGTGACCCGCATCCTGCGCGTCAAGCTGCGTGACGGCCTGTTCGAGTCGCAGAAGCCGTCGGAGCGCTCCTACGCCAACTCCGACGACGCGCTGAAGGACAACTGGCTGGCCCGTGACGCGGCCCGCGAGTCGCAGACGCTGCTGAAGAACAACGGCAACGTGCTGCCGCTCAAGCCGAAGTCGAAGGTCCTCGTGGTCGGCAAGAGCGCCGACAGCATCTCGAACCAGACCGGTGGCTGGACGCTGACCTGGCAGGGCACCGGCAACACCAACGCCGACTTCCCGAACGCCACCTCGATCCTGTCCGGCATCAAGCAGGACCTCGGCGACGCGAACGTCACCTTCGACGCGACCGGCAGCGTGGACCCGAAGGGTTACGACGCCGTCATCGCCGTCATCGGTGAGACGCCGTACGCCGAGGGTGTGGGCGACCTGTCCCGCAAGACGCTCGAGGCGGCCAAGCTGTACCCCGAGGACCTGGCCGTGCTGAACAAGGTCAGCGGCAAGGGCACCCCGGTCGTCACCGTGTACGTCGGCGGCCGCCCGCTGTACATGAACAAGGAGATCAACCGCTCCGACGCGTTCGTGGCGGCCTGGCTGCCCGGCACCGAGGGCGGCGGCGTCGCCGACATGCTGGTCAAGGGCAAGGACGGGAACGGCTACCAGGGCACGCTGAGCTACTCGTGGCCGAAGAGCGCGTGCCAGTCGCCGCTCAACCCGTGGTCGCCGGACTACGACCCGCTGTTCAAGCTGGGCTACGGCCTGAAGAGCGGCCAGCGCGTCACGATCGGCCAGCTGGACGAGACCCCGGGCCCGGCGTCGTGCGGCTCGACCGGTGGCGGCGGGACCGCGACCGAGGACCTGGCGCTCTACGACCGCACGGATGTCGCGCCGTACAAGAGCTTCATCGGCTCGGCGTCGAACTGGGGCGGCACGGAGATCGGCCCGGACGGCACGGCTTCGCACCCGGAGATCAACACGGTCCCGACGGACGTCAACGTGCAGGGCGACGGCCTGAAGGCGACGTGGACCGGCACGGGCGCGGCCCAGTTCTACCTCCAGAACCCGGCGGGCACGAACGATCTGCGGAGCTACCTGAACGCGGACGGCGCGCTGGAGTTCGACACCACCGTGCAGCAGGCACCGGTCAACCGGACGGTGATCAGCATGCACTGCGTCTACCCGTGCTTCTCGGAGGTGAACGCGACGAAGCTGTTCACCGACCTGGCGGGCGGCCCGAAGACGACGGTCAAGATCCCGTTGTCCTGCTTCAACAACGGGCTGGACTTCGAGCACATCAACACCCCGTTCCTGGTGTACACGGACGCGGCGTTCCAGGCGTCCTTCGCGAACGTGCGCTGGGTGCCCAACGGGGCGAAGGATCCTGATGCGAGACCTTGTTCGAGTTTGACCTAGTACCGGCGGGGCCGGGAGCGACCAGCTCCCGGCCCCGCTCGTTACGCGTCGAGCTCAGCACGTTCGGCCAGCAGAGCTCCGGTCAACCGCCGCGCCCAGGCAGCTGCCACAACGTGTTCGCCCGCGGCACGCGAGCGCCGAATGTGCTCCATGCACTCGTCGACACCCAGATCTTCCGCTCGGGGCAACTGCTCCGAGTTCGCCGCGGTTACGTCCTTACGTCGACGATTGTCGACGCTCAGCCGCATCCAAGCGCGCATGACCTCATCGATCTGCTCCTGCCGCAGACCGCACCCTCGCACGAAGAGCCGCACCTGAGAGGGATCGACCGGAAGGCCGGTTCGCGTGGCGGCCACGAGGTTGTACGCAGAGCTCCGGGCAATCGACGTCTTGGCGGCGACCTGCCCTGCCGTCAAGCCGGACTTCCTCAGCACGAGTCGAAGCATCGCCACGAATTCGGACACTGTCGCCAACGTCAGTTCATCCGGCCTCAACACAACCCTCTCGGTCGAGTTGAAGGTCTCAGGCCCGCTCTCGGCCGCGCCTTTCCGAATGGGTTGAAGCCGGAGGCTGTCGCGTTTCATCGGACGCCAACGCTGCAGCCGCCGGTCGACCGCAGGCAGAGTCATATGTCACCGACCGCCTCGAGACCAAGCCGGAATTTCCGAAAGCGCAGATTCAGCACTGGTGGCCTATTCACGGAAAGGCCGGCCGGCATGCCGGCACAAGCGAGAAGCAAGAGCAGAACGGCCTCGTGACTGTCGCCGAGCAGGTGCGCACTGAGCAAGAGTGACACCATGATCACCAGGACAGTGGTGCGAGGCACCGTCGTGATCGGCAGGTCGCCCGCGACGAGCGCGCACGGCCGATGCTGTTTCGAAGACATGATCAGTCGCTCCAGGGGGTCGCAGCGCCTCGAGGTGCCCGGGCGACGGTCGAGTCGGTGAAGTCGGAGACGCCGGATCTCACGCACGGCACGAGGTGGCACTCGACGCCGGGCGTTCCCTGCCTCAGCGGCACCTCACGGGCGGGGACGATCCGATAGTCCCACCCGAGTTCGCCATGACGCACGTATCAAGCGAAGAATGCGTCCAAGGAGTAGCGGGGTGTCCAAACCATCGTCCATCAACCGAAACAATTTTCGCGAGTTTGCCCAGCTCAGAGCCAAATCCGCCAGACCGCGCGGCAATTCCGGTATATACCAGTATTAGGTGCGCGAGCAGTGCTCTGCTATACGTTCGGAGCTCGCACGAGAGTGCAGCGCACGGGTTCCGGGTGTCAAGACGGTGAAGTCGGAGCACGGACCCGGTCGAGTGGCCGGTGGCACGGCGGCTCGCCACTCGAGGTCCCGGAGGCTCCGCATCTGCTTCTCCGGGACCTCGGAGGGGCACTTCCCCGACGGCGGACTACGGGGTTCATCGCGTTCATCGCGTGCATCTCGGCTCGCGCGCCGACGTCGACGCCGCAGGCCGTCTCCTTGGCGCTGTGCCAGTGCCTCGTAGAACGCCGGGAGCCCGGCCAGCCGGGCCAGGTAGTCCTCTTCCGCCGCGCACGATCGTCGCGCTCGGGCAACGCGGCGAAGCTCGACCTCGACCGGCTCGCCCGGTGCCGAGCCGCGCCGACAGAATGGCGGGATGACCTCCGCCACCGCGCTCGCGGACGAACTGCTCGACGTGCTGGCCACCTGGACCCCGCTGGAGGCGTCCTTCGTCGGCATCCCCGGCCACGACGCCGAGCTGGCCGATCCGTCCGAAGCCGCCCACCGGGAGCTGCGAGACCGGGCCGCCAGTGTCCTCACCCGAGCCCAGGCGTCGACGGACCCCGACCGGGTGACGCTCGGGGTGGTCGTCCAGCAGGCCGAGGCCCTGATCACCCAGCTCGACGCGCGGGTCGTGGAGTTCACCCTGGCCGACCCGATGTTCGCCGTCGGCATCAGCCACCTCGCGTTCCTCCCCCAGCTCACGCCGTCCGGTGCGCAGGCGGAGGAGGACTACCTGGCCCGGCTGGCCGGGCTCCCGGCGTTCTACGAAGCACTGGCACAGCGCCAAGGAGACGGCCTGCGCGCCGGCCGGACGCCGGTCGACCGCAACGCGCGCAACGCCGTCGCGTTCCTCGACCGGTACCTCGCCCAGGCGGAGCTGTTCGCCCAGCCGCTGACCGGCGGCCGCGGCGAGCGCCGGGACCGGCTGGTCGCGGAGGTGGTCCGGCCCGCGTTGACGCGCTACCGGGAGTTCCTCGCGACCGACGTCGTCGGGCACGGCCGGCCCGACGACCGGCCCGGGCTCTGCTGGCTCGAAGACGGCGCGGCGCACTACGCGGCGTTGGCGCGCATGCACACGACGACGAGCCACACGCCGGAGGAGCTGCACCACCTGGGCCTCGACGTGCTCGCCGGGCTCGAAGCCGAGTACGCCGAGATCGGCGGCCGCGAGTTCGGGCTGACCGACCCCGAGCAGGTGCGCCGCCGGCTGCGGACCGACGAAAGCCTCCGCTGGCGCGACGCCGAGGAAATGCTCGAGACGGCGCGAGCGGCGGTCGCCCGGGCGACGGCCGCGGCGCCGGGGTGGTTCCACCGGATGCCCCGCGCCGAGTGCGTCGTGCGGGCGGTCCCCGAAGCCGACGGGCCCGTCGCCGCGCCGGCGTACTACCTGCCGCCCGCGCTCGACGGCTCGCGCCCGGGCACGTACTTCACGAACACCTACGAGGTGCACACGCGCGACCGGTTCATCGCCGAGTCCGTGGCGTTCCACGAAAGCGTCCCCGGACACCACTTCGAGACGTCGCTGGCGCTGGAGCGGACCGACCTGCCGCAGCTGCGCCGGGTCGCGCCGGTGACCGCGTACAGCGAGGGCTGGGGGTTGTACTCCGAACGGCTCGCAGACGAGATGGGCTTGTTCTCCAGCGACCTGATGAGGCTGGGCATGGTGGCCGAGGACTCGGTCCGCGCGGCGCGGCTGGTGGTCGACACGGGACTGCACGCGCTGGGCTGGACGCGTGCGCAGTGCGTCGATTTCCTGCGGACGCACACGGTCTTGAGCGAGGTGGAGGTCCAGTCGGAGACCGACCGGTACATCGAGTGCCCGGGCCAGGCACTGGCGTACATGACGGGCCGGCTGGAGATCCTGCGCCTGCGCCGGTTCGCCGCGGAGGCGCTCGGGGAAGCGTTCTCCCTCAAGGACTTCCACGACGTCGTCCTCGGCGGCGGGCCACTGCCGCTGACGGTGCTGGAGGAGGTCGTCCGCGCCTGGGTGGACTAGGCGTCCCGGACGAGCAGTATGTTTCCCGCGTTCGGGTTGCCGCGAAGCCGAGAGGGAGCGAAGGCATGACGGAGTGGTACGGGGTGCGGTGCGTCTTCCGGTGGACCGAAGCTGTCGAACCGTCGTACGAGGAGCGGGTCACGGTGTGGCACGCGGTCGACGCCGACTCGGCGCTGGCGCTGGCCGAGGCGGAAGCGCGGGAGTACGCGCAGGAAATGGGGGCGACTTACGTGGGACTCGCCCAGGCCTATGCCACGGGGAACGAAGAGCTGGTGTCCGGCAGCGAGGTGTTTTCGCTGCTGCGTGACAGCCCGTTGCCGCCGGAAGAGTACGTGGACCGTTTCTTCGACACCGGCGACGAACACCAGGGCACGGCCTGACCCGGCCGACGCGCCGCCGGAAACCCCTCGCCATGGCACACTTCGTCGACCACGACGCCGTTCAGGGAGCACCACGCATGACCGATCGCCCGGCCAGGCGAACGCAGGAGCAACGACGCGCCGAGACCGAGCGGCGCGTGCTCGACGCCGCGATGGCGCTCATCGCGCGCAGCGGGTCCCGGGCCGTCACGCTCGCGGAGGTCGGGGAGGCCGCCGGCTACAGCCGCGGCATCGTCTACCACCACTTCGGCAGCCGGGAACGGCTGCTGGAAGCCCTGCTCGACGAGGCGCAGCGGTTCGACGTCCCCACCTACCAGGGCGACGGCCTGGAGCACCTGGTGCGGATCGTCGAGGCGTACCTGCGCAACGTCGTGCGGCGGACGCCGTCGGCGCGCGCGTTCCTGCAGCTGTGGGGCGAGGCGATCGCCGCCGACCCCGTGCTGGCTCCGCTGTTCGCCCGCCGGGACGCCGACTTCCGGCTGCTCCTGGCGAACGTGGTCCGCCAGGGCGTCGCCGACGGGTCCGTCCGGCCCGACGCGAACCCGGCCGCGGCCGCCGTGCTGGTCGTCGCCCTGGTCCGCGGGACCGGGCTGCAGCTCATCGCCCAGCCCCCGGTCCGGGGCGTCCCCGCCCTCATCCGGGAGGCGACGCGCTCGGTGCGCGCGGCGTTCGCGGTCACGCCGTAGCTTCCGGCGGTGGTCTCCGGCCGCGGCCGCTGCTACAGTTACTTGCGTACATGCACGCAAGTTTAGGAGTGAGGATGTCTGTTCCCCTGGTACTCGTGCACGGCAACCCGGAGAACACCGGCGTGTGGGGACCGCTGATCGAGGCACTCGGCCGGGACGACGCGGTGTCGCTGTCCCCGCCCGGGTTCGGGGTGCCCGCGTCGGACGGCTTCTCCGCCACCGTCGAGGGCTACCGCGAATGGCTCGCCGAACGGCTGGAGCAGTTCCGGGAGCCGGTCGACCTCGTCGGCCACGACTGGGGCGGCGCGCACGTCGCCCGGATCGCGATGACCCGCCCGGACCTGATCCGCAGCTGGGCGTCGGACGCGCTCGGCCTCTTCGACCCGGGCTACGTCTGGCACGCCCGGGCCCAGGTGTGGCAGCAGGAAGGGGCGGGCGAGGCCTCGGTGAAGGAGATCTTCGGCGGCACGCTGGCGCAGCGGCTGGAGGTCGTCCACGCGCTCGGGATGACCGGCCCGGCCGCGGAACGCGTGGCCGCCGGGATGGACGACGGCATGGGGCGGGCGGTGCTCTCGCTGCTGCGGTCGGCCGCCCAGCCGGTGATGGCCGAGGCGGGCCGCGACCTCGCGAAGGCGCGACAGCGGCCCGGCCTGGCCCTGGTCGCGCTCGCGGACGTCGACCAGGCCAGCGGGACGCCGGCGCAGCACCGGTCCGCGGGCGAGGCCGCCGGTGCCGAGATCGCCGAACTCCCCGGTGTCGGCCACTGGTGGCCGGTGACGGACCCGCACCCGGTGGCGCGTGCGCTGACCGAGTTCTGGTCCCGTTTGGACGGTTAGGCCGGCCCTAGTGCTGCATGCCGTAGGACTTCTGGCACGGGTAGCCGTCGCCGGTGGCCGACCAGCTGGCCGGGTAGCCGTTCTGCGCCCAGGCGGCGTAGGCCTGCGCGTAGGAGTAGCCGCGCGCGTGCAGCCACTGGCACGGCGTCTGCCCGGCCGCGGGGGTGATGGTGATCCACGGCTGGGCGTTGATCCAGCTCGACTGGGTGTACCACTGACCGGAAGTGCCTTTCGGCTCGACGACGACGGTCTGCGGCGGCTGGACGACCACCGTCTGCGGCGGTGCCACGGTGACGGTCGGGGTGCTCGGCGCGGTGGTGACCACTGTGGACACCGCGGGCGGGCCGGCGCCCCCGGAGATCGCCCGCGGCAGCCCGCACGCGGCGAGCGCGAGCACGGCGGAAAGGGCGGCGGTGGCTCGGAAAAGGCGCATGGCTGGGCTCATTTCGTCCGGGTCATGTGGCTGCCGACGATGACGCCGCCGGAAACGGTGTAGGTGCCCGCGAAGGTCCGGGTGCTGCCGTCGGTCTGGACGGCGGACAGCACGACGGAAGCCGTGCTCCCGCGGACGTCGGTGACGGTCAGCGTGTCCCACGACGTCGTCGAGAAACCGTTGACGTACTTGGTGAACCCGCCACCGCCCGCGATGCGGCTGCCGCCGAGCGACCACGCCGTGGCGAAGTCGCGGCGGTTGATGGCGTCGTAGTACGCGACGACCGTGTGCGCTTCCGACGTGTCCGTGGGCGCGACGTACGCGGGCGGTTGCGGAACGTAGACCGTCTGCGGCACGGCGACGACGGCGGTGCTGGTCGTCGTGCCCGGCGTGACGGCGACGGGTACGGGCACCCCGACCACCGGCGGCACCCCGCACGCGGCGGCAGCCGCTCCGATCAGGACGGCGACGAGAATTCCGGAGGCTTTCATGGAAATCAACTTCTTCCGTGTCCGCCCCCAGGAATCGGCCCGCCCGGCCGATCCGCAACGGATCCCCGAGAACGCGACCCAAGCGTTATCCCGTGGGAATCAGCCGTTCTGCCGCACGATGTCGTAAGCCGTCATCGCGGCGGCCAGCTGACGCGCGTCCGCCGGCTGCGTCGCGTCGTAGCCCGTCATCAGCTGGATCCGGCCCAAGCGGTACGTCAGCGTATTCCGGTGAATACTCAACGCTGACGCCGCTTCGCCGCGGTTGTACCCCGACGTCACGAAAGCACGCAGGGCCTCGATCAAATGCGGGTGCTCCGCCAGCGGCGCCAGCACCCGGGCCAGCACTTCCCGCGCCGGACCGGGTTGGGCGATCTGGTACTCGATCGCCAGGTCGTCCAGCCGGTAAAGCCGCGGCGGTCGCCCCAGGTTCTCCGCCAGCGCGAGGATTTCCAACGCCGAAGAATGCGCGAAGGGAATGTCCGCGTGCGTCGAAGCGCGGGCGGTGGCCGCGATGCAGGGGCGGCCGCAGACCCGGTCGACCCGGGCCGCCACCTCGTCGGCCGACGAGGTGGCGGGCACCAGAAGCACTCCCCCGTCCCCTTCGAACGTCACCAGCACGCCCGGCTGACCGTCCAAATCGGACCGGACCGCGCGGACCAGGTCCGTCGCCGCCCGCGCGTCCGCGGTCGCCGGCAACGCGGGCAGGTGGAACACCACGACGTCGTAGCTCTCGGCCAGCTCGCGGCGACGCACCGGGCGGCCGGCGAGCAGATGGGCCGTGAGGTGCTGCCGGTCCTCCCGCTGCTCCCAATCGAGGTCGTCACGCTCGCGCAGGTACGCCTCGGCGACGCGCGGCATCACCTCGCCGAGGAAGTCCAGCATCCGCGCGCCGAGCCGCGCGCGGTCGCCCGGCACCTGCTCCCACGCCACGCTCGCCGCCAGCGGGTAGATCCGCAGCACGGCCTCCAGCGGCAGGCCGTCCCGGGCCCGCTCGGCACCCCACGCGATCGGCAGCGCGAGCTCGGCCTCGGTGGGCCGGCGATCCTCGGCGACCGTCGTCAAGAACAGCTCGAACACCGCCATCGCGTTCGCGACCAGGTCGCCCTCCAGCACGCTCGCCGGCAGCAGCCGGTACGCCGGGATCTCGGCGGCGCACCGGGCGATCATCGCGGCGGCGATCTCCCCGGACCGCGGGAAGAGCGCCTCGACGGCATCCACCCCCATATTGTCACCATGCACAAACGGCCCCGGCAAGTTTCTGCGCGTTTTGCCAGCAGACAGCGTTGATCAACGAGCGCATGCTGTGCACACCACCAGACGAAAGGACTTCGCAATGGCGCGGGGAACGAAACGATGGCTGGCCGCGATCGGCCTGGCGGGGGTGCTGGCACTGAGCGCGGCCGTCCCGGCCCAGGCCGCCACCGGCGGGAACAACGACTTCGGCTGCCGCCCCAGTGCGGCCCACCCGAACCCCGTCGTCCTGCTCCACGGCACCTTCGCCACCTACTACGAGGACCTCAACTTCCTCCAGGCCGACTTGGCCGCCCGCGGCTACTGCACGTTCTCGCTGACCTACGGCGCCTACCCGCAGTTCCCCTTCGTCGGCGGGCTGAAGCCGGTCGCGGAGTCGTCGCTGGAGATCAAGGCCTTCGTCGAAAAGGTCCGCGCGGCCACCGGCACGGCCAAGGTCGACGTCGTCGGGCACTCCGAAGGCGGCCTCCAGTCGCTCTACCTGGCCAAGATGCAGGGCATCCAGAGCGAAATCGGCCAGGTCGTCGCGATCGCCCCGCCGACGCACGGCGCGAACGCGTCCGGCCTCCTGACGCTGGCCTACACGCTGCTCGGCAAGAGCACGTGGGACACGATCGTCAAGACCCTCGGCCTCCCGATCTTCGCCGACGAGCTGGACGGCGGCGCGGCGATCGTCGCCCTGAACACCGGCCCGGTCGCCCAGCCCGGCATCGGCTACACGATCATCACCTCGCGCTACGACGAGCTCGTGACGCCGACCGAGACGTCGTTCGTCCGCGAGCCCGGGGTCAAGAACCAGTACGTCCAGGACTTCTGCCCGTTCGACCCGGTGGGCCACATCGGCGAGGCCTACGACCTCAACGTGTGGCACCTCGTCCGCAACGCGCTCGACCCCGCGCACGCGGCACCGATCGGGGTCTGCGCCGCCGGCTCCCCCGGCTGAGTATCTGAATCCGCGCGTTCCCCCTCTTCTCGGTGCGAGCAGAGGGGGAACAGATGAACGACGGCGTCTTCGAACGCGTCGAGCGGCTGAGCCGGCGGGAGCGCGAGATCTTCGGCCTGCTCGGCCACGGCCTCTCCAACCGCGGGATCGCCCGCCGGCTGGACATCAGCGAGCGCACCGTGAAGTTCCACGTCAGCAACGTCCTGATCAAGCTGCGGCTCGAGTCGCGGCTGCAAGCCGGGTCGGTGGCCTGCCTGCTCGACGCGCGGCCGGCCCCGCCCGGCCTCCCCTGAACGGCGCAACCCCAAGGTCCAGTGTCGCCGCCCCGCCCGCGGCGGGAGGCTGGCTGCCGGGCGGGTTCGCCGTCCGGAACAGGGGAGGTGCCAGATGAGAAGATGGGCAGGCGCAGCCGCCGTCGTGGTGCTCGGGGGGTTGCTGGTCCACGGCACGGCGCAAGCGGGAACGCCGGCGGTGCCGGGGAAGGCGTCCGCCGCGGTCGTCCTCCGGTCGGCCACGGCCGAGAAGGACGTCCTCAGCTCGTGGACGCCCGAACGGATGCGGGCGGCCAAGCCGGCCGACATCCCGACGGAGCAGCACGGGGCCGAACCGCAGTCGCACGTCCTGGCCGCGCAGTCCGCGCCGGGTGCCGCGGTGACGAAGCCCGGGCAGCTGCGCCCGGACGCGCTGACCTCGCTCAGCCAGTCGCAGGTCTGGACCGCGCACGGCCAGATGCCCGCGACGACCGTCGGCAAGCTGTACTTCGACGAGCCCGACGGCGGCCACCAGTGCACCGCGAGCGTCATCAACTCGACGAACCGCAGCATGATCTGGACCGCCGGGCACTGCGTCACCGACGGCGCGAAGCACTGGTACAGCAACTTCGTCTTCGTCCCGGACTACGCCGGTTCCGGTGAGCCGCTGGGCCGGTGGAGCTGGAAGTCCGTGTCGACGCCCACCGGCTACTTCGACGGCAGGGACAGCGACTACGACTTCGCGGCCATCACGCTGTGGCCGCGCAACGGCGCCAGCGTCGCCAACGTGACCGGCTGGCAGGGCTACAAGTTCGGCCAGGGCTACGACTGGAACGTCTACGAGTTCGGCTACCCGTTCGACACGCACCCGGCCCGCACCGGCATCACCGGGCAGGAGCTGCGCTACTGCACCGGGACGACGTGGCGCCCGGGGATCTGGCCGTTCCAGCCCGACCAGGAGGCGATCCACTGCGACCAGGGCCACGGCGCGAGCGGCGGCCCCTGGCTGGACGACCTGCAGCTGTCCCGCGGCTGGGGCTACCTGGTCGGCAACGTGAGCTACCACTCCGACGACAACTCGGACGAGGAACGCAGCCCGCACTTCGGCGACGCGGCGATCAACGTCTACAACGCCCAGCAAGCCGCCTGACGCACGCCCGTCGTGAGCGGGAAACAGGGTTCTAGCACTGTTTCCCGCTCACGACGGCTTTCAGGCGAGGCCGATGGCGAACACGTGCAGGTCGCCGTCGGAGGGCAGGGTCACCGACGCGATCTGCTTCCCGGCCGGGGCGTCGAACGGCGTCGTCGCGTAGACCGACGCCCCGCCGCCCCGGCCACCCGGCTGGTTGCGGTGGTCCGTGCGGGCCACCAGGGTGTTGCCGAAGACCGGGTCCGTGCCGCCGCCGGGGAACACCCAGTCGCCGAAGGACAGGTCGGCGGCCGCGGTGGTGCCGTCGGTGAACGTCACCGTCGCCGACGCGCGGTGGTCGCCGTTCGACGCCGTGCCGATGAACGACAGCCGCGTCCCCGAAAGCCGGATCGTCTGCCCGGCCGGGACGACGTTGTCCGGCCGTCCCGCCGGGGCGGCGGGCCAGACGAACGACGTGCCGGCCGCCTGCGACGTCCGACCGCCCACCAGTCCGGCCGCGGCCAAAGCCTGCCGCGACAAGCTGTTCCCTGCGCCGTCGATGTCCGCCGAGCCCGCGTCGCCGTCGTCGGAGATACCGACGTTCGAATACGCCGCCGCCAAGCCGTCCTTGGGCGCGACGAGCACGATCACCGAGCCCGGGACCGACGTCGGGCCGCCGCGGACGGTCACCGGCACCTGGTAGTAGCCCTCGGGCGTCCCGGCGGCCACCGACACGCTCAGCTTCGCGGTACCGCCGCCGGTCCGGTCGTCGAGCCGCAGCTGCCGCGGCCCGGTCACCGAGATCCCGGGCGGTGCCTGCGTCGTCACGTCGAGCACGCGGTCGTGCCCGCCGAGCCGCTGCCCGCTGACCGTGGCCTCCCCCGTGCTGCCGGGTGAGACGACGACCTGGTTGGTCACCGAGGCCAGGAACGGCTTCTCACTGTCGCGATAGGACGGCGGCGCCGAGTCCGCGGCCCAGCGCTTGTCCGGAGTGGACACGAGCGAGAAGTCCAGCCGGCCGCCGTCGCGAACCACTCCGGCGGGCAGCGACGTCCGGTTCCAGTCCCGGCCGTTCAACGACAGCGAGTGGATATACGTCGCCGGCGCCTGGGGCGCGCGGACGTCGAGCGTCCGGCCGCTCGGCAGGCTGAGCACCGCGCGTTCGAACAAAGGGCTCGCGACGACCAGGTCCGGCGTGCCCGGGGTCGCCGGGTAGATGCCGAGCGCCGCCCAGACGTACCAGGACGACTGCGCGCCGAGGTCGTCGTTGCCCGGCTCGCCGTCCGGAGTGGCGCTGAACAGCGTCGTCGCGATCTCGCGGACGACCTGCTGCGTCTTCCACGGCTGCCCGACGTGGTTGTACAGGAACGGGACGCCGAAGTCGGGCTCGTTGCCCGCCCACATGTACGGCTCGTTCGGGCCGACGTTCAGCTTCTGGAAGAACGTGTCCAAGCGCTGCGAAACAAGAGCCGGGCCGCCCATCGCCGTCACCAGCCCGGCCGGGTCCTGCGGCACGAGCCACGTGTACTGAGCGGCGTTACCCTCGTCGAAGCCGTCCTGGCCGAACTTGCCGGGCGGCGGCGGGACGTAGGCCGGGCCGTCCGGGAACCGGCCGTCCTGCGCGCGCGGCTGGAGGTAGCCGGTCAGCGGGTTGAAGATGTTCTGCCAGTTCTGGCCGCGTTTCGTGAACTCGCGGGCGACGTCCCGGTCGCCGATCCCCTGCGCGAACTGGGCGATGGCGAAGTCGTCGATCGCCCATTCCAGGGTGATCGACGCGCCGACGCGGGCGTGGTCGCCGCGTGAGGCGTCGTTGTTCGGCAGGTAGCCGCGGGCGACGTAGTCCGCGATGCCGCGGCGTTCCTGGTACGCCCCAGGCGTTTCGTCGACCGAAGTCGCACCCTTGACCAGGTACTTCAACGCCGTCTTGACGTCGAAGTCGCGCGCCCCGAACGCGTAGAGGTTCGAGATCAGCGCGACCGAGCTGTCGCCGGTCATCTGGCCGGTGTAGTCGTTCGCCATCGGCCACCGCGGCCACCAGCCGCCCTGCACGGCGTCGTTCGTCAGCGACTGCGCCATGTCGCTGGCTTCCTTCGGGAACAGCATGGCGTGCAGCGGTGCGAGCGAGCGGTAAGTGTCCCAGTCGGAGAAGTTCGCGTACTGGTGCCGCCCCGCGGGCAGCGTCCGGATCTGGTCGTCGAAGCCGATGTAGCGCCCGTCGGCGTCGTCGAACGTGTTCGGGTGCATGAGCGAGTGGTACAGCGCGGTGTAGAACGTCTTGAGCTGTGCGGTGTCCCGGCCGGCGACGCGGATCTTGCCCAGCGCCTGCGTCCACTTGTCCCGTGTGGACTTTCGCACCGCGGCGAAGTCGAAGCCCGGGACTTCCGCGGCCATGTTGGCTTTCGCGCCGTCGACGCCCACGTAGGACATCGACACCTTGGCGTGCACGGTCTGCGAACCGAACGTCAGGTACGCCCCCGCCCGCGGCGAGTCGACGCTGTCGGTGCCCGGCTTGACCGACGAGCCGTCCCACGTGCCGTGCGCGGTGAACGGCTGGTCGAACGCGATGTCGTAGTAGACCGTGTACTTGTTCGGCTTGCCGCAGAAGTTGCCGGTGGTGGCCGAGCCGCTGACCTCGCGGTCGCCGGTGATCTTCAAGGTGGCGGCGGAGTTGCCGGCCAGGCTGGCCCCGCCCTTGACCAGCACCTGCGGCGTCGAGCCGGCCGGGTAGGTGAAGGTCGCGAGCCCGGTGCGGGTCGTCGCGGTCAGCTCGGCCCGGACGCCCGAGTCGGCGAGCGTCACAGCGTAGTAGCCCGGCTCGGCCTGCTCGCCGTCGTGGCCGAATTGCTCGGTCCGGTCCCAGGGCGCGCTGCCGACGTCGCCGGTGACCGGCAGGATCGGCACGTCGCCGAACGCGTTGCAGCCGACGGAGGCGTGGTCGAGGCTGAAACCCCGGATCCGGTCCGAGTGGTACTGGTAGCCGGCGTACGCGCCCTGGGTGTCCGGCGAGAACTGCATCATCCCGAACGGCGCCGCCGGCCCGGGGAAGTTGTTGATCTCGCCGACCGAGCTGCCGCCGCGGCCGGTGCCGATCAGCGGGTCGACGTAGGCCGCCGGGTCCCCGACCAGGGCTGACAACGTTGTCGGAGCCGCCGAAACGACGGCGGGCGCCCCGATCACCGCCGTCGCGACCACCGCCGCCATGAACCGATACCGCACCCGGTGCCTCCCGAAGCCGACAGCCTTGTCATCCGACCTTTGCCTGCGCCCGGGGCCGCGGTCAACACTTTGACAAAGACCTGGCTCGTGCCCTCAACGTATGAAGATCCGGTCAGGATCGGGTGGCGGCGGTGTCAGGACGCCTAACCTCGACGCCGTGTGCGCACGTGTACTGGTCGCCGAGGACGACGAGAAGCAGGCCGAGGTCCTCCGGCTCTACCTCGAGAGCGAAGGTCACACCGTGGTGCTGGCCGCGGACGGCCGCGCGGCCCTCGACGAAGCCCGCCGCGAACGGCCGGACCTGCTGGTCCTCGACGTGATGATGCCGAAGGTGGACGGCCTCGACGTCTGCCGCATCCTGCGCGGCGAGTCCGACGTCGCGGTGCTGATGCTCACCGCCCGCGCGACCGAGGAGGACCTGCTCCTCGGCCTCGACCTGGGCGCCGACGACTACCTGACCAAGCCGTACAGCCCCCGCGAGTTGATGGCCCGGGTCCGCACGCTGCTGCGGCGGACGTCGGCCCGCGGCGAGCCGCCCGACCCGGCGTTGCGCGCCGGCGCCCTGCGGCTCGACCCCATCCGGCACGAGGTGTCGGTCGACGGCCGCCCGGTGGAGACCACGCCGGGCGAGTTCCAGCTGCTGGAGACGCTGATCCGGCAGCCCGGGCGGGTGTTCACCCGGCGGCAGCTCCTGGAGCTGACCCGCGGCGACGACCGGTTCGTCAGCACCAGGATCATCGACGTCCACGTCCTCAACCTGCGCAAGAAGCTCGAACCCGACCCGCAGAAGCCGGTCTACCTGCGTACCGTCTTCGGCGTGGGGTACAAGCTGACGGCGGAAAATGACGCGTAGCTTCCCCCTCCGGCGCAGTCTCGTCGTCCGGTTGACCGCCGTCTCCCTGCTGATCGCGCTGGGCTCGATCGCCGCGACCGCGTGGCTCGCCGTGCAAACCACCACCCGCGCGATCCAACAGGAGCAGGGCCAGGCGCTCTCGGGCGACGCGACGATCTACACCGAGGTGCTCGGGTTCGCCGCGGCCAACCACACCTGGGACCAGGTCGGGCCGAAGCTGAAGGCGCTGTCGGACCAGACCGGCCGGCGGGTCGTGGTGACCACGCTCGACCGCCGCGTCCTCGGCGACTCCGGCGGCGCGCCGGTCACCCTGCCGGTGAAGGCGACCGCGTCGGTCGACCCGCTGCACGTCGACCCGGTGCTGCTGCCCCAGGCCGGGACCAGCGGCATCGACCCGCGCGCGGTCGGCCCGTACCGGCTGTCGGCGGCCGAGCACAGCGACCTCGACGGCCTCGCCCGGAAGGTCGCCTCCTGCCTGACCGACCTCGGCTTCCCCAGCCAGGTGCGGGACGCGGCGAGCGGGCGCCCGCAGCTCACCGGCCTCGACCCGCTGGCCGCGCGCTACTTCGCGGCCAAGTGCGGCGTCTACGACCTCGCCGAGGCCACGCCGACCGAGGCCGACGCGCTCGCCAAGCTCAACGACGCCGTGAACAGCTGCCTCGAGGCCCAGAAGCAGCAGCCGGTGAAGCTGGGGCTCGACTTCGAAACGCTCGGCGAGACCGATCAGGGCCGCAGTCAGGGCTGCGTCGACTCCGCCCGCCGCGCGCAGCTGACGCCGTACGTCGCGCCGCCCGCGTTGCTCTTCACGCTCGGCCCCGGCGGGTCGCAGCTGCCGACGTTCACGCTGTCGCAGGAGAACCTGACCCGGATCCTCGCGGTGACCGGCGGCGTGCTGGTGCTGGCCGCGGCGATCACCGTGCTGGTCGCGCGCCGGCTGTCGCGGCCGCTGCGCGCGCTGACCGAGGCGGCGCAGCAGGACCGGCCGGCGCCGGTGAAGTCCCGCGACGAGGTCGGCTACCTCGCCGCCGCGTTCAACGACCTCACCGCGCGCCGCGAACGCATCGAGGAGCAGCGCAAGGCGATGGTCAGCGACATCGCCCACGAGCTGCGCAACCCGCTCAACGTCATCCGCGGCCGGCTGGAGGCCGCCGAGGACGGGCACCTGCCGTTCGACCGCGCGCTGTCGACGTCGCTGCTCGAAGAGACCGTGCTGCTGCAGCACATCGTCGAGGACCTGCAGGACCTCGCCGCGGCCGACGCCGGCCGGCTGCGGCTGCACCCGGAGCCGCTGGACGCGGCCGAGCTGGCCGGCCACGTCGCTTCCGCGCACGCCGACCGCGCGGCCGCGGCCGGTGTCACGCTCACCGTCTCGGCGCACGGCGACACCGGGCTGGCGGCCGACCCGCTGCGGCTGCGCCAGGTCGTCTCCAACCTGGTGACCAACGCGGTCCGCCACACACCGCCCGGCGGCCTCGTGACGATCCACGTCTCGTCCACTGTGGACGAAGTGGTGATCGCCGTGGCGGACACCGGCACCGGGATCGCCGCGGCGGACCTGCCGCACGTGTTCGACCGGTTCTGGCGGGCCGAGAAGTCCCGCAGCCGCCAGACCGGCGGCAGCGGACTCGGCCTCGCCATCGTGCGCCACCTGGTGGCAGCGCACGGCGGCGCGGTCACCGTCGAGTCCGAAGTGGACGCCGGGTCGACGTTCACCGTCCGGCTGCCGAAGCCCGGCCGCGCGGACGAGGGCACCGGCCCGCCGGAGGACGTCAGCCCTTGAGGCCGCTCTGGGCGAGCCCTTCGACGAACTGGCGCTGCGCGATGATGAACACGATCAACACCGGCACGACCGTGGTGGTCGCGGCGGCGAGCTGGACGTTCCAGAGGTGGCCGCCGTAGACGTCGACGTACTGCGTCAGCGCCACGGGCAGGGTGAACATGCTCTTGTCCGTCAGGTACACCAACGGTTCCAGGAAGAAGTTCCACGTGTTGAGGAACGTGAAGATGGCGACCGCGGCGAGGGCGGGCTTGGCGATCGGCAGGGCGACGCGCCGGTAGAGCCCGAACCGGGACAGGCCGTCGAGCCGGCCCGCTTCTTCGAGTTCGCCGGGGATGGTGATGAAGAACTGCCGCATCACGAACGTCGCCAGCACGCTCGGCGCGCCGAAGATCGGGACGACGATCAGCGGCCAGTGCGTGTTGGTCAGGCCGAGGTCGTCGACCAGCCGGAACAGCGGGATGATCGTGACCTCGCTCGGCACCATCAGTCCGATGAGGATCAGCGTGAACAGCTTCTCGCCGCGGAACCGGATGCGGGCGAAGGCGTACCCGGCCAGCGAGGAGAAGAACATCGTGCCGAGCGTGACGAGCACCGCGATGTACAGGCTGTTGAAGTACTGCCGCGCCAACGGGAAGTCCGTGAACGCGGTCTTGTAGTTCTCCCACTGGGGTGACGCCGGGAACAGCTTCGGCGGGTACGCGAGCACTTCGTTCGCCGGCAGCAGCGACGCCGTGATCATCCACCAGGTGGGGAACACGAACGGCACGGCCAGCACGACCATCACCGCGTAGCACGCGATCTTGGCCCTACGACTCATGGAACACCCACCGCTTCCGCATCCGCCACTGCAGCAGCGTGAGCACGAGGATGACGAGGAACAGCACGACGGCCAGCGCGGAGCCGTAGCCGAGGTCGTGGTTGGCGAAGGCCTGCTGGTAGAAGTAGAAGACGAGGACGTTGGTGCTGTCGGCGGGCCCGCCGAGCGTCAGCACCTGGATCTGGGCGAACACCTGCAGTGCGCCGGCGACGGTGATGATCGCGGTGAGCAACGTCGTCGGGCTGATCATCGGCAGGATCACCGACCGGAACCGCCGCCACGGCCCGGCACCGTCCAATTGCGACGCCTCCATGATGGACGCCGGAATGCCCTGCAACGCGGCCAGGAACAGCACCATGTTGAGCCCGACGTTCTTCAGCACCTGCACCACGATCACCGACAGCATCGCGGTGCCGTTGCCGCGCAGCCAGTTCGGCCCGTCGATGCCGATCGTCTGCAGCAGCGCGTTGATACCGCCGTTGTCCTGCAGGAGGAAGTTCCAGACGATCGTCCACGCGACGAGCGTGACGACCACCGGCGAGAAGAAGACCGTCCGGAACACCGTGGTGCCGCGCAGCTTCAGGTTGAGCAGCAACGCCAGCGACAGCGCCAGCACCAGGTTGAGCACGACCAGGCCGACGCAGAAGATCGCCGTGGCACGGGCGACCTTTGGCGCGGTCGGGTCGTCGAAGAGCTGGGCGTAGTTGTCCGCGCCGGCGAACGTCGACGTCCCGGCCAGCAGGTTGACATCCTGGAAGCTGTACCAGACGACCGCGACCAGCGGCGCGACGACGAAGGCGAGGAACCCGAGAGCCTGCGGGGCGACGAAGAGCCACCCCGCCAGCTCGTCGCGCTTCCTCGACGTCCACGTCATCGGCTGAGCGCCGGGTCGATCGCCTGGCAGACGCCGGCCAGCGCGGCGGGGACGTTCGCGTCCGGCTTCCACATCGGGTCCAAGGCGGACTGGACGAGCGACGCGATCCGCGCGCTCCCGGTGTGCGACGGCAGCACCGCGCCGGTCTTGATCCCGTTCACCACGACGTTCTGCAGCTGCTCCTGGCTGAACAGCGGGTTCGCCTTGGCGAGGGTGGCCGCGTTGAGCAGGCTGTCGCGGGCTGGCGGGAAGTACTGGCCGAGCTTCGCCGAGTTGGCCGGGTTGGTGAAGAACGCGAGGAAGTCCGCGGCGGCCTTGGCGTGCTTGCCCTTGACCGGGACACCGATCCCGGCCTGGCCGATGACCTGCGCGTTCGCCTTCGGCCCGGCGGGCAGCGGGACGATCCCCCACTCGAACGGCTTGGCCTTGAGCAGCCCGGCCCGGCTGATCTGCGCGATGGTCAGGCCGCTTTCCCCGGCGAAGAAGTCCGCCGTCGTGCCCGGGCCCGGCAGCGCCTTGTCGGTGAAGATCGCCTGGTGCAGGAACGTCATCGCGGACGTCATCTCCGGGGAGGTGAACCCGCACGTCTTGCCGTCCGGGCCCCAGGCGTCGGCGCCGAACCCGCGCCAGACCGAGGCGAGCAGCACCCACTGCTTGTACTCGAACTCGCGGATGACCAGCCCGGCCTTGCCGGTGTCCTCGGCGGCGACCTGGGTGGCGATCCGCTTGGCGGCGTCCCAGGTCCACCGTCCACTCGCGACCAACTGGTCCGGGGTCTCGGTGACCCCGGCCTGGCTGAGCAGGTTCTTGTTGTAGAACATGCCGAACGGCGACGTCGAGAACGGGTAGGCGTAGAGCCCGCTGTCCTTGGTCCACAGCTTCGTGGCGGACGGCACCAGCTCGCCGGCGTTGTACCCGGCGGCACTGTCCAAAGTGGGCTTGAGGTCGGTGAGGGCGCCGGACTGGACGAAGTCCGGGGCGTCGCGCTCGAGGATCCACGCGAGGTCCGGCGGGTTGCCGCCGGAGAGCTGGGTGGTGAGCGCGGCCGAGTAGGCGCTGGTGTCGCCCGGGACGACGTCGAACTTGACCGACGCGACCTCCGGGTGGGCCTTGCGGTACTCGGCGGCGATGGAGTCGAAGAGGGCGAGCTGGTTCTTGTCCGTCGTCCAGACGGTCATGCGCAGGGCGATGTCCTTGTCGTCGCCGGCGCCGCCCGAGCACGCCGTCGAAGCCAGTGCGACGGCGGACAGGGCCGCGGCAAGCAGCCGGATTCTCCGGTAGGCCACGATGCCTCCTGGTTATTCGAATTAGCAGCGACCGTAAGTGCCGCCGCCAGTACTGTCAACAGGCCGCTCGGGCCTCAGCGGGAGTCTGTTGTGGAGGGTCTCGCCGTGGTGGCGCCCTCGTGGATCGTGCACGGCAGGAGCAGCTGGCGGGGCTTGGGGTTCTTCAGCAGCCCGACGAGCACGCGCACGGCGTGCGCGCCCATTTCGTGGCGCGGGATGCGGAACATCGACCAGTCCGTGCCGGTGCTCGGCACGGCGTGCGCGTGCGGCTGCTGCGACGGGTCGGCGTCCCCGAGCACCACGATGGACAGGTCGCCGGGCACGCCCAGGCCGAGTTCGCGCGCGCAGGCCAGGAGGCCGTCGGCCATCGCCAAGCTCTCGACGAGCAAGGCCGTGACCCCCTCGTCGAGCGCCTGCCGCAGCGCCTGCGCCGGGTCTTCCTCGAGGAAGACCAGCGGCGGACGGCGGTGCTTGCGCGCCGCGGCTTCGTAGCCGCTGCGGCGATCGAGCGTCGGCTCGTTCTCCTCGGTCACGCTGAGCAGGCCGATCCGCCGGTGCCCGAGGGCCCACAACCGTTCGTGGACCTCACGGGTGGCCGCGACGTAGTCCGCGCCGACGTAGCTGATCGGCCCGGTCGGCGACTCGCGGCGGCCGACGAACACGAACGGGAACTGCTCCTCGACGAGCTGCGCGAGCTCCTGCGGGTCGTTGTGCCGGCCGAGCAGGATCGAGCCGTCGGCGATGCGCAGCCGGTTCGTGCCCGCCTCGTAGATGCGGCGGCGCCCGTCGCGGCGGCCACCGCTGGTGAACAGCAGCAGGTCGAAGCCCTGCGCCTCGGCCTCCTCCTCGATGCCGAGCAGGAACGGCCGGTAGAAGTCGGCCACCCCGGACGGGAACACGGACTCGTAGGTGAAGACGCCGAGGATCTGGTTGGACCCGCCGCGCAGGCGCCGGCCCATGATGTCCACCGTGTACCCGGTTTCGCGCAGCACCTGCTGCACGCGGTCGCGGGTCTCGGGGGTGACGCGCAGGCTGTCGGAGCCGTTCAGCACCATGGACACGACGGCCTGCGAGACGCCGGCCAGGCGCGCCACCTGGGCCTGCGTGACCCGGCCCGAACCCGCCGTCATCCGTGACTCCCTCCGGTGCGGTTCGCCTGGACTCTACCGGCGGCACCGTCAGTACCCCCGCACTTCCGGCCACCGGCGTTCCACCCCGGCGGCGTCCAGCACGCGTGCGAAGTCCTCGAAGAGCCTGCTGTCGGCCTGGACGTCCCGCGGCTCGACGTCCTCGCTGATGGCGAACGCCGCGAGCAGCCCGGCGACCTCGCCGATGTTCCACTCCACCGGGTGCAGCCGGAAGCAGCCGTTCGTGATGTGCGTGGTACCGATGTTCTTGCCCGCGGGCAGCAGGTTCGCCGTGCGGACGGGCAGCAGCGCGCCGAGCGGGATCTCGTACGGCACGCTGGCGACGTCGATGTAGTTGTCCCCGCCGGTCGACGGGTGCAGGTCGATCCGGTAGCTCCCGACCCCGACGGCGTCCGCGCGGCGCACCCGGCCGTCGACGCCGAGGATCTCGGCCGAGACGTCGTGCTCGGTGACGGTCGTGACCGCCTTGATGCGCCGGGCTTCGCGGACGTACGCCGACTTCGCGAGTCCGTCCTCCGTGTCGGTGACGTCGGGGCGGAGCTTGAGACCGGGGAAGCCGGTGCCGCCGTCCGCGCGGGGTGCCTCGGTCTGCAGCCAGTAGAGGACGGACAGGCTCAGCTGTTTGGCTTCGTGGTGCGCCGCCTCGACGTCGGCTTCGGTCGTGTGGCCGGGAATCGTGAGCGCGGGCTTGAGCCAGTAGTCGTTGAGCGGCCAGTTGACGAGGGTGATGTCCGAGTCGAACGCGCCGTCGGTGTGCAGGTTGCGGGCGAGGATGCGGCGGAAGGCCCACAGCTCCTTGTCGCCGGCGTCGGCGCTCTGGTCGGCGCTCACCGCGAGGGGGTCGCCGGGCGGGTTCGGGACGAAGGAGCGTTTGACCGGCTCCAGGGTCCGCGGGTCCGGGGCGACGAAGCCGAGCAGCGGACCGGGCCAGAAGTCCGGCTGGTAGTCGCGCCAGAAGCCGTACATCTCCGGCCGGTCGATGACGTGGTTTTCGCCTTCGTGGTGGGAAACCGCGAAGCAGTAGGTGATCCCTTGAAGGTTGGCCGGGTCGGCTTTCCCGGGCGCGTGCGGCTCGTCGTGGTCCGCTTGGGATTCGGCGCCGGTGACGTGCTCGGTGCCGGTGAGCGGCAGGAGGTCGCCGTTTTCGGTGGCGTCGAGGACGTACCGGGCCCGGACGGTGACTTTGCCCTGGCCGGTTTCGAGGACCACGGCGTCGACCCGGTCTCCCGTGGTGTGCGCTTCGACCGGGCGGTGGTGGCGCAGAACGTGGATCCGCCCGGCGCTGACGTGCGGCGCGAGCATGGCTTCGATGACGGCCAAGGCGGCGCGCGGTTCGCCGCAGAGCTTGCTGACCCGCCCGGCGCCGGGGTTCAGCTCCGGGTGCCTCGCGGCTTCGGCCCGCAGCGGGTAGTGGCGGCGGTAGTGGTCGCGGATGCCCGCGCGCAGGTCGCGGTAGGTGCGGGTGGACCCGAACCGCTCGATCCAGGGGTTCTCGTCCGGCGGCACGGCCTGGGCGGTGAGCTGCCCGCCGAGCCAGCCGGTCTCCTCGGTGAGCACGACGCGCCGCCCGCGGGACGCGGCGGCCAGCGCGGCGGCGACCCCGCCGAGTCCCCCGCCGACCACCAGAATCTCCGTGTCCAGTTCCCTCATGAGCCCTTCCCGGCGCTGATAATTCGAATTACTACGCGGGTATGGTGCGACGCGGGCGCGCTGGGCGTCAAGAGTCAGAACCGGACAGGAACGGCCCGGGCTACAGCGGCAGGCCCGCGTAGTTGTCGGCCAGCTCGGTCATCGCGGGGGTCGAGCTGACCGTCCGGCGGAGCTGGGACAGCTGGAGCTGGGCGTCGAAGTCGTCGCCGTGGCGGTGCAGCATCGACGTCATCCACCACGAGAAGTGCGTGCACCGCCAGACCCGCCGCAACGCCGTCTCCGAGTACGCGTCCACGAGTTCGTCGTCGCCCTGGAACGACGCCTTGAGCGCACGCGCCAGCAGCGCGACGTCGGCGACCGCGAGGTTCAGGCCTTTCGCGCCCGTCGGCGGCACGATGTGCGCCGCGTCCCCGGCCAGGTAGAGGTTCCCGTGCCGCATCGGCGTCGTCACGAAGCTGCGCATCGGCAGGACGCTCTTCTCGGCGATCGGCCCGGTCTCGAGGGTCCAGCCGTCGACGCCCAGCCGGTCGGACAGCGCCGTCCAGATCCGGTCGTCGCTCCACCGCTCGATGTCTTCGTCCGGCGCCACCTGCAGGTAGAACCGGCTGACTCGCGGCGAACGCATGCTGTGCATCGCGAACCCGTCGGGGTGCCAGGCGTAGATCAGCTCGTCCGTCGACGGCGCGACGTCGGCCAGCACGCCCAGCCACGCGAACGGGTACGTCCGTTCCCAAACCCGCGGCTGCGGAACGGAAGCCCGGCTCGGCCCGTGGAACCCGTCGCAGCCGACGACGACGTCCGCGTCGATCCGCCGCGCGGTGCCGTCACCGTCCACAAAGGTCACGTACGGCCGGTCGGTCACGTCGTGCACGACGACGTCCGAAGTGGAGTAGTACGCCGGGCGGCCGGCCTTTTCCCGCGCCACCATGAGGTCCTTGGTCACCTCGGTCTGCCCGTAGACGGTCACCGACCGGCCGATGAGGCCGGTGAAGTCGATGTGGTGGCGCTCCCCCGGCGTCTGCAGGTAGATGCCGCGGTGTTCCATGCCCTCGACGTCGAGCCGGTCGCCGAGGCCGACCTGCCGCAGCAGCTCGACCGTGCCCGCCTCGAGGATGCCCGCGCGGATGCGCGCCTGGACGTACTCGGCGGTCTGCCGTTCGAGCAGCACCGAGTCGATGCCGTCGAGCCCGAGCAGGTGGGACAGCAGCAGCCCGGCCGGGCCCGCGCCGACGATGACGACCTGGGTGCGCACTGGAGACGTCCTTTCCCGAGGGGAGCCCCGAGCATCTCCCGGCGGGTCCGGCACCGACTACGGCATTCTCATTCAGTGAGAGAGCGTCCGCGAGATGCCGCGCGCCGCCGCCCGCAGCGCCGGGATCTGCGCCCGCGCGTTCCGGTCGTTGGGCACGATCACCGACAGGGCCGCGACGACGGTGTCGCCGCGGCCCCGCAGCGGCACGGCGATCCCGGTCGTCTCCTCGTCGATGAACCCGGCACAGAACGCGTAGCCGTTGCGCCGGACGTCGGCGAGGAACCGCCGCAGCCGGGCCGGGTCGGTCAAGGTCGTGCGGCGGAAGGCCGGGAGGGGACCCGCCAGCACCTCTTCCTGCAGGTCGGCGGGGGCGTGAGCGAGCAGCACCAGCCCGGACGACGACGCGTGCAGCGGCAGCCGCCCGGCCACGCGCGTCACGTTGACGACCGCGCCGGGCGCCGAGAGCCGCTCGACGAACAGCACCTCGCGGTCCTCCAGCACGGCGAGCTGGGTATGGTGCCCGACGACGGCGTGCAGGTCCTCCATGAAGGGCATGGCCGCCTCGCGCAGCCCGAGCGTCGGCGACGCGCGCGACGCCAGTTCCCAGAGCCGAACACCCACGCGGATCCTCCGATCGGGGTCGCGGCGCAGCCAGCCGTGGCCGACCAGCTCGTCGACGAGCCGGGACGCCGTGGCGACGTGCAGGCCGGCGCGGCGCGCGATGTCGGTGACGCGCAGCGCCGGCGTGTCCGGCCCGAAGGTCTCGAAGATGCGGACGACACGCGTCAGCACCGAGTCGCGTTTCACCACGTCAGGCAGTGTGCCCCACCTCGGCGGGGCACACCGCCCGGCGTCACGGCAGCGAGTTCAGGAACGGCTCGTGGCTGTTCTGGAACTCCCAGTTGTAGTACTTGTCCCAGTTGATCGACCAGGTCATCAGGCCCCGGAGAGCGGGCGAGGTGCCGCCGCGCAGCGTGTAGGAGCCGCAGCCACTGCCCTTGACCAGGCAGTTCACCGCCGTCTGGACGTCTGCTGGTGACGTGTAGCCGTTGCCGGCGCTGACCGCGGCGGGCAGGCCGATCGCGATCTGGTCGGGGCGCAGGCCGGGGAAGAACTGGCCGGTGTTCGCGACGGTGAAGCCGGCCTTGAGCATGTCGGTCATCGCGATGTGGAACTCGGCGCCGCCCATGTTGTGGTAGGAGTTGTCGAGCCCCATGACCGGGCCGGAGTTGTAGTCCTGGACGTGCAGCACGGTGAGCGAGTCGCGCAGCGCGTGGATGACGGGCAGGTAGGCGCCGGTCCGCGCGTCACCGGCGCTGGTGCCGCCGTAGAACTGGTAGCCGACCTGCACGAAGAACGTCTCGGGCGCCATCGTCAGGACGAAACCCGAGCCGTACTTGGCCTTGAGCGACTTGAGCGCCGAGATGAGGTTGACGATCACCGGCGTGGTCGGGTTGCGGAAGTCGGAGTCGCCGGCGTTGAGCGAGAGCGAGTGGCCCTCGAAGTCGACGTCGAGACCGTTGAGGCCGTACTTGTCGATGATCGCCGAGACGGAGCTGACGAACTTGTCCCGCGCGGCGGTGGTGGTCAGCTGGACCTGGCCGTTCTGGCCGCCGATGGAGATGAGGACCTTCTTGCCCTGCGCCTGCTTGGCCTTGATGGCGGCGGTGAAGTCGGCGTCGCTCTCGACGTTCGGGCATTCGGTGGCCGGGCACCGGGTGAACCGGATGTCCCCGGAGGTGACGGAGGTCGGCTCGCCGAAAGCGAGGTCGATGATGTCCCAGGCGGCGGGGACGTCGGCCATCCGGACGTAGCCGGAGCCGTTCGCGAAGCTGGAGTGCAGGTAGCCGATCAGGGCGTGCTTGGGCAGGCCGGTGTCGACGCACCCGGAGGTGCTCCCGCTGGCGGCGGCGCTCTTCGGCGACTCCCCGGCTCCGTTGTAGGCGGCGACCGTGTAGCTGTGGGTGGTGCAGGCGGTCAGGCCGCCGACGGTGGCGCTGGTCCCGGTGGTCGTGGCGACGACGGTGCTGCCTTCGTAGACGCGGTACCCGGTGACGGTCCCGGCGCTCGCGCCCCAGCTCAGGGCGATGGAGCTGGTCGTGGCGGCGGTGATTTGCGGGGTGCCGGGAGCGGTGGGCGTGCCGGGGGTGTTGCCACCGGGGCCGTCGAGGACGACGTCGTCGGCGTAGTAGGTGCCGGCGCCGTACCAGCCGTGGAGGTAGAGCTGGGCGGAGGTCTGGCTGCCGGTGGTGAAGGTGAGGGACAGCTGGTTGTAGGCGCCCGAGTTGCCGGACCAGGTGGAGGGGCCACCGGTGACGCCGAGGTAGACGGGGTTCCCGCGCACCCACGCCGAGACGGAGTAGGTGGTGTTCGGCTGAACGGACACGGTTTGCGAGCACTGGGCGTAGTCGGCGCCGACGGGGGTGCCGGCGAGGGCGTAGCCGCCGGAGTGGGTGGGGCTGCTGACGGTGGTGGCGTTGGCGCAGGTCCAGCCGGAGAGGGAACCGGCTTCGAAGCCTGGGTTGGCGAGGAGGTTGGCCGCCTCGGCGGTCCCGGTGGCGAGCCCGGAGAGCGCGAGCATTGCGGCGGCGGGGATTGCGGACAGTCTGGAACGCCTCATCGGGTCCTCCAGTCGGGGAGACTGGGTATATTGTCTAGACCAATATGTAAAATGTCCAGACCAACTAGGGGTGACGGCTGCGGTTCGGAAGCGCTTCGGTGGCGCCGCCGCACCCATCGCGGCACCGATCACCGGAAGCGCACCACAGACCTCCCGCCGCGGCGATCCTCGCCGCCCGCCCACAGCCCCCGCGCCAACCCTCGCCCCGCAGCCTCGCCCGGCATCCGGCCGCCAACCCACGCCTCGCGGGCGTCCTCCACCCGCGGGAACCCGAAACCACCGACCCGCGGCAGGCCGCCCAACCCTCAGCACCCGGCGATCCTCACCATCCCGGCGCCGGCATCCCCCGCCGGCGCCAAGCGGTCCGTCGCCACCCACGCACCGACCTCCGAAGCGCGAGCAGTCCTCCGCAGCTCGCGTCAGCAACCCACCAAGGACCTGACCACCACCCGCGTCCGCCGCGCGCCCGCCCGGTCGATCACCTGCACACTGCTCCACCCCGCCGGCACCCGCTCCGCCAGCAGCCCCTCCCGCCAGCGATCCACCCGTCGCACGTGCCGGGCGAACGACCGCCGCCGCACGACCCTGCCCCGGCTGCGCTGGCCCGCCAATGCCTGCGCCGCCGTCACGTCCAGGAACAACAGCCGCACCGGGCGTCCGCTCAGCGCTCCCACCAGCGCCAGCAGCGCCCGGGTCGACGCGCGCGTCGACGGCTCGTGGACCACGATCGGCCCCCTCGCCAGTGCCCTTCTGACCACCCGGGCGCGGTGCCACGCGTGGACCACCGGCCGGTAGCAGCGGTACGGCACCGCCGGTACCGCCGCCGCCAAGCGCGTCCGGACCTGGTCGGAATCCAGCACCACCAGGCCGGGCGCGGCGTGGTCGAGCATCGTCGTCTTGCCCGCGCCGGGCAGGCCCGCCACGACCAACATGTCGCGGGGCCCGAGTTCGATGACCGTGGGCTCGCTCATGCCCGTCCAACGCCCCCGCGAAGGTAATGGTTCCTTTACTTTTACCTCACGGACCGTGATCAAGCCGGGAACAGACCCGACCGTACGGACGGCGCCACCCGGAGAGACGCGCCGATGTCACCTCGCGTGCCCGACGTCACCCCATCGCCTGAAAACCCATGCGCGGCAAGGCATTCCTCGATCGGAAACCGCTTCGGGTGAAGATCGTCCCGGCCCCTTCCCGGCGTCCGGATTTTCCCTATCTTCTGAGGGGGACGCTCAGCCTAGAACAGGGGAACTCGCCATGACCCAGTCGCTGGAACTCCCGGTCCAGGAATTCTGTCTCGATTGGACGCTCACGGGCGACGAAGGTGGGCGCGTCGGGGTCACGCTCTCCGGGCAGGTGTCCCTGCTCGACAACAACCGGTTCTACAAGATCGACGGCGTCGTCTACGTCACCGAGGGTGACGCCGACATCCGCGCGGTCGGCAACCCGTGCCTGTCCGTGCGCCGCAACGGCGTCGAGAAGTCCGGACGCCAGTGGGGCTGGGAGATGTGCTCGGCCCGCAAGCGGCTCGGCGCGCTGACCACGATGGAGGGCTACTTCGTCCGCACCGGCTACTGGGCGCCGGCCGACCGCGCGATCCAGCTGAGCCTCTGCGCGGAAACCGGGTGGAGCCGGCGCAAGAGCTACAGCCCGCACGTCACCGTCCGGATGGTCGACTGACCACAGTGGACGCCCGGCGCCGCGCCGCCGCGACGACGAGCCCCGCCGCGACCGCACCCGCGACGGCGCACCCGGCGCCGAACCCCGGCGAAGGTTCGTGCACGCGCAGCACGGAGATGCACAGCCACGCGACGGCGCCGAACAGCAGCCCCAGCACCGGGCCGCCGAACGCCGCGCCGCGCCAGCGGTGGCCGTTGCGGATGGTCCGCAGCCCGGATTCGAGGTAGGCGAGCGCGAACAGCGCCAGGATCAGGCTGCCCGCGCCCATCGCGCTGGCCAGCGGGTGCTGGCTGGTGAGCAGGGTGAAGGTCTGGGTGACGAGCCCGGTCTGGACGGTCGCGGTGACCGCCCCGCCGACCACCCACCGCGCGATCGCCGGCAGGGTGAGCTCGGCGGTGAAGCCGTTGCCGGCCGGCTTGGCGAGGGTTTCGGCCGAGCCGAGCGGAATCCCGGCGGCGGACAGGCTGAGCGCGACCCGTCCGGGATTCCCGGCCCCGGCGAGGATGAGCGGCTTGCTGAGGTCCACTTCGACGGGCGAGGTGACCCGGGTGCCGCCGAGCAGCAGGGTGGGCGACGCCTCGTGGGGCAATCGTTCGGGATTGAGCAGCGCAAGGATGACCAGCACAACGGCGGCGGCCGCGGCGGCCAGCCGCAGCCAGAGAACGGCGGCGGCCCGCGAGCGGTTGGAAGAGTCGGAATCCGGGGCGAGCGCGCCGCCGGTCGGGCCGGAACCCGGGCCACCAAAGCCGGCCGCGGAGCCGGGGCCACCCGCGCCTGCCGCCGAGCCCGATCCAGGGCCGCCGGCAAAGCGGGCCTCGGAACCGCCCGCCAGGCCCGCGCCGCCAGCAGAGCCCGGCCCGAAGCCGCCGCCAGCGCCCGCGCCGGATCCAGGGCCGCCGGCATAACCGGCCTCGGAACCGCCTGCCAGGCCCGGCGCGAAGCCGCCGGCCGAGCCTCCGGGACCACCTGCCACGCCGAGCCCGGCGCCGCCCGGCGAGGCGGGTGCCGTGTCCAACCCGCCGCTCGTCGCCACCAGTGTCGCGTTGGGACCCGTCGGCCTTCTCACCGGTCGCGTGCGCTCGTCGCCCTGCGGCGCCGTCGGCGAGTTCAACCCCGCGATCACCCGGGGCGTCAAGTGCAGCACCGGCACCCCGGACCGCTCCAGCCACCCCGGCCCGTAAACCGCCGTCGCCGCGGCCGCCAAATCGGCCGCGAACGACTCCGCCTCGCGGTACCGCGCGTCCAGCTCGCGGGCCAGCGCGCGCATGATCACGCCGGCGATCGGCATCGGTACCCCCGAAATCGGCTTCGGGTCCGTGAACATGTGCTGGCGCATCATGCTGATCGCGCCGCGCGTGTTGTCGAACGGCAGCTCCCGGGCCAGCAGCTCGTACAGCACCGTGCCCGCCGCGTACACGTCGGCCGCCGGGCTCAGCGCGTTGCCCATCGCCTGCTCCGGCGCGATGTACGCCGGCGTGCCGAGGATTTCGCCACCGTGCGTGACCAGGGTCGCGCCCTCGCTGATCACCCGGGCGATGCCGAAGTCGGCCACCTTCACCACGCCCTGCAGGTTGAACAGCAGGTTGCGCGGCTTGACGTCCAGGTGCAGCACGCCCGCCCGGTGCGCCGCGTGCAGCCCGGCGAGCATCGCCAGGCCGATCGCGCACGCCTGTTCGCCGCTGACGCCGTCGCCGTGGAACCGGCTGTGCACGGTGCCGCCGTCGAGGCGCTCCATCACCAGCAGGTGCTCGCGCCCGGTGCGGACGTAGTCGTACACCGGCACGATGTGCGGGTGGTCCAGGCTGGCCAGCACGCGCGCCTCGCGGTCGAACAGCTCGCTGCTCGCCGCGTGGTTGAGCACGTCCCACGGCAGCTGCTTGATCGCGACGTGCCGCCCGAGCGTCCGGTGCGTCCCGGCGAACACGACGCCCATGCCGCCTTCGCCGATCTCCGCCCCGATGTCGTACTGCGGCAGGGCGGCGACCAGCTCGGCCGGTGCGCTCATCGGGTGAATTCCTGCGTCGGCGGGACCGCCATCCGGACCGTGGTGTCACTGTCGGTGACGACCGGCGGTGGCGCGGGATGCGGCGTCAGGTAGCCGAGCAGGAACGCGATCGCCGCGGCGCCGAGCACCACCGGGATCTCGACCGCCGGCTCCGGCGGGACCAGCCGCAGCACCGACAGCGTGATCACCGCGACCAGGCCGGTGCCGAACCCGGCGGGCAGGAACCGCAGGCCGCGGCGCCAGCGGTTGGGCGCCAGCCGGTGCCGGGCCAGCGCGAGCAGCGCGGTCAGCCACGCGAGCACGGTGAGCACGAGCATCGCCAGGCCGAAGACGCCGTAGACCGACCAGAAGGAGCCCTGGACGTCGGCGACGGTGGTCGCTTCGCCGAGCGTCGCGCGCTGGGCGTCGAGCAGCTCGACCGACGACGGCAGCAGTCCCGTCGCCTGTCCGGTGAGGTCGCCGAGGTCGAGCACGAACGTCCGGGTGATCGAGCCCCGCGCCGGCACTTCGAAGGGCGCCGTCGTGTCGTAGGCGAAGAACGTCAGGGCGAGCGCGACGCCGGAGAGCCGCACGCTGCGGACCTTCACCGGCGCGGTGCCGGAGTTGGTCGCGACGACCTGCAGCTCGACCTGCTGGCCCGGGTCGATCGGGACGGTGGCGTCCGCGACCGGCCGCCCGTCGATCGACGCCTGCACGTCGAGCGAGCCGGCGTCCGCCGAAGCTGGTGGCGCGCCGAGCAGTACGGCGCACAAACCCAACGCAACCCCCGCCGCGATGACACGTCCCATTGGGCATCCCCTACTTGCGTTATCCGACTGGTCCGGAATGCTACAGCGAGCACACACCGGGGAGGGACGTCCCAATGCGATTCGTGGTTCGGCTGTTTTTCGGCGCCGTGGCCGGAACGTTGCTTCTGCTCGCACTGGCGAGCACGGGTAACGCACAAGTTCCCCCGTCGGTTGGTTTGAAACCGTCGAGCGGGCCGGCGGGAAGTTCGTTCACCATTTCTTGGAACGGTTTCGCCGTTTGCCGAATCATCAATTTCACCTGGGAAGGAACCTCTCTCGGTTCGAAGGTGGCCCCGGCGACCAGTGGCTCGTTTCCAGCGACCGTGCCCACCGGCGCGGCACCGGGCCCACACACCGTGACCGCGACCTGCACGAGCCAGAAAGAAACCGCCAGCGGCACGTTCGTCGTTACTGGGATCCCCACCACGACACCCCCGCCGCCGACCACCACCACACCAGCACCGCCGGTAACCACACGCCCGACCCGGCCCGGCACCACCACGACCCCGCCGAGCACGACCACCACCCCGCCGACCACCACGACCCCGCCGCCGACGTCCACCACCCCCACGACACCCGGCACCCCGGCGACCACCAGCACCGCGCCGAAGCCGGGCGAACTGGTGCTCGACCGGCCGAGCGTCAAGCCCGGCGACGAGCTGTCGGCGTCCGGGAAGGGCTGCGAGCCGGGCCGGATGGTCACACTGACCGCCGACGGCACCGAGGTCGGCTCCGCCTACGCCGACAGCTCCGGCGCCTTCACCGCGCCGGTCCAGTTCACCCGGATCGAGGCGGGGCGGCACACCGTCGTCGCCGAATGCGGCGTGCGGCTGACCGGCGCGGTCGACCAGGTCGTGACCCGCTCGTCCGGCGGGCAGACCGGCACGCTCGTCATCCTGGTGTTCTTCGTGCTCGCGGGCATCACGGTGATCCGCTTCCGGTGATCCCCGGTTGACATGCAGCCGTTTGGCTGCCTATCGTGAATAGGCAGCCAAACGGCTGCATGTCACGAGAGGGCGCGATGGACGAGGTGTTCAAGGCCCTGGCCGACCCCAGCCGCCGCCGGCTGCTGGACGTGCTCAACGAGCGCAACGGCCAGACCCTGCGCGAGCTGTGCGCGGGACTGGACATGGCCCGCCAGTCGGTCAGCAAGCACCTGGCCGTGCTCGAGGCGGCCGGACTGGTCACGACGACCTGGCGCGGCCGCGAAAAACTGCACTACCTCGACGCCGCGCCGATCAACGCGATCAGCGAGCGCTGGCTGACCCGCTACGACCGCCGGCGGGCCGGCGCGCTCGCCGATCTGAAACGAGCCCTGGAGTCCGAACCGATGAACGAATTCGCGTACACCACCTACATCAGCACGACCCCGGAAAAGCTCTGGCAAGCGCTTACCGAACCGGCGTTCACCCGCCAGTACTGGGGCGTCGCGTTCGAAACCGACTGGACAAAGGGGTCGCCGATGACCTGGGCGGAAAGCGGCGCGAAAACGAGCCACCCCGAGCAGGTCGTCCTCGAAGCGGACCCGTACCGCCGCCTTTCCTACACCTGGCACACGTTCACCGAGGAATGGGCGAACGGAAACGGAATCGACGCCGAAACGCTCGCGAAACTGCAGCGGGAAGGCCGCTCGAAGGTCACTTTCACGCTGGAACCGCAGGGGGAAACCGTGAAGCTGACGGTCCTGCACGACGGTTTCGAGCCCGGCAGCACGGTCATGGCGATGTGCAGCCAGGGCTGGCCGGCGCTGCTGTCCAGCCTGAAGACGCTGCTGGAGACCGGTTCCCCGCTGCCGGCAGCGTGACCAACCGGACCAAACCGTCCAATCCGACAGATCTGGCACACACAATCGTCTGATTTCTCCCCCTTTCGTGGGCGCCGGGCTGAAGTCCCGGTGAATTCCCTCCTCTCGACGGCATCCGATGCGGTTTTCCGGGCGCTAGGGTCGCATAATCCGTGACCGGTGATGGTCCGATCGAGTGACGGGAGAGCAGGCGTGCCGGGGTCAGTGCGTACCCGCTGGGTAGTGGTGGCGGCCGTGGTCGTGGCCGCCGCGGCGGGGGCCGTCGTGGCGTTCTGGCCGGACAGCGCGTCGGCCGGCGACCCCGAGATCGCGGTGTCGCGCTCGGCGTGCGGCACCGGCTGGGCGGACCCGAAGCCGGGACCGCAGACGTTCCGCCTGCACAACACGGGTTCGGTGACCGCCGAGGTCGACCTGATCGACCCGGCGACCGGCGTGATCTACGGCGAGGTCGAGGGCCTCGGCCCGGCGACCACCCGGCCGCTGCAGGTCAACCTCGGCAACGGCAGCTACGCGTTCCGCTGCCTGCCCGAGGACACGAGCGCGATCGTCGGACCGGCCGTGCAGGTCAGCGGCGGTGCCGAGCGGACCGGCCCGGGCGTCGCACCGGTGACGCACAACGACCTGCTCGGGCCGCTCAAGGCCTACCAGCAGCACGTCACGACCGGGCTCGGCGAGCTGGTCGCGGACACGGGCGCGCTGAAGAACGCGGTCCACGGCGGCGACCGCGCGGCGAGCGAGACGGCGTGGCTGACGGCCCACCTGACGTACGAGCGGCTGGGCGCGGCGTACAACGCGTTCGGTGACTCCGACGGCGCGCTCAACGGCACCGCCGATGGCCTCCCGAACGGCACGTCGGACGCGGGCTTCACCGGCTTCCACCGCCTCGAACAGGGTCTTTGGCACGGCGAGGACCTGGGGGCGCTGGGCGCGGTGGCCGACCGGCTCGACACCGACGCCCGCGCGCTGCAGGCGTCCTTCGGCAACAGCCAGGTCGACGGCAACGACCTCGGCCTGCGCGCGCACGAGATCATGGAGAACACGCTGCAGTTCGAGCTGACGGGCCGCACGGACTACGGCAGCGGCACCAACCTGGCGACGGCGCGCGCCAACCTCGACGGCACGCGCGCGGTGCTGGACGTGCTCCGCCCGCTGCTCGCGCCCCGGTACCCGGATCTGTCCAAGGTGGACACCTGGCTGACGCGCACGCAGTCCTTTTTGGACGCGGCGCACCGGCCCGACGGGAGCTGGACGCCGCTGGCTCAGCTGCCGCAGAAGGAAAGGCAGAAGCTGAACGCCGATGTGAGCGAGCTGACGGAGCTGCTGGCCCCGGTCGCGGCGATCGCCGAGCCGAGGAGGGTCTCGTGATGGGCCGACCGCGCGGAACCGTGACCAGCTCCGCGGGCACCAGCCGGCCGAGGAGGGTCTCGTGACCGACCAGTCTCGCTGCCCCGTACCGCACCCGGCCGGGTTGCCGCGCCGCTCCTTCCTGCGCCGCGCCGCCATGGGGGCCGGACTGACCGTTGCCGCCGGCGCCGGGCTGGGGGCCTCCTCCGCCGTCACCGACAGCACCGCGCCCGTGCCCTTCCACGGTCCGCACCAGGGCGCCATCCTGCGGAAGCCGCCCACCCAGACCGTCGTCGCCTCTTTCGACGTCGTCGCCGAGTCGAAAGCCGAGCTCACCGAGCTCTTCCGGGCCGTCACCGATCGGGCGCGGTTCCTCACCGGGGGCGGGGCGCCCGCCTCGCTCGGGATCAGCGCGCCGCCCGCGGACTCCGGGGTGCTCGGTCCCGTGGTGCCCGGTGGTGACCTGGGTGTCGTCCTCGGGGTCGGCGCCTCGCTCTTCGACGACCGGTACGGTCTCGCGAAACTCAAGCCCGCCAAGCTGAAGCCGATGACGACGTTCCCGAACGACGCCCTCGACCCGGCCCAGTGCCACGGCGACCTCAGCCTCACCCTCTCCGCGAACTCCACCGACACCGTGCTGCACGCGCTGCGCGACATCGCCCGCGCGACGCGCGGGGGCATGCAGCCGCGGTGGAAGATCAACGGCTTCAGCTCCCCGCCGCGCCCGGCCGGGACGCCGCGGAACCTGATGGGCTTCAAGGACGGCACCTCGAACCCGGAGGAAGCCGACTTCGACCGTCTCGTGTGGACACCCGGGGATCCCGCCTGGGCCGCGGGCGGCAGCTACCAGGTGGTCCGGCTGATCCGGATGCTGGTCGAGTTCTGGGACCGGGTCTCGCTGGCCGAGCAGGAGAACATGTTCGGCCGCCGCCGCGACACCGGCGCCCCGCTCGACGGCACCGAGGAGACCGACGTCCCCCGCTACGCCGACGACCCGATCGGCACCGTCATCCCGCTGACCAGCCACATCCGCAAGGCCAACCCGCGGACGCCGGAGACCGACTCGAGCCGGATCCTGCGCCGCGCGGTGAACTACGACCGCGGCGTCGACAGCAACGGCAACCTCGACATGGGCCTGGTCTTCGTCTGCTACCAGCAGGACCTGGAGCGCCAGTTCGAAGCGGTCCAGACGCGGCTGGCCGACGAACCCCTGACCGACTACATCTCCCCGTTCGGCGGCGGCTACTTCTTCGCGCTGCCGGGCGTCACCGGGCCGGACGACCACTTCGGCCGCGCATTGCTCGCCTGAACCGGCACTCCGTAGAAATGAACAGCCGCACCACGAAAGGAACATCCACTGTGGACAAGAGAACCCGCCGGCGACGGCGCGGCCTGCTCGGCGCCGGGGCCCTCGCCTCGGTGGCCACGCTGGCCGTCGTCACCGGCTCCGCGTCGACCACCGCGGACGCCCAGCCGCTGAACGTCTTCCCGGCCCACTGGATCCCCACGGCCACGCCGATCAAGCACGTCGTGGTCATCTTCGGCGAGAACATCTCGTTCGACCACTACTTCGGCACCTACCCTAACGCGGCCAACACCGACGGCACCCCGTTCACCGCCGCGCGCAACACCCCGAAGGTCAACGGCCTCGACAAGAAGCTGTTGACGAACAACCCGAACGCGTACGACCCGAAGCGGCTCACGCACGAGCAGGCGATGACCTGCGACCAGAACCACAACTACGGCGCCGAGCAGGCCGCGTTCAACGGCGGCAAGATGGACAAGTTCGTCGAGAAGACCGAGACGGACAAGTGCACCGGCCAGCCGGTGCTGTTCGGCGAGCCCGGCCTGGTGATGGACTACTACGACGGCAACACCGTCACGGGCATGTGGAACTACGCCCAGCACTACGCGCTGAACGACAACTCGTTCAACACCGTGTTCGGCCCGTCCACGCCGGGCGCGCTGAACCTCATCTCGGGCCAGACGCACGGCGGCCAGGCGGTCGACCCGGTGACGCACAAGCCGGTCAGCGACTCCTACGTGGTGTCGTCGCCGGACGCGAATGGTGTCGGCACGGTCATCAACGACCCGGACCCGGCCTGGGACGACTGCTCGGGCAAGAACCACACGAGCAAGGACAACCTGGCCACCATGCAGGGCCGCAACATCGGTGACCTGCTCAACCAGCGCCGCGTGACGTGGGGCTGGTTCCAGGGCGGCTTCCGCCCGACCGGCGAAGCCAACGGGTACGCGGTCTGCGGCCAGAAGCACACGAACCTGGGCGGCAACGCCGTGGTGGACTACAGCCCGCACCACGAGCCGTTCCAGTACTACCCGTCGACGGCGAACCCGAAGCACCTCGCGCCGTCGTCGGTGCGGGCGATCGGCCAGACCGACCGCGCCAACCACCAGTACGACATCTCGGACTTCGACGACTCGCTGAAGGCCGGCTCGATGCCCGCGGTGAGCTTCCTGAAGGCCCCGGAGTACCAGGACGGCCACGCGGGTTACTCGGACCCGCTGGACGAGCAGCAGTTCGTCGTCAGCGAGATCAACAAGATCCAGCAGTCGCCGGAGTGGAAGTCCACGGCCATCGTGCTGGCCTACGACGACTCCGACGGCTGGTACGACCACGCCTCTTCGCAGATCATCAACGGCTCGCACGACGCCGCGCAGGACCAGGCGGTGTGCACGGGCAAGCCGACGAAGGTGGGCACCTACGCCGACCGCTGCGGCTACGGCCCGCGGCTGCCGCTGCTGGTGGTTTCGCCGTACAGCAAGGTGAACCACGTCGACCACACGCAGACGGACCAGACCTCGGTGCTGAAGTTCATCGAGGACAACTGGTTCACCGGCCGCGTCGGCGACTCGTCCTTCGACTCCCGGGCGGGGACGTTGAACGGGATGTTCGACTTCTGGTGGCCGGAAGCGAAGAAGGTCACGCTCGACCCGAAGACCGGTGCGGTGGCGCACAGCTAGTAGCTCTGCCGCGGCTCGTCGTGAGTGGGAAACGGGGTGCTAACCCTGTTTCTCACTCACGACCGCCGGGGCCAGGTCCCACGCCAGCGTCACCACGGTCCCCGACTCGCCGGACGCGATGTCCGCGCGGTCGGCGCTCGCCCGCAGCAGCAGCAACCCGCGCCCGCGCGGGGAAACCGGGCGCGGGTCCACCACCGGGGTCCGCCACCGGCCGTGGTCGCCGATGACCACCTCGATCCGGTCCGGGTGCGCCGTCGCGTCGAGGTCGACCACGCCGGCCCCCGCGCCGTCGTACGCGTGGTCGGCGACGTTCGCCAGAGCTTCGTAGCTCGCCAGCACGATGTCCTGCGCCCGGTCCGCGTCGACGCCCGTCTCGAGGACCCACGCCATCAGGTCGTGCCGGAGCCGCCGCAGGGCCTGGGGTTCCGCCTGCACGCCGTGGCGGCGGAACGGTCCCGGGGGTTCGTCCATCGGTTGCCTTTCCGGGCCCGTCACCGGCTCAGCGCTTCGTCGACCGTCGCGTGGATGCCGATCCACGTGTCCAGCCCGGTCGTCTTCAGCGGCCCCGACGTCACCGCCGAGTCGCTCACCACCCGCAGCGCGCGCTCGGGCAGCCGGCGGTGCGCCGCCGCGAGCACCTGCAGCCCCGCCGAGCAGAAGAACGTGACCCCGCGCAGGTCGACCACCAGCGTCCGCGGCTCGCCGGCCAGCACGACGTCGACGACTTCCTCGAACTCCGGCGCGCTCACCAGGTCGATCTCCCCCTCGACGCGCAGCACCGCGGCCGTGCCCCGCCAGTCGAGCGTGACCGCCAGCTCGACGGCGGGCAGATCCCGGGATGAAGAGGTCACGGCGCTTTATGGTGCCCCAATCGCCGCCGCCGCGCCAACGACGCACCTCACCGGTGCGGCAGCTTGACGACGGTGACCCAGAATTCGTCGATCTTCCGGACCACCTCGACGAACTTCTCGAAGTCGACCGGCTTGGTGACGTAGGCGTTGGCGTGCAGGTCGTAGCTGCGGACGATGTCCTCCTCCGCTTCGGACGTCGTCAGCACGACCACCGGGATGGTGCGCAGCTCCGGGTCCTGCTTGATCTCGCCGAGCAGTTCGCGGCCGTCCTTGCGGGGCAGGTTGAGGTCGAGCAGGATCAGCCCCGGCCGCGGCGCGTCGGCGAAGCGCCCGCGGCGGTTCAGGAACTCGAGGGCCTCGACGCCGTCGCTCGCGACGTGCAGCGCGTTGCGGATCTTGTGGTGCTCGAAGGCTTCCCGCGTCATCAGCACGTCACCCGGGTCGTCTTCGACGAGCAGGATGTCGATCGGAACGTGCGCGTACGTCATGCGTCCTCGCCGTCCTCGGTCGCCGCCGGCAGCGTGAAGCGGAAGGTGGTGTTCTCGGCTTCGGTGTCGAGCCAGATCCGGCCGCCGTGGTACTCGACGATCCGGCGGCACAGGGCCAAACCGATCCCGGTGCCCGGGTACGCGTTGCGGGTGTGCAGCCGCTGGAACAGCGCGAAGACCCGTTCGGCGTACTCCGCGTCGATGCCGATCCCGTTGTCCGACACCGAAAACACCCACTCGTCGCCGTCGCGGTCCGCGGTGACCCGCACCTCGGGCGGTGCCTCGCCCTTGAACTTCAGGGCGTTGCCGATCAGGTTCTGGAACACCGCCGTCATCAGCGCCGGCTCGACGCGCACCTCCGGCAGCTCGCCCCGGTCGACCTTGCCGCCGCTGAGCGACAGCGCGACCTCCAGGTTCGCGAGCGCGTCGTCGGCCAGCCGGCCCGCGTCGGTCACGACGTGCTCGGCCGGTTTCCGCCCGACCCGGGAGAACGCCAGGAGGTCGTTGATCAGGACCTGCATCCGCTTCGCGCCGTCGACCGCGTACTCGATGTACTGCTGGCCGCGTTCGTCGAGCAGACCCTCGTAGCGGCGCTGGAGCAGCTGGCAGAAGCTCGCCACCTTCCGCAGCGGTTCCTGCAGGTCGTGCGAAGCGACGTAGGCGAACTGCTCCAGGTCGGCGTTCGACCGCTCCAGTTCGTGCGTCCGGCGGTCCAGGAGCGCGTGGGCCCGTTCGAGCTCGGCGACCTCGTCGAGGATCCGCTGGCGCATGGCTTCGACGTCGGCGCCGAGCTGGGCGATCTCACGCGGCCCGCTCCCGTGCACCGGGAGGCCGACGTCCCGGTCGGCGGCCTGGCGGACCTCGCCCGCCAGCCGCAGGATCGGCCGGGTGATGACCTGCCGCAGGCCGAGGAAGAGCACCACGAACAGCAGCACGATCAGCACGGCGATGGCGACGAGGATGGCGGTCAGGAAGGCCGCCGCGCTGTCGAGGTCCGCCCGGCCGGCGTCGCGGACGGCGGTGAGGTGGTCGAACTGGGTGCCCAGGGCCTGGCGCACCGCGACGAACAGCATCCGGCTGCGCTCGATCTGCGCCTGGGTGGGCGGCCCGGCGCCGGGTTCGACGGCGGGGGCGGCCACGGCCTGCCAGGCGGCGGCCGCCCGCAGGACGGCTTCCAGGTCGTCGCCGGCCTGGGTGCCGGGGAGCGCGCCGAGCTGGCGCAGCTGGCTGACCGCGTCACCTTCGGCCTGGCGGCCGTCGGTGTACGGCGCGAGGAAGTCCGGCCGCCGGCCGAGCTGGTAGCCGCGGATGCCGGTTTCCTGGTTGAGCAACGCCGTCGACAGCTGCGTCGCGGCCAGCCGCTGCGGCCCGATGACGTCGAGGAGGCTGGTGCGGGCCTCGGTGAGGTTGTTCAGCGCGATCACGCCGCCGGCCACCGCGGCTAGCAGCAGCACGGCTTCGGCGACGGCGAACAGGCTCAGCCAGCGGCGGATCGTCCAGCCGCGTGCTTCAGTGCTCATCAGCGGGGTCCTGTCGGATCGTGGCTGAGCAGGGCGAGGGCGACGTCGTCGTCGAGTGGACCGGAGTTGAGCCGTTCGGCGCGGGCGATCAGCTCGTCGAGCAGGTCGGTGCCGGCGAGGCCGGCCTCGTGCTGGATCTCCAGGACGATGGCGGCCATCCGCTCGTGGCCGAGCCGCTCGGCCCCGGCGCCGACGCGGCCCTCGAACACGCCGTCGGTGTAGAGCAGCAGCGACCAGCCCGGGTCGAGCGGCACCTCGAGGGCCTCCCACTTCGTGCCTTCGACGACGCCGAGCGGGACGCCCAGGCGTTCGCCGGACAGGAGGTGCCCGTCGCCGGGCGTGAGCAGCAGCGGCGGCAGGTGCCCGGCCAGCGACAGGCGCAGGGATCGTCGGTCCGGCGCGACGACGACCATGCAGACGGTGGCGAACAGCGGCTCGATCCGCTCGTGCACCAGCACCCGCTCGACCATGCTCAGCACGTCGGCCATGGGCAGGCCGGCCATCACCAGCGACCGCCACGCGATCCGCAGCGCGACGCCGAGCGCGGCCTCGTCCGGGCCGTGGCCGCAGACGTCGCCGATCATCATGTGCACGGTGCCGTCGGCGAGCTCGATCGCGTCGTAGAAGTCGCCGCCCAGCAGGGAGCCGTTGCGGCCCGGGCGGTAGCGGGAGGCCAGGTCGAGGTGCGGGTCACGCAGCAGCGGGACGGGCAGCAGGCCGCGTTCCAGCCGCGCGTTTTCCCGGGCGAGCAGCTGCTGCTGCAGGAACTGCTGCTCGACCTGCTCGGCGCGCTTGCGTTCGCGGGCGAACCGCAGCGCCTTCACCAGCAGCGGTCCGTCGACCTGGTCCTTGACGAGGTAGTCCTGCGCGCCGGCGGCGACCGCGGCGACGCCGGTGGCCTGGTCGTGCCCGCCGGTCAGGACGACGATCGCGACACCGGGCGCGTGCTGGCCGAGCTTCGTCAGCCCGCTCAGGCCCATGGCGTCGGGCAGCTGCAGGTCGAGGACGACGCAGTCGGCGGTGAGCGGGCCGGCCAGCGCGGCCGCGAGCGTTTCGACGCGTTCGAGCGAGAACGGCACGGACGTGTCCGCGAGCATCTCCTCGACCAGCAGCGCGTCGCCGTCGTCGTCCTCGACGAGCAGCACGCGCAAACGGGTGCCGGAGTCCCACGATGAGTCCTGCGCGGCGGTCACCGGCTTCTCCCGTTCGGCTGCTCGTGAGCCAGCACATCCAGACGATCACCCTAGCGGCACTGGCGGCGGCGGCCTACGGCCGCGAAACCGGTCCCACGGAGGTAGCGTTTTATAGCACTCCGGTGTGACACCGGACGGGTAACGGTTCGGGTCGTGACCGTGCCGGAACCGGACGATCCCGCCCTATGCTCCGCGCATGTCGGAGACGCAGGGGGGCGGCGAAGGGTTTCCGCCGGTCCCACCACCCCAGCCCCAGCCCTACGGCCAGTTCCCGGCCGCCCCGCCGTACGCCTACCAGCCCGCCCGGCCCGAGCGGCCGGCCACCGTCCGGCTGGCCGCGTTCGCCTGGTGGGGCGCGGTCTTGTGCTGGTTCCTCGGCGCGCTGCTCAGCCAGCTCCTGGGCGGCCACGTCGCGGGGAGCTTCCGGTTCACCTCGTCGCGGTCGGTCCGGCTCGACGACGGCACCGTGCTCACCCAGTCGACGCAGAGCCTGCTCCCCACCCCGGTCGCGGCGGTCGCGTTCCTGATCCTCGGCGGGCTGTGGGCACTGCTGGTGTACGGCGTGTTCCGCGGCGCCAACTGGGCACGCATCCTGCTGGCCGTGCTCGGCGCGCTGGGCATCGCCAACGTGTCGCTCCAGCTGATCGCGGCGCTGGACGCGCCCGGGCAGAACACCGGCGACATCCTGCAGGTGCTGTTCTTCATCGGCGTGCTGGTCCTGTCGATCTTCGGCTACGTCCGGATGTTCCGGGCCGAGGCTTCGCCGTACTTCGTCAGGCGCCGCTGAGCCGGGCGGCGAGGAACTCCTGCTCGACGGCGTTCTCGCTCAACGCGAGCGCGGCGCGGTAGGCGTCGGCCGCTTCGGCGTCGCGGCCGAGGCGGTGCAGCAGATCCGCTTTGGTGGCGGGCAGGTAGCGGTACCCGGCGAGGCGGCCGTCGGCCTCCAGCCGGGCGATCTCGGCGAGGGCGGCCTCGGGTCCGGCCACCACGGCGAGGGCGACCGCGCGGTTGAGCGCCACCACGGGCGAGGGCCACAGGCGCAGCAGCACGTCGTAGAGGGTCAGGATCTGCGGCCAGTCGGTTTCGCCGTAGCTCGGCGCCTGGGCGTGCAGGGCCGCGATCGCGGCCTGGACGCCGAAGCGCCCCGGCGGGCCGTTTTCGAGCGCTTCGACGACGAGCCGGTCGGCTTCGGCGATCATCGCGGTGTCCCAGCGCGTGCGGTCCTGGTCTTCCAGCCGCAGAAGGCGCCCGGCGGCGTCGGTCCGGGTGGCCCGGCGGGCCTGCTGGACGAGCAGGAGCGCGAGCAGGCCGGCGACCTCGGTGTCGGCGGGCAGCAGGGCACGCAGCATCCGCGCCAGGTCCAGCGCGCGGCCGGTCAGCTCGTCGCGGACGAGGTCGTCCCCCGACGGCGCGGTGTGGCCCGCCGCGTAGAGCAGGTGCAGCACGGTCAGCACGACGGACACGCGCGCGGGCAGGTCTTCGGCCGCGGGCACGGCGTACGGGATGCTCGCGGCGGCGATCTTCTTCTTGGCGCGGGTGAGCCGGGCGGCCATCGTCGGCTCCGGCACCAGGAAGGCGTGCGCGATGTCGGCCGTCGCCACGCCGCAGACCAGCCGCAGCGTCAACGCGATCTGGGCCTCCTGCGCGAGTGCCGGGTGGCAGCAGGTGAAGACGAGCCGGAGCCGGTCGTCGGGAATCGGCCCGGCGGGCTCCGGCGGCTCGGCGACGTCGGGTTCGACGAGCAGCGGCAGCTTGCGCCGCAGCACTTCCCGGTGCCGGACGCCGTTGAGCGCGGTCCGGCGCGCGACCGTGGTCAGCCACGCGCCGGGCCGGTCCGGGATGCCGTCGGCCGCCCAGCGCTTCAGCGCCTGGAGGTAGGCGTCCTGGACGGCTTCTTCGGCCTCGTCGAGGTCGCGGGTGACGCGCACCGTCGCGGCGAGCACGTATGCCCACTCGCGACGGTGCGCTTCGGCGACGGCGTCGGCGACCGGGGTCAGTCCGCCACGACCTGGAAGCCGACGAGCGGCCGGACCTCGACGCCGCCCTCGACGACCGGCGTCAGCTTCGCGCAGGCGAGGGCGTGGTCGAGGTCGCGGGCCTCCAGCACGTACACGCCCGCGAGCACCTCCTTGGTCTCCACGAACGGCCCGTCGGTGACGAGGTCGCCGCGGAGGGCGGTGGCCGTCTCGTTCGGCTGCAGGGCGAGGCCCGCGGTCACCTTCCCGCCCTTCGAGGCGATCAGGTCCGGCAGTCCCAGGTGCCGGTCCATGATCTCCTTCGGCAGGTCTTCGGCGGGCACCCGCTCGTAGATCAGCACCGCGTACTGCGCCATGTCCGTTCCTCCTGGTCGTCGGTCCTTTCCTACTCCGTCACGCGGGGAACGGCGAAATCGACAGCGTGAACGCGTTGCCTTCCCCCTGGACCAGAGAGCTGAGGTACGCGGTGAAGGCGCCGCAGCCGGTCAGCGCCGGGATCGTGTACGTGCCCGCCACCGGGCCGCCCGCCGCCGGGGTGAAGCCGGTGCCGGACCGCAGGTCGACCGGGATCGACGCGCTCGCCCGGCAGCCCGCGTCCGCGACCGGCAGCCCGAACAAGGTCACCTGCGGCAGGGACAGCGCCAGCTTCGCGTGCGCGACGAAGCCGTCACCCGTGATTTCTCCGGTCTGCGGGCCATCCGGGCTGAACAGCAGGTCGGCTGTCCCGGGGACGAACCCGAAGACCTTGAACTCCGCCCGCGTCCGGTCGAACGCCGGGCTGAATCCCGTGAAAGATCCGGTGACCGGCGCGGTCGCCCCCAGTGCCTTGAGGGTCGTCGTCCCCGTGACGCGGTAGTCGCGGGACGCCGGGGTACCCAGGTCGAAGCTGAGCAGCACCGGGTCCTGCCCCGCGTCGAGCGTGCAGTCCGAGGTGAACGAACCGAGCCCGGTGAACGAGCCGTCGGCCTTCTTCGGGGTGAGCCGCGCGCTGAACCCGCCGATCGTCAGCGCCGTCTTCCCCGCGTTCGGCAGTTGCACCGGCGGGACCGAGCCGGACGCGTTGGTGGTGAACGGCCCCGACGCCGGCACCGCCGTCTTCGCCACGGTGAGCGGCAGGGCCAGGGGCAGCGTCAGCGGGCCGTTGGTCAGCGTCACCCCTGCGGACGCCGTCCCTTCGATGCTCGCCGCGCCGACCAGGGCCAGGCCGCGCGTGGACTTGTCCGGCACGGTCACCGCCACCGCGAGGTCCGCCGTCGTGAACGTGCCGCCGGGCGCGGCCGGCACCTCGAACGCCGCCTTGACCTCCACGGCCAGCTTCTGCAGCCCGATCAAGGGGAACGGGCAGGTGAAGCTCAGCTCCTTGTCGACCGGGGTCGACGCCGACGCGGGCGTGGCGACGGCGAGGGCGAGCACGCAGGCGGCGAGCAACGACCGGGCGATCCGCACGGGCGCTCCCCTTTCTCGAGACGTGGCACCGGCCCCCGCCGCGGCGCGGCGGGGGCCGGCAGATCGGGTCACTTCTTGGCGAGCACGAGGTTCAGCGTGTTGCCGTCACTCTTGGCGAACGCGCTGATGATGTCGTTGAACGGGCCGCAGTTCTGCAGCGCGGACAGCGAGTAGGTGCCCGACAGCTTGCCGCCCTTGAGCAGGTCGAAGTCGGGACCGGTGGTCATCTCGCTCGTCGACGAGGTGGTCGTGCCGCACTTCGGGTCGGTGCTGATCGGGATGCCGAACAGGTTGACCGTGGTGAGGAACGTGTCGAACTTGATGTGCGCCTTGAAGCCGGTGCCCACCAGCTCACCGGTCTGCGGGCCGTTCTGCACGACCTTGACGTCCGAGCTGCCCTGGAGGAAGCCGAACAGCTTGAAGTCGGTGTGCGTCGGGTTCAGCTGCAGGCTGCCGGTGAACTTCTTCGCCGCCAGGTCGACGTCGGCGTCGAACGAGCCCGTGATCGGCGCGGTGCTGCCGAGGGACTTCAGCGCCGTCTGGCCGGTGATGCCGAAGGAGTACTTGATGCCCCCGCCCGGCGGGGTCGTGGTGGGCGGGGTGGTCACCGGCGGCGTGGTGGTCGGGGGTGTCGTCACCGGCGGGGTGGTCGTGGGGGGCGGGGTCGTCGTCCCGCCACCGTTGATGGTGATGGTGGCCAGCGTGTTGTTCTGGCCGGCGTCCTGCGTGCAAGGCGCGTCGATCGTGCCGTCCGGCGTGATGCCGGTGACCGAGCCGTCCGCCTTGCGCGGGGTGACCTTGAGGTTCAGGTCGCCGACGGTGATCTTCGCCTGGCCGGCCTGGGTGAACGTCAGCGACGGCGTCTTGCCCGCCGCGTTGATGTTCATCTCCCCCGAGGCCGGGATGTTCGTCTTGTCCAGCGTGATCGGGACGCTGACCGGCAGGTTGAGGCTCGGCGCCGCGACGGTCGCGGCGGCGGTGGCGGTGCCCTCGAGCGTCGTGGCCCCGATCAGGCTCAGGCCGGAGACGGTGTCCGCGTTGATCGTGGACACGGCCTTGATGTCGAACGCGCCGGTCGGCTGGCCGGTGTTCACCGTGGTCGGCAGGTCGGTGTTGATCACCACCTTCAGCGACTGGGACCCCACCAGCGGGAACGTGCAGTGGTAGTTCAGCGTCAGCGAAATCGGGTCGGCGGCACTGGCCTGCGCCCCGACGACCAGCGCGGTGGCGACGAGCCCCACCGCGCCCACGGCCGCGGCGGCCGCGACCGTCTTCTTCTTGCCTCTTGGGTGACTCACGATGGTCCTTCCGTGTATCAACAGTGATACGAAACGGCCCGCGCTATTCGAGAATCGCGACCGGACCGTAAGCTAACGAGCGCAGAGGGCGCCGATCAAGGGCTTTCGGTGAAAAGGCCACACGGGCACCGCAAATTGTCACCCCGGCACGTCACCCGGCTCGGGTTCCTAGCAGGCCGGGGAAGGTTTCCCCAGCACAGAGGCATCGACGAAGCGCTGACGCGCGTGACAAACACGGTCCGCGAAATGTTGACGCACGTGCCAATCGGCCATTCCCGCCTTGCTCGCCCGCAACCGCGCCGCGTAGCTTCGAAACCCATGAAAAGAATGCACAGCGCGGTGCTCGCAATGGCGGCGGCCGCGCTTATGTCGTGCTCCGCGTGCGGGTCGGACGCCCCGGCCGACCCCGGCCGGCACGCCGATCCCGCGGCGCTCGCCTGGGTCGACAAGGTGTGCACCGGCGTGGCCTCGGGTTCGGCGAAGCTTTCACAGCCGCCGGCCGTCGACGACGCCGACCCGGTGAAGACCCGGGACGCCATGGTCGACTTCCTGGGCCGCCTCGGTTCCGCCCTCGACGACATGGCGGGCGGCCTGCGCACCGCCGGCGTCCCGCCTGTCCCGGATGGACAGTCCGCTGTGGACAAAGCGACCGGCAACCTCACCGAGACGAAGACCAAGCTCGCCGAGACGAAGTCCAAGATGGAGCAGGCGAAGGTGACCGACCAGCCCAGTCTGCGCAAGGTCATCTCCGACGCCGACGCGACCATGGGCCAGCTCGCCGACCCGGAGGGCCCGATCAAGGACCTCAAGGCGAACCCCGAGCTGAACCTGGCCTTCAGCGAGTCCGCGACCTGCAAGCGCGTCTACGGGACGGGCTCGTGACCGGCCGCCGCGTGCTCGCCGCCTTCGCGGCGCTGGTGTTCGCCACCGCGCTCGCGCCCGCGGCGTCGGCGGCCCCGGAACCGGGTCCCGCCGACGACTCGTTCTACACGCCGCCGTCGCCGCTGCCCGCGGGAAAGCCGGGGGACGTCATCCGCTGGCGGCCGTCGAACGCGGGCCCGCGCAAGGCGTCCGTCGACGCGTGGCAGGTGATGTACCTGTCCACGAACGCGCTCGGGCAGCCCGACGCCGTCACCGGCACCGTGCTCGTGCCGAAGAACGCCGACCGCGCGACCGCGCCGATCGTCTCGTTCGACCCCGGCACGCACGGGCCGGCGTTCGGCTGCACGCCGTCGAAGATGATCGACATCGGCGCGTTCTACGAGCAGCCCGGCCTCGACGACCTCCTGGACGCGGGGTACGCCGTCGCCGTCCCGGACTACGAGGGCTACCAGAGCACGCCGAAGACGACGTACGTCGTGGGCCGGTCCGAGGGCCCGGCGGTGATCGACGGCGTCCGCGCGGCTCAGCGGCTCCCCGCGGCGGGGCTGTCCCCGGCGGCGAAGGTCGTCTTCCGCGGCTACTCCCAGGGCGGCGGCGCAGCGGCGTGGGCGGGCGAGCTGCAACCGGCGTACGCGCCGGAGCTGAACCTCGTCGGGATCGCGGCCGGCGGGGTGCCGGCCGACCTCGTCCAGGTGACGCTGCAGCTCGACGGCAAGTTCGGCTTCGGCGTGTTCGCCTACGCCCTGCTCGGCCTCGACCAGGCCTACCCCGAGCTGCAGCTCGACTCGTTCCTCAGCGACAACGGCCGCGCGAAGCTGGCCGAAATGAAGCAGAGCGCGTGCACGTTCGAGCTGCTCACGACGTACGCGAACCAGAAGATCGCGGACTACACGACCGGCCCGGGCTACATCAAGCCCGCGTGGGTCGCGCGGCTGAACGAGAACAAGCTCGGCGGCAGCCCGCCGAAGGTCCCGGTGTTCCAGTACCACGGCACCGCCGACCAGCTGGTGCAGTTCGCGCAAGCCGACGCGCTGCACAAGGCGTACTGCGCGGCCGGGGTGGCGGTGACGTGGAAGACCTACGACACCGACCACATCACGCTGGTCTACACCGGCAACGCCGACGTGCTGGCGTTCGTCAAGGACCGGATCGCCGGGAAGCCGCCGACACCGAACTGCTGATCAGCGGTTCGGCCGGCCGTGCGGGTGCTGCTGCCACGAGCTGATCACCGAGCTCACGTACTGCTGCCACTGGTCTTCGGCCGGCGGCGCCGTCGTCGAGGGGCGCGCGGGCTTGCGCCCCGCGGCGGCCGGCGGGTCCGTGGTCCGGACCGGCGAGTGGTGCACCTCCGCGGTGAGCGGGGGCGCCTGGGCCGTGGCACTCATCGTCTCCACCGCGTCGCTCGAGGTCGGCGGCGCGGCGGAGGCGGTCGCGCCCGGCGGCGGCGTGGCCGTCCCGCCGACCTGCTGCGGCTGGAACAGCACCACGGCGGCCAGCCCGAGCGCGACGGCGGCGCCCGCGGCGAGGACGTACGGCTTCGTGCGGCGGGACTCGGCGGGCGGCGCTTCGAGCGGACGCTCGTCCTCGGGCTCCGGGGCCGCGAGCTCGGCGTCGAGGATGGCCAGCGGATCGGGCTTCGGCTCGGGCGCGGGTTCTTCCCCGGTGAGCATCGCGTCGAGGTCACCGCGGATCATCAGCGGTTTCGTCTGCGAGAGGTTCACCAGCTCGGCGACCGAGGGGATGTCACCCTCACCGCCCGTGCGTGCCATCGAAAGACCTCCACCCTGTCGGCGTCACCTGGAGGAACCATGCCCGAGCCGCGAGAGCTGCTCCGCTTCGCCGTCGTCGGCCTGGCCGCGTACGGGGTCACCCTACTGGGCGACTACAGCCTGAAGCTCACCGTGTTCCGGGAGAAGCCGGTGACGGCGCTTTTCTTCGCGACGGTGGCCTCCACGGCGTTCGCGTACCTGCTGTCCCGCCGCTGGTCGTTCGCCGGCCGCGGCGGCCACCACCGCGTACGCGAGGCGACGCTGTTCTTCGTGGTCAACGCGGGTGCGGTGGCGGTGAACCTGGTGCCGCCGCTGGTGTCGCGGTACGTCCTGCACCTGGCCGTCCCGCACGTCGGCTTCGTGGCGCAGGAGGTCGCGGACTTCGTGTCGGGGATGGTGCTCGGGACGCTGTCCGGGACGGCGTTCCGCTGGTTCGGTTACCGGCGGTGGGTGTTCCCGCGGTCGGCACCCCCGGTCGGGATCGCCCGGCCGGGTGGTCTGCCGCAGCTGGTCGTGAGTGAGAAACAGGGTTAGCACGCTGTTCCTCACTCACGACCGGCCGGCAGCGCCCGTTCCGCCAGCAGCGCCAGCTCCAGCCGCAGCCGCTCCCCCGGGTCGTCCAGCCGCGCCCCGAACAGCTCGCTCAGCTTCTTCAACCGCGCCCGGACCGTCTGCGGGTGCAGCTCCAGCAGCCTCCCCAGCTCGGGCGCGCTCCCGCGGGTCTGGACCAACGCCAGCAGCGTCTCGGCCAGCTGCTCCCGCCGCCGCTCCGACAGCTCCGCCAACGGCGCCAGCGTCGTCGAGGCCAGCTGGGACACCAGGAACTCATCGGCCAGCAGCAGCAACGTCGTCAGGTGGTCGCGGCACCACACCACCGGCCCCGGGGCGTCCAGCAGCCCGCGCGCCGACAGCTCCAGCGCCCGGCGGGCCACCCGGAACGACTCGGGCGCCGCCGCCGGGGGCACCAGCGGCCCGACCGCCGCCGTCCAGCCGGCCGGCAACCCGGCCAGCCCGGCCAGATCCGTGTCCGGGGCGGGGGTCAGCGCCGCCGGCGGGTCGCCCGACGGGTCGGCCGGGACGTGTTCCGGCAGCAGGCCCGGCGGGAACTCCGGCGCGCCCGGCAGCGCGCGGAACGCCACCGCCGCCACGGCCGACGGCACCGGCAGCCCCGACGCCGCGACCAGACCGTCCACTTCGGCCGGTGTGCGGCCGCCGAGCAGCGCGTGCAGCAGGCGGCGGTGCCGCTCGCCCGTGCCGGACATCGCCGCTTCCGCCGCGCGGTAGCCCTCGGCGACCGCCGCCATCGACGTCTCGACGTCGGCGAACATGCCCTCGGCCGCGCCGTACAGGACGTCGGCCGACAGGCCGGCTTCCCGGGCGATGTCGGCGATCCAGCGCCACGTCACCCGGCTCGACACGCGCACGGCCGCCTGCACGGACTCGAGGCTCAGGCCATTGTGGAACGCCGCCCGCCCGTGCGCGCGGAACTCGGCGAGCCGGTCGGCCTGCCACAGCGCGGGCGTGCCGACGCGGTCGATGTCCCGCTCGATCCCGCGCCGCGCCTGCTCGATCGCCGCGACACGCTCGGGTCCCCGGCCGAAAACCCCGGAATATTCCGGAACTTCGGCGGCGATGCCGTCGATGCAGGCCCGCGCGATCTCCGGGATCCGCGGGCGCACGGCGTCACCGAGCTCGTGGGGCAGCCGGGCCCACACCGAGCCGTCCGACGCAGGAGAACCGCGCATGGGGAATTCGGTCCTCCACCGGATTAATCGACACTCGGAAATAGCCCCCACCATCTGACACGGAGCGTAGGACGCCCACCCGTCCGTGTCAAAAGGACGTCATCCCGTCACCCTTTCCGGGAACACCTCGTTGATTTTTCAGTGACACAACCGTCGGATACGCTCTGCTCCGCCCGGAGCGACTCTAAGGGGGATCGGTGGTCGAGTACCGCAGCTTCAGCCTGCTGGCCTCGCTGCCGCGCGCGCTGGGCGCGGGCCTGCGCCCGCACGTCGGCCGCGCCGCGGCCGCGATGATCCAGGAGGTCCAGCGCACGGTCCCGGCCTACGGCCAGCCGCTCAAGGGCGTCTTCGGGAAAGTGCTGGTCAAGAGCGTCCAGTACGCCGTGCAGCACTGCGTCGACTCGATGGGCGAACCGGACCTCGCCCACGACCACTGGATCGACTTCTACCGCGGCCGCGGCCGCATCGAGTTCACCGAGGGCCGCAGCCTCGACGCGCTGCAGGACAGCGCCACCATCGGGGCCCGGGTGGCCTGGCGGGCGATGCACCCCGGCGTCGTCGCCGCGGGGGTCGACCCGGCCGTCATCTCGGTCGCCGCGGAGGCCATCTTCGCCTACGTCGACGAGCTCTGCGCCACCGCGATCGAGGGCTACCAGCGCGCGCAGACCGAGGCCGAGGGCGCCGTCCCGATCCGGCGCCGGCGCCTGCTGGAGCTGATCGTGCAAGCCCCGGAAGGCGCGGCGAGCAGCATCGCCGAGCTGGCCGGGGGCGCCGGCTGGCCACTGCCCGAGACCGCCGCGATGGTCGCCCTCGAACGCGGTCCCGACGCCGCCGGCTTCCCCGCCGACCTGCTCGGCGACGGGGTCCTGGCCGACCTCGACGGCCCCGAGCCGCACCTGCTGACCCGCGACCCGGACGCGGACCTCGCGCCGCTGGAGGCCAAGCTCGACGGCTGGCGGGCCGCGGTGTCGCCCACCGTCCCGCTCGCCGACGCCCCCGCCGCGCTGCGCACCGCCCGCCGGGCACTGCTGCTGTCCGGGCCCGACGTGCCCGGCCCGATCATCTGGTGCCGCGACCACCTGGCCACGCTCTGGCTGCTCGCGGAGGACTTCCTGGCCGCCGAGCTGGCCCGCCAGAGCCTCGACCCGTTCGCCTCGCTGAGCGAGAAGCAGCGCGAACGGCTCGGTGAGACCCTGCTGGCCTGGCTGGAGACGCGCGGCGGGGCCCCGGAGATCGCGCAGCGCCTCGGCGTCCACCCGCAGACCGTGCGCAACCGGCTGCGGCAGCTGGAGGAGCTGTTCGGCGACCGGCTCAAGGACGCCGACGACCGCCTCGGCATGCAGCTGGCGCTGCGGGCTCAGCGGCTCATGCGCGCGCACCGGCCGGACGGTGAGCGGGAGCGCTGAGGGCGCGGTCGAGGGCGCGCACCGGCTGGGGCAGCACGCGCCGCCACGGGCGCCGCACCGGCCGCGGCGGGCGGGGCTCTCGCGAATAGGGGTGGAAACTCGCGCGGCACGACATCAGCGCGTCCGGTGCGTCATTGCGACCATGCCTTCGAGGAATACGCGGATACTGACGGAATGTCGATACGCATTACCGGGTGAACCGGGAAACCCGCACCCGCGACCGCCTTTCGGCGGCCGTTCTTGTCACGCGCGCCCGCATTCCCGGGAAGTGGCGTTCGACACATCCGGTGCGAGTAGTCGGATGCCCTATTTTCGGGTTCGCGAGAAAGGGCGCCGATGACACTCGAGACGCACATCCTGACCCTCCACGGCCGTCGCATCCGGCTGCACGAGCACCTGCCCGCTTCGGGTGCGCGTGAAGAAGCGATCGTGCTGCTGCACGGGATCGCGGGCAGCGCCGAGACGTGGACACCGGTACTCGAGCGATGCGGATCGCTCGAGTACCGCGTGCTGGCGCCCGACCTGCCCGGGCACGGGGAATCCGAGGCACCGCGCGCGGACTACGGTCTCGGCGCGCTGGCGAGCACCGTGCGGGACGTGCTGGCGGTGTCGGGCGTGCGGCACGCGACCGTCGTCGGCCATTCGCTCGGTGGCGGCGTCGCGCTGCAGTTCGCCTACCAGTTCCCGGAAATGTGCGACCGGCTCGTCCTGGTCGGCAGCGCCGGGCTCGGCGCGGAGGTGAGCCCGGTGCTGCGCGCCACGGCATTGCCGGGCGCGCGAGTGGTCGTGGCTTGTGCGGTGAACCGGGTGACGCTCGCGATCGCGCGCGTCGCGGCCCGGCTCGGGCGCCGGCTGGGTGGATCGTTGAAAACTGAAACACGTGAGCTGGCAAGGCATTTCGGCTCGCTCGCCGACCCGGCCCGGCGGCGGGCGTTCTTCGCCATCGCGCGCGGCCTGATCGACCTGCGCGGCCAGCGCGCGAGCGCGCTGGAGAAGCTCTACCTGGCGGAAGGCGTGCCGGTGCTGCTGGTCTGGGGCGGACGCGACCCGCTCATCCCCGTCGCGCACGGGCGCCGGGCGGCCGAGCTGCTGCCGAACAGCCGCTTGACCGTGCGAGAAAACATGAAACACTTTCCGCACGTGTCCGATCCGGACGGCTTCTGCCTGCTCCTACGCGAGTTCGTCGCGGAGACCGAACCCGCGAGGCTCACGCTCGACGACGTCGTCGCGCGCCTGACAGCCGGGTCGTGAACCCCCGCGGAAAAGTTGTCACCCGCGCACCATCCGCCCGAAGCGGAAGTGTCACCTCGCCTCGCGCCGTTCCACCCGTTCGGGTGTAGTCCGGACGGGTTACCGCAAAGTCAGCGGAGAACCCGTTGACACTGCGGTTCGCGCGAAATTATGTTGCCTGAGCCACAAAATCCGGACCGGCTTCGACGACGAAGAGGCTGGTTTTGTTGCCAGCAAGGATAAAACACATGACCGACGTGGACACCGGGTTCGCCGCCCCCGCCCTGCGCGCGGGACGGCCCAACCCCGGAGAACGCCCTTCCGGACCGGCCTACCGGCACCAGTCCGTGTCGGCCGACCGGCCCCGGCCCGCCTACCCGCCCACTCCCCGCAGCCCGGCGGAACCCCGGCCCGTGCGCGCTTCCGGCGCCATCGGGCTGTGGGCGTCGCTGCCCCGTGAGCTGGCGATCCGCTTCAAGCCGCGGGTCGACCCGCTGGCCCGCGCCATCCTGCAGGAGGTCCAGCGGGCGGTGCCCGAGTACCGCCAGCCCCTCGAAGGCGCGTTCGGGCACATCATCACGCAGGGTGTCCGGCAGGCGATCATCCAGTGCCTCGACAGTGTCGGCACCCCCGGTGCCGTGCCGCTCGAGACGTGGACGACCGTGTTCCGCAACCTCGGCAAGATCGAGTTCAACGAGGGCCGCAGCCTCGACTGCCTCCAAACGGCCTACCGGGTCGGCGGCCGCGTGGCGTGGCGGCACATCTCGGAGTTCGGGCAGGCCGCCGGCGTCGCCGCGGACACGCTCTGCACCTCCGCCGAGGCCATCTTCGCCTACGTCGACGAGATCTCCGCGCTCTCGATCGAGGGCTACACGGCGGCGCAGACCCGCGCGGCCGGCACCCAGGCGCGGCGCCGGAGACGGTTGCTCGAACTGCTGCTCGCCGACCCGCCGTCGGCACCGCAGACCATCAGCGCGCAGGCCGCGACCGCGCACTGGACGCTGCCGGCCGAGGTCACGGTCGTCGCGCTCGAACCGCGTGCCGACCAGCACAGCCTCGCCGCGCCGGACCTGCACACCGACGTCCTCGTCGACCTCGAGGGCGGCGAGCCGTGCCTGGTCACCGGCGACCCGGAGAAGCACCTGAAGAACCTCGGCGAGCGGTTGAGCGGCTGGCGCGCGGTGATCGGCCCGACCGTGCGGCTCACCGACGCGCCGCGGTCGCTGCTGTGGGCGCGCCGGACGCTGAAGCTCGTGCAACGCGGGGTGCTGCCGGACGCGCCGGTCACCCGCTGCACCGACCACCTGTCCACGCTGTGGCTGCTCGCCGACGAGTTCCTGGTCCGCGAGCTGTGTTCGCGCAGCCTGGAGCCGTTCAAGGACCTCACCCCGAAGCAGCGGGCGCGCCTCGGCGAGACGCTGCTGATCTGGCTGCAGTCCCGCGGCAGCGCGCCGGAGATCGCGAAGAAGCTCAAGGTGCACCCGCAGACCGTCCGGTACCGCATGCACCAGCTCATCGACCTGTTCGGCGACCGGCTCAACAACGCCGACGACCGGCTCGACATGGAGATCGCGCTGCGGGCGGAGGCCCTCCTCGGCTCCTGACGCTTCAACGCTCTGCCACCCCGAAGAAGTGGTGAGGTACCCGTGACGGGACCGTCCGGCGAAACGACTTTCGGGCCGATGCTCGGTGGTGACGGCCGGCCCGGGCAGCTGTGGGCGATGCTCCCCCGCGAGCTGGCCGCGGTGTTCCGGCCGCGCCTGCTCGACGTCGCCGACGAGGTGCTGCGCGAGATCCAGCGGACCATCCCGGACTACGCGCGGCCGCTCGACGGCGCCTTCGGCAAGGCGCTGCGGGCGGGCGTGCAGGCGGCGATCCTGCAGTTCATCGACCGGATCGCCGCGTCCGGGCCGATCCCGGACTCGCGGCGGAAGGTGTTCGTCGGGCTCGGTGTGCACGAGCTCGCGCAGGGCCGCAACCTCGACGTCCTGCAGGCGGCCTACCGGGTCGGCGCGCGCGTCACGTGGCGGCGGATGGCCGAGGTGGGGACGCGGGCGGGCGTGCCGTCGGCGACGCTGTGCCTGCTCGCCGAGGCGATCTTCGCCTACATCGACGAGCTGTCGGCGTTGTCGATCGAAGGGCACGCGGCCGCGCAGGCCCGCGCCGCCGGCGCGCTGGAACGACGGCGTCGCCGCCTGCTGGACCTGCTGCTGGCGGACCCGCCGTCGCCGTCGCGGACGGTCCAGGAAGCGGCGACGGCGGCGGACTGGCCGTTGCCGCACCGGCTGGTCGCGGTGGCCCTGGACGGGCCCGCCGACGTCGCGGGACTGGGCGCGCTGGAGGACTTCGAGGACGGGACCCCGCGGCTGCTGCTGCCGGCCCCGACGGATCGCGCCGCGTTGACGGCCGCGTTGGCGGGCCACCGGGCCGCGGTCGGCCCGCCGGTGCCCCCGCGGCAGGCCGGCCGCTCGCTGGCGACGGCGCAGGAGGCGTTGCGCCTGGTCCCCGACGTCCTGCCGGACGAGCCGCTGACCTGGTGCGAAGACCACCTGGCGACGCTGTGGCTGCGCAAGGAGCCGTTCCTGGCGACGGAGGTGTCCCGCCGCCGGCTGGCGCCGCTGACGGCGTTGAACCCGAAGCAGTACAACCGGCTGGCGGGGACGCTGCTGGCGTGGCTGGAGACGTGCGGCAACGTCCGCGAGGTGGCCGACCGGCTGGCGATCCACCCGCAGACGGTCCGCGCCCGGGCGCAGGAACTGGAGGCGCTGTTCGCCGACCACCTGCGGGATCCGGACGACCGCTTCGAGATGATCCTCGCCCTGCGCGCGACCCTGACCTAGACCGGCGTGAGCTGTGGGGTCGGTGGTGATTGCAGAAGTGCAGCCATCCCGGTAGCACCGCCCGACGCCGGCTCTCGGACGGGTAAAGCCGGCTTAGGCCCTCACCGGGTCACCTCAGCTCGGGACAACCTCCCCGGACATCACACCTAGACCGGCGTGGTGCCCGGGCTGGTGCGGCCGCCCAGTTCGGCGGCGAGGTGGCTGACGTGCGGTGGCTCCAGCATCGACCGGTGGTCCCCCGGCACGACCTCGACGTGCAGGTCCGCGCAGCACGCCACCCAGCCGGGCACGGTCGCGCCGCCCGCCGCGTACAACACGACCCGGCCCGCGTACGGCTCGGCGTCGAGCGGCGCTTCGGCGTCGAACAGCACCACGACGTCGACCCGCTCGCCCAGCGCGGTCAGCCGCCGCGCGAGCTCGAAGGCCAGCACCCCGCCGGCCGCCCAGCCACCCAGCCGATACGGTCCGGCCGGTCGCACCTCCCGCAGCCGCCGCACGCCCGAGTCCACATCGGACACTTCGAGGACGTGGCACGGCACGCCTTCGAGGCAGTCGAGCAGCGGCCGGTACACCCCGGGTTCGCCGAACAGCACCAGCGGCACGCCCGCGCGCCGGACTCGCACGGGCAAGGCCGTGCCCGTCACATAGCCGGCGAGGTCGTCGAGACGCGCCCCGCCCAGCAGGAGCGGCACCGGCAGCGCGACACCGAACTCCCGCTCGACCGCGGCCCGCGCGCGCATCGCCGTCAGGGAGTCCAGGCCCAGCTCGACCAGCGGCACGTCCGGAGCCGCCGCGCGGCCGAGCAGCCCGGCGACGATGTCCGCCAGCCGATCGCGCGGGGTGGCGACCGCGGGGACGCCGACCGGGAAGTACGGCCGCCGGGCGAAGTCGCGGTTCGCGTCGGGCCGCGCGATCCCGACCGACGGCCGGTCGGCCGCGAGCACGGCCGGCAGGACTTCGACGGCCTCCGGCAGCGCGCCCCAGTGCACCGTCGTCGCGGGCAGGCCGCGTGAGCGGCGCCAGGTCGCGAACGCGTCCAGCCACGCGTCCGCCGTCGCGTTGGCCGTCTCGCCGGGCGCGCCGAACAGCGCCGCCGTCGACGCGTACGTCAGCCACCAGTCCGGCGGCGTGCCGGCGGTCGCTTCGTGCAGGCGTCGCGCCCCGATGACCTTGGCGCGCCACACGGCCGCGACGTCGTCGCCGGCGACGCTCGCCGCGTGCACGATTCCCCTCAGCCGCAAGCCATCCGCCGTGGCCGCGGTGACGAGCCGTTCCGCGACGCCGGGTGCCGCGATGTCGCCGTCGACGACCACGACGTCCACGCCGGGGAGATCGATCCCTTCGAGTCCACAGAGGACTATGCGGGTCGCGCCGTTGCCCGCCAGCCAGTGGGCGGTGGCCAGGCTCAGCGGGCCCCCGCCGGTGACGACGTAGGCGCCCGGCCCGGTCGACCCGCCGTCGACGAGCGGGACGCGGGTCAGCCTCGCCGCGTACCGGACGTCGTGGCGCCAGCGCACGTCGTCGTCGGGCGCGTCCGAACGCAGCTCGCGGGCGAGAACGTCCACATCGGACCGGGTGTCGCAGTCGACGAGCGTCGCCCGCAGTTCCGGCCGCTCGAAGGCGAGTACCCGCACGAGCCCGCGCAGGAACGCCAGCCCCGGCTCGCCGCTCGACTGCGTGACGAGGTGGAACCGGACATCCGGCCCGAGGCGGGCGATCACCGAACGGACGGTGCGCAGCAGGTCCCGAGCGTCCTCAGGGTCGTGGTAGGCGTGCGGGGCGCCGGCGAGGAAGACGACGCCGCGGACCGGACGCTCGGCCAGGAAGCCCGGCAGCTCGTCGAGGTCGTCCTGCGGCAGCGAAAGCGCTTCGTCGCCGGCCGCGGCCAACGCGAGGGCGAGCGCGACGGCCCGGCCCAGCGCGGCCGGGTGCTCGTCGGTCAGCAGCAGCCACGAACCCGGCTCGCCCGGACCGGTCAACGGCACCTCCGGCCACGTCGTCCCGAAGGCGCGGGCGGTGAGCGGCACGTCGCCGGGTGCCCGGAAGCGGACGTCGGCGAAGTCGGCGACGACTTCGCCGTCCCGCGTGACGAGCTGGACCGTTCCGGCGCCGTCGGTCCGCACCCGCGCGCCCCGGCTCGCGTCGCCGAGCAGCCGGACCCGGCCGAACGCGGCCGGTTCGCCCGCTTCGAGGCAAGCATCGGCCAGGATCGGGTGCAGTGCATATCCTTTCGGCACGGACGGCAGTTCTCTGTCCACTTCGGACAGCACTTGCGGCGGCGCCTCGGCGTCGGGTGAAACCCACGCCGTCGCGTGCCGTACCCAGCCCGCGCCCGCTTTCGCCCGCACCACGGCGGTGCCGTCGACGCGGATTTCCGTGCTGAGCAACGTTTCTCCGGTCATCGCGAGCAGCCGGTGGACTTCGAGGCCGTCGACGCGGACGCGGTCGGTGCCGAACAGCTCGCGCGCGCCCGCCAGGAACAGCTCCAGGAACCCGGTTGCCGGGAACGCCGGGACGTCGTGCACCCGGTGTTCGCCGAGCCAGGCGGGCGCGTCCGGGGCGATCGCCGCCTGCCAGAGGTGCCGGTCCTCGCCCGGCACTTCGACGCGGGCGCCGAGCAGCGGATGGTTCTCGGCGCGCCGGGGCAGGCCGAACGGCCGGTGGTCCCACGGGGGCGGGGGCAGGTCGAGCACGGGCGCCTCCGGGTACCGGCGGTCGAGCACGGCCGGGTGGCCGGCGGTGTGGAGTTCGGCGAGGGAGCGGGCGAAAGCGTTTTCTTCACCGTCGCGACGGCTCAGGCTGGCCAGCGTCCGGACGCCGGCGGCGGTCTGTTCGACGGCGGGCAAGGCGATCGGGTGCGGCGAGATCTCGACGAACCAGCGGTGCCCGTCGGCGACGGCGGCGGCGACCGCCTGGGTGAACCGGACGGGCCGCCGGAGGGTGGCTGCCCAGTGGTCGACGTCGTAGGATGGGTCGTCGAGGGCGCTCGAATAGCACGTCGTCGCGGGCGGCCGCGGGCGTAAATCCCTTATCGCGGCACGAAAGCGCTCGAGCACCGGCTCGACGGCGACCGTGTGCCCGGTTCCCTCGATGCGTCGCGCCAGCCGGCCGAGTCCGTCCACATGCGACAGGAGGGCGGCGATGCGTTCGGGGCTGCCGGCGACGGTGCACTGCGTCGGCGACGCGTACTCGACGACGGTGAGGCCTGGCTCGACCACCTCGTCGGCGGGCAGCTCGACGACGGCCATCGCGCTCGGCGGCAGCTCCGCGAGGAGGTTGGCCGCGGTGACGACGATGTCAAGGCCGTCGCCGACGTCCAGCGCCCCGGCGACGACGGCCGCCGCGACTTCACCGGTCGAGTGGCCGAGGACGGCGGCGGGCTCGACGCCGTGGGCGCGCCACCAGCCGGCGAGGGCGACCTGCGTGCCGAACACCAGCGGCGCCACCACGACGGGGTCGCCGAGGGGCCGGCGCAGCGCGCCGCGCAGCGAGAACCCGGCTTTGGCGAGGAAGACGGGCTCCAGCGCGGCGACGGCGGCCCGGAACTCCGGCTCGGCACCGAGCATGCGCCGTCCCATGGCCGGCCATTGCGAGCCGGGGCCCGAGAAGACGAAGACCGGCCGCGGGAAGTCGCGCCCGGCCGTGTCGCGCACGACATCGGCGGTGGTCCGCCCCTCGGAGAGAGCCCGCAGCCCGGCGACGAGGGCCTCGCGAGAGGAGGTGACCACGGCAGCCCGCAGCGGCAGGTGCTCCCGGCGCCGGGCGAGACTGCCGGCAAGATCCCCGGGCGCGATCCCCCGGCCGGGCCCGCCGAGCCAGTCGGCCAGCTCCCCGGCCCGGCGACGCAGGGAGGGTTCGGAGTGGGCGGAGAGGGCGAAGACCTGAGGCCGTCCACTCCAGCGCGAACTCGGCGCGGCGGGGGTTAGGGGTTTCGGCCATTCTTCGAGAACGAGGTGAGCGCCGGAGCGACCGAACGCCGAGACGCCGGCGCGGGCGGTCCCGCCGTAGCGCGGCCAGTCGGCCGGTTGGGTCACGGGGGAAAGGCGAGACGGATTGGGGTGCGGGCTGGGCGGTGCCGCATCGGACCGCGGCGCCGGGTCGGCTCGTGAGATCCCCGGCGAAGTCCGGTCCACCGACTCATCTATACCGGACAACCGAACCGAGCTCGGCGGAATCCGGTTGTGCCAAAGAGCGAGCACCACCTTGATCAACCCGAGGATCCCCTCCGCAGCATCCAGCTCACCGAACCCCGCCATCGGCGAACCGAACAACAGCGGCCGCCGGCGGTCGCGATTTCGGCCCAGCACCGCCTCCAGCGCCCCGATCTCCGCCGGTGACCCCAACGTCTCGCAATAGTCCACAGTGGCCGGATCCGAACCCGCCACCGCGTGCGCGTCGGCCAATACTTGCTCGTGCGCCGAAAAACCCGCACGCCCCACCGAACCGACCGCGCTGCCGCGGATCACCGCCAAGACACGATCTCCGTCGCGGCGGGCGTCGGCCAGGCGCTTCAATACCACCACCCCGGCAGCCTGCTCATGCACCCCCGCGGCGACCATCACGTCAGCCTCGCCCGCCGCCAGGGCGCGGACCGCGTGGTGGACCGCCGCCAGTGAGGCCGACCCCTCGGCGACCACCGCCAGGCTCGGCCCGCGCAAGTCGAACCAGTCCGATACCCCGCTCGCGATCGCCGACGTCCCCGCCGAAACCCCGGCGAACACTCCCGTGCGGCTGCCGCGCAGCGTGCCCGGGGCGATGCCCGCGTGCTCGAACGCCGCCCACGTCGTCTCCAGCAACACGCGCTCTCGCGGGTCCATCTCCGCCGCTTCGGCCACGCCAATGCCGAAGAACGCCGCGTCGAACCCGGACACAGACGCGCCACGCGAGGCGCCGGACCGCAGTGCGCGCCACAGCACGTCGGGCGAGTCGATGCCGGGCAGGCGGCAGCCGATGCCGAGCACCGCGATCGGCTCACCCGCCCGGGGCCGCGGCCGGGCGTCGCGGTCGGCGAGGGCCGCCGCCAGCGCCGCGATCGACGGGTACCGCCCCAGCAAGCCGACGTCGGGCTCGCGGCCGAGCAGCTCCCCGAGTTCGGCCGCGACCGTCGCCGCGTCCCGTGAGGACAGTCCCAGCTCGGCCAGCGGGGCCCCGGCGTCGACCAGCTCCGGCGCGAGACCCGCGAGACCGGCGATCCGCTCGGTCAGCCACCGCCGCAGCTCGTCCGGGTCGCTCACCGCAGCCCACCGAGAGACCGCACGACGACCCTGCGCGGCGTCAGCCCGTGCTCCGCCGAAAGCGCGGCTCGCACGGCCCGCTCGACCTCGCCGCGCGGCGGGAGGGCTCCTGGCCGCAGCTCGACGACGACCACCGCTTGCTCCCCGCCGAACGCGGCCGCCTCGTGCACCGCCGGGTGCGCCGCCTTCGCCGTCACCTGGAGGTCCTGAGAGTCGTGGCCGGCAGCGATTCGGCCGGTCACCGACAGCGCGCCGGCCCCGTCCAGGAACCCGAGGTCCCCGGTCCGCAGCCACCACCGGGGCTCGTCGTCATCGGCGAGGAAGGCGCAGAACACGCGCGCCGACTCCGCCGGCCGGTTCCAGTAGCCGCGGCCGACGTTGGGCCCGCTCACCCAGATCTCGCCGGCCTCTCCTGTGGGCCACCGCCGTCCGCCGGGACCGACGATCGCGATCCGCTGCCCGGCCGGCTCTCCCTCGACGGTCACCACGGCCGTCGCTTCGGCCACGACGTGACACACCCGCAGCGCGCCCGGGGCGAAGGCCTCCTGGAGCCGCCCCAGGTCCGGATCGGTGGCGCTCACCAACGTTCCGGCGTCCGGCGGAGGACGAAAACCGGACCGGTCGACGAGCACCACCGGCCGCCCCGTGGTGATCGGCACGGCGACGGCGAGCAGCAACCCGAGCGGGTCACTCGGCGGCCGCCAGGTCACGATCGTCCGCCCCGGCAGCACGGCGGCCGCCTGCCGCGCGTTGGCCACCACGTTCGCGTGCGTGACCATCACCCCCGCCGGGTATTGCAAGTAGGCCACGTCCCCGGCCGCCACCGGAGCCTCGGTGAATTCACGCGTTTCTTCGACGATATCGACGGCGAGCACCCGGTGCCCGCACGTGTCCGAAGCAGACAGGAAACGCCGGGTGGCGGCCACGGTGTCCGCCGTCGCCAGCACGATCGACGGTTCGGCGTCGGTGACGGCCGCCCGGTTCCCCGGGGCCAGGGGGATCGCGACGAGGCCGGCCCGCAGCGCGCCGAGGAACGCGACGATGTGGTCCACGGGCCGGGCGATGAGAATCGCCGCCCGCTGTCCCGGCTCGGTGACCTGGCACAACGCCGTCGCGACCGCCGTCACGCGGCGGTCCAGCGCCGCCCACGTCAACGTGGTCGCGAGCCACGTCAGCGCCGGCTCGTCGCCCGCCACCGCGGCCCGGCCGGCCAGCAGGGTGGGCAACGTGGGCGCGGCGCCCGAGGCGAAGCGGCCACCGAAGACCCGTTCAGAACTCGTGAGCATGGATTCCTCGCGCATTTCTCGCGGCGGATCGGTGATTCACCGTATTTCCCGCGTTGAATCCGTGTCAACGAACCGGGAATGCGCGGAAATACTTTGTCATTCCGTTCACTGCGACGCGGGCAACGCCTGTTGTCAGGATGACAATCACGCGGCGGACATGCCCGTGACCCGCCACTTCCCGGCGACGCGCTCGGCCGTGACGCTCAGCTGGGCGGCGCCGGTGCTGTGCTGCCCGTCGCCTCTCGTGCCGGTCTGGTCGAGGAACACCAGCAGCGCCGCGCGGTCGCCGTCGAGCAGCTTCACGCCGGACGCGACGGCCGTCGACGTCACCACGAGCTTCTGGTCCGCGGCCAGCTTGCGGACCTGGCCGAAGAGCTGGTCGTACTGCGCGAGCGCCGGCCCGGCGAGGAGGTCCTTCGCCGCCTGTTCGTTCTTGGCCGGATCGTCGTAGCGGTAGGAAAACAGCGTGCCGAGCGCGGCGCTGATCTGTTTCCCCGCCTCGGCCGTGCCCGCGGTGTCGGAAAGCGCGGTGTTGTGCGCGACGACCGCGTTCGTGCTCCGCGCTTCCAGGGTGCACCACACCGCCAAACCGGTCATGAACACAGCCACCACCGCGAGCACCACCGTCGCCCGCCGCCGAGGCTTCGCCGGTTCGGCGACGGCCTCTTCGGCCGGCGCCGGTTCGTGGTGGCGCCCGGCGACCTTCACCGTTCGCTTCTTCGTCGGCACGGTCATGGCGTCTCCCCCGTCGGGACCTGGCCCAGCCCGGTGACCCGCCAGCCGTCGGGCCCGCGCGTGAGGTCGGCCTGGAGCCGGTTGCGTTTCGTCACGGCGTCGCCGCCTTCGGGCGCCACCACCAGCTCGACCGACGCGATCAGCTTCGCCGTCCCCGCTCCGGTGTCCACTTCGGTCACCGCCGCGTCGGTCACCTTGCCGGTGGTGACGGTCTTGGCCTGCGCTATCCGGTCGAGACTGCCTTGACGGTCGGCGGCCAGCTCGTCGTGCAACGCGCCGCCGGAAAGGTCCAGCCAGTGCTGGTACCCCGGCGCCGCCTGCCGGTAGTCCAAAGTGGTCAGTCCGGCGACGGCGGTCCGGCCCGCCGCCAGCGCGTCCTCGCGGACGACCGCGCGCGCGACGCCGTCGTCGTGCGCCGCCTGCCACCAGCCGAACCCCGACCACCCGGCCGCGACGGTCGCCAAGACCGCGGCCAGCACCACGACAATCCTCACGGCCGTCCTCCCGGTGCGTTCTGCGAACCCCGCACGTTCGTCGGATTTCCCCTCGGCAGCGCACACCGCGCGGCCGTGTTCAACGGGCGGGTCGACGTGTCCAGGCCGTCGCGATACGGCGTCGTGTACCCGGTGGTGCACGGCGGTGGGTCGAAGAAGGTCAGCGACAGCCCGAAGTGCGCGCCGTCCGGCCGGATCACCGCGCTGCCCGCGGCGACCGCCTGCGGCGCGGTGATCAGCAGCTGCCGCAGACCGTCTTGGCGGGCTTCGAGGACGTCCGCGGTGGTCAGCAGGTTGGCCAGCAGCACACCCAGCTGGGGTCCGGAGTCGCGGATGAGCGCGCCGACCTCGTTCGCCGCGGCGGGGACCGCCGGGATCAGCGTGCGCAGGTCGCCGTCGGACTGCTTCAACGTCGACGCCAGCAGCTTCGCGTTGACGCCGAATTCGCGGATCGCGTCGGCCTGCTGCACCTGCGTGTCGAGCACCGTGTGCGCGTCGGTGACGAACCTCGTCAGCGGCGCGACGTGCGCGCTCGCGGCCTGGACGAACTCGATGCCGCGGCCGACGAGCTGGTCCAGCGCCGGGCCGGCGTCGGACGTCGCGTGGTACAGCTCGTCGACGACCGTGCGCAACGCCGGTTTGGGCACCGAGTTGGCGAACGAGTCCACTGTCGACAAGACGACGTCGACCGGCAGCGGGATCTTCGTGTCGGCCTGCGTGATCACCGAGCCGTCGTGCAGCTTCGGGCCGCCGTCGGCGCGCGGCCGCAGGTCGACGTACTGCTCGCCGACGGCCGACCGGTCGGCGACGACAGCCTCGGTGTCGGCCGGGACGGGCGCGGTGCCGGAGTCGATCTCGAGGTCGGCTTCCATCCCGGCCGGGGTCAGCCGCAGCTCGCCGACGCGGCCGATCGGGACGCCGCGGTAGGTGACCTCGGCGTTCGTGAAAATGCCGCCACCGGTCGGGAACTGCGCTTTCACCGTGTAACCGCGGTCGAAGAAGACCTTGTCGAGCCCGGCGTAGGTGGCTCCGACGTACGCGACGCCGAGGACCGCGATGACGACGAAGATCGTCACCTGGACGCGCACGAACCGGGTCAGCATCAGTGGCCCACCTTGAGGAACCCGTTGAGGTAGTCGCCGCGGATCGTGTCGAGCGCGGCGTCCGGGAACGGGAAGGTGAAGATCATCTCCATCGCCTTCGGCAGCTTGTCCCCGGAGTCGGCCAGCCGGCGCAGCAACGGCTCCAACGCCTTGAGGTCGGCGACGAGGTCGTCCTTGCTGCGGTTCACCGTGTCGACGGCGACCGAAGTGAGCCCGTCCAGGGACTTGAGCATGCCGACCAGCGCTTCCCGCTGCTGGTTGAGGACGCCGATGCCGGGCGTGAGGCCGTTGAGCGTCGTGGTGATCTGGTCGGTGTGCGCGTTCAACGTCTGCGCCAGCTTGTTGACGCTCTCGATCGCGCGCGTGATCTCGGTGCGGTGCTCGTCGAGCCCCTTCACGAACGCGTCCAAACTGGACAGCAGGCTGCGCGCCGCGGTTTCGCGGCCGCCGAGGGCTTCGTTGAGCTGGTGGCTGATGTTCTGGACCTGCGCCACCCCGCCGCCGTTGAGCAGCAACGACAACGCGCCGAAGACTTCCTCGATTTCGGGCGTCAGCGTGGAGCGGTCCAAGGGAATGGCCGCGCCGTCGAGGAGCCGGCCGGACGGCGTCGCGTCGTCCGGCGGGGCCAGCTCGACGAACTTCTCGCCCAGGATGCTCGCCTGCCGCAGCCGCGCGACGGCGTTGCCTGGCAGGTCGACGTCGCCGTTGAGCAGCAGGTCCACGATCGCGCTGTGCCCGTCCGGCGCCAGTTCGACCTTGACGACCTGCCCGACCGGGACGTCGTTGACCTTGACCCCGGACTGCGGCACCAGGTCGAGGACGTTGGTGAAGCTCGCGGTGACGTGGATCGGGTGGTCGCCGAGGGCGGCGCCGCCGGGCAGCGGGATGTCGTACACGCTCACCCCGCGCCCGCAGCCGGTGGTGACCAGCGCGAGCGTCACCACCGCGGCCAGCTTGACCAGGGATTTCATTTCGGCTCCGCGAACTCGAGGAGGTTGCCGCGGCCGTCGATGGTCCCGTTGGCCTGGTCGTAGGCGCCGAGCAGGTTGGTCAGGGCGTTCGGGGCGGCGCTGAGCGCTTCGGCGAGGGAGTCCTTCTGGTTCACGAGCACCTTCGTGACGTCGGCGAGCTTGTCCACGTCGGACTGGACCTTGCCGCGGTTGTCCTTGATGAACCCCTGCACGACGGTCAGCGCCTGGGTCAGCTCGGTCAGCGCGCCGGAGAACTGGTCGCGCTGGTCGGCCAGGACCTTGCTGAGCGACGCGATCTGCGAGATGGCCTGCTTGACCTGCCCGTCGTTGGCCGCGAGCATCGCGGTGAACTTGCTGATGTTGTCGACGGAGCCGAAGAGATCGTCCTTGGAGTCGCTCGCGGCGCGGGCGAACTCGCCGAGGTTCTTGATCGCCGTGCCGATGGTTTGCCCGTTGCCGTTGAGGTACTCCGCCGACTTGGTCAGCACCTCGCTGACCGCGCCGTCCTTGTTGGCGCCCTGCGGGCCGAGCGCGGTCATCAGCTGGTTCAGGCTGTGCAGCAGGTCGTCGACCTCGACCGGGGTCGCGGTGCGCTCGCGTGGAATGGACGCACCGTCGGCCAGCTGCGGGCCGCCGCGGTAGACGGGCGTGATCTGCACGTACCGGTCGGCGACGAGGCTCGGCGTGATGACGACGGCACCCGCGTCGGCCGGCAGCTGGACGTCCGGCTTGAGCGTCATGGTCACCTTGACGTCGGTGCCGTTCGGCTCCACTTTGGACACCGAACCGATGGCCACCCCGAGGACCCGCACGTCCGAGTTCGGGTAGATGCCGACCGCGGCGGCGAAGTACGCGGTCAAGGTGCGATCGGCCGGCGCGGTCGCCACGGGCCAGGCCGCCGAGACGACCAGCGCGAGCAGGACGCCGAGCGTGAGCGCCCGCAACCGCGTCCGCCGGCGTGCCTGGGCTCCCAGGTCGATGAGCTGGTGGGCCATCAGCGTCCTCCGTTCTTCGGCGGCAGGCAGCTGCCCGGCGTCGTGCCGGTCGGGATGAGCCCGCAGATGTAGGTGTCGATCCACCGGCCGTTGCCGACGGCGTTGCCGAGCAGCCGGTAGAACGGGCCGGCCAGGCGCAGGCTGTCCTCGAGCTTGCCCTGGTTCTGCTGCAGCACGGTCGCGACGCGGTCGAGCTGGTCGAGCGCCGGGCCGAGCGTCTTCTGGTTGTCCGCGACGAGCCCGCGCAGCTGGATCGAGAGGTTCTTGATGCCGGTGAACAGCTGCGCGATGGCGTCCTTGCGGGCGTTGAGCTCGGTGAGCAGCGTGTTGCCGTCGCGGATCAGGGCCTGGATCTGGTCGGAGCGTTCCCCCAGCGTCTTCGACACCTGGTTGGTGTTCTGGAACAGCTTGACCAGCTCGTCGTCCCGGGACGCAAGCGTTTGCGACAAGGCGGCGATGCCGTCGAACGCGGTCCGCACGTCCTGCGGCGCCGACGCGCCGAGCGTGTCGGACAGCACGCGGAACGCCTGCGCGAGCTGGTTCGTGTCGATCGCCCCGACCGTGCTCGCGAGGTCGTTGAACACCGCGGTGACGTCGTAGGGCGAGCTGGTGCGCTCGGGCGGGATGGGCTGGTCGGGGTTCAGCTCGCCGTTGCCGACCGGGTCGAGGACGAGGTTCTTCTGGCCCAGCAGCGTCTTGATCTTGATCGCCGCGGTCGTCCGGTTGCCGATCCAGGTGTCCTTGACCCGGAACAGCACCTCGACGTGGTCGCCGGCCAGCCGCACGTCGGTGACCTCGCCGACCTTGACACCCGCGACGCGGACCTCGTCGTTCGGCTTGAGCCCGGCGGCTTCGTGGAACTCGGCCTTGTACGTGGTGCCGCCGCCGACGATCGGCAGGTCGTCGGAGAAGAACGTCGCCCCGCCGATCAGGGCCATGACCAGGGCGGTCACCGCACCCACGACGATCGGGTTGCGGCTTCGGAACGGCTTGATCCGCGGCGGTTTCACCGGCACCTCGCAGCGGTCACGGGGATGCCCGGCGGGGGTCCGCCCGGGGCGGGTTTCGCGTCGGACTCCACCGAGCAGAGGTAGAAGTTCGCCCACGAGCCGTAGGAGAAGAGCGTGCCGATCCGGTCGAGCTTCTTGGGCAGGTTGTCGATGAACCGCTGGAACACCGGGGTGTTGTCGGCGAGGTTCTTCGACAGGTCGCCGAGCGCGGTGATGCTGTCCTTGAGCGGTTGACGCCCTTGCTGCAGCAGCCCGGCGGTGGCCGTGGTCAGCTCGCCGAGCCCGCCGATCGCCTGGCCGATCGGCTTCGCGTCGGCGGCGAGGCCGGTGACGAGCTGCGCGGTCGTGTCGACGAGCGCGTCGAACTGGTCGCCCTGGGCGTTCACGGTGTCGAGGACGGTGTTGAGGTTGCCGATGACCTGGCCGATCACGGCATCCTTGCCGGCCAAAGTGGACGTCAGCGACGCCGTGTGCCGCAGCAGGCTTTCGATCGTGCTGCCCTCGCCCTGCAGGACCTGGATGATCTCGAACGACAGCTGGTTGACGTCGTTCGGCGACAACGCCTGGAAGAGCGGCTTGAAACCGTTGAACAACGCGGTGAGGTCGAGCGCCGGCTTGGTCCGCTCCAAGGGGATCTGCGCGCCTTCGGCGAGGGTCGGCGAGGTGTCCGTCGCGCCTGGGTCGACCGAGAGGTACCGCTGGCCGACGAGGTTGCGGTACCGGATGGTGATCGCGGCCGACGCTGTCAGCCGGTGCGTGCGGTCGACGGAGAAGGCGACGTCGGCGAGCCGGTGTTCGACGACCTGGACGGAGTCGACCTGGCCGATCCGGACGCCGGCCATCCGGACTTCGTCGCCGGGGTTGACCGAAGTCACGTCGGTGAACCGGGCCGTGTACTCGATCGTCGCGCCGACGCTGGAGTTGGCGATCGTGATCGCGAGGATCCCCGTGGCGACCGCGGTCACCAGGAAGAAGATCAGCCCCTTGACGGCGGGACCCACGACGCTCCTCATCGGACGGTCACCTCCGTCCCGCGCAGCGCCGGTCCGATCAGGACACTGCTCCAGTCGGGCACGTCCCCCAACGTGGGCTTCAGGAGTTCGGCGACCAGCTGCCGTTCACCCGGCGAGTTGGCCGGGCCGAGGTCGCCGTCCGTGGCTCCCGACGCCGCCGCCCCGCCGCCGTAGCACTTCGGGCCGCCGGTGGCGTCGTAACGCGGGTTGTCGCGCCCGGGCACGTACTTCTCGCGCGGGTCCTGGACGGCGAGCGTCACGTGCAGGCCCGGCTCGTTCGTCCCCTTGCCGAGTGCCTTTTCCATCAGCGGCTTGAGCCGGTTGACGGCGTCGAACAAGCACGGGAACTCGGGCGAGTACCGCGACAGCAGTTCCAGCGACGGCCGGCTTTCCGCCGAGACGCCGATGATGTTGTCCTTGTTCTTGCGCAGGAAGTCGTTGAGGTGACCGGTCGCGCTCGTGACGCTCGAGTACAGGTTGTCGAGGTCCGCACGAGTGTCCACAATGGTCTTCGCGGTCGTCGACAGGTCGGTGAGCGCCTGCAGGATGTCCGGCGCGGCGGTCGTGTAGACGTCGGCCGCGTTGGCCAGCCCGGTGATGTCCGCCTTGAACTGCGGCATCAGCGGGTTCAGCTGGGCCAGCAGGTCCTGCAGCTTGACGATGCTGTCGCCGATCGGCTGACCGCGGTTGTCGAGGGCTTGGGAGATCGCGCCGAGCGAGCTGTTCAGCTTCTGCGGCTGGACCGCGCGCAGCAGCGGCAGCAGGTCGCCGAGCACGCGTTCCAGCTCGATCGCGTTCGCGGAGTGGTCCTGCCCGATGACGTCCCCCGCCCCGAGTTTCCCTTGTGGACGGTCCGGGAGCACGAGGTTGACGTACCGCTCGCCGAACACCGTCTTCGGCAGCAACCGCGCGGAGACGTTCTCGGGCAGCAGGCCGATCTTCACCGGGTCGAGCGCGAGGTCGATCTCGGCGCCCGTGCGCGTGCTGCGCACCGCCCGGACCTCGCCGAACGGGACGCCCTTGACCTTCACCTCGGCGGTCGGCGCGAGCTGGTTGCCGACCCGGTCCGCGCGCAGCGTCACCAGCTCGGAGTCGTCGAAGTCCTTGTCGTAGATGGCGACCGCGAGGTAGCCGAGCAGGACGAGCACGCCGAGGAACGCGACCCCGGCGAGCTGCGTGCCGAACCGGCTCATCCCGACACCTTCACCGTCGTCGTCGCGCCCCAGATGGCCAGGGACAGGAACAGGTCGAGGACGCTGATCAGCACGATCGACGTCCGCACGGCCCTGCCCACCGCGACGCCGACGCCGGCCGGGCCGCCGCTGGCCCGGTAGCCGTAGAAGCAGTGCGTCAGGATCACGCCGACGCTGAAGACGAGCACCTTGCCGAACGACCACAGCACGTCGCCGGGCGGCAGGAACAGCGTGAAGTAGTGGTCGTAGGTGCCGCCGGACTGTCCGAAGAAGACGACCGTGGTGAGCCGCGAACCGAGGTAGGAGATCAGCAACCCGATGACGTACAGCGGGATGATCGCGATGAACCCGGCGACGATCCGGGTGGTGACCAGGTACGGCATGCTCCGCACGGCCATCACCTCCAGGGCGTCGATCTCCTCGGAGATCCGCATCGCGCCCAGCTGCGCGGTGAACCCACTGCCCACAGTGGACGAAAGCGCGAGCCCGGCGACGAGCGGCGCGATCTCGCGCGTGTTGAAGTACGCGGTCAGGAACCCGGTCATCGCCGAGATGTTGATCTGGTTCAGCGCGCTGAAGCCCTGCAGGCCCACGGTGACCCCGGTGAACACGCACAGCCCGACCATCACGCCGATCGTGCCGCCGATGACCGCGAGCGCGCCGCTGCCGAACGTCACCTCGGCCAACAGCCGGACGACTTCGCGGAAGTAGCGCGTCACGGCGAGCGGGACGGCCGCGAGCGCGCGGACGTAGAAGAGCAGCTGGTCGCCGAGGTCGAACAGCCGGTCGCCGGGTTTGCCGAGGATGGCCACTCAGGTTCCCTTCGCGGGGACCAGCTGCAGGTACAGCGCGGTCAGCACGGTGTTGACGAAGAACAGCAGCAGGAAGGTGATGACGACGGACTGGTTGACGACGTCGCCGACGCCCTTCGGCCCGCCCTTGGGGTTGAGGCCGCGGTAGGAGGCGACGACGCCGGCGAGGTAGCCGAAGATCACCGCTTTCACCGAGCTGACGACGAGGTCCGGCAGCTGCGCGAGGGCGTTGAAGCTGGCCAGGTACGCGCCGGGCGTGCCGCCCTGGATGATGACGTTGAAGAAGTAGCCGCCGAGCACGCCGACCACGCTGACCAGGCCGTTCAGCAGCACGGACACCCCGACGGCGGCCTGCACCCGCGGCACGATCAGCCGGTGGATCGGCGAGACGCCGAGCACCTCCATCGCGTCGATCTCCTCGCGGATGCTGCGCGCGCCGAGGTCGGCGCAGATGGCGCTGCCGCCGGCGCCGGCGATGATCAGCGTCGTCACGATCGGGCTCGCCTGCTGCACGACGGCCAGGACGCTCGCCGCGCCGTTGAACTGCTGGGCGCCGATCTGGCTGGTGAGCGAGCCGAGCTGCAGCGAGATGACCGCGCCGAACGGGATCGAGACGAGGATCGCCGGCGTGATGGACACGCTGGCGATGAACCAGAACTGCTGGATGAACTCGCGGACCTGGTACGGGCGGCGGAACATCGCGACGATGATGTCGAGGCCCATCGCGCACATGCGGCCGAACTCGCGCAGGCCGTTCGCGGCCCGGCGCGGCGCTTCCGTGAGCAGCGTGGTCATGCCTTGCACCCACTGCTGAAGCACCGCAGGGCGAGGTTCGAGACGAACGTGTTGCCCGGCCCCGAAACCAGGCCGGTGAGCAACCGGCTCACGTCCTCGTGCCCGACGCACCCGGCGAACGGCGGCGCGGTGAACGTCGAGGTCACCTTCACCGGCGGGGCCGGCAGGGAGATCGGCACCAGGGCCTTGATGTTCACGGAAGCGGGCTGGGCCGTCCGGCAGTCCGGGCCGACGTCGAGGGCCTTGCCGTCCACTTTGGCGTCCGACAGCTTGATGAACACCTTCGCGGTGACGTCGGTGTCGGCGCAGATGTTCGTCTGCGTGGCCTTGCAGTTGGTGTCCTTGCCGGTCTTCACGGTGGCGACGCCGGTGGCGTCGCCGTCGGGGATGATCTCGACCCGGCCGGTGGTGGCCATGAACCGGAACGCGACGAAGTAGCCGTTCGCGGGCGGGATGCTGAGCTTGCCGGAGATCGGCACGGTGCTGGTGAGGCCGCCCAGTGCGCCGTCGAACGTGCCGGGCGGGAAGGCGATGTCGGAACCGAGCTTGGCCACGTGGCTCGTGGTCGGCTGCTGCGCGTCCCCGAGGGTGAACCCGAAGGGGATCGGCGTGGCCGCGGCCTGGACCGGTGCCGCGTCTTCGCTGGGCGCCGCTTGCGCCGCGCCCAGCGAGAACGCGGTCAGCACCAGCACGAGCAGGAGCGGCACCGCGCGTGTCAGCACTGACATCCGTAGTTCCTCATGGTTCGTAGTTACTCACGATTCCTGTTGTCACACAAGGAATCCGCAGTTCTTGTCATGCCGCTCAGTGGTGCGCGGCGCGGTTTTTCCGCGCCGCGTCACAACTTCACTTCTTGGTCAGGTCCACTTCCAGCTTGTTGCCCGGGCCGGACGTGAGGCCGGTGATCAGGCCGGTCAGGAAGCCGCAGCCGGTGAACCGCGGGATGCCGTAGGTCGCGGTGAGCTTGCCGCCCTTGAGCGGGTCGAACCCGGCCGCCGAGACGAGCGGCACGTCGGCCGGCTTCACCGTGTGGCAGGAGCTCGACGACAGGATCGGGAAGCCGAACACGCGGACCTTGGTGAGCTGGACGTCCACCTGCGCGTTCGCCTTGACCGCACCGCCGGTGAGCGTGCCGTTGATCGCGCCGACCTGGCTGAGCTTCACCGTCGCGGACGCGGGGATGAAGCCGAGCACCCGGAAGTACACATCGGACTTGGGCAGCGCGAGCTGGGCGCCGAACTTGCCTGACGCGGCGTCGAGCTTGGCGTCCAGGGTGCCCGGGCCGAGCGGCAGGGTGGCGTGCAGCTGCTTGAGCTGCGACTTGCCCTTGACCGAGTACTTGACCTCGATGCTGCCCGGCGGCGTGGTCGGCTGGGTCGTCGGCGTGGTGGGTTCGGTGGTCGGGGTCGTGGGCTCGGTCGTCGGGGTGGTCGGTTCCGTGGTCGGAGTCGTCGGTTCCGTCGTCGGCGTCGTCGGCGTGGTCGGCTCCGTCGTCGGCGTGGTCGGTTCCGTGGTCGGAGTCGTCGGCTCGGTCGTCGGGGTCGTCGGTTCCGTCGTCGGAGTCGTGGGCTCGGTTGTCGGGGTCGTCGGCTCGGTTGTCGGAGTCGTCGGTTCCGTCGTGGGAGTCGTCGGCTCAGTGGTGGGAGTCGTCGGTTCCGTCGTCGGGGTCGTGGGCTCCGTCGTCGGCGTGGTCGGTTCCGTCGTCGGAGTCGTGGGCTCCGTCGTCGGGGTCGTCGGCGCGGTCGTCGGAGTCGTGGGCGTGGTCGGGGTCGTCGGGGTCGTCGGGGTGGTCGGCGTCGTGGTGCCGCCCGCCGGCTTGATCTCGAACGTGCCCAGCTGCTGGTTCTGGCCCGGGACGGCGACGCAGTCCGAGGTGAACGTGCCGAGGTCGGTCGGCTGGCCGGCGGCGTTGCGCGGGGTCATCGTGGTGCTGAAGTTCCCGACCGTCACCGACGCGGTGCCGGGGCTGGGGAACGTCACGGCCGGCGCCTTGCCGCTGCTCTTGACGTGGAACGCGCCCGACGGCGGGACCGGCGTCGAGGCGATGGTCAGCGGCAGGTTCAGGTTCAGCGTCTTGTCGACCGGGTACTTGAGCACGGCCGCGGCCTTCGCCGAACCGTCCAGCGAGGTGGCGCCGACCAGCGCCAGGCCGTCGGTCGCGGTCGCCGGCACGGTGACGTCGACGTCGAAGGTGATCGGGGTCGACGAGGCGCCCGCGACCGCGTTGTCCGGCAGGTTCGTGTCGATCTTCACCGACAGCACCTGGTCGCCGATCAACGGGAACGGGCAGTTGTAGTTCAGCGTCAGGCTCACCGGCGCGGCCTGGGTCGGCCCGGCCCCGACCAGCGCGACGGTCGCCGCAATGCCCGCGACGGTCGCGACGGCGAGGCCGTAGGCGGGCTTTCTCGACTTCCACGAAAACTTCACGGATCGTCACCTCGGGGAATGGGGGTAATTTCAGCGAAAAGTACCTCCGTAAAACCGGGTTAACAAGCGGCCCCGAAATTCTTTGTCACGCGCAGGGGAGCACCCCCACCGTGAAGGGTCACGCAGGTCAGCCCTTGTCACCTGCGTGCTATCCGGGCTCGCGAAAATTGTCACGTGCCCGGCGAATGGCGGCGATCTTCTTGCCCGGATCGGCCGTTCCCCGATACCTTTTCGCGGGCAGGGAAAGGAGCGGCCATGAACCAGCCGGTCATCGCCGTGACGGACCTCGCGAAGACCTACGGCGAGGTCACCGCGCTCGCCGGGATCAGCCTCAGCGTCGCCCGCGGCGCGGTGCTGGCGGTCCTGGGCCACAACGGCGCCGGGAAGACGACGTTGATCGACATCCTCAGCACGCGCGTCCGGCCGAGCGCCGGCACCGCGCGCGTCTGCGGCTACGACGTCGTGCAGCGCGGGCGCGCGGTCCGGCGGCGGATCGGCGTGACCGGGCAGTTCGCCGCGGTCGACGACGCCCTTTCCGGGCGCGGGAACCTCGTGCTGGTCGCCCGGCTGCTGGGCGCGAAGCCGCGGCAGGCGCAGGCGCGGGCGGCCGAGCTGATCGCGTCGTTCGGCCTGGAGGACGCCGCCGACCGGCCGGCGGGCACCTATTCCGGCGGGATGCGGCGGCGGCTGGACCTGGCCGCGGGCCTCGTCGGCGCGCCGCAGGTGCTGTTCCTCGACGAGCCGACCACCGGCCTCGACCCGGTCAGCCGGTCCGGGCTGTGGTCGGTCGTCGAAGGCCTGGCCGCGCGCGGCACGACCGTCGTGCTGACCACCCAGTACCTCGAAGAGGCCGACCGGCTCGCCGACCACGTCGTCGTCCTCGGGCTCGGCCACATCACGGTGTCCGGGACGCCGTCGCAGCTCAAGGCGCGGCTCGGCAACCGGACGGCGACGCTGACGTTCGGCACCGAACTCGCGCTGCGGCGCGCGGTGGACGCCCTCTCCCGCCTCGGGCTGGCGGCCGGCCGCACCGGCCTGGTGCTGTCGGTACCGCTGAGCGGCCCGGGCGACATCCCGGTGCTGGTGCGCGCGCTCGACGCGGCCGGCGCGCCGCTGCGGGACCTGACGGTGACCGAGCCGACGCTCGACGACGTCTACCTTTCGCTGCACCGGGCCGCGTCATGACCCAGGCCCGGCACCGCGCCGCCGTGGCCGCGCTCGGCGACCCGGCGGCGTGGCCCGAATCCGGCTTCTGGACGCAGGTGCGCGTCCTGGCGGCTCGTTCGCTGCGCACGGCGTTCGGCGACCGGCGGCTGGTCTTCTTCGGACTGTTGCAGCCGGTGGTGCTGCTTCTGTTGTTCAGCCAGGTTTTCAGCGGCGTCGGGGCGCTGCCGGGCGTGGCGGCGTACCAGGGTTACGTGAACTTTCTGGTCCCGGCAACGCTGGTCAACATCGCGATGACGACGGCGATGAGCTCGGGCGCGGGCCTGCTGGCCGAGATCTACGGCGGTTTCACCGGCCGGCTGCGGTGCCTGCCGATTTCGCTGTTCTCGGTACTGGTGGCCCGTACGCTGGCGGATTCGGCACGGCTCGGCGTCCAGCTGGTGGTGACGGCGCTGGCGAGCGTGGTGTTCCTGGGGTTCCGCCCGGCGGGCGGGGTGCTCGGCCTGGGGCTGGCGCTGGTCTTGACGCTGGTGGTGGGCTGGTGCCTGAGCTGGGTGTTCGTCGCGATCACGACGTGGCTGCGCAAGGCGGAAACCCTGCAGGCGGCGTCGTTCGTGGTGATGTTCCCGCTGATGTTCTCCTCGAGCGCGTACATGCCGCTGGACACGATGCCGTCATGGGTCCGCGCGGTGTCGGCGGTGAACCCGCTGACGTACGCGATCGACGCGACCCGGGCGCTGGCGCTGGCCCGCCCCATCGGCTGGTCGGTTTTGACGGCGCTGGTGATCGCGGCGGTGGCCGCGGTGGCGGGCTCCTTCTTGGCGGCCCGCACCTTCCGCAACCGCGCTTAGCCCAGCGACTCCAAGCGTGAAGCCGCCTCCTCCGCACCACCCGCCGCCTCGAACGACTCGCGAATGCGGGACGCGCCGGGCCGGAAAGCCTCCGCCGACTCGATCGCCGTGCGGAGGTCCGCCGCCTTCACGCGGTCGAACCGGACCCGCACGCCCGCGCCCGCGGCCGTGACCTGCTGGGCCAGCATCGACTGGTCGTCCCGGATCGGGGCGACCACCAGCGGCACTCCGGCCGACAGCGCCTCGCACACCGTGTTGTGCCCGCCGTGGCAGACCACCACCGAGGCGTGCGCGAACACCGCCACCTGCGGGATCCGGCGGGCCAGCAGCACGCTCTCACTGACCAGCCCACCGGACGGGTCCACCACGAGCCCCCGCACGGAAGGCATCCCGGCCAACGCGTCCACGCTCTCGGCCAGGAACCGCGCACCCGCCGACGCGTTCGACGTCCCCAGCGTCACCACGACCAGCGGCCGATCGTCCACAGGGGACCATTCGCCCGAAGCCGCGGGCAGCGCCGGGCCGACGTAGGACGCCGGCACCGCCAGCCGGGACTCGCCGGCCAGGGCCCGGGTCGTGAACGCCAGCACCAGGTGCGGCGAAAACCGCAGGTCACCGAGCAGGACGCCGTGCCGGGCGCGCAACCCGGCCTGCAGCTCGCCCACCCAGGACGCGATCTTCGGCAGCGAACCCAGCGGGTCGGCCAGCTCGGTCGACGTCGACGCCGACGTCGCCCACGGCAGCCCGCACCGCGCGGCCACCAGCGCCCCCGCCATCGCCTGCTGGTCCACCACGACCACGTCCGGCGCGAAAGCGGACACCGCCGACAAGACCCCCGGCACCATCGCGTCGGCCAAAGGAACCAGGTACGACTCCCACAGGTACTTCAACGCGGCGAACCCGCGCAGCTCAGGTGGTCGCAGCTCCAGCGAGAACGGCCCGGAGTCCCCCGCCGGGAACACCGGCCCGGAGACCAAAGTGGACAGTTCCGGGCACGGACCGCACCACGCGACCTGATGGCCCCGCGAAGTCAGCGCCGCGGCCACCCCGCGCAACGGCGCCACGTGCCCGGCCAGCGGCGGCACGACGAGCAGGAACTTCACGCCGCGTGCCGCTCGACCCACTTCAGCACCAGCTCGCGCACCTCCCGGTGCTGCTCCACCAGCACCGAATGCCCCTGCCCCTCGAACACGTGCAGCTCGCCGTTCGGCAGCAACGACGTCAAGGCTTCGAGGTCGTCGGCCTGGTAGCCGTGACTGCCGAGGATGGACAGCACCGGGCAGCCGATCGCGGCCACCTGCTCCCACGTCAGCAACGGCCCGAGCGGCACCTCTTCCGCCATCTTCGTCGACGTGATCCGCTCGGCCGCCATCCGCGCGAGCCGCCGGTGGTGGGCGCTGAAGTTCGCCTCGATCCAGTCGAAGCTCTCCTCCACCTGCAGGAACCGCACGGTGTGCGCGAGGATCTCGGTCATCTTGCCCGCCCACACCTCGGTCGCGGGCTCCGACTCGATGCACACGATGCTGCGCACCCGTTCCGGACAAGCGACGGCGTAGCTGTAGGCGAGCGTCCCGCCGAAGCTGTTGCCCACCAGGTGCACCGGCCGGTCGACGCCGAGCTGCCGCAGCAGGTCGTCGAGGTCGGCGACGAAGTCCCCGAGCGTGTAGCCGCGCTCCGGGCGCTCGGTCTTGCCGTGTCCGCGCAGGTCGTAGCTGATCACGTCGATGCCGGCGGCCGCGACCGGCGGCGCCAGCGTCAGGTAGAAGCTCGCCAGGCTGTCGGTGCCCATGCCGTGCAGGAACACGACGGTCTCGGTGCCGCCGGCGGGCACGAGCTGGACGTTGGTGCGCAGCCCGTTCACGGTCATCGTGGGCACGTGCGCTCCCCCACGAACCGGGCGATGTCGCCGACGGTCAGCCCGATGACGTCGTCGAGGTCCTTCTCCGCCAGGTACTCGGCGAGGTTGACGTCCGCGCCGAAGTGCTCGGAGAGGATGCTCGCGAAGGTCACCAGGTCGATGCTCTCCAGCTGCAGGTCCTCGTGGAACGTCGTGCTCGGCGTGATCTCGATGCCGAGCACCTCGGCGTCGCCGGTGAGCTGGGTCAGCAGCTCGGCGACGACGTCGAAGACGGCGGACGCGTGGTCGAGGGTCATGGCGTGCTCCTGAGTCGTGCGGTGGCGGTGTCCCCGGTCAGGTCGACCGTGACGGCGAAGCCCGGGAGTGCGCGGCCGCGGCCGGACACCCGGCCGTCGGCGTGGACGCGGATTTCCGCCGGGTAGACGGGCTCGGCGAGCCGGGCCCGGACGGCGTCCTTGGCGGCGATGCGTTCCAGCAGCCAGCCGCGAGCGCGCCGCGGCGGGACGGCGGCGAACTCCGCGCGTTCCTCGGCGCTGAGGTAGACGCCGGCGTAGATGTCCCGGGCGGCGACCGTCGGCCAGCGGTCGGTGACCGTGACCGTGCCGTCGGCCCGCCGCTCGCCCAGCAGGTTCTCCGCCGGGAACGCGTAGACGCGGTGGGCCGCGCGGTCGCAGGGGAACCGGACGTCCCGCCAGCCCTCGACGCTCGCCAGCACGCGCCCGTCGCGCACCAGCTCGGCGTCCATCTCCAGGACGTCCGGCCGCGGCAGCCGGACGCGCACGAGGCACTCGAGCCGGGTGCCGGGCGCGGGTTCCGGCCCGTGCCAGGTGAGCCGGCCGATCGACCGCGGGAAGGCGAGCAGGCCGTCGGACCGGGTGGCCATCAGCCAGCAGCCGAGCAGCTGGCCGATGTTGTCGAGCAAACCGCCGGGTGCTTCCGGGACGACCAGCTCGCCGCGGATGTGCTGCTCGCCGAGCCCGGTCAGCCGGGCCAGGCCCTGGTAGGAGGGTCCGTGGAACATCTCGCGCCGCGCGTAGATCTCGGCCGCGCTCAACGGCGGCGCGGTCTCCGGGCCCGGCACGGCGGTCCGCGACGGCGGCGGCGCGTACGTCCCCAGCTCGACGGTCATCAGCGCGTACGGTCCGATCTCGACGGTCACCTGGTCGCCCTCGCGGCTCATCGCCAGCGGCACCCGCTGCGCCGGGGAAGCGATGAGCCACCGCGAGAACACCGCGTCCCGCACCGCGACCGCCGTCGTGCCCGGCCAGGTGCGTTCGACGGACCGGCACGCGAGGGCCACCAGCGTCGTCGCCGGCACGACCGGCCGGAAGTCGGACTCGTCGGGCCAGTCGTCCCGCTGCCGGAAGAACCGGTGGTCGCGCAGGTACGGCATCGCGGCCAGCGAAACGTCCACAGTGGACTCGACGCGCCGGCGCGCGGCCGCCGCGACGACGTCCGCCGCGGTCTGCCGGGTCTCGCTGAGCAGGGCGGTGAACTCGGCGACGATCGCGTCCGGGACCCCGGCCGGCAGCTCCGGCACCGCGCGGTCGTCGAGCAGGCCACGGGCCGATTCGCCCAGCGACAGCAGGGAGTTCCCGGTGGTGAGCCGGACCCGCCGCGGTTCGAGCGCTTGGAAGTCCGGGCTGCCGCCTTCGACCCACAACGCGGTCGCGACGCGGCGCAGCTGCGCGAGCCCGGACCGGGTGCCGGACGCGGCGGCGACGACCAGGTGCCGCCGCTCGCCGAGCGTGTCGGTGACGTAGGAGCCGAGCTGCCCGGCGCCGACCTGCACGAACGCGCGGAACCCGGCGTCGTGCAGCGCCTCGGTCAGCGCCCGGAACCGGACCGGGCGGATCAGGTGCACGAGGTACAGCTCGCGGACGGCGTCCGGCTCGTCCGGGTAGGGCCGCGCGGTCGTCGCCGACCACACCGGCACCGTCGGCTCCCGCAGGTCCAGGTCGGCGGCGAGCCGGGCGAACGGCCCGAGGTACGGCCGCAGCAACGGGGTGTGGAAGCCGGAGCGGAACGGCAGCGTCCGGGCCACGATCCCGGCGCCGCGGCAGGTCTCGGCGAACTCCGCGACGGACTCCGGCGGCCCGCACACGATCGTCTGCTTCGCTGCGTTTTCGTGCGAGACCACCAGGTCGTCCGGCAGCAGCTCGGCCACGCGCTCGACCGGGCAGCCCAGCACCAGGTAGTCCGCGTCGGGCAGCTCGAACCCGTCGGGCCAGTACCGGTCCAGCAGGTCCGGCCCCGCGCGGTACATCCCGGCGGACTGCATCGCGGTCCACTCGCCCACGCTGTGCCCGGCGAGCGCGTCCGGCCGGATCGCCAGCCGGCGCAGGGCCTGGTCGAGCAGCAGCCCGCTCGCCGACACGCTCGCCGCGCGGTCGAGCACGCTCGCCGTGGACCACTGTGGACGGTCGAGGCCGAAGTGCTTGGCCACGTCGTCGATCCGCGGTTCGGCGCCGTCCTCCAGTCCCGGGTGGACGAACGCGACCTTCCCGGCCGGCAGCAGCGGGTCGACCGAGCACCAGACGTCCCCGCCGCCGTGCCACGACCGGCCCTCGGCCGCCACCTTGGCGAGCACCTTGCGGGCCGTGGCGAGCTTGCGCTCGTCCGGGCCGACGATCCCGATCCGGCACGGCCCGTCGCCTTCGCCGGGCCGGTCGAGGCGTTCCAGCAGCTCTTCGGGCGTGTTCGCGGCCAGCCGCAGCACGCGTTCCGGCTCGTCGACGCGCACCCGCCGCTTCGGCGCGGCGTCAACACCCGCCTCCAGCACGACGTGCGCGTTGACGCCGCCGAAGCCGAACGCGTTGACCGCGCCCACCCGCGGCAGCGCACCCCACTCCTCGGCCTCGGCGAGCACGCGGAACCGGGTCTTGTCCAGCAGCGGGTTCGGGTCGGCGCAGTGCAGCGTCGGCGGCAGCACCCCGTGGTGCAGCGCGAGGGCCACCTTGACCAGGCCGGCGACCCCGGCCGTCGGCAGGGTGTGGCCGATCATCGACTTGACCGAGCCGATCACCGACCGTGCCCCCGGCCCCTCGGCCTGGCCGAAGACGTCGGCGACGGTGGTCAGCTCGGCGGCGTCCCCGGCGGGCGTGGCCGTGCCGTGGGCCTCCAGCAGGCCGATCCGGGCCGGGTCGAGTCCGTCCCAGGCCCGCCGCAGCGCGAGGGTCTGCCCGGCGACGGACGGGCTGAGCAGGCTGGCGCCGCGCCCGTCGCTCGACGTCCCGCTGCCGCGAATGACGGCGTACACGCGGTCGCCGTCGCGCCGCGCGTCGGCCAGCCGCTTGAGCACGACGAGCGCGGTGCCCTCGCCGATGAGCATGCCGTCGGCTTCGCGGGAGAGCGGGCTGATCCGCTGGCTCGGCGACAGCGCGCCGAGCTGGGTGAAGAGCGACCAGAGCGTGTCGTCGTGCGTCTGGTGCGCGCCGCCGGCCAGGACGACGTCGCAGCGGTGCCGGGTCAGCTCGCCGATCGCCTGGTCGACCGCGACCAGCGAAGACGCGCAGGCCGCGTCCACGGTGTACGCCGGGCCGCCGAGGTCGAGCCGGTTGGCGACGCGGGCCGCGGCCAGGTTCGGCACCAGCCCGGCGGCGGTCTCCGGCCGGAACTCCCCGAGCGGTTCGAGCAGCGCCGTCCGCAACCGGTCGAGGACGTCCGGGCCCGCCGACGGCAGGAGCTCGCCGACCGTGCGGGTGATCTGCCGGACGGTCCGGACCCGCTGGTCGAAGCCCTGCAGCCCGGGCGACAGGTAGCCGCCGCGGCCGAGCACGACACCGATCCGTTCGGGGTCGCCGAGCCGGCCGAGGCCCCCGGCGTCCTCGACGGCCTGCACGGCGACGGCGAGCGCCGTCAGCTGGTCCGGTTCGGTGCCTTCCAGCGACGTCGGCGGGACGCCGTGGGCGACCGGGTCGAACTCGATGGTGTCGGGGGCGAAACCGCCGCGGCGGCCGTGGGTCCGGTCCGGCGCGGTGCCGTCGTGGCCGTGGAACGCCGGGTCGCGGCGGTGCGCCGGGATGTCGGTGACGGCGTCGACGCCGCCGACGAGGTTGCGCCAGTACTGGTCCACTGTGGACGCGCCAGGCAGGAATACCCCCATGCCGACGATGGCGACCGGTTCCTGGCTCACCACAGCGACGCCGTGTAGAGCACCGCGCGGTCGGTGCCGTAGGCGAGTTCGCGCAGCAGGGCGGCGGTGCCCGCGTCCGCGTCGAGCAGGCTGATGTCCCGGCGCTCGTACTCGCGCGCCAGCTCCGGGGAGACCATGCCGCTGTGGTCGGCCGCGGGCGCCCACGGTCCCCAGTGGACGGTCACGGCCCGGCCGGGCCAGTCCTTCGCGAGTGCCTCCAGGGCGTCGTTCGCGGCGGCGTAGTCGGTCTGGCCGCGGTTGCCGAGCACCGCGGCGATGCTGCCGAAGAACGTGACGAACCCGGGTTCGGCGTCGAGCGCGTCGAGCAGGATCCGCGCACCGTCCACTTTGGTCTCGTACACGGTCCGGAACGACGTCTCGTCCTTGTCCGCCATGAGCTTGTCGTCGAGGACGCCGGCGGCGAAGACGACCCCGTCGAGCCGGCTGGGCAGGTCCTTGACCAGGCGCCGCACGGCGTCCGGGTCGCGGACGTCGAGCGAGGTGTAGCCCGCGGTCCCACCCGCGGCGCGGATTTCGTCGAGCGTGCGGCCGATCTCGCGCTGGGCCAGCACGGTCCGCACCCGGCGTTCGATCTCGGCCACCGAGCCACCGCGGCCGGCCAGCACCGCGCGCATCGCCGTCGGGTCGGCCGGCAGGTCGTCCGGTTCGCCCGGCCACGGGGTCCGCCCGGCGAGTTCGAGCCGGCAGCCGGAGGCGGCGAACGCGATCGCCGCGCGGGCGGTGATCCCGCGGGCCCCGCCGACCAGCAGCACCACGGAGTCCGGGCCGAGGCCCAGCGCGGCGAGTTCGCCGCCGCCCGGTCCGGCGCCGGAGTAGGCGATCGACGGGAGGTCCGCCGGGCGCGGCTCGATCGTGAAGCGGCCGGTCTCGTCGTGGCCGACGACCGAGGGGCCGTCGCTGAGAGCCTCGTCGACGAGCACTTTCGCCAGGTCTTGGTCGGCTTCGACGAGCCGCGTCACGCCGTCGCGTTCCAGCGCGGCCGAGCGGACCAGGCCGCGGAGGCCCGGCGTTCCCGGCTTGGCCGCGACGAGCACGGTGCCCTTGGCGTTTTTGAGGTGGGTGAACACTTCCGGGGCGTCCGTGGCCAGGATGACGGTGATGTCGGCGTCCCCGGTGACGATCTCGGCGCCGGCTCCGATGAACGCGGCGCGCACGGATTCGTCGTCGCCGATGATCGCGACGGACTTGCCGCGCAGCCGTTCGGGATCGGGGTCGAGCGGGACGGGCACCCGTTCCAGCCGGTACCGCGTGGGCGCGGCCGCGGCCGGCGTGGGGTTCAGCCAGCTCTCGAGGTGCGCGGTCAAGGCGTTCGCGGTGCGGTCGCGGCTGAGCTGGTCGGTGCGGTCGTCGGCGGGCAGGCCGAGGCGGCCCAGCAGCGTCCCGGCGATCTCGGTGCGCTTGATGGAGTCGATGGAGAGGTCGGCTTCGAGGTCGAGGTCGCCGGCGATCATCTCGGCCGGGTAGCCGGTGCGTTCGCTGATCACGCCGATCACGGTGGTGAGGACGTCGGCTTCGGGTTCTGGTTCGGGCTGTCGTTCCGGCTCGGGTTCCGGGACTCGCACAGGTTCGGGAACGACGACGGGCGCGGGCGCGCTGCCGAGGTAGCCGAGCATGACCTCCCGCTGGGCGGCGACGAGCTCGCGGGTGGTGCGCAGGAAGTCGACGACGGCCTGGTCGTGGCCGGAAGCGGGCTGGGTCATGGCGGAACTCCGGATTCGTCGGGCCGGGGGCAGGGCGGGCGTCTCGGCGCCGGGGGCGCGGGCGGACCGCCCGTCGACGGCCCAGGCGGTCGGGGCCGGCGTCGGGCGCTTCACCCTGGTCAGCCGCTCGGTGCGGACGTCGACACCGGCGTCGGCGAGTTTTCGCAGCGCGGTCAGGAAAGCCGGGAGGTCGGGGCCGCACGCGACGACGGTGTGCGGGCGGTCGCCGAGGATCTCCCCGACCAGCCGGGTGAGCACCCGGCCCGGCCCGACCTCGACGAACGTGCGCGCGCCGGCGTCGTACATGGCTTCGATCTGGTCGAGGAACCGCACGGGAGCGCCGATCTGCGCGGCGAGTTCGCTTTTGACGTCGCCTTCGTACGGTTTCGCGGTGCGGTTCGACCACACCGGCAGCCGCGGCTCGCGGATCGGTTCCCGGGTGAGCTCGTAGGCGAAGAGGTCGCCGGCTTTGGCGACCAGCGGGCTGTGGAAGGCGCAGGCGACGGGGATCCGCTGGGCGCTGACGCCGATCTCGCGCAGCCGCCGGATCGCCCGTTCGACGGCGGCGACCGGTCCGGAAAGGACGACTTGTTCCGGAGCGTTGTGGTTGGCGACGACGACGTCCGGGCCGATCAGGGTGGGGGTGAGCCGATCCCGCGGCGCCTTGACGGCGGCCATGGTCCCGGGCTCGGCGACGTCGGCGATGGCGTGCGCGCGGGCGTGGCTGACGCGCAGGAGGGTCTCGGTGTCGAAGGCCCCGCCGACCGAGAGCGCGACGAGTTCGCCGTAGCTGTGCCCGGCGAGGAAGTCCGGCCGGACACCGGTTTCCTCGAGGAGCTGGGCCACGGCGGTTTCGACGAGCCCGAGCGCGGGTTGAGCCACGCGGGTGTCGGTGAGGGCTCGTTCTTGGGCTTCGGTGGAGTGGAAGGCGTGCGGTGGAAACGCTTTCGCGGCGACATCGGGGGCGAGGCGGAGGAGGTCGGCAAGCTCGGGGAAGTGCACGAAGAGCTCGGCGAGCATCCCGGGGCGCTGGCTCCCCTGGCCGGGGAAGAGAAAGGCGACCTTGCCGGGGTCGGCCACGCCCGCCCCATCCGCGCGCGCATCACCCGGGCCGGCGCTGCCCACGCCCGCACCGGCCTTGCTGGGCTCGGCCACACTCGCACCAACCTTGCCGGGGTCGGCCACCCCCGCCTTGCCGAGCGCGGCCTCTCCGCCGCCTGCGCGCCCCGCCGCCCGCAGCGGCCGCTCGGCCACCGCGCGGCGCAGGTCATCCAAAGCCGCCTCTGCCTCCGGTGCCCAATCCCGCAGGCCGTGGCGCCGGTCCGGGGCCACCGGGCCCGCTCCCAGCACCGCGTGGAAGTTCGTCCCGCCGAAGCCGAACGCGCTCACCCCCGCCAGCCGGGCCGGCTCCGCCCACGGCCGCGCCGAAGTCGTGAACGTGAACGGGCTTGTCTCCGCGTCCCAAGCCGCGTTCGGCGTGCTCAAGTTCAGCGTCGGCGGCACCACCTCGTGCCACAACGCCAGGGCCGCCTTGATCAGCCCCGCCAAGCCCGCCGCGCACTTCGTGTGGCCGATCTGGCTCTTCACCGACCCCAGCACGCACGAGCCCGGCGCCGCCCCCGCCGACGAGAAGAACCCCGTCAACGTGCGCAGCTCGGTCGCGTCGCCGACCACCGTGCCCGTTCCGTGCGCCTCCACCAGCCCCACGTCCACAGGGGACACTCCCGCGTCGCGGTAAGCCCGTTCCAACGCCCGGTGCTGACCCTCCGGTCGCGGGGCGGTCAACCCCAAAGCCTTGCCGTCGCTCGCCGCGCCCACGCCCTTGACCACCGCGTAGATCCGGTCGCCGTCGCGTTCGGCGTCGGACCGGCGCTTCAGCACCAGGCACGCCACCCCCTCGCCGAGCGCGATGCCGTCGGCCGCCGCGTCGAACGGGCGGCAGCGGCCCGTCGGCGAAAGCGCGCCCGCCGACGTGAACATCAAGTAGTCGTGGATGCCGTTGTGCAGGTCGACGGCGCCGCACAGCACCAGCGAGCTCGTCCCCGCGCGCAGCTCCTTCGCCGCGAGGTCGAGCGCGGCCAGCGACGACCCGCACGCCGCGTCCACCGTGTAGTTCGCGCCGCCGAGGTCGAGCCGGTTGGCGATCCGGCCCGAGATGACGTTGGCGAGCGTGCCGGGGAACGTGTCCTCGGTCGGCTCGGGCAGCTGGGCGAGCAGCTCGGGCGGCACCTCGTCGAGGTAGCCGGCCAGCAGCGAACGCAGCGTGCCCGCGTTCGCGAGGTCGCCGCCCGCCTCCGCGCCGAACACGACGCTCGTGCGCTCGCGGTCGAACTCGCGCTCGCCGTACCCCGCGTCGGCCAGCGCCCGCCGCGCGGTCTCCAGCGACACCAGCTGGGCCGGGTCGATGCTGCCCATCGCCGACGGCGGGATGCCGTAGTCCAGGGGGTCGACGGCCACCGGCGGCAGGAACCCGCCCCACTTCGACGTCGACTGTCCGAAGTAGACAGACGGGTCCCACCGCTCCGGCGGCACCTCGGTGACGGCGTCCTCGCCGCGCAGGACGTTCGACCAGAACGCGTCCAGGTCCGGCGCCCCGGGGAACGTGCAGGCCATCCCGATGACGGCGATGTCCCGGCTGTCCCGCGGCTCCGGTTCTTCCCGCCGGGCAAAGGTTTTCCCCGACGTGACTTCCCGGTGCAGCTCGGCGATCGTCGTCCGGCGGTCGCGCAGCACAGCGACCTGGCCGGCCATGAACATCCCCTCGGCGAGCTGGGTCCCTTCGCCGAGCGGCGAACCGTCCCGGCGGACGCCCTTGCTCGCGACGCGCAGCCGTCCGGTGTTCAGCTCCTCCAGCCGCTGCCACGCTTCCTGCGCGGGCACATCCCGCAAACCGGCTTTGACCTGCTCGAACTCCGCCGTGTACGGGCTGGGCAGGCAGCGCGTGCGGTGGCCCGGCGCGGTTTCGAGGGTGACCGTCGCGTCGGCGGCGAGCGCCCGTTCCTGGAACAGCCCGGTGATCGCGCCGTGCGCCACAGCCTCTTCGGTGAACAGGTAGGCGGTGCCCATCAGGACGCCGACCGCGTCGAGCGGGGCCGCCATCGCGGTGACCATCGCCGCGGACCGGGCGTCGTGGATCCCGCCGGCGAAGAGCACCTCGACGTCCTTCGCCGCACCGAGCACGGCCAGTTGTTCTTCCCACAGCTCGAAACTCGACCGCGGCCCGACGTGCCCGCCGCATTCGGCGCCCTCGAAGACGAACCGGCGGACCCCGGCCTCGAGGTACTGGCCGAGCAGGATCGGCGACGGCACGTGCACGAACGTCGCGATCCCGTCGGCTTCCAGGGCCTTGACCTGCCCGGGTTTGCCGCCCGCGATCAGCACGCACCGCGGCCGGACGGCCCGGATCGCGGCGAGCTGCTCGGCACGCAGGTCGTCGGGCACGAACCCGAGGATCCCCGCGCCCCACGGCCGGTCGCCGAGGCGCTCGGCGGTGCGGGTGAGCAGGTCGGTGGTGCGCGCGCCGTTCGCCGTGGCGACCGCGACGAACGGGAACCCGCCCGCGTCGGCGACCGCGACCGCGAACCCGGGCTGGTCGCTCACCCGCGTCATCGGCCCCTGGACGACCGGCAGCGCGCTGCCCAGCGTCCGGCACAGCCGATCCGACGGCGTCACCACCGGGAGCGAGGCGCCGACGACCCGGCGAACGTCCGCTTCCACTGTGGACTCCAGCAGCACCCCGGCGGCGCCCCCGGCGAGCGCTCCCACCGCCGTCCGCGGCCCGGCCGCCCGGCCCCACACCGGGACGTCGAATGTACTGAGAAGCTGTTGCAGCAGAACGAACTCACTCAGTTCGCCGCCCCGGGCGAGCAGGCCCAGTGCACCCCCTGCGACGGCCTCCGCGGCCGTGGCCACATCGGACACCTCGGCGAGCGCGCCGGTCCACGGCGCCGTCGTGCGGACGGCGAAGGCCGCTCCCTCGGGAAGCGGGCCGTCCGTGCGCACGCCGTAGGGCACCCGGACCCGGGCGGCGACGAGCCGGAGCGCGACCGGATCGGCGCCGTCGAGGACCCCGAGGCCCCCGCCGCGCGCGACGGCCGCCACCGCGCCGGGGTCGCCGATGCCGAGGCACCGCAGCCGTCGAGCGTGCGACGGCGGGACGAGCTCGGCCATCGGCGGACCTCCTGTGCGGGTGGGGTGATCTTCACGAGACCAATCACAGGAATAACGCACCAGGCCCGGAAAAAGCAATACTCGTGCTAGGGTGCGAAACCGTGGAACACCGCACGATCATAGCCCTGACCAGCACTTTTATCATACGGCTTCTAAATGAGAAATACCATTCACTCACCTGCGTAACAATGGCTCGAAAATTACGGGAGCCCACGTGGAACTGACCGGACGGGTGGTCGTGCTGACCGGCGCGGCCCACGGGATCGGGGCGGCGATGGCCCGCCGCTTCGCCGCGGAAGGCGCGGCGGGGGTCGTCGTGTCCGACGTCGACGCCGCCGGCGCCGGCCGGGTGGCCGACGAGATCACCGACCTGGGCGGGCGCGCGATCGCCGTGACCGCCGACGCGACGTCCAAAAAGGACCTGAAGACGCTGGTCGCGGCGGCCCGCGCCGAGTTCGGCGAGGTGGACCTGTTCTGCGCCAACGCGGGCGCGGCGTTCGGCACCGGCGTCCACGCGGCGGACGAGCAGTGGGCGAGGTCGTGGGAGATCAACGTCATGCAGCACGTCCACGCCGCGCAGGTCGTGCTGCCCGCGATGCTCGCCCGCGGCGAGGGCTACCTGCTGATCACGGCGTCCGGCGCCGGGCTGCTCGGCACGCCCGGCGACGCGCCGTACTCGGTCACCAAGCACGCGGCCGTCGGCCTCGCGGAGTGGCTGGCGATCACCTACCGGCCGCGCGGGGTGCGGGTCAGCGCGCTGTGCCCGCTGGGCGTCCGCACGGCACTGCTCGAACCCGGCATCGCCGCCGGTCACCCGGCCGCGCTGGCGATCGCCGCGGCGGCACCGCTGCTCGAACCCGAAGACGTCGCCGAGGCGGTCGTGGCCGGGCTCGGCGCGGAGGAGTTCCTGATCCTGCCGCACGCTTCGGTGCGGGAAGCGTTCCTGCGCAAGGCCGGCGCGGTCGACGCGTGGATCGACGAGATGGCCGTCCAGGGAGGCTGAGGAGTGGAGTACCGCAGGATCGGCGCGAGCGGGCTCGCCGTGAGCGAGATCGCCTACGGCAACTGGCTGACGCACGACGCCCCCGGCTGCGTCGCCGCGGCGCTGGACGCCGGCGTCACGACGTTCCACACCGCGGCGGCCTGGGACGGCGGCGCGGCGGAAACCGCGTTCGGGCGGGCCTTCTCGGGGATGCGCCGCGACGACCTCGTGCTGTGCACCGGCGTGTTCTGGCCCGAGGGTCCCGGCCCGAACGACGCCGGGCTGAGCCGCAAGCACGTGCTCGCGTCGCTGGAGGGCTCGCTGCGGCGGCTGCGCACCGACCACGTCGACGTCTACCAGCTGCTGCGCTTCGACTACCGGACCCCGGTCGCGGAGACGTTCCTCGCGCTCTCGGACGTCGTGCGGCAAGGGAAGGTCCGGTACGTCGGCACGGCGGAGTGGACGGCCGAGCAGCTGCTGCAGGCGCACGAGGCGGCCGCGCGCTACGACGTCCCGCTGATCAGCAACCAGCCGCACTACTCGATGCTGTGGCGGGTGCCCGAGGCGCAGGTGATGCCGGTGGGCGAGCGGATCGGCGTCGGGCAGTTCGCGTCGGTGCCGCTGGCGCAGGGCGTGCTGACCGGCAAGTACCGCGACGGGCGCGTCCCGGCGGGTTCGCGCGGGGCCGGTCCGGCGCACGCGCGGCCGCTGCTGATGCCGGAGCTGCTGGGGCGCGTCGAGCTGCTGCGCGGCGTCGCGGACGACGTGGGGCTGACGATGGCGCAGCTCGCGCTGGCGTGGACGCTGCAGCACGAGACGGTCGCGTCCGCGGTCGTGGGCGCGAGCACGCCGGAGCAGGTCACCGAGAACGCGAAGGCCGCCGGCGTCCGGCTGGACCTCGACGTCCTGACCCGTGTCGACCACCTGCTCGGCAGCTTCGTGCAGACCGACCCGCGGCTGGTGTGGTCGCCTCCGGCCTTCTCAGCGTCTTCAGCCTGAGCCGAGGCAGACGAAGGGGCGGCGGAACGGGTCGACGGCGATCGCGTCGGCCAGCGCCAGCGCGGGGCTGTCGCGGACGGCCAGCGCGCGGTAGTAGTCGTCCATCGCGGCCGCCGACGCGAGGTCGCCGACGCGCGACAGCGGCGCGATGACCGTGCGGGAGCCACTGGCGAGCAGGGCGCTGGCGAAGCCGAGGGCCTCGTCGCCGGGCCGGATCCGGTTGAGCGCGAGCTCGCACGCGGCGAAGACGACCTGACGCGGCGGCTGCCGCAGCCCGGCCATCTCGTGCCCGAAGAGCGCACCGTCGGCGAGTTCGAGGCGGGAGAACAGCGCGTTCTCCGGCTCGTGCGCGCCGTGCGCGGCGAAGTGGGCGAGCTTGGCGCCGTCCATCGCGCGCAGCACGGACTTCACGGTGGCCTTGGCGCCGGTCATGGTCGTCGCGGTGCGGTAGTGCGTGGTCAGCTTCTCCAGCTCACCGCGCGCGCCGGCCAGGCCGGGCCCGCGCACGAGCACGATCTTGCGGGCGCGCGGCGACTTCGTCAGCTCGGCGGCGAGCCAGGCGGTCGCCGACGGCGCGACGACGGTGGGCCGCCCCCGCAGCCCCGGCAGGACGCCCCACGGCACGGCGTAGAGCGGGCCGGTCGGGACGATGACGAGATCGCGGTCGCCGATCGTCTCGGCCAGGGGCTGGATGAGCTGGGTGTCGAGCTTGTCGGCCTGCTTGCGCGCCGACGCCATGACGACCTCGGCGAGCCGTTCGGGCAGGTTGTCGGGCGCGAGGGCGTCGAGGTCGACGTTGAGCACGCGCCCGGACTCGGCGGCGGCGCCGGCGGACCCGAGCCGCACGAGCCGGCACTCGCCCCCGGCCACGACGACGGCGACGAGCTCGTCCCCGGAAGCGGCGAAGCTGACCATGGCCCGGTCGCCGAGCCGGTCGGAGACCTCGTCGAGCCCGGCCACCGGCCGCGGCCGTCCCCACCGGCCGGTGTGCCAGCCGAGCCGCTGGGCCTCCCGCAGGCGTTCGTTGTACTTCGCCCGCAGCCCGGCGATGGGGTGCCCGTCGTGCTGGGCCTCCTGGATGGCCTGCCCGAGGCCCCGAACTTCGGCGACGCGCGCGGCGAGCTCGGGATCGGTCCCGGCGGACAGCGGTTCGTACCGGTAGGTCTGCGCGCGAGTGCGTTCGAGCCAGACGAAGAGGCGCCGGGCATCGTTGCGTTCGAGCACGAGCTTGACGGCGAGGTCGGCGAGCTCTTGGCCGTGGAGGGCGGTCCCGGAGACGAGGTCGAGCCCGCCCATCCGGTCGCGAACGGCGTCGAGCTCGGTGAGGCCCGAGCGGATTTCGGTGAGGGCTTTGGCCCGGTTCCCCTGAGCGACGGCGAGCTCGGCCCGGCAGAGGCGGCGCAGCATCCGGTAGTCGATGGGGGTGAGCTGCCCGGGGCGGGGGACCTTGTCGAGGGTCTCGACGGCGCGTTTGAGGTTGCCACGCCGGATGTCGAGGCGGACGGCGAGCATCCGCGCGGTGGCGGCTTGGTCGGCCAGCTGCGGGGTCGGCATCTTCGCCGCCGTGTTGATCGCCCGAGTCGGCAACGCGGCGGGAACGCGATCCGCACGCAGCGCTTCCCGGGTGTCCGCGTGCAGGCCGACGATCGTCGCGTTGGCCGTGCACGTGCGGCAGCCCGCGCGCTGCATACCGCGGCGTGCGGATGATGCCATCTGCCGGGCGAGCTCGATGTCGTCGTTCAGCAGCGCGGCAGAAGCCCGGTGGAGTTCCGCGAACGCCAGCTCGCGAGTGATCACCTGATCGTTCCGCATGAGCTCGAGCACTTCGTCGAGGTGACCCGCGGCTTCCTCGGCCAACCCCGCTGCCAGGAGCGCCTCCGCCTGCTCGAGCCGGAGCAGCGCCGGAACTTCCCGGTCCAAAGCGCGGTAGGTGCGCTCGCTCTCCTCATACAGCCGCAACGCCTCCGGAACGTCGCCGGTCCGGTGCGCCAGCCCACCGAGGGTGCGCCGCACATCCGCGGCGACGGCACCCAGCTCGTACTTTTCGGCGAGCTCGATGGACCGGGTCAGGTCCGCCCGGGCCAAGGCGACGTTGCCGAGCTTCGTGTGGGACCACCCGCGGGTCGAAAGGGTCTGGACGAAGGCGCCCATCCGCGCTTCCGGGTGGGGTCCGTGCTCCAGGCGGTATTCGTGGTGCGCGATCGACTGGTCGAAGTACTCGATGCTCTCCTCGTAGCGCCCGACAGTCATCAGCTTCACGGCGTAGTTGTGGTTGAGCGAGCCGTCGAGCTCGGCCCGCAGCACCGGCTCGGTGACCGTGCTGACCAGCAGACGAACATCGTCCAGTCCGGCCAGCCCGGCGGGCACGTCTCCGGTGATCTCGGTCGACATCGCGGCCAGTGTGCTGGCCAGCCGGATCCGGGTGACCAGCCAGTCGGTGCGGTACTCGTCGGGCACCGGGTGAATGGAGTCCAGCATGCCCATCCCGCGGCGCAGCAACCTGACACCTTCGCGATAACGTCCGACGCACGAGGCGTCGGCGGCATCCTTCTGAAGGGCGCGGACCCGGTCGATGACACCAGGCGGGTCCAGGTTTGTCACAGGCACTCCCCTATGACAGCACAGCTCGTGACGAAATGACGCCCGCCTACCGGTCGAAGATCGGCAGGCGGGCGATCACAGCTTGGTGAAGCTCAGGACTTGACGACCTGGTAGCAGGGCGACCCGCAGTTCGGCGTCATGATCGGGCCGTCCTTGAGCGGCGGGTGGTCGATGTGCACCCAGCCGTGCTCGTCGGGCTCCGGAACCACCGGGCCGGCCTTCTCGACCGGCTCCGGGGTTTCCTCCGGCTTGGTGTCCGTGGGCGTCGACATGGTCGATCTCCTCTCCCCTGGGGATCTGCATGGGGACGCTCGCCGTGACGGTGAGTCCCCCTCGCGGGGCCCTCTCCCCGCGAACGGCCCAATAGTTGCACAACGGAGCAGTGATCGGGAGGGTTTTCGCTACGGAAAGTCAGTCCGACGTCCGTGATCAGGCGAAACGTCTGGGTTGGAACGTCCTAACGAGTGAACTCTGTAACGACGTCCATTGGGGACGTGCATCCCGCTGGGTGGCGGAGTGGGGCGTCGTCCAAGTGCGGAGCGCGATCTCGCGCCCGCCCGGGTGACCGGTTTCGGCCAGGGGCTGACCGGATCCGGCCGCGGGTCGGAAGCGCCGTCGCGAAGGCGTGCGTCACCCACTCCCCTGGCCCACCTCGGCCAGGGGAGTCCTCTGTAGACAGTCAGCCCCGCTTGGCCGACACCGCCTGGTGGATCGCGCTCACCAGCCGCACGTTCTCGGGCGCCGCGCCGCCCGGGAACGCGAACCGGCGGCGGTTGTACCCGTACGCCAGCCCGCTCCGCGGATCCGCGAACGCCTGGGACCCCGCCGCGCCGCTGTGGCCGAACGCTCCCTGCCCCAGCACCGGGTAGTCGTCCGACACCGCCGCGAAACCGAGCCCGAAAGCGTTGCGGTTGCGGGTCGACAGGTCGTAGCCCGCCGAGTGGATCTGGGCGAACTCGGCCGCCGTCTCGGGGTTCAGCAGGTCGGTCGCCGCGGCGTACATCCCCGCCAGGCCGCGGGCCGACGCGACGCCGCCCACCGAAGCCGGGCTCAGCTGCCGGACCAGCTTGATGTTCGGGAGGTCCCAGAGCTCCGGGGCCTTCGGGTGGTTGCGGTTGAACGCGATGCCGGTGATGCTGTCCGCGCCCGTCGCGCCGGCCTCCAGCTGGGCCAGCTGCTCCGGCGTCGGCAGCATCGGCTGCGTCGTCAGGAACCGGGGCTCCAGCTCCTCCGGCAGCCCGAGGTAGAAGTCCAGCCCGAACGGCTTCCGGACGCGCTCCTCGTAGTGCTCCTGGATGCTGCGGCCGGTCACGCGGCGGACGACTTCGCCGGTCAGGGCGCCGATCACCAGCGCGTGGTAGCCGAACTGCGTGCCGGGCCGCCAGTACGGCCGCTGCGGGGCGAGCCGCTCGGCGATCACGCGGTCGTCGGCGAGCTCCTCCGCGGTGAAGCCGTCGTCCGCGCCCACGACGCCGGCGCGGTGCGCGAGCAGCTCCCGCAGCGTGATCGCGGCCTTGCCCGCCGCGCCGAACTCCGGCCAGTAGTGGCTGACGCGCTGGTCGAGGTCGAGCACGCCGTCCTGCACGAGCAGCGCGACCACCAGGTGCGCCGCGCCCTTGGTCGAGGAGAAGACGCCGGTGAGCGAGTCGCCGGTGAATTCGGGCCCGGTCCACAGGTCGACGACGCGTTCACCGTCGACGTGCGCGACGAGCTGGGCGGCGTAGTCCCCGCCCTCGTCGATCGCGACGGCGGCGAACTCCTTGCGGACGGCCTCGAACCCGTCGGCGACGGTCCCCTGGATGTGCTCGGACGACATGGCGGCTCCCTCAGTGATCTTCAGCCTGTGCCTGGAGTCAACCCGCGCGGTTCCCGGGTATTCCGCGCAACGACGGCGATCGCGTCGCTCGGCCCGGCCCGGTAGAAGTCCCCGCCCGGCGGGTACCACCGGATCATGAAGCTGACCTCCACCGTGCTCGGCGCGCCCGATCCGCGCGCGCTCGCCGAGTTCTACTCCAAGCTGCTCGGCTGGCCGATCAAGACCGATGAGCCGGAGTGGGTGACCCTGCGCCCGGACGACGGCAGCGCCGGGCTGTCCTTCCAGCTGGAGCGCGACCACATCGCGCCGGTGTGGCCGCCCGCCGGGGGCGCCCAGCAGATGCAGCTGCACCTCGACATCGAGGTCGACGACCTCGCCGCGGCGACGGCGGAAGCGACCGCCGCGGGCGCGGTCGTCGCGGACTTCCAGCCGCAGGACGACGTCCGCGTCTGCTTCGATCCGGCCGGGCACCCCTTCTGCCTCTGGACGCGTGAATGACGTGACGCCCCGCGTTCGTCCGGTCACAGGATCCGCTATGTTCGGCTGAGGTCCTGTTTCCGGCGAACGGAGTTGAGTCCCGTGGGGGTGCACCGGATCTGGCACCACGGACTGGTCCCCACCGAGGGAAAACGCCCCCTGGACGCCTTGCGCAGCAGGCTGATCGCGCGCCAGCGGCAGCACGACGACTACACGGTCGCCGACCTCGGCTCGTCCGACGACGGCGGATCGCGCCGGTGCGACCTCAAGTTCGGCTGGACGGACGGTCGAGGCCGCTACTCCGTTCAGGTATTGCTTTCCCTGTGCTACCACGCCGGCGAAGACCGCGTGGCGTGGCTGCTGGCCGCCGCGTGCACGCGGCCGTGGCGCAGCTGCCACGAAGCGCCGGCGCAGCGGATCGGGCTGGAGGAGCTCGGCGCGAGCGGCAGTGACGAAATCCCGATCGAAGCCCCGGTTCTCGCGATGCGCGGATGGTCTCGCGAGGAGTGCGACCGCGTCGCGGAACTGCTGGGCGAGGCGCTGGTCGCGGAATGGCGGACGTCGGCGGTGCTGGTGCTCACCGAACCGCCGACGGTCCCGGTCGACGGCTGGCCCGGCCTGGTCAACGTGTTCGACGTCGACGACCGCTTCCGCCGCACCCTCAACCAGCACGTCCCGCTCGGCTACGAGGTGCCGCAGGGCGCGCGGCTGTACGCGCCGCTGTGCGACCAGCTCCCCGACTTCGTCGAGACGGCCAGCCCGGTGTCCGGCGAGGCGCTCCAGGGCGCCATCACACGGCTGCTGCAGGCGCGCGGCCGCACGCCGCTGCCGGAGGAATGGGCCGAGGTGCCGAGCGTGAAGGCCTGGTACGCCGCGGATCCGTTCGACGCACCGGAACGGGAACCGGACGCCGAGCTGACGGACAAGCTGGACCGCGCCGAGCGCGAGCTGGCCGAGGCACGCGGGGTCATCACGATCCTGCGCAAGAAGGCGAAGGCCGACACCGAGGAACGGGACCGGCACGCGAGCGAGGCGAAGGCGCTCCGGCGCCGGCTCGACGAACTGTCCGCGGTCGACGTCCCGGGCCTGCGGACGCAGCTCGCGCAGCTGCAGGGGGCAGTGGACGACTACGCGCGCGCGTTCGAGGAGACGGAGGCCGAGCGCGACGAGCTCAGGCGCGTGAACGGGCTCCTGGCGGGCACGCTGGCCCGGTTCCACGACGCCGACGACGAGGTCGCCGCCGCCGAGCGGCCGCCCGAGGAGTTCCCCAGCTTCGCCGAGCTGATCGGCGCCGCGGCGGCGACGCTCAAGCACCTCGCGATCACGGCCGAGCCGGCGCCCGCCGCGATCCTCGACCACCACCCGAAAGCCACGGCGTGGCGCCGGAAGGCGTGGGACGCGCTGCGCACCCTCGACGCGTACGCGAGCGCGCGCACGACGTTGCTCGACGCGGGCCAGGACCCCGGGCCCGAGCTGTCGGACGTGCTCGCGTTCGCCCGCACCGGCCAGCCGGGCTCGCTGATCAGCGCCAACATCATCGCCCTGGCCGAGTCGGACACGGTGACCACGAACGAGCGGCTCCGACAGGCGCGGACGTTCCGCGTCGACCCGCGGACGAACCCGGCGGGCCGCGACTACTTCGGCGCCCACATCGCCCTGGAGCGCTTCAAGGCGCCGGCGCCGCGGCTGCACTTCCTCGACGACACCGACCGCACGGGCACGGTGTACGTCGGCTACCTCGGCGCCCACCTGCCGACGTCGAAGACCAACTGAGCGAGAATCGGGCGCATGACGGAGACCAAGTACCTGGCGTACTGCTGGGTGGCCCGCGGCGACCGGGTGCTGTTCCTCCGGCGCGGGCCGGGCGTGTTCCTCGCGGGCCGGTGGGAGCTGCCGGGCGGAACGGTCGAGCCGGACGAGGACTTCGAAGCGGCGGCGATCCGCGAAGTCGTGGAGGAGACGGGGTTGAAGGTCCAGGTGACGGGCGAGCTGTCCCGCACCGCGTGGCCGGACATCGCGGGACGCGCGCTGGAGATCCGGGCGTTCGTCTACACGGTGGAGGAGGACGGCGCGGGAGACGTCGTGCTGAACCCGGAGGAGCACGACGACTTCGCGTGGCTGACGCCGGAGGAGGCGCGCGGCCTGGAGATGGCGCAGCACTTCCGCCGGTTGCTCTGAGGCGCGGCTCAGCGGGTCGGGCAGGATTGCGGCATGACGTCGTCGCCGGATTGGCTCAGCCGTTACGAGAGCGGGCAGCGGGACCAGGTGTGGCACGAGCTGCGCGGGCTCGGCAGCCGCGTCCGGGAATCCGAATGGGCCGGGGAAGCGCAGCTCGTCTGCGACGAGATGGCCCGGCGTGCGCGGCACAACGTCGAAGTCCTCGTCGAACGACTGTCCGAAGACGGCTACCGCTTCCACACCAACGACGACGAGCAGGCGCCGGTGCCGGCCCACATCCCGCCGACCCCGGCGGCGTCCGCGTACGCGGCCTGGCTGCGGCAGCGGTTCGACGCCGTACCGATGACGCTGCTGTCGTGGTTGCGGATCGTCGGCGACGTCTGGCTCGTGGGCACGCACCCGAAGTGGCCCACGTCGGCGGCCGCCGATCCGCTGGTGATCGAGCTGGAGGGGGCCCGCCTTCCCGGCGAGCCGATGCGCGAGTACGTCGAGGAGGAGTGGGCCGAGTGGCTGGATCGCCGGACGGACGACCCCGGCACGGCCGGGTTGTTCGAGCTGCCCGTCGCGCCCGATCGGCTGCACAAGGACAACACCAGCGGTGGTTCGCCCTACGGCATCGTCCTGCCGGACGACTGCGCCGACGGCATGTTCACCTGGGAGACGCCGATGCCGTTCGTCTCGTACCTGAATTGGGTCTTCCGCAACGGCGGTTTCCCGTGGTCGTCGGGCGAGCAAGGTCAGTGGGACGTGCGGTTCCGCCTCGCCGGAGACATGTTGCCGCTTTGACGATCGAGGGAAGGTGACTCCCGTGGCGAGTCTGCACGTCGGCTGTGCGATGTGGACCCACAAGGCGTGGCCGGGGCGGTTCCTGCCACCGTCGCTGCCGGCCAAGGAGCGTCTGCGGGCGTACGCGGGCTGGTGCAACGCCGTCGAAGGCAACACCACCTTCTACGCGACTCCCGCCCGGGCCACCGTCGCGACCTGGGCGGAGCAGACCGGCCCGGACTTCCGGTTCGTGGTCAAGCTGCCCAAGGTCGTCACGCACGAGCGCCGGTTCGCAGGAGTCGAGACGGAGATGCGCGCGTTCCTCGACGCGATCGAGCCGCTCGGCGACCGCGCGGTCCTGTGGACGCAGCTGCCCGGCGCGTTCGGCCCGTCGGACGTCGACGCGCTCGGCCGTTTCTTACGCCGCCTTCCCGTCAACCGCCGGCGCGCGGTGGAGGTGCGCCACCCCGGCTTCTTCACCGACGCGGGTTCGACGTCGCTGCTGGAGGGAACGCTCGCGGCCGCGGACGCCGAGTGGGTGCCGTTCGACACCACGGTGTTCTTCCGGAGCCCGCCGGTAAGCGAGGCGGAACAGGAGGCGTGGGCCAAGAAACCGAGGCTGCCGCGCCGAACCCGGGCGCTGACCGACCAGCCGATCGTCCGTTATCTGGGCCGCGACTCGGTCGAGGAGACGGTGCTCGGGTGGCAGCCGTGGGTCGAGGTGGTGGCGGGTTGGCTGCGCGAGGGCCGGTCGCCGACGGTGTTCGTGCACACGCCGGACAATGTGGACGCGCCAGCGCTGGCCCGCCGGTTTCACGACGAGGTGCGGGCGCTGGTGTCCGGAGTGGACCCGTTGCCCGAGCCGGAGCCGGTCGAGCCCGCGACGCTGTTCTGAGCCGGCGGTCGACCCGGCGCGGTCATTCTGCCGAAATCTCCCGGATTTCGACGACCTTGGTGCTGTAGTGGGCACCGTTCACGACGGTGGTCTCGACGCTGACCTCGAAGTGTTTCAGCTTCTTCAGCCTACGAAGGAACTTCCGGTCGCCGAGCTTCTCCGCCGCGGCCGCGGTGCCGTGTTCCCAGCACCCCGCCACGATGACGATCTCCGCCTTGTCCGGCGCCAAGGGGTTCGGCGTCCGGATGATCAAGGCGTGGTCGCTGACCGGATAACCCGCCTCGTCGTATTGCGGCGCCAGAACCCGGCCGGATCTCAGGTCGTGCACCACGGCTGCCTCGTGGTCCGGGTCGTCGGCGAAGGCGTAGGAGATCACGCCGTTCAGCTTCGCCAGCATCGTGCGCGTCACGGCGTTCGCCACCGGGCCGCCGATCAGGACGAGGTCCGAACTCAAGTCACGCGGCGACAACTGCTTCGACTCGGCGATCTTCCCGGCGAAGCCGAGTTTGCGGAGCTGGGCTTCGATTTCCACGAGGGCCCCGATGTCGCCCATGCCCACCACACCGGCCCTGGCCCACCGCCGATGGGGTCCGAAATCGTGAGCTCCCAAGACGATGAACGGGCGACGGCCACCCAGCGCCCGCCAGAACCTGCGCGCGCGGAGCAGCCTGAGGCGTCGTCTCGCGTTCGTCGCCGACCAGACCAGTACGCCGCCGATGGCCGCCGCGATCAGATTGCTGGAGATGTCGGGGAAGGCCTGGACCAGCCAGCCGCCGACACCTCCGACAGCCAGCCCCATGCACGGCCCCCCGTCGGCAAGATCTCCTCATCCCAGTCGCGCTCCGCCCGCAGGCCGTTACGGAGAAGCGGGCCGTCTCCCTCGGTTCAAGGGAGACGGCCCGGGAACTCAGCCGTGCGCCGCGGCCAGTGCGGCTGTCGGCTGGTCGGTCGCCGGCGGCATCAGCTTCGGGTACTCCTTCTGGAACTTCTCGATCATCGTGGCGGACGGGATGATCCGGTTCGGGTTGCCCTGGGTCGTCGCCTGCTTCTCGCCCCACGCGCCGGCGGCCTTGCGCTGCTCCGGCGTTCCGTGGCTGTGGTAGCAGTCGCCGATGGAGGCGTCCAGGTACTGGACCTCCTGCTGGGTGCGGGAGTTCCACGCGAAACCCTTGGCGTGCGCCACGAAATAGCCGCCGTACGCGTCGGGGCCCATCTCGGACGACTCGTTGCGCGGGTAGTTTTCGTGGGCGAAGTCGACCTGGTGGCCGTACTCGTGGCCGACGACGGACTCCACCGAAACGTCGTCGAACCCGAGGACGTTCACCGTGTCGAGCAGGCCGTCGCCGAGGGCCACGCGCTTGCCGCCGAGGCTGCCGGCCGGGGCGGAGAACGCGTTCAGGGTCAGCAGCGGGTTGCGGCCGCCCTGCATCGCCGGCACCTCGTAGAGCACCTTGGTGGCGAGCGCGGCGGCGTCCTTCACCTTCGCCGGCGCGAGACCCAGGCTGAAGGTCTGCGCCATCTTCGCCTGGCTGCCGAGATCGGTGCCCTTCCAGGCGACGAGCTGGATGTTCCAGCTCTCGATGTCCCAGAAGCCGCGCAGCTTGTCGATCGTGGCGGTGGCGCGCGGGGTGTACTGGCCGTCGGTGCCGAAGACCTGCGTGGTCTTGTCGGACGTGACGCCCTGGACGTAGAGCTGGCTGAGCCCCGACAACGCGTCGAGCGCCTGGCCTTCGAGCGGGGTCAGCTGGGACGCGAGCTTGTTCGCGTACGTCAGCAGCGAACCCTCGGTGCAGCCCGGGATCGGGCCCGCCGCGGCCTGGCTCCGCGGGCCGATGCGCGGGACGGGCGACTCGATGAGCCGGTCCACACCGCGCAGAGCGTCCGCGGGCAGGCCGTTGTAGAGGTCGATGACGTCCTGGTACAGCTGCGCGACGTCCTGCTCGACGGTGGACGGTGCGGCCGCCGACGCGGGAATCGCCGTGGCGAGCGCGAGCGCCACCGCGGTGCTCGCCGCGGCCAGCGTTCTGCCGAGAAATCCGGTTCGATCGGGCAACGTGGTTTCCCCTCTTCTGTTCCGGTTCAAGATCACCAAGCACCGCCACAGTAGGGCGGTGATTGACAGCCGAACCGGCAGTGGGACAAGTCCCCCGGAATGGCCCACGTCTTCCGGAGGGTTTTCGCCCTGCGGACATCGGCCGAAAGTACTAGGAGACCGAAAACCTGTTGCACCACAGGACGTTCTGTCACGTCTTGCGCCTGCCGGAAAATTCTCCGAAGAGACTGTCGGATCCGGGTCGGGGCGTTCGTAGCAGGGGTGAGGGCGCCCGAACGGAGGCGGCGCCGAAGCCGAGGAGCGACCATGAAGCTGACCACCCTGACCCAGGTGACCTCGACGGGGTCGTGCAGGGCAACGGCGGCGCGTCCGACGAGGACCGCCGCGGCGGGTTCGAGCGCGGTGGCTGGGCCCTGGGGAAGGGCGACGACGACACCCGCGCGTTCGTCACGCGCACCTACCAGCACGCCGACGCGTTCCTGTTCGGCCGGCGCACCTACGAGCTGTTCGCCGCCGCCTGGGGACCTCAGCGCACCCACCCCGTCGGCGCCGCCCTGAACGCGGCCCGCAAGTACGTCGCCTCGACCACCCTCACCGCGCCGGCCTGGGAAAACTCGATCGTGCTCAAAGCAGACCTCGCCGCGGCCATCGAAGAACTGAAGGCCCAGCCCGGCGGCGAGCTGCAGGTGCACGGCAATGGCACCCTGATCCGGTGGCTGCCGGCGAACGACCTGGCCGACGAGCTGACCCGGCGCACGCGCCTGTTCCCGGAAACCGGCCCGGACCTCGCGCTCGACCTGGTTGACTCGCGGGTCGACCCGAAAGGCGTGACGATCCAGGTCCACCGGCCGGCCGGACGCCCGCGGTACGCGACGGCCCGACACAGGAGAACGTGCATGCAATACCTGGTTTCCGTGATCGACGACAAGAGCAACCCCGGCAGCACCGACCGGCAGCCCCTGATCAGCGAGTTCAACGACCGGCTGATCGCCGAGGGGTACTGGGTCTTCGCGGGCGGGCTCACCGACACCGACGCCGCCACCGTCATCGACAACCGGGGCGAGCAGGCGGTCGTCACCGACGGGCCCTACGTGGAGTCCAAGGAGTACCTCGCCGGCTTCTGGGTGTGGGAAGCGCCCGATCTCGACGTGGCGCTCAAGCTCGCCGCCGAGGCGTCGAAGGCCTGCGACCGGAAGATCGAGGTGCGGCCATTCCGGTGAACGACGTCGAAGAGGCGATCACCCGGGCCCACCACGCGGAGTGGGCCCGGGTGGTCGCCGCCCTGACCAGGCGCTTCGGTGACCTCGACATCGCCGAAGAAGCGGCCGCGGAAGCGTTCGCGATCGCCGTCGAGCGGTGGCCGTCCGACGGTGTGCCGCCGAACCCCGGCGCCTGGCTGACCACCACCGCCCAGCGCAAGGCCATCGACCGGATCCGGCGCGAGAGCAAGCGCGATGACAAGCAGAAGGAGGCGGGGCTGGTGTACGACGACGACCCGCCCGAACCCCTCGGCGCCATCGACGACGACCGGCTCCGGCTGGTCTTCACCTGCTGCCACCCGGCGCTCGCCGTCGAGGCCCGCTTGGCGTTGACGCTGCGCATGGTCGGCGGCCTGACCGTGCCCGAGATCGCCCGCGCCTTCCTGGTGGCCGAGCCCGCCATGGGCCAGCGGATCACCCGCGCGAAGGCCAAGATCAAGGCGGCCCGCATCCCCTACCGCGTGCCGTCCGCCGAGGACCTCCCGGCCCGCGTCTCCGGCGTGCTGACCGTCCTCTTCCTCGTGTTCAACGAGGGTTACCTGGCGACCGGCCCGGACACCGATCCGGTGCGCCACGACCTGACCGCCGAGGCGATCCGGCTCACCCGCCTGATCCACGCCCTGCTGCCGGACGACGGCGAGGTGACCGGGCTGCTGGCGCTGATGCTGCTCACCGAGGCCCGCCGCACCGCCCGGGTCTCGGCCGGCGGCGAGCTGGTCGCGCTCGACGAGCAGGACCGCGGGACCTGGGACGCCGGGCTGATCGCCGAGGGCCACCGGCTGGTCCGCGAGCGCCTGGCTGCCGGGGTGGCGCCGGGGCGCTACCAGATCCTGGCCGCGATCAACGCCGTGCACACGTCCGCCCGCGACATGCGCGACACCGACTGGTCGCAGATCCTCGCGCTCTACGACCAGCTCGTCCGCGTCGACGCTTCGCCGATCGTCGCGCTCAACCGGGCCGTCGCGGTCGCCGAGCTCGACGGCCCGCAGGTGGCGCTGGCGGCCGTCGACCAGCTGGAGCCCCAGCTGGCCGGCTACCACCCCTACCACGCCACCCGCGCCGACCTGCTGCGCCGGCTGGGCCGTGACCAGGAGGCGCGCGCGGCCTACGACAAGGCGATCGGGCTGGCGGGAAACACCGCCGAGACGGCGTCCCTGACCCGCCGCCGCGACCAGCTGGCTACCGCGGACTGAGGTACCGCAGCAGCACGCTGGCGCCGTCCGTGAGCACCGAAGCCAGCTCCAGCGACGCCGGGTCGATCGCCCCGCCGACCGCCGCCCGGCTCGACGAACCCGCGACCAGGAAAGGAGCCACCGTCAGGCGGAACTCGTCGACGACGCCGGCCTCGATCAGCGAGCCGAACAGCCGGGGCCCGCCCTCGCAGTCGATGCGGCCCAAGCCCTCCGCCACCAACGTCTCGACCACCTGCTTGGCCGAAACGCCCGTCGAGCCCGCGACGAACACCCGGGCGCCGTTCGCGGTCCACGCGTCACGCAGCGACGAAGGCGCCGCCTCGGACGTGAACACCAGCGTCGGGACCGCCGCCTTCGTGATCACCGGGGCGTCCGGGGGCAGCGACCGCCCGGTCGTCACCACCGCGACCGGGGCGATCGGGGCCAGGCCGAACCGGCGGCGGCGCTCGGCCGTGCGCTCGTCGGGGCGCATACCCTCGAAGCCCTCGGCCACCGCCGTGCCCGCGCCCACCAGCACGACGTCGGCGAGGTCGTTGCCCAGCCGGTAGACGATCCGGTCGGCCGCGGTCGACAGGCTCGCCGACCGGCCCTCGACCGTGATCGCGCCGTCCGCGCTGGACACGAAGTTGACCGCCACCCAGCGCGGGTCGGCCGGGTACCGGTACAGCTGCTCGAGCTCGTGGTCGTCCAGGCCGCGCTCGACCGGCCAGATCTGCCGGATCACTCCCATCGGACCGCCTTCGCCGGCGGGCGGGTGCCCGCGATGCTCGCCGCCATCTCGGCCACGTGCCGCGTCGCGCGCACGTGCCGGGTCCGGATGATCGCCGCGCCCGCCGACGCCGCGAGCGCCGCCAGCGCCAGGCCGGCCGGGGTCCCGTCGCCGGCCACCTCCAGCAGCACCGGGACGTCCTCGGGCAGGGACGGCGGCGACCGCAGCACTCCGACGTCCAGGACGAACCCGGGCAGGTCGGCCTTCGAAGAGCCGGCGTAACCGGCGCCGAAGCGCGCCGCGACGTCGCTGAGGTCGGTGCGCGCGAGGATCAGGTCCGCGCCGGCCGCGCAGCCGGCGGCCGCCACCGAGGCGTCCGCGGTGTCGACGGCCAGGACGAGATCGGGGAACTTCTCCCGCGTCCACGAGATCAGGGGTTCGACGCCGGTTCCGGCGAAACCCACGAGGTCGGCGCCGTCCTCGACGGCGCCCGAGACCGCCTCGCGCGCCGCGTCGGGCTCCGGGAGCACCTGGATCGCGGCCAGCACCAGCGCGCGGTCACTGCTCAACCGGCGGCCCCGGAAGACGAGGTCGGGGGTTTTCATCGCGCTCTCCCTGCTGGACATCCGGGCCTCGCGATCATAAGCGAGCCGGCAGGTGCGCGTACTTCACCGGCAGGTGGCGGGGCCTCGTCGCCGGGCCACCCGACCCGTGGCGGAGCTCCTCAGGAGGCGATGGCCTCGTTGATCGCCAGCAGCTCGTGCGCGGTGCGCGTGGCGGTGAATTCGATGACTTCGTAGCGGGCGAGCCGCTGGACGACGAAGGGGTCGCTGGCGAGCACGGCGTCGAGCTTGCCGCGCTGTACGGACCGCGTGAGGATCACGTGGTCGGCCGCGCCGTTCCCCTTTCCGGAAACGAGGAAGACCCCCCTGGTGAATTGTTTGCGCAACCATTCCGAATGGTCCGGGAGCGCGTAGTCGACTTCTGTTTCGGGCGCCGTGTAGGTCAGCAGGGCTATGTACATGATTCGATGGTAGAACTCTTCCGGTCGCGGCGCATCCGCCTGGCGAGTGTCGCGAAACACGCGTTTCCCTCATATTCCGGTCAAGGACAACACAATTCCTTTACCAACGCTTTTCGACATTCTTCCGCGTTGCCGTACGCCCGTCGTCGTACGCCGCGGTGCCGCCACCGGGCCGACGCGGTGCCGCCCCGCGGGGCGCGACACTCGGTCCCATGAACGCAGTGACCCGGATCTGGCACGACGGCCGGCGAGCCGAAAAGGTCGCCTACACCGTCGGCGCGGCGCTGTTCGTCAGCGGCGTCGTCCACGCGATCGTGCTCATCGCCTCGGGCGGCTCGTGGCTGGGTCCGCTGTCGATGCGCAAGGCCGTCACGTTCGGCCTGTCTTTCGGGCTGACGCTCGCTTCGGTCGCCTGGGCGACGTCGTTCCTGACCGTCCGCCCGCGGCTGCGCACGGCCCTGCTCGGCGCGTTCACCGCCGCGAGCGTCGTCGAGGTCGTCCTGGTCAGCATGCAGGCCTGGCGCGGGGTGCCGTCGCACTTCGACTTCGAGACGCCGTTCGACGCCGCCGTCTCGATGACGCTCGCCGCGGGCGGCGCCGTGCTCGTCGTGGTCGTCATCGGCTTCACCGCCGCGGCCCTGGTCGAACCCGGGCCGGCAGCGGCGAGCCTGCGCCTGGCCGTCCGCGCCGGCCTGGTCGTGCTGCTGGTCGCGCTGGCGACCGGCGCGGTGATGATCGGCCGCGGCGTCGTCGCGGCGCGCGGCGGCGACCCGCAAGCCGCGTACACGACCGCCGGCTCGCTCAAGCCGCTGCACGCGGTCGCGATGCACGCGATCCTCGTGCTCCCCGCGCTGGCGTGGGTGCTGCGCTCCACGCGCTGGCCCGAGGCGCACCGGTTGCTGGTCGTGAAGATCGCGGTCGCCGCCGACGCCGTGCTCACGGCGGTCATCGGCGTCGAGTCCTTCACCGGCGTGAACCCGCTGACCGCGCCCCTGCCGGTCCTGGCGTTGTCCCTGCTGTCCCTGGGCTTGCTGGCCGGCACGGGTGTTTACGCGCTGTCCGGCATTGAACCGCCGGTCCGGTTCACACGTATCCCCATCGGGAAGGCAAGGGGCCGGTGAAGCGGCGGACGGAGACCACGCGTGCGGCACGGCATGACCACCAGAGGCCTTTTCCAGCAGAGCGCGGCCCACCGCCCGTCGTTCTTTTCCGTGGCTCCCGTCGCGCACTCCCGCGAGCCGGAACGGTCGATCAGCTGAGCACCTGGGCCATGGCCGGCTCGACGGCGAACGACCGGCCGTTCGCCGAGCTGGACCGCTCGGGCCGCACCCGGCGCCTGCGCCGGCTCGCCGAAGCGGCGTTGACCGGCTACGACGTGCCGGTCGCCCGGCTGACGCCACTGGGCCGCGGGCTCAACACGACGTTCCGCGTCGACGGCGCCGACGGCCACCGGTACGTGCTGCGCGTGCAGCGCGCGGACGGGCCGAGCGCCGCGCAGGTGCGGGCGGAGATGGCGTGGCTTTCCATGCTGCGCAAGGAAACCGACCTCGTCGTGCCGCGGCCGGTGCCGACGCGGGCGCGGGACCTGGTCACCGTCGTCGCCGACCCGGCGGTGCCGGAACCGCGGACGTGCGTGCTCTGCCACTGGGTCGACGGCCGGTTCGTCGACGAACGGCTCAGCGCGCCGCAGCTGTACGCGGTGGGCGAGTTCACCGCGCGGCTGCACCTGCACGGCGCCCGGATGAACGGCCTCGACCGCGGGCGCGTCGACGACCTCACCGAGTTCGGCCGGTCCCAGGTGGACGGCTTCTCCGACGCGGTCCTCGACCGGGCCGTGACGCTGGCCGGCGGCGACGAACGCGTCCGCGGCGCCGTCGAGCGGGTCCGCGCGGTGCGGGCCGGGCTGGGGTGCGGCGCCGACGTCTTCGGCCTGGTGCACGGCGACCTGCGCCAGGTGAACTACCTGTTCCACCGCGGGCGCGTGCGGGCCATCGACTTCGACGACTGCGGGTACGGGCACTACGCCTACGACCTCGCCGTCGCGCTCGACGAGCTCAAGCACCTGCCGCAGCGCGCCGAGCTGCGCGAGGCGCTGCTGGACGGCTACCGGTCGGTGCGCCCGGACGCGGCCACGACCGACCCGGCGGTGCTGAACGCCTTCGCCGGCCTGCGCCGGGTGCAGCTGCGGTTGCGCGCCTGACGTTACAGACCGGCGTTACAATTGCTACATGGCCGGACGATCGAGCAACGCCACCAGCACCCGCGACCGCCTGCTGCTGGCGGCCGGGCAGCTCCTGCACGAAGCGCAGGGCGGGGCGGTGTCGACGCGGGCGATCTGCGAACGCGCCGGCGTCCAGGCCCCGACGCTGTACCACCACTTCGGCAGCAAGCAGGGCTTGCTCGACGCGGTCGTCAACTACGGCTTCACGCAGTACGTGCAGGCCCCGGCACCGGGCGGCGACCCGGTCGACCGGATCCGCGCGGGCTGGGACCGGCACGTCGAGTACGGCCTGGAAAACCCGCAGTTCTACGTGCTGCTCTACGGCCAGATCGAACCCGGCGTGCCGTGCAACCTGACCTCCAGCGCCGAAGCGATGTTGCTGGAACTGTTCACGCCGCTCGCGCGCGACGGCCGGCTGCGCGTCGACGCGGCGGAGGCCGCGCGGCAGTTCGCGGCGGCCAACAGCGGGGTCACGCTCAGCCTGATCGCGCAGCCCGAAGGGAGCCGCGACCTGACGATGTCGACGCAGGTCAGGGAGTCGGTGCTGGCCGGGCTGCTCGCCGAGCGGCCGGACGGGGGCTCGTCCGTCGGCGCGCTCGCGGTCGCTTTGTCGACCCGGCTCGCGGACGACGTCGACGCCTTGACCCCGACCGAGCGGCAGATGTTGCGGGAGTGGCTGCACCGCCTCTCGAACTGACCGCGCTACATTTGCTACATTAAGCCGTATGACAAGTGTAGTGAACCTCGGCACCTACGGCGTCTTCCTGTCCCCGCACCGCGACGACGTGACGCGCAAGCAGCACGCCATCGCGGCGGACCGGCTCGGCTACGGCACGGCCTGGCTCGGCACCGGGCGCGCCTCGATCAGCGACCTCGCCTTCGTCGAGGACATCCTGGCCTCGACCGAGCGGATCACCGTGGCGACGGCGATCGTGAACGTCTGGGCCGACGAGCCGGAGGCGCTGGCCGCGTCGTACCACCGGCTCGCGGACCGGTACGGAAAGCGCTTGCTGCTGGGGATCGGCGTCGGCCACCCCGAGTCCGTCACCGGGTACCACAGCCCGTACGCGACGCTCGTCGGCTTCCTCGACCGGCTCGACGCGGCCGGCGTGCCCGCCGAGGCCCGGGTGCTCGCCGCGCTCGGCGACCGGGTGCTGGAGCTGGCCCGGGACCGCACGGCGGGCGCGCACCCGTACCTCGTGCCGGTCGCGCACACGCGGCACGCCCGGTCGGTCCTCGGCGCGGGGAAGATCCTGGCGCCGGAGCAAAAAGTCGTCCTCGGCGACGCCGAGGAGGCTCGCGAAGTCGGCCGCGCCTTCATCCGCGAGCCCTACCTCGGGCTGCGCAACTACGTGAACAACCTGCTGCGCCACGGGTACACCGACGCCGACGTCGCGGGCGGCGGCAGCGACCGGCTGATCGACGACCTCGCGCTGCACGGGACCGCGGAGGAGGTCGCGAAGGGGCTGCGGTCCCATGTGGACGCGGGCGCCGACCACGTGGCCGTCCAGGTGATCGGCCGGTCGGCCGAGGTGGAGGCCGAGAACCACCGCCGGCTGGCCGAAGTGTTGCTCTGAAACGCTTTTCGACGACGCGCAGGAGCCGGGGCGTTCGCGCCTGGTAGGCCGCGAACCCCGGTACCGCGCTACGATACCGGCGAACAGGGTCCGGCGGGAGCACGGCCGTTGCTTCGAAGGTCCCGGCCTCAGCGCGCTTCGGCGGCCTTGCGCGCTTCCTCGGCGGCCGCGTCGGCGCGCTCGTAGGTTTCCTTCGCCTGCTCGAACTCCGCCGTCGCGCGCTCGGCGCGTTCCTCGGCCTCGGCCAGGCGGGTGCGCAGATCCTCGACGCGGGCCGTCGCCTGCTCGGCCGCGCGTTCGGTGCGGACGAGGTCGCGCTCGGCCACCGCGCGTTCCTTGGCCAGCTCGGCGGCTTCCTTGCGCAGCCGCTCGCGTTCGGCGCGGGCGCGTTCGCGCTCCTTGCGGTCCGCTTCCTCGCGCCGGTGGTCCTTTTTGGGCTTGGCCGGTTCGGCTTTTTCCACCAGTTTCGCGGACCGCTCACCGGTCGACGCCGGGGCCGACGCGGCGAGGGTGAACCACTGGTCGGTGTCCTGGTGCGCCACCGAAGTCAGGCGTCCGGCGAGGGCGAGCGCCGCCGTGTCCGGGTCGGCCGCCACGGCCTCCAGCGTCGCCTCGACCTCGCGGGACACGGTGTCGCTCATCGACGGCAGCCCGTGGACGATCCGCCGCACCAGCTCGCCGCGGCGGCGGGTCAGCGCCCGCAGCTCGTCGCCGGCCAGGCGGGTGTGCGCGTCGCGCAGCTCGTCCCCCAGCTCGGCCAGTTCGCGCAGCTCGGCGGCGTCTTCCCGGGCCAGGCGGTTGACGATCGCCGCGGCGGTGGTCGGCTTCCGCAGCTCGCGGATCTTGGCCGCGAGCTCGGCGTCCCCCTCGGCCTTCGCCGCTTTCGCCGCCGCGTTGCGCGCGGTGACGAACTCCGCGAGGTCACCCCCGTAGAGCTCGCCGGCCACCGTGTCGAAGTCCATCGCGCTCCAGCGAACCACATCGGACTGGTGCGAGCACCTGCGAAGGGTCATCATCGGGGACATGTACTTCGATCTGGGTGTCCGGGACTTCCTCGACCGCGCGGAAACGGTGTACCCGGACCGCGTCGCGGTGGTCGACGAGCCGGACCAGCCCGCGCCGAGCTGGGGTTCGCTCACCTACGCCGAGGTCGCGCGGCGGGCCCGCGCGCAGGCGGCCAACCTCGACGCGCTGGGCGTGCCGGTCGGCGGGCGCGTCGCGATGGTGTCGCACAACGCCGCGCGGCTGCTCGTGTCGTTCTTCGGCGTGTCCGGCTGGGGCCGCATCCTCGTGCCGGTGAACTTCCGGCTCGCTCCCGCCGAAGTCAAGTACATCGTGGAGCATTCCGGCGCCGAGGTGCTGATCGTCGACCCCGAGCTGGAGCACCTGCTGGACACGGTGACGGCGAAGCACGTCTTCGTCCTGGGCCGCGACGACGAGGCGATCTGGGGCGGCGGCGGGACACCGCGCCCGTGGGCCGGCGACGAGTCGGCGACGGCGACCATCAACTACACGTCCGGGACGACGGCGCGGCCGAAGGGCGTCCAGCTCACCCAGCGCAACCTCTGGCTGAACGCGGCCGTCTTCGGCCTGCACACGACGTTGAGCGACAACGACGTCCTGCTGCACACGCTGCCGATGTTCCACTGCAACGGCTGGGGCATGCCGTACGCGGTGACCGGCCTCGGCGGGCGCCACATCGTGCTGCGCAAGGTCGACGGCACCGAGATCCTGCGCCGCATCGAAGAGCACGGCGTGACGATCCTGTGCGCCGCACCGGCAGTGGTCACGGCGGCGCTGGACGGCGCGGCGACCTGGGACGGTGAGATCCCGGGCCGCGACCGCGTCCGGATCGTGGTGGCCGGCGCACCCCCGCCGACGCGCACGATCGAGCGCGTACGGGCGGAGCTGGGCTGGGAGTTCATCCAGATCTACGGCCTGACCGAGACGGCACCGCTGCTGACGGTCAACCGGATGCGCAGCGAGTGGGCCGGCCTCGACCCGCACGAGCAGGCCCGCCTGCTGGGCCGCGCGGGCACGCCGGCGCTCGGCGTCCGGATCGCCGTCGACACCGACGGCGAGGTGCTGGCCCAGTCGAACCACAACCTGGACGGCTACTGGGAGAACCCGGCCGAGACCGCGCGGGTCCAGGAGGGCGGCTGGTTCCACACCGGCGACGGCGGGACGTTCGAAGACGGCTACCTGACGATCGCCGACCGCAAGAAGGACGTGATCATCTCGGGCGGCGAGAACGTGTCGTCGATCGAGGTGGAGGACACGCTGATCTCCCACCCGGCGGTCCGCGAGGCCGCGGTGATCGGCATCCCGGACGAGAAGTGGGGCGAGCTGGTGACGGCTCTCGTGGTGACGTCCGAAGAAGTGACGTCCGAGGAGCTGATCAAGCACTGCCGGGAGTACCTGGCGGGGTACAAGTGCCCGAAGCGGGTGGAGTTCCTCGACGAGCTGCCCCGCACGGCGACCGGGAAGATCCAGAAGTTCAAGCTGCGGGAGCCGTTCTGGAAGGACCAGTCCCGGCAGGTCAACTGACGCCGGGCCGCTAAGCTGCCGATCATGGGGGTTCCCGGCTGGTGGCAGCGGGTGGTGGCGGTGAGCGAGCACCTCGCCGCGGTGGAACCGCTCCAGGCGAACGAACACGGCTTCGGTCCCAACGCGCAGTACTACCTGCGGGTCGGGGAGCTGGCCCGTGGGTTCGCCGCCGATCCCGAGGTCGGCGACGCCGAACGCGGCCGGGTCCTGGCGGTGCTCGACGACCTGCTCGGCGACGAAAGCGAGCCACACCGCCGCGCGATCGCCCTGACGTTCCTGTGGCCCCTCGCCGGAAAGCCGCGTCCCGCGGGCCTGGGTGAGCGGGTGCGGCGGGAGCTGGACCTGATCGCCGGGCACCGGCCGGCCGCCGGCGCGGATCTCGCGTCCTGGCCCGAACTCGCGGAGCTGGCCCGGGCCGAGCTGGACCGCTGCGGCCTGCCCGCGACGGTGGTCCCGCCTGGCGCCCGCCCGGCGCCGACGGGAGTCGTGCTGTCGGTGAGCGCCGAAGAACCCGCCGGCGTCTTCCTGGAGTGGAACCCCCTCGACAGCGGGTCCGAGCGGTACCAGGTCCTCACCGGGGCCCGCGCCGGGGACATGTACCTGCGCTTTTACGTGGACGACGTCCGCGGCCTCTTCGCGCGGGCGGCGCTGGACGTGCTCGCCGCGGCCGGGTTCAAGACCGAGGTGCGGTACGACTTCTTGTACGGCCGGTCGCGCGTCTGCCGCGTCCTGGGCCCGCCGGCCCTCCCCTTCGACTGAGTGGTGGAATCCGTGACGGCCAACAGAGTTCCGGAGTGGTGGGGTGCGTTGCTGGCGGCGAGCGAGCACCTCGCCGAGTTCGACGCCGAGCAGGTGCCGAGCTGGCGCGAGCGCTGCGCTTCCGACATCCCGGCGGACGAAGAGCTTCCTCCCGACCGCCAGCAGCCGCGCGGGATCCGGGTCATCTCGCTGGGCCGCGCGTTCGCGTCCCGCTCCGGGATGAGCACGGCGGAACGCCTCCGCGTGCTGGCCGTGCTCGACGACGTGCTCGCCGGCCCCGGCGACCCGGACCGGCACACCGTCATCCAGATGTTCCTGCGCGGGGCGCTCGATCTCGAGTCGGTCCGGGAACTGTGGCCGTCACTGGGTGTTCGCATCCGGCGCGTGTGCGTCGTGCTGTTCACGTCGTGGCCCGCGGGCGCGCCGGAATGGATGACCGTCGACCCGCAGTGGAAGCCCGCGCTCGTCGCGCGGATCCGCGAGGAAGACGGCGGCGCGGAAGCGCCGGGCGAACCGCTCGTGACCGATCCCCTGGTCGTCGACGGGCTGGAGGATCCCGAGGAGATCGTCACCCTGGCGCCACCGGAAGCGATCGCGGCTTGGAGCGACCTGGCCGGGAAGGTCCACGCGGAGCTCACGCGCGCGGGCATCGACGCGACGATCGAAACGCGGCTCTTCGACCCGACGCCCGGCATCCACATCGACCTGGCCCTCACGCTGCCGCCCTACGGCGTCACGCTGAAGTGGCGCAGCCCGTTCGAAAACGCCGAGGAGTACCGGGACGGCCTCCTGGCGCAGAACCGGACGGAGCTGCTGTCGTACGCGGTCGAGACGCACGCGATCCTGCTGCGGGCCGCACTGGACGTGCTCGCCGCGGCCGGGTTCCGGACGATGGTCCACTACTACTTCCCGCACGACCGCGCCTGCGAGTACCGGGTCCTCGCGCCGCCGGAGCACCCGATCAGCTGAACTCAGAGCAGCCGGAAGAACGTCCGCACCTCCTCGGCGAACAGCTCCGGCTGCTCGTAAGCCGCGAAGTGGCCGCCGCGGTCCAGCTCGTGCCACTGCCGGATGTCCGGGTACCGCTTCGCCGCCCACCGGCGCGACGGCCGCGGCATCTCCTTCGGGAAGATCGAACAGCCCACCGGCACGTCGACCGTGTCGTCCGTGGCCTCCGAGAACCACTTCTGCACCTGCCGGATGCTCTCCCAGTACAACCGCGCCGACGAGGCCGCCGTGCCGGTGAGCCAGTACAGCGTCACGTCGTCCAGCAGTTCGTCGCGGGTGAACGGGAAGCCGTCCGACCACGCGTGGAACTTCTCCACCAGCCAGCCGCACAACCCCGCCGGCGAATCCAGGAGCCCATAGCCCACGGTCTGCGGACGCGTCGACTGCAGCACCGAGTACCCGTCCTCCCACCGCTGCGCGTGCTCGAGCGCGGCGAGCGCGTCCCGTTCAGCGGGAGTCAGGTCGTCGAACGTCGCGGGATCCGGCGCCGCGATCGGCGGGTTCAGGTGGATGCCCGCCAGGTGCGCCGCGTCCTGCTGGGCCAGCGACGTCGTGATCGACGTCCCCCAGTCGCCGCCCTGGGCGCCGTACCGCGAGTAGCCCAGGCGGGCCATCAGTTCGGCCCAGGCCGCAGCGATCCGCTCGATGCCCCAGCCCGGCGACAACGGTTTGTCGCTGAAGCCGTACCCCGGCAGCGACGGGATCACCAGGTGGAACTCCTCCGCGAGAAGGGGGATCACCTTGAGGAACTCCAGGAACGACCCGGGCCAGCCGTGCGTGAGGATCAGCGGGAGCGCGTCGGCACGGGCCGACCGCACGTGCAGGAAGTGGATGCCCAGGCCGTCGATTTCCGTGCGGTACTGCGGAAACCGGTTCACCCGCGCCTCCAGCGCACGCCAGTCGTAGCCGGAAGCCCAGTAGCCGCACAGAGAACGCAGGTACGCCAGCGGCGTACCCTGGCTCCAGTCGTCGGGCCCGGCCTCGGGCCAGCGCGTCCGGCGCAACCGCGCGCGCAGGTCCTCGAGGTCGGCCTCGGGAACCTCGACGCGGAACGGCTTCACGCCGGGACGTACGTCAGCTGCACGACGCCGTTGGCGAACGTCGCCGACTTCTTCAGCACCAGCGGGAACGTCGGCCCCTCCTCGGGGAACAGCCGCCTCCCGCGGCCCACGACGATCGGGTACAGCAGCAGGTTCAGCTCGTCGACCAGGCCTTCGGACAGCAGCCAGCGCACCGCCGTCGTGCTGCCGCTGGTCATGATGTCGCCGCCGGGCTCGGTCTTCAGCGCGCGGACCGCCGCGGCCGGGTCGCCGGTCAGCAGCGTCGAGTTGTTCCAGCTCACTTCGGACAACGTGGCCGAAAGCACGTACTTGCGCACGTTGTTCATGAACTCGGCACCTTCGTCGTCCTCGACGGTCCGGCCGGGCCACGCCTCGGCGAACCCTTCGTAGGTGACGCGCCCGAGCAGCATCGCGTCGGCCGCGGCCATCCCGCCGCCGACGGCCTGGCCGATCTCGTCGCTCCAGTACCGGAGCGACCACTTGTCGGGCGCCTCGACCACGCCGTCGAGCGAGATGAACAGGTTCGAAACGATCTTGCGCATGGGCACCCTTCGGTTGAGGGGTCCCACTATAAACCGGGGAAACGTCAGGACCGTCCACTCGCGACAGTCGCACGAACGCGCACGCTGTCGGCTTCCGCGCGGGCGCGCTCCTCCTCCGTCGCCGGCTCCAGCCGCGCCGGGACGTCCTTGTGGTGCGGCGTTCCGGCGATCGGGTCGCGGTCGAGCGCGTCGGTCAGCAGGTTGATCCGCGGGCCGCTGACCACGCGACGGCCGTCGGCGTCCGGGTGGGCCATGCCGTAGCCGTGCGGCAACGCCAGCTGCCCCGGCCGCAGCCCCGGGTCGGCTTCGGCGCGGACGACCACGCGGCCGGCCGGCGTCACGACCGCCACCCAGTCACCCGCCGAAGCGCCGATCGACGCCAGTTCTTCGGGACGCGCCCGCAGCGCGCCGTCCGGATCCGTGCGGCGCCAGCGCGGGTCGCGCAGGATCTGGTTCGCGTTGTGCGCCCGGCGCTGCCCGTTCAGCAGCGAATACGGGAACGCCGGGTCGGGCCGCTCCGAAGCCGGGTCGAGCGACGAAAGCCAGTCCAGCAGTTCCGGCACGGCCAGCCGGACCCGCGCACGGCGCATCAGGCTCCACACCTCGTCCTGCTCGTGCGCCGAGAACGGCGTCGGCCCGGCCAAGATCCGCGAGAAGAGTTCCTCCCCCAGCTCGACACCGGTCGCGGAGCTGCCCAGGGCCCGCTGCACCGGCACGGTCATCGTCTTCGCCGCGCGGTGGCACCCCGCCCACAGCGGCGCGATCGACGCCGCGCCGTCCGGCAGCGACGCGCCCAGCGTCCGGTACAGCAGCACCGGCAGGATCGCGGACCGCTCCGGCATCGCCTGGACCAGCGCCCCGAGCCCGGCCTGCAGCTCCGAACGCGGCCCCTCGGCCAGCGAAGCCAGGACGTCCGACGGCGGCAGCACGCCCAGCGCGTCGAACAGCCGCGTGTAGATCTCGGCTTCGACCAGCGTGCCCGGCAACGGGTCCAGCAGCGGCGGCCGCAGCTGGAAGTAGTTCGTCGGCCACTCGAAGGTGAAGAGCGTGAACTCCCACTTCTCGTGCTGCGACGCCGCCGGCAGCACGTAGTCCGCCAGCGCGGCCGTCTCCGTGTACGCGACGTCGACGACGACCGACAGCTCGGTCTCGCGGATCGCGCGTTCGACGTCCCGCGTGCCCGCGAAGGTGTTGGCCGGGTTCGACGACTCGACCCACAGCGCGCGGACCCGGTTCGGGTGGTCGGTGAGGATCTCCTCGGCCAGCGTGTTCGCCGGCAGCAGGCCGCCGATGTACTCGAAGCCGGTCACCTCGGAGCGCTTGCCGCCGCCCGAACCCCACAGCGGCAGCAGCCACGAGTGCAGGTTGTTGGTCCCCCGCCGGCCGAAGTGCCCGGTGACCAGGTACAACAGTTTCTCGAGGTAGCTGTTGAGCGTCGAGTGCCGGCCCTGCTGGATGCCCAGTTCGACGCGCACGGTCATGGCCCGGGCCGCCAGGATGAGGTCGACGGCCCGGTCGACGTCCACACGGGACACTTCGGCGTGCGCGATCCACTCGTCCACCGGGATCTTCGCCAGCACCGCCGCGACCTCGTCGAAGCCTTCGGTCCGGGAAGCGAGGAACGCGGAATCCGCGCCGCCGCGTTCGAGCAGCAGCGCCAGGATCGCGCCCAGCAGGTAGGCGTCGGTACCCGGGCGCAGCGGCAGGTGCAGGTCGGCGATCTCCGCCGTCTCGGTGCGCCGCGGGTCGATCACGATCATCGTGCGCGCGGGGTCGTTCTTGATCGTGTTGAGCGCGTGCCGGGCGTTGCTGAACCCGTGCGCCTGCCAGGGGTTGCAGCCGAGCACGAGCAGCAGGTCGCAGTGCTCGACGTCCTCGGCGGTGTGCACGAGCGTCGAGCCGTACATCTGCCCGTTCACCCAGAAGTCGCCGGTCTTCTCCTGCGACAGCGCGTTGAAGTGGCGCGTCGAGTTCATCCACTTCAGCAGCGACGCGCCGTACGCGCCGCCGGAGTGGTTGCCCTGGCCACCGCCGCCGACGTAGGCGAACGAGCCGGGCCGGCCGGCTTCGGTGTCGGCGTCCCGGATCTCACGCAGCTTCGCGGCGATCTCGGTGAGCGCGGTGTCCCAGTCGACGGGCTCGTGGGTGCCGTCGGGACGCCGGCGCAGCGGCGTCGTCAGCCGGTCGTCGTGGTCGCCGTACCAGGTCAGGCGCTGCGCCTTCTGGCACAGGTACCCGGCCGAGCGCGGGTGCGCCTTGTCGCCGCGGACGCGGGTGATCTTCCGGCCGTCGAGCTGCACCTCCAGCCCGCAGTTCAGGTAGCAGAGGCTGCACGCGGTGCGGTGCCACTCGCCGGTCATATCAGCTCCATTGCGCGGCCGAGCGTCGCGAGACGCGCGTCGAGGGTTTCGCCGGCCGGGTACAGCCGGACCGTGTCGATCCCGGTGTCGCGCCAGACGCGCAGCCGGTCGCGGACCATCTCTTCGGTGCCGATCAGCGTGGTGCCCAGGACCATTTCGTCGGTGACGAGCGCGGTCGCGCCGTCGCGGTCGCCGGCCTGCCAGCGCTCGCGGACCTCGGCGGCGACGTCCGCCCAGCCCTGGCGGCTGTAGGCGTCGTTGTAGAAGTTCGTGGTGGCCGAGCCCATCCCGCCGAGGCTGAAGGCCAGTTCCTTCTTGCGGCTGCCGACCAGCACGCGCAGTTCGTCCTCGTTGTCGGCGAAGGCGACTTCGGCGCCCTGGCAGACGTCGATGTCCTTCCGCGTGCGGCCCGACTTCGCGAGCCCGGCGTCGAGGGGACCGAAGTACGCGTCGGCGCCTTCGGGGACGAAGCTGGTGCCGAGCCAGCCGTCCGCGACCTCGCCGGTCAGTTCCAGGAGCTTCGGCGACAAAGTCGCGAGGTAGATCGGGATATCGGGGTTCGGCGCGGTGGACAGCCGCATCGGCCGCGCGTCCCCGGGCAGCGGGATCTCGAACGCCTTGCCGGAGAACGAAATCTTCTCCCCGGCGAACGCCTGGCGGATGATCTCGACCGTCTCCCGCATGCGGGTCAGCGGTTTCGCGAACGGGACGCCGTGCAGGCCCTCGATCACCTGCGGCCCGGACGGGCCCAGGCCCAGGGCGAACCGGCCGCCGGACAGGTCGGCCAGCGTCAAGGCGGCCTGCGCGATCGCGACCGGCGTGCGCGTGCCGAGCTGGATGATCCCGGAGCCGAGCCGGATCCGGTCGGTGCGGGCGGCGAGGTAGCCGAGCGCGGACGGCGCGTCCGCGCCCCAGGCTTCGGCGACCCAGCAGACGTCGAGACCGAGCTTTTCCGCCTCCAGCACGAAGTCCAGCGTCGTGCGCGTGTCCTTGGAGAACTCGACGGTGGTCGCGGTCCTCACGGGTTCTCCACCCGCTCCTTGATCGCCGCGAGGTTGCCGACCATCGCGGCTTCGAACTCGCGCAGCCGCACGAAGACGATCTTCTGTTCCTTCTCGGGCATCCGGTCGATGGCGAACGACAGCCCGGAGCGGCCCGGACCCATCTGCATCCACTGGCTCAGCCGCGTGCCGCCGTTGTCGGGCTCGAGGGTGAACTTCCAGACCGCGCTCGGCCGGTCCGGGTCCGCAACGGCCCAGGAGAACACCCGCGGGGCCTCGCATTCGACGACGTAGGAGGTCGTCTCCCACTCGCCGAACGCGTCGTGCTTGCTCCGGCCGACGAACGTCCGGCCCTGCTCGCACCACTCGACGGACTGCAGCTCCGCGCTCAGCGACGGCATCAGCGAGATGTCAGAAACGACCGGCCAGACGTCCTCGGGGACGGCGTCGATCCAGGTCGAGACCTCGGCCGTCGGCTTGTCCGCGTACCGCGCGCCTGTCCACTCCATCGTGGTCGCCACTCCCCTCACCGAGCCGGTGACCACGATAGTTGCGTAGATAGACCTACCCTGTCAACGTCACTCCTGCCGCGCGAAGCGGGCTTCGACGTCCGGGCGCTGCGCCAGCCGCGACGGGAAGCCGGGGCCGCGGCGCATCCGCGTGTCGTCCGGGGTCATCGGCTCCCGGCACTCCGCGCAGACGATTTCGGCGTGCGTGTCGTGCCCGCAGGCGAGGTGGTGCACGGTGATCGGCGGGCCGGCCTCGGCGGCGAGCCACTTGTCGCCCCACCGCGTCATGGCGAGCAGCACGGGGTAGAAGTCGCGGCCCTTTTCGGTGAGGACGTAGTCGTAGCGCACCGGCTCGCTCTGGTAGGCGACCTTCTCCAGCAGCCCCTCCTCGACCAGCCGCTTGAGCCGGTCGGCGAGGGTGTTGCGCGCGATGCCGAGCGCCTGCTGGAACTCGTCGAACCGGCGGACGCCGTAGAAGGCGTCCCGCAGCACCAGCGGGGTCCACCAGTCGCCGAGCAGGTCCATGGTGCGTGCGATCGAGCACGGCCACTTCGCGAACGAGGTCCGTTTCATGCGGCCGAGCGTACCCCGTTGCCGAGAAGGACTCAGCAGGTCAGCCGCATGACGACGCGCCGAGCCGTCGGATGACTGACCTCGCTGAAGCCGGCGTCGGCGAAGATCCCGGCCGTGCCGACGAACAGTTCGGCGGGCCAGGCGACCTGCTGCCCGGGTGCGACCAGCATCGGGTACCCCTCGACCGCGCGGGCCCCACGCTCGCGCGCGAAGCCCGGGGCCGCCTTCGCCAGCGCGGCGCTCACCCCGCGCCGGCGAAAGCCCTTGCGGGTGACGAAGCACGTCACCGCCCAGACGCTGTCGTCCGCCGGGTCCTCGTCACGCCCGGACCAGACGACGCGGCTGCCGAGCAGGTGCGGGTAGGCCGTGCGCGGTTCGACCGCGCACCAGCCAGCGGGCTCGCCGTCGAGGTAGGCGACGAGCCCGGTGGCGTGGTCCGCGGTCTGTCGCCGGAACCGCTCGGCACGCTCCGGCGGGGTGCCCGCCCGCCACTGCGCGGGCGTCTGCTTGAAGTACTGGCACCGGCAGCGGGCCGGGTCCCCGCGGTCGCCGAAGATCGCCTCCAGGTCCGCCCAGGAGGCCTCGTCGACGGGTACGACAGTCAGCATTTCCCCGACGTTAGACCAGGTGCCCGGTGGTGACGTCGACGTACTCGGGCACTTCGTCGTGCGCGTCGCCGACCGAGAGCGTCCCGGCCGGTTCGACCAGCAGCACGCTCGCGCCCGTCTTCGACGACGGCTTGTGGAACGTCCCCTTCGGCACCACGAAGACCTGGCCGCGCGCGAGGGTGACGACGCGCTCGTCCGGGTCGCGCACGCCGATCTCGATCTCGCCGTCGAGGACCAGGAAGAACTCGTCGGTGTCCTGGTGGACGTGCCAGACGTGCTCGCCGTCGAACCGGGCGAGCCGGATGTCGTAGTCGTTGACGCGGGTGACGATCCGCGGGCTCCAGGCGGCGTCGAAGGTCGCCAGGACTTCGTTCAGGTCGATCGGGTTCATGCGTCCATGCTCGACCTGGCGTTCCGCCGGCGCGAGTGCTAGGAATCGCACATGCCGCAAGAATTCTCGCACCGGGTCGTCGCGATCGTGACGGCGGAGTCGAACCCGTTCGAAATGGGCGTCGCGACCGAGCTGTTCGGGCTGCGGCGCCCGGAGCTGGACCGGCCCTGGTACGACTTCACGCTCTGCGCCGCGACCCCGGACGTCCGGATGAACCTCGGCATGTTCACGCTCACCGGCGTCGCCGGCATCGAGGCGGCCGACACCGCGGACACCTTGATCGCGCCGGCCCGGCCGGACACGGGCGTGCCTACGGACCCGGCGATCATCGCGGCGATCCGCCGCGCCGCGGCTCGCGGTGCCCGGCTGGTCAGCTTCTGCACGGGCGCGTTCGCGCTCGCCGAAGCCGGCGTGCTCGACGGCAAGCGGGCGACCACCCACTGGCAGTGGGCGGCCGACTTCGCCTCGCGGTTCCCCGCGGTCCGGTGGGAGCCGGACGTGCTGTTCGTCGACGAGGGCGACATCCTGACGGCGGCGGGCAGCGCGGCGTCCCTCGACCTCGGCCTGCACATCATCCAGCGCGACCACGGCGCCGAAGTCGTCAACGCGGTCAGCCGCCGCCTGGTGTTCACCGGCCACCGCGACGGCGGGCAGCAGCAGTTCATCGCGCGGCCGGTGCCGGCGGTGCCGGAGACATCGCTGGCACCGGTGCTCGCATGGGCGCTGGGCCGACTGGATCAGCCCCTGACCGTCACCGACCTGGCCACCCGCGCGGCGACCAGCCCGGCGACGCTGCACCGGAAGTTCCGTGCGGAGCTGGGCACCACTCCGCTGGCGTGGCTGACGACCGAGCGGGTGTCGCTGGCGTGCCGCCTGATCGAGCGCGGTGAGCTGCGCTTGGACCGGGTGGCTTCGGCGAGCGGCTTCGGCACGGCGGCCAACCTGCGCCTGCAGCTGCGCCGGCACACCGGGTTGAGCCCGAGCGCGTACCGCCGCCGCTTCGGACCTGCGGCTTAGGAAGCCCGGACGCGGCTGCGGGCAGTCGGCTCGGGCCGCAGCTCTCGCGTTGTTCCGCCCGCGACCTGTGATCGGTTTTCCGATGGCCGCCCCAGCCTGGGCTATTGGTGGCCGGGGGCGCACCGGGCCTACCGTCGAAGGCACGGCGATCTGGGGTTCTCTTCGCCGTTCCACCGACAAATCGGAGTTTCCGTTGCGCATCAAGCAGTTCGGCGCCGTGCTGGCCGCGGCCGCCGTCTTCGCCCTGCCGGCGACACCCGCGACGGCGGCGTCGAGGATCATTCCCCTCGACGCCGCCACCGGGCAGCAGCCGGAGAACATCACCCTGGAGCCCGACGGCTCCGCCGACCTCACCTTCGCCTGGTCCGGCGAGATCGGCCGGGTCACACCCGGCGGACAGGTGAGCGTCATCGCCCGCGTTCCGGTGCCGGACGACGGCGACATCCCGGTCGTCCACAAGAAACTGTTCCTCGGCGGCATCGTCCGCGCGCCCGGTGGCGACCTGTACTTCGCCGTCTCGACCGGCACCGCGGCGACCGGCCTCTACCGCGTCCGGCCCGGCGGCACCCCGGTCCAGGTCGCGTCGCTGCCGCCGTCCGGGTTCCAGAACGGCGTCGCGCGCGACCCGGCGACCGGTGACCTGTTCGTCGCCGACTCGTTCGGCTCGACGGTCTGGCGGATCTCCCGCGGGCGCGTCACCGCCTTCGCGACCGGCGAACTGCTCGCACCGGTGAGCGGCTTCGGCGCCAACGGGATCAAGGTCCACGCCGGCGCCGTCTGGGTGTCCAACCTGGACCGGGGCACGCTCGTCCGGTTCCCGCTCACCGGTGCACCGGGGCGGGTCGTCGCGTCGGGCCTCGGGCCGGTCGACGACTTCGCGTTCCACGGCGGCACGGTCGTCGCCGCGATCAACCAGGACAACCGGGTCGTGACGGTCGGCGAGGCCGGAACGAAGACGATTCTGTCCACTTCGGACGGACTCGCCAACCCGACGGCGGTCGCCGTCCGGGGCGACACGGTCTACGTCACCGACGGTGCCTACTTCGGGGGATCGCCGAACCTCCTCCGGACCTGGCTCGCGCGGTAGCGGCCGGTTCGCGGCACCCGCCCGCCCGGGCATGGGCGAGCGGGTGCCGCGATGCGCAATTTGCAGTCTGCATTCGGCAGCCGGCCGCCGATGATCGGCACGTGCATCCGCACGCGAGCTGTGCACGCTCTCCGTCACGCGAGCGGCGCGCACGCGCGAAATGGTTGCTGTGCGCCAAATCCGCCGGTATGTTGGCGCCGTCCCGGTCGGCCGACAATGGCTCCCGGGACTCGCGCTGCTCGGCCGTGGTGGGGAGGCCCGCCGAGAGAGCGCTTTCCGGAGGTAGGGGTCGCCGCCGGACAGGAGGGAAGCAGTGCCTTGGTGTACCCGGGGACGGTCATGGACGACGGCGTGACCGAGCCGTACCTGGTCGGGCAGGACGCCATCGCGGGCGAGCTCAGCCGCGGCAAGTGGTGCGTCTACCTGCACGAGTGGCTCGGCGATGAGCACGACCTGCCGACGTGGCGGCTGCAGGTGGCCGAGCACGCGGCCGAGTTCGGCATCGAAGTGTGCTTCATGGACATCCCGCGCAAGGACATGACGCTGGTGGCGAACGTGCACGCGCTGCCCAGCTTCGAGCAGGTCACCCAATCCGTGGCGGCGCTGGAGCACTACCGCGGGATGGTCGCGGACCGCCGCCGTTCGGCCCAGTGACCCGAGCGCGCTCGCCGGCCGGAGGAGGCTAGTCAGGGCGTCGCCACGCGCTGCTGCTCCGCCAAGAAGTGCGCCGTCCCCGCCGTGGCGTCGTACAACGCCCGGTAGTGCCGGTAGAACTCCTCGTACCGCGCCGGGTTCGCCGGGTCCGGCGTCACCGTCGCGGCGATCGGGTTGCCCCGCGCCGGTTCCAGCCCCACCGCCTCCGCCGCGAGGAGCGCGTCACCCAGGCAGGCCCCGATCGTCTCGGCCGGGATCTGCTGCGGCAGCCCGGTCACGTCCGAGACGATCCGCGTCCACAACCCGCCCTTCGTCCCGCCGCCGACCGCCACCAGCCGGCCCGCCGCGCCGCCCGCGGCCGCCATCGCCTCCAGGTTGTGCCGCACCCCGTACGCGATCCCCTCCAAGGCCGCGCGGTAGATCTCGGCGCGGCCGTGCGACGTCGTGAGCCCCGCCAGCACGCCGCGCGCGTCCGGGTCGAACAACGGCGTCCGCTCGCCCGCGAAGTACGGCAGCATCAGCAACCCGCGGCTCCCCGCCGGCACCGAAGCCGCCTCCGCCACCAGGTCCGCGTACGAGCCGCCGACGAGTTCGCGCAGCCAGCCGGTCACCGCGCCGGACGTCGCCATGCCCGCCGCTAGCGTGAAACTGCCCGGCGTCACCCCGCGCGTGCCCCACAGGCCGGGGTGCGGGCGCGGTTCGGTGAGCACCTGGACAAGGAACATCGTCGTCCCGTACATCACCATGACGTCGCCCGGCTCGCGGACCCCGACGCTCGCCGCCTCGGCCCACGCGTCGACCGTCCCCGCCGTCACCGGCAGCCCCGCGGGCAACCCCGTCAGCGCGGCCGCGGCGGCGGTGACCTCCCCCGCGACCTCCGTCGGCCACAGCAGTTCCGGCAGCGCCACGCCCGGCGCGACGCGCTCCGCCCAGTCTTCGGCCCACTTGCCGGCCACCAGGTCGTACATCGGCGTGCACTGGCTCGCCGAGTGGTGGTCCAGGACGTACCGGCCGGTCAGCCGGTGCACCAGGAAGGAACTGGCCATCAGCAGCTTGCGGGTGCGCGCGTAGACGTCCGGCTCGTGCCGGGCCAGCCAGCGCACCTTCGGCCCGACCGCCTGGCTCGTCAGCGGCGAACCGCCGCGCGCGAGGATTTCGGACGCGCCCAGCTCGGAGTTCAGCTCCGCGATCTCCGCGCCCGCCCGGGTGTCGACGCCGTAGAGGATCGCCGGCCGCAACGGCTCGCCCGCCGCCGAAGCCGGGAGCAGGCACGGCCCGATGCCGCTGACCCCGAGCCCAGCGAGCGCCCGTCCGCCGGCGGCGCGCAGCAGGTCGGCGACGATCTCCGTGAAGTCGGCCCACCACACCGTTTCGGCGTCGTGCTCGAACCAGCCGGGACGCGGCGTCGAGACGGCGTGCTCGCGGACCGACCGGGCGAGCACCGCGCCGCCGGGGTCCACCAGCACCCCCTTCGAGCTCGCCGTGCCGATGTCCACCCCGAGCAGCAGTCCCGTCATCCGCCCCTCCACGGACTCACCCTGCGGGAAATCGATTACCACCACGCTATGGTGTGCCCAGAGCACTGTCAACGAGACGAGCGAGGACGCGCGTGGCGACGATCTCCGACGTGGCGGCGCTGGCCGGCGTCTCGACCGCGACCGTGTCCAGGGCGCTCAACGGGAAGTCCACTGTGGACCCGGTGCTGGCCGAGCGCGTGGCCCGGGCCGTCGAAGAGCTCGGCTACACGCCGAACGGCCTCGCCCGCAGCCTGCGCCGCCGCGAGACCGCGGTGCTGGCGCTGATCATCTCCGACGTCGAAAACCCGTTCTTCACGGCGATCGCGCGCGGCGTCGAGGACGCGGCGCAGGCGGCCGGCTACTCGGTGATGCTGTGCAACTCCGACGAGAACACGGCCAAGGAACGCCGGTACGTCGAGGTCGCGGCGCAGGAGCGGCTCGCGGGCGTGATCATCTCTCCGACGACCGGCGACAGCGACGTCCGGCCGCTGACCGCGCACCGGACGCCGATCGTGACGGTCGACCGGCGCCTCGACTCGGCGGACTGCGACGCCGTGCTCCTCGATTCCCGCGCCGCGGCCCGGGAAGCCGTGGCCCACCTGGCGGAGAACGGCTACGAGCGGATCGGCTGCATCGCCGGCCCGCCGGGGGTCACCACGGCGGACGACCGGCTCGACGGTTACCGCGACGGACTCCGTGCCGCGGGCCGGAAGTACTCCGCGAAACTGGTTCGCCGCTGCGAATTCCGCGAAACCGGCGGCCGCGAAGCCGCGACCCGGCTGCTGACCCGGCCCGACCCGCCGGACGCGCTCCTGGTGTCCAGCAGCACGATGTCCGTCGGCGTGCTGCAGGCGCTCGCGGAACTCGGCCGGCGGGCCGGGCGCGACGTCGGGATCGTGTCGTTCGACGACGCGCCGTGGGCGACGCTGATCTCGCCCGCGCTCACGGTCGTCGCCCAGCCGGCCCACGCGATGGGCCAGCTGGCCGCGCGGCTCCTGCTCGACCGCATCGGCGACGGTTCCCGCGCGACGACCACCACGACGATGGCCGCGCAGCTCATCGTCCGGGGCAGTTCCGCCCGTTAGTCCGCCCGAAGTGACGCTTGACACACCCCGGCATCGCCCCTAGCGTCGAGTAATCGATTACTCCCATCTTCCGCCGACGCGAGGGGTGTCATGGAAGAGCCGGGTACCCCGCTGGTCGCGCTGAGCGGCGTCAGCAAGGCCTACGGCGGGACACTCGCCTGCGACGACGTCGACTTCACCGTGCGCCGCGGCGAAGTCCACGCGCTGCTCGGCGAAAACGGCGCCGGCAAGTCGACGCTCGTGCGCATCCTGTCCGGCGACATCACCGGGTACCGCGGCACGATCGAGGTCGACGGCGAGCCCGTCGTGTTCGGCGGTCCGGCCGACGCGCAGCGCCGCGGCATCGCGCTGATCCCCCAGGAGCTCGACCTCGTTCCCGGGCTTTCCGTGGCCGCCAACATCTTCCTCGGCCGCGAGCCGCACACGAGTTTCGGCACCCTCGCTCGGCAGCGCATGCACCGCGAGACGCGCGAACTGCTGGCCCGCACCGGGATCGCGCTCGACCCGAAGCGCGTGGTCGGCGAGCTGCGCACCGGCGAACAGCAGCTGGTCGCCATCGCCAAGGCCCTCGCGCTCGACGCGCGCGTGCTGGTGATGGACGAGCCGACCTCCGCGCTCACCGGTGCCGAGGTGGAGCGGATGGTCAAGGTGATCGACGAGCTGCGCGACGCGGGCGCCGGCATCGTCTACATCTCCCACCGGCTCGAGGAGATCGGCCGGCTCGCCGACCGCGCGACCGTCCTGCGCAACGGCCGCGTCGCCGCCGCGTTCACCGCCCGCGACCTGACCGTCGAGCGGGTCACCGAGGCGATGATCGGCCGCCCGGTCCAAGCGTTTTTCCGCGTCAAGCACGGCGAAACCGGCGACGAGCTGCTGCGCCTCGACGACTTCGCGCTGCGCCCGCGGCGGCACCGGGCCGGCCGCCGGGAGCCGGCCGGGATCACGCTGACCGTCCGCGCCGGCGAGATCGTCGGCCTCGGAGGGCTGCTCGGCTCGGGGCGCACCGAGCTGCTGGAGACGCTGTTCGGGGCCGGCACCCCTGGCCGCTGGCACGGCCGCGTTTCCCTCGGTGGCCGGGAAATCCGCCCGAGGAGCCCGCGGCACGCCGTCCGCCTCGGGCTGGCGCTGGTACCCGAGGACCGCCGGATCGCCGGCCTCGCGCTCCCCCATTCCGTCCGCGCCAACACCGCACTGTCCGTTGTGGACGGACTGGCGACGACCGGGTTCCTCACCCGGCGGCGCGAGAACGACACCGTCGCGAAGGTCCTCGGCGACTTGAAGGTCAAGGGGGCGCTCGCCGACCCGGTCGGCACGCTCTCCGGCGGCAACCAGCAGAAAGTCGTGCTGGGCCGCGCGTTGCTCACCGAGCCGAAGCTGCTCCTGCTCGACGAGCCGACCCGCGGCGTCGACGTCGGCGCGAAGGCCGAGATCTACCAGCTGCTGGCCGCCGCGGCCGCCCGCGGCATCGGCGTCCTGCTCGCGTCCTCCGAACCCGCCGAACTGGTCGGGCTGTGCGACCGGGTCGTCGTCCTGCACGACGGCCGCGGCGCCGCCGAACTGGACACGCACGCCGCCGGCGAAGCCGAACTGCTCGCCGCCGCGATGGGGGAAACGCGATGACCACAACCGAGTTCCTGCCGCGGCGCGACGTCGTGGCCGCGCTGTTCCGCTTCCAGAGCCTCTTCGGCCTGGTCCTGGTGCTCGCCGCGGCGATCGTGTTCTCGCCGAGCCACGACGGCGACCTCGTGTTCTTGAGCGGCGAGAACCTCTTCAACGTCGTCCGCGCGATCGCCGAGATCGGCATCATCGCCGTCGGCATGACGTTCGTGATCCTCATCGGCGGGATCGACCTGTCGGTCGGCGCGGTGCTCGGGCTGGCCGCCGTCGGCTCGGCCGTGCTGCTGGTGGACGACGGCTTCGGCGTGCTTCCGGCCGTGCTGGTCGTGCTCGCCGCCGGGCTCGTTTTCGGCCTGCTTCAAGGAGTTGCGTCGGCGGTGTTCGGCATCCAGGCGTTCATCGTCACCCTCGCCGGGCTGCAGGTCGCGCGCGGGCTCGCGCGGATCTGGTCGGGCGGCCAGGGCGTCGCGATCGCGTACGGCGACGGCCCCGGCGAGGCGCCCGTCGCCTTTTCGCTGCTCGGCGAGCGGACTTTCAACGGCCTGGTGCCGATCCCCGCGGTGATCTTCGCCGTGGTCGCCGTCGCGGCCATCGTCTTCCTGCGCACCAGCGCGTTCGCCCGGCACGTCTACGCGATCGGCGGCAACGAGAAGGCCGCGCGCCTCTCCGGCGTCGCCGTCACCCGGGTCAAGGTGCTGGTCTACGGCCTGAGCGGGCTGCTCGCCGCGCTCGCCGGGATCATCCACGCCGGCCAGCTGAACCAGGGCAGCCCCAACGACGGCAGCGGCTACGAGCTGGACGCGATCGCCGCGGTCGTGATCGGCGGCACGGCGCTGTCGGGCGGCCGCGGCTCGGTGTCGGGCACCGTCGCCGGCGCGTTGCTGCTGGGCGTGCTCAACAACGTCCTGGCGCTCAACAGCGTCGATCCCAACGTGCAACTCCTGATCAAGGGCCTGGTCATCGTGGCCGCCGCGGGTCTGCAGCGGCTGCGTCCGACACCGTAGAGGGGAAGAAAGAGATGTCCGGCAAGCACTTCGCGCTACCCGCGCTCGTCCTGCTCCTGGCCGCCTGCGGCACCACGCACGAGAACTCCGGCCAGGGCGCGACGACCTCCGCCGCGGCCTGCAAGGGCGCCGCGGGGAAGTACGCGATCGGCGTCAGCCAGGCCAACCTCAACGAGCCCTACCGCAAGCAGATGGACGACGACATCGCCCGCGCGGCTCGCGAGGTTCCGCAGTTCACCGTCAATTTCGCCGACGCGCAGCAGGACAACTCCAAGCAGGTGGCCGACGTCGAGAACTTCCTGACCCAGCGCATCGACCTGCTGATCATCAGCCCCAACGAGGCCACGCCGCTGACGGCCGTCGTCAAGAAGGCCTACGACAAGGGCATCCCGGTGCTGGTGCTGGACCGCAAGGTCGACGGCGACGCGTACACGCAGTGGATCGGTGCCGACAACGTCGACATCGGCCGGCAGGCCGGGCAGTACCTGGCCGACCGGATCCTGCCCCAGGGCGGGAAGATCGCCGAGATCCGCGGGCTCGCCGGGTCCACCCCGGCCAAGGAGCGCCAGGACGGCTTCGCGAAGGGCATCGAGGGCCGCGGCATCGACATCGTGACCACTGTGGACGGTGACTGGCTGCGCGAGAAGGGCCAGCAGCAGGCGGACGCGGTCTTCAAGGCGCACCCGGAGATCCAGGCCGTCTACGCCCAGAACGACCCGATGGCCGAAGGCGCCTACCTCGCCGCGAAGGCCGCGGGACTGGACAAGAAGGTCAAGTTCATCGGCATCGACGGCTTGCCCATCCCGTCCGGCGGCATCAAGGCGGTGGAAGCGGGCCGCCTGGCGGCGACGTTCGTCTACCCGACGGGCGGTCGTGAGGCGGTGGCGTCGGCGAAGAGCATCCTCGTCGACTGCGCGAAGCCGGCGAAGACGCAGATGCTGCCGACGCAGCTCGTCACGCAGGCGAACGCGGCCGAGGTCTACGCGCGGGGCAACGGCTGACGTCGGTCCTTGACTTCAACCTTGCTCGAACTTCTACCGTCGCCACCATGACCACTGCCCCGCCCATCCCCCGCAGCGTCTGGATCGCCTCCGGCGTCATGGCGCTCGGCGGCTTCCTGGGCAACATGGACGGTTCGATCGTCGCGGTCGGGCTGGAGTCGATGAGGCTGCGCCTGGGGGTCAGCCTCATCGAAATCCAGTGGGTCGCGACGGCCTTCCTGCTCGGCCTCTCCGCCGCCCTGCCGCTGACCCCGTGGCTGGTCAAGAAACTCGGCGCCGGAAGACTCTGGCTCTGGGCCCTGGCGGCGTTCCTGCTCACGTCGATCGCGTGCGCCCTCGCCCCGGACGCCAGCACGCTGATCGCCGTCCGCGCGCTGCAAGGCATGGCCACCGGCGTCATGGTCACCGCCGGGCAGACGGTCATCGGCCTCGCCGTCGGCCCGGAACGGCTCGGCCGCACCATGGGCACGCTCGGCCTGGTCGTCGGGCTGGCACCGGTCGTCGGCCCGAGCGTCGGCGGCCTCCTGCTCGCCCACTTCTCCTGGCCGGTCCTGTTCTGGCTCAACCTGCCCATCGGCCTGCTCGCGTTCGGCCTGGCGCTGCGGTACGTCCCGCGCGGCGACCGCGGCCAGCCGCCGCCGGTGGACTGGCCCGGCCTCGCCCTGATCACCCTCGGCCTGCCGCTGCTCGTCTACACGCTCACCGAGCGGAACGCGCTGTTCGCGGCCGTCGGCGCCCTCGCGCTCGCGGTGTTCGTCTGGCGCTCGCTGCGCGTGCGGCACCCGGTGCTGGACCTGCGGCTGGCCGCCCGGCCCGTGATGGGCTCGGCGCTGGCGTCCGTTCTGCTCGCCGGCGCCGGGATGTTCGGCGCGGTCCTGGTGCTGCCGCTGTGGTTCCAGGTCCGGCTCGGCGCCGGACCCGCCGAGGCCGGCGTCCTGCTCGCCCCGATGGGCCTGGCCACGACCGCGTTCGTGCTCGTCGCCGGCCGGCTGACCGACCGCTACGGCGGCGGCACCGTCTCGCTCACCGGGTCGGTGGTGGTGCTGGCGGCCACCGTCCCGCTACCGTGGCTCGGCCCGGACGCGCCGACGTGGCTGATCCAGGCGCTGCTCGTGGTCCGCGGCGCGGGACTCGGGCTGTCGATCATGCCCGCGTCGACGGCGGCGTACGCGTCGGTCGCCGCCGGCGAGCTCGGGCACGCGACGGCGTTGGTGAACATCGTCATGCGCGTGGGCGGCGCGGCCGGGGGCGCGTTGTGCGTGATCGTGCTGTCCCAAGGCCTCGCCGTCGATCCGGCGACCGGGTTCGGGTGGGCCTTCGGCGTCCTGGGTGGCGTCTGCGCGCTCGGCACCGGCGCGACGGCTTGGCTCCGGCACGCCGAGCGTTCGTCCACAGTGGACACCACGGCCTGATCCACCAGGGAACCTGGCGCGAACCCCGGTTTGGTGATTTCCTGGAGCCGAACAACCACTGTCGGTAAGGGGAAGGGCTGACATGGCGGGGGTAGCGAAGCTGCTGACGGCGGCGGCAGTACTGGGGAGCCTGCTGGCGGCGACGCCGGCTTCGGCGGCCACCGGGGCGATCGACTGGAAACCGTGCCCCGACGCGCCCGGCGTGGACTGCGGCACGGTGACCGTGCCGATCGACTGGGCCCACCCGGATCGGGGCACCGCGAACATCGCGCTCGCGCGGCGCAAGGCCACGGACCCGCAGGCGCGCATCGGGTCGATCCTGATGGACCCGGGCGGCCCCGGCGGTCCGGGCGCGGGCCAGGTCGAAGCGGGCTGGTCGCTCTCGCCGGAGGTCACCAAGCGGTTCGACACCGTGGGCTTCGACCCGCGCGGCGTCGGCGAGAGCACGCAGATCAAGTGCGGGCTCGACGAGATCATCGCCGACCACCCGGAAGTCCCGCGCAACCAGGCCGAGTTCGAGCAGCTCGCGGCGTACAACCGGAAGCTCGGGGAGAGCTGTGACAAGCTTTCCGGGCCGCTGGGTCAGTTCGGGGACACCAAGAGCGTCGCGCGCGACATGGACGCGATCCGCGCCGCGCTCGGCGACGAAAAGCTGACGTACTACGGGGTTTCCTACGGCACGCTGATGGGCCAGCAGTACGCCGAGCTGTTCCCGGACAAGGTCCGCGCGCTCGTGCTCGACAGCAACATGGACCACTCGCAGTACACGGCGTTCGAGTTCCTGAACAGCGAAACGCAGTCGGTGCAAGCGGAGTTCGGCGAGTTCGCCGCCTGGTGCGACCGGACGCCGAGCTGCGCGCTGCACGGCCGGGACGTCTCGAAGCTGACCCGCGCCCTGCAGGACAAGGCCGCGCGCGGGGAGCTGAAGGACCCGCAGAGCGGCGAGGTCGTCACGCCGCTTGCGCTGGCGGGGATGTTCCAAGGTTCCTTCTACGGCCCGAGCTGGGACCGGCTGGCGGCGGTCCTCAGGTCGCTGGCGGACGGCACGCCGCCGCCCGCGTCGGCGCGGCTGAAGGACGACCTCCCGGTCAACAACGTGTTCCAAAGCGTGTTCTGCGACGACTGGAAGCTGCCGGTGCACAACTACGCCGAGCTCGAGGCGTACCGCCGGACGGCCGCGGCGCTCGCGCCGGACGTCAAGGTCAACTCGCTGGGCTGGACCGCGGTCACCGGCTGCATCGGCTGGCCGAACAGGACCAGCAACCCGCAGCACCCGCTGCAGATCCACGGCGCGCCGCCGCTGCTGATGCTGAGCAGCAAGTTCGACCCCGCGACGCCGTACGCGTGGTCGCAGGCCGCGGCCCGGCAGAGCGGCAGCACGCTGCTCACCTACGACGGCTGGGGCCACGGCGCGTACTCCAAGAACAGCCGGTGCGTGATCAAGGCGACCGACGACTACCTGATCACCGGCAAGCTCCCGGCGCGCGGCACGCACTGCGCCGCCGTCGAGCCGGGATCGGCCGAAGCCCGGATGGACGGGCCGAAGGCGCCGGCGACGATCGGCTTCTGACGCTTCCGTCGCGTGGCCGGAACGAGGACAATCGTTCAGGCCACGCGACGGTGCGGGGAAGGGAGCCGAGGATGCTTCGTCGATTCTTCGTCATGGCCGCGGCGGTCATCGCGGCGAGCGCGCTCCTGACGGCGCCGGCGCAAGCGACGTCCCGCCACGGCGGGTACCTCGCGCTCGGCGACTCCGTCGCGTTCGGCTACCGGCCCAACGCGGGCGCGGACTACCTGAACGCGGCCAACTTCAGCGGCTACGCGGAGAAATACGCGGCCCTGCGCGGGCTGCGGCTGGCGAACGCGTCCTGTCCGGGTGAGACGACGGGGAGCCTGCTGGTGGTCACCGCACCGAGCAACGGCTGCGAAAACGGCTACCGCTTGGCGTACCCGCTGCACGTTTCGTACGCGGGCGCCCAGATCGACTACGCCGTGCAGTACCTGCGGACGCACCGCGACACCCGGCTCGTGACGCTGACGATCGGCGCGAACGACATGTTCCTGTGCCAGAACACGACGCCGGACCACTGCACGGGCCCGGACTTCCAGGCCGCCCTGAACCAGGTGAGCCGCAACCTCGCGGCCATCCTCTCCGCGGTGCGTGCCCAGTATCGCGGCGACGTCGTGCTGGTGTCGTACTACTCGCTCGACTACCGCGATCCGACGCAGGTGGCGCAGGTGAAGGCGCTCGACGCGGCGCTGATCCAGGTGACCCGCCGCTACCACGGCAAGGTCGCGGACGGCTTCACGGCGTTCCTCTTGGCATCCCTGCGCACGGGCGGCGACCCGTGCGCGGCGGGCCTGCTGGTCAAGCTCCCGACGGGCGGCTGCGACGTCCACCCGAGCGCGGCCGGCCACCGCGCACTGGCCGCGGCGCTGGCGTTCGCGCGCTGAGTCAGACGGTCCGCACCTCGACCCCGGCGGCTTCGAAGGCCCGAACCGCCTCGGGGTCGGCGTCGGTATCGGTGACGAGGGCGTGCACCTGCGTGGTTTCACAGATCCGGGCAAAGGCCCGCCGGCCGAGCTTCGACCCATCCGCGACGGCGACCACGCGTTCGGCGCGTTCCACCATGAGCCGGTTGATGCTGGCCTCGCCTTCGTGGTGGGCGAACGCGCCGGCGTCGGCGTCGAAGGCGTCGACGCCGAGGAACAGCAGATCGATGGTGAGCTCGCTGAGCACCCGCGTGGCAAGAGGCCCGCTGAGCTCGAACGACTGCGGCCGCGCGACACCCCCGGTGACGACGATCTTGACGTTCGGCCGCACGGCGAGCTCGTGCGCGATGTTGAGGGCGTTGGTGACGACGGTGAGGCCAGGAGCATCCCCGCGTCCACTGAGATCGGCCCGCATAGCCAGAGCGCGAGCGACACCCGCGGTGGTGGTCCCGCCGTTGAGCCCGACCACCATGCCTTTGGTGACTTCCGCGGCCGCCGCGGTACTGATCCGCTGCTTTTCCGGGACGTGACGGGCGGTTTTGTACCGCAGGGGAAGGTCGTAGGCGAGGTCGTTCGCGACGGCGCCGCCGCGGGTGCGGGTGAGCAGCTGTTGTTCGGCGAGGTGGTCGAGGTCCCGCCGGATCGTGGCGGCGGAGACGTCCAGTTCGGCTGCGACGTCTTCGACGTCGATCTTTTCTCGCTGGCCCAGCATGTCCAGAAGGGTGGTGAGTCTTTCGTGCCGGGCCATCCGGTGCTCCCTGGTTTTGGCTTTCGCGCAGTCTCGTGCTCTGTTCGCGGCTGTTTCGAGCAGTATGCTGCATTGGCGGTGACTCCTGCACGCTGCCAGGCACGAAAAAGGCCACCCTCGCCAGAAGGGTGGCCCACAAAGAAATGAGTCGCGTCGGCACCAGAGCGGCGAACCTACCGCGCCTTGCGCCGCCAAAGGCCGGTGACCACCGCCAATGCCCGGGAACGCGGCGTGCGCGCCACGATCGGCTCCGGGCCCACCCGGCGGCGCATCCGGTACGCCAGCTCCAGTACTTCCAGGTCCTCGGGCCGGCGTCTGCCGTGGACGTCCGGGCGGAGCATCAGCTCTCCCACCGTCACCGGCTTGCCACTGGCACGGTGCGCCGTGCGCGCCATCGGTAACCTCCACTGATCGGGACCTGATGGCTGGTGATTCTATGAATCGGATTCGGGTTCGTCACCTTACTGGCCAGTTGTGTCCAGCGTGTCACCCCGCGCGTTAGCCTCGAATGCGTGATCACCACTGGGGCCCTCACCGCGGAAGACCGTCCGGCCTGGGAAAACCTGTTCGCCGGCTACAACACGTTCTACGGCAGGACGCTCGATCCGGAACTGGTGGACCGCGCCTGGCGCGAGTTCGAGACCGGCGAGCGCATGCACGCGCTCGGCGCGCGGCTCGACGGCGAACTCGTCGGCATCGTGCACTTCTTCACGCACCCGAGCACGACCTCCGCCGACGTCTGCTACCTGCAGGACCTGTTCACCGACAGCAAAGCCCGCGGCCGGGGCGTCGGCCGGACGCTGATCGAAGCCGTCGCCGGCTGGGCGCGCGCGCAAGGCTGCGTGCGCGTCTACTGGCACACGCAGACGTCGAACACGACCGCGCGCCGGCTCTACGACCAGGTCGCCCTCGACAAGGGCTTCATGCAGTACCAAATCCCGCTCTGAGCTCACCGGCGGTGGTGGCCGCAGCCGTCGTGCCGGCCGTGGGACGGCGGCTGCTGCGCCCACTCGCGCCACCACGCCGAGAAGTCCGGGATTTCGTGCCGCACCGGCGCCGCCTTCTTGCCCTGAGCCGGAGACGGCGAAGACAGGACCGGCACCTTCAAAAGCTTCTGCGGCTTCACCTTGCCGACGATCTTGACCGCCTTCGCGAGATTTCCGCGATGAGCCGCCGTCGTTCCGGAATTCGAAACCGGCTGCGCCACAATCGGGGCGACTTCGTCGGGTTCACCGACGGCCGGAACGGATTTCGGAGCCGGTGCGGCGGGCGGCACGACGACGTCCGCGGGGAACGGCACCAGCGCGGCGGCCGGCGGTTCCAGCCCGGCCGGCGGCCAGACCGCTCCCGTGCCGCGCTCGGCCGGCATCGACACCGCCGTCGCGACGCCGCCGGTCAGCGCCAGCGCGCCGGCGACCACGGAGAACACCCGCAACCGGGCCAGCGAGCGCAAGGCCTGGGATTTCTCGCGATGCCGCGAAGGCTCGCGGTGTCGACCGTCCGCCGCGGACCGGACCAGCAACTCGGCGACCGTGACCGCGTCGCCGCGCGGAGCCCTGCGTGCCATCAAACCCTCCACCTGGGCCGACCGGACGCGGGCAACTGCGTCCGGACGGCCGATCATAGGAATGGTTCAGGCCTCTGTAAAGGCTCAATCACCCAGCGTTCCTAAGCGAGCCGGCCGCCGCCGTCCACGTGCAGCACCGTGCCGGTCATGAACGGATTCGCCAGCACCTGCAGGGTCGCCGCCGCGACATCCGCCGGCTGCCCCACCCGGCGCGCCGGATTCGCCTCCGCGGTCCGGCGCAGGAATTCGTCCTTCCCGTCGCCGAGGCGGTCCCAGGCGCCGGAGTCGACGATGCCCGGGGAGACGGCGTTGACCCGGATCGGCGCGAGCTCGACCGCGAGCGCTTCGGCGAGGAACGCGACCGCGCCGTTCGTCGTGGCCATCACGACCCGTCCGGGCGCCGGGCGCCACGCCGCGACGCCGGAGAACAACGCGATCGCGCCGCCGTCCCGGAACCTCGGCGCGAACTGCTTGGCCAGCAGCAGCGGCCCGATCACCTTGGCGTCGAAGGCCCGGGTGACCGCGTCGCGCGAAAGCGCCGAGACGGGCCCGTTCGCCGGCGCCGCCGCGAGCGTGACGAGGTAATCGAGTTCGCCGACCTCTTCGGCAAGCGCTTTCAGCGACGATTCGTCCCCGAGATCCGCGAATGCGGCGCGAATACCGGGAACGTCGATCCGCGCCGGTTCCCGGCCGGCCAAGACGACTTCCGCGCCCGCCGCGTGCGCGTCCACCGCGATCCGGCGCGCGATCCCCGAACCGCCTCCGACGACGACCAGGCGCTTTCCTTCGAACGACATTTCCGTGCTCCTTCCGTTTCGCACACCAGGAGTCAGCGCGGGCCGGCGCCGTATTCATCCCATCGCGATCCGAAGGTTTTCGATGGCTGCGATAGAATCGGCGAATGCCTACGCTGCGCGCGCTCGAGTGCCTGGTCGCGGTGCTGGACGCCGGGTCGATCACCGAAGCGGCCGCGCGGCTGCACCTGTCGCAGCCCGCGCTGTCCCACCAGATCGGGGCGCTCGAACGGGAACTGGGCACGCCGGTGCTCGAACGCCTGCCGCGCGGGGTCCGGCCGACCGCCACCGGACGCGCGGTCCTGGCCGACGCGCGAGCCGCACTGGCCGCCGCGGAGCGCGTGGTCCGGACCGGCCGCGCGGTGGCCGCCGGCGGCGAAGGCACGCTGCGGATCGCGTGCGCGGAAAGCATGACCGCCGGCCTGCTCGCGCCCGTGCTGCGGGCCTGGCACCGGCACCGCCCCGGCGTGCTGATCACGCTGACCGAGACGACGAGCGCGGACGCGCTGGTAGCGGCGTTGGAAGCGGGCGAAGCGGACGTCGCCGCCGGGCCGCGGCCGACCCACTGGACCGGGCACACCGAGCTGGTCGGACGCGAGGAGGTCGTCGTCGCCCTGGCCGCCGACCACCCGCTCGCCACCCGGGCGGCGGTCCCGATGGCCGACCTGGCCGAGTTGCCGGTGGTGCACTACCACCCGGACAACGGCCTCGGGGGCTGGCTCGACGAGGAGGCGGCGCGGCGCGGAACCGTGCTGAGCGCGGTGATGCGGACGAAGCAGGCGGCGACGGCGGCGCAGCTCGCCGCGGCCGGGCTGGGCGTCGCGCTGGTCCCGACGACCGCGCTGACCCGCACGTTCCCCGGCGCGCTGCGACGGCTGAAGCCCGCTCTGCACCGGGACGTCGTCACGTTCACCGCGACGCCGTCGGATCCACTCGTCCGGCGGTTTTCCGCGGACGTAAGGCACCGCGGGATCGCCCTTCCGGGCGTCCTCCAGGACAAACTCTCCTCAACCCCTCGTTAAGTCCTCGTGAATGTGACAGATTCCCTACGAAGGTTTTGTGCCATCAGGACGAACTTCTCTCCGCCACCCCGATTTCGCTGTGCTATTCGCCAAAGTTTGGTTCCATCGGATAGCTTGCTCCTACCGGTCAGTACCGGTGGGTGGGGCCGATCGGGTGAGGCGATCAGCGAAGATCGAGGGAAGCGGGGACGCACCATGGCGAAGCACCGGCCACGTCGCAAGAGCTCGCGGACGGTTCGCCGGGCCGCGGCCGCGCTCGCGGGCGGGGCGCTCGTCGTGCTGCCGACGCTGACCACCGGCCTGCCGACGCCGGTCGTGGTCGCCAACGCCGGGGACACCCTGCCGGACCAGGCCGCCGCCCCGCTGCAGCCGCCGAACATCGTGATGCCGCCCGTCGCCGTCGACGGCAGCCTCCCGCAGCCGCCGCTGCCCACCCCGCTGGTCGTGCCCGGCGGGCGCGCGGGCTCCGCGGGCATCTCCGGGCCGCTCGGCATCCCGGCGAGCATGCTCAAGGCGTACAAGAACGCCGCCGACATCCTCGCCAAGGAGCAGCCGAACTGCCACCTGGACTGGGCGCTGATCGCCAGCATCGGCCGGATCGAGTCGAACCACGCGCGCGGCGGGTACGTCAACGCCAACGGCGACACCCTGGAGCCGATCCTCGGCCCGGTGCTCAACGGCGCCGGCGCGTTCGCCGCGATCCCGGACACCGACGGCGGCAAGTACGACGGCGACGCGGTCTGGGACCGCGCGGTCGGCCCGACCCAGTTCATCCCGTCGACGTGGCGCGGCTACGCCTCCGACGGCAACGGCGACGGCGTGTCGAACCCGAACAACATCTACGACGAGACCCTGGCCACCGCGCGCTACCTGTGCTCGGGCGGGCTGGACCTGTCGACGGACGCCGGACAGCGCCTGGCCGTCCGCCGCTACAACAACTCGCAGTCCTATGTGGACACAGTGATGGCGTGGGCCGCGGCCTACCGCGGCGGGGTGGCCCAGCTGCCCGACAGCGAGGTCCCGATCGGCACGCCGAACGCCCCGGACGCGGCCGCCGCGGGCGGCCCGGTCGGCGCGCCCGCCCCGCCGGCGCCGCCGGTGGTCGCGCTGCCGCCGGGCTCGCTCCCGGTCACCACGACGACGCCGACCACCACGCCGTCGTCGTCCTCCACGCCGACCACCAAGCCGGGCACGCCCACGACCGCCCCGACGACGACCCCGCCGCCGTCGTCCACGACCACCACCACGCCGCCGCCGGCGACGACGCCGACCACGCCGGCGACCAGCTCCGCGGCGCCGACCAGCACCGCCGCCGGCTCGGCGAGCACGCCGACCGAGTCCACCACGACCAGCCCGACCGGGTGAGCCCGGTGGAGCCGTTCCTGGTGCACATCCGCTGCGACACCGACGGCTACACCCACGCCGTCACCGAGGACGAGTTCGCGGCGGGGCGGCACGACGGGCGGTTCCGCGCGGTGTGCGGGCACGTGGTGCTGGCGGCGCCGATGATCGAGGCCCCCGGCCGGTTCGACCCGATCTGCCGCGACCTCCTGCGCGACGCGCCCGAGCCGTCGGTGCCCCGCCAGGAGCGCCGCCGGTCGAGGTGGCGGACCCGCCGCTAGCCGACCATCGCCTGGATGCCGTCGAGCATGCGGTTGAGGCCGAACTCGTACGCCGCTTCGCCTTGGCCCTTCGGGCTGTCGTCGAAGCCGCCGCCGAGCCAGATCCGGTTCATCGCCGGGTGCGCGTCGACCACGAAGTAGTTCTCCCAGAACGACGAGCGCTGGTGCCACCACGCCTCGGTCGACTGCCCGGTGCTGCGCTCGAGGCGGGTGTTCTCCGCGCCGAGCGCCGCGTTCGCGTCGACGTACGTGCCGATCCCGTTGGCCGCCGCGACGGCCTGCCGCGGCGGCAGCCCCAGACCGTCCATGATGGACAGCAGGTACTCCTGCCCGGCCAGCTGACCGGGCCCGAGCGGCGGCCGGACCCGCGAAACCTCGCACAGCCACGGATGCTTGCGGTACGCCGCGTGCGTCCGCTCCGCGTACAGCGCCACCTGCGCGCGCCAGTCCGCCGGCCGCGGCTCGCCCGGCCCGGGCAGCCGGCGCTCGACGAGCACGTCGTCGACCATCAGGTCCACCAGCTCGGCCTTGCCGGGGACGTACGTGTAGAGCGTCATGGTGCCGGCGCCGAGCTCCTTGGCGACGCGGTGCATCGACGCGGCCACCAGCCCGTCGGCGTCCGCGACCGCGATCGCCGCGGCGACGATCCGCTCGATCGTCAGCGTCGGGCGGCGGCCCCGGGTCGGCTCGGCCGCGCCGCCGCGGGCGCGCCAGAGCAGCGCGAGCGTCCGGTCCACGTCGTCGGCACCAGTGCGTTCGGCGGTCATGCGCTCCCCTCGCTCCCCGCCGGTGATCCTACCCGGCCCACCCGTCCCACCTGGCATTCTGGACGCATGACCCGACGCAAGCCGCCCAAGGTCTCCTTCCGCTGGTGGGTCGACCGGCAGATCGACGAGGCCCGCGACCGCGGCGAGTTCGACGACCTGCCCGGCACCGGCAAGCCGCTGCCGAAGCCCACGGGCAACGACGCGGCGACCGACTGGGTGCTGCGGCAGGTCCGGGCCGGCGGCCACGACACCAAGGCGTTGCTGCCGCCGGCGCTCGCGCTCAAGCGCGAAGTCCAGGACCTGCCCGGCCGGCTCGCCGCCGAGCGGACCGAGCAGCAGGTGCGGGAGGTCGTCGACGACCTCAACCTGCGGATCCGCCAGGCCTACCTCAACCACCACACGGGCCCGCCGCTCACGGTGGCGCTGGTGGACGTCGAGGAGGCCGTCGCGGACTGGCGGCGCTCACGAGCCGCGTCGTAGCAACGCCCGTTCCGCCGCGGTCCACGCCGTCGTCGTGAGCAGGTAGATCCCGGCCGCCTGCGGCAGGACGAGCGTCGCGAGCACGGTGCCGTACGGCAGCAGCCGGATCAGCCTGCCACCCGGCACGCCGTCGGCGGCCTGCCGGTTCTGCCGGACCGAGAACCACGCGACCACCGCCAGCCCGGCGGCGATGACGAACACGAGCGGGCCGCCCGCGAGGCCGTGCGCACCCAGCGGCGTCCCCAAGAGGGTCGCGCCGAGCAGCGAGTTGGGTTCGCCGCCGATCACCGGCGTCGTGAAGAGCCGGTACATGACCGTGAAGAACGGCAGCTGCAGCAGCATCGGCAGGCAGCCGGTGAACAGCGAGGTCCCGGACTCCTGCTGCAGCTTCGTCACCTCCGCGGCGAGCCGGTCCCGGTCACCTCCGTGCTTCGCTTGCAGCGTCTTGATTTCCGGCAGCAGGGTGGCCCGGACGCGCTCGCCGCGCGCGGCCGACCGGGCGAGCGGGTGCAGCAGCAGCCGCACGCCGAGGGTGAACAGGACGATCGCCAACGCCGTGGAGAACGGGCCGGTCAACGCGTGGATCAGGTGGTACGCGCCTTCGACGGGCACGTCGAGAAAGCCGAACATGGGCAGCACTCCGCATGAGTGGAAGGGGTGTGGGTGAGCGGAATGGCTGCGTCGAAGAGGTTCCTACGCAGCCGTGCTGCGGGAACCGGGTGCTCGTGGCCTGCTGCGTCCGGGGGCGCCGGGGTCGCGCAGGCGGATCGACTCGGCACGCCGCGCGCGGCGGCGCAGGGCGGTCGCGCGGCTGCGCACCGGCGCCGACCAGACGGCGAACTCGCCGCGGTGGGTGCTGCCGACCAGCAGCACGACCAGGAGGCTCGCGGCGGCGATGGAGGCGAAGGCGACCAGCGCCGTCGGGCTCGAGACGACGGGGAACGCCAGCTCCAGCAGTGTGTTCACGGCGGTCGTCCCCCTATCCTCCGAAACCCCAGGGTAGCGGAATCGCGACCCCGGGCGCCGGGGGTAAGAGCCCGATGGGCTGTAACCTGGTTCGATGAGAGGCCAATTCGTCGTCGTGCCGATCCTGGCGCTGATCCTGCTGTTCACCGTGCCCTGGTGGACGCTCGTCCTCGCGCCGGACTGGGGCACGGCGGCCACGGTCGCCGGCACCGCGGTGTTCGCGCTGGGCCTGGTCACCATGCCGGTCGCGATGTTCCGCGGCCACGCGCGGCACCAGGACGGCGCCGCACGCGTCGGCGACTCGCTGCTGGCCGTGATCTGGGTCCTGTTCAGCTGGTCGATCCTGAGCCTCGTGCTGCGCGCCGCGCTGCTCGGCGTCGACGACCCGCTGCGCTCGCGGATCGTCGCGGCCGCGACGTTCGTGGTGGCCGCCGGGCTGCTCGTGCACGGCAACCGCGTCGCGATGCGCGTGCCGCCGGTGAAGGCGACCGACGTCGTCATCCCGCGGCTCGGCCCCGGCCTCGACGGCCTGCGCGTGGCCGTGCTGACCGACACCCACTACGGGCCGATCGACCGGACGAAGTGGTCGGAGGAGGTCGTCGCGGCGGTCAACGCGCTCGAGGCGGACGTCGTCTGCCACGCGGGCGACCTGGCCGACGGCGCGGTGGCCGAGCGCCGCAAGCAGGTCGACCCGCTCGGCGGCGTCCAGGCCGCGCTCGGGCGGTTCTACATCACCGGCAACCACGAGTACTTCGGCGAGGCCCAGGCCTGGCTCGACCACATGGAAGGGCTCGGCTGGGAGCCGCTGCACAACCGTTCGGCGCTCCTGGAGCGCGACGGCGACCGCATTGTGTTCGCCGGCATCGACGACCCGACCGGGTCGGCGTCCGGCCTGCCCGGCCACGGTCCCGACCTGGCCGCGGCGCTGGCGGACGCCCCCGCCGACGTCCCGGTGGTCCTGCTGGCGCACCAGCCGAAGCAGGTCGAGCAGGCGCGCGAAGCCGGCGTCGCGCTGCAGATCTCGGGGCACACGCACGGCGGGCAGATCTGGCCGTTCCACCTCCTGGTGCGGCTGGACCAGCCGACGCTGTCCGGGCTGACCCGGCACGGGCCGACCCAGCTGTACAACAGCCGGGGGACGGGGTTCTGGGGTCCGCCGTTCCGCGTCTTCGCGCCCAGCGAGATCACGCTCCTCACGCTGCGCTCCGCCTGACTCGAAAGCCACGAAGGGCACCTTCACGGCTGGCAACCCCGCCACCGACAACTTTTTTTGTCTTGACAGTTTCGATCGTCGGATGCCAAGCTGTCCGCCATGACCACCACAACGCTTCCCACCAGCACCTTTTCGACCACCCGCGCGCTGCTGACCTGCGGGATCCTCGCCGGCCCCGTCTTCGTCACCACCGGGGTCGTCCAGGGCCTGACCCGCGCCGGCTTCGACTTCACCCGCCACCCCGCGAGCGTCCTGTCCAACGGGTCGCTCGGCTTCGTCCAGATCGCGAACTTCCTGGTCACCGGCCTGCTCGCGATCGCCGCCGCGGCCGGGATCCGGCGCGTCCTGCCGGGCCGCTGGGGGCCGAGACTCCTCACGGTCTACGGGATCGGCCTGCTGTGCGCGGGCGTGTTCCGCGCCGACCCGCAGGACGGCTTCCCGGCCGGCACGCCCGCCGGTCCGCCGTCGACGATCAGCTGGCACGGCACGCTGCACTTCGCCGCCGGCGGTGTCGGGTTCCTCGCCCTGGTCGCGGCCTGCTTCGCGATCGGCTCGCACCTGACGCCCGCGCGAGCGTGGTACTCGCGGCTCAGCGGGTTGCTGTTCCTCGCGGGCTTCGCGGGCGTAGCGTCCGGGTCGACGAGCCCGGTCGTCATCCTCGGCTTCTGGGCGGCCGTGGTGATCGCCTTCGCGTGGCTCGCCACCACGTCGACCCACCTGCTGTCGAGAGGAGAGTCCCGATGAGCACGACGGTTTCCGCCGACGGCACGAAGATCGCCTACACCCGCGCCGGGTCCGGCCCCGCGCTCGTCCTCGTCGACGGCGCGATGTGCTACCGCGGCTCGTCCCCGAACGACGCGCTCGCGAAAGAGCTGGCCGCGCACTTCACGGTGTACACCTACGACCGGCGGGGACGCGGCGAGAGCACCGACACCGGGCCGTACGCGGTCGAGCGCGAGGTCGAGGACCTCGCCGCACTGGTCAAAGAAGCCGGCGGCGAGGTGTTCCTGTTCGGCACCTCCTCGGGTGCGGCGCTGGCGCTCGAAGCGGCCCGCAGCCTCCCGGTGACGAAGCTGGCGCTGTACGAGCCGCCGTTCATCGTCGACGACACGCGCCCCCGCGTCCCGGCCGACTACCCGGCCCGGCTCGACGCGGCGCTCCGGGAAGGCAAGCGCGGCAAGGCGGTCAAGATGTTCATGACCGAAGGCGTCGGCCTGAGCGGCACGACGGTGGCGCTGATGCGGATCATGCCGTTCTGGGCCAAGCTCAAGCGCGTGGCCCACACGATCCCGTACGACGCGGCGCTGGTCGACGGCCGCCAGTCCGGCGAGCCCCTCCCGGCGGCGTGGCCGGACGTGAAGGTCCCGGCGCTGGTGGCGGACGGCGGCAAGAGCCCCGACTGGATGCGCAACGGCGTGGCCGCGCTGGCCAAGGTCCTGCCGGCGGCGGAGTACCGGACGCTGCCGGGCCAGACGCACATCGTGAAAGCCGCGGCGCTGGCCCCGGTCCTGAAGGAGTTCTACCTCAAGTGACGAACATCCGGATCCTCGACGCCGACATCACCACCCTCGAAGTCGACGTCGTCGTCAACGCCGCCAACTCTTCGCTGCTCGGCGGCGGCGGGGTCGACGGGGCCATCCACCGCAAGGGCGGCCCCGAAATCCTCGCCGCGTGCCGGAAGCTGCGGGCCGGCCACTACGGGAAAGGCCTCAAGACCGGCCAGGCCGTCGCCACCACCGCCGGGACCCTGCCCGCGAAATGGGTCGTGCACACCGTCGGCCCGGTCTGGTCGAAGACCGAGGACCGGTCCGAGCTGCTCGCCGACTGCCACCGGAACGCGCTGAAGGTGGCCAACGAGCTGGGGGCCAAGACCGTCGCCTTCCCGGCCATCTCCACCGGCATCTACCGGTGGCCGCTCGACTCGGCCGCCGAGATCGCGCTCACCACCGTCAGCCAGGCCGACGCCGGTGGGATCGAGGAGGTCGTCTTCGCCCTGCGCGGCGCCGAGGCCATGGCCGCCTTTCGGGCTCGTCACAACTCCCTTGCCTGAGCGATCACCGGGCGGGCAGGGTGCAGGCGTGCCCACCCGCGCCCTGGTCTTCGACTTCGACGGGACCCTCGCCGACACCGAGTCCGCCGTCCTGCAGTCGTGGCGGGAGCTCTTCCTCGACCACGGTGTCGAGCTGCCGATGGAAGCCTGGTACGCCGTCATCGGGACGCAGCACACCACGCCCGCGATGTTCAGCCTGCTCGCCGAGCACGTCCCCGGCATCGACCCCGAAGCGCTGCGGCCGAAGACGAAAGCCCGCGTCTTCGAGCTCCTCGACGAGCTCGGCCCGCGTGAAGGCGTCCGCACCTACCTCGAGGACGCCCGTCAGCGAGGCCTCAAGCTGGCCGTCGCGTCCAGTTCGTCGGGGGCCTGGGTGAACCCGCACCTCGACCGGCTCGGCATCGCGCCCTACTTCGACGCCGTCCTCACCGGCGACCTCCACAAGGCCAAGCCCGACCCCGACCTCTACCTCGCCGCCCTGGACGCGCTCGGCACGACCGCGGAAGAGACCATCGCCTTCGAGGACACGCCCCACGGCGTCACCTCGGCCAAGGCCGCCGGGCTGACCTGCGTCGCGGTGCCGAACGCCATCACCGAAAGCCTCGACTTCGGCCAGGCCGACGTCGTGCTCCCGGCGTTCACCGCCAAGCCCCTGGAGGCCCTGCTCACTCGCTGAGCAGCGCGACCAGCCGGTCCAGGAACGGGAGCTGGCCCTTCACCAGCTTCTCGCGCGCGACGTCGAGCGAGAACCACGAAACCCGGTCCAGCTCGGGGAACTCCTGCTGCCGCCCCGAGCGCGGCGGCCACTCCATGGTGAAGGTCCCGGGCACGACCGACGCCGGATCGAGGTCGGCCTCGACGGCCCACGCGGTCACAACCTTGCCGCCGGACTGCTTCACCTCGCCCAGCGGGACGTACTCCCCCGCGGGCGCGGGCAGGCCCAGTTCCTCTTCGAACTCGCGCCGCGCTGCTTTCTCGGGTGGCTCGTCGGGGTCCAGCTCACCCTTGGGCAGCGACCAAGCCGCCGCGTCCTTCTTCGCCCAGAACGGCCCGCCCATGTGCCCGAGCAGCACTTCGACGTCCTCGCCCCGCCCGCGGTGGAGCAGGAGCCCGGCACTGCGTTTGCCCGCCATCGGCACAGTGAACCTCATCCGCCTGTCGGCGGAGCACCGGCCACCCCTCGTGCGCTGACCTGAGTGGCGGTGAGGACCGGACGGCCGGCGGCTTCGTCGAGCCGGTCGGCGATCGCCGCCGTGTGCAGCGCGGTCTCGGGCAGAACCACGGCTTGGGACTCGTCGTGTGGGCAGGACCGGACCAGCGCTTCGATTCGTTCGCCGGTCCACTCGGGAGCATCGGCGTCGAGTGCTCACTTGTGGTGGCCGACGCCGTGCTCGCCGTGCAGGAAGCCGGCGCTGGCACGGCGAAGATCGCCGCGTCGAACCCGGGGAGTGCGGGGATCACGTCACCCGGCCGGTCCCCGAAACCCGGCCGAGATTTTTTCCGCGACGCTGTCGATCCGGCGAGAACTCACTCGACGCGTAGGCAGAAGGCAAGGAAGAACCCAGGGAAGGAACCCGCCATGACCACCACCGCCCGCGAGACCCAGACCCGGACCGCCGCCACCAAGACCACCCCGGTCACCGGCATCGTCGTCGGCGCCTCGCGGATCGTGATCTCGTTCCTCTTCGGCTTCCACGGCCTGCAGGGATTCGGCTTCTTCGGTGGCATCGACGGCCAGGGCGGCGGCGTCCCGTTCGGCTCGTTCCCCGGCTGGTGGGGCAGCGTCCTCGAACTCGTGGGCGCGGCGCTGCTGCTCGCCGGGCTCGCCAGCAGGCCCGCCGCGCTCCTGCTGTCCGGTGTGATGGCCTACGCCTACTTCACCGTGCACGCGCCGATGGGACTGCTGCCCCTGCAGAACATGGGCGAGCCCGCCGCGGTCTACTCGTGGGTCTTCCTGCTGTTCGCCGCGATCGGTCCCGGCCGCCTCGCGCTCGACAACCTGCGCAAGCGCTGAGAGAAGACGCGCGGTCCGGTCTAGTAGCCGCCCTGGGCGGCCGCCAGGTCGGACCGCGCCATCACGTGTTCCATCAGGCTGGTCAGCACCTGCTTGGTCGACTCCCGCTCACGCGCGTCGCACAGCAGGAGCGGGACGTCCATGCCGACGTCGAGCGCCTGCCGGACCTCCTCGGTGCCGTAGCGGTACGCGCCGTCGAAGCAGTTCACGCCGACGACGAACGGCAGGTTGCGGCGCTCGAAGAAGTCCACCGCCGCGAAGCAGCTGTCCAGCCGGCGGGTGTCGGCCAGCACGACCGCGCCGAGCGCGCCCTCCGCCAGCTCATCCCACATGAACCAGAACCGGTCCTGCCCGGGCGTGCCGAACAGGTACAGGATCAGGTCCGGGTTGATCGTGATGCGGCCGAAGTCGAGCGCGACCGTCGTGGTCGTCTTCTGCTCGATCCCCGAGAGGTCGTCGACACCCTCGGACGCGGTCGTGATGACCTCTTCGGTACGCAGCGGCGGCACTTCGCTCACCGAGCCGACCATCGTGGTCTTGCCGACCCCGAACCCGCCGGCGATGAGTACCTTGACCGCGGTCGCGGTCAGGTTCCGCCGGGGGTCAGAGTTTCCGGATGCCATCAAGGACCGCCTGCAATACGTGTCGGTTGGGGGATTCCTGGGCCGGTGCCGCGGTACGGAACAGCACCAGGTTCTGCTCGATGAGGTCGCTGAGCATCACCTTGACGACCGGCAGCGGCAGGTCGACGCGGGCGGCGACCTCCGCCACCGAGACCGGCCGCTGGCACAGGGCGATGATGCGCGCGTACTCCGGTTCGAGCATGCCCGCTTCGTGCGCCGTCCGCAGCGCCACGACGAGCGTGATGAGGTCGAGCCCGAGCGTGTCCGACCGCGTGCGGCCGCCCGTGACCGCGTAGGACCGGACCAGGGGGCCGGCCTCGTCGTCGAACCAGGCTTCGTGCCGTCCGCTCATGGCGACGTGGGCAGGACGCCGGCGCCGGTGCGCGGGGCCGAGGTGAGCACCTGGCCGACGCGCTTCACCATCAGGTTCATCTCGTACGCGACGAGGCCCATGTCCGCGTCTTCGCGGGCCAGGAGCGCGAGGCAGGCGCCCCGGCCGGCCGCCGTCACGAACAGGAACGCGTGGTCCATCTCGACCATCGTCTGCCGGACGTTGCCGCCGCCGAAGTGGCGGCCGGTCCCGCGGGCGAGGCTCTGGAACGCCGAGGCGACCGCCGAGAGGTGCTCGGCGTCCTCCTCGGACAGGTTGCCCGACCGCCCGATGAGCAGGCCGTCCGAGGACAAGACCACCGCGCGGTCCGCCCCGGCGACCCGCTTGACGAGGTCGTCCAGCAGCCAGTCGAGCTCACTGACGTTGGCCATTAGTCGCGCTCTCCGTACCTGTCGTCGTTCTCAGCCGGTTCTTCGTCACGGGCCCGGCGGGTGCCCTGCTGGAAAGCGGACAGCCTGCTGCGGGCGGCTTCCGGCGAGTCCAGCCTGACCTCTTCGCGTTCCTGTGCGGGCCTATCTTCCCGCAGCTGGGGAACGAGGCTCTGCTGGCGTCGCCGTTGCGGCAGCGGCGGGCGGCCGGGGGCCTCCGGGCGGCGCGGCTGCGAAGGCCGGCCTTCGGGCACCGCGGGACGCGGCTCCGACGGCGGCCACACCGGCTGCTGCGCGGCCGGGCGGGCCGGGCGCGACGTCCGGGCGGGCGGCGCGGCCGGGCGCACCGGCGCGACCGCCGGCTGCGCCTGGGTCGGCTGGCTGACCGGCTCCGAGACGGACACGGACCCGACCGGGACCGGCGTCGGCGCGGACGGCGGCTGCGCCGGGGCCGGCGGCGCGACGGGTGCGACCGGCTCGGGCTGGGTCACCGGGGCCGGCGGCTCGGTGCGGTGGCGGGCCGGCCGGCGGACCGGCCGCCGCAGCGGCGCGACCTCGTCGTTCACCGGCTCCGGCTCGACCGGGTTCGGCACGAGCTCCGGCTTCGGCGGGGTGATCGGCTGCTCCGGCTCGGACTCCGCCAAGGGGGCCAGCAGGTCGGTGCGCACCAGCACGATCGCCCGGGTACCGCCGTAGGCCGACTCGCGCAGGTGCACCTGGATGCCGTGGCGGGCCGCCAGCCGCGCGACCACGAACAGGCCGAGGCGCGGTTCGTCGGACAGGGCCATGATCCCGAAGTCCGGCGGGTTGGCCAGCATCGAGTTGATCTCTTCGGTCTGGTCCGGCTCGAGCCCGAGGCCCTGGTCCTCGACCTCGATCACGACGCCCTTGCCGACCACGTTGCCGCGCACCTCGACGCGCGACTGCGGCGGCGAGAACGACGTCGCGTTGTCGATCAGCTCGGCGAGCAGGTGCACGAGGTCGCCGACGACCGGGCCGCGGATGGCGATCTGCGGCAGCGCGGCGGTCTTGACCCGGGCGAAGTCCTCGGTCTCGGCGGACGCGCCGCGGACCAGCTCGGCGAGCCCGACCGGGTTGCGCCACTGCCGGCCCGGCTGCCCGCCGCCGAGGATGATCAGGTTCTCGGCGTTGCGGCGGGCGCGGGTGGAGAGGTGGTCGAGCTGGAACAGGGTGTCCAGCTGCTCCGGGTCCTCCTGCTTGCGCTCGGCCTGGTCGAGCACCTTGAGCTGCCGGTGCACGATGACCTGGCTGCGGTGGGCGATGTTGAGGAACACCGTCTTGGTGCCCTCCTTGATCTTCGCCTCGTCGATCGCGGCCGCGATGGCGGTCTGCTGCGCCTTGTTGAACGCGTCGGCGACCTGGCCGATCTCGTCGGTGCCGTGGTCGAGGAAGTGCCCGCCCTCTTCGAGGTCGACGGGCTCACCAGCCTGGACCCGGGCGACCAGCTCGGGCAGCCGGACCTCGGCCGCGTCGAGGGTGTCCTCGCGCAGCCGGTGCAGGCGGCCGATGAGCCGGTTCGACAGCCGGACGGCGACGAACACCACGAAGACCGCGAACAGGACCGCGATCACGCCGGCGATCAGCGACTCGGTGAACGTCGAGTCGGCGTCGTCGATCGCGGCCTGGCTCGCGTTCGAGCTCTGCGCCACGAAGATGCCCATCAGGGCGTCGCCGACCTGGCGGGCGGCGGTGCGCCACTGGTCCTGCGCCACCGGCAGCTTCGACAGGTCACCGCGCAGGAAAGCGGTTTCGACCTGGGTCACCGTCTGCCACGGCTGGCTGGCCAGCAGCTGGTCGTACTTCGCCTTGACCTCGGGGATCATCTTCGGCGCCGACGCGTCGAGCTGCGCGTGGTAGGCACCGACCTGGCCGACGTAGGTGCGGAACTCGTCGTTGCCGAGGCCGCCCGCGGCCAGCCCGGCCGCGGCGAGCGCGTCACTGCGCTGCATCTCGTCCGCGGCGGTGAACATCGGGATGGCGGTCAGCCGGTCGAACGCGTTCTGCGCGCCGCGGGCGTTCTGCGCCAGCCCGGCGACGCCGTCGGTGAACTGGTCGATGATCTTGTTGTAGTAGCCGAAGGCCTGCAGCATCTGCATCTGGCCGCCGTCGACCGCCTGGCGGGTCTGCGGCAGCTGCTGGAACAGCCCGAAGAACGTCGCGATGTTCTTCTGGACGCTCGGCGGCGTGCCGTTGTAGTCGGCGAAGTTGTCGCGGAGGTTCTCGATCTCCTTCGCGGCGGTCGCGTCGACCTTCGGGCGGACGGCCGCGAGCACGGCCCGCTGGTTGCCCTGGCCGGCCAGCAGGCTCAGCGTCGCCTGGCGCTCCTGCTGGATTGCGGCGAAGAACGGGATCGCCGGGGCTTCCGAGTTGCGGATCTTGGTCGTGTAGTCGCGCGCGGTGACCGCGTCGTAGATGAGGTAGCCCGCGAGGGCCACGCCGACCAACAGCAAGGCAACACTGGGGATGAGCGCGATCGTGAGCACGCGCTTCCGAATCGAGGATCCCCGGTTGCGTCGAAGAGAAATCTGCTTCACCTGGGTCCGTTTTCCTTCCGGCAGTACATGGTTTCGGGTCGCCCGAGGCGGTCAACACCCGGATTCCGACCAGCCGGATCAACATCACCGTGGTCTGCTTCGCCCGCGACGACGGTATGCAGCCCCGTAGGGCGCGTCAAGTCCGTGGCGAGAACGTGATCTTGGAACGGTGACCCGTCCACACTTGCTGCCTGCGCTTGGAAAGTCCACCACCGAAAGTCGTGACGTTCGTCCCAGGGCGACTTCCGTTTCGCCCCTTGGGTGCACGCTCTTCGATGGGGCGATCGACCCGGCGCTCCGGCGGGGACGCCCTACGTACGGAACGGCCGGATGGTTCGGTGAGAAAGGTCACGAGCGGACCACGGCGACCGGGGCCGCCTCCTTCGTCCGGGGTTCGCGGGCTCCGCAAAGCGGAATTGCGTGGCATTCGCCACCCTCACCGCGGATTCACCGGACGGCGAGACGAAATTCCCGCTATTCCGCATGCGCGGTGGTTCGACCACCGCGAGTGGCACCCCGAACGCCCTGGAACCGGTTCCGCGGGCGTCAGCCCGGGAACTCGTCCGCGAGGGTGTTCCAGAACTGCAGTTCGTAGCTCTGGAAGAGCCGGGCGTAGAGGTGGGCTTCGCGTTCGTCGAGCCGGTGCGCGTCGAGGCCCGCCTGGATCGCGGCGAGCGCTTGTTCTTCAATTTCCGGAACGTCCGCCGCGAAGAAGTCGAAGAACGCGCACGCGTCGTCGCCGAAGCCGTAGTGCCGGCGCATGCCCGCGGCGACGTCCTTGCAGTACCGGCCGAAGGCGGCGAAGTTCGCGAAGATCCCCGCCGCGGTCGCCGACGACTCGCCGTTCAGCGCGAGCCACGCGACGTACGCGGGGTAGACCTGGCAGCCGGCGCGCGGCCGTTCCTTCCCGTGGTCCGGACCAGCGGCCGCTTGCAACGCGTCGAGCATCCCGTTCGCCTGCTGCTCCCCCGGCGCGAGCCCGCCGAAGAAGGTCCGCGCGTTCGGCTCGTCGGCGCGGGCGGCGAGCGCGTGGAAGCTGCGCCAGTCGGACAGCGTGATCCGCTTCTCCTCCGCGGCGAGCGCGGCGAACACCGCGCGCGGCGCGCGGCCGGCGGTGATCAGCGGGACGAGCCGGTTGTCGCCGTCGTGCGGCGCGAGCTCCGCCTGGATCTCGTCGAGCAGTTTCCGAGCCGACCGCGTCATCGTTCCCCCCTGGAAGTCCTCCTCCATTGAACCGGAGTTCGCGCGCCGGCGCCCGTGTGCACTGTGGACAGTCGTGGGGACCTGACCGCGTGAGCCGGTGTGAAGGGGACGTTTGGCGTGGCCGCGATTCTCTATCCACCTCGGCGGGGAGCCAATACAGTGTGGCCATCTTCAGCACCGAGGAGGCCAGCGTTGACCACCCCGTCCGTCGCCGAGCAGACCGAAGGCCTGACGATCCCGCGGCTGCTGCACCGCAACGCGGTCGACTACCCGGACCTGCCGGCGATCACCTCGCTCGACATCGAAGGCAAGCCGACGCTCAGCTGGCTGGAGTTCCGCACCGCGATCGCCGAGGTCTCGCGCGGCCTCGCCGGGCTCGGGCTCGCCGCCGGCGACCGGATGCTGATCATGGCGCCGGGCTGCCCGGACCACATCATCGCCGACCTCGCCGCGACGCACCTGTCCGCGATCCCGTGCACCGCCTACGCCACGCTCAGCCCGGACCAGATCCGGTTCGTCGCGCGGCACAGCGCGGCGCCGGTCGTCGTGCTCGGCGGGGAGAGCGAGCTGGCGCGCTGGCGGCAGGTGCTCGACGACCTCCCGGCCCTGCGCCACATCGTCGTCATGGACGAGTCGGCCATCCCCGAAGGCGACGACCGCTTCGACTCCTTCGCCGACGTGCGCGCCCAGGGCCGGGAAGCGCTTGCCGCCGACCCCGGCGCCTTCGAGCGGTCCTGGCCGGAGATCAAGCCGGACGACCCGCTGTCGATGATCTACACCTCCGGCACGACCGGCGACCCCAAGGGCGTCGTGCTGTCGCACCGCAACGCGATCCACCAGGCGTACGCGGTCACCGAGCTGCACCACCCGCCGATGCACGCGACGAACATCGCGTACCTGCCGCTCGCGCACATCGCCGAGCGGGAGCTGTCGATCTACCTGCCGATCGTCTGGGCCGGGCACGTGCACACGCTCGCCGACCCCTCCGGCGTCGTCGGCGCGCTCGGCCAGGTGCACCCGGAGAGCTTCTTCGGCGTCCCGCGCGTGTGGGAGAAGATGGTCGCGGGGCTGAAGAACATGCTCGGCGGCGTGCCCGAGGACCGGCGCACCGCGTTGCTGCAGGCCAACGAACTGCTGCAGCAGGGCTACAAGCTGCGCAGCGCCGGGCAGCCGGTGCCCGAAGAACTGGCCGAGAAGATCCGGCAGACCGACGAGACCGCGCTCGCCCCGATCCGCGCGCTGCTCGGGCTCGACAAGGTGCTCGTCGCCTCCAGCGGCGCGGCCGCCCTGCCGGTGGAGATCATCTACTTCCTGGCCGGCCTCGGCGTCGAGATCTGCGAGGTCTGGGGCCTGTCCGAGACGACCGGCGCGGCGACGTCGAACTCCGGCGAGCACTTCCGCGCGGGGACCGTCGGCAAGCCCCTCGCCGACGTCGAGGTGAAGGTCGCCGAAGACGGCGAGCTGCTGGTGCGCGGCCCGATCGTCTTCCTCGGCTACCTGCAGGAGGACGGGACGATCGCCGACGCCACCGACGCCGACGGCTGGTACGCCACCGGTGACATCGGCACGATCGACGAAGACGGCTTCGTGACGATCACCGACCGCAAGAAGGAGCTGATCATCACCTCGAGCGGCAAGAACATCGCGCCGACCCGGGTGGAGGGCCTGCTCAAGGAGCACCCGCTGATCGGCCAGGCGGTCGCGATCGGCGACGACCGGCCGTACGTGACGGCGCTGATCGTGCTCGACGACGAGATCGCCCCCGGCTGGGCCGCGGCGAACGGCGTCGAAGCGGCACCCGACGAGCTTGCCGACCACCCGGCCGTGCGGGCCGAGCTGGAGCGCGCGGTCGAGTCGGCCAACAGCAGGCTCGCGCGGATCGAGCAGATCAAGCGCTACCACGTGCTCCCGAAGGCGTGGACGCCCGAGTCCGGCGAGCTGACCCCGACGCTCAAGCTCAAGCGCCGGGTCATCAACGACCGCTATTCGGCCGACATCGAGGCCCTGTACGCGGCGGCGCGCGAGCCCGCCGCGGGCGCCTAGGCGGTCCGGGGCGAGGTCGACTCCGTCCACTTGCGCAGCCGCGGCGGGACGCGCTTCTCCAGGCCGTAGTTCTCCAGGTGGGCGGAGAAGACCTCGTCGAACGCCTTCTGCACCGTCTCGGTGTCCCACACCGGGCGCTCGAGGATCGGCTCCTTGAGGAACGGCTGGCCCATGACGTGCAGCTGCGGGCCGTTGCACCGGATCATCTGGCCGGTGATGCCGTGCGAGCCCTCGCCCAGCAGGAACAGCACGACCGGCGCGATCCGCGACGGCGTGCGGTCCGGCGGGCACGCGCGCAGCGAGCGTTCGGACTTCCACACCATCCGCGTGTGCGCGAGCGGGCAGACGGCGTTGACGCGGATGCCCTGTTCTTCGAGGTCGAGCGCCCACGAGTAGGTCAGCGACGCCACCGCGCCCTTGCTCGCCGCGTACACGCCGAGCTTGCGCTGCCCGAGCGAGGCGCCCGAGGAGATGTTGACGATCGAGCCGCCGGTGCCGGCGTCGACCATCGCCTTGATGGCGGCCAGGCCGGTGTTCACCACGCCCATGACGTTGACCTGGACGAGCTCGCGCGCCTGCTCGGCGTCGTCCTCCCAGGGCAGTGCCTCGTAGTTCAGGCCGGCGTTGTTCACCAGCCCGTCGATCCCGCCGAACTCCTTGACGCAGAGGTCGACGATCTCCTGCGCCTCCCCGGCCTCGGCGACACTGTGCCCGCTGGCCACGGCGCGGCCGCCGTGCACGCGGATGTTCTCCGCCGTGCGCTCGGCCAGTTCGACGTCGATGTCGTTGACGACCACCGACCCGCCCGCCCGCGCGACGTGCACCGCGAACGCCTCGCCCAGGCCACGGCCGGCACCGGTCACCACGACCGCCTTGCCCTGCATCAACCCGTCCATCGTCGTCTCCCCGCTCTGCGGCGCGCCGGCATTGGCGCGGTCCGTCCACCCCGGCCGGCTCTGACATCCAGTCTTGGCCCATCCGGCCCAACGGGGCAGCGCCACGACGACGAGCGGCCGTCGCCCTGCGCCGAGCGAATCCGGTTCGATCAGCCCGGAGGTACCCGCGGGCCGGTCACGGCCGATCACCGGGACCCGGGAGCGGCGTAACCCGATCGGCTCCGAAGGGAACCGGGACGCGCGTTCCGGTGACACCGGCGCGTAATCGGCGGCATACTGTCAGTGCTTCCGGGCGGCCGAGTGTGACTCCCCCGGACGGGGTCGTCACGCGCGAGGCACAATGCGAACGATCCATTCACTCGATCGGGGGACGGTGGTTACGAGGTGACGACGCGCGCGACCCCCCGGTTCCGGGCCGTCCTGGCCAACCGCGAGTTCCGCGCGCTGTGGTTCGCCGAAACGCAGTCGATGCTCGGCGACCAGCTGACCATCGTCGCGCTGGCCATCCTGATCTTCGACCGGACCGGGTCACCGCTGCTCTCCGCCGTCGTCTACGCCCTGACGTTCCTGCCCGCGCTCGCCGGCGGGCTCGGGTTGTCCCAGCTCGCGGACCGGTTCCCGCGCCGCGCGGTGCTCGTGTCCGGCTCGCTCGCGCAAGCCGTGCTGATCGGGCTGATGGCCGTGCCCGGGATGCCGATGGGCTGGCTGTTCGTCCTCTTCGTCTTCGCCCGGCTGGCGAACGCGCCGGGTAACGCGGCGCAGAACGCGCTCGGCCGCGAGATCTTCGGCGACGACGACGTCTACCTGCAGAGCCAGGACCTGCGCGGGATCACGAACAACACCGCGATGCTGGCCGGCCTGGCCGTCGGCGGCCTGCTGGTGACCGGCGTCGGCACGTCGTGGGCGCTGGCGATCGACGCGCTGACGTTCCTCGTCGCCGCGGTCACCGTGCGGCTGGCGGTGCTGCGCCGACCGGCCGCCGGGGACGGCGGCACCCCGTGGTTCGGCGCCATCCGGCAGGTTTTCGGCGACGAACGGCTCCGGGTGCTGCTCTACCTGTCGTGGCTCGTCGGCCTCGCGGTGATCCCGGAGGGCCTCGCCGCGCCGCTCGCCGCACAGCTGGGCGCGGGCGACCAGGCGGTGGGGTGGCTGCTGGCGGCCGATCCGCTCGGCTTCGTCGTCGGGACGTTCCTGCTGTCGCGGTTCGTCTCGACGGAGCACCGGCGCCGGCTGCTGGGGGTGCTGGCCGCGCTGCCGCTGGCCGCGCTCGCGGCGTTCGCGCTGCGGCCGAACCTGGCTTTCGCCCTGGTTCTGCTCGCGCTGGCCGGGGCGACCGGCGCGTACGTCATCACGGTGACCGCCACGTTCATCACGTGGATCCCCAACGAGATCCGGGGCAGCGCCGGCGGGCTCTACCGGACGGGGCTGCGGGTGGCCCAGGGTGTGGGCGTCGGCATCGGCGGGCTCGTGGCCCAGTGGCTCGGTTCCGCGCACACGACCATCGCGCTGGCGGGCGCGGTGGGACTGCTGCTGGCGGTCCCGGTCGCGGTGTCCTGGCGCCGCGTCGGCGGCACCGAACCGGAACCGCGGCGGTCATGAGCGGGACGGATCACCAGTCACGGTTGGCCATCGGGTGCCACCTCTCTGTGCTGCCAAGATCATGAATGGCATTCGCGGACTTCACGGGCGACAATTCGCGGATGGTTCACCAGTCGCGGTTGCTCATGGGGGACACCTCCATGCGGGGACAGTCTCGCGGGAATTTTCGCGCCGCGTTCCCGGCAGTTCATCCGGGGCCTTGGCGAGTCCGTTGCTGTGGGATGGTACCCGGCCGCGGAATGCGTGAACACTCTGCCAGGTACCGATGAGATTACTCAAGACGGCGACTAGCCTGGAAAGGAGGTGACCAATTGCATCCAGGACCGGACGGCGGCCCGGGCACGCCGGACGAGCCGGCCGCGGCGGAGCCGACGCAGCGGGGAACCGCGGCGGAACGGGGCGTGACCACGGACGGGACCGCGACCACGACGGGTGATCCACTCGCGACCGTCCGAACCGGCCACCCCTACCGCCCGCGCAACTGGGCGCTGTGGCGCCGCCGGCCGGCACAGGTCGCGTTCATGCTCGTGGCCGAAGCCGTCGCGGCCGCCATTCTCGTCGTCGCGTTCGCCCGCTCGCCGATTCCGGCCGGAAACGACTGGATCAATTTCGCGATCCTGGCGGCCGGGGCCACCGTGCACATTCAGCTGACGCAGCGTCAGGAAGAGCGGCGGCGAAACCGGGCGAATACGGTACTGATCGACCTCACCGCCGTGTGGACGTTTTCCGCGGCGATGATACTGCCGGTACCGCTGACGCTTTCCGTCATCGCCGTGATCCGGGCGCAGCACTGGTTCATCGCGCGCCGCCCGGCGCACAACTTCGTTTTCTCGTCCATTACCCACGGCCTCGCCGGCACGCTCGCGCACCTGACGTACACGGCGCTGGGACCACCCCTGCTGGGCACCGCGGGCTGGGGCGGCTTCCTGCGCGAGTTCGGCACGATCGCCGTCACCGGCGCCATCTACGAGGCGATCCAGATCGTGTACGTGGGCGGGGTCCTGCTGCTCGGGTCGCCCGCGGGGCGCAGCGTCCGTAACGTGCTGGGCAGCCCGGCCGACAACATGCTCGAAGCGATCACCATCGGCCTGGGCGCGGTGACCGCGATCCTGCTCGACGCCGTCCCGCCGATGGTGGCGGTGATGGCCGTGGTCACCGTGGTCTTCAATCGGCTCGCGGAACTCGACCAGCTCCAGAACGACGTCCGCACCGACCCGAAAACCGGGATTCTCAACATGCGCGGCTGGTCGGAGTCGGCCGAGCGCGCACTGGAACGGACCGCCCGATCGGGTGATCAACTGGCACTGCTGATGGTCGATCTCGACCACTTCAAGTGGATTAACGACACCTATGGACATCCGGCGGGCGACGACGTCCTCCGGACGGTTGCGCAAACCCTCGACGAAGTGACGAGACCGAGCGACTTGGTCGGCCGTTTCGGGGGTGAGGAATTCCTCATTCTGCTCCCGGACATCGACGAAGAGTCGACGTGGGACGCGGCGGAACGCATACGCGTTGCCATTGCCAAGTTGCACATCGTGACAACGGACAAGCGCGGCGACCCAGCCACGGTCGCCGACCGGACAACGTCGATCGGCGTGGCCCGCCACCCCCGCCACGGAGACACGCTGGAGCGCCTTTTGCAGTCGGCGGACGCGGCGGTGTACTTGGCGAAGGAGAACGGCCGAGACCAGGTGTGTTTCGCCCCGGACACCCCTGGTGGGGGCCTCCCGGGCGGCGCGGAGAACCCACCCGGCTGAGCAAGGAGCGGCGCCAGCTCGCCCGCGCTCGGCCCAGCCGGACCGCGGCGCCGGCCAGCCGCCAGCCGCCAGCAGAACAGCAACCCGCCGCGGTAAGCCCAGCCGGACCCCGGCGCCAGCCGACCGCCCCACCCCGCCAAGCGGACCGCGCCGCACAGCAACCCGCCGCGCTAGGCCCCCAGCCGGACCGCACCGCGACGCGACCCACCTGCCGGTCCTGGTCGTCGATCGTGGGCAGTCGTGGCGAAGACGACGCAGCAGCGGCGGGTCGAAGACCGGCTCCGGGAGCTGATCGAACCCCTGATCCCGTCCCGACCGGCGCCGCGCGGTCCGGACGGGCGGCCCCGGATCGATGACGTGCCGCGCTGGAGGGGATCCTGTTCGAGCCGCTGCTGGACACGAACCCGACCGTGGGCGGCCACCACGGCCGGGCGGGCCGGCCTCGATGCCGACCGGGCAAGCTGCACGCCGACAAGGGCTACGACTACCGCCGCTGCCGCCGCTGCCTGACCCGCCGCGGAATCAAGGTCCGTATCGCCCGGTGCGGGATTGAGGGCAAGTCCCGCCTCGGCCGGGTCCGCTGGGTCGTCGAACGCACCATCTCCTGGCTGCTGCGGTTCGAACGCCTCGAGCTGCGGTGGGGCCGCCTCTTCAGAGGCGTTCGACGCGGTCGGCCTGCGGGCCCCGGTCGCTCTGACGCACCGCGTACCGGACCCGGTCACCCTTCTGCAGCGGCTCCGACCCCATGATCACGGACGCGTGGGCGAAGAGATCGTCGCCGCCTGCGTCCGGGGTGATGAAGCCGAAGCCGCGGTCGCCGTCGTAGCGCGCGACGACGCCCTCGCCGCCTCGTACGGGCACGTCCCGCGCCGCCGGCCCTGCGGCCGCGGCAGGTGCCGACCGCTGCGGCGCCGTCTGGGGCTCGGCGCCCTGGACCAGGTGCACGTCGCGGGCCTGCGGGCCCTTGTCTCCACTGGCCACCTCGTAGGCGACGCGGTCGCCCTCCGCGAGCCACGTCAGCCCCTCGGCCAGGGCCCGGGCGTGAACGAAGACGTCCCCGGCGCCGGAGTCGGGGTTGATGAAGCCGAAGCCCTTGTCCTCGTCGTACCAGGCCACCGTGCCGTCGGCACCGTCCGCGGTACCAGCCGCAGCGGGTGAGCCGGCCCCTGCTCCCAGCGGGATCACGTGCCCGGCCTGCGGGCCGCGCTCGCCTTCGACGATCAGGAAGGCCACCCGCTGCCCCTCGGTGACCACGCCGCCGGTCACGATGGCGGAGCTGTGCACGAAGATGTCGGCGCCGCCGCCGTCCGGCGACGCGAAGCCGTACCCCTTGCCCGGCTCGTACCAGTTGATGGTGCCGAGCAGGCCCACGGCGCTGCCGGTGGCCGCATCGGCGGTGACGCGAACGCGCAGCGCCTGGGGCCCGCGGTCGTTCTCGCCGACCTCGAACACGACGGTCTGACCCTCGCGGAGCACTCTCGCGCCGCCGTCCCCGACGATCTCGGAGGCGTGCACGAACACGTCCGGCGAGCCGTCCTCGGGCGCGAGGAAGCCGAAACCCCGTTCGGCGTCGAACCAACGGACGGTCCCTTGCGGCATCAAAGTCTCCAGGTCGAGAGGGCGGGCACTGGCCCCCAGTCTCTCTGACAGGCCTCCGGTCCGTCGGGCCGGGCCCACCGGCGGGCGGGTGCGGAGCCAGGGGCGGGCCGTTGGTTCACCTACCGACACGCCGAGTTTTGAGACCAGGTCCAAGCCCAGCCGGACTTCGGCGCCAGCCCGCCAGCCGCCCCAGCCCGCCAGCCCACCAAGCGGACCGCAGCACAGCAACCCGCCGCGCCAGGCCCAACCAAACAGCGGGCGCCCGCCAGCCCCGCAGCAGCAACCCGCCGCGCTAAGCCCCCAGCCGGACCATCAACTCCCGTTTCACCAGCACCTCCGCCGAAGTCCCGTGCACCGCCGCCGGTGCCAGCCGCAGGCACTCGCCCCGGTACCCCGCCGACTCCAGCTTCAACACCTTCGCCCCCGGGGCCGGCCGCGGGTGGCACCAGTGCCGAACCACCCCCGCGCCCTCCGGGTCCTTCCGCACGATCAGATACTCATGCCCCAGGTCATCCGCCACACGGTCGAGGCCGTTCCACCACAGCGCCCGCAGCGCCAGGGTCTCGCCGACCCCCGTCAGCTCCACCGGTGGGTCCGCGCGGATGTCGACGCGGAACCCGCTGTCGCCCACCCGCACCGACCGGGCCTCGAGAAAACCGGCGCGGCCGTCGACCGCCACGGCCTCCCCGCCCGCCTCCGCCCGCGGCAGCAACGCCGCCACCGCCAGCTCCGCCGCGAACCGGCCGTCGGCCGTGTCCGGAACCAGCGGCACGCCCCGCAGCGAGTCGGCCAGCAACCGGGCGCCCGTCGCCGACGCCCAGCCCAGCGCCGCCGCCCGCAACCCCGGCTCCACCCGGACCCGCGACAGCTGGGAGCCGCGCCCGCTGAACCGGGCCGCCCGGACCAGCCGGGCCGCCTCCGGGGCGTCCGAGCCGAACAGGCCCGTCATCGCCCGGTCGAGCGCCCGCGACTGCGCCTTCAGCACCGCCCGCACCACCGCACCCGGATGACCGGCGGCCAGCTCCGCTGGCGAACACGACCGCAACGCCCGCGCCAGCACCCGCAGCTCCGGAGACTCCGGCGAGCGCAACGCCGCGCCGGGAGCGAGCCGGCGCAACGCGCACACCGTGTTCTCCACGGGCACCACAAGCGAGCCCACCGCACGCCCTCCCGGTCGCCGCACCCCCGTCCGTCATTCTCCCCGGCCGCGGCCGGGCGCGGAACGTAAGAAGGGGCAGCCCCGAGCACCACCCGATCGGGCAACCGGCTTCCGGGGGTTAGCCCCGTGTCGCCGCCGAAGCGGGGCTGGCACCCTGGACCCATGCCAGCCCCGACCGAGCCGCAGCGTGTCCGCCGACCCTGGTCGACGTCCGGCTGGCTGCTGCTGGTCCTGCTGGTCGTCTTCGCCTTCGGCCTGATCGCCTCGCGCCCGCCCGCCCCGCCGGACCAGGGTCCGCCCACCGGCGACGTCCTGGCCGCCCAGAACGCCATCGACGCGCTCGTGCACCCCGGCCCGCACCCCGACGCGCTCGCGCGGCTGCCGAAGGACTTCACCGCGCTCAGCGGCGTCACCCCGGGCGCGATGCCGGCCCGCGACGGCACCGTCCGCGCCGTCCACACCGACGGCGGCTGCTCGACGCCGTGGGGCGACGACAACACGAAGTGGGACTACGCCGTGCCGTGCAAGGCGCACGACCTCGGCTACGACCTGCTGCGCTACGCCGACCGCAAGGGCCACCCGCTCGGCCCCGAGGTCCGCGCGGCGCTCGACAACCAGCTCTCCCACGACATGCACCACGCCTGCGACCTCAACCCGATGAACTCGGCGGGCACCTGCCGGCTCGTCGCGACGCTCTACTCGGCGGGCCTGGTCGTCAACTCGTGGCACCAGCGCTGGGGCCCGCCGGTCGGTGACCCGATCGGGCCCATGGTCGCCGGCGTGCTCGTGATCGCCTGCCTGCTGGTCTTCCGGCTGCGCGGCTGGCTGCGGGCCCGCCGCGAGCCGCGGCCGCCGGCGCCCGCCGCCACCCCCGCCGAAGTCAGCCGGTGGGCGCTGCTCGGCGCGGGCGGGGTCGTCCTGCTGCTCGTCGGCGAGTCGGTGACGGCGCTCGCGCACTGGGCCGGCGCGGCCGAGACGTCGCTGTGGCCGCTGACCTGGCTCGCCCAGCTCGTCCCGCTGATCTTCTTCGCCGGCGGCCACGCCAACGCCGCCGGCTGGCGCGCCGAGCAGGAGCACGGCGGCGGCTACCGCCACTTCCTGGCCGAACGCGCCAGCCCGCTGCTGCGGCCCGCGTTGATCTTCGCCGTCGTCGCGCTCCTGACGCCGCTCGCGCTCGAGCTCCTCGGCATCCCGGCCGGCACGACGGCGACGGTCATGCGGATCGCGCTGCACCCGCTGTGGCTGCTCGGTGTCTACCTGCTGACGATCGTCTGCGCGCCGCCGCTGCTGGCCCTGCACCGCCGCGCCCCGGTGAGCGCCGCGGCCGGGCTGCTCGCGCTGGTCGTCGGCGGCGAACTGGCCGCCGACGCGACCGGCTCGCCTCTGCCCCGCTTCGCGGCGACGTTCGCGCTCGCGCTCCTCGCCCAACAACTCGCCTTCGCGCACGCTGACGGCGTACGCCCGTCTCGGCGGCTGCTCGCCGCGGCTGCCGCCACCGGGGTCGCGGGCCTCGCCGTGGCGAGTGTCCTGCGGGACGGGCCACCCGTCCTGCTCGGCAGCCCGGGCGCCCCGGCGGCGTTGTCGGCCCCGCCGTGGGGCGTGCTGCTGCTCGGCCTGGTCCAGCTCGGCGTGCTCGGGCTCGTGGCCGGCCCGCTGAGCCGGCTCGGCGACCGGCCCCGCGTCGCCGCCGCGTGCCGGTTCGTCGTGCGCGCGCCGATGAGCCTCTACCTGGCGTTCCTCGCCGGGATGCTGCTGCTCGTCGCCGTCGTCTACCTGCCCGGCCGGATCGCCGACGGGCTGAGCTGGCTGATCCGGCCGCGCACGCTGGTCGCGGTCGGCCTGCTCGCGGTGCCCGCGACCCTCGTCTTCTGGTGGTTCGAACGGCACAGCCACCACGGACGGCGGCCCCGCGCGGCCGAGCTCCCCGGCCGCCGCACGGTCGTCCTGACCCGCGCCGCCGCCGCGTTCGGCATCGGGTACGCGACGCTCGGCGTGTTCGGCTTCGCGCTGACCCGCTTCGGCGGGGTGGCCGCCGACGCCGACCTGCTGGGCCTGCGGCTCGACCCGATCCAGAGCCTTGTGCACCTGCTGCTCGGGGTGTTCTTGCTGCACACGATCCGGCTCGGGGCGGGCGCGGCGACCGGCACCTGGCTCGCCACGGCGCTCGCCTGCGCGCCCTCGCTCCTGTTCGCCGACGGCGGCGGCACGTCCGAGCTCCTCGGCGTCACGCTCCACGCGGCGACGGCCGGGTTCGCCCTGCTCGCGGCGGCCGGCACGCTGCTGCCGGCCCGCCGGACCGCGATCCGGCTCTCTGACCAGGCGTAACCGGCGCGGATGCGGGAAACTGGGTGGTGCGCGACACATTCGCGGGGGGATGTGTAACGCTACGGCAACCAGGTGAGGGCACCATGCGTCCCAACCCCAGGACCATCGAGCTGAGCAGTGAGGAGTAGCCCGCGTGGATCACCCGCCTCGGACCGGGCAAGGCGGCCGCCGCCCCGCCCGCCCCCGGCAGGACGAGCCAGGCCGGCGCACCCCTCCCCCTCGCCGTCCGGCGCCCCGCCGCGAGCCGGTGGACGCGCGCCGCGCCGGTCCGCCCCCGCGTCGCCCCCAGGACCGCCCGGCGCCGCGCGCCCGCCGCAACTCCTTCCGCGGCGCGAAGATCGCGCTGGCCGTCGTGTCGCTGCTGGTGATGGGCCTGACCGGGTACGCGTGGGCCGCCATGCAGGGCCTGGTGAACGGGCTGAACTACGCGAACGTGCTCAGCGACGGCGGTGGCGGCGACAAGCCGGCCGACGGCGCCCGCGACATCCTGCTCGTCGGCCTGGACAGCCGCACCGACGCCCAGGGCAACCCGCTCTCGCGCGAGGTGCTCGACGAGCTGCGTGCCGGCGACTCCGACGGCGAGCTCAACACCGACTCGCTGATCTTCGTGCACATCCCGAACGACGGCAGCAAGGCCGTCGCGATGTCGCTGCCGCGCGACTCCTACGTGGACATCCCCGGCTACGGCAAGCACAAGATCAACTCCGCCTACGCCCGGGCGATGCTGCAAGCCCGCAAGGACCTGCAGAAGCAGGGCGTCACCGACCCGAAGGAGCTCGACGTCAAGGCCAACCAGGCCGGGGCGAAGGAGCTCATCGCGACCATCGAGAAGCTCACCGGGTCGACCATCGACAACTACGCCGCGGTCAACCTGCTCGGCTTCAGCGACATCACGAAGGCCATCGGCGGCGTCGACGTCTGCCTGAACAACAACGTCAAGGACGAGTACTCCGGCGCGGACTTCACCAAGGGCCAGCACACGATCTCCGGCGTGCAGGCGCTCGAGTTCGTCCGGCAGCGCCACGGCCTGCCCAACGGCGACCTCGACCGGGTCGTCCGCCAGCAGGTGTTCATGGCCGGGATGGCCCGCAAGGTGCTCTCGGCGGGCACGCTGACCAACCCGAGCAAGCTGTCCGACCTGATCGACGCCATCAAGAAGTCGGTCGTGCTCAACCAGAACTGGGACATCTTCGGGTTCGCCCAGCAGATGAAGGGCCTGACCGGCGGCCAGCTCGAGTTCCGCACGATCCCGGTGAAGAACGTCGAGTACAAGACCCCCGAAGACGGCACGGCCATCCAGGTCGACCCGGCCGAGGTGAAGCAGTTCGTCCAGAGCCTCGCCGGGCCGCAGCCGGGCGCCACGACGCCGCCGGCGCAGCAGGCCGACCCCGCCAACAAGGCGACCACGGTCGACGTCCGCAACGCCTCGGGCAAGACCGGCCTGGCCGCGAGCGTCGCCAAGACCCTCGACGCCAAGGGCTTCACCTCCGGCGACACGGCGAACGCGACCGCGCGCAAGACGACGGTCATCTGGGTCCCCAAGGGCGGCAAGGACAAGGGCCAGGCCGTCGCCGACGCCCTCGGCGGCTCGCCGACGATCCAAGAGGACAAGAGCGTCGCGGCCGGACACGTGATGGTGTTCCTCGGCGCCGACTACGAGGGCACCAGCTCCAACGCGAGCGCCGGGTCGGGTGCCGCCGCGGGCGCGACGTCGCAGGCCCCGGCTCCGCCGCCGGCCGCCGACGACAAGCCGATCACCGCCGAAGGCGTTCCCTGCGTCAACTGAAAGACGGCTGGTACCAGCGTCGTAGCAACCATTTCCGGGGCCTGCAAACTGCAATTTGCACGCATGGCCACCTGTTGTTAACCCGATCGGCCTAACTCGCGCAATCGGTATCAAAGACATGCCCGAAATCGCGTAAGGGCCGGGCACCTGCGCACTTACATACACGTGAGGGTGCACCTGCACGGGAAACTTGTCACCACCGTGCGAGTGCCGCGGGAGAGCACGGCAGGGGACATTGATGTGCTGATCGACGCTGAGGAGTATCAGCGGATTCTCGGAGACGAGCTCCGCAAGCTCAGGCGCAGCCGAGGCTGGACGCGCAAGGAGCTGAACCAGCACCTGCAGAGCGAGATTTCGCTGCAGACGCTGGCCACCTACGAACTGGGCACCAGACAGTGCTCCGTGGTGCGCCTGGTCGAGCTGTGCGTCGCGATGGACGAACTGCCCCAGGACCTGCTGGCCAAGGTGCACCGCCGGGTGTTCGTCGACGAGCCGGGCCGGGTCCGCGTGGACCTGCGCAAGGTCGTCGCCGACGCCTCCGACGACCTGCTGCCGCTGCGCCGCTGGGCCGAGGACCGGCTGCACCGGACCGGCGAGCACGGGGCCGGCGAGATCGCGCTCGACCTGCCGGCGCTGGAGCGCATGGCCGAGCTGTGCGGCTTGCCGACCGTGGACCTGATTTCGCGCCTGCGCCGCTACGCCTCCCGCTGATCCCCGCGGTCCCCGCCGGCCTCCTCCGCCGGCGGGGACCGCGTGCGGGTCAGCCGACCAGGAAGTCCTCGCGGCGCACCTTGCGCGTGTCCAGCCAGTACCGCCAGGTGAAGCCCGGCCAGATCGTCCGGTTGACGCCCTTCGCGTCCAAGTACCAGCTCTTGCAGCCGCCGCGCGTCCAGATGCCCTTCGCGAGCTTGCGCTGGATCGCGGTGTTGAACCGCTCCTGCACCTCGGGCTTGGGCTCGATCGCCTTGCCTCGGGCCAGCCGCAGCGCCTCGGCGACGTAGGAGATCTGGGCCTCGATCATGAACACGACCGAGTTGTGCCCGAGCCCGGTGTTCGGGCCGAGCAGGAAGAACAGGTTCGGGAAGCCGGCGACGGTGATCCCGAGGTGCGTCCGCATCCCCTCGGTCGCCCACTCCTTGCCGAGGTTCCGGCCCTCGCGGCCGACGATCTCCAGGTCGTCGAAGGCGTCGGTGACGTGGAAGCCGGTGCCGTAGATGATGACGTCGGCTTCGTGCTCGACCCCGGCCGCGTCCACGACGCTGCGCTCCCGGACCTCGCGCACGCCGTCGGTCACGACGTCGACGTTGTCCCGCGCCAGCGCCGGGTAGTAGTCGTTGGAGATGAGCACGCGCTTGCAGCCCATGGTGTAGTCCGGGGTGACCTTGCGCCGCAGCGCCGGGTCGGTGATCGCGCGGTCGATGTTGCGCTTGGCCAGGCGCTGCCCCAGCTTCATCACCCACGACTGGCCGTTGAAGCCGATCGCGCGCGCTTCGAGCAGCCAGTACAGCAGGTTCCGGTAGGCGCGCTGGGCCGGCGGGAACGCCTTGAACAGCGCGCGGGTGCGCCCGGACATCTCGTGGTCGGCCTTCGGCATGATCCACGGCGGCGTCCGCTGGAACAGCGTCAGCTCTTCGACCTCGGGCGCGATCTTCGGCACGAACTGGACCGCGCTGGCGCCGGTCCCGATCACGGCGACCTTCTTGCCCTTCAGGTCGACGTCGTGCCGCCACCGCGCGGAGTGGTAGGCCGGGCCTTCGAACTTCTCGATGCCGGGCAGCTCCGGGATCATCGGCAGGTGCAGGGCGCCGACCCCGGCGACCAGGGCGTTCGCCACGAACTCGTCGCCGCCCCTCGTGGCGACGTGCCAGCGGTTCTCGTCGGCGTCCCAGCGGGCGCCGGTCATCTCCTGGCCGAAGCGGGTGAACCGGCGCAGGTCGTGCTTGTCGGCCACCTCGCGCATGTACCGCCAGATCTCCGGCTGCGGCGAGTACGCCCGCGACCAGCCCGGGTTCTGCTCGAAGGAGAACGAGTACATGTGCGACGGGATGTCGCACGCGCACCCGGGGTAGCTGTTGTCCCGCCACGTGCCGCCGACGTCGTGCGCCTTTTCGAGGATGACGAAGTCGTCGCGCCCCTCCTTGCGCAGCTGGATCGCCATGCCGAGACCGGAGAACCCGGTCCCGACGATGACGACCCCGGTCTCCGTGCGGTTGCCCATCGCGCCTCCCGGTTGCCTGTTACTCGTCGTCCAGCTTACTCAGAGTAGGTTACTACCGGTAGAGTGTCGCCCGTGACCACCGCGAAGCGCAAGCGCATGCCCCGGGCCGAGCGGATGCGGCAGATGGTCGAGGTCGCCGAAGAGGTGTTTTCGGCGCGCGGCTACGCGGCGGCGTCCATGGACGAGATCGCCGAACTGGTGGGCGTCTCCAAGCCGATGCTCTACGAGTACTTCAACTCGAAGGAAGGCCTGCTCCTGGCCTGCATCCGCGAGTCCCGCTCGGTCCTGCGCGAAGTCACCGAGCAGGCGACCGTCGGCGCGGCCACCGCCGAGGACGCCCTGCGCCGCGGCCTGCTGGCCTTCTTCGTCTTCATCCGCGAACGGCGCCAGGCGTGGTCGCTCCTACGGCACGAGATGGCCCTCATCGGCACGCCGGCCGCCGACGAGGTCGAGGAGACCCGCCGCCAGCAGACCGACCTCATCGCCGCCCTGATGAGCGGCCACTTCGACAGCGGCGACGACCTGCGAGCCGAAGCGGCCGCGGAATTCGTGGTCGGAGCGTGCGAACGGCTCGCGATCTGGTGTGAGCGCCACGACGAAGTGAGCCCCGAGACAGCCACCGAATACGCCATGGACGTGCTGTGGAGCGGCCTGCAGCACCGTGCACGGTAGTCTGCAAGTGCATTAGGCCATTCGGTCGTTACTCAGCGCTGTCGTGTCGTGTGACACAGAGTTGCTCTACGGTATCGAGGACACGGTAGAAAGTGTGCTGGACTTTGCGCAGCCGAGAGGGGGCGCGACTGTGACATTTCCAAAGGATGCGCGTCATGGGAATGCGGTAGCCGCGTCACGGTTGTGTAAAGCATGCTGAGAGGGAGAGGGGCGTGAGGCAGATGGTGGAAATGATCACGGCGACGTACGTCCAAGACGACGCCGACTGGGCGATCACGGTCAGCGGCCACGGCAAGGAGCTCACCGCGCGAGCACCCGGCATCATCGCCGCGCGCGACCGCGCCGACCAGCTGGTCGAAGAGCTCGGCGGCGAAGGCAAGACCACCGTCGTCCACCTGCTCAACGGCAGCGCGTTCGAGTTCACCCAGGCCTACATGACAGCCCGGCTGACCCTCCCCAAGCTGCCCCCGCTCGAGGTCCCACCGCCCGGCAGCGTGCCGAAGCAGCAGACCACCGAGAAGGCCGCCGCGGACAAGAAGCCGGCGCTGCCCCCGAGCAAGCAGCTCCCCAAAGCCGTCGAGGAAAGCAAGCCCGCGGCCGAGCCCGCCCCGGCCGCCGAGAAGACAGCCGAGCAGGCCCGCGCCTGAGACACCCCTACTTCAGGAGCTTGCGCACCAACAGGACCACCACGAGGATCCCCCCACCGATCAAGGGGTACTTCACCTTCGGGTTGTCCAGCTTCGCGCGCACCCCACGCTGCGCCGCATCCGCGAGCTTCTTGGGGTCCGCCTTGACGGTCAGCTGATCGAGCGTCGCCGCCAAAGCGGTCCTCGCCTGCTCGATCTCACGCTCGATCGTCTCCGGATCGCGAGCCACATGTCCTCCTCGCCGCAACAACTACCGAACCCCAACTTAGACGACCGCCCCGCACCCACCGCACCGGCCACGCCGCACGCTACGCTGCCAACTGCAGCGGGCCCGTAGCCCAATTGGCAGAGGCACATGGTTTAGGTCCATGCCAGTGAGAGTTCGAGTCTCTCCGGGCCCACGTTCCGCTCCTTGCTCGGCGCTTCGCTGCCTCCGCCGGGCTTCACTTCGTCGTGTTCTCTGGGGGTGCAACCCCCAGACCCCGCCCGGCGGGCTTCGCCCCCGGACCCCCTTCTCGGGGGCTTCGCCCCCGAACCCCCTCCCCCAGGGGCTTCGCCCCCGGGACCCCCGCTCCTGCTCGTGGTCAGCTTTGTGTCGTTGGCTGCCAGTTTTCCTCTGCGTACGCCTTCGGCGTTCTCGGCCTCTTTCCCGTCAAGTGCTCGAAGTCTTCCGTTATCGGGCTGAATACTCCTGCTCTCACCTGCTTGAACAGGTGCAGCATGTGGTTTACCCAGGCCTCCGGGCGGCCTGATTTTGCGAAGTGTGCTCGGTGCTCCTCCGGTGTTGCGTCCACGTGGTGGATCGGGCGGCCCGATGTCTCTGCCAGTAGCTCTGCCATCTCTGTGAACGTCAGCTGCTCTGGGCCCGTGATCGTGTAGCCGCGGCCTTCGTGGCCCTTCTCTGTCAGGACCTTTGCCGCCGCCTCTGCCAGGTCTCTTGTGTCCGTGAAACCGACCTTGCTCTTGCCGGTTCCCGCGTACAGCTCGTTCCTCTCGCGCAACGCCCTTGCGAAGACCCACTCGTCCTCGTCGAAGTTCTGCAAGAACCAGCTCGGGCGCAGGATCGTCCAGGTCTTGCCCGCCTCCTGGACCGCTCGCTCGACCGCTCGGCGCGGTGCGTCCTCCGGTGCCTTGTCGACCCCCACCGCTGACATCAGCACCACCCTCGTCACCGATGGCGCCGCCTCCAGGAAGCGGGTGATGATCGTCGCCGCCTTGTCGTTGCTGTCCAGACCCTTCAGGAACACCGCGTCCGCGTCGCCCAGCGCCGTCGTCCACGTCGATTCGTCGTACCAGTCGAACTTCACCGGCGTCACCAGGCCGTTTGCTTCGCCTGGGTGGCGGCTTGCTGCCCGTACCGGGACCCCTGCCTTCGTCAAGGCCTCCACCACTCGTCGGCCCGCCTTGCCTGTTGCACCTTCGATCCACACTGTCATTGCTTCAAGCTATGGGCTTCTTGCGAGACGGTGAATGGCTCAAACTCTTGTTGCCTTGTCTGATCGTCTCGCTATCGTGGACCTGTGGATGTGCTTGCCGATGTTCTTGCCGCCCTGCGGGCTGGTACTCCTGTTGCTGCTCACACCGAGGCCTGTGCTCCCTGGGGGCTGCGGTTCGACCACGTCACCGGGGCCTCCTTCCACGTTGTCCTGCAAGGCACCTCCTGGCTTACTCCGCTGGCCGGTGGTCCTGACTTCGAGCCCGTCGAACTCGGGCCTGGAGACGTTGTGCTGCTCGGGCGGGGTGTTCCGCATGCCATGACCTCGATGCCCGGTACTCCGTTGATCGACTTCCGGCCCACTCGGCCCTCCGCGACCACGCCCTTCGGGCGTGTCTCGGTGCCCGGTCCGGGTGCTCGCGCGACCATCGTCTGCGGGGCCTACCGGCTGCGGCGGCACCGGCCGCATCCGCTGCTGCGGGACCTGCCCGAGGTGCTGCACCTGCCTGCTGTGCCGGGGCGGCATCCCGGGTTGCGGGCGCTCGTCCAGCTTCTCGGTGACGAGCTCGCCGCGCACCCGCCCGGTGCTGCCGTTGTCGCTCCCTCGCTCGTCGATGCCCTGCTCGTCTACATGCTGCGTGCCTGGCTGCAGGAGACGGCCGATGCTGCCGGGTGGTCGGGTGCGCTCGCCGATCCCGTTACCGCGCGGGCTCTTGACGCCATTCACGGTGATCCCGCTCGTGCTTGGACCGTTGAGCAGCTCGGGGCCGCGGCCGGGCTGTCGCGGGCCGCCTTCGCCCGGCGGTTCACCTCGCTGGTCGGCGAGCCGCCGCTCACCTACCTCACCCGGTGGCGGATGACCACCGCCGCGCAGCTGCTCCGCGAGTCCGATCGGCCGGTCGCGCAAGTCGCCGCGGCCGTCGGGTACGGGTCGGCCTTTGCCTTCTCCAAAGCCTTTCGGCGCGAGTACGCCACTACGCCGGGCGGTTACCGCGGAGCCGAGCTCAGCTGAGTTCGACCACGATGTGCGGGTGGAGGGCCTTCAGGAATTCGGCCGCGTCAAACATCTCTCCTGCCGACGCGACGCCTGTCGCCTTTGTCCGTCCACTCAGGATCCGCTCCACCGCTTCGACCGCCAGCGGCGCGCTGACCGCGTAGATGTCCTCGCCGCGGGCGACGGCCCGGCGCTCCTCGCCGCCCGCGCGGACCACCACGTCCACCACGAACGTCTCCGCCGCGTCGCGCTCGTTCGCCGCCGCCAGGCCGTTCGCCGCGTCCGTCGTCATGTAGCTGGTGACGTCGGCGACCTTCAGGTGACTCGGGATCGTCACGATGTCCGCCATCGAGAACTCGCCGAGCACCTGCTTGGGGCCCAGCGGGTCGGGGAACGTCCAGTCCTGCGACGGCAGTGCGTCCTCGCGGTGCTCCAGCCGGCCTCCCGCGAAGCGGATGCGCTTGCCGCCACGGCGTTCGCGCGACACCTTGCCCGCCGCGAGGGTGCCGGGCGTGGGGTGCCAGCCGCTCAGCCCGTACGCCACGTGGATCTCGTCGGCCGCCGCCCACTCGCCCATCGCCGCCGTCGCCAGCAGGTCGGCCAAGCCGCCGAAGAACGCCATCGCGGGCACCACCACCGTGCCGGCGTCCAGCGCGAACGTGTCGAGGTTGGCCTCGATCTCGGCCGCGACGTCCACATACGGCACGCCGGCGCGCGCCGCCGCCTCGATCAGCGGTCGCGCCGTCGCGGCGAACGGGCCGGCGCAGTTGATCACCGCGGCGACGCCCTCCAGCGCGCGGTCGAGCGCCGCCGGGTCGTCGACCGAGGCCGGCCGTCCTCCAGCGAGCTTCGCCGCGTCGCGGCCGGAAAGGACCGGCATGAAGCCGCGTTCGCGCAGCTCAGCCACCACGAAGCGGCCAGTGTGTCCGTAAGCGCCGTAAACCAGTACCGAAGTCATGCGGACAATCCTGGAGATCGTTGCGCGTTCGCGACAGTGTCTGGAACGCCGTGCTGCGTACACTTTCGGACATGCACGCTGTCGCGCTGGCCGCCACCGACGGGATGCTGTCGTTCGAGCTGACGATCGCGTCGGAGGTGTTCGGCGACGACCCGAGGTACGACTTCGCCGTCTGCGGCTCGGCACCGGTCCGCGTCGGCCGGTTCCTCCTGGAACCCGACGACGGCCTCGACCGCCTGGCGCGCGCCGGCACGGTGCTCGTACCCGGCTGGGCCGACGTAGACGTGGCCCCGCCCGCCGACCTGCTCGCCGCGGTGCGGGCGGCCCACGCGGCCGGCGCGCGGGTGGCATCCCTGTGCACGGGCGCGTTCGTGCTCGCCGCGGCCGGCCTGCTGGACGGCCTCCGCGCGACGACGCACTGGGCCCACACCGACGTCCTCGCCGCCCGCTTCCCGCGCGTGACGGTGGACCCGGACGTGCTGTACGTCGACAACGGCAGGGTGCTGACATCGGCGGGCAAGGCGGCGGCGATGGACCTGTGCCTGCACCTGCTCCGAGCCGACCACGGCCCGGCGGCGGCCAACGCGGTCGCCCGCCGCCTGGTGGTGCCCCCGCACCGAGCGGGCGGCCAGGCCCAGTACGTGGCCACACCGGTCCCAGCCCGCGACGACCACCCGCTGGCGGCGCTGCTCCCGTGGATCACCGCCCGCCTCGACCAGCCGCTGACGGTGGAGGACCTGGCCCGCCAGGCAAAGGTGAGCACCCGCCACCTGACCCGCCACTTCCACGCGGCAACGGGCACGACGCCGTTGCAGTGGCTGCTGACCCAGCGAATCCGGCGCGCCCAGGAGCTGCTGGAGAAAACGGACGCACCGGTGGAGAGGATCGCGGCGTCGGTGGGCATGGGAACGGCGACGACGTTGCGCCGGCATTTCAACCGGACGGTGGGCGTGCCCCCGGACGCGTATCGGCGGACGTTCCGCGGATAGGGTCCGGCGGCGATTCCTTCGGCCGCGGAGTCGTTGTGTCCCAACGGTTCCTCCGATTGTCCACAGGCCGGGGCCGTTGTGGATAGGTGCGCCGTCACAGGCCCGAACAGCCGGTTTTGTCGGGCGGCCCCGATAGAATCGACCTGGGGACGCCCCCTGGGAGCGGCGGGGCCGCTCGTCGCCCCCGGACACCTACCGGCGGACCTTCCGCGGTTAGGGTTCGCCATGCAGTCGTACGGGTTCGTGGGTACCGGCGAGCTCACCGCCGCCATTGTCGAAGGGCTCAGCTCGGACGTCTCCGACCCGCCCGCCGTCTTCCTCTCGCCGCGCAACCGCGATCTCGCGCACGACCTCGCCGCCCGCTTCCCCAACGCCGAGGTCTGCCACGACAACCAGCAAGTGCTCGACCGCGCGGACGTCGTCGTCATCGCCGTGCGCCCACAGATCGTCCAAGACGTACTGGCGGAACTCACCTTCCGGCCGGAGCACGTCGTCGTCAGCGCGGTTGCCGCGACCAGCCTCGCGCAGCTGCACGAATGGGCCGCCCCCGCGCGCCGGGTCGTCCGCTCCATCCCGCTGCCCACCGCGAGCCGGCGGGCGAGCCGCACCGCCGTGTTCCCCGACGACCCCGACGCCCGGGCGCTCTTCGAAAGCGTCGGAGACGTCGTCGTCCCCGAAGACGAGACGGCCCTGGCCACGTTCAGCGCCGCCACTGCCACCTTCTCCGCGCACCTCGCCCAGCTCGCCGCAATCGCGAACTGGATGGCCGACAACGGGGTCAGCCAAGCGGACGCCTACGTCGCCCACGTCTACGGCGAACTCGGCCGCACCCTCGCCGACCACGACGGCACCCTCGGCGAACTCGCCCGCAAGCACGAAACACCCGGCGGGATCAACGAACAGTTCCGGACCGCGTCGCAAGACGACGACCGGATCCGCCGCGGCCTCGATGACGTCCTCACCCGCGTGAAAGGTCAGTAGCGCACGTCGCTCTGCAGCAGCGGTGGGTACACAGTGGACGGTTCGCCGTCGACCGTCGCGCCCGCGAACTGCAGCATCGCCCGCTGGGCGCCGTGCATCGGGGCCGGGTAGTCCAGCGTCGGCGCCGAAACCTCGTCCAAGCGCGCCAGGTCCGATGCCGAGAGCGTGACGTCCAAGCCCGCCAAGTTGCCCGTCAGGTGCTCCAGCCGCCGGGCGCCGACGATCGGGACCACCGTCCCCGGCCGCGCCCGCAGCCACGCCAGGGAAACCGCCGCCGGCGTCGTCTCCAGCGCCGAAGCGATCTCCGCGACGAGATCGATCACCGCGTACTCCGCATCCGACGGGCCACCCACGAACGCCGCGCGGGCCGAGTCCGGCGCCGACGAGCCGCGCCGGTACTTGCCCGACAGGAAGCCGTTCTTCAGCGGGCTCCACGGCGTCAGCGCGATCCCCTGGTCGAGCGCGAACGGCGCCAGCTCACCCTCCACCGTCCGCGCCAGCAGCGAGTACTCGACCTGCAGCGCGACCAGCGGCGTCCAGCCCCGCAGCAACGCCGTCGTCTGGGCCTGCGCCGTGACCCACGCCGGGGTGTTCGAGAAACCGACGTAGCGGATCTTGCCCGCGCGCACCAGGTCGTCGAGGGTGCGCAGGGTTTCCTCGATCGGCGTGTGGCGGTCCCAGTTGTGCAGCCAGTACAGGTCGAGGTGGTCGGTCCGCAGCCGGCGCAGCGACTCGTCGAGCTGGGCGATGATCGACGCGCGGCCCGCGCCGCCGCCGTTGGGATCGCCGGGGAACATGTTGCCGAAGAACTTCGACGCCAGCACGACGTGCTGACGGCGTCCCGGGTGCGCGGCGAAGAAGTCGCCGAGGATCTTCTCCGAGTGGCCGTTCGTGTAGAAGTTGGCCGTGTCGACGAAGTTCCCGCCGAGGTCGAGGTAGGTCGCGAGGATCTTCTCGGACTCCTCGACGCCGCAGCCGGCGCCGCCGGGATCCTCGCCGAAGGTCATCGCGCCGAGCGCGAACGGGCTGACGCGCAGCCCGGACCGGCCGAGGGTGACGTAGTGGTCGAGTGGCATGGAACTCTCCTCCGGTGTCGGATTGGTACCACCAGGAAACCGTGAACACCCAGCTCAGCGGTAGATCGATCGACGCGGGTTCTTGCACGATCCGCGCAACCTGGATTGTCACGAGCAAGCGGGCGTGCTTCCCTGGAGACGTGCTGACCGAGCTCCGCGACCTCGTCGCCGCCCACGCGCGCGCCGACCTGCGCACGCCGATCCCGGGCCTGCTGCTGTCCGAAGTGGACACCAGCGAACCGCACCACTCGCTGGCCGAGCCGCTGCTGGTCGTCATGGCCCAGGGCGGCAAACGCCTGCTCCTCGGCGAGCAGGTGCACGAGTACCGCGCCGGGCAGTACCTGCTGGTCGGCACGGACCTGCCGGTGACCGGCCACTTCGTCGGCGCGACGCCGGAGACGCCGGCGCTGGGCGTGGGCCTGGCGCTGCGGCCCGCGGCCATCGCCCCGCTGCTGCTCGAAGCCCCACCGGGCCGGTTCCCGCGCACGCCGCCGGCGTCGCCGATCGCGACCGGGGACGCGAGCCCGGAGCTGCTCGACGCCGTCGTCCGGCTGGTGCGACTGGTCGGCCACCCCACCGACGCGCCCGTGCTCGCCCCGCTGATCGAGCGGGAGGTCCTCTGGCGGCTGCTGACCGGCCCGCACGGCGGTCTGGTCCGCCAGCTCGGCCTGGCCGACAGCGGGCTGGCCCACGTCGGCCGCGCGATCCGGTGGATCCGCGAGAACTTCGCCGAGCCGATGCGGATCGACGAGCTCGCGCGGCTTAGCGGACTGAGCCCGTCGGCGTTCCACCGGCACTTCCGCGCGGTCACCGCGATGAGCCCGTTGCAGTTCCAGAAGCGCATCCGCCTGCAGGAGGCCCGTTCGCTGCTGCTGGCCGGCGCGGGCGACGTCGCGGGCGTCGGGCACCTCGTCGGCTACGACAGCCCGTCGCAGTTCAACCGCGAGTACCGCCGCCTCTTCGGCGCCCCGCCCGGTCAAGACGCGGCCCGGCTGCGCGCGGCGGCGGCGCCGGGGCCGCAGCTGCCGTGACGTCCGATCCGTTCAAGACCCGCGCCCGCGCCGGTGCGAGGCTGAGCGCATGGCTGTGAACCTTTCCGCGGCGGCGTCGTTCATGGCGACGCACGCCCGGCTCCTCGACCGACGCCGCTTCGAGCTGCTTCGCGGCGAAGCTCACGCCGACGCCGTGCTGGCCGCCGTCGACGGCTACCGCAACCCCGACGGGGGCTACGGCTGGGGCCTCGAGCCCGACCTGCGGGCGCCGGAAAGCCAGCCCGGCGGCGCGCTGCACGCCTTCGAGGTCTTCGAAGAGCTCGGCCCGGACACCACCCCGCACGCCGCCGCGCTCTGCGACTGGCTGGCCTCGGTGTCGACCCCGGACGGCGGCCTGCCCTTCGCCCTGCCCGTGGCCGACCCGGCCGGCTGCGCGCCCTTCTGGGTCCAGGCCGACCCGAAGGAGGCGACGCTGCAGAGCACGGCGTTCGCCGCCGGCGTCGCGCTGCGCGTCGCCCGCCACGACCGCGCGGTGCGCGACCACCCGTGGCTGGCCGCCGCGACCGAATACTGCTTCCGCGAAATCCGCGCGCTTTCCGAAGCACCGCACGCGATCGCGCTGTCGTTCGCGGTGGGCGTGGTGGACGCGGCGCACGACTTCCACGCCGAGGCGGCCCCGCTGCTGGACCGGCTGGCCGCGTACGTCTCGCCCGACGGCCTGGTCCCGGTGGCCGGCGGTTCCGAAGGGGAAACCCTGCGGGCACTGGACTTCGCGCCGCTGCCGGACCGCCCCGCCCGCACGTTGTTCGCGGACGCCGTCATCGAAGCGGAGCTGCAGCGGCTCGCCTCGGAGCAGCAGGACGACGGCGGCTGGCGCGTCGATTTCGCGAGCTATTCGCCCGCCGCGGAGCTCGAATGGCGGGGGTACGCGACCGTCCGCGCGGTATCGATCCTGCAGCGCAACGGCGTCGTCTGAGCTTCTACACGAGCGACGCCGAGCTTCACTCGGCCGTGGTACATCGAAGTTACGGGCGGTGACCGGTCCCGTGCCTTACGGTGTACCCGGCCGAACCCGTACTGTGACGGGGATGCCGGTGCCCGGAGGTGAAGCATGTCGTCGCGCAACCCGTTGAGCTGGTTCACCCGCTGGGCCGACTGGTTCGAGGAACGCGGCGTCTACGTGCCCGGCGAGGAGAGCCGCGCGGTCGACCCGGTGCGCGATTTCGGCTGGCTGATGGCCGCGTGGGTGGCCGGCGTGGCGATCTTCATCCTGCTGTTCGCGCTCGCGGTTTAAGTGGCATGTCGGTGGTGATTGTCACCACCCGTGCCGTTCCGGTCACGGATTGGCCACGGCGCGGCACCAGGTGCGCGACAACCCCCTGTGTTTCCTCGTAACCCCGCGCGATCACGGCCAGAGTGGAGCGGGTTCGCCCGGCACGCCCCGTTGCCGAACGGCACCCCCGACCCGCCGACTGGAGTACCCGCGATGGCGCTCGCGCGCACGTGCAAGATCATGTTCACCACAGGACTGCTTTCCCTGGCGGTGGCGTGCGGGGTCCCTTCGGCGCAGGAGGGCACCGCGGCGCTCGGCGCGGGTTCGCCGGCGGGCGCGGGCGCGTCGGCTTCGCAGGCGGGCAACGACCTCAAGTTCGGCGCCGATCACCGGTTCCCCAGCGGCCTCACCATCTCGGTCGGCTCGCCCAAGTCGTTCCAGCCCAGCGCGTCGGCGTACCCGCGCAGCGCGCGCGGCGCGGCGTTCGACGTCGAGCTGACCAACGACGGCGCGACGACGTACAAGCTCTCGGGCCTCACGGTCACCGCGACCTCGTCGGGCAGCCCGGTCAAGCAGGTCGTGGACACGACGCAGGGGTTCACCGGCATCGCGGACGCGGGCAAGGACGTGCCGTCGGGCCGTTCGGTGCACGTCACGCTGGCGTTCGCGGTCCCGGAGGAGCCGGCCCAGCTGCGCCTGCAGGTCCGCCCTAGCGCGACCGAGCCCGCCGCGGTCACCTACTGCGGTCCGGCCTGACGCTACGCTCGGTTCATGACCGAGCGACTTTCCCCCGGCGACGAAGCCCCGGACTTCACCCTGCCCGACAGCGAGGGCAAGGACGTTTCGCTGCGCGACTTCCGCGGCAAGTCCGTCGTCGTGTACTTCTACCCGGCGGCGAGCACGCCGGGCTGCACCAAGCAGGCGTGCGACTTCCGCGACAACCTCGCCGAGCTGAACGACGCGGGCTACCAGGTCATCGGCATCTCCCCGGACACGCAGGCGAAGCTGGCGAAGTTCGCCGCGAACGAGAGCCTGACGTTCCCGCTCCTGGGCGACCCCGAGAAAACGGTGATCGAGGCCTGGGGCGCGTACGGCGAGAAGAAGAACTACGGCAAGACCTACATGGGCGTGATCCGTTCGACGTTCGTGGTGGACCCGGAGGGCAAGATCGCGAACGCGTTCTACAACGTCCGCGCGACCGGCCACGTGGCGAAGCTGATCCGGGACCTCGGCCTGGCTTCCTGACTTCTTCCACCCGCTTGCAGGCTTGTCCTCCCTCGGTCCGCCAGGAAACATCCGGCGGTCTGAGGGCGGGAGGACGGTTTTGACGGGCTTGGAAGCACCGGCGCTGAAGCTTGGCGGGCAAATCGCTTCAACGGCGGCGAAGTCGTGGCTGCAACGGCGGAAGGCCAGCGTCGCGCGGTCTGCTGACCTGGTCGACCTGGCGGCTGGTGAGCTGAAGGGGCCGCTCGAGCGGCGCAAGCTGGAGAACCTGGTCCAGAACATCGGCATGCAGGTGGCCGAGCAGCTGGAGCAGGTCCTCGCGGACCGCTTCTCGACGCTGCCGCAGAACGAAATCGACGCGGCTTTCCTCGCGGTTGAAGACGCGCTGACGAAAGCGGATCTGTCGGACGAGGCGTTGCTGTCGGCGGACGCGGATCCCGAGCAGCTGGCTCGCAAGATCCGCGGTTCGTTGCCCGACCTGGCGGCTTCGCGGCACCTCGCGCCGAAGGCGGCGGCGCTGTACGAGCTGGCGCTCGACCAGGCGTGCCGGCACCTGGTGCAGGTGGTCCGGCACCTGCCGTCGTTCCAGCCGCGCGCACTGGCGGAGCTGCTGGGGCGACTGAGCAAGCAGAGTGACCAGCTGGAGGAGCTGCTGGCCCGGCTCCCGAAGACGAGCCTCACGGCCCCGGACGGCACGGATCACGACGCCGAGTTCGAGGCGACGTATCTGAGCTTGCTCGCCCGTGACCTCGACCGGCTCGAACTGCTCGGTCTAACGATGGACGATCAGCCAGCGTTGCCACTGACGGTCGCCTACCTGAGCTTGAGCGTCTCGCCCGAGGGCGAATCCCGCGCGGCCGACCGTCGCATCGACGAGTTGTGGTTCGAAAAGCGACAAGATCACGCGGGTAGCGCGAACATGCGAGTAGAGACGGCCCTGAGCGGCACCATCCGGGTCCTGGTGCGTGGGGAGGCCGGGTCGGGCAAGACGACGCTGCTGGACTGGCTGGCCGTGACGGCGGCTGGCGGCCGGTTCACCGGCAAGCTCGCCGACTGGAACGGCCGGGTGCCGTTCCCGATCCGGCTGCGCTCCTTCGCCGCGAAGCCGCTACCGCGTCCGGAAGAGTTCGTCGCGCACATCGCGCCGATGCTGGCGCCGCCGGAGGGCTGGGCACGCCGCCTGCTCGATGCGGGCCGGGCCATGGTCCTGGTCGACGGGGTCGACGAGGTGGGCACCGGCCACCGTCGCGAGGTGAAGGCGTGGCTGCGAGAGCTGGCGCTGGCTTTCCCGGCCAACGTGATCGTCGTGACCTCCCGCACGGCCGCGGCGGACCAGAACTGGTTGCTCCAGGAAGGGTTCAGCTGCGTCCTGCTCGAGCCGATGAACGCCGACGACATCAGAGCGCTGGTGGAGCGTTGGCACAAGGCGGCCGCAGCCGGCGGCACAGTGAGGTCGGACACCGACCTGCCCGCGGTCCAGAGGCGGCTGCTCAACCAACTGGACAGCCGGCCGCACTTACGAACTCTGGCCGCGAGCCCGTTGCTTTGCGCGATGTTGTGCGCGCTCAATCTGGCCCACCGGTCGGAGCTACCGCGGGACCGGATGGATCTGTACCGCAAGGCGCTGTCCATGTTGCTGCACCTGCGCGATGCGGAGCGCAAGATCGGCGTGATCCTCACGGAGGCGCAGAAGCAGATCCTGCTCGGCGATCTGGCGTGGCGGCTCACCATGGCTTCGAAGGTGGAACTGCCCAAGGATCGCGTCCGGCAGCACCTAGCCCGGCGCTTGCCGTCGCTGCCACACGTCGACCACACGCCGGACGAAGTGCTGGATCACCTTTTGGAACGCAGCGGGGTACTCCGCGAGCCGGTGCGGGACCGGGTCGACTTCGTGCACCGAACATTCCAGGAGTGCCTGGCCGCCAACGAAGCGACCGAGCAGGACTATCTGGAGACGCTGATCGACCGAGCCCACCTGGACACGTGGTGGGAGACGATCGTGATGGCGTGCGGCCACGCGAAACACCATCAGGCGGGGACGTTGCTGAACGGAATTCTGGACCGGGCGGACGAGGGAACCCGTCACGCCCGGCACCTGCGGTTGCTGGCGGCGGCCTGCCTCGAGACGGTGAGCAACGTGTCGCCGGACGTCATCGCCCGGGTCGAGGCGATGATCCAGGAACACTTGGTGCCACCGCGAAGCATGCGAGAGACACAGTCATTGGCATCGATCGGGCATCGCGTTCTGCGGTACATGCCCGAGACCCTCGAGGGGTTGTCGAACGCGATGGCAGCGGCTTCAGTACGGGCGGCTGCGCTCACCGCAGGTACCGACGCATTGAGGCTGCTGCGTAACTACGCGCAAGACCCACGCTTGAAGGTTCAAGAACAACTGATCCAGGCCTGGCAGTTTTTCGACCCCGAAAGCTACGCGATCGAAGTTCTGGCCGATTCTCCGCTAGCCGGAGGCACAGCGAGCGTCAAGAGCACGCGTCTCTTACCGCACGTGCGCCACCTCAAGAACCTTGCCAGGCTGCTGGTCGTCCTGCCTGCCGCCGAGCGACAATCGGATCTCAGCACACTCAACTATTTGCCGTCCTTAACATCCGCCTCGGTATTCTTCCACGAGGAAGAAACGGTGGATCTCAGTTCGTTGACCGATCACGCAAACCTGGCATCAGTCTTCCTTTTCTTCGCCCGAAAATTCACCGGTATACGAAACCTTAAAAGTCTCGAGCGACTCAGGTATTTCATACTTTACAGTTATCTTCCCTGGCGAAATCTCGAACCTTTCAGCGAGCTGACAAGCCTCGAACTGCTCAGCCTCAGTCATCTGCAGCGGGTGAGAAGCCTCGACCCGCTCGCATCGCTGGAAAAATTGAACCATTTGTCCCTGGAAGGAGTCCACCCGAAGACGTTAGCCACCTCGATACCGTTGACCGCACCAACGAACGTCGTAATTCATCAGGAAAGCAAGGGAGCGATGATTGCCGGCGAGACAATCATCGGCTGCTTTCCTCGGGTGGCAAACCTCAATCTCCACGGCATGAAGGTCGGCGATCTCAGCCCTATCGCTGCTGGCGGAAAGCTGCGCAAGCTGACTCTTGACTCAATCATCGGACCGGTGGACCTGAGCCCGCTGGCTGAACTGAACGTGACCATCACGGTCACCGGAACCGAGCTCCGCGGCGTCGAGAAGCTCGGCCCCGGCGTCAAGCTGATCGTCCGCTAACCCTCGGCGAGTTCCCGCAACGCCGGGAGCAGGGCCCGCAACGCCCTGCCCCGGTGGGAAACCGCGTCCTTCTCCGCCGGCTCCATCTCCGCCGACGTCCGCGACTCCCCGTCGGGCACGAAGATCGGGTCATACCCGAACCCATTCACACCCCGCCGCGCGCGGACCAACGACCCGCGCCACTCGCCGCGGACCACCGTCTCCTCACCCGACACCAAAACAAGAGCCGCCGCGCACACGAACTGTGCCCCGCGCCTCTCGTCCGGCACGTCCCGCAGCTGCCCCAGCACCAAGTCCAAATTGGCGTCGTCGTCGCCATGGCCACCCGACCACCGCGCCGACAACACGCCCGGCATGCCGTTCAACGCGTCGACCGCGAGACCCGAATCATCGGCGATGGCCGGCAGCCCGCACGCCGCCACCGCGTCGCGGGCCTTCGCCACCGCGTTGCCCTCGAAGTCCGGCGCTGTCTCGGGCGCCTCAGGGAAGTCGGGCACGTCCGCGAGACCGAGGACCTCTATCCCCGAAATCCCCTCCGCGACGAGGATCCGCCGCAGCTCGCCCAGCTTCTTCGCGTTGCGCGTCGCCAGCAGCAGCTTCGTCACTTCGAGCCCTTCTTCTTGTCCGGACGCGGCTCCGGCAGCTCGCCCGGGTACGGCAGCGCCAGCGCCTCGTTCTGCAGGCGGGTCAGCTCCTCACACCCCGCCAGCGCCATGTCCAGCATCGTGTCCAAAGTGGACCGCGCGAACGTCGCGCCCTCGCCGGTGCCCTGGACCTCGATCAGCGTGCCCGCGTCCGTGGCCACCACGTTCATGTCGACCTCGGCGCGCGAGTCCTCTTCGTACGGCAGGTCGAGCCGCACGCGGCCGTCGACCACGCCGACGCTCACCGCCGCCACCGACGACGACAGCGGCTGCGGGTCGTTGAGCCGGTTCGCCGCGCCCAGCCACGTGACCGCGTCCGCCAGCGCGACGTACCCGCCGGTCACCGCGGCCGTGCGGGTGCCGCCGTCGGCCTGGATGACGTCGCAGTCGATGACGATCGTGTTCTCGCCCAGCGCCGCCAGGTCGATGCAGGCCCGCAGCGAGCGGCCGATCAGCCGCGAAATCTCGTGCGTGCGCCCGCCGATGCGGCCCTTGACCGACTCGCGGTCGCCGCGGGTGTTCGTCGCCGACGGCAGCATCGCGTACTCGGCGGTCACCCACCCCAGCCCGGACCCGGCCCGCCAGCGCGGCACGCCTTCGGTGACGCTCGCCGCGCACAGCACGCGCGTGTTGCCGAATTCGATCAGGACCGACCCCGCCGGCCACTGCTGGAACCCCCGGGTGATCTTGATGTCCCGGAGCTGGTCGTCGTTCCTGCCATCTTTGCGAGCCACGGAGAGCACTCTAGGACCGGCCGCTCAGACGTCGTATACGGCACCCTGCTTGACGACCTCGGCGCCGGGGAACTCCACCGAGGCCTCGGCCAGGACCGCGCCGGCGTCCGTCCACGGCGCGATGTGCGTCAGCAGCAGCCGGCCGACGCCGGCGTCGCGCGCCAGCTCACCGGCCTGCTTGCCCGACAGGTGCACGCCCGCCGGCCGTTCCGCCGAATCCGTCCAGGACGCCTCGGCCAGCAGCAGGTCGACGCCGTCGGCGAGCTCGTTCAGCGCCCGGCACGGCCCGGTGTCGCCGGTGAACGCCAGGATCCGGCCGCCGTAGGAGATGCGCAGTCCGTACGCCGGGGTCGGGTGGTCGACCTCGACCGCGACGACCTCGAACGGCCCGATCCGGAACGGCTCCGCCCGCAGCGGGTGGAAGGCGTAGACGTCGGAGAGGTCCGTGACGGCCCGCTCGGTCTCGTTGGGCGCGTACGCGTTGGCCAGCCGGACCGGCGCGTCCGGCGGCGCGTAGAGCGGCAGCAGGCGCGGGCGCGCCGGGTACGGCGGCGCCGGGTGGTAGCGCCGCAGGACGGTGAGCGCGCTGACGTCGGCGCAGTGATCGGGGTGCAGGTGCGTGAGCACCAGGGCGTCCAGGTCGAACGGGTCGGCCACGGCCTGCAGCTGCGCCAGCGTGCCGTTGCCGAGTTCGAGGCCGAGCAGGAAGCCCTCGGCCTCGACCAGGTAGCCGGACGCCGCGGTGTTCGGCCCGGGGATGCTGCCGGAGCACCCGAGGATGGTCAGTCGCACGTCGACACCCTAAGCGCCCGGGCGCCTGATCACGCGGTGGTGGGAGCGAGGACACCCGGGGCGAACCCCATGAACCGCGCGGCGAGCCGGGTGAACGGCTCGGCCGAGCCGGTGGCCAGGAACTCGTGCCGCGGCGGGGTCTCCCGGGTCGTCAGCAGGTCCCGCTCGGTGAGCACGCGGACGACGTCCTTGGCCGTCTCGTCCGCGCTCGACACGAGGGTGACCTCCTGGCCCATCACGATCTGCAGCACGCCCTGCAGGAGCGGGTAGTGCGTGCAGCCGAGCACGAGCGTGTCGACCTCGGCGTCGAGCAGCGGCTGCAGGTAGCCCTGCGCGAGCCCGAGCACCTGGCGGCCGGAGGTGATGCCGCGCTCGACGAAGTCGACGAACCGCGGGCAGGCGACGCTGGTGAGGGTGATGCCCGGCGCGGCGGCGAACGCGTCCTCGTACGCGCGCGAGCGCACGGTGCCCTCGGTGCCGATCACGCCGACCCGGCCGGTGTGGGTGGCCACGACGGCGCGCCGCGCGGCCGGGAGGACCACCTCGATGACCGGCACGTCGTAGCGCTCACGTGCGTCGCGCAGGCAGGCCGCGGACGCCGTGTTGCACGCGATGACCAGGGCTTTCACTCCGCTCTCGACGATCTCGTCGAGCGCCTCGAGCGCGTAGCCGCGCGCGGTGGCGATGGGGAGCGGCCCGTACGGGTTGCGCGCCGTGTCACCGACGTACCGGAGCTGCTCGGCGGGCAGCTGCTCGAGGAGCGCCCTCGCCACCGTCAGCCCGCCGACACCGGAATCGAACACGCCGATCGGGGCATCAGCGGGCGATGAGGTCACCCTTCGAGGTTACCCGTCGCCGCCGGGACGACCTTGCGCGACCGGCGGCTCGTCAGCCACGCCGCGAGGACGCCGGCCAGCGCGCCGAAGACGTGTCCCTGCCAGGAAACGCCGGGGTTGCCCGGCAGCAGCCCGGCGAGCATGCCGCTCCACACGCCGAGCAGGACGACGGCGACCAGGATCTGCCCGGCCGCGCGGTTGAAGATGCCGCGCACCAGCAGGTAGGCGAGCCAGCCGAAGGCCAGCCCGGACGCGCCGACGGTGACCCCGTTCGCCGGCCCGATCAGCCACACGCCGAGCCCGGACACCACCCAGATGATGGCCGTGACCAGCGCGAACCGGCCGATCCCGGCGGCCATCGCGAGGAAAGAGAAGACGAGCACGGGCACCGTGTTCGCGAACAGGTGCGACCAGCCGGCGTGCAGCAGCGGCGCGAACAGCACGCCGTCGAGACCGGAGAGGACCCGCGAGTGGATGCCGCCCTGGACCAGGTCGCCGGGCAAGATCACATCCACCAGCTCGACCAGGTAGAGCAGCAGGGTGAAGGAGAGCGCCACGATCGCGGCCGCCTTGGGCTTCGGCGGCAGGACGCGCTGGGCGACGTCGGTTTCCGGGGCGGGGTTCGAAGTGCTCACGTGATCGACGCTACGTCGATCGCGGCGCCTCCACCTCGGGTGAAATCCCTGATCCACGTTTTTGTCGGTGCCTCCCGCTAGCGTCTGCGGCATGGGGAACTTCGACGTGAACGGGTACTTGGACCGGCTCGGCCTCGAGGCGGAGCCGCCGAGCGTGGCCGCGCTGCGGCGGCTGCACGCGGCGCAGGTCGAGCGCGTGCCGTACGAGGCGCTGGAGGTCCAGCTCGGGCGGCCGACGCCGCTGGAGCCGTCGGCGTCGCTGGCGCGGATCCTGCGTGGCCGCGGCGGGTACTGCTACCACCTGAACGGCGCCTTTTCGGCGCTGCTGCGCGAGCTCGGCTACCAGGTCACGCGCCACCTCGGCGGGGTGCAGGGCGGTCCGGGCGACGCGCCGAACGTCGACCGCAACCACCTGGCGCTGACCGTCACCGGCCTGCCGGACGACCCCGGGGCGACTTGGCTGGCCGACGTCGGGCTGGGCGACGGCATCCACGAGCCGCTCCCCCTACGGGAAGGCACGTACACCCAGGGCCCGCACACCTACCGGCTGCGGCCGTCGGAGGTCGCGCCGGGCGGCTGGCGGTTCGACCACGACCCGTCGGGCAGCTTCACCGGCTTCGACTTCGCCCCCGGCGCGGCGGAGATGGGCGACTTCGCGGAGAAGCACGCGTGGCTGTCGACCTCGCCGGAGTCCGGGTTCGTCCGGGTCTGCGTGCTGCAACGGCGGGACGCGGCGGGCGTCGACACCCTGCGTGCGCTCTCCCTGAACCGCCACGGCGTGAAGGAGGTCGTCGAGTCGCCGGCCGAGTGGTGGACGGCCGCGGCGGACGTCTTCGGCGTCACCCCGGACCTGTTCACGGACGAGGAGCGCGAGCGGCTGTGGCGGCAGGTCGTGACGCAGCACGAGGCCCACGCGGGCGGGCCGGTGGTCAGCGTGTGACCGGCGCCGGCGGCAGCGGGGCCTTGCCGAGCGCGTAGTCGACGGCGGCGTCGGCGTGCAGGCGGGAGGTGGGGAAGGTCGGCACGGGCGAGTCGTCCGGGCCGACGAGCAGCTCGATCTCGGTGCAGCCGTAGATCACGCCCTCGGCACCGGCCTCGACGAGCCGTGCGATCACGCCGCGATAGGCCTCGCGCGACTCCGGCTTCACGACGCCGAGCACGAGCTCGTCGTAGATGACGCGGTGGACGAGATCGCGGTCGGCTTCGGCGGGCACGAGCACGTCGAGGCCGTGCGCGGCGAGCCGGTCGCGGTAGAACGGCTGTCCCATGGTGAACCCGGTGCCGAGCAGCCCGACCCGCCGGATCCCGGCGGCCTTGACGGCCTCGGCGGTGGCGTCGCCGAGGTGCAGCAAGGGGATGCCGAGGCCGTCTTCGAGCCGGTCGGCGACCTTGTGCATGGTGTTGGTGCAGAGCACGACGACGTCGGCACCGGCGGCCTCCAACGCGCGGGCCGCGCGGTTCAGCTCGGCGCCGGCGTCGTCCCAGCGGTCTTCGGCCTGCATCGCTTCGATGGCGGCGAAGTCGACGGAGTAGAGGATCGTGTGCGCCGAGTGGAACCCGCCGAGCGCGGTCTTCACCCGCTCGTTCACGAGGCGGTAGTACTCGGCGGAAGATTCCCAGCTCATCCCGCCGAGCAGCCCGATGACCTTCATGCTGTCCAGCATGCCCGAACTGCGCACGGCTTTCGCCGGGGTGTCGAACGTCCTGGTCACCGACGGCACCTCGGCCGTCCTGGTCGACGGCTTCTTCTCGCGGCCGTCACTGCTGAAGATGGCGACGCGGGTGGCGCCCGATCGCGGCCGCATCGACGACGCCCTGCGGCGCCTCGGGGTCACGAAGCTGGACGCCGTCCTGGTCGCGCACTCCCACGTCGACCACGTCCTCGACGCGCCGGTCGTGGCCGAGCTGACCGGCGCCACGCTGGCCGGTTCGCCGTCGACCCGGAAGGTCCAGGAAGGCTACGGCCTGGCCGCCGAGCCCTTCGAGGAGCTGCTGCCGGGCAGGCCCGTCGAGTTCGGCGCCTTCACGGTGACGCCGGTCGAGGCCGTCCACAGCGCCGGCGACCGGGTGCCGGGCGAGATCACCGAGCCGGTCCGGGTACCGGCCAAGGCGAAGGCGTTCAAGACCGGCCGCTGCTACTCGTTCCACATCGCGCACGCGGCGGCCAGCGTCCAGGTCCACGCGTCGGCGAACTTCGTGCCCGGCGCTTTGGCGGGTTACCGGGCCGACGTCGTCTACCTGGGGGTCGGAGAGGCGGGGAAGCAGACCGAGGAATGGCGGGAGCGGTACTGGCGCGAGACCGTCCGCGCGCTCGAACCGCGCGCGGTCCGCCCGATCCACTGGGACGCCTTCTGGCGCCCGCTGTCCAAGCCGCTGAAGCTGCTGCCGAAGCTGTTCGACGACCTGGGAGCGACGATGGCGACCTTCGAGCGGCTGGCCGAGGCCGACGGCGTCGACCTGGCCCTGCCCGAGCTGTGGAAGGCCGAGTGACTCAGGCCCAGAGCTGCCCGTCCAGCCGTTCGGCGGCCTCGTCGAGCGACCCCGCGTAAGCCCCCGTCGACAGGTACTTCCACCCCGCGTCCGCGACGACGAAAGCGACGTCCGCCGTCTCGCCGCGCGCCGCGGCCTTCTCGGCCACCGCCAGCGCCGCGTGCAGCACCGCGCCGGTCGAAATGCCCGCGAAGATGCCTTCGTGCTCCAGCAGCTCGCGCGTGCGGCGCAGCGCGTCGTACGCGCCGACGGAGAAGCGGCCGTTGAGGACGCTGGGGTCGTACAGCTCCGGGACGAACCCCTCGTCGAGGTTGCGCAGGCCGTACACCAGCTCACCGTAGCGGGGCTCGGCCGCGATCACCTGGACGTCCGGCTTCGCCTCGTGCAGGTAGCGCCCGACGCCGACCAGCGTGCCGGTCGTGCCGAGACCACCGACGAAGTGCGTCAGCGTCGGCAGGTCCTTCAGCAGCTCGGGCCCGGTGCCGCGGTAGTGCGCGTCGGCGTTGGCCGGGTTGCCGTACTGGTAGAGCATCACCCACTCGGGGTTCGCCTCCGCCAGCTCCTTCGCCCGCCGGACAGCTTCGTTCGAGCCGCCCGCGGCCGGGGAGAACACGATCCGCGCGCCGTAGGCCTGCAGCAGCTGCTTGCGCTCGGTCGAGGTGTTCTCCGGCATGACGCAGACCAGCCCGTAGCCCTTGAGCTTGGCGGCCATGGCCAGCGAGATGCCGGTGTTGCCCGACGTCGGCTCCAGGATCGTGGAGCCGCGGCGCAGCTTGCCCTCGCGCTCGGCGGCTTCGATCATGGCCAGCGCGGGGCGGTCCTTGATCGAGCCGGTCGGGTTGCGGTCCTCCAGCTTCGCCCACAGGCGCACGTCGTGCGTGGGCGAGAGCCGGGGCAGCCCGACCAGCGGGGTGCCGCCGAGCGCGTCGAGCAGGGACTCGAAGCGAGCCATCGATCAGCCACCGGCCACGGCGGGGAGGATGGTCAGGGTGTCGCCGTCCTTGACCTCGGCCTCGAGCCCGCCGGCGAAGCGCACGTCCTCGTCGTTGACGTAGACGTTGATGAAGCGGTGCAGCTTCTCCTCCTTCACCAGGCGCGCCTTGAGGCCGGCGTGCCGGGACTCGACGTCGTCGATGACCTCGAGGACGGTCGCGCCCTTCGCCTCGACGGACTTCTCGCCGCCGGTGTGGGTGCGCAGGATCGTCGGGATGGAGACGGTCACGGCCATGGGTTCTTACCTCCGGTGGGTTCTTACACGCAGACGCCGGTGGCGCGGCGGTTTATTCCGACGGGCTCAGTCGACGATCTCGACCGGCTCCTCGGTGATCTCGGCGTCCACGATCCGGTACGACCGGAACTCGTGCACTTCGGGGTCGCGGGTGGAGACGAGCACGTAGTGCGCGTCCGGCTCGGCCGCGATGTTCGCGTCGGTCCGCGACGGGTAGGCCTCGGTCGCGGTGTGCGAGTGGTAGATCACCACCGGCACCTCGTCGTTGGCGTCCATCTCCCGGTAGAGCTTCAGCAGGTCACCGGAGTCGAACTCGTAGAACGTCGGCGACCGGGCGGCGTTGAGCATGGGGATGAACCGCTCGGGCGAGTCGGACCCTTCGGGCCCGGCGATGACGCCGCACGCCTCGTCGGGGTGGTCACGACGGGCATGGGCGACGATCTCGTCGACGAGTTCACGGCGGATCCGGAGCACACCGACATCTTAGGTGGTGGACACAAGCTGTCCAGATGATGAGATATTGCGCTCACCAGGACAATCGGTGGATGCCGATGCCCGCGAACGCCCGCGAACGCTGCCGCGAGTTCCTCGAAGACGGCGAGCGGATCCAGTACCTCATCCCCGGCACCTCACTCTACGTCGACGGCGTCCGCACCCGGGCCGCGTTCTTCATCGTGGTCACCGACCGCGCGATCACGGTGCTCTACGGCGGCCGGTTCCGCCGCTACACGCCGAAGGCGGTCTACGACCGGCTCCCCCGGCGCATCGAGATCGGCCCGGTCGAGGTCCACCCGTCGCTCGGCCCGGTGCTGTCCTTCGCCCGGCTGCACCTGGAGATCGACGAGGAGTACGTGAGCGCCGTCCGCGCGGCGAACCTCGAAGGCGCCCACGACCTGCCGCCGGACCCGCTCCCGGACCTCTGACCCGGTCACAGCTCCCGGGTGCCCGCCGTCACCGGCGGCCGTTACGCGAACGCCTCCGGCCAGACGTCCCGGTACGCCGGCACCCCGCCCGCGGTGGTCGCCGCCAGCAGGCCGTGCACCATCGCCCGCGCGAACACCCGCGCCGCCGCCGCGCACAGCGTGTCCAACGCCGCCGGGCGCGCCGCCAAGCCGAACGGGCCGCTCGCGTCCGGCAGCTCGCGTGCGCCCGTGGCCAGCGCGAACACCGTGTCGCCGTCGAACATCGAGTGCGCCGGGCGCACCGCGCGCGCCAAGCCGTCCTGGGCCGCCACCGCCAGCCGCCGCGCTTCGGCCTTCGACAACGCCGCGTCCACCGCGACCACGCCGATCGTCGTGTTCAGGTCGGTCCGCCGGGACGGCAGGTCAGCCGGTCGCGAAGGCCACGTCACGCCGAAGTCGCCGTGGTCGGCCGCATACGCCCGGCCGGTCGTCAGGTCCACGGCCTCGCCGGCCGCGTTGACCGCCGCCAGCGCGCCGACCGTGTACTCGCCGACGACCTCGCTGGCCGAGCCGATCCCGCCCTTCAACGACCCGACGGCCGCGCCGGCACCGGCGCCGACCGTGCCCAGCGTGAAAGAGCCCGAAGCCGCTTCGCACGCCGCGTACCCGAAGGACGCGTCGGGCCGGTTTCCCCATTCGCTGCGCGGCAGGTCGAACAGCACGGCCGCGGGCACGATCGGCACGACTTCGTGCGGCTGCGCGCCCACCGGAAAGCCCAGGTTGCGCTCGGAAAGCCACTTCATCACGCCGTCCGCCGCCGCGAGGCCGTACGCGGAACCGCCGGAGAGGCACACCGCGTTGACCCGCTGCACCAGGTTCTCCGGCTCCAGCAGGTTGGTCTCCCGCGTACCGGGTGCGCCGCCGCGCTGGTCGACGGCGCCGACCGCGCCGTCCGGGACCAGGACCACCGTCGTCCCGGTCGCCCAGCCGTCGCCGATCCGCTCGTGGTGCCCGACGAGGACACCCGGGACGTCGGTGATCATCCGGTCAGCGCCTGGATCAGCGTCTCCTGCACCCAGGTCAGCCAGTGGTAGACGCCCAGGTGCGGCGCCCGCGGGTCGTCCTCGGGCAGCTCGTCGGGCATGTCTTCGGTGACGTCGAGCGCGGTGCCCAGCGCCAGCCGGACGTCGTTGAGCGCGCCCAGCCACGCGTCGGCCTGCTCCTCGGTCAGCCGGACGTGGCCGCCGTCGCGCGGCAGCGTGTCGAGCACGATCTTCGCGACACCCACCTTGACGTCCAGCAGCTCCGGCTCGTGCAGCGAGCGCATCGCCGCGGCCGAGTCGATGTCCTCCCGCGAGGGGTTGTCCGGGTCGAGCTTGTGGAAGTCCGGGAGCAGCCGCGAGAGCACCGGGTCGTCCGGGGACTCGGTGGGCCCGGTGCGGATACCCGTCAGCTCGGCGAGCTCGTCCTGCGGCGCCTCTTCGGCGCGCGCGGTCAGCATGTCCTCGAGCTGGCTGACCAGCCCGCGCAGCACGGCGGCCTCCTGCTGCTCGAAGCCCGCGTGGATCACCGCGCCCTTGCGCCGCCAACCGTTCACGAGGGCTGCTCCATGGTGGCCCACAGGCCCGCCGCGTGGAGTTTCGCCACGTCCACCTCCACCTTTTCCTTGCTGCCGGACGACACGATCGCCTTGCCCTTGTGGTGCACGTCCAGCATCAGCTTGGTGGCGTGGTCGCGGCTGTAGCCGAACAGCTTCTGGAAGACGTACGTCACGTACGACATGAGGTTCACCGGGTCGTTCCAGACCACGGTCCGCCAGGGGGTGTCCGACTCGGCGACCTCGGCCCCGACCGGCTCGACCTGCGTCTGTTCGGAAGCGACAGGCGTGGACATGCACCCCATGGTGTCACGGGGCGCACGGGGTACGCCGCGCCAGGTCCGGCCATGTGGGTGAATAGGCTTACCCCATGGGTTCACCGGAGCCGGCCACGGCCAGCACTGCGCTGCTCACCGACCACTACGAGCTGACCATGCTGGGCAGCGCGCTCGCCGACGGGACGCACGCGCGGCCCTGCGTGTTCGAGGTGTTCGCCCGGCGACTACCGGACGGGCGCCGCTACGGTGTCGTCGCCGGCACCGCCCGCGCTCTCGACGCGATCGCGGACTTCCGCTTCACCGACGCCGAACTGGCGCAGCTGGAAGCGACCGCGGTCGTCGACGAGGCGACGCTGGCGTGGCTCGCCGACTACGAGTTCTCGGGCGACATCGACGGCTACCCCGAGGGCGAGCTGTACTTCCCGGGCTCGCCCCTGCTCACCGTCGCCGGCTCGTTCGCCGAGTGCGTGCTGCTGGAGACGCTGGTCCTGTCGATCCTCAACCACGACAGCGCCATCGCGTCGGCCGCGGCCCGGATGTCCGGCGCCGCGCACGGCCGCCCGATCATCGAGATGGGCGGGCGCCGCACGCACGAGTACGCCGCCGTCGCGGCCGCGCGCGCCGCCTACCTGGCCGGCTTCGCGACCACGTCCAACCTCGAAGCCGGACGCCGCTACGGCATCCCGACCCGCGGCACCGTCGCGCACGCGTTCATGCTGCTGCACGACAGCGAAGAGGCCGCGTTCCGCGCGCAGGTCGAGAAGATGGGCCCGGACACGACGCTGCTCGTCGACACCTACGACATCACCGCCGGCATCGAGACCGCGGTCCGCGTGGCCGGGCCGGAGCTCGGCGCGATCCGGATCGACTCGGGCGACGTCGGCCCGCTCGCCCGCCGCGCCCGCGAGCAGCTGGACTCCCTCGGCGCCAAGGACACCCGGATCGTCGTGTCCGGTGACCTCGACGAGCACGCCATCGCGGCGCTGCGCGCGGAGCCCGTGGACGCGTACGGCGTCGGGACGTCGGTGGTCACCGGGTCCGGCGCGCCGACCGCCGGGATGGTCTACAAGCTGGTCGAGGTGGACGGCAAGCCGGTCGCCAAGCGCAGTGCCCACAAGGAGTCCCGGGGCGGGCGCAAGTCCGCGCTGCGGCGCCACCGCGGCACCGGCACGGCGGTCGAAGAGGTCGTCTGGACGACGTCCGGGAAGGCTCCGGAGCCGGACGCGAACGACCGCCCGCTGCAGATTCCCCTGATCCGCGGCGGCCGCGCGGAGGCGGACCTGCCTACGCTCGACGACGCGAGGCAGCGGCTGCGCCGCGGCCTGGTCAGCCTGCCGTGGGAGGGCCTCAAGCTCTCGCACGGCGAGCCCGCTATCCCGACGCTGTTTCTCTGAACGGAGACCGACCCATGGGGACCGCGCTGATCGTGGTGGACGTGCAGAACGACTTCTGCGAAGGGGGTTCGCTGGCCGTCGCCGGCGGCGCGGCGGCCGCGGAGACGATCTCCGCGCTGAGCACGACCGGCGGTTACTCGCACGTGGTGGCCACCCGCGACTACCACATCGACCCGGGCACCCACTTCAGCGCGACGCCGGACTTCGAGGAGAGCTGGCCGCCGCACTGCGTGGCCGGCACGCCCGGCGCGTCGTTCCACCCGGCGCTCGACGTCGTCCCGATCGGCGAGGTGTTCTCGAAGGGCGAGTACAGCGCGGCCTACTCGGGCTTCGAAGGCGCGTCCCGGGACGGCAAGTCCCTCGAAACGTGGCTGCGCGAGCACGACGTGACCGACGTCGACGTCGTCGGCATCGCCACCGACTACTGCGTGCGGGCGACGGCGCTGGACGCGGCCCGGGCCGGGTTCGGCGTGCGGGTGCTGCTCGACCACACGGCCGGGATCGCGCGCGCTTCGGTCGACAGCACCCTGCGGGACTTCGACGAAGCCGGCGTCACGCACACCGGAAGGGCGCACGTCGCGTGAAGGACCTGCAGGCACTGCTGGCGGAACACCGGCTCGTCGCGATCCTGCGCGCCGCCGACGCGTCGCGCTTCGCCGACGCGGCGATGGTGCTGCACGCGGCGGGCGTCCGCCTGCTCGAAGCGACGCTGACGACGCCGGGCGCGCCCGCGGCCATCACCGCGTTGCGCCTGGCGCTCGGCGACGACGCGCTGATCGGCGCGGGCAGCGTCCGCGAACCGTCCGATGTGGACATCGCGGTCGACGCGGGCGCGGCGTACCTGATCACGCCGACGGTCAACCCGGCGGTGCTGGAGCGCGCGGCCGAGCTGGACACGCCGGTGGTCTGCGGCGCGCTGACGCCGACCGAGATCGACCAGGCGTGGCGCCTCGGCGCGGCCGCGGTGAAGGTGTTCCCGGTCGCGGCGGTCGGCGGGATCGCCTACCTGCGCGCGGTCCGCGCCCCGCTGCCGGACGTGCCGCTGGTCCCGACGGGCGGCGTCCACCTGGCCGACGTCGAGGGCTACCTGCGGGCGGGCGCGATCGCGGTCGCCGCGGCGACACCGTTGCTGGGCGACGCGCTGTCGCCGAGCGGCAGCCTGCCGGACCTGGCGGCCCGGGCGGGCGAGTTCGTCGCGGCGGCGGCCCGCTTCACGACCGCCTAGCTACTTCTTCCCGAACGGGTCGCAGGCGGCCGTGCCCAGGTAGATGTCGCCGCTCGCCGGGCCGCCCTGCGGGAACAGCTCGATGTGCACCGCGTGCGTCACCAGGCTGCCGTCCGGCGGCTGGGGCGTCACCGTCTCGTTGAGGATCACCGTGGCCAGCGCCGTGCCCGCGGGGCCGCCCGGGATGACGATCCGGTCGTTCGGCGGGATCTGCGCGGGCACGGTGATCCCCTCGACCGCGCCGATCGAGACCTCGCCCTGGCTGCCCGTGGCCGTCGTCGCGCACTTCACCGAGTACGTGCGCACCGACAGCGCCGGGCCGCCGTAGCGCTTGAGCACCGTGGCCTCGAAGCGGTGCCCGGACGCCTGCGCGATCGACACCGCGTCCGAGCGGCCGCAGCCGCTCTCACCGGTGCCGAACACCGCGATCTCACCGGTCTCGCCCCCGGGAGTCCGGGCGGCGTAGGGGCCGTCGGCGGTGCATTTCGCCAGGTCACCCGTGACGACGTGCTCGTTGTCGATGGTCACGTCCAGCGAGCCGGAAGACGCCCATCCGGTGGACGTGACCGGCGCCGCGGCGACCAGGAGCGGAGCGGCCAGCGTCGTCACCGCCAGCAACCGGAATGTCCTCTTCCTGGCGGTTCGCATGCGCCGGCCTCCACGGTTCGCGTGACAGTTCGTAGTTACCCACTTCGTGATCGGCAGGCCGGCCGCCGCCCCTGATCGGGTCCACCCGGACGGGTGGCCGGTGAGGAACGCAACTCAGGGGTCTTTTCCCGGGGTAACGAGCGTTAACCTCGATCGTCGCCTGTGTCCCACCCTGGGAGGTTTTGTGTCTTCGCTGTCCTTCGCCGCCAAGCGGCCCGTGCTGGCCGACCTCGTGCCCGGTTCGCTCGTCCGGGACATCGCGCTGGTCGCCGGCGGTGCCGTGCTCACCGGCGCCGCCGCGCAGCTGACGATCCCGGTGCCGGGCAGCCCGGTGCCGATGACCGGCCAGACGTTCGCCGCGCTGCTCGTCGGCGCGTCGCTCGGCATGTCGCGCGGTGCCGCGTCGATGCTCGTGTACCTGCTCGTCGGCGCCGTGGGCGTGCCGTGGTTCCAGCACGGCACCGCGGGCCTGTCCGGCGCGAGCGCCGGCTACATCGTCGGGTTCGTCTTCGCCGGCGCGCTCGTGGGCGCCCTGGCCGGCCGCGGCGGCGACCGGACGCCGGTGCGCACCGCGGGCACGATGGTGCTCGGCAACCTCGTGATCTACGCCTTCGGTGTGCCGTGGCTGATGGCGTCGACTGGGTTCGACCTGTCCACCGCGTTCGCCAAGGGCGTGACGCCGTTCCTCGTCGGGGACGCGATCAAGATCGTCGTCGCCGCGGGTCTGCTGCCGCTGACCTGGAAGCTGGTCTCGGGCCGCACCGAAGACTGACCGCTCGCCGGGGACCTGCCACGCGGGAGGTCCCCGGCGGCGCGAGTGGCCCGTTCGCGACGGATCACCGATCCTGTCGGCCCCGGCGGCTAATGTGTGTCGCTGTGCCCGCCCGAACCGATTTCCCCGGCGTCCTCGAACTCCTCACCCACGCGGTGGAGTCCGTGGGCGGTGCCGAACGCCCAGGGCAGGTCGAGATGGCGGACGCCGTCGGCCGCGCCATCCGCACCGGCGAGCACCTGGCCGTGCAGGCGGGCACCGGCACCGGCAAGTCCTTGGCCTACCTCGTCCCCGCGATCCGCCACGCCGTCGAGAAGGAAGCCACCGTCGTCGTCTCGACGGCGACGATCGCGCTGCAGCGCCAGCTCGTCGACCGCGACCTCCCCCGGCTGGCGAAGGCGTTGAAGAAGCCGCTGGGCCGCGAACCGACCTTCGCGATCCTCAAGGGCCGCCGCAACTACATGTGCCTGCACCGCCTGGACTCCGGCGCGCCGGACGAGCCGGAGGACGCCCAGCTCTTCGACCCGTTCGCGGTGTCGCGGCTGGGCAAGGAGGTCACGCGGCTGCGGGAGTGGGCGTCCGACACCGAAACCGGCGACCGCGACGAGCTCGTCCCCGGCGTCACCGACCAGGCGTGGCGCCAGGTGTCGGTGACGGCGAAGGAATGTCTCGGCGCTTCGCGCTGTCCGATCGGCACGGACTGCTTCGCCGAGAAGGCGCGTGCCGAGGCCGGCCGCGCCGACATCATCGTCACCAACCACGCGCTGCTGGCGATCGACGCCCTGCAGGGCTACCAGGTCCTGCCGGACCACGACGTCGTGATCATCGACGAGGCGCACGACCTCGTCGACCGCGTCACCTCGGTCGCCACCGGCGAGCTGACCAGCGCGATGTGCGCGTCGGCCGCGCGCCGCTGCGGCAAGCTGATCGACGCCGACGTCGCCGACGGCCTGCTGGAGGCGGGTGACGGGCTGGCGCTGATCGTCGACGACCTGCCCGCGGGCCGGATGGACGAGCTGCCGCGGCCGCTGAAGGGCGCGATCCCGGCGGTCCGCGACGCCGCGCACGCGTGCATCACGGCGCTGGGCTCGGACCGCAAGGAAGACGTCGAGGGCGCCACCGCGCGCAAGCTGGCGCGCTCGCTGCTCGACGAGGTGCACGACACCGCGGTCCGGCTGCTGGAGGCGTTCGACGACGACCAGGCGCACCAGCGCGACGTCGTCTGGCTCTCCGGCGACAAGTACTCCGCGAACCCGCGGCCGCCGGCGCTGAAGGTGGCGCCGCTCGGCGTCGCGGGTCTGCTGCGCGAGCGCGTCTTCAACCAGCACACGACGATCCTGACGTCGGCGACGCTGACGCTGGGCGGCACGTTCGACACCATGGCGCGCCAGTGGGGCCTCCCGCCGGGCGCCGCCCGCGTCGAAAAGGCGCCGGGAGCCGCGACGGACAAGGAAGTGCCGTCGGACGACTCAGGCCCGAAGTGGACCGGCCTGGACGTCGGCTCGCCGTTCGACCACAAGCGCAACGGCATCCTCTACCTGGCCAAGCACCTGCCGCCGCCGGGCCGTGACGGCCTCGCGTCGTCCACAATGGACGAACTGGCCGAGCTGATCGAGGCCGCGGGCGGCCGCACGCTCGGGCTGTTCTCCTCGATGCGGGCGGCCAAGCAGGCGGCCGAGGAGATGCGCGAGCGGCTCGACTTCCCGATCCTCTGCCAGGGCGAAGACGCGACTTCGCTGCTGGTCCAGAAGTTCTCCGAGGACGTCCGCACGTGCTTGTTCGGCACGTTGAGCCTGTGGCAGGGCGTGGACGTGCCCGGGCCGTCGCTGCAACTGGTGGTGGTCGACCGGATCCCGTTCCCGCGGCCGGACGACCCGGTGTCCTCGGCGCGCCAGCGCGCGGTGGAAGCCCGCGGCGGCAACGGGTTCCTGACCGTGGCGGCCACGCACGCGGCGCTGCTGCTCGCGCAGGGCACCGGGCGGCTGCACCGGTCGGTCACCGACCGCGGGGTGGTCGCGGTGCTGGATTCGCGGCTGGCGAACGCCCGCTACGGCGGATTCCTCCGTGCTTCGCTGCCGCCGTTCTGGCCGACGATGGACCCGAAGGTGGCGCGCGACGCCCTGCGCCGGCTGGACGCAGCCGCGCCCGCGTGACGCGGTCCACAACACCGCCCGGTACGGTGAAGCAACCGAAGCAATAAAGGGAGCACCGGTTGACCCAGGATTCGTCCAGCGCCCAGTCCCGGACCGTCAGCGTCGACGACACCGGCGTGCGGCGGCGGCTCGCGGACGGCAGCGAAGAGGCTGTCACGTGGGCCGGTCTGTCGTCGGTGATGGTCCGCGTGATCCCCGACGGCCCCTGGAACGAAGACGTCTTCTTCATGCTGGTGGGCACCGACGGCAAGGGCACCGCGGTCCCGAGCGGTGACCCGGCGGCGGACGCGCTGATCGAGCGCCTGCAGGCCTTGCCGGGCTTCGACAACGAGAAGTTCATCGAGGCCATGACGACCGACGCCGACCAGGCCTACGTCGTCTGGGAATCCAGCGAGAACTAGGCGGTCGGGAACTCCTCCGTCACCGGGATCCCCTTCTTGAGCGTCCGGCTCACCGTGCAGAGCCGCTCGATCGCGCGGTCCACGGCACCGGCCAGCGCTTCCCGCTGATCCGCCGCCAAAGTCGACACGTCGACATCGAACGCGACGTGCACGGCGTCCAGCTCCGAAGCGCCTTCGCGGCGATCGGCGCTCACGGTCACCCGGAACTTCGCGTCTTCGCCGACCCGCCGCGTGATCAGCTCTTCGGCCGTCACCGCGCTGCAGCCCGCGGCCGCGATCTGCAGCAGTTCGGCGGGCGAGAACGCCCCTTCCGCGCCCGCCCGGCCGAGCCGGACCTCCGCGCCGCGGTCGTTGCGGCCGGTGAACGCGTGCTGTCCGTCGCGCTGTACTTCCAGTCCCATGCCCGCTCCAACCGGCTCAGGATGCCCCTTGTTCCGGCTCCCACTGCGCGAGAACCGTGATGGTGCCCGGGTCGACCTCGGTGAACCCGGCGTCCCGCACGGCGACGACGCGGTCGCGCCGCCACGCGCCCTCGGGGTCGTCGCCGGGGTGCAGTTCCTTCCACCGCGCGACGCTCGCCGCCCGCACCGCGGTCCGGTAGCCCCGCGCGGCCCAGGCCGCGCGCTGCTCGTCGTCCAGCAGCGCGGCGAGGATCATCGTGGCGTGCCCGACCTGTGCGGCGGCCTTGCCGACGGTCATCGGCGCGTGCGGGTTGAGCAGGAGCAGCGGGACGCCGCCGGGGATCGGGCCCGGCTCGTCCGGCGGCAGTTCGCTGCCCGAGATCTGCAGCCGCGAGACCTCCTTGGGCGCCTCGGCGACCAGGCCCGGCACCAGCGCCCGCGCCTCGGCGCCGTCGATCTCGACGGTGATGCCCGGCAGGTCCTGGACGGCCGCCCAGTGCGCGCCCCGCGCCCGCCGCGCGACCTTGCGGATCCGGTTGTCGAGCCAGGCGTGCATCGGCTCGGCCCACTCGCCGCCGGGCTCCGAGCGCTCGTCGAGGCAGACCGCCAGCGCGGCGGCCGCGGCGGCCTCCAGCAGCGGCGTGCGGCCCGGCGGCTCGGCGCGTTCGATGCGCAGGATGACCGGCATCGCCCGGACTTCCTCCGGGAGCTCGTCCGAGGTGTCCGAAGTGTCTTCGGCCGGAAGCCCCAGCCAGTAGGCGTAGCGGGCGGCCAGGGGGTCGAGAACGCTGCTCACGGACGCATCAGCTCGAGCCCGTCGGCGGCGTCGGCCGCCTCGACCTCGCCGCGGGTGAGGCCGAGCACGAAGAGCACGGCGTCGAGGTACGGGTGCGACAGCGCGGTGTCGGCCACCTCGCGCAGCGCGGGCTTGGCGTTGAACGCGACGCCCATACCGGCCGCCGAAAGCATGTCGATGTCGTTGGCGCCGTCGCCGACCGCGACGCACTGCTCGAGCGGGATGTCGTACTCACCGGCGAAGCGGCGAAGCACCTTCGCCTTGCCCGCGCGGTCGACGACCTCGCCGACGACCTTGCCGGTCAGCTTGCCGTCGACGATCTCGAGCTCGTTCGCCGCCGCGAAGTCCAGGCCCAGCTCTTCCACCAGACCGCCGATGACCTGCGTGAACCCGCCGGACACCACCCCGGTCTTGAACCCCATCCGCTTGAGCGTGCGGATCGTCGTGCGGGCGCCCGGGGTCAGCTCGATGGACGCGGCGACCTCGTCGATCGCCGAGGCCGGCAGGCCTTCCAGCAGCGCGACCCGGCGTTCCAGCGATTCGGTGAAGTTGAGCTCGCCGCGCATGGCGGCTTCGGTGATCTCGCGGATCTCCGGTTCGACGCCGGCGTGCGCGCCCAGCATCTCGATGACCTCGCCCTGGATGAGCGTCGAGTCGACGTCGAAGACGACCAGCCGCTTGGCCCGGCGCGTGATCCCGGCCCGTTCGACGGCGATGTCGACCCCGACTTCGACGGCCGCGTCGGCCAGTTCCGAGCGCAGCGCGGCGTCGGCCTCGGGGGTGTCCCGGTCGACCGAGACGTACAGCTCCAGCCCGGTCACGGGGTAGTCGGCGACGCTGCGGATCGCGTCGATGTTGGCGCCGAGCGACGCCAGCCGCCGCGCGACCTCCGAGAAGCCCCGCGCGGTGACCGGCCGCCCGAGCACGACCAGCACGTGGGTGGAGTCGCGGCGGCCGAGCGCGAACGGGTCGTCCCCGATCGCCGAGCCGATCTTGACCTCGACCTGCATCCCGACGGACGCCATCGCCTGCTCGACGGACTCCTGCAGGCCCTCGGGGTCGCGGTACACGCCGGCGAGCACGCCGAGCACGAGCTGCCCGCGGATGACGACCTGTTCGACGTCGAGCACGTCGACGTCGTGGCGGGTCAGCACGGCGAACAGCACGGACGAGACACCCGGCTTGTCGGGGCCGGTCGTCGTGATCAGGACGGGGGTCTGGGTCACTGGTCATCCCTCGTTCGGCAACGCTGCACGATCAGTCTGCCGGTCCGGGCTCGGACATAAGTAGAGCGCGTGCCCGGCTTCACAAAAGCCGGGCACGCGCTCTCACTCGTTCAGGGTGTTACTTGTCGTCGCCTTGCTCGCTGGCGTTGTCCTGGGAGTGGTCACCCGGGATCACCGCCTCAGTGAGCACCTGCGACGGCGCCGCGTGGCTGTTGACCTTCTGCTTCCCGAAGAAGCCGATCTCGCCCTCGTTGTGGATGCGCTCGATCATGTGCGGGTAGTGCAGCTCGAACGCGGGCCGCTCGGAGCGGATCCGGGGCAGCTCGGTGAAGTTGTGCCGCGGCGGCGGGCACGACGTCGCCCATTCGAGCGAGTTGCCGTAGCCCCACGGGTCGTCCACCGTGACGATCTCGCCGTACCGGTAGCTCTTGAAGACGTTCCAGATGAACGGGAGCGTCGAGGCACCGAGGATGTACGCGCCGATCGTCGAGATCGTGTTCAGCGTGGTGAAGCCGTCACTGGTCAGGTAGTCCGCGTACCGGCGCGGCATGCCCTCGGCACCCAGCCAGTGCTGGACGAGGAACGTGCCGTGGAAGCCGATGAACGTGGTCCAGAAGTGCCACTTGCCGAGCTTCTCGTCCATCATCCGGCCGGTGATCTTCGGGAACCAGAAGTAGATGCCGGCGAAGGTGGCGAACACGATCGTGCCGTAGAGCACGTAGTGGAAGTGCGCGACGACGAAGTAGCTGTCCGACACGTGGAAGTCGATCGCCGGCGCGGCCAGCATGATGCCGGTCAGGCCGCCGAAGAGGAACGTGACGATGAAGCCCATCGAGAAGATCATCGGCGTCTCGAAGGACAGCTGGCCCTTCCACATCGTGCCGATCCAGTTGAAGAACTTGATGCCGGTCGGGACGGCGATCAGGAACGTCATGAAGGAGAAGAACGGCAGCAGCACGGCGCCGGTGGCGTACATGTGGTGCGCCCACACCGCGACCGACAGGGCCGCGATCGCCAGCGTCGCCCAGACCAGGCTCTTGTAGCCGAACAGCGGCTTGCGGCTGAAGACCGGGAAGATCTCCGACACGATCCCGAAGAACGGTAGCGCGACGATGTAGACCTCGGGATGGCCGAAGAACCAGAACAGGTGCTGCCAGAGGATCACGCCGCCGTTTTCGGGGTCGAACACGTGCGCCCCGAGGTGCCGGTCCGCCAGCAGGCCCATCAGGGCCGCGGTCAGGATCGGGAAGGCGAGCAGGATCAGGATCGACGTCACCAGGATGTTCCAGGTGAAGATCGGCATCCGGTACATCGTCATGCCGGGCGCGCGCAGGCAGACCACGGTGGTGACCATGTTGACCGCGCCGAGGATGGTGCCGAGACCGGAGACCACCAGGCCGGAGATCCACAGGTCCGCGCCGACGCCCGGCGAGTGGATCGCGTCCGAGAGCGGGGTGTAGGCGAACCAGCCGAAGTCGGCGGCGCCACCCGGCGTCAGGAAGCCCGACAGCACGATCAGGCCGCCGAAGAGGTACAGCCAGTACGAGAACGCGTTCAGCCGCGGGAACGCGACGTCCGGCGAGCCGATCTGCAGCGGCAGCACGAAGTTCGCGAAGCCGAAGAGGATCGGGGTCGCGTACAGCAGCAGCATCACCGTGCCGTGCATGGTGAACAGCTGGTTGTACTGCTCCTGGGACAGGAACTGCTGCCCCGGCCGCGCCAGCTCGGTGCGGATGAGCATGGCCATCGCGCCGCCCGCCATGAAGAAGGCGAACGACGTGACCAGGTACATGATCCCGATCTGCTTGTGGTCCGTCGTGCGGAACAACCGCAGCAGGTACGAACCCTTGACCGACTCGCGCGCGGGATACGGGCGCGTCGCGATCGGCTTGGGGGCTACGGCCGTCACTCCTGCCTCCAACACTGAAACCTTGTGGTGGTCATCGTCCGGCCGCCGGGACGCGGGCGGGGCCCGGTTCCGGCGGTCAAGGGGATCGTAGCCCTCGCTACCGACAGTCGCGCGCACCGGCTGGCAAGATCGGGCCGTGGCCGACGACTACACGCGCACCGCGGTTCGCGTGGCACTGACGGTGACCTCCCGGCTCGGCCTGCGCGCGCACGAGCCCGAGGTGCTCCACGAGCGCTCGAACGTGCTGGTGAGGCTGGGTCCGCTGGTCGCGCGGGTGCCCGGGACCACCCGCCTGGCGCGGCCCGGTCCGGCCTGGCAGGAACGGGACGTCGCGCTCTCCCGGTTCCTCACCGACCGTGGTGTGCTCGTCGTCTCACCGGCCGCGGATCCCCCGGCCGGGCCCCATTTCGCCGAGGGCCTGCCGGTCACGCTCTGGCACCACACCCCGCACGATCCGGACCACCGGTACGCACCGGACGTCGTCGCGCGCTCGCTCGCCGAGGTGCACGCGGCCCTGCGCGAGTACCCCGGCGAACTGCCCCGGCGCGGCCCACTGGACGACCTCGAGCGCGTCTTCGACCGGCACGACCTGGACCCCCGCCTGCGCGCCGAGGCGGCCCGGCTCGCCGCGAGGCCGCCGGACGTCGCCGTGCAACCCCTGCACGGCGACGCGCACCCGGGCAACCTGATCGCCACTCCCGCCGGCCCGTGCTGGCTGGACTTCGAGGACACCTGGCGCGGGCCGCTGGCCTGGGACCTGGGGATCCTCGCGCGGCAGGGCGGCCCGGAGTACCTCGCCGCGTACCCGGCTTCCGTCGACGAAGACGCCCTTCGCCACTTCACGCGGCTGCGAGAGCTGTACTCGGTCGTATGGCGCTTCGTGATCGCTCAGCGGTTCCCCGACCGGCTGCCCGAAGCCCGCGCGGCGCTTTCCGCCTACTTCTCGTGAGTCGCCGGGTACCAGGACAGGATCGCCTCGACCACGCCCGCCGGGTCCTCCAGCGGGGTCAGGTGACCGGCGCCCGGGAGCACCACGAGCGTCGCGCCGTCCAGCACCTCGACCATGGCGCTGGCCGCCGCCACCGGGGTGATCGGGTCCTCTTCGCCGACGATGACCAGCGCGGGGACTCCCGAATCGCGCAGCAGGTCCAGGGAATCCGGCCGCGTCCGCAGCGCGAGCGCCGTCCACGAGATCCCGGCCGGCGGCTGCGATTCGATGATCTCCCGGACGGTCGCGACGACGTCAGGCCGCTCTTCGCGGGTCGATTCGGCCAGCAGGTTCGGCAGGTTGGCGTCGGCCAGCCAGCCCCCGGTGCCTTCGTCGTCGACGCGCTTCGCGACGGCCAGCCGGCTTTGCGCGGCTTCGGGCGTGTCGGGCGTCGCCTTGGTGTCGATGAGCACGAGCCCGCCGACCCGCTCGGGCGCCAGCCGCAGCACGGCCATCGCGAGGTAGCCGCCCATCGAGCAGCCGCCGAGCACGACGCGGTCCAGGTCCAGGCGGTCGAGCAGGGCGACGACGTCGCGCGCGGCGTCCTCGAGGCTCGGCTCGCGATCGGACTCCGGCAGCGGCGAGCGGCCGAGCCCGCGCTGGTCCGGCGTGATCACCCGAAGGTGTGAAGCGAGGGGCTCGCGCACCGCGTTCCACATGCGGGCGTCCAGGGGGAAGGCGTGGAGGAGGACCAGCGGCAGTTCGGTCATGCGGGCCATTTTGTCGGACCCCCGCGCTAGCTTCGCCGATGTGTTCACCGACATCGAAACCGACCGGCTGCTGCTGCGTCCGCTCCACGAGGCGGACCGGCAGGCGATGGTCGACATCCACACCGACCCGCGCACCAACCGCTTCCACCCCGACCCGCCCGACGTCCCGCGCGCGTCGGCGATGTTCTCGGAGTGGCTGGCGCACTGGGCCGAGCACGGCTTCGGCTACCCCGCGGTGCTCGAACGCGGGGGCACCGAGGTGCTCGGCATGTGCGGGGTGCGGCTGCGGGAGTTCCACGGCGAGCAGGTGCTGAACCTCGGCTACCGGTTCCGGCCGTCGGCGTGGGGCAAGGGGTACGCGGTGGAGGCCGGGCTGGCGGTCCTGGAGTGGTGTGCCCGCGACCTGCCGTCGCTGCCGGTGCTGGCGAGCGTCAGCGTCGAGAACAAGCCGTCGCTGCGGGTGGCGGAGCGGCTCGGCTTCACCGAGTACACGGAGGAGATGTACGACGGCGCGTACTCGCGCCACTACCGGCGCTGAGCCGGGCGGTGTTTGACAACTCCAGAGCGTTCAGCGGCGGCGGTTCGGCCGGCGCCGGGCCCGGGCGTCCCAGCAGGCCCGGTGCCAGTGCCGCCGGTCGGCGACGGAGCCGGTGTCGTCGGCGGGCCAGACGACGAGGTGCGGCGTGCCGGGCCGGATCTCGTGGTCGCACCCGGGGCACCGGTAGGTCTTGCCGGCCTGCGAGCCGGGGACGGTCCGCACGAGCCAGTCCCCATCGCTCCCGGACTCGGCACGCGCCCACCCGGTGGCGGCACCAAGCTCACGTTCGGGCGGCCCACCGTCCGCGCGGCGGCCGGGACGGTTCCGTCGAGGCACGCGCCCACGGTAACGGCGAGGGCCGAAGCGAGCCGCCCAGGCCCGCGCGGTGCCGGTTCACCAGGCCACCGGCCGGAGGCAGCGCGCCGGGCGAAACCCCTACAGCGCCGGGCAAAAGCACTGGCCGCCGAGGCCCGCGCAGCTCCAGACCACCGGAATCCCCACCGCAATCCCGGCCACCGGCCCGGCATCCCCACCACGCGAGTCTCAAGCCGCCCGGCCCGCCACCACCCGCCCCGCCCCCAACCGGCGCACGATCCCCTCGTGCCCCAGCCCAGCCGGGCCAGCGTCCCTCCAGTCGGCCGGAAGCCCCCGCGAGGTCTCAAGCCGCCCGGCCCGCCACCACCCGCCCAGCCCCCAACCGGCGCACGATCCCCTCGTGCCCCAGCCCGTCCCAGCCGAGCCGAGCCAGCGTCCGCCCGGTCCGCCCGAAGTCCTCCCCGCCGAGCACGGACATGATCGTGATCGCCGCGTCCACCATCGGCGTCGCCACCCCGGCGCACCGCGCGAGCGCCTGCAGCGGCACCAGCGTCGAGCGGATGTCCTCGGTCAGGAACCGGTGGTCGAGGCTGGTCGGCGCGGCGATCGTCCGGTACGGCTCCACCGTCCGCAGCGCGTCCAGCAGCGTCGTGGCCGGGCACCCGTAGTACCGGTCGAGCACCTCGGTCATCGGCAGCAGCCGCGCGCCGTAAGCCCGCGCGACCAGCGCGAACTCCGCCTCGGTCCGCTCCAGCAGGGCGACCGTCCGCGCCGAAACGCCGTCGACGTAGAAGAGCAGCTCCTCCGCGCGGTCGATGGTGCCGAGGTTGGCGAGCGCGATCGGCACGTGCGCCACCGCGCCGAAGTCGTGCAGCCCGCGTTCGACGGGGTTGCACGCGACCTCCAGCATCGGGAACCACTCCCGCAGCAGCCCGGCGTGCCGTCCGACGGCGGCCGGCGTGCCGCCCGAGATCAGGTTCCAGCCCTTGGCGCCCAGCACCGTCACGCCATCGGTGCCGGACGGCCGCGCGGCGAACAGCGCGTCCGTCTCGACGACGTCGACGTCCGGTACCCCGGCGGCGGCGAGCGCGTGCGCGAATTCGACGCTCCCGCAAAGCTTGCCGGAGAACAGCACCACCACTTGTCCGGCACGCAGGTGCGGCGCGAGCCGGACGGCGACCTCCGGGTAGGCGGTGGTCACGGTGGCGACCAGCACCACGGCCCGCCCGGCCAGCGCGGCGGGGTCGTCGGTCACCTCGCGCAGCGGGAACCGCCCGTCGAGCACCCCGCTCGCGGTGATCTCCCGCCGGCGCGCGATCGCCGCCACCGCGCCGAGGTCCCGCGTGCACAGGTGCACCGCCAGCCCCCGCGAAGCGAGGTACGCCGCGACGGCCCTTCCCTCGCCACCGGCTCCGACGACCCCGATCCCGTTCAGCCCGCCCATTCCGCCCACTCCCGTCACTCGGGTACGCAGTGGACAGGTCGGGGCCCCGCCCGGGAAAGTTCCCGCGGGCGCACGGTCCCGGAAACCGGACGCGTCAGCCCTGGGCGAGGGCGAGCGGAACCAGCTGTTCGGCGGTGGTCAGCGACCCGTGCTGCCCGATCAGCGACGTCTCGACGGCTTCGGCGAGCCCCCGCACCATCCCGAACCGGTCGCGGGCCGCCGCGACGACGTCGCCGATGCGCGGCAGCACCCGGTCGCTGACGGTGTGGCCGAACCACCCTTCGGCGACGGCCTCTTCCCGCGAGCGCACCCACGCCCGTTCGCCCAGCACCTCGCGCCAGGCCGCGAGGACATCCGCGGCCGCACCCGGCTCGGTGTAGACGTGCCGGGCGCGCACCTCGCCCCCGAACGTCCGGACGCCTTCCAGGAGTTCCGGGACGTCTTCGAGGTCGAGCTTGTCGTCGACGGTCACCATCCCGTGGTCGGCCACCACCGCCAGCAGCGCGCCGGGCGGCAGACCGTCCACAAGGGACTCGACGAGCCGGTCGATCTGCCGCAGCTGCATCCGCCACGCGGCCGAGCCGGGGCCGTAGACGTGGCCGAGCAGGTCGAGTTCGCTGTGGTAGGCGTAGCAGAACGCGCGCCCGTCCAGCACGGACAACGTCCGCGCGGCGAGGTCGCCCAGCGCGTGCACGCCGGCGTACTGCGCGCCGCTTTGGGTGGCCAGGGTCAGGGCCGTGTCGCGGAACTTGGCGGACGACACGACGGCCGCGTCGACGCCCGCGGCGGCGGCCCGCTCGAACGTCGTCTGCAGCGGCTGCACCTCGCGGGGCGGGAGGGCGCCCCGCAGGTCACTGCCGTCTTCGTGGCTGCACCAGCGCAACGCGTTGAGCACGCCGGTGCCGGGCATCTCGAAGGTGTAGCCGACCATGCCGTGCTCACCGGACGCGAGCCCGGTGCCGATCGCGGCCACGCCCGCGGCGGTCGTGGACGGGAAGCCCACGCGCAGCGACTCCCGGGCGAGCTCGGTCAGCACGGGCGCGTCGGCGGCGTGCGCGGCGAGCAGCTCCTGGCCGAGCCCATCGACGAGCAGCACCGCGGCGCTGCGCGCCTCCGGCACGGCGAGGGTGTTCCCGCAGCCGGGCACCCCGAGAGCGGCGAGCAGGGACGGGACGACCTGGCCGAGGTGCGGAACATCGGCAAGCGAAGGCGGCTGCACGCGCCCAGCTTCCCACTGGCAGGTCCGGGCGGCCGAGCGGTAGCACGAGCGGTTACAGAAGCCCTCGTCAAGGCCGAAGCCCTGGCCGCCCGCCGCCCGGCAATCCGCAGCCCCGATCGGACGAGTCCCGGCAGCCACCGCCGCCCCCTCGGCCCGGTGCGCAGGCCCCCGGCGATGCCGCGGCCTGAGTGGCCGAGCCCCGAGCGCCCCAACCAAGCACTCTCGCGAGCCACCGCGAAGACCCGGGCTGTCCTGGCAAGGCGTTTCCGCCGATAATCGCGGCATGCCGACCTACGCCTACCGCTGCCGCGAGTGCACCGAGACCTTCGAGCTCCTGCGCCCGATGAGCGAATCCGGCGCGCCGGCGGCCTGTCCGGAGGGCCACGCCGACACCGTCAAGCTGCTCACCACCGTCGCGCTCACCGGGGCCGCGAGCGGACCCGCGGTCCCGGCCGGTGGCGGCGGGGGCTGCTGTGGCGGCGGCTGCTGCGGCTAGAGCGCCTTCAGCGCCTGCTCCAGATCGGCCCAGAGATCCTCGACGTCCTCCAGCCCGGCGGAAAGCCGGATCAGCTGGTCGGACACGCCGGCGTCGTGCCGGTCGCCCTCGTCGACGATGCGGTGGCTGATCGACCCCGGGTGCTGGATCAGCGTGTCGACGCTGCCCAGGCTCACGGCCGGCGTGATCAGCCGGACCGCGCCGATCAGGGCGTGCGGGTCGCCGTCGACCTCGAACGCCACCAGCGGCCCGCCGATCCGCGGGTAGTGGACGGCGGTCACCGCGGGGTGGTCGCCGAGCCGCGCGGCCAGCGTCGCCGCGGTGGCCGACGCCGCGTTGACGCGCACCGGCAGCGTGGAAAGCCCGCGCAGCAACAGGTATCCGGCGAGCGGGTGCAGCACGCCGCCGGTGGCGAAGCGGATCTGCCGCAGCCGGGCGGCTTCCGCGGCGTCACACGCGACGATCCCGCCCATCACGTCGCCGTGGCCGCCGAGGAACTTCGTCGCGCTGTGCAGCACGATCCGCGCCCCGTGGCGGCCCGGGCGCTGGAGCACCGGGGTCGCGAACGTGTTGTCCACCAACAGGGGCACATCTCCGCAAGCCAGCGCCAGCGCGGCGATGTCGGCCTCGGCGAGGGTCGGGTTCGCCGGCGTCTCGACGAACACCAGCCCGGTGTCGGGCCGCAGCGCGGCGGCGACCTCCTCGGGCGCCGCCCAGGTGACCTCGGTGCCGAGCAGCCCGGACTCGAGCAGGTGGTCGCTGCAGCCGTACAGCGGACGCACCGCGACGACGTGCCGTTTCCCTTGCGCCACCGCGGAAAGCAGGCAGGCCGAGACGGCGGCCATGCCACTGGCGAACGCGACGCCGTGCTCGAAGCCCTCGAGCTCGGCGAGGGCCCGCTCGAACCGCTCGACGGTCGGGTTGCCCACCCGGCCGTAGATCGGCGGCCCGTCGAGCTCGGCGCCGGCGGCGAAGGCGTCGATCCGGGCGGCTTCGGCGGCACTGTCGCGGGACGGGTACGTCGTGGACAGGTCCAGCGGAGCGGCGTGCACGCCGAGGTCCGTGAGGTCGTCACGGCCGGCGTGGACGGCGCGGGTGCGCAGCGAGGAGGTCATGCCAGCATCGTCGAGCTTTCGCCGGATCCGGGGCAACACTCTCGGATATCATTCGCCGATGCCCGATTCCGTCGAACTGAGTCCGGTCGACCTCGAGATTCTGCGCCTCCTCCAGAACGATGCCCGGATCACCAACAAGGACCTCGCGGCGGCGGTCGGCATCGCGCCGTCGACGTGCCTGGACCGCGTCGGCCGGCTCCGCGACACCGGCGTGATCACCGGGCAGCACGCGTCGGTCGACGCGGCGAAGCTGGGCCGTCCGCTGGAGGCGTTCCTGTTCGTCCAGGTCCGCCCGCACCGGCGGCCGCTGGTCGACCCGTTCGTCGAGCACCTGCTGTCGCTGCCCGAGGTCCGCGCGGTCTACCACCTGACCGGGCCGGACGACTTCCTCGCGCACGTCGCGACCAGCTCCGCCGGCGAGCTGCAGCGCCTGGTCCTCGACGAGCTGACCGCGCGGGACGAGGTCGCCCGCGTGCACACGAACCTCGTCTTCCAGCACTGGAGCGGCGGCCCGCTGCTGCCGCCGGGCGCCTGACGTCAGAGCGTCGAGAGCCAGCGGCGGGTCTCGCGCGGCGAGGTCAGCCGGACGACCGCGGGGCCCGGCGACGACGCCGCCCAATCCCGGATGGTCGCCCGCTTCCGCGCGAACGACCTGAAGTGCCAGCGGATGATCGAGTCGGCGGAGAACATCTGGCGGAACGACTCGACGTTGCCGTTGCAGATCCGCTCGCGGGTCACCGAGCGCACGGCGGTCCGGCGCACCAGCCGGCCCAGGGAGAGCCAGCGCGGGTAGTCGAGGCCGACGATCAGCTGCGTGCGGGGCAGGACGACGTCCCTCCACCTGCCGTACGCGGCGTCGAGGACCCAGCGCTCCCCCGCGCACACCTCGGCGATGCGGCGGCGCTGCTCGTCGTCCGGGACCGCGACCCAGCCCGGCTCCCAGGTGAGGTCGTCGGCCGAGACGTAGGGCAGGCCGGCGCGCTCGGCGATCCGGGCCGCGAGCGTCGACTTGCCCGAGCCGGTGACGCCGTAGACGACTATGCGCTCAGGCTTCGAGGTCACGGGCGGGCTCCCGCGGTCCGCGGTAGGGCAGGGTCTGGCTGTAGACGATGCTCGTGGTCGTGCTGCCGAACTGGGCCAGCTCGTCCATCGTGCGCTCGAGGTGGGCCATCGAGGCCGCGGCGACCTTGAGCGTGTAGCAGTCGTCGCCGGTGGTGCGCAGGCATTCGAGGACCTCGAAGCGCTCGCCGAGCAGCTTGTGCAGTGCCTCGTGCCGGCTGCCGGGGTACTTGAGCCGGACGACGGCGAGCACCGGGTAGCCGACCTTGCCGAGGTCGATGTCGGCGCGGTAGCCGGTGATCACGCCCGCCGACTCGAGGCGGCGGAGCCGTTCGGTGGTGGCCGACGCGCTGAGGTTGACGCGGCGGCCGAGCTCGGTGAGGGGCAGCCGGGCGTCCTGCTGGAGCTCGACCAGGATGGCCCAGTCCGTCGGGTCCAGACTCTCGGTCATTCGGCGAATATACCGCGAGATCCACGGCTGAAACCGCCGAACGCCGTGATCATTCCCTTCCGATCACGGCTTCGACCTCGATAGCCTTTCCCGGTGAAGATCGGCGTGAACGTCCCCAACTTCGGTCCCGGCACGGACCCCGGCGTGCTGCGCGACTGGGCGCGGACGGTGGAGGGGCTCGGTTTCGACCTGCTGATGGTGTCCGACCACGTCGCGATCACGCCCGACGTCGCCGGCCAGTACCCGGCGCCGTTCTACGAGCCGTTCACGACGCTGTCGTGGCTCGCGGGCGTCACCGAGCGGGTGCGCCTCGGCACCACCGTGCTGGTCGTGCCGTACCGGCATCCCCTGCTGGTGGCCCGGATGGCGGCGAACCTCGACGTGCTCAGCGGCGGCAGGCTGGTGCTCGGCGCCGGTATCGGCTGGGCGAAGCAAGAGTTCGCCGCGCTCGGCGTGCCGTTCGAGCAGCGCGGGAAGCTCACCAGCGAGTACCTGCGGGCGATCCGCGCGGCGTGGGCCGACCACGACGACTACCGCGCCGGCCCGATCCCGCTGTGGCTCGGCGGGCACAGCGACGCCGGGCTGCGGCGCGCGATCGAGCTCGGCGACGCGTGGCACCCGCTGCGGCTGACGATGTCCGGGTTCCGGGAAGGCTTGGCGCGTCTGAAGAACCTCGCCGGCGACCGGCCGGTGCCGGCGTTCGCGCCGCGGATCCTGCTGCGGCTGACCGGAACCCCGGTGACCGGGCCGGACCGGCGTGCCGGAGAAGGAACGCTCGACCAGGTCATCGAGGACCTGGCGCAGTTGCGGGCGCTGGGCGCGGACACCGTCGTGCTAGACCCGTTCGATGCGGACCCCGCCGCGACCCTCCACCCGGAGGTCGCGTGGCGGGACCTCGCGGCGATCGCCGCGTCCTGGAAGGAGAACCGGTGAAGGACACCGAAGAAGCCCTGCTGCGCCGCGCGATCGAGCTCGCCCGCGAGGCGCGCGAGGAACACGGCAACCCGCCGTTCGGCTCGCTGCTGGCCGATGCCGACGGCAACATCCTGGCCGAGGACCGCAACACATCGTTGTCCGACAACGACATCACCGCGCACCCGGAGCTGAAGCTCGCCCGCTGGGCGGCGCAGAACCTGGCCCCGGAAGCCGCGGCGACGACGACGATGTTCACAAGCACGCAGCCGTGCGGCATGTGCACGGGCGCGATCGAGCGGTCCGGGCTCGGCCGCGTCGTCTACGCGCTGTCGTCGGAGCAGTTCCTCACGCTGCGCCCGCCGGTGACGTGGGGCTACAAGTCGGAGGGCCCGGCGCTGTTCGACGAGGCCCGCGTACCGGTCGAGGGCTACTACCAGTGACGAGCTACGAGGTCCGCCCGGTGGCGCGCATCGAGTCGGCGTTGACGGACCGCGCGACGGCCCCGAGACAAGGCGACGAGGGCGCCCCACCAGCCAGGGTGGTGTTCAACCCGGAGTACCACCCGGCGGCGGCCGACCTCCGCCCGGGCGACCGCCTGGTCCTGCTGACGTGGCTGCACGAAGCCGACCGCGAAGTCCAGTCGGTGCACCCTCGCAGCGACCCGGACCGCCCCCGCGAAGGGGTGTTCTCGACGCGCTCCCCGGACCGCCCCAACCCGATCGGCCTCCACACGGTGACGGTGACGGCGGTCGAAGACGGAACGCTGACGGTAACGGGCCTGGAAGCGATCGACGGCACGCCAGTCCTGGACGTGAAGCCGGTCCTGGGCGAGGTGACCGACCGCTGAGCCGGACGATCACGATCGGGGTACCGGGGTAACAGCTACCTCCTTCCGGCCGACCTCCTACGCACAAACGGAGCAACGCTCGGACGTGCCGACGGAGGTATCGCGATGACCAGTGCGTTCGACCCCGAGCTGCCCGACCCCTGGGCACCGCCACAGGTTGCGCCGCCGGCGCGGACCAAGACGAACCCCTGGCACCTGGTGCTCGCAGCCGCCGCGGGCGCGGCTCTGGTGGGCGCCTTGTGGGTCGGCCTGGACCTGGCCGACTCCGGCGCACCCCTCACGCCGCCCGGTACGTCCGGGGAGGCCTTCGACCTCCGCGGCACGTTGACGCTGAACAGCGGCGGGTACGGCTACAGCACCTGTGGCGGCTCCGGCGGCTATTCGGACATCACCACCGGGACGGCGGTCACCGTCTACAACGCGGCGGGGACCGTGCTTTCGCAGGGCGCGCTCGGCACCGGCCGGCCGAACGGCGCCGGCAGTTGCGTGTTCACCCTTTCCGCGCCGAACGTTCCGGCGGGCGAGAAGTTCTACCTGGTCGAGGTGTCCCACCGGGGGCGGATCATGGTGCAACCCGAGGACGCGCGAAACGGGAACGTCGCGCTGAGCCTGGGCAGCTGATCAGTAGTCCTTGAAGCCCTTCCCGGTCTTCCGGCCCAGCCGCCCCGCCGTGACGAGGTGCTCCAGCAGCGGCGCCGGCGCGAAGCCCTCTTCCCGGAACTCGTTGTACAGCGTCCGCTGGATCGCCAGCGATACGTCCAGCCCGACGACGTCCAGCAGCTCGAACGGGCCCATCGGCAGGCCGCAGCCCACCTTCATCGCCGTGTCGATGTCGTCCGCGCCCGCGTAGTGGGCCTCCAGCATCTTCACCGCGTCGTTCAAGTACGGGAACAGCAGCGCGTTGACGATGAAGCCCGCCCGGTCTCCACAGTGGACCGCGTGCTTGCCCACCGCCGCGCAGACCGCGCTCGCCGTCGCGACGACGTCCGGGGCCGTCGCGATCGTCGAGACCACCTCGACCAGCTTCATCACCGGCGCCGGGTTGAAGAAGTGGAGGCCGATCACGTCCGACGGCCGGGATGTCGCCGCCGCGCACTCGATCACCGGCAGCGACGACGTCGTCGTCGCCAGGACCGCGCCCGGGCGGACGACCTCGTCGAGCGTCGCGAACACCGCCTGCTTCACCGAAAGCTCCTCGGCCACCGCCTCGATGACCAGGTCGACGTCGGCCAGCGCCTCGAAGTCGGTGACCGGCGTGATCCGGCCCAGCGCGGCCGAAGCGTCCTCTTCGGACAGCTTCCCGCGCACCACGGCCTTGTCGAGCGACTTCTTGACGCGAGCCACCGACGCCTGCGCCTTCTCCAGGCTCCGCGCTCGCAGCACGACGTCGACGCCGCGCTTGGCGAACACCTCGGCGATGCCGGTAGCCATCGTCCCGGTGCCGACCACGCCCACGCGAGCGACCGGGCGCGGCGGCACCGAGTCCACAGTGGACACAACCTCGGAGGCGATCACGTTCGGCGAATCCGGTGCGTCGTAGGTGTAGAAGCCGCGGCCGGTCTTGCGGCCGAGCAGGTTCGCCGTGATCATCTGCTTGAGCAGCGGCGCCGGCGCGTGCAGCCGGTTGCGGGACTGGTGGTACATCGTGTCGAGGATTTCGTACGCGGTGTCCAGCCCGATCAGGTCGAGCAGCGCCAGCGGGCCCATCGGGTAGCCGCAGCCGAAGCGCATCGCCGCGTCGAGGTCCTCGCGCGTCGCGTAGCGCTGCTCGTACATCCGGACCGCGTGGTTGAGGTAGCCGAACAGCAGCGCGTTCGCGATGAACCCGGCCCGGTCGCCGATCACCACCGGCACCTTGCCGAGCCGCTCGGCGAACGCGACCACGTCGGCGACCACCTCCGGCTCGGTCACCACCGTCTTGACGATCTCGACCAGCTTCTGCACCGGCGCCGGGTTGAAGAAGTGCATCCCGACGACCTTGCCCGGCCGCGCGGTGTGCACGCCGATCTCGGTGATCGACAGCGACGACGTGTTGGACGCGAAGACGACCTCGGGCCGGGTGATCTTGTCCAGCTCGGAAAAGACGTCGGCCTTCAGCCCGAGGCTCTCCGGGATCGCCTCGACGACCAGGTCCACTTCGGACAGGTCGGAGAGCGAGGTGCCGTACCGGATCCGGCTCAGCAACGCCTCCCGGCCGGCCTGGTCGAGCTTGCCACCGGAGAGGGCGCGCTCGGTCGAGTGCTCCAGGTGCCCGCGGCCGCGGGCGACACCGGCCTCGTCGAGCTCGACCGTGACGACGTCGAGCCCGCTGCGCGCGAGCACTTCGGCGATCCCGGCCCCCATCGTGCCCAGGCCGACCACTCCGACCGTCGAGATGTCCCGCGCCATCGAGGCCTCCAGAGATGTTACTCGCTGGTAATTGGCCCCTGACTCTGCCACACGGCACCACCCGAAGCCCAGACGGAATCGAGTCAGTACCGCGCAAGTCACCCGGTCGGCGACCCGGGATCACTCGCCGAAATTGCCGTCCACCAGCTCTTTCGCCTTGTCCAGCGCGGCGGAGGCCTGCGGGCCGCGCGCCCGCACGCGGATCCGGTCACCCTGGCGGGCGCCGAGCGACATCAGCCCCAGCACGCTGTGCCCGTCGGCCTCCTGGTCGCCGAGCCGGACGGTGACCTCGGCGTCGAACGCGCTCAGCGCGCGCACCAGCACCGCGGCCGGGCGCGCGTGCAGCCCGACCTCGTTGTGCAGCACCAGCTCGACCTCGTCGCCCCCACCGGCGGCGGGTTCGGCGGGCGCGAGGTCCTCGGGCAGCCCGGCCGCCGCGGCGGCCTCCGCCACCGCCTTGCGGTCCTGGCCCGACTGTGCCGCGACCGCCGCCGCGATCGCGCCTTCGACCAGCGGGCCGTCCGCGACGACGGCGGCCGACGGGTCGGCCAGCGACTCCACGGCGAGCTCGGCGGTCATCTGCGCGCTGCCGAGGTCGTAGAGCAGCACGACGCCGTCGCCGGAGTCGGCGCGCTGGGTGGCCGCGACGACCTCGTCGTAGTCCGTGCCGATCGAGCCGTCGGAGAGGCCCCCGGCCGGAAGGATGGTGACGTCCGGCGCCATCTGGGCAGCCAGCTCGGCCAGGCCTTCCGCGAGCTTCGCGCTGTGCGAAACGAGCACGATGCCGACGCTCACCGGGCAGCCTCCGCGAACGCGCGCAGCAGCAGCGCCGACGACCGGGCACCGGGGTCCAGGTGCCCGACCGCGCGCTCGCCCAGGTAGGACGCGCGACCCTTGCGCGGCACGAGGTCCACTGTGGACTCCGCGCCGCGGTCGGCCGCGTCGGCCGCCGCGGTCAGCACCGCGGCGACGTCCCCGCCGTCCTCGGCCGCCTTCTCCGCGGCCGAAACCGCCGGGATCAGGGCGTCGACCATGGTCGCGTCGCCACCCACAGCCTTTCCGCGGGCCTGGACACCCTCGAGCCCGGCGCGCAACGCCTCCAGCAGAGCCGGGACGTCGAGGTCCTCGGCGGTGCCGAGCTTCGTCGAAGCACGCAGGAAAGCCGTGCCGTACAACGGTCCCGCGGCCCCACCGACCTTGGAGATCAGCGTCGTCGCGACGAGCTTCAGGACCGCTCCCGGCGTCTCCGGCGGACCCGCGTCGAGGGCCGCGACGACGGCGGCGAACCCGCGGTTCATGTTCTCGCCGTGGTCGCCGTCGCCGATCGCACGGTCGAGCTCGATCAGCTCGACGCGGTGGTCGGCCAGCACGGCCGCGGCGGCGCGCACGGCGGCCGCGACCCCGTCGGCCTTGCAGGTCATCAAAGCCCCCAGCGCAGCGCCGCGGTGTTGACCGGTGCGTCCCAGAGCTCGGTCAGCTCGTCGTCCAGTTTGAGCAACGTCAGACTCATCCCCTGCATCTCGAGGCTGGTGATGTACGGGCCGACCAGCCGGCGTTCGACCACGATCCCACGCTCGGCGAGCAAGCGCTCGGCGATGCCGTGCGCCAGGTAGAGCTCGACGAGCGGGGTGCCGCCCATCGAGTTGGTGAACAGCAGCACCCGGTCGCCGGACTCGAACGGCAGGTCCTCCACCACCGCCTGCACCAGTCGCGCCACCAGCGCGTCCGCGGGTTCGAGCGGGATCCGCTCGCGGCCGGGCTCGCCGTGGATGCCGATGCCGAACTCGATCTCGCCGTCGCCCAGGTCGAAGCTCGGGGTGCCGGCGTGCGGCACGGTCGGCGCGGTCAGCGCCACGCCGATCGAGCGCACCTGGCCGATCACCTTCTGCGCCAGCGCGGTCACGGCGTCGAGCGAGTCGCCGCGCTCGGCGGCCGCACCGGTGATCTTCTCCAGCAGCACGGTGCCGCCGACCCCGCGACGGCCCGCGGTGTACGTCGAGTCCTTGACCGCGACGTCGTCGTCGATCACGACGCTGCGCACCTCGAGGCCGTCGGCGGCGGCCAGCTCGGCGGCCGTCTCGAAGTTCAGCACGTCGCCGGTGTAGTTCTTCACGATGAGCAGGGCACCCGCGTCGCCGGTGGTCGCGGTGACGGCGGCCTGCACGGCGTCCGGCGTCGGCGAGGTGAACACCGCGCCGGGCACGGCGGCGGCGAGCATGCCCAGGCCGACGAACCCGCCGTGCAGCGGTTCGTGCCCCGACCCGCCGCCGGAGATCACGGCGACCTTGCCCGCGACCGGCGCGTCGGCGCGCACCACGACGTCGGGATCAGACTGGACGCGGAGGATGTCGGCGTGCGCGGCGGCCAGGCCCCGCAGCGACTCCGCGACGACGTTCGCCGGATCGTTGATGATCTTCTTCACGGCAGCCTCCGGCACATCGGCGGGTGGGGTGTCCCCTTCCTACCTCGCCGCGCGGCCGACCGCCAGATCAGGGCTTGGGCAGCTTCGTGACGACGTTCTTCGCGACGGTGACCGCTTTGCCGCACGGATCGTCGGCGTCCGCTTGGGCGGCGTAGCTCCGGTACTCCACTTGGGCCAGCTCGACGTCGTCGCCCTGCCACGGCCGGTGCTGCCACTCGACCTCGCACTGCGACGAGGTCGTCGTCCCCTTCTTCTGGAAGCCGGTGACGCCGCCGCCGAGGTCCACCTTGGAGTACCCGTCGCCTTCGAGCGGCGGGAGACCGGGCAGGAACTCGACGGTGACGGTCGGGTCGGTGCCGTTGCTCTTCCAGTCGCAGGAGTGCAGGCCCGTCGGCGCCGACTTCGGCGACGGCACGACGGGGGTCACCGCCGCGGTGTCGGCCGCCGCGCACGGGTCGGCGGTCAGCACGGTGCCCGACGGCGTCGAGTACTTCTCCGGTCCGTTGTGCACCTTCTGGACCGCGGCCTCCATCACCGTCTGGGCGGGACGGCACGGGTCGCCCGCGTAGGTGACCGACAGCGTCAGGGCCAGGTCCGGGTTGAGCGCCGTCATCGCCGCGACCGTGCAGCTGGTCTCGTCGGTCTTGTTCACGCGCAGGGGCAGCCCGCCCACCTGCCCGGTCGTCTTGTCCGCGCGCGGCAGCAGCGTGTTGCCGATCTCGAAGTCGAGCCGGATCTCCTTGCCGCCGGGATCCTTCACCTTGTTGCTGCAGCGGTCGAAGGCGATCGACGACGGCGACGGGTCGTCTTCGGCCGTGCCGAGGCCCAGCGAGCCGAGGGCGTCCTTGGTCAGGAACTGGCACGGCTTGATGGTGCGCAGCACGTCCGCCGCCACGGCGGCGTCGGTGATCGGGCCGTCGGTGGTCTGACCGGTACTGGCCCCCGCGGGCACCGTCGTCCGCGCGAAGTTGGACTTGCCGAGGTCCTGCCCGCACGCGGTCAGCGGCAGCGCGAGGGCGGTGACCAGCAGGAACAGCTTCGGGAGACGGCGGCGCCGAACGTGGAGGAGCACGCGGTGCACGGTAGCCGGAACTCCGCGCCCGTGTCCGGACAACCCGGCTATTCGGCCGGGGCCGCGGGTGTGTCCTCGCTCTCGGGCTCGGCCGGCACGACCAGCGGCCGGACCCTGGCCCAGATGACGAAGAGCGCGGCCACGACCAGCATGCCGATGCCGGCCCAGAGGTTGATGTTGACGCCGGCGGCCTTGGCGATCTCCTCGTCGGAGGTGAAGCCGATGCCCATGATCGTCAGGATGATCCCGTACACGCCGATCAGCAGGGCGATGATCAGCCGGATGTCGAAGGCGCCGGCCTTGTGCGGCCGCGCTCCGGATTCGGTAGCCATTGCGGCCTCCTCAGAAGATCGCGTTGAGGGCGATGGTCAGGACGAGCACGATGCCCGCGAGCAGGCCCGGCTTGCGGTACCAGCCCGCGTTCTCGCCGGTTTCGTCGTGCTGCCGCGTTTCCTTCGGCGTGAGCGAGTAGACCAGGCCGACCAGCTCTTCGTCCGGCTTCGGCTTGGTGACCAGCGACACCACGACGCTCACCACGATGTCGACGACGAACGCGGTCCCCGCGGCCACGAAGCTGGTGCCCTGCCCGTGGAGGCCGAGCACCCCGGCCTGCGACAGGCCCCAGATCGTGATCGCGGACGCGGTACCGAGCACCAGGCCGATCCAGCCGGCGTGCGGGGTCATCCGCTTCCAGAACATGCCCAGGATGAACGTGGCGAACAGCGGCGCGTTGAAGAAGGAGAACAGGTCCTGCAGGTAGTTCAGGATGTTGCCGGAGTTCGACGCGATGAACGCGGTGCCGATGGCCAGGATCGTGCCGACCGACGTCACGATGCGGCCGAGGCGCAGGTAGTAGCCGTCCGGCTTGTCCTTCTGGACGTAGGTCTGCCAGATGTCGTAGGTGAAGACCGTGTTGAACGAGCTCAGGTTGGCCGCCATGCCGGCCATGAACGACGCCAGCAGACCGGCGATCGCGATGCCGAGCATGCCGTTCGGCAGCAGGTCGCGCATCAGCAGCAGGAGCGCGTTGTTGAACGTGACGCCGCTGGGCGCCTTGCCGCCATCCAGCAGGATCTGCTTGTCCTTGACGTACTCGGACACGCTGACCGCGGCGATCATGCCGGGGATGATGACGATGAACGGGACGAACATCTTCGGGAACGCACCGATGATCGGCGTGCGCCGCGCGGCGGACATGCTCTTCGACGCCATCGCGCGCTGGACCTCGACGAAGTTCGTCGTCCAGTAGCCGAACGACAGCACGAAGCCGAGACCGAACACGATGCCGAGAATCGACAGGATGTTGTTGCCGAAGCCGGTCAGGTTGTCGCCGGGCCAGGAGTGCAGCTGCGCGGTGCCGCCCGGGCTGTTGGTGACCTTGTCGACCAGGCCCTGCCAGCCGCCGACCTTGACCAGGCCGATGATGGTCAGCGGGACCAGGGCGATGACGATCACGAAGAACTGCAGGACCTCGTTGTAGATCGCCGCGGAGAGACCGCCGAGCGCTGTGTAGGAGAGCACGATCGCCGCGGCGACGATGATCGACACCCACAGCGGCCAGCCGAGCAGCAGGTTCACCACGCTGGCCAGCAGGAACAGGTTCGCGCCCGCGATCAGGATCTGGGCGGCGGCGAAGCTGACGCCGTTGACGAGGTGGGCGATCGGGTTGAAGCGCCGCCGCATGAACTCGGGGACGCTGCGGACCTTCGAGCCGTAGTAGAACGGCATCATCACGATGCCGAGGAACAGCATCGCCGGGATCGCGCCGATCCAGAAGTAGTGGACGGTCGGCAGGCCGTACTGGGCGCCGTTGGCCGACATGCCCATGACCTCGACCGCGCCGAGGTTCGCCGAGATGAACGCCAGGCCGGTGACCCAGGCGGGCAGCGAGCGGCCCGAGAGGAAGAAGTCGAGGCTGCTGGACACCTGACGCCGCGCCAGGTACCCGATGCCGAGTACCAGCACGAAGTAGAACGCCAACTCGATGTAGTCGATCGCGCTCGCGTCGAGTCGCAGGTTCGCATCGGCTAGGACGAGCACCCGACCCACCTCTTTTCAAACTGGACAACAACCCACAGGAATCACCACTGCCCTGTCGGATCCGGACAGTACTGCATGGATTCAGGGTCGGCACGCTGACCTGTCCATTGTGGTCAAAAGGGCGCGTTTCCCCGGCCTTGGCCTGGGGAAACGCGCCCTCTCTCACGCGCCGCGGGAGCGGCTGCGGGTCACCGATCGGTCGGGACCGCGATCTCGCCCTCCTCGTCGATCAGCTTGGCGAGCACGGCGTCGGGCAGGTAGGTGCGGTGCGGGTAGCCCGGGCCCCACGAGTTGAGCAGCGGCACGGCACCGAGCTCGTCGGCCCGCGGGTTGGCGAGCACGGAGTGCACGTCGTCGACCGACTTGGCCCAGCGGAACGCCTTGATGCCCTCGGCGGCGTCGGGCTTGTACGCCTCCCGCGCGTGCCAGTCGTCGTTGGCGTAGGAGGGGTCCCACACGACGTCGCCGAGCGCCTTGAGCACCTGGGCCGCGGCGCGCACCGATGTGCCGTTGTCGTCGCCGGGGTTGGTCTCGGGCCACTCGTCGCGCTTCTTGGCGGCGTCCCAGAGCCAGCGGGCGGAGTACTCCTTGCCGTTGAAGAGCGACATGCACCGCGACCAGCCGAAGCCGACGCACGCGCCTTCCTTGCCCTGGTCGTAGAACGCGTAGTAGGCGTCGGTGTCCGGGGTGCCGCCGGGCTCGAGGCAGACGCAGTGGCCGCCGCGGATGTGGCCGAGGTTGGCGACGCCGTCCTGGGCGATGAAGTACTCGCCGGAGGTGCCGTCCTTCTTCGGGGTGTCGAACGCGGAGTACCAGTTGACCCCGATCACCACCGGGCGCCGAGTGGGCCGGCTCTCTTCGGGCAGCGCGCTGAGCGGATACCTTTCGACGTGTTCCCAGTCGTCCGGAACGAACCGGCCCAGCCGCGGATCGGCCGGATCGGAACCGAGTGGGCGATAACGCATGACTTCCTCCTCCGTGCAGGCGAAAACGCGCACCCACCGGCCGGACGAAGTGAGCGCACCCCGAGCTCGAAGGCGGACTGAAACACAGGCACGACAAAGAAAGAGCGCCGAGCGCACCACCCTCCGGCCACGCCGGACGCACCGGCGGAACCCCTCGGAATAAGTGTGCCACTCACGCGCGGAAAAGGATCCGGAACTCACCCGAACAGCGCATAAAGGCAGGTCGGAAAGGGCGGGATAACTTCACGGTCGCCTATCGGGTCAACGATTTCCTTGCGGAGTAATCGGCGGGGAAAGGAGATACCGGAATCAGGCATCGATTCGGTATCGGTGTTTCAAGCAACCGGATGACCACGACCGGCGACATCGGCGCGGTCAGGCGAGCGAAGCTTCGGGAATGTGCAGCAGCAGCCGTTCGTCGCCGCCGACGTCCTCGCCCGCCGCGGCCGCGGCGAACTCACCGTCGCCGCTCGGGTCGCGCCGCCCTGTCTGGTTGAACAGATCACCGAACGACCATTCGAGCTCCTGGTCCGCGTCCAGCACCAGTACCCGCTTGGGCAGTTCGTCCGGGCCGGCGATCGTCCGCCAGCGGACACCGTGGTCCGGTCCGCACGCGGTCACGATCTTCCAGAACGATGCCCACTTCATCGGCCGCCGGGGTGGGGCGTGGGTGAACAGGCTCGCCCAGATCGGCACTCCGCCATCGAAGTGAGAAGGCTGCAGGGTGAACAACGACGCCTTCTTCCCGGGCGACTTCCGCCAACCCGGCCGCAGTGCGGCGGCCACGGAGCGCGCGGGCATCACGTACAGCCAGTCACCGAACCACGCCTCGCCGGCTTGCCGGCGCCACCATTCCGGTGGCGCCGTAGTCCCGCCCGGGGCCAGGGGTGTGAACCCGGAGCGCGAAGCCAGCGAACCTTTCCAGCGCGGGGTCGGAAACACGTAGTACACCGGCAGCGGCGGCCCGGACCGTGGGTACAAGTACCGCGCCAGCTGGCGGGTGTCGATCTCGAGAACGTGGTCGTCGTTGCGTGCTTCGGTCGTCTTCAGCTCCAACGCCAGCGTTTTACCCGGCGCGGACGCGGCGAGCCGGGGCAGCTCGGCCAAGACGTCCTCGCCCGAAGCCGGCCACCACAACGCGCCGTTGGGAAACCGGTTGGCCAGGTAGATGCTGGCCCAGTGCTCCAGTGTCTTCTCCGGGATGGATCGCACCCGACTCATGATGGCGGCATCCGGCGGGAAGTGTCAGTCGCCCACCCGGCGGAACCGCGGCACCACACCGTCAGCCGTCTCGACGGTCTCCCCGAACATCGCCTCCGGACGCACCCACAGCCCCCGCGAACCGTACAGCGCCCGGTACACCACCAGCCGCTCCTCGGTTTCGCTGTGCTGCGCCACCCCCAGCACCTCGTACTCGCCGCCCTTGTAGTGGACGTACCGGCCCGGCTCCACCTCAGAACAGCCGGAACTCGTCGGACTCGATGCCGCGCAGCTCGTCGTAGTCCAACGTCAGACACCGGATTCCGCGGTCCTCTGCCAGCGTGCGCGCCTGGGGCTTGATGATCTGGGCCGCGAACACCCCCTGGACCGGGGCCAGCAGCGGGTCGCGGTTCAGCAGCTCCAGGTACCTCGTCAGCTGCTCGACGCCGTCGATCTCGCCGCGGCGCTTGATCTCCACCGCGACCGACTTGCCGTCCGCGTCGCGGGCCATGATGTCGACCGGGCCGATCGCCGTCGGGAACTCGCGGCGGACCAGCGTGTAGCCGTCGCCCAGGGTCTTGATGTGCTCGGCCAGCAGCTCCTGCAGGTGCGCCTCCACGCCATCCTTCTGCAGGCCCGGCTCCGCCCCCAGCGCCTGCGAATAGTCGTGGAAGACCTCCTCGATGGAGATCACCAGCTTTTCGCCCTGCTTGTTCTCGACGATCCAGATCTTGCCGTCCTCGATCAGCCAGCAGGGCGGGCTCATCCAGTTCAACGGCTTGTACGCACGGTCGTCGGAGTGGACCGACACCGAGCCGTCGGACTTCACGAGCAGCAGGCGGGTGGCCATCGGCAGGTGGGCGGTGAGCCGGCCGGCGTAGTCGACCTGGCACCGCGCGATCACGAGACGCACCCGAGGAGGGTAGGACAGGGTCGGTGATACTGGGCGCGTGGACCCCATTCAGCGTGTCGCGTCCCGCGAGGTGTACCGGAACAACTGGATGACCGTGCGCGAGGACGACATCCGCCGCCCGGACGGCTCGCCCGGCATCTACGGCGTGATCGACAAGCCGGACTACGCCCTCGTCATCGCCCAGGACGGCGACCGGTTCCGGCTGGTCGAGCAGTTCCGCTACCCGCTCGGCGAACGGCGCTGGGAGTTCCCGCAGGGCACCGCGCCGGACCTCGCCGACGTGCCGCCCGCCGAGCTCGCCGCGCGCGAGCTGCGCGAGGAGACGGGCCTGCGCGCCGGCACGATGACCCCGCTCGGCAAGCTCGACGTCGCCGCCGGCATGAGCAGCCAGCGCGGCTGGGTGTTCCTCGCCACGGACGTCACCGAGGGCGAGCCCGAGCGCGAGCACGAGGAGCAGGACATGCGCAGCGCGTGGTTTTCCCGCGCCGACCTCGAGAAGATGATGCTGGCCGGCGAGATCACCGACGCCCAGTCGATCGCCGCGTGGGCGCAGCTCATGCTCTTCGAGCGGCACCGGCCTTGAGCATCCCGCGGATCACCAGGTGGTGGAACGGCTTGATCAGCGCGAAGTAGGCCGGGCCGACGCGGTTGTGGAAGTGCACGAGCGTGCCGAGCCGGAAGCCGCGGGGCACCGCTTCGACCGTCAGGTACCCGGTCAGGTGACTGTCGTCGACGCCCGCGACGAGGTACCGCTCCGGGTCGCCGGCCCGGACGGTGAAGAACGCGACCCGGTCGCCGGGCGCGAACCCGACGTCCTCGGGCCGCAGCCGCCCCGAGCGCGGCACGGACGCGGTGTCCAGCCGCAATGCCTTCGCGAGCACGTACCGGACGCCGAACAGGGCCTTCACCCAGGCCGGTGACCAGCCGAACACGCCCGCGATGAATTCGCGCAGACTGTTCTCGCTCTCGATCTCCTTGAACTCGACGTAGTCCGCGCCTTCGGCGAAAGGTTCCGTCATTTCCGTCTCCCCAGTACCAGTTCCAACGCGTTCTTGAGCTGCGGCCCGGACAGCGGCGGCACGACCTGCCCGGCGCCGACGACGATCAGGTACAGCGCCTGCGCCAAGCCGGCGTCGCCGCTGACCTCGGTCAGGTAGGCGACGCGGGTCCGGTCGACGCGCTCCTGGACCGCCCGCGCCTCGGCGTCCTGCAGCGCCCAGGCCCGGACGGCGATCTCCAGCCCGAGGCCGGGTCCCGGCGCGAGCACGAGCTTCAGCAGCGCGTCCAGCCGGTCACCTGGTGCCGCGTCCGCCTGTTCCATGAACCGCGTCGTGCGCTCGGCCTCGAAGTGCGCCAGCAGGGCCGTGCGGAAGCCGCCCATGCCCTTGAAGTGGTGGTAGAACGAGCCTTTCGACAGGCCGAGCCGCTCGGTCAGCCGCTCGATGGTCACCGACGGCGCACCCTGCTCCGCCAGCAGCACCAGCCCCGCGTACAGCCAGTCCCGCTTGCTCACCATGAGCCATACCATACCGTATGGTACGGCCAACGGCCATGACGAAAGCCCCCGCCGGGAAGCGGTGGGCTCAGTCAGGCCAGGACGGCTTGCGCTTCTCCAGGAACGCCGCCATGCCTTCGCGGGCGCCGGGCAGCTGCGACGCCGCGGCCATGACCTCCAGCGCGATCGCGTAGGCGTCGGCCTCGGGCCGGTCGAGCTGGGCGTACAGGGTCACCTTGCCCATCGCCTTGCTGGCCCGGCTGCCGCGCGTCGCCCGCGCCAGCAGCTCCGCGACGGCGTCGTCGAGCTGCTCGTCGGGGACGACCCGGTTGACCAGGCCCCACTCCAACGCCGTGGGCGCGTCGATGACGTCGCCGGTCAGCGCCAGCTCCATCAGGCGCTTGCGGCCGATCGAGCGTGCCACCGGGACCGCCGGGGTGTGGCAGAACCAGCCGCCCTTGCCGCCGGGCAGCGCGAAGCCCGCGGACTCGGCGGCGATCGCGAGGTCGCACGACGCCACGAGCTGGCAGCCCGCCGCCGTCGCCAGGCCGTGGACCCGCGCGAGGACGACCTGCGGCACCGACTGGATGGTCTTCATCAGGTCCGTGCACAGCGTGAGCAGCTCGCGCACGCCCATCAGGTCGCGCGCTGCGACGTCGCCGAAGTCGTGGCCGGCGGAGAACACCGGGCCCGCGCCGGCCAGCACGATGCCGGTCGCGTCGGACGTCCCGGCCTCGCGGAACGCGGCGAGCAGCTCGGCCAGGTGGTCCGCGGAGAGCGAGTTGCGCCGCGCCGCCCGGTTCATCGTGATCGTGACGGTGTCGCCGTCGCGCTTGACCAGGATGTGTTCGTACTCGGTCATGCCTCGACGGTAACCCTTCGGAAGGTGCGCCGATAGCTGTCCGGTCCGACGCCGACCTCGGCGTGCATCCGGCGCCGCAGGTTCGCCGCCGTCCCGAGGCCGGACCGCTCGGCCACGCGGTCGACCGGCAGGGACGTCGTCTCCAAGAGCTGTTGCGCGAGCCGGACGCGCTGCACGCGCAGCCAGCGCCCCGGCGTCACGCCGGTGGCCGCGGCGAACTCGCGGTGGAACGTCCGTTCGCTCATCCGCGCGTGCCCGACGAGGTCCTCGACCCCGATGCCGGAACCGAGCCGCGCCAGCGCCCAGTCCATTGTGGACGACAGTCCCGGCTGCGTGGCGGAAGGCACCGGGTTGTCGATGTACTGCCGTTGCCCGCCTTCGCGCGCCGGCGGCATCACCAAGCGCCGTGCGAGCGCGGCGGCGACGTCCGCGCCGTGGTCGCGGCGGACCAGGTACAGGCACAGGTCGAGGCCGCCGACGACGCCGGCGGACGTCAGGACGCCGCCGTCGTCGGTGTAGAGCACGTCACGCTGGAGGTCCGCCCGCGGCGCGACGCGGGTCAAGGCGTCGAAGTCACGCCAGTGCGTTGTCGCCGGACGGCCGTCGAGCAGACCGGCGGCGGCCAGCGTGAACGCGCCGGAGCACAGCCCCGCGACCGTCCGCCCGTCCCGGTGCGCCCGGCGCAGCGCCGCGACAGCGGAGGACGGCACCGGCGCCAACGGATCGTCTCGGCCCGGCGCCAGCACGAGGTCGCAGTCGTCGAGCCCCGCCAGCCCGTGCGTCGCCGCGACGTCCCCGAACGGCGACACGGCCGTGCGCCCCCGCCCCGGGCTGCACAACCGCACGGTGAACGGGCCGATCCCGCTGTCGGTGCGGTCCTGGCCCCAGACCTCGCCGATCACCGCGAGGTCGAACATCCGGGTGCCGGGCAGGAGCAGAACGCCGATGGTGCGCATGGCAGGAAAGTACCGCATCGCGCGTCTTCTGCCACTCCCCTGAGCGCGAGAAGCCCGCGAAACTCGACGTCATGACCGAAACAGCACTCATCCTGATCGACGTCCAGCGCGGGTTCGACGAGGCGGACTTCTGGGGACCGCGCAACAACCCCGGCGCCGAAGCGAACATGAAGGCGCTCCTCGACGCGTGGCAGGAGCGGCGGCTGCCCGTCGTGCTCGTGCACCACGACTCCACGAAACCCGATTCGCCGCTACGGCCCGGTCAGCCGGGCAACGACTTCAAGCCCGAACTGGACGGCGCGCGCCCGGACCTCGTGTTCGGCAAGAAGGTCAACTCGGCCTTCATCGGCGACGTCGACCTCGACGCGTGGCTGCGCAAGCGCGGCATCACGAGCTTCGTCCTGGCGGGGATCCAGACGAACTTCTGCTGCGAAACCACCGCGCGGATGGGCGGGAACCTCGGCTACGACGTCACTTTCGCCCTCGACGCCACGTTCACGTTCGACCTCCCGGAGGTGACCGCGGACGAGCTGTACCGCGTCACGGCGGCGAACCTGGCGAACCAGTTCGCCACCGTGAAGTCCACAAAGGACATCCTGGCCGGGCTCAGCTGAGCCCGTTGCGCTCCCGGACGAGCGAGACGATGCCGTCCATGATCTCGGTCAGCTCGTAGTCCTTGGGCGTGAACACCCGGGCGATGCCGCGTTCGGTCAGGAGCGCGGCGTCGTCCGGCGGGATGATCCCGCCGACGATCACCGGCACGTCCCCGGCGCCCGCGGCACGCAGGCCGTCGACGACGTTCGGGACGACCTCCAGGTGCGAGCCGGACAGCACCGAGAGCCCGACGACGTGCACGCCTTCCTGCACGGCGGCCGCGACGATCTGCTCGGGCGTCAGCCGGATGCCCTGGTAGACGACCTCGAAACCGACGTCACGCGCGCGGACGGCGACCTGCTCGGCGCCGTTGGAGTGCCCGTCGAGGCCCGGCTTGCCGACCAGGATCCGCAGCCGTTCGCCGAGTTCCGCCTCGGTGGCGCGGACGCGTTCGCGCACCCGCTCGATCCCCGGGTCGCCACCACCCGCGGCGGCCGCGGAAACCCCGGTGGGCGCGCGGTATTCGCCGAACACCTCGCGCAGCGCGCCGGCCCACTCGCCGGTGGTCACGCCGGCCCGCGCACAGTCCACAGTGGCCTCGAAGAGGTTTTCGGTGGTCTGCGCGCGTTCCTTCAGCGCCGCCAACGACCGCTCGACAGCGTCGTTGTCGCGGTGGGTACGCCATTCTTCGATCGCCGTGACGGCGGCCTTTTCGACGGCGGGGTCGATCGTCTCGATCGCCTTCGCGCCCTCGGCCTGCAGCGGCGACGGCTCGGTCGTCTCGAACTTGTTGACGCCGACCAGGATCCGCTCGCCGTTCTCCATCCCGCGACGGTATTCGGCCAGCGACGCGACGAGCTGCGACTTCATGTAGCCGCTCTCGACGGCGGCAACCGCCCCGCCGAGGTCCTGCACGCGCGCGATCTCCTCGCGCGCGCCGGTCATGATCTCGTCGACCTTGGCCTGGATGACGTGCGAGCCGTCGAAGATGTCCTCGTACTCCAGCAGGTCCGTCTCGAACGCGAGCACCTGCTGCATCCGCAGCGCCCACTGCTGGTCCCACGGCCGCGGCAGGCCGAGGGCCTCGTTCCAGGCGGGCAGCTGGATCGCGCGGGCGCGGGCGCCGCGAGAAAGCGACACCGCGAGCATCTCCAGCACGATCCGCTGGACGTTGTTCTCCGGCTGGGCTTCGGTGAGCCCGAGCGAGTTGACCTGGACGCCGTAGCGCAGCCGGCGCGCCTTCGGATCCGTTACGCCGTAACGGTCCCGCGTGATTTCGTCCCAGAGCGCGGTGAACGCGCGCATCTTGGACATCTCCTCGACGAACCGGACGCCGGCGTTGACGAAGAACGAGATCCGCGCGACGACCTTGGCCATGTCGGCCGCGTCGACCTGCCCGGAGTCGCGGACGGCGTCGAGCACGGCGATCGCGGTGCACAGCGCGTAGGCGACCTCCTGCGTCGGCGTCGCGCCGGCTTCCTGCAGGTGGTAGCTGCAGATGTTGATCGGGTTCCACTTCGGCACGTGGTGCACGGTCCACGCGATCATGTCGGTGATCAGCCGCAGGCTCGGCCCCGGCGGGAAGATGTACGTCCCGCGGGACAGGTACTCCTTGATGATGTCGTTCTGCGTGGTGCCGGTCAGCTTCGCGAGGACTTCGTCGACGTCCCGGCCTTCGGCTTCGGCCTGCTCACGCGCCACGGAGACGTACAGCGCGAGCAGCCACATGGCCGGCGCGTTGATCGTCATCGACGTGTTGGCTTCGGCGAGCGGGATGCCGTCGAAGAGCCGCCGCATGTCGCCGATGTGCGACACGGGCACGCCGACCTTGCCGACCTCACCGCGCGAGAGCTGGTGGTCCGGGTCGTAGCCGGTCTGGGTGGGCAGGTCGAAGGCCACCGAGAGGCCGGTCTGCCCCTTCGCGAGGTTGCGCCGGTAGAGCTCGTTGGACGCGGCCGCGGAGGAGTGCCCCGCGTACGTGCGCATCACCCACGGTCGGTCTCGCTCGTGGTCCGTTGGGTACGGCACTGGGCACCTCCGGCGGTGGACGTTTCGTCGAGTGTACCGACCGGTAACTTGGGGTGGCAGTGCAATCGGACACGTCCGGGTGACTCAAGCCCCGGCCTGTGCCGCCGCGATCAGCGCGCGGATCCCTTCGGCGTCCGGCACGGCGAACAGCTCGATCGGCGCAGGTTGGTGCTTCGCCGGCACCCACCGGCCGAAAACGTAGAAGTATTTACCCGGCACCGGGAAGGTGAGCGTGCCCAGACCGTCGCGGCCGATCGGGGTGACCGACGGCAGCCCCAGGTCCGTCCAGGTGCGGATGTAGCCCGTGGCCCCGTCGGCCACCACGACCCGCTGATCGGTGACCGCGTACACCTCGCTGCGCGTCGTCTCCAACCGCCAGAGCACCGGCCCCCAGATGACGACGAGCGCTGGGGCGGCGAAGACCAAGCCGTACGGAAAAGTGCCGACGGCGATCAACGCCACCGCACCCGTGCCGACGACGAGGCGGACCCGCTCGAGGTGACTCAAGACGGTCCGCTGGGACCGGCCCGACCACAGCAGCCGCTCACCCGGCCGCAGGGCGAAGATCGGTTCTTCCACGGCGGCCTCCTCCCCAGCGCTCTTTGCGCGGGTGACGCTCGGGAAGGCCGTTCCGGTTGCCCTCAGGCGGCCGGGCTGTCCGCTTCCGGCGGCGCCTGGCGGCCCTTGGCCTCGTCGATGGCCTTGGTGAGCAGGTCGCGGACCCGCTTGGGCTCGCCGACGCCCATCAGCGTCACCGAACCGGACTCGCCGAACGCGATGGTGCCGGTGCGGGACGGTCCCGGCTTGAGGACCGGCGCCGACAGGCCGGCCAGCTCGCTGGAGCGTTCCCGCTGCCGGAACAGGCCGGTGCGCGCGATGACCCGGCTGTCGGTCACGGCGTAGGTCGTGCGGCCGAGCGCGAGGTACCGGACGGCCGATCGGCCGACGGCGCCGTACAGACCGACCACCAGCACCACGACCGTTCCGGCCATGGCGCCGCCACTGGGGTGCTTGGCCAGCAGGAACCAGAGCGCGGCGACGGCCAGGATGAGTCCGGCAGGGGCGATCACCCCGTCCGCGGCGACGTAGAGCGGGCGCTGGACCGGCTCTCCCGCCCAGAGCACGCGCTCACCGGGTAGAAGATCGATTTCCCCTGCTGACATGGCCGAACACTACTCTGCCGCGGCCTCTCGCGCCGAGCTCCGAGCGCGCTGCGAGCGCCCGCGCACGCTCAGTGCACTGTGACCGAAATCCGCGAGACCGGACCGCTGCTCCTCGATTAGCGTGGGCAGCCGTGACGTGGAGTGCTTACGGGAGTTACCTGGTCATCGTGGTCCTGATCGTGCTCGCGCCGGGGCCGGACACGATGGTGATGCTGAAGAACGCGCTGTCCGGCGGGTTCCGCGGCGGGCTGCTCGCGTCGCTCGGCATCTTCGCCGGCAACGCCGTCCAGGGCAGCGCCGCCGCGCTCGGGCTCGGCGTGCTGATCGCGCGGTCGCAGCCGGTGTTCCTCGCGCTCAAGTGGGCCGGCGCCGCTTACCTCGTCTTCCTCGGGTTCCAGGCGCTGCGCGGGGCGTTCCGCGGCAACTACGACGTCGTCGGGGACGCGCAGCGCCGCCGCGGCGGCGGGTTCCGGCGGTTCCGCGAAGGGTTCCTCTCCAACGTCACGAACCCGAAGGTGCTGGTGCTGTACCTGTCCGTGCTGCCGCAGTTCCTGACGCCGTCCTCGACGCTCGGCGACTCGCTCGTGCTGGCCTACACCGTCGCGGTGCTCGGCGGGCTGTGGCTGCTGGTGCTGCTGCTGTTCGTCCACCGCGTGCGTGAGTGGCTGGGCCGCCGCCGGGTCCGCCGTACGCTGGACGGCGTCACCGGCACCGCGCTGCTCGGGTTCGGCGCCGCTCTCGCCCTGGAGTCCTGATGACGTGGAGCACCTACCTCGGGTTCGCCGGGATGATGGCGTTCCTGGCGATGATGCCGGGCCCGGACACGATGGTGGTCCTGAAGAACGCCCTGACCGGCGGCGCCCGCGGCGGCGGTTGGGCCTGCGCGGGCATCAGCGTCGCGAACTTCCTGCAGGGCACGGCGGTCGCGTTCGGCCTGGGCGCGGTGATCACCCGCTACCAGCCGTTGTTCGAGACCGTGAAGTGGCTGGGCGCGGCCTACCTGGTGTTCCTCGGGATCCAGGCGTTGCGCGGCGCTTGGCGCGGGAACTACGAAACCCTCGACGACGTCCGCCGCGCCCGCGGTACCCGGGGACGCCGGTTCCGCGAGGGGTTCCTGTCGAACATCACCAACCCGAAGGTGATCGTGCTGTACCTGTCGGTGCTGCCGCAGTTCCTCACCCCGGCGTCGACGTTCGCCGACTCGCTGCTGCTGGCCTACACGGTCGCGGCGCTCGGCGTGGTGTGGCAGGTGCTGCTGTTGCTGTTCGTGCACCGGGTCCGCGAGTGGCTGGAGCGCCGCCGCGTCCGCCGCGCCATGGACGGCGCGACGGGCGCGGCTCTCGTCGGCTTCGGGGCGGCGCTCGCCTTCGAAGGCTAGAGCGTCCGGTCCAGCCAGTCGTAGATCCGGCCGGTCGCGAGCCGCTGGGCGCCGACGTGGCAGTGCGCGTCCGCGCCCTCCTCCGCCGTGAACGTCAGCAGCGTCTTCGGCGCCTTCAAGTGGTCGTACAGCCGGCGCGGCTCGGTTTCCGTCTCCCCGGCGAAGAACAGGTCGTCCGCCGCTTCGCAGACCAGCGTCGGGCACTCGATCTTCTCCGCGACGCCGCCCTCGAGCGTGTACTCCAGGTACTTCGCGACGAACTCGCGGTCCGTCGCCGCGCCCAGGACGTACCGGCCGTGGTCGCACGCCCAGCGCAACGTCGGACTCGCTTGCCGGCCCGCGGCGAGGATCGCGTCGAACTCCGCGTCCTCCGCCGCCCGCGCCCGGCGGACGATCTCCTCGCGCGGCCACGGCAGCATCTGCGTCACCGCGGAACCCGCGTCGTACACGCCGTCGACCGCGACCACCGCCGCCAGCCGGTGCTCGAACGCCGCCGCGCGCGGGGCCAGCACGCCGCCCAAGCTGATGCCCAGCAACGCGATCCGGGACGGGTCGACGCCGTCGAGACCGAGCGCGTAGTCCACCACCGGCGTCACGACGTGCTCCCAGTCCGGCCGGAACACGAGCTTCTCGCGCCGGATCGCGCTCGGCTGGCCGGGGCCGTCGAACGTCAGGACGTGGTAACCGTGCGAAGCACCCGCCGCCGCGCCCATGAAGTGGCACTCCTCGGCGCTGCCGTCGAACCCGCTGTGGATCAGCAGCAGCGGCTTCGGCCCGTCGCCCGGCGCGCGGTAGAAGTAACCGTGCAGAACCGTGCCCTCGTAAGGGATTTCGACCGGTTCGGCGACGCCCGCGCGCCGGAAGCACTCGACGCTGCGGTCGTACGCCGACGCGATGCGCGGGTCCGCCGGGTCGCCGTGCAGGAAGAACTCCGAGGAGAAGTAGTACGTCGACGCGCGCAGCAGCAGGTCGCGCGCGGTGACCGGGCCGGCGTCGGCCGCCTCGGCGTACAGCCGGTCGGCCAGGGCGCGGTAGGCGTCGTGCCAGCTGTCGTAGTCCCCGGCCGTCACGGTCGACGCGGCGGCGAGCACCTCGCCGAAGTCCGAGCCGCCGTAGGTCGCGTGGCCGAACAGGCGCAGCGTCTCGAACCAGAACTGCGGGTCCTCTTCGAACAGGATCTGCTTCATCGGATTTCCTCCTCGGCGAACGTGCGGAACGAGCGGGCGGGCCGGCCGGTGACTTCCTCGACGGCCGTGGTGACGCGGTCTTCGGCACCGCGCTGGATGTCCTCGTCGAGCGCGGCGAGCACCGCCGCGAACTCCGGCGGAATCCCGGACGCGGTCAGGCGCGCGGCGAACTCTTCGGTGCTCACCGCGCGGTGGCGCACCGGACGGCCGGTGCGCGCGGCGATGATCGACGCGGCTTCGGCGTAGCTCACCGCGCTGGGCCCGGTCAGGACGTGTTCGGTGTTGTGCGGTTCGGGGTCGGTCAGCGCGCGGACGGCGACCGCCGCGATGTCCCCGGCGTCGACGAACGCGACCCGGGCGTCGCCGGTGGCCGTGACGATCTCGCCGTCCCGCACGCCCTGGGCGACCAGGTGCTCGCCGGTGAAGTTCTGCATGAACCAGGACGGCCTCAGCACGGCCCACTCCGGCGCCGCGCGCACCAGCCGCTGCAGGTCGCCGAGCCCGGGCGTGTCCGCCGTGACGGCCGACGAGCTGAGCAGCACGACCCGGCGGACGCCGGCGGCGAGAGCGTCGTCGAGGAACGGCTCGACCAGGCCCGCCGGTGCGGCCTCGCCGATCGGCGCGAGCAGGTACACCGCGGAGACGTCGCGCAGTGCGTCGGCGTGGGTCGAGCGGTCGGTCCAGTCGAACCGGACCTGACCGGGCTCGCCCGGCTTGCGCGTGGCGGCCCGCGCCGCGAACCCCGCGTCGCGCAGGCCCGCGACGACCCGGCGCCCGGTCGTCCCGGTGCCGCCCAGGACCAGGACGTCAGCCACCGAAGGCCGCCGTCAGCTCGTCGACGCCGCCGAGGACCTCGGCCGCGGCGAGCGGGCTCCAGTAGTCGCGGTAGTGCCGGATCTCGCCGTCCTCGACGGTGATCACGGCGATGTACGACAGCTCGTACGGCTTCCCGGTGGCCACCACGACGCCGCCGACGGTGAACTCGGCGACGACCACGGCCGGGTCGGTCGTCTCGTGCACGTTCTTCGCGACGACCTCGCGGATGTCGAGCAGGTTCGGGTAGTCGCGCAGGTACTCGGTGATCGCGTCGCGCCCTTCGACGCGCTTCGGGTAGCCCGGACCGGCGAACGGGAACTCGAGGACCCCGTCCTCGGCCCAGAGCCCGGCGAACCCGGCCATGTCGTGCTTCAGCAGCAAGTCGATCCCGTGGTCGACGAGGTCGCGCAGTTCCATCGGAGTCTCCCTGAACGTTTGGACGAGACGGTACCGTCCCGACGTCAGGATAGACAGGACGGTACCGTCTCGTCCACCCGTTAGACTGCGCCTCATGGCACGCACCCCGACCGGCGCCGCGGTCCTCCAGCCCGAGGTCACGCAGGCGATCACCGACGCGGTCCTGCACGAGCTCGCCGAGCAGGGCTACGGCCGGCTGTCCATGGAGGCCGTCGCGAAACGCGCCGGCGTCGGCAAGAGCGCGCTCTACCGGCGCTGGAAGTCGAAGGACGAGATGATCGCCGCGGTCGTCACGGAGTTCAGCGTCACCCGCGCGGCCGCGGCGGACACCGGCTCACTGCGCGGTGACCTGCGGGAGACGATGCAGGCGCTGATCGACTGGCTGGCGCACCCGCTGTTCTCCCGGATCCTGCCGGACCTGGTCGCGGAGGACGCGCGGAACCCCGATCGCTCCCGCAGCACGCGCGAGAACATCGGCGGCCTCCGGCGCGAGGTCGGCGAGGTGATGCTGCGCCGGGCGATCGCGCGCGGCGAGCTGCCCGCGGACCTCGACCTGGAGATGGGGCTCGACGTCCTCGCGGCGCCGATCTACTGGCGCCTGGTGGTCCGCCGGGCCCCGGCGGAACCGGACTACGTCGACCGGCTGGTCGAGTACGCCCTGCGCGCGCTGGGCGCGCAGGGGGCGTGACTCACGTCCGGGCCGGCTCGCCGGTGACTCGCTCGATGTTCGCGCCCAGCCGGTTCAGGTTCTCCACGAAGTGCGGGTAGCCGCGGTCGATGTGGAAGACGTCCCAGACCTCGGTGACGCCGTCCGCGCACAGGCCGGCGAGCACCAGACCGGCGCCCGCGCGGATGTCGGACGCCCAGACCGGCGCGCTGGACAGCCGGGAGACCCCGCGGACCACGGCGTGGTGGCCGTCCGTGCGCGCGTCGCCGGAGAGGCGGATCATCTCCTCGATGAACCGGAAGCGCGCCTCGTAGACGTTCTCCGTGATCATCGACGTGCCTTCGGACACCGCCGACAGCGCCACCGCGAACGGCTGCAGGTCGGTCGCGAAGCCGGGGTACGGCAGTGTCACCCAGTCGACCGCCTTCGGGCGCTCGGGCTGGACCACGCGGAAACCCTTGTCCCCGAACGTCTCGACGTCCGCGCCGGCCAGCTGCAGCTTGTTCAGCACCAGGTCGAGGTGGTGCGGGTTGACGCCGCGGACGGTGATGTCGCCGCGGGTCATCGACGCGGCGAACGCCCAGGTCGCGCCGACGATCCGGTCGCCGATCACGCTGTGCTCGGTCGGGTGCAGCTGCTCCACGCCGTGCACGGTCAGCGTCGACGTCCCGGCGCCCTCGATCTTCGCGCCCATCTCGGTGAGCATCGTGCAGATGTCGACGATCTCGGGCTCGCGCGCGCAGTTGTCGATGACCGTGGTGCCCTCGGCCAGCACGGCCGCCATCAGGATGTTCTCGGTCGCGCCGACGCTCGGGAAGTCCAGCCAGATCTGTGCGCCGACCAGCGTCTCGGCCTTCGCGACGACGCAGCCGTGCTCGATCGTGCTCGTCGCGCCCAGCTTGCGCAGGCCGTTCTGGTGCATGTCCAGCGGGCGCGAGCCGATCGCGTCGCCGCCCGGCAGCGCCACGACCGCCTGCTTCAGCCGCCCCACCAGCGGGCCCAGCACGCAGACGGACGCGCGCAGCTTGCCCATCGCGGCCGAGTCCGCGCGGTGCGACAGCTCGGCCGGCGTCGTGATGGTGGCGGTGTCGCCCTCGATGACGACCTCGCAGCCGACGCTCCGCAGCACGTCGCCCATCAGCGGGACGTCCAGGATCTGCGGGCAGTTCGTGATGGTCGTGGTGCCCTCGGCCAGCAGGGCCGCGGCCATCAGCTTCAGCACGCTGTTCTTGGCGCCGACCACGTCGACCTCGCCGACCAGCCGGGCTCCGCCATGCACGTCGAAGTGCTCGCTCATGGCCGCCAATCATGCCCTCTCGCCCGGATTCGGCCCGGGCGGGGGCCGCTATGGTGGGTTCATGGTCGTTCGCATCAACCGCGTCTACACGAAGGTCGGCGACAACGGCACGACCGCGCTCGGCGACGGGTCCCGCGTGCCGAAGACGTCCCCGCGCCTGGGCGCGTACGCGGACACCGACGAGACGAACTCGGTGCTGGGCCTGGCGATCGCGATGGGCGGTCTGGCGGACGAAGTCGCGGATGTGCTGCGTGCGGTGCAGAACGATCTCTTCGACGTCGGCGCGGACCTCTGCCTGCCGATTTCCGACGACCCGCCCTACCCGCCGTTGCGGATCACCGAGAAGTACGTCGAACGGCTCGAGGGCTGGTGCGACGAGTTCAACGAGCGGCTGCCGAAGCTGACGTCGTTCATCCTGCCGGGCGGCACGCCGGGCGCGGCGTTCCTGCACCAGGCGCGGACGGTGTCCCGCCGGGCCGAACGGTCCGCGTGGGAGCTGTACGAGGCGGAGCCGGAGACGACGAACCCGGTGGCGCTCAAGTACCTGAACCGGCTGTCGGACCTGCTGTTCATCCTCGCCCGGCTGGCCAACCCCGAGGGTGACGTGCTCTGGCAGCCGGGCGGGCAGCCCTCCTAGATCCCCCAGCTCTGCCGCAGCGACCCCAGCGCCTGGTGGAAGCCGGGGAACGTCTTCTTCACGCAGTCCGGGTCGTCCAGCGTGATGCCGGGCGTCCGCAGGCCGGTGATGCTGAACGCCATCGCGATCCGGTGGTCGCGGCGGCACTTGACCAGGGCACCCGTCGGCGTGCCCGGCTGGATCTCGATCCAGTCCCGGCCCGTCTCGACCTGGATCCCCAGCGCACGCAGGTTCTCCTCGCACGCGTCGAGCCGGTCGCACTCCTTGATGCGCGTGTTGTAGACGTCCTCGATGCGCACCGGCCCGGACGCGAAGGGCGCGATCGCCGCCAGCGTCGGGACCGTGTCGGAGATGTCGCGCATGTTCACCGTGACGCCGCGCAGGCCGTCCGACGGACCGGCGACCGTCACCGAATCCTCGGCGAGGTCCACGTGCGCGCCCATCTCACGCAGCACGTCGGCGAACTTCACGTCACCCTGCAGGGCCGACGAGCCGAGGCCCGGGATGGTCACCGTGCGGCCCGTGACGGCCGCCGCGGCGAGGAAGTAGCTGGCCGTCGACGCGTCGGGCTCCACCGGGTACTCGCACGCCTGGTACGGCTGCGGCGGCACCACGAACGTCTTGCCCTCGCGACGGACGTCGACGCCGAACCGGCGCATCATCTCGAGGGTGATTTCGACGTAGGGCACGGACACCAGGTCGGTCACGGTGATCCGCAGGCCCTCCGCGGTCAACGGTCCGAGCAGCAGCAATGCCGTCAGGAACTGCGACGACAGCCCCGCGTCGAGGGTCAGGTCGCCGCCCTTGACGCCGTTCGCGCGGACGGTCACTGGGTGGTGCCCCGGCTCGCCGTGGAAGGTCAGGTCGACGCCGAGCTCCCGCAGCGCGTCGGTCAGCGGGCCGAGCGGGCGCCGGCGCATCTGGTCGGACGCGTCGAAGTGGAACGTGCCGGTGCCGGCCGCGGCCAGCGCGGGCAGGAACCGGGCCGTCGTGGCGCCGTCGCGGCAGAAGACGTCCGCCTCGGCGACGCCGGGGCCGGACGGGCGGCCCTCGATGGTCCACGCGCCCGGCTGCCGGTCGACGCGGTAGCCGAGCTTGACCAGGCCCTCGGCGAAGCCCTCGGTGTCGTCCGAGTGCAGCGGGCGGCCGAGGGTCGTGGTGCCGTGCGCGGCGGCGGCCAGGAACAGGCCGCGGGCGGTGACGGACTTGGAACCGGGGATCTCGACGAGGGTCACGAACCCCAGTTTAGTGGGGCTGGATCTCCGCCATCGGGCCCCAGTCGGAGGCGTCCTGGACGTTGATGATCTGCGGGTGGTCGCTGATGTAGGCACCCAGGTTCCCGACCGCCCACTTGAAGTGGTCGGACCCGACGTGCGCGACGGCAGCGTCCTGGCCCTCGAAGCCTTCGACCAGCACGTAGGTGTTCTTGTCGTCGAGGCTGCGCGACCACTCGAAGAACTTGTTGCCGTCTTCGGCGCGGGTGTTCCGGGTGTAGTCGGCGACGATTTCCGGCCAGGCTTCGGCGTGCTCGGGCTTGACCGGGAACTTGACCACGATGAAGATCATGCGCTCAACCCTAAGCCCTGGAGCGGGGGTGCGGCTGTCCCAGTTTGAGACAGGGGTCAGGAGGCGCGCGGGAGGCGCCGCCCGGGCGGGGCGGATTCGAGCCAGGAGAGGAACCCGGTGAGCGCGCCCGGCCCCATGGCGATCTCGATCGCCTCCTGGGTCTCGGACTCGCAGCGCAACACGGTCGAGCCCTCGGGGACGGCGTAGGCCTCGGTCCCGGACGGGTCGCGCCGGTCGGCGATCTGCATGCTTTCGCGCTGGAAGACGCGGTCGGGGCCGGTCCGCAGGCTCCACACCCGGTACCAGACGAACTCGTCGCCCTCGTACCGGCCGAGCCCCAGGTGCCAGCTGGACCGGGCGGCGTCCGGACGCCACCGCAGCGCGACGCTCACGCCCCCGCCGCGGCGCATCCGGATCCACCGCTGGCCGTACCAGGCGACCAGCACGGCGAGCACGATCAGGAGCCCCACTACGACCACGGTGATCTTCACGGCCCGGCTCCTGCCCGTCTCCCGCTCAGACCGACTTGCCTGCCGCGCGGAGCTGGGCCGAGGCCCTCGTCCGCTCGGTCTCGTCGTCGGCGCTCAAGGCCGCCTTGGCCGCGTCGACGTCGATTTCGTCGGAAAGCTCGGCGCTCTCGGCGAGGATGCTCACGCCGGTGCCGGTCACGGAGAGGAATCCGCCGTGCACGGCCGCGCAGACCGTCTCGCCGTCGGTGGTCGTCACCTTGACCACGCCACCTTCGACCAGCTGCCCGAGCACGGGTTCGTGGCCGGCCATGATGCCGATCTCGCCTTCGGTCGTCTGCGCCACCACGAAAGTGGCGGTACCCGACCAGAGACGGCGCTCGACGGCCACCAGCTCCACGGACATCTCGGCCACGTAGCACTCCTTAACTCGGGGTGTTGCCACCGAGTGTAATAGGTATGTCTCGGGTTACGAGAACGGCGGGGGCACGAGTCCACAATGGACACTGCCCCCGCCGTGCTCACGGAATCACTTCTTGGTGATTTCCTTGTACTTCTTCTCGAGGTCCTCGAGGCCACCGATACCCAGGAACGCCTGCTCCGGGTAGTGGTCGAAGTCACCCTTGGTGATGCGGTCGAACGACTCGATCGTCTCCGACAGCGGCACCGTCGAGCCCGGGATCTGCGTGAACGCCTCGGCGACCAGCATGTTCTGCGACAGGAACCGCTCGATGCGGCGCGCGCGCTGAACGGTCAGCTTGTCCTCTTCCGACAGCTCGTCCATACCGAGGATCGCGATGATGTCCTGCAGCTCCTTGTACTTCTGCAGGATCCGGATGACCTCGGAGGCGACGCGGTAGTGGTCCTCACCGACGATGGCCGGGTCGAGGATCGTCGACGTCGACGCCAGCGGGTCCACCGCCGGGAAGATGCCCTTCTGGAACACCGACCGGGAGAGCTCGGTGGTGGCGTCCAGGTGGGCGAACGTCGCGGCCGGGGCCGGGTCGGTGTAGTCGTCCGCGGGGACGTAGATCGCCTGCATCGAGGTGATCGACCGGCCCCGGGTCGAGGTGATCCGCTCCTGCAGCTGCCCCATCTCGTCGGCCAGCGTCGGCTGGTAACCCACGGCCGAAGGCATGCGGCCCAGCAGGGTCGACACCTCGGAACCGGCCTGGGTGAACCGGAAGATGTTGTCGATGAACAGCAGCACGTCCTGGTTCTGGACGTCGCGGAAGTACTCCGCCATGGTCAGCGCCGACAGCGCGACGCGCATGCGCGTGCCCGGCGGCTCGTCCATCTGGCCGAACACGAGGGCGGTGTCGTTGATGACGCCGTCCTCGGACATCTCCAGGAAGAGGTCGTTGCCCTCACGGGTGCGCTCGCCGACCCCGGCGAACACCGACGTACCACCGAAGTTCCGGGCGACGCGGGTGATCATCTCCTTGATGAGCACCGTCTTGCCGACGCCGGCACCGCCGAACAGGCCGATCTTGCCACCCTGGACGTACGGGGTGAGCAGGTCGACGACCTTCAGGCCGGTCTCCAGCATCTCCGTCTTGCCCTCGAGCTGGTCGAAGGACGGCGGGTTGCGGTGGATGCCCCAGCGCTCGAGGTCGTCGCCGTAGCCGGGCTCGTCGAGGCACTCGCCGAGCGCGTTGTAGACGTGGCCCTTGACCTTGTCGCCCACCGGGACGGTGATCGGCTTGCCGGTGTCGGTGACCTCGGCACCCCGGACCAGGCCGTCCTGCGGCTGGAGTGAAATGGTGCGGACGAGGTTGTCACCCAGGTGGGAGGCGACCTCGAGCGTCACGGTCTTGCGCAGCTGCTCGAACTCGATTTCGACCTTGAGCGCGTTGAACTGGTCGGGAACGGAACCGCGCGGGAACTCGACGTCGACGACCGGCCCGGTCACCGAGACGATGCGCCCCTTGGCGCGCGGGGCTTCAGTACTGGTCATCAATCATCACTTCCTGCTGCGGTGAGCGCGTTCGCGCCACCGACGATTTCGGAGATCTCCTGGGTGATCTGCGCCTGGCGGGCCTGGTTCATCTCCCGCGTCAGGTTGCCCACCAGCTCGTTCGCGTTGTCCGACGCGGCCTTCATCGCCGTCCGGCGGGCGGCCAGCTCGGACGCCGCGGACTCGAGCAGCGCCGCGTACAGCCGAGTGTTGATGTACTTCGGCAGCAGAGCGTCCAGCAGCGTGTCGGCACTCGGCTCGAACTCGTAGCTGGGGAGCAGCTCGCCCGGCTTCGGCTGCTGCTCCTCTTCGCCGTCGGTGTACTCGACCTCGAGCGGCGCGACGCGCTTGGCGACCGGCCGCTGGGTCAGCATCGACACGAACTCGGTGTAGACGATGTGGATCTCGTCGACACCCGTGATGCCGTCGCCGTTGCCGTGCGCGTCGTCCACGCCGAGCATGAACGACTCGACCAGGGCCTCGCCGGCGGCGACCGCGTCGGCGTAGGCCGGCTGGTCGGAGAAGCCCGTCCAGCTGTTCACGACCTCGCGGTCGCGGAACCGGTAGTAGTTCAGGCCCTTGTTGCCGGTGACGTAGACCTCGGGCTCCTTGCCCTCCGAACGCAGGAGGGCGAGCAGCTCTTCGGTCGCGCGCAGCACGTTGGAGTTGTAGCCACCGCACTGGCCCTTGTCACTGGTCACGACCAGGACGGCGGCCCGCGTCGGGTTCGGGCGCTCGACCAGCATGGGGTGGTCGAGGTTGGCCGCCGCACCGGCCAGCGCCGAGAGCACCTTGGTGATCTCGTCCGCGTACGGCCGGGAAGCGGCGACCTTCGCCCGCGCCTTGGTGATGCGCGCGGTGGCGATGAGCTCCATCGCCTTGGTGATCTTGCCGATCGACTTGGTCGCCTTGATGCGCGACCGGAGTTCCCGGAGTTGTGCGGCCATGAGCTATCAGCTCACTTCTTCGGGGCGGGCTTGTTGACCTTGACGGTCTCGTGCCCGACCTTGTCGGCGTCCATCGCGTCGGCGTCCGCCTCGACCAGGGGCTTGCCCTCGGACGTGGTGAACTCCTTCTTGAACTCGTTCACCGCTTCGACGACCGCTTCGCGAGTCTCCTGCGGGAACTTGCCCGTCTCGCGGATGCTCTTGATGAGGTCGGCGTGCTTGCGGCGGGCCGAGTCGATGAACTCGTGGTTGAAGCGGCGCACGTCCTCGGTCGGGACCGAGTCGTAGTGGCCGTTCGTGCCCAGGTACACCGTGAGGACCTGCTCCTCGACCGGGATCGGCGAGTACTGCGGCTGCTTGAGCACCTCGTACAGCCGGGCACCGCGCTCGAGCTGCGCCTTGGAGGCGTCGTCGAGGTCGGAGGCGAAGGCCGCGAAGGCCTCCAGCTCGCGGTACTGCGACAGGTCGATGCGGAGCGAGCCCGCGACGTCCTTCATCGCCTTGACCTGCGCGGCACCACCCACGCGGGAGACCGAGATACCCACGTCGATGGCCGGGCGCTGGCCGGCGTTGAACAGGTCCGACTGGAAGAAGCACTGGCCGTCGGTGATCGAGATGACGTTCGTCGGGATGTAGGCCGACACGTCGTTGGCCTTCGTCTCGATGATCGGCAGCCCGGTCAGCGAGCCGGCACCCAGCTCGTCCGAGAGCTTGGCGCACCGCTCCAGCAGGCGGGAGTGCAAGTAGAAGACGTCGCCCGGGAAGGCTTCACGGCCCGGCGGGCGGCGCAGCAGCAGCGAGATCGCGCGGTAGGCGTCGGCCTGCTTGGTCAGGTCGTCGAACACGATGAGGACGTGCTTGCCCTCGTACATCCAGTGCTGGCCGATGGCCGAGCCGGTGTACGGCGCGATCCACTTGAAGCCGGCGGAGTCCGACGCGGGGGCCGCGACGATGGTGGTGTACTCCATCGCGCCCGAGTCCTCGAGGGACTTCTTGACCGCGGCGATCGTGGAGCCCTTCTGGCCGACCGCGACGTAGATGCAGCGGACCTGCTTCTTCGGGTCGCCGGTCTCCCAGTTGGCCTTCTGGTTGATGATCGTGTCCACGGCGACGGCGGTCTTGCCCGTCTTGCGGTCACCGATGATCAGCTGGCGCTGGCCGCGGCCGATCGGGGTCATCGCGTCAATGGCGGTGATGCCGGTCTGCAGCGGCTCCGACACCGGCTGGCGCTCGACGACCGAGGCGGCCTTCAGCTCCAGCGCGCGGCGGTCGGTGGTCTCGATCTCGCCGAGGCCGTCGATCGCCTGGCCCAGCGGGTTCACGACGCGGCCGAGGTAGCCGTCGCCGACCGGCACCGACAGGACCTGGCCGGTGCGCTTGACCTGCTGGCCCTCTTCGATGCTTTCGAAGTCACCGAGGATCGCGGCACCGATGGAGCGCGCGTCCAGGTTCAGCGCGACACCCAGGATGCCGCCGGGGAACTCGAGCAGCTCGTTGGCCATGGCCGAGGGCAGGCCCTCGACGTGGGCGATGCCGTCACCGGCGTCCACCACGATGCCAACTTCTTCCCGGCTCACGTCCGGGGCGTAACTCGAGACGTAGTTCTCGATCGCGCTACGGATCTCATCCGAGGAGATCGTCAGCTCGGCCATGTCTTTCCCGCTCTCGCTTCGTTCTTGCCAGTATGCAAAGTCTTGTGTGACCGGGGCTACGCCCGGGCCAGCCGCCTGCGCAACGCCGCCAGCTGGCCCGCCGCGCTCCCGTCGATGACCTCGTCACCGACGCGGACGACGAGCCCGCCGCCGAGCCGGGGGTCGACCTCGACGTGCAGCGCGATCTGCCGCCCGTAGATGTCGTTGAGCTTCGCGCCCAGCTGGGCGGTCTGCTCGTCCGACAGCGCGCTCGCGCTGGTCACGTACGCGACCGAGCGCTGTCGGCGTTCCGCGGCCAGCTTGACCAGCTTGTCGAGCCCGACGCCGACGCCGCGGCCCTTGGCCCGGCGCACGACCTGCTCGACGAGGGTCTCGGTGACGACGTCCACCTTGTCGGCGAACAGCCCGCGCACCAGGGTGCGCTTGGCGTCGGCGGGACCGGCCAGGTCGGAGAGCGCGGCCTCCAGTTCCGGGGCGCGCGCCACGATCCGCGCGACCTGGAACAGCTGGGACTCGACGGTGTCGACGTTCCCGGTCTTCTCGGCCGCGGTCAGCAGTGCCGAGCGGCCGAGCTCCTCGAGCCCGTCGGTCAGCTCACGGGGGCTGGACCAGCGGCTGCCGGCCACGGCGTCGAGCACCTTGAGGGTCGGCTCGGACAGCTTGCCGTCGAACAGCCGGCGCACCAGCCCGCGGCGCGCCTCCGGCGACGTCGAAGCGTCACTGACCGCCCGGCGCAGGCCGATCTCGGCGTCCAGCAGGTCGACGACCGAGAGCAGCTCGTCGCCGACCGTGGCCGCGTCGGCTCCCGCGTCGGCCAGAACCTCGCCGAGGCGTTCCTCGGCGAGGCCGAGCGCTTCACGGCTCGCAGCATGCAGCGTCATCTGGCTCTACTTCCCCGCCCCACCAGCGGCACCGGCGGTTTCCAGCTCCGCGAGGAACCGGTCGACGGTGCCACGACGGCGCGCCTCGTCTTCGAGCGACTCACCGACGATGCGGCTGGCCAGCTCCACGGCGTTGCGGCCCATGTCGGCCCGCAGCTCGGCGATGATCTGCGCCTTCTGGGCCTGCAGCTGGGCCTGCCCCTGGGCGACGATGCGCTGGGACTCGGCCTCGGCCTCGGCCCGCAGCTCCGCCTTGATCTGCTCGGCTTCGAGCCGGGCGTCGTCGCGGATCTTCGCGGCCTCGGCCCGGGCGTCGGCCAGCTGAGCCTTGTACTTGGCCAGCGCCTCTTCGGCCTCGGCCTGGGCCTTCTCGGCCTTCTCGATGCCGCCCTCGATCTTCTGCGCACGCTCTTCGTACGCGGCCTCGAAGCGAGGGACGACGTACTTCTTGAGGATGAACAGCAGGATGAGGAAGGCGACGATGCCGAGGATCAGCTCCGAGATGTCGGGGATGATCGGGTTGTGCGCTTTTTCCTCTGCGGCGAGGAGCATGGCACTGTTCAGCACGGCGTCTCCTTAAGCGATGAGCCGAAACTCAGGCGGCGGAGGCGATGAAGTAGATGACGATGCCGATCAGGGCGAGCACCTCGGTCAGAACGAAGGTCGAGAAGCCGATGCCCTGCAGCTTGCCCTGCGCCTCCGGCTGACGCGCGGTGCCGTTGATGACGGCGGCGAAGATCAGACCCACACCGATACCGGGGCCGATCGCGCCGAGGCCGTAACCGATGGCGGCGAGGCCCGGGTTGATGTTGACAGCCTGCGCGGCGGCCTCGGCCAGAACGATGTTGCTCACGTGCGTTTCCCTTCACTTCGGTCCACGCGCTCGCGTGGATCGGGGGCTTGTGTTCTCAGTGCTCCGACGCCAGCGCGGCGCCGATGTACCCAGCCGACAGCAGGGCGAAGATGTAGGCCTGCAGCACCTGGATGAAGGCCTCGAGGAACGTCATGCCGATGGCGAAGATCCACGCCACCAGCGACACCGGCTTCAGCGCCCAGCTCGACGTCTCGGTCAGCAGGAAGGTGCCGCCGAGGGTGAACACCGCCAGGATCAGGTGACCCGCGAACATGGCGGCGAAAACACGGATGGCGAGCGTCAGCGGGTTGAGGAAGAACTTCTCCGCGAACTCGATCAGCGAGAAGAGCGGCAGCACCGCCTTGGGAACGCCCGGCGGGGCGAGTTCCTTCTTGAAGTAGCCGGCGAAACCGTGCCGCTTGAACCCGACGAAGTGGTAGACCGGGTACACGACGAGGACCGACAGGGCGACCGGGAAGCCGAAGCGCGCCATGGTCGGGAACTGCAGGACGGGGATGATCCCGTAGAGGTTGTTCACCAGCACGAAGGTGAACAATGCGAAAACGAGGGGGACGAACGACTTGAAGTCCTTCGAACCGATCTGCTCGCGCGCGATGTTGTTGCGGCTGAAGTCGTAGATCGACTCGGCGACGAACTGCCCCTTGCTCGGAACGACCTTGAGCTTGCGGGTCGCCAGCAGGAAGTACGTCGCGATGATGACCACCGAAAGCACGACGAGCAGCATCGGCTTGGTGACCGAGCCGAACAACGGCGGCAACTCGAAGCTTTCGGCGCCGGGCGGCGCGAATACCGCACCCTCGGCCAAAACCAGCGCGCCCACTGGGCTCCTTCCGGTTCTCCCGGCCGGCGTTCACTCCGCCGGGGGAATCGTCACGATCTGGACTTAACGTACCCGATACGTATCGGGACGTCGGAGGCGGCTACCCCACGGTCCGCAGAACACACCTTCACGTTCTGCACACGGGGTTGTCTCGCGTGAACACTGCCCTGCGGTCTACTTCGGACCAGCGGCGAAGAGGCGGAACTACACGGTCGCCACACTGCTGATCGCGGTTCGTCTGAGGTAGCGCGCGGCCGAGGCCGCCACCCTTGACGCGGACCATACCAGCAGGTCAATCAGTGCCGTACACGCGTACTCCATACCCACCGATCAGCCCAGGACCTAAGTCCCGGGTGGATCCGGGACCCAGGTCCGGGACCGGGCGGGACCGGTCCGGCAACGGCGCAGGCGGCGGGTCCCGGCGGCATTTCCGGCCGCGCACGAAAGCGCACTTTTGTGACGCCGGTCACACTCAGGCGGCCGCACGGCGATTCACGGTGAGTAACAGCGGACCGCGGCGAAACGGACGGTGTCAGGAGGGGATGATCGTCGGGATCTTGGTCTTGCGGAAGGCGGCGAACTCGGCCGCGGCGGCGACCAGGATGGCGACGATCATGGTGATGCCGAGCGACATCGGGTGCAGCGCGGTGACGCCCTTCAGCAGGGTCAGCGCGCCGAACAGCAGGACGACCTTCACGACGTACCCGCCGAGCGCGATGACCATGACGAACATCGGGTCCTGGCCGGCGCTGAAGCGCATCAGGCCCAGCGTCGACAGCGACGCGAGCATCGCCAGCACCGCGCCGACGAGCGAGCCGAGGAAGCCGGGCAGGCCGTTGAGGATGCTGAAGAGCACGATGCAGACGAGCACCGCGGGCGGGGTGACGAGCAGCGAAGCCTTCGTCATCGCACGGGCGGCCTGCAGCACCACCTTGGCGTGCGGGTTCTCCTGCGCTTCGGTTTCGGTCTCGCTCACGGCTGGCTCCCTGCTCGGTTCAGCCACCGAGTGTAGAGAACCCGGCCGGTCAGGTTCCGGGCTGGTTGCGCGAGCGCAGCCGCGGGACGATCGAGACGACCACCGCGAACACCAGCCCGACCCCGATGATCCAGAGCGCCGCCGCGTCGTCGAACAGCGTCACCGACACCGCGCCGAACGCCAGGATCCCCGCCCACAAGTAGATGAGCAGGACCGCGCGGCGCTGGGAGTGCCCGATCTCCAGCAGCCGGTGGTGCAGGTGCATCTTGTCGGCCGCGAACGGGCTTTCGCCCCGCCGGGTGCGCCGGACGACCGCCATGATCAGGTCCAGCAGCGGCACGAACAGCACCGCCGCCACGACGACCAGCGGCGAGAGCAGCGCGATCGCGTCCTTGCCGCTGAACTGCGGGTAGGGCACGCGCCCGGACGCCGACGTCGTCGCGCCGGCCAGCATCAGGCCGATCATCATCGACCCCGAGTCGCCCATGAAGATCTTGGCGGGCTGGAAGTTGTACGGCAGGAACCCCAGACACGCGCCGGCGAGCGTGGCCGCGATCAGCGCCGGCGGGTACGTGCCGACGTCGCCGCCGGAGCTGTCGAGCAGGCCGAGGGAGAACGCGCACGTCGCCGCCGCGGCGATGAAGCCGAGGCCGCCGGCCAGCCCGTCGAGGCCGTCGACGAAGTTCATCGCGTTGACCATCACCACGACCATCACCACGGTGAGCAGCGCGCCCTGGTTCTTGTCGAGCACCAGCACCGAGCCGAACGAGCCGTCGTTGCCGCCCCACGGCACCCAGAACGACACCCACTGCACGCCGAAGATGACCAGGATCCCGGCGCACATGACCTGGCCGGCCAGCTTCGTCCAGGCGTCGAGCTCGAACCGGTCGTCGAGCGCGCCGATGAGCGAGATGACGCCGGCGGCCAGCAGCACGCCGACCGAGTCGAACGACGCGTCGAAGCCGTGCGACAGCGCGGGCAGCTGGTGGGCCAGGCCCATCGCGCCGGCGACGCCGAGGAAGATCCCGATCCCGCCCATCCGCGGGATGGGGGCGACGTGGACGTCGCGCGCCCGCGGGTTCGCGATCGCGCCGACGCGGATCGCGATCCGGCGCACGACGCCGGTGAGCAGGTACGTCACGGCCGTCGCGGTCAGCGCGACGAGGATGTATTCCCGGATGGGGAGAAGACCGGATGTGGGCGGCACGGGTGCGTCACGCTCGCGGGGTCGGGGTCACCCGCGACACGCTATCGTGCCGCGGTTTCGACCAAGATCCGGCTTCAGGCCAACGTTTCCGCGGGTACACCGAGCACCTCCGCGATGGCTTCCTTGCCCACGGCGCCCTCGCGCAGCACCACCGGTTCGGTGCCGGTCAGGTCCACGATGCTCGACGCGACGGGCTCGCCGCTCGACCCGCCGTCGAGGTACACCGCGACCGAGTCGCCGAGCTGTTCCTGCGCTTCCTGCGCGGTGCTGGCCGGCGGGCGGCCGGAGACGTTCGCGCTCGAGACGGCCATCGGGCCGACGTCGCGCAGCAGCTCCAGCGCCACCGGGTGCAGCGGCATCCGCAGCATCACGGTGCCGCGGGCGTCGCCGAGGTTCCACTGCAGACTCGGCGCGTGCGGGAGCACGATGGACAGGTCCCCCGGCCAGAACGCTTCGATGAGCGCACGCGCCTGCGGCGGCACGCCGAGCACCAGGCCGTCCACAGTGGACCAGGACCCGACGAGCACGCCGACCGGCATGTCCGGCCCGCGGTTCTTCGCGCGCAGCAGCGCCTGCACGGCGCCCGAGTCGAAGGCGTCGGCGCCGATGCCGTAGACCGTGTCGGTCGGCAGGACGACCAGCCTGCTCGACCGCACCGCGCCCGCGGCCGCCGCCAGTCCGTCGGCCCGGGACTCCCGCTTGCTGCAGTCGTAGACCACGCTCATGGTGGCCAAGAGTAGTCCGGCCGCCTCCGCGGCCGTTCGCCGCGTCACACCGGCCCGCGGGGGCGCCCCCGTCTTCCACGCTACCGGCGGGCACCGACAGTTCCGGGCGCTCGCGGCGGGTGCCGGCGGACTTGTCCACAGCGCCGGCGCGGGCCGGCAACCGGCCAGACTTTCGTCGTGGAGCAAGCGGGTAAACCTCGCCGCGAGGCATAACCACGACACCGGGGCTCAATACGGTCGATCTTCGGGAACCACCACCCCCGTGGGTTCCCAGTGAAGGAGCCGCAGATGCGCCCCAGAACCCCGAAAGCGCTCGCCCTGCTCGCCGCCGTCACCGTCCTCACCGGGCTCGGCACCGGCACCGCCGCCGCCGAGCCGCTCACCCGTGGCTGGCCCGCCCCGATCGACGCCGCGCACTGGGAGAACCAGGACCACATGACCTGGTCCGACTACAAGAAGGTGCCCGGGACGAACTGGGCCGACCCGTCCCTGAAGCCGACCCAGCGCACGTTCAAGGGCGCCGTCGTCCTCGCCGACTACCCGGACCAGGACTTCGTCGTCACGAAGCCGGCGAACTCGACGATCTTCGGCAACCCCGGCCCCGCCGCCGCGAACATCCCGCGGACCGGCGTCGCGCGGTACTACCAGGACTTCCTCAACAAGCCCGAAGCGCTCAACAACGGGCACACGATCAACGAGTACTGGATGGAGGACTCCGGCGGCCGCTTCGGCGTGCAGCTGACCGCGTTCGGGCCGTACCGGATGCCCGGGAAGTCCTACGAGTACGGCATGGAGTTCCAGCCGAGCGCCTGCCCGCCCGGGGCGAACTGCGACCGCGACATCCGCAAGGACGCCGGTGACGCGTGGCGCGCCGACGTCGGCGACACCGCGAACCGGTTCGACTTCGTCTTCTACCTCTCCGCCGGCCAGGACGAGAGCTCGACCTGGCAGGAGTTCGGCGAGATGAAGTTCGGCACCAAGGAGAACGTGCCCGACGCGTTCGGCCCGCCGAACCACGACCTGCCCAACTACGCGGCGACGCGGTACGTGCCGTGGACGTCGTGGGCGTCGGCCGCCAGCATCTGGCCCAACGCCCAGGACGGCAGCTCGGTGCAGGCCGAAAGCTCGGGCCAGTCGACCTACGCCCACGAGTTCAGCCACATCCTGGGCATCGGCGACAACTACAACAACCCGTTCGGCGTGCCGCCGTCGCGCAGCTACAGCGGGCCGTGGGACATGCTGTCGCGCGGGACGTTCAACGGACCGGGCGGCCCGCACACGCGCTGGCAGATCCCGGCGACGCAGGGCAGCTCGATGGGCGCCCAGCACCAGCTGCGGAACAAGCTGAAGCTCGGCATCGTCGACCCGGCGGCCGTCCTGCAGCTGGACCGCGACGAGCTGGCGAAGACCGGTCCGGTGTCGGCGCGCATCACCGCGCGCGAGACCGAGGCCCAGCCCGGCGCGTTCACCGGGCTGAACATCAAGCTGACGGGCGGCGACAAGGCCCCGAAGTGCGACCGCGCGAAGGACCCGTTCTGCGACGGCGGCGGCTACGACAACTACACGGTCGAGGTCGTCGACCGGATGGGCGCCGACTCGTTCGCGCCGGACTCCGGCGTCATGATCACCAAAACGAAGAACAAGGACAACGCGCCCTTCGACTGGGTGATCGACGCGAACCCGCAGGACATCGGCATCACCGACTACACCAAGCCGGACGGGACGCCGGTGAAGATCAGCATCGGTGACTACCGGCAGCTCAACGACGCCCTGTTCAAGGCCGGCACCGAGGCGGCCAGCCCGTACGAGTACACCGACCAGGCCAACCGGCTGCGGTTCCTGATCACCGACGTGGCCCGGGACCGCCGCGGCATCCTGTCGTACACGGTCACGGTCGCTTCGCTGGACGGCTCGGGCACCCAGGCGCGCGGGGCGGCGGTGACCCCGGCACCGCCGGCGTTCGCCCGCGGCGGCCTCGCGACCTGCGACTTCGGCCTGCTCAACACGGGCTCGGCGCAGGGAGCGAAGGCACCGTACGACACCGACACGTACCGCCTGAGCGTCTCGACGGACGCGCGCGGCTGGGAGGTCCGCTTGCCGAACGAGCTGGCAACGGCGAAGTTCGGCGGCCACGCAAAGGTCCCGGCGTACGCGAAGCGCGGCGCGGGAGGTGACCTGGCGGCAAGGGTGAAGCTGACGGCAACATCGGTGAGCGACCCGTCCAAGACGGCGACGGCGAGCTGCACAGCGTTCGGCTTCTAGCGACCGGCGCGGAGGGGCCCGCCCGGCGCGGGCCCCTCAGTCCGCGTCCGGCGCTGCTTGCGCTTCTTCGACCAGCTCCACCAGCTCGGCGATGAGCGCCCGGCCGCCCTCCATCTCCGGGAACCACTCCCACGCCGCCGCCGGGAGCGACTCGCGGATCACCTTCATGATCTCGACGCCCTGCTCCTCGGAGTAGCTGCTCAGGGCGATGAACCCGTAGCCCCCGGCGACGAACTTCCGCAGGTCCGCGGCCAGCGCCGGGTCTTCAACCCGGTCGGCGACGAACTCCAGGACCCGGTGCAGCAGGCCGCGGGTGGGGTTCCAGTCGAGGAACCCCAGGTCACGCTTGCCCTGCGGGTCGACGATGAAGATCCCCGACACGTGCTCAGCCCAGCCGTCGGGCCGTGACGAACCGGGCGCGACCCGTCAGGTCCGCGTGGTCCTCGACGCCCGTTAGCACCCGCCGGGCGCGCACCAGCGCCGGGACCGCCGAACCGTGCGTGTCGTCGTGCTCGATCGCCAGCCCTCCTCCGGGCCGCAGCAGCCGCGCGCCCGCCGCGATCGCGTGGCGGATCACCGCCAGGCCGCTCTCCTCCGCGAACACCGCTCGCGGAGGGTCGTGCTCCGCGACCTCGGGCGGCACCGGGGTGCCCTCCGGGACGTACGGCGGGTTGCACAGCACCAGGTCGACCAAGCCGTCCAGCTCGGCGAACATCGTCGGGTCGCCGATGTCACCCGAGTACAGGCGGATCGGGGTGTTGCCCGCGTCCGCGTGGACGTCCGCGTTGTGCCGCGCCCAGGCCAGCGCCTGCGGGTCGACGTCCACCGCGTACACCACCGCGTCCGGCCGCGCGTGCGCCACCGCCAGCGCCAGCGCGCCTGAGCCGGTGCACAGGTCGACCACCACCGGGAACTCGCGCCCCTGCAGGAACTTGACGCCCCACTCGAGCAGCAGCTCGGTCTCCGGCCGCGGCACGAACACCCCCGCGCCGACCGCGACCGTGATCTCCCCCAGCGCGGCCCAGCCCGTCAGGTACTGCAGCGGGATCCGCTTCGCGCGCTGCTGGACGAGCTGGCCGATGGCCTCGATGACCGGCGGGTCGACGAGCGGCACCATCGGCAGCCGCCCCCGGTCGACGCCGAGCACGTGCGCCGCGATCACCTCGGCGTCGAACCGCGGGGACTCGACCCCCGCCCGTTCGAGGATCCGGGTGGCCTCGATGATGGCCAGGCGCAGCGGCTGCCGATTCACTCGTCGTCCTTCACCTCGTCAAGCCTGGCACACCAGGCGGAACTCCCCCGTCAGGACACGCGCCGGTCCCACGCCGTCCAGCGTATCGAGGCCCCCTCACCGGCATGACAAACAGCCGCGAAACACGGGTCACCACCACAATGGATCCGCACGGTGACGCTTCCGGTACCGCCCCGCGCGGATATCCTGACCGGGGCGTAGCCGATCTCCACCGATGCCCGAGACGCCGACCCACCGGGAGCGCCAGTGCCGACCGAGCCGACCACGCGCCGCCGGGTCGCGTTCATCTTCCCCATCTACAACGAGGAAGCGAACATCGACCTGCTGCACCGCACGGTCGACGAGGTCACCGCGCCGCTGGCCGGGAAGTACGACTTCAGCTTCATCTACGTCGACGACGGCAGCCGCGACGCCTCCCTGGACCGGCTCACCGAGCTGGGCGCGCGCGACCCGCGCGTCACGGTCGTCGAGCTGTCCCGCAACTTCGGCCACCAGATGGCCGTCACCGCCGGGCTCGACCTGGTGGACGCCGACGCCACGATCATCATGGACAGCGACCTGCAGGACCCGCCCCGGGTGGCCCTCGAGCTGCTCGAGAAGTGGGAAGAGGGCTACGAGGTCGTCTACGCCCAGCGCCGGTCACGCCGGGATTCGCCGTTCAAGCGGCTCACCGCGAGCGCGTTCTACTGGTTCCTGCGGAAGATGGCCGCGGTCGACATCCCGAAGAACACCGGTGACTTCCGGCTGGTCGACCGCAAGGTCGTCGACGAGCTGCGCAAGTACCGCGAGCGCGACCGGTTCCTGCGCGGGCTGGTCAGCTACGTCGGGTTCCGGCAGACGGCGGTGCTGTTCGACCGCGACCAGCGCCACGCGGGCGTCACCGGCTACCCGCTGACGAAGATGCTGCGCTTCGCCGCCGACGGCATCCTCGGCTTCTCGACGACGCCGTTGCGGATGATCACGCGGATGGGCTACCTGATCTCGCTGCTGAGCTTCCTCGGCGTGCTCTACGTCGTCGGCGTGAAGCTGTTCGCGCCGGAGACCGCGGTGCCCGGCTGGGCGTTCATCACCATCGCGATGTTCTTCCTCGGCGGGATCCAGATCATCATGCTCGGCGTGCTCGGCAGCTACATCGGCCGCACGTACTCGCAGGTGCAGAACCGGCCTTTGTATACAGTGGCGACAGTGCGTACAGGGGTTCCCGAGCCCGCCGAGGACAGCGAAGACCGCCGGAGTGCCGCCCGATGAAGCTCGTCACCGCCACGCAGGTGCGCTTCGGGATCGTCGGCATCGGCAACACGCTGGTCGACGCGCTGGGCTACGCGCTCCTGGCGACGGTCGGCGTCCCGACATTCGTCGCGAACTTCATTTCGACGACCGCCGGCATGCTGCTGTCGTTCACGCTGAACCGGAACTTCACGTTCCGCGCGAAGGACGGCGACATCCGGAAACAGGCGCTGCTGTTCTTCGGCGTGACGGCGTTCGGGCTCTGGGTGGTGCAGTTCGGCGTCATCACGCTGGTCGGTCACCTGTTCCCGGGCGTCAACCTGCTGGTGCCGAAGGGTGCGGCGATCGTCGTCGGCCTCTTCTGGAACTACCTGCTGTACCACTACGTCGTGTTCCGGCACCGGCCCGTTTCGCCCGTTCCTGGTGCGGCGCCCGTCGACTCTGCGTGATCTCGTACGCTCTTCCGAGTGCGATTCCGTGAACTGCGCTTCGGCTTGGGCGTCTTCGTCCTTTCCCTGGGCGTCCTGCTGGTCCGGTTCCTCGTGCCGAGGCCGGTCGGGATGGCCGACAACGGCGACGGCTGGCGCCTGCTGTGCGACCTCGGCGGCCGGCACCCCGAGCTCAGCTCCGAGTTCTACGTGCACTTCAGCTACGGGCCGGGGTCGGCCTGCAAGAGCGACTACATCTCCAGCCAGGCGTGGCTCGACTGGTTCGCGAGCAAGCTCGGCAAGGTGCTCGGCTCGTCCGCGGAGCTCAACCTGCTGGTGCTCGGCGCGATCACGTGCGTGCTGGTCGCGGTGGGCGTCGCGGCGACGGTGCTCGGCCTGGACCTGAGCCGCCGCAACCGCGTCATCGCGGCGGTGCTCCTGCTGCTCGTGATGGCCGACTCGGCGTTCTTCGGCTACTTCGCGTCGGTGCTCAGCGAGGGCGCCGGCTTCGTCGGCATGCTGCTGATGGCCGGCGGCCTGCTGCTGATGAGCCGCACGGGCGCGCCGCGGTACTGGGGCGCGGCGCTGACCGTGGTGGGCGCGCTCATCGGCATCAACGCGAAGTCGCAGACGCTGCTGCTGATCCCGCTGTTCGTGGTGGCCCTGGCGCTGATCAAGCCGCTCGGTCAGCGCGGCCGGGCGCGGTGGCTGCTGCCGCTGGGCGTGCTGGTGGTCGTCGGCGCGGGGACGGCTGCGGTGCAGTCCCACGGCGACCCGGCCAACGCGGAGTACCGCGAAGCGAACATGTACCACGTCGTGTTCGACAGCATCGTCGACGGCAAGCACGACACGGACGCCGACCTGGCGGCGCTGGGCCTGCCGCCGAGCGCGAAGAAGTTCATCGGCACGGGCTGGTGGGCGGCGCACCCGTGGACGGACGCGGACTACAACGGCTTCCGCGACAAGATCAGCCGCCGCAACGTGGTGAGCTACTACGCGGCCCACCCGCAGCGCACGCTGCAGATCCTCCAGCAGGGCGCGGTCGACACGCTGACGGCGCGCCCATCCCGCCTGGGGAGCTTCGCGGAGTCGTCCGGGCTGCCGAAGATGGCGCAGGAGTACCGGGTGCCGGTGTTCTCCGGGCTGTCGAAGCTGGCGGCGCCGCTGGGCCTGTTCGTGCTGGTCCCGTTCTGGCTGCTGATCGGCTGGGCGGGCGTGCGCGCGTTCCGCCGGCACCGCCGCGAGTACGGGATCGTGGTGTTCTTCCTGCTGCTGTTCGCGATCGGCCAGTTCGGGTTGTCCGCGCTGGGCGAGGGCGTCGAAGGCGTGAAGCACCAGCTGCTGACGCTGTTCCCGACGTTCCTGGCGTTCGCGTTCGCCGTGCTCAGCCTGTTCCCGAAGCCGGCTGAACCCGAGCCCGAACCGGACGAGGTTCCGGACGTGGACCAGCCGACCGAGGTCTTCGAGGCCTTCCGCGAGCCGGAGAAGCCCGCCGTCCGCTAAACCGTTCCGGCTTCCGGCCGGGATCGTCGTGGCGCCCGCCGCGCAGGCAACCACCGCGGCCAAGCCGGTACCGATGTGTCCGGGCGCGGAACTCCACAAGGACGGCTTGCCCAAGCCGCTGAAGAACCAGCTCGGCGACCAGGCCGGCACGCTGCGCCTGTGGTACTCCAGCGCGAACGGTGGCACCAACTGCGCGAAGGTCACCAGCGACGGGGCGCCCGCGCGCTCGATTTCGGTCAGCATGTGGACGAGCGGGGGCACTCCGGTGACCGACTCCGGTCCGTACCACGTGTATGCGGGCGGAGTGGTGCTCACCGGCACCGCCGGCAAGTGCATCTACCTGTCCGGCAACCTCTCGCTGGGCAGCGGCTCGGTCAACCAGTTCCGCGCCTCGGCCGGGCCGGTCGACTGCGGCTGATCCCACCGGGCTGGGCCGCCGGGAGGTGGCTCAGCCCGCCGAGGTGGCCAGCCGCTCCTCGCGGTCCGCGGTCGCCAACGCGTCCAGCACGCCGTCCAGGTCGCCGTCCAGGACCTGGTCCAGGTTGTACGCCTTGTAGTTCACCCGGTGGTCCGAAATGCGGTTCTCCGGGAAGTTGTACGTCCGGATCCGCTCCGAGCGGTCGACCGTGCGGACCTGGGACTTGCGGGCGTCCGACGCCTTCGCCGCCGCCTCTTCCTCCGCGACCGCCTGCAGCCGGGCCTGGAGCACCTGCAGGGCCCGCGCGCGGTTCTGGATCTGGGACTTCTCGTTCTGGCACGACACCACGATGCCCGTCGGCAGGTGGGTGATCCGGACCGCCGAGTCCGTCGTGTTGACGCTCTGGCCGCCCGGGCCCGACGACCGGAACACGTCGATGCGCAGGTCGTTCGGGTCGATCTCGACCTCGACCTCCTCCGGCTCCGGGTAGATCAGCACGCCGGAGGCCGACGTGTGGATGCGGCCCTGGGACTCCGTCGCCGGCACGCGCTGGACGCGGTGCACGCCGCCCTCGAACTTCAGCCGGGACCAGACGCCGTCGACGACCGCCGACTTCGTCTTGATCGACAGCGTGACGTCCTTGAAGCCGCCCAGGTCGGAGTCGACCGAGTCGAGGACCTCCGCTTTCCAGCCGTGGCGCTCGGCATAGCGCAGGTACATCCGCAGCAGGTCGCCGGCGAACAGGGCCGACTCCTCGCCGCCCTCGCCGGACTTGATCTCCATCACGACGTCGGAGCCGTCGTACGGGTCGCGCGGCAGCAGCAGCTCGGTGAGCTTGGATTCGAGGTCGGGGATCCGCGCGCTCAGCTCCTCGGCCTCGGCGGCGAACTCCGCGTCCTCCGACGCCATCTCCCGCGCGGCCGCGAGGTCGTCGCGGGTCGTGTCGAGCTCGTGGACCGCCCGCACCACCGGCGTCAGCTCGGCGTAGCGGCGGCCGAGCTTGCGGGCGCGCGCCTGGTCGGCGTGCACCGCCGGGTCCGCCAGCTGCTGCTCCAGCTCCGCGTGTTCGGCGAGCAGCCCCTTGAGCGAGCTCGAATCCACCTCTGCCACCTCTCAGCCCGGGACGAAGACACTGCGTGCGTACAAAGCGACGGCGCCCACCCGGAAGTACCGGATGGGCGCCGTGGAAAAAGCTACTTGGCGTCGGCGTCCTTCTTCTGACGCTTGCCGTAGCGAGCCTCGAAGCGCGCGACCCGGCCACCGGTGTCCATGATCTTCTGCTTGCCCGTGTAGAACGGGTGGCAGTTCGAGCAGATCTCGACGTGGATGTTGCCGCTGGTCTTGGTGCTGCGCGTGGTGAAGCTGTTGCCGCAGTCGCAGTTCACTTCGGTGACTACGTACTCGGGGTGAATGCCGCTCTTCATGGTGTCCTCTCTCGTTGGCTCCGGGTCCCCAGTCGTTCCTCGGGGTGAACCGGTGCCGGACTTCAGCGGGTAATTCTGCCAGACGGGCTGACGATCACTGGAACGCACCCCGCTGACCTGGTATTCCGAACGCGCCGGAGGCCTCCCCGCCGCGAAGCGGGGAGGCCTCCGATGAGCACGTTCAGTCGTCCTCGCCGCCGCCGAGGGCGGTCTTCGAGACCTGCATCAGGAACTCGACGTTCGTCTTCGTCTTCCGCAGGCGCGAGATCAGCAGGTCGATGGCCTGCTGCGAGTCGAGCGCGTGCAGCACCCGGCTCAGCTTCACCGTGACCGCGAGCTCGTCCGGCGAAAGCAGCAGCTCGTCCTTGCGGGTACCGGACGGGTTGACGTCGACCGCGGGGAACACGCGGCGCTCGGCGATCTTCCGGTCGAGCTTGAGCTCCGCGTTACCGGTGCCCTTGAACTCCTCGAAGATGACCGTGTCCATCGTCGAGCCGGTCTCGACCATCGCCGTGGCGAAGATGGTCAGCGAACCGCCGTTCTCGATGTTGCGCGCCGCGCCCAGGAACCGCTTCGGCGGGTACAGCGCGGTCGAGTCGACACCACCGGACAGGATCCGGCCGGACGCCGGGGCCGCCAGGTTGTACGCCCGGCCCAGCCGCGTGATCGAGTCGAGCAGCACGACGACGTCGTGGCCCATCTCGACCAGGCGCTTGGCCCGCTCGATCGACAGCTCCGCGACCGAGGTGTGGTCCGACGGCGGCCGGTCGAAGGTCGAGGCGATGACCTCGCCCTTCACCGAGCGCTGCATGTCGGTGACCTCTTCCGGACGCTCGTCGACCAGGACGACCATCAGGTGGCACTCGGGGTTGTTCGTGGAGATCGCGTTCGCGATGTCCTGCATGATCGTGGTCTTACCGGCCTTCGGCGGCGACACGATCAGGGCGCGCTGCCCCTTGCCGACCGGCATGATCAGGTCGATCACGCGGGTCGTGAGCTTGTGCGACTCGGTCTCGAGGCGCAGCCGCTCGTTCGGGTACAGCGGGGTCAGCTTGGTGAAGTCCGGCCGCCGCTTGGCCTCGTCCGGCTCCAGGCCGTTGATCGAGTCGACGCGCACCAGCGGGTTGAACTTCTGCCGCTGCTGCTCGCCCTCGCGCGGCTGGCGCACGACGCCGGTGATGGCGTCACCGCGGCGCAGGCCGTACTTGCGGACCAGCGAGAGCGACACGTACACGTCGTTCGGGCCGGCGAGGTAGCCGGACGTCCGCACGAACGCGTAGTTGTCGAGCACGTCCAGGATGCCCGCGACGGGCAGCAGGACGTCGTCCTCGCGGATCTCGGTGTCCGGCGAACCGCCGTCGCGCTGGCCGCCGCCACTGCCCCGGCGACGACGGTCGCGGAAGCGACGGCCGCGACGGCCGCCTTCCTCGTCGTCGTCCGGCTGCTGGTTGCGGTTGTCCTGGCCGCCGCGGTTGCCGCCGTCCTGCTGCTGGTTGCGCTGGCGGTTGCCGTCCTGGCGGTTGCCGTCCCGGCCGCCGCCCTGGCGCTGCTGGTCGCGGTTGCCACCGCCCTGACCCTGCTGGCGGTCGCCACCGCTCTGCTGCCGGTCGCCGCCGCTCTGGCGCTCGCCCTGCTGGCGGTCGCCCTGCTGACGGTCGCCGTCGGGCGAGCCGGCGGCGCGGTTCGAGCCACGGCGACGGCGGCCGCGGCCGCCCTCCTCGGGCTGGCCGTCCTGGCCGTCCTGCTTGTCCTGCTGCGGGCGCTCGGCCTGCGGCTGGGTGTCCGCGGGAGCCTCGGCGGCGGGCGCGGCGGCCTTCGGCTCCGGCTTGCGCTCGACCGGGGCGGCGGGCGCCTCGGCCTTGGGCTCGGCCTTCGGGGCCTTCGGCGGCTCGCCGACGCCGTCCAGCGGCAGCGTCTCCGCCGTCGCACGCGGCTTGCGGGACTTGCCCTGGCGCTCGCGGATCGCGGCGATCAAGTCGCCCTTGCGCATGCCCGTCGTCTCGCCGACGCCGAGCTCCCCAGCCAGCGAACGCAGTTCGGCGACGGTCTTACCGGTCAGCCCGCCGACCGTCCGCTTGGGAGCGGGGGCGGTGCCGTTCGTCTCGGCCGTGCCGCTCACGTCGCTCAAAAGATCGGTGTTGCTCACACATGTCCTTCCTGACCGATCCACGCCTCCAGGTGGATCAGCGGACTGCCGCTCGCTTCTGATCGCGAACCGGCGTATCTGCCCCCCGATACGCGAGATGAGCTCTTCGGCCGTGCGGAACACAGCTGGAGCGCCTCCACCACAGGGGTTTGCGTCCTCCAAACGGAGGACACGGAATTCGGCACCGCCGAAACCGGAAACCCGCCCAAGTCGTTCCGCGTTACCCCGCTTGCCAGGCGGTGCGGATTCGGCGGATCAACGAAGGATGCGATCCGGGAGGACCGGCATCGGGTGCGGAAACGCACGGTGATCGAACGCCCCCGAGGGTAGACCGCGGCGGTTCCGGGTGCAACAACCACCCCCCGCGTGGCGGGCGCGTGACCCGGCCTTCACCGGGCCGCAACCTGCACACCCGTGAGATCCACGGGCAGCTCGGAGACTACGAACCCCTCAACGTCGACCCCCGGCGGCAGTATTCCCGTGGTGGTCAGCGCGAGCACCGTGGGACCCGCGCCGGACACCGCGGCGGCCACGCCCCGGGCACGCAGCGTCGCCACCAGCTCGCCGCTCGCCGGGTACGCGGGGGCGCGGTAGTGCTGGTGCAGGCGGTCTTCGGTGGCCGCGAGCAGCAGCTCCGGCTTCGCCGTCAGCGCGTGCACGGCGAGCGCGGCGCGGCCGGCGTTGTGCGCGGCGTCGGCGTGCGGGACGGTCGCCGGCAGCAGTCCGCGCGTGGTCGCGGTGGCCGAGCGGACGGCCGGGACGGCCACGACCGGCCGGATCGCCGCGTGCGGCGCGAGGCGCTCGGCGTGGAATTCACCACTTTCGCACCAGGCCAGGACGAAACCGCCGAACAGGCTCGCCGCCGCGTTGTCGGCGTGGCCCTCGAAGCCGGCGGCCAGCTGCAACGCGCCGAAAGCGTCGAGCTCGCGGCCCGCGAGCGCGTACCCGGCGGCGACGCCGGACACCACCGCGGCGGCCGACGAGCCGAGGCCGCGCGCGTGCGGGATCGCGTTGTGGCAGCGCAGGTGCAGGCCCGGCGGCTCGGCACCGAGGTGCGCGCACGTCTCGCGGATCGCGCGGACGACCAGGTGGGTCTCGTCGGTGGGGACGTCCTCGACCCCGCCCGCGCCCGCGTCGATCACCTCGACCTTGAGGCCGGCGTCGATCACCCGCACCTCGACGACGTCGTAGAGGCCCAGCGCCATGCCGAAGGCGTCGAAGCCCGGCCCGAGGTTCGCCGTCGACGCCGGGACGGTGACCGTGAACCCGCTGGTCACCGCAGGTCCAGCGCCGCCGCGACCGCCGAGGGGTCCACCGCGAGGGGCTCGACCTCGACGTTGCCCGCCAGGGCCGTCTGCGGGTCCTTCAGGCCGTGCCCGGTGACCGTGCAGACCACGCGGGACCCCTTGGGCAGCCTGCCGTCGGCGGCCGTGGCCAGCAGGCCGGCCACGCTGGTCGCCGACGCCGGCTCGACGAACACGCCCTCGCGCCCGGCCAGCAGCCGGTACGCCTCGAGGATCTTCTCGTCCGTCACGGCTTCGAAGAGGCCGTTCGACGCGTCCTTGGCCTTCACCGCGGCCGTCCACGAGGCCGGGCTGCCGATCCGGATCGCGGTCGCGACCGTCTCCGGGTCCGCCACCGGCTCGCCGTGCACGAGCGGCGCCGCACCGGCCGCCTGGAAGCCGAACATCCGCGGCGTGTTCTTCACCACACCGTCGGCCGCGTACTCCGAATACCCCGCCCAGTAGGCGGTGATGTTGCCCGCGTTGCCGACCGGCAGGCAGTGGATGTCCGGCGCCGTGCCGAGCACGTCGCAGATCTCGAACGCGGCGGTCTTCTGGCCGGCGATGCGCACCGGGTTGACCGAGTTGACCAGCGTGACCGGGTAGTCGGCCGCGGTCTTGCGGGCCAGCTCGAGGCAGTCGTCGAAGTTGCCGTCGACCTGCAGGATCCGGGCGCCGTGCAGCACGGCCTGGGCGAGCTTGCCCATCGCGATCTTGCCCTGCGGCACCAGCACGGCGCAGGTGAGGCCGGCGCGCGCGGCGTAGGCGGCGGCCGAGGCGGAGGTGTTGCCGGTCGACGCGCAGATCACCGCCTTGAGCCCGCTGGCGAGCGCGTGCGTGATGGCCACGGTCATCCCGCGGTCCTTGAACGAGCCGGTCGGGTTGGCGCCCTCGACCTTGAGGTGCACCTCGCAGCCGGTCAGCTCCGACAGGTACCGCGCGGGCAGCAGCGGCGTGTTGCCTTCGCCGAGCGTGACGACCTGCGCGCCGTCCGGGACGGGAACGCGGTCGCGATATGCCTCGATGAGTCCGGGCCAAGGGTGCCTGATCACTGGTCTTCGCCTTCCACCCGCATCACGCTGACAACTTCGTGGACGACGTCGAGCTTCGCGATCTCGTCCACAGTGGACTGCAGGGCGGCGTCCGGCGCCTGGTGCGTCACGACGACCAGGCTCGCGCGGTCGCCGACGTCGCTCTGCCGCACGGCGGCGATGCTCACCCCGTGCCCGGCGAACGCCTGCGCCACCTGGGCGAGCACGCCGGCGCGGTCGGCGACGGAAAGGCTTACGTGGTAACGGGTCGGCGTCTGGCCCATCGGCCGCACCGGCAGCGCCGCGTGCGCGGACTCGCGCGGCCCGCGCCCGCCAGCCACCAGGTTGCGGGCCACCGCGACGAGGTCGCCGAGCACCGCACTCGCGGTCGGCGCGCCACCCGCGCCCTGGCCGTAGAACATCAGCTCGCCGGCCGCGTCGGCCTCGACGTAGACCGCGTTGAACGCGCCGCCGACGCCCGCCAGCTGGTGGCTGCGCGGGATCATCACCGGGTGCACGCGGGCGGAGACCGACTCGACGCCGTCGTCGTCGGTCACGCGCTCGCAGATGGCCAGGAGCTTGACCGTGCGGCCCAGCATCCGCGCCGCGCCGAGGTCGGCGGCGGTGACGTCGGCGATGCCTTCGCGGTGGACGTCCGAGGCGGTCACGCGGGTGTGGAACGCCAGCGACGCGAGGATCGCGGCCTTCGACGCGGCGTCGTAGCCGTCGACGTCGGCGGTCGGGTCGGCCTCGGCGTACCCGAGCCGGCTGGCCTCGTCGAGCGTCTCGGCGTAGCCGGCGCCGGTCGAGTCCATCGCCGAGAGGATGTAGTTCGTGGTGCCGTTGACGATGCCCATCACGCGCGTGATGCGGTCGCCCGCGAGGGATTCGCGCAGCGGGCGCAGCAGCGGGATGGCCCCGGCGACCGCGGCCTCGAAGTAGAGGTCGGCACCTGCGGCGTCGGCCGCCTCGAACAGGTCGGCGGAGTGCTCGGCCAGCAGGGCCTTGTTCGCCGTGACGACGGACTTCCCGGCCTTCAGCGCGGCAAGCAGCCAGCCGCGCACCGGCTCGATGCCGCCGACCAGCTCGACCACGACGTCGACGTCGTCGCTGGTCACGAGCTTCTCCGCGTCGGCGGTCAGCAGCTCCGGCGGCAGCTCCGGGTGCTTGTCCGGGCGGCGGACGGCGATGCCGGCCAGCTCGACCGGCGTGCCCGCCCGCGCGGCCAGCTCACCGGCCTGCTCGGTGAGCAGCCGGGCGACCTCGCCGCCGACGGTCCCGCAGCCGAGCAGGGCGACGCGCACGGCCCGGCGTTCCTCTGGGGCAGCCACTGTGTTCAGACCTCCAGGCGCAGCATGTCGTCGGTCGTCTCGCGCCGCAGCAGCAGCCGGGGGCTGCCGTTGCGCACGGCGACCACGGCCGGGCGGGGCTGCCGGTTGTACGTGCTCGCCATCGAGTAGCAGTAGGCACCGGTCGCCGCCACGGCCAGCAGGTCGCCGGGAGCCAGCGTGTCGGGCAGCCAGCAGTCTCGTACGACGATGTCGCCGGACTCACAGTGTTTTCCCACCACCCGGGACAGTACGGCCTGCACCGGCCGGCCGGCGTCTTCCGCGGAGCGGGAAACCAGCCGGACGTCGTACACGGCGTCGTACAGCGCGGTCCGGATGTTGTCGCTCATCCCGCCGTCGACGCTGACGTAGCGGCGGACCGCGTCGTCGCCGAGCGAGACGTCCTTGATCGTGCCGACTTCGTAGAGCGTGACCGTGCCGGGGCCGGCGATCGCACGGCCCGGCTCGCCCGCGATGCGGGGCACCGGCAGGCCCGCGTACGCGCACTCCTTGCGGACGATCTCGCGGATCTGCGTGATCATCTGCGCCGGCGGCGGCGGGTTGTCCTTTTCGGTGTAGGCGATGCCGAAGCCGCCGCCGAGGTCGACCAGGCTCAGCTGGTCGAGCAGCTCGGGGCCGTGCTCCTTGGCCAGGTCGGCGAGCAGCCCGACGACGCGGCGGGCGGCGACCTCGAAGCCGTCGGCGTCGAAGATCTGCGAACCGATGTGGCTGTGCAGGCCGACGAGCTTCAGCGACCGCGCGTTGAGCACCCGGCGGACCGCCTCGGCGGCGTCGCCACTCGCGAGGGAAAACCCGAACTTCTGGTCTTCGTGGGCGGTCGCGATGAACTCGTGGGTGTGCGCCTCGACGCCGACGGTGACCCGGATGAGCACCGGCTGCACGACGTCGTGGCGCGCGGCGATGTCGGCCAGCCGGGCGATCTCGAAGTAGGAGTCGAGCACGATCGTGCCGACACCCGCGACGATCGCGGCTTCGAGCTCCGCGGGCGACTTGTTGTTGCCGTGGAAGGTGATCCGCTCGGCCGGGAAGTCCGCGCGCTGCGCCACGGCGAGCTCGCCGCCGCTGCAGACGTCGAGGCTCAGCCCCTGCTCGGCCACCCAGCGGGCGATCTCGATGGAGAGGAACGCCTTCGACGCGTAGTGCACCAGCGACGGGTCGTCGAACGCCTCGGCGTAGTCCGCGCAGCGGGACTTGAAGTCGGCCTCGTCGACGACGAACAGGGGCGTGCCGTGCTTTTCGGCGAGCTCGCGGACGTCGACCCCGGCGATCCGCACGACGCCGTCGGCGGCGCGGAAGGTGTTGCGGGGCCACACCTTCGCGGGGAGCTTGTCGAGCTCCTCGGCTCCCGACGGCTGGAGCCCGGAGGTGTCGGCGTGGGGGTAGACGTCGGCGTGCCTGGGGCCCGCGGGGTGCGCCATTTCTTACATCCGTTCCGGAGCGGAGACACCGAGGAGCGCGAGGCCGTTCGCCAGCACCTGGCGGGCGGCTTCGCAGAGCGCGAGCCGGGCGTACGTCAGAGGGGTCGCCTCTTCGTCGCCCATGGGCAGCACGCGGCCCACGGTGTAGAACTTGTGGTAGGCGCCCGCGAGTTCTTCGAGGTAGCGCGCGATCCGGTGCGGCTCCCGCATTTCGGCGGCGCGGCGCACGGTTTCCGGGAACTCGCCGATGGTGCGGATCAGGTCGCCCTCGGCGGGCAGCGTCAACAGTCCGAAGTCGACGTCCGAAGAAGACACAGTGGACTTCAGGCCGAGATCGGCGGCGTTGCGCTGCAACGACGCCAGCCGCGCGTGCGCGTACTGGACGTAGTAGACCGGGTTGTCGTTGGAGTGCTTGCGAAGCAGGTCCAGGTCGACGTCCAAAGTGGAGTCGACGGAGTACCGGATCAGCTCGTAGCGGGCCGGGTCGACGCCGACGGCCTCGACGAGGTCCTCCATGGTGATCACGGTGCCGGCGCGTTTGGACATCCGCACCGGCTTGCCGTCGCTGACCAGGTTGACCATCTGGCCGATCAGCACCTCGACCGTGGCCGGGTCGTCGCCGAACGCGGCGGCCGCGGCCTTGAGGCGGGCGATGTAGCCGTGGTGGTCCGCGCCGAGCATGTAGATGCAGAGGTCGAAGCCGCGGTTGCGCTTGTCCTTGAAGTAGGCCAGGTCGCCGGCGATGTAGGCGGGGTTGCCGTCCTGCTTGATGACGACGCGGTCCTTGTCGTCGCCGTACTCCGACGACTTGAGCCACCAGGCGCCGTCGTTGAAGTACAGGTTCCCGGAGTCCTTCAGCTGCTGGACGGCGGCGTCGACCGCGCCGGACTCGTGCAGCGAGTTCTCGTGGAAGTAGACGTCGAAGTCGGTGCCGAACTCGTGCAGGCTCTGCTTGATCTCGGTGAACATCAGCTCGATGCCGATCCGGCGGAACGTCTCGTGGCGCTGCTCTTCGGGCAGCGACAGCGCGCTCGGCTCGGCCTTGATGACCTCGGCGGCGATGTCGTTGATGTAGCCGCCCGCGTAGCCGTCCTCCGGCGCGGGCTCACCCTTCGCGGCGGCGATCAGGGACCGGACGAACCGGTCGATCTGCGCGCCGGCGTCGTTGAAGTAGTACTCGCGGGTGACCTCGCCGCCCTGCGCGCCCAGCACGCGGCCCAGCGCGTCGCCGACCGCGGCCCAGCGGGTGCCGCCCAGGTGGATCGGGCCGGTCGGGTTCGCCGAGACGAACTCGAGGTTGATCTTCGTGCCGGCGAGCGCGTCGCCGCGGCCGTACGCGGCGCCGGCGTCGAGCACCTGGCGCACGATGTCGCCCTGCGCGGCCGCGGCGAGCCGGAAGTTGAGGAAGCCGGGTCCCGCGACCTCGGCCGAGGCGACGCCGTCGTCCGCCGAGACCGCTTCGGCGAGCGCCTCGGCGAACTCGCGCGGCTTCAGCCCGGCCTTCTTGGCCACCTGGAGGGCGATGTTCGTCGCGTAGTCGCCGTGGTCGGGGTTGCGCGGGCGTTCGATGGTCACCTGCTCCGGCAGCACGGCGTCGTCGATGCCGCGTGCGGTCAGTACCTGCACGGCGGAGCTGCGGACCAGGTCGGCGAGAGCGGCGGGAGTCACTCCGCGAATTCTAGGTGTGCCCTGGTCGGACGCTCGCATCGGTCTCGGGGACATCACGATGGGCGAGCATGTGAGGCGTTAACGGTGATCAGACGGCTGGTCTCTACACTGGCCCGGGCGGGAATCCGTCCGCAGCCACCAGAGGGAGAACGCGGGAGCCATGGCGAACGGGACAACTCGGAAAAAGGGGTCGGCGGTGAAGGCGGCCCGCGGTTCCGTCGTGAGCAAGAAGGGCACGCCCTGGGGCACGATCATCGCCGTCGTGGCGATCGTCGCCCTGCTCGGCGCCGTGATCACGTACTACATGGTGAAGTCCGCGCCGAAGCGCGAGCAGGCCGACCGCGAGGCCGCCGCCGCTTCGTTCGCGCCGAGCGCGCAGGACCCCGACCCCTCGAAGCGCATCCCGGGCGTGGTGACGGCCACCTACACCGGCAGCGTGCACGTCCTCCCGACCGAGCGCGTGGCCTACGACCACTCCCCGCCGTTCGGCGGCCCGCACGACCAGACCTGGGCCACCTGCACCGGCATCGTGTACCCGAACGCGGTCCGCACCGAGAACATGGTGCACGCGCTGGAGCACGGCGCCGTCTGGATCGCCTACAACCCGCAGCAGATCAGCGGCGACGCGCTGAACCTGCTGAGCGTCCGCGCCAAGGACAAGCCGTTCACGATGCTGTCGCCGTACCCCGGCCTCGACAAGCCGATCTCGCTGCAGTCGTGGGGCCACCAGCTGAAGCTGGACGACGCCAACGACGCGCGGATCGACGAGTTCATCGCCGCGCTGCGGAGCAACCCGAACGGCGTGTACCCCGAGGTTGGCGCGTCCTGCGACGCGGTCCCGGGCCAGTTCGACCCGGACAACCCGCCGCCGTTCAACCCGTCGAAGCCGGGCCCGGACGCGAAGCCGATGGACTACAAGGGCAGCACGGCCGCGCAGGGTGAGCAGGGCATGCCGTCCGCGCCGGCCAACTCCGCCCCGGCTTCGGCCCCGGCCTCGCCGACGCCGACCAAGTGACCGCCGAAGCCGACCTCGACACCGAAGAGGTCACCGAGCAGCCGACCTGGTCGCGCTGGGTGATCATCGGCGGGACGCTGCTGGCGGTCCTGCTGATCGGCGCGACGGCGGGGATGTTCCTGACCCGCGCCGTCGACGATCCGGGAGCGCCGGCCACCCCGGCCGCCGGTTCGGTCGAGGTCGGCTTCGCGCAGGACATGTCGACGCACCACCTCCAGGCGGTGACGATGGCGGGCATCGCCCGCGACCGCACGACCGACCCGGAGATCAAGCAGCTGTCGTTCGACATCGAGCGCACGCAACTCGAGCAGGTCGGTCGCATGAAGGGCTGGCTCATGCTGTGGGACCAGCCCGAGCAGTCGATCGGCGCGCCGATGAAGTGGATGACGGAACCGATGGCGGGCCACGGTGACATGCCGGGCATGTCGATGGCCCCGTCGTCGGTCAACCCGGCGGGCGGCCCGCTGATGCCGGGCATGGCGACGGACAAGGAGCTGAGCAAGCTGCGCTCGCTGTCCGGGCGCGAGTTCGACGTCTACTTCCTGCAGCTGATGCTCCGCCACCACGAGGGCGGGACGTCGATGGCCCAGTACGCGTCGTCGCACTCGACGCTGCCGGCGTTGAAGGCGCTGGTGACCAGCATCCTGACGTCGCAGGGCGCGGAGATGGACCAGATCAAGCTGATGCTCGCGGGCCGGGGCGCCCAGCCGCTGCCGGCGTGATCACGCCCGATGCAGCACGAGTGCGCAAGGCCGCACGGCGACGTTCACGCCCCGACGCCTAGCGGGGGCCGTTCGCCGGACGACCTTCGCCAAGTCGCGGTCGATCGCCATGCGGCCGGAATGCCCTCGGCAGAATTCGAATCGGCGACACCTGCCTCCGGAGGGCAGTGCTCAGCCGGGTGAGCCTGTCGCTACCAGGACAGTTCCTGGCAGCGGCGCGCGCACTGCGGCGCCTCCACCTGCAGCGTCGCGTGCTCGATCGCGTACCGCGAAGACAGCAGGTTCTGCGCCTCCGTCAGCACGTCGGACTGCTTCGCGGGCGGCGCCAGCGTCAGGTGCGCCGAAGCCACCTCCATGCCCGAAGTCAGCGTCCAGACGTGCAGGTCGTGCACGTCCGCGACCCCCGGCAGCGCGGCCAGTTCGGCGTTGATCGCCCCGACGTCGACGCCCTGGGGCGCGTGCTGGAACAGGATGCGCAGCGCCCGGCGGGCCAGCGTCCAGGTGCGCGGCAGCACGAACAGCCCGATCGCGACACCGATGATCGGGTCGGCGTAGCGCCAGCCCGTCAGCAGCGTCACCGCGCCGCTGACCAGCACGCCGACCGAGCCGATCAGGTCGGCCAGCACCTCGAGGTACGCGCCACGGACGTTGAGGCTCTCCTTCGCACCGGACCGCAGGACGGCGAAGGAGACGATGTTGGCGGCGAGGCCGGCCGTCGCGGCCAGCAGGACGGGCAGGCCGGGCACCGCGGGCGGGTCGCCGATCCGGCCGACGGCCTCGACGAGGACGTACCCCGCGACGCCGAACAGCAGGACCGCGTTGGCCAGCGCGGCCAGCACCTCCGCGCGGTAGAGCCCGAAGGTGCGGCTGACCGTGGGGCCGGTGCGCCGCGCGAGGACGATCGCGGTCAGCGCCATGCCGACCCCGAGGACGTCGGTGAACATGTGCGCGGCGTCGGAGATCAGGGCCAGCGAGCCGGTCGTGAAGCCGACGACGAACTCGAGCACCATGAAGCCGGCACCGACGCAGAGGGCGATGGTCAGGCTCCGCACGTACCGGCCCGAGGCGCTCGCCGGCGCGCTCGTGTGCCCGTGTCCGTGGCCGTGTCCCATTCCGCCTCCGTCCTTCGCTCCGGGGGCAAACATATAGTCGGATGCGCATATGTGCAACAGAGGGCACCCTAAGTTCACCCACTCGAAAGCTACTACCCGGACCGGCGCCCACCAATCCACCAGGCGGGGTTCTCACCCGGTGGACTTCGTCACGCTTCGACGCCGACCATCCGCCGCAGCAGGTCGCGCAGTTCGACGCGGTCGTCCGGCCCGAGCGCAGCCAGCGGGTCGGCCGCGAACCCCAGCGCCCGCTGGAAGTCGCGGGCCAGCACGGCGCCCGCGGGCGTGGCCACGATGTTCTTGATCCGCCGGTCGCGCTGGTCCGCCCGCCGCTCGACGAGCCCGCGCGCTTCGAGCCGGTCGATGATCCCCGTGACGTTCGAGCGCTCCGAGTTCAGCTTCTCGGCGATCCGGTGCATCGGCAGCGGCTCCCCGAGCGCGGCGAGCACCTTGGCCTGCACCGTCGTCAGCCCCTGCGCGGCCGCCGCGGACTCGTAGGAGTCGACGAACCGGTCGACGATCCGCGCGAGCAGGGCGACGACGTCGTCGGTGATCGGGTCAGCGCTCATCCGGTGAGTGTAAGCCGATAGTTGACTGCATGAACCATCCATGCCTATAGTCGTTTTAGTTCACTTCATTAACCATCATTCGCCTGAATCACATCGAGGTCCTCCAGATGAGCAACGACCGCGTCGCCCTGATCACCGGCACGTCCACCGGAATCGGCCTCGCCACCGCCGTCCGGGCCGCCCGCGCGGGCTTCCGGACCGTCGCCACCCTGCGCGACCCCGCCCGCGCGGACCGCCTGCGCGAAGCCGGCGCCGACCTGGACATCCGCCCCCTGGACGTGACCGACCCCGCGTCCGTCCGCGCGGCGGTCGAGGGCGTCCTCGCCGACTACGGCCGGCTCGACGTGCTGGTCAACAACGCCGGCGCGGGCCACGTCGGCACGCTCGAGCAGGAACCGGTCTCCGCGGTGCGCGAGACGATGGAGGTCAACTTCTTCGGCGTCGCCGAGACGACGAAGGCCGCGCTGCCGGCGTTGCGCGCGAGCGGCGGCCGCGTGCTCACGGTGACCAGCATCGGCGGCGCGGTCGGCCAGCCGTTCAACGAGGCCTACTGCGCGGCGAAGTTCGCGGTCGAGGGCCTGATGGAGTCCCTCGCGCCGGTCGCCGCGGCCCAGGGCGTCACGGTGTGCGTCATCGAGCCGGGCGCGGTCGCGACGGAGTTCGTGAACAACATCGGCGTCGACGAGCGCCTCTTCGCCGAAGCCGGCCCCTACGCGGAGTCGCTGCAGAAGTACATCGCGAACGTCACGCAGTCGTTCGAGGGCGCCCAGACGGCCGACGAGGTCGCCGAGGTCATCCTGGCCGCGATGACGGCCGAGGCGCCCGCGTTCCGCATCCAGACGTCGAAGCACGCCGAGGAGTTCGTCGGACTCAAGTTCGCCGACCGCGACGGCTCGGCCGTCCAGCGCATGACGACCGGCTGGCTCGCCTAGCGCACCAGCCGGAAGAAGCCCCGGACCTGCTCGACGAACAGCTGAGGCTGCTCGAGCGCGGCGAAGTGCCCGCCGACGGGCAGCTCCTCGAACCACCGCAGGTCGGTGTAGCGCTGCTCGACCTGCCGCCGCGACGGCCGCACGATCTCCCGCGGGAACACCGAAACCCCGGCCGGCACGTCCACAGTGGACAGATCCCGGTCGTTGTTCTCCCAGTACATCCGCGCCGACGACGCCGCCGTGGCGGTGAACCAGTAGACGGAGATGTCGTCGAGGATCTTCTGCCGGTCGACGGCGTCCTCCGGGTGCCCCTTGTTGTCGGTCCAGGCCCAGAACTTCTCGGCGATCCAGGCGGCCTGCCCGGCGGGCGAGTCGGTGAGGCCGTAGCCGAGCGTCTGCGGCCGCGTGCCCTGCTGCGAGGAGTAACCGCTCCCGGTCCGCCGGAACTCCTCGAGATCGGCGAGCGCCCGGCGTTCCGCCGGCGTCGGATCGTCCAGGGTCATGCGCACGGGAGCGAAGTTGACGTGCACGCCGGCCACCCGCCCGGACCGCGCGAGGGCGTTCGTGATGGCGGCACCCCAGTCGCCGCCTTGAGCGCCGTAGCGGTCGTAGCCGAGCTCCTGCATGAGCAGGTCGAAGAGCTCGGCGACCCGCGCGATCTTCAGGGCGGGCTTGTCGCTCCACCCGAACCCGGGCAGCGACGGAGCGACGACGTGGAAGGCATCGCGCGGGTCACCCCCGTACCGCACGGGGTCGCTGAGCGGCCCGAAGACGTCGAGGAACTCGGTGACGGACCCGGGCCAGCCATGGGTCAGCACGAGCGGCAAGGCATCAGCCTCAGGCGACCGCAGGTGCACGAAGTGCAGGCCGACCCCGTCGACATCGGCCCGGAACTGCGGGAAGGCGTTGAGCCGCGAGGCGAACCCGAAGTCGTACTCCTCACCCCAGTCCCGGCAGAGCTCCTGCACGTAGGAGAGCGGAACCCCCTGCGACCAGTCCCCCACGGTCTCGGCCTCGGGCCACCGAGTCCGCCGCAGCCGCTCACGCAGATCAGCGACATCGGCCTCATCGAGAGACACCTGGAACGGCTTGACCATCTCAGCTCCTTCAGGTGGGCTTCCCACGCTAGCGACGCCCGGGCAAGCCGATCAACTTCAGGCCGCTGACCAGGGAGTTCGCCAGTCGGCCCACCTGCGCGCAAGGGGGTGTCGCGATGCGCTAAGCTTTCCGAGTCGCCCAGCGATGGGCCCTCGTAGCTCAGGGGATAGAGCACTGCCCTCCGGAGGCAGGTGTCGCAGGTTCGAATCCTGCCGAGGGCACTCTCTGAACACACCGAACCGGCCCCTACCAGCGTGAACGCGGTAGGGGCCGATTTGCGTCTTACCCCGCCGGCGACCAAGCACCCGGTTCGGTACCGGACTCGCACAGCGCGCGGTCTAGCCGTGCAAAGCACTCCCGGCCTGCCACGCGGACCAGCTGATGGCCCAGTCGCCGTGGCCGTTGTTGATGGACAGCTGCGGGCCGCCCGAATTGGTGATCTCGACGACGTCCCCGGTGTTGAAGTTGTCGAAGAACCACTTGGCGTTCTCGGTGTTCATGTTGAGGCAGCCGTTGGAGACGTTGGCGCTGCCCTGGACGCCGACCGTCTTCAGGTTCTCGTGCAGGTATTCGCCGTCGTTGGAGATCCGGACGTTCCAGTTCTCCGGTGCGTTGTAATAACCCGGCTCGCCTTCACACACCCCGTAGGTACAGGAGTCCATGATCTTGTGTTCCTCCTTCGACAGCACCGTGTGCGTGCCGTTGAAGGTCGGCGTCGGGCCGCGCGGCGGGGTGTCGACGGTCTTGCCCATGCTGATCGGCGCGGTCTTCACCAGCTGCCCGTTGTGGAACGCCTTGATCTGGTGCGTATTGCCGTCCGCCTTGGCGATCCAGGAGTCGTGCACCTTGTACGTGGCCGTGACGTCCTGGCCGCCGTACACCTCACCGCCGATCGGCGTGCCGAAGGTCGTGGTTTCGAGCTTTACCGTCGAGCCGGCTTTCCAGTAGTTCTCCGGCCGGAAGTGCACCTCGCGCTTGCTCACCCAGTACCAGCCACCGTCCTGCGACGGCGACGAAGTCACCTTGAGCGATTTCTCGACCAAGGCCTTGTCGGTGATGTCGTGGTCGAACTTCAGGCCGATGATCAGGCCGACGCCGAAATCACCCGACGCCGGCTGGAACAGCGTCGGCGTGGCGACACCGGCCGGTTTGAGCGTGTGCACTTCCCCGCGCTGCTCGGTCGCCGCGCCCGCCTGGTTCACCGCGGTGGCGACCACCTGGTAGGTGGCCGCGTACCGGAGGTGGTCCTCGCTGGTCCAGGTGGTCTTGTCCGGTGAGAGGTCGCCCTTGACGGCGTTGCCGGTTTGCGGGTTGGTGACGGTGACCGCCTGCAAAGTGCCACCCGAGGCTTTGACGACGATCGGGTCCTTCGGGCTCAGCTGGTCGCCGCCCACGAACGCCACCGTCGCCGCCGGCACCCCGGGCGTGGTCGCCGTACCGGCCGCTCCGACGGCTTGCGCGGTCCCTGCGGTCTCGGTCTGTCCGCTGCACGCGGCCAGCAACAAGCCGGCCAAGCCGAGTCCGGCCATACGGATCACTCTCACGATGTCTGAGACGTCCGAACGGTGCTCCGCGTTGTGTCACGATCCGATCTCTTGAGGCGGCTCGGATGGCTCAATGGCGGCCGCGGGACTGCGGATGGACCTACTCCAGCCGGTAGGTGCCCGGCGCGACGCCGAACTGGCGTTTGAACGCGTGCGAGAACGCGAAAGGCGAGCTGTACCCCACCTTCACCGCTATCGACGGCAGCGGCAGCTCCGTGTCCTGCAACAACCGCGCCGCGGTCGTCAAGCGCCACCACGTCAAGTAGCCCATCGGGGGGTACCCCGTCAGTGCCGTGAAACGGCGGGTCAGCGTGGCCCGGGACAGACCCACCCGGTTCGCCAGGTCCTCGGTTCGCCACGGCGCCTCGGGGTTCGCGTGCAGGGCCTCCAACGCCGCCGCGATCGGGGGGTCGCTCAGTGCCTCGGGCCAGCCCTTTCCCGGGTTTTGCTCCAGCCACGCTCGCAACAGGTAGACCAGCAACAAGTCCAGCAGGCCCGCCAGCACCGTCGCCGCGCCCGGGCGGTTCGTGGCCACCTCGGCGCCCAGCAGGTCCAGCGCCGCCCGGAGTTGCGGGTGGCTGCCGATGCGGGCCGGGATGTGGACCACCTCCGGCAGCGTTGCCAGGACCGGGTGGCGACGCGCCCGCGACAGGCGGTACTTGCCGCACAAGAACTCCGTGCGGCCGGCCGGGTCGGCCACCGCCGCTTCGAACGGCACCGCGCCGGACCCGTCCGGGCGGGAAGACAGAGTGTGCGCACTCCCGTGTGGGACCAGGACCGCGTCGCCCGGTCCCAGCTGTACCGGCGGGCCTTCCGGAGGGATCAGCCAGCCGCTTCCGCGCAGCAACACGTGGAAGCCCGCGCCCTCGTACGGTGCGAAGCGGTAGCACCACTCGTCGCCGGCGCGCAGGCGGTTCGACGTCGGGCGGCCGATGCGCACCGCCACGATCGCGTCGCTCAACAGGTCCACCCTACGACCATACCGTGAGCCGATCGCGCATCAAATTGAGCAATCAGAGCATTGGAAAGCTCAACCAGCCTAGGAACAGTGGAGATATGCACATCGGAGACGTCGAAGTCGTGAAGGTGGTCGAATGGCAGGGCGAGATCGCTCCGGCCCGGACCATCGTGCCCAGCCCGGCCGCGCTCTGGCGGGACAACGCCGGCTGGCTCGCGCCCGACCACTGGAACGCCGAGACCGACAACTATCGCGGCGCGGTCCAGACCTGGGTGCTGCGCAGCGAAGGACGGGTCATCCTCGTCGACACCGGCGTCGGCAACGACCGGGACCGCCCGCAGATCCCGCTCTTCGACCACCTGACGACGCCCTTCCTCGACCGGCTCGCCGAGGCCGGCGTCCGCCCCGAGGACGTCGACGTCGTCGTCAACACCCACATCCACTACGACCACGTCGGCTGGAACACCTTGCGGCGCAACGGCGATTGGGTGCCCACGTTCCCCAACGCCACCTACGTGATCCCCCGCGCCGACCAGGTGTACTTCGATCCGCGCAACGCCCACCGCCGGCCCGCCCCGCGGACCGAGCACGAACAACTGCGCCGCGAAGGCAGCCTGCTCGTCTACGCCGACAGCGTCGCCCCCGTGCTCGGCAAAGCCGTGCTGTGGGAAGGAAACCACCGCATCGACCGCAACCTCACGCTCGAACCCGCGCCCGGGCACACCCCCGGTTCATCGGTGCTGCGGCTGGTCTCCGGAAACCACAAAGCGGTGTTCGTCGGCGACCTGCTGCACAGCCCGGTCCAGATCCTCGAACCGCAGCACAGCAGCTGCTTCTGCGAGGACCCGGAACAAGCCGCCACGACCCGGCGCGGTGTGCTCGAACGCGCTGCGGACAACGGCGAACTCGTCGTTCCCGCCCACTTCGCCGGTTCCGGCGCCGTCGAAGTCCGCCGCGCCGGCAGCCGGTTCGCCGCCGATCCTGTCGAAAGCCTGTGAATCGGACAGACCTGGCACTCCCCGCCGCACCCGCGCGTTCTCAGAGAGACGGAGGAGGAACCATGGGTGCACTCGGGACGCTGCTCGGCCTTGCGCTGACCGTCTACATGCTCGTGCTCATCGCGCGGATGGTGCTCGACTGGGTCGGGATGGTCGCCGACAGCCCGCCGTGGGCGCGGCGGGCCCGGGGCCTGGCCTACGCGGCCACCGAGCCGGTCATCGGGCCCGTGCGGCGGGTCGTACGACCGGTGCGGATCGGCGGGATCTCGCTCGACCTCGCCTTCACGCTCGTCTTCATCGGCGTAGTCGTGCTGCGAGGGATCGTCTTCGCGCTCTAAAGGCTGCCGCGGAAGCCCGCCGAAAGGCGGTCGATGCTGCGTTCCAGCTCGGTGCGGACACCGCGCAGGTCGACGCCGTCCGGGTCGATCAGCGCCTGCATCGAAATGCCGCGCAGCTGGGCCAGCATGGCCGAGGCGTACGCGTCGGCGTCGCGGACGCCGGTGATCGAGCCGTCCGCGACGCCGCTGGCCAGCGTCTGCGCGATCGCGAACCGGAACCGGCGGTCGGCCTCGGTCAGCGCGCCGCGCAGCGCCGAGTACTCCGCCGCCGCGTCGCCCCAGAGCACCAGGAAGGCCTGGTTGAGCGTCGGCATCGTGCGGATCAGCTCGAAGATGATGTCCAGCAGCGCGCGGAGCATGTCCATCGGCGTCGCGGTGGCCGAGCCGGTCCGCGCCGCGACGGCCTCGCTGTAGGCGGCGGTGAACTCCTCGACGGCGTACTCGACCAGCCGCTTGCCGAGGCCGTCCTTGTCGCCGAAGTGCTGGAAGATGACGGACCGCGCGTAGCCGGACCGGGCGCAGACGGCCCCGAGCTTCAGCCTGCCGAAACCCTCGTCGGCGACGAGGTGCGCGGCGGCGTTCAGGATGCGCGCCTCGACGGCGGCGTCTTCGCCGTCCTGCGGGATCCGGTCTTCGGCGGAACGGTCCACGCGCGCCATGCTAGCCACTCGAACCGGACACCACCGGCCGGACGGTCAGCGGATCGTGCGCGGACCGTCAGCGCGTCCGCGCAGTCTCGGAGTCACCAAGCACCGACCCGAGAGGAACCTCCGATGAACGCCAAGACCGTGCTCGTGTCCGGGGCCAGCATCGCGGGCCCGTCCGCGGCCTACTGGCTGCACCGCTACGGCTACCGCGTGACCGTCGTCGAGACCGCGCCCGCGCTGCGGCCCGGCGGCCAGGCCGTCGACTTCCGCGGTGAGCAGGTGAAGCTGCTGCGCGCCATGGGCGTCCTCGACGACATCCGCCGCCTCGAGACCGCGATGGGCGACCAGACGCTGCTCGGCCCCGACGCCCGGCCCGTGCTGACCGTGCCCGGCGCCGCCTGGAGCGGGGAGGTCGAGATCCTGCGCGGCGACCTCGCCCGCGTCCTCTACGACCACACGAAGGACTACACCGAATACGTCTTCGGCGACCGCGTCACGAGCCTCACCGAGACCGCCGACGGCGTCGACGTCACCTTCCGCCGGGGCGCGCCGCGCAAGTTCGACCTCGTCGTCGGCGCCGACGGCGTGCACTCCGGGGTGCGGGCCGCCGCGTTCGGGCCCGAAGCGGACTTCCGGCACGACCTCGGCTTCGGCATCGCCGGCTTCACCGCGCCCAACCACCTCGGCCTCGACCACACCAGCGTGATGTACAACGAACCGGGTCGAGGCCTGACCGTGGGCAGCCACCGGCTGCCGGACAAGCTGCACGTCAACCTGGTCTTCGCCGCCGACGGCGTCGAATTCCGCCGCCGCACCCCCGACGAGCAGCGCGCCCTCGTCTCGCAGTTGTTCGCGGACACCGGCTGGGAGACGCCCGCCCTGCTGCGGGCGTTGCCCGCGGCGGACGACCTGTACGTCGACTCGATCAGCCAGATCCACCTCGATCGCTGGTCGAAGGGCCGCGTCGTGCTGCTCGGCGACGCCGCGTGGTGCGCCGGCCCCGGCGGGTCCGGCACCGGGCTCGCCATGATGGGCGCGCAGGTGCTGGCCGGCGAGCTCGCGGCGGCCGGCGGCGACCACGTGACGGCGTTCGCGAAGTACGAGGAGCGCCTCCGCAAGCCGGCGACGGTCGGGCAGAAAAACGGCAAGGGCTCCGGCAACTTCCTCGCGCCGCGCACCGCCGCGAAGATCCGCAGCCGCAACCGCGCCTACCGGATGCTGAGCACGCGGCTGTTCGGCAAGGTGTTCACCTGGATGACCGATCGGGCGGCCAACGCGCTGGAATACCGTGAGTACCCCGCGTTGACGTCCGCGTGATCCCGGCGATCTTCGTCTCATCGGGGGACTCGGCTGGCGGCCCGGCGTGGTGTGGGTCACTCTTCACGCCATGTCACCACGCCGGGCCGCCGACGTTCCGGTCAGGACGGCGCTCGCCGGCCTGACCGTGCTGGCCCTGGGTGTGCTGACGGCGCTCAACGCGCGTTCCCTGCCGGTGATCGGCGACGGCACGACCTACTCCGCCGAGTTCAGCGAAGCGGCCGGGCTGTTCCAGGGCAACGACGTCCGCATCGCCGGCGTCGAGGTCGGCCGGGTCTCGGACGTGAAGCTGCGCGGCGACCGCGTGCTGATTTCGTTCCGGGTCAAGGGCGCGTGGCTCGGCGACGCGACCGGCGCGGCGATCCGGCTGAAGACCGTCCTCGGCCAGAAGTACCTCGCGCTCGACCCGCAGGGCGAGGGCACCCTCGACCCCGGCAAACCCATCCCGCGCTCGCGCACGACCGTGCCTTACGACGTACTGACCGCCTTCGGCAAACTATCGTCCACTGTGGACCGGATCGACACCGGCCAGCTGGCGAAGAGCTTCGACACGCTGTCGACGACGTTGGCGGACACGCCGCAGAGCGTGCGCGCCGCGCTCACCGGGCTGTCCCGGCTCTCGGACACGCTCGCCACGCGCGACCACCAGCTCGCCTCCCTGCTGGGCAACACGCGGGTCGTCTCCCAGACGCTCGTCGACCGCGACGCCGCCGTGCAGCGGCTCCTGAACGACGGCAACCAGCTGCTGTCCGAAGTCAGCGACCGCGAGCAGGCGATCACTTCCCTGCTCGACGGCTCGCGGCGGCTCGCCACCGAGCTGTCCGGGCTGATCGAGGACAACGACGGCCGGCTGGACCCGCTGCTCACCCAGCTCGACCAGCTGACGTCGATGCTGCAGCGCAACCAGGACGCGCTCGCCGCCGGCATCCGCGCGTTCGCGCCGCTGGTCCGGCTCGGCACCAACCTCGCCGGCAACGGCCGGTTCATCGACGGCTACCTGTGCGGGCTGATCCTGCCGTCGTTCGGGCCGCTCAACGAGGAGGGCTGCCACGGCTGAGCCCGCGTGGCATGCTGGCGCCGTGCGATACCTGCTCCTGCTCCGCGGTGACGAGTCCACGGCCGCGGCGGCCGGCCCGGAGATGGCGCGGCGCTGCCACGAATGGGCCGCCGAGGCCGAACGCCGGGGCGTCCGGCAGGCCGGCACGGGCCTGCGGCCGCCCGCCGAGGCCAAGACGATCCGGGTGCGCGACGGCGAAGTCCTGCTGACCGACGGCCCGTTCGCCGAGACGAAGGAGCAGGTCGGCGGCTACAACATCCTCGAGTGCGCGGACCGCTCGACAGCCGTCGAGGTGGCTTCACGGCATCCGTGGGCCGAGGTCGGCACGCTGGAGCTGCGCGAAATCCCCGACGGGCCGCCTACGGCTTCGTGATCTTCACCGTCACCTGGTTGTCGCTGTAGGTGTAGGCGACGTACTCGAACTCGACGCCGGTGCGCTCGACGTACTCCGTCCAAGCGCGGTACTCGTGCCGCTTCCAGCCGGGGAAGTTGAAGAACTCGTCGAAGTGCACGATGCTGCCCGCGCGCAACCGCGGCCCGCACAGGTCGAGCACGGTCTTGGCGGAGCTGTAGAGGTCGCCGTCGACGTGCAGGAAGTCGACGTGTCCGGCGTGGTTCTCGAGGAAGCCCGGCAGGCTGTCGGCGAACAGGCCGACGACCAGCTCGGCACCGGGGACGTCCGGCAGGTCGTCGCGGGCGAAGGCGCCGGCGGGCATGCCGTTGAGCCACGCCTCGGGCAGCCCGTCGAAGGAGTCGAAGCCGTAGACCTCGCGGCCACCGCGCGCGCCGGCGATCGTCCGCAGCGTGTTGCCGGACGCGACGCCGAACTCCAGCGCCATTCCGCCTTGTGGCGCCAGGGAAAGCGCGTACTCGAGCGTTTCCTTGGGCCTGCCGAAGTGCCGGGCGCCGACGAGGTTCTCGCGGGCGAAGACGTTGCTCTCGAGGGCGGCGTCCTGGTCGCCGGCGTAGACGATGTCCCGGCGGCTGCGGATCTCGAACTCCACCACCCGATCGAGGACCCGGTCACCCTGGCGGATGATCTCCTCGCGGAGCTCGGCGGCCATCCGGTTCAGCTGATCAGTGTACGGGTCGTGCACTTTCGCGGCGGCCTGGTTCAGCAGCCTACCCAGAGTGCGTCGCAGGGTTTTGGTTACGGGTGAACGGTTTTTCGTGTCGTTCATCCCGGGACGGTACCTGACGGCCCGCCGCGGTGCCCGGGCCCCCTCGACCGTCCACTGTGTACGTCAGGCCACGATGAGCCGGAAGCCCGCGTCCCACTCCGTCCGGTCCAGCAGATCCGCGTGCTCCTCGTGCCAGCGCCCGGACGCCAGGTCCGCGCGCAGCCGGGCGATCCCCCGCTCGACGGCCGCCGGCGAAGTCTGCGCGAGGGCCGAACACGCGCGCCGCACCGCCGGGTCGAGGTACGCCTCCGGCCGCCGCCAGTGCGCCGGGAAGACGCCGTCCGTGAAGTCCCACGGCACCGGCAGCTCCAGCACCGAAGCCGCGCCGAGGTACTCCGCGATCTCCGGCGCCGACGGGCGCGAAAGCTCCAGAGCGGCGACCTCCGGCACGTACTCCCGGACGAGCCAGAAGTCGTTGTGCCACGCGGTGTCGTAAGCCAGGACGACCTGCCGGCGCGAGACACGGCGCAGCTCGTCGAGACCGCGGCGCCAGTCACCCCAGTGGTGCACGGTCAGCACCGCCAGCGCGGCCTCGAACGCCGCTGGCGGGAACGGCAGCGCCTCCGCGACCGCGCGCACGACCGGTGCGGCGCCGGGCGGACGCTGCCGGATCATCTCCGCCGACGGCTCGACCGCGACGACCCGCCGGTCCGGCGGCTCGTAGGAGCCCGTCCCGGATCCGACGTCGAGCACCGAAGCCGCGTCACCCAGCGCGTCGAGCACCGGCGCGAGCCAGCGCGGGTCGGTCCGCCTCCCCAGCGCGTAGCCGACGCCGATCTCGTCGTAGCGCGCCGGCGCCATCAGCGATCGGGGCCGTCGCCGCCGTTCTGCTCCGCGAGGAACCGCTCGAACTGCGAACCCAGCTCCTCCGCGGTCGGCATGTGCTCGACCGATTCCGCCAAGAGCGAACCGCGCTCCGAAGCCTCGATGAACGTGTCGTACTGCCGCTCGAGCGCGCGGACGACGTCGGCGATCTCGTCGGACTCCGCGACCTGGCGGTTGATCTCGGCGTCGGCGAGCTCGGCCGCGGCGCGCAGCTCGCCTTCGGCCAGGCTCAGGCCGGTCGCGCGGCTCAGCGCGTCGAGCACGATCAGCGACGCGGCCGGGTACGTCGACTGCGCGAGGTAGTGCGGCACGTGCGCGGCGAAGCCCACCGCGTCGTGGCCCCACTCGCCGAGCCGGTACTCCAGCAGCGCGGCCAGGCTGCCCGGCACCTGCAGCCGGTTGGGCAGCGGCTGGTGCTCGCCGACCAGGTCCTTGCGGGTGGCGTGCGCGGTGACGCCGAGCGGACGGGTGTGCGGCGCGCCCATCGGGATGCCGTGGAAGCCGGCGGTGAGCCGGACGCCCCAGCGTTCGACGAGGTTGCGCACCGCGAGGCAGAGCCGCTCCCAGTCGTGGTCGGGCTCCGGGCCCGACAGCATCAGGAACGGCGTCCCGTCCGCGTCGTGCAGCAGGTGGACGACCAGTTCCGGAGCGTCGTAGTCCTCCCAGTGGTCCACGGCGTAAGTCATCGTCGGCCGGCGCGAGCGGTAGTCGATGAGCCGGTCGACGTCGAAGCGCGCGATCACGCGGTGCTCACCGCCGAGCAGGTGCTCGGCCAGCAGACGGCCCGCCGAACCGGCGTCCATGAACCCTTCGAAGTGGTGCAGCAGCACCGCCCCCGTCAGGTCGGGAACGTCCGAGTCCACCTCGTACAGGTCGTCGGGATCGAGTCCCACCGGATCCTCCTGCTCGCTGATACTTCAATCCTTCAAGCACAACACACCCCGACGGCGTTTCCATTCCTCCGACGGTGTTGCCGATCGTAACGGCACGCGATCGAGCCCGGACCAAATCGGCATCGTGACACTTGTCGTGGGCACGCAAGGCGCCGATCGGGCACGCTTGACCCGTGAGCGAACACACCACGAACACAGCGGCGCTGCGGCTGCGGCCACCGGCGCACCGGGTCAGCCGCCGGGCCATCGGCTACTGGACGGCGATGGCGTCGATCTCCTGGATCGTCGTCATCGGGATCCTCACGGCCATCGTGGTGACCAGCGACGATCCGCCGGCGTTCCTCACGGTGGCGCTCGTGGTCGCCTGCGTGGTGGGTCCGCTGCACCTCGTCGTCATGCCGCAGTGGCGCTACCGCGTGCACCGCTGGGAGGTCACCGGCGAGGCCGTCTACACGCAGTCCGGCTGGCTGAAGCAGGAGTGGCGGATCGCGCCGATCTCCCGGATCCAGACCGTCGACATCGAGCGCGACCCCGGCGAGCAGCTGTTCCGGCTGGCGAAGATCACCGTGACGACGGCGTCCGCGGCCGGCCCGCTGCGCATCTCGGGCCTGGCGCACGACCGCGCCCTCGAGCTGGCGGACGAGCTGACCAAGACGACCCAGGCCGTCCGCGGGGACGCGACGTGAGCAGCGGCGCCGACGCACTGGCAGACGGCGCGGCAGCCGTCGTGACGCGCCCCGCGGAGGGGACGCCGGAAGCGCCGTGGCACCGCCTCGACCGGCGCATGCTGCTCATCCGGCCGGTGCTGGACCTGGTGCGGTCGCTGCCGGTGCTGCTGGGCGCGCTGCTGTTCGGCCACGGCGAACCGTGGCAGTGGATCGGCCTCGTCTTCACCGCGATCGCCGTCTTCACCGGTGTCTCGCACGTGCTGACCTCGCGCTACCGGATCACCGAGACGCAGGTCGAGTGGCACACCGGACTGCTGCTGCGCAAGCAGCGCGCGATCCCGCGCGACCGGATCCGCACGGTCGACGTCACGTCCGAGCCGAAGCACCGGCTGTTCTCGCTGGCCGCCGCCCGGATCGGCACCGGGCGCCACTCCCACGGGAAGGGGCCGGGCAAGGACGAGCTCGTCCTCGACGCCGTCACGATCGCGGAAGCACAGCGCCTGCGGACCCTGCTCTTACACCGTAAGGCTGTGGTTGTCACCGACGAGACCCCCGCGCCGCCGGAGCAGTTGGTCGCCGCCGTCGACAAGAAGTGGCTGCGCTACGCGCCGTTCACGCTGTCCGGGCTGGCCGTGGTCGGCGCCGCCGTCGGTACCGTCTACCACTTCGCGCACGAGCTGCACTTCGACCCGATCCGGTTCTCGCTGGTCCAGACGGTCGTCGGGCACTTCGCGGACACGCCGACGTGGGTGAGCCTGGTGCTCGCGGCCGTCGGGCTGCTGGTGCTCGTCTCGCTGCTGTCGATCGGCGGGTACGTCCTGTCGTTCTGGAACTTCCGGCTCACCCGCGAACCCGCGGGCACGCTGCACATCCGGCGCGGGCTGATCACGACGCGCTCGGTGTCGATCGAGGAGGACCGCCTGCGCGGCGTCGAGATCCGCGAGCCGCTGCCGCTGCGGCTGGCCGGCGGTGCGCGCTGCGTCGCCATCGCCGGCGGTCTGCGCGAAGGCAAGGGCGCGGACAAGAGCGGCGGCCTGCTGCTCCCGCCCGCGCCGCTCGCGAAGGCGCACGAAGTCGTCGCGGACGTGCTCGGCGAGGACCCCGCGGCGACGCCGCTGGTGCGTCATCCGCGCCGTGCGCTGTACCGGCGGCTCACCCGGGCCGTCACCGGCGTGCTGCTGCTCGCGGCGGCGCTCTACGGCCTGGCGTGGCTCGGCGCGCTGCCGGACTGGCCGTGGCAGGCGGCGCTCGTGCTGGTGCCGTTCGCCGCGCTCGTCGGCTGGGACCGCTACCGCGGCCTCGGGCACGCGCTCACCGGCCGCTACCTCGTGACGCGCTCGGGGTCGCTGGACCGCGGCACCGCGGCGGTCCGTTGCGACGGGATGACCGGCGTCGTCGTCGAACGCTCGTACTTCCAGCGGCGCGCCGGGCTGGTCACGATCATCGCGCCGGTCGCCGCCGGCAAGGGCCACTACCGGGTGCTCGACGTCGGCGAGTCCGACGGGCTCGCGCTCGCCGACCGCGCCGTTCCCGGCCTGCTGACGCCGTTCCTGACCGATGAGCGGGACCGCGGTTGACGCTCCACCCGCGCGGCTTCTAACGTGAATTTCGCCGTCCGAACCCGCTAACCGCGCTAGAGAGGACGGCAGGAATGTTCCGGAAGCTCCTTGGTGTGGTGGCCGCGGGGATCCTCGCGGCCTCGGTTCCGGTACCGGCCGCGGCGGCCGACAACCCGTACGGCGACCCGAACCTCGTCCCGATGTTCGACGGCACCAGCCTCAGCGGCTGGACTTCGTCGAAAACCGGCCTTTGGTCGGCGAAGAACGGCGTCATCCACGGCAATGGCACGGCCCGCGGCTGGTTGTACTACAACAAACAGCAGGTCGGCACGTTTCGGTGGATATTCAATGTCCGCCAGGTCAAGGGCAACCACAAACCGACCGTGCTGATCTGGGGCACCACCGACCCGATCCGCGACGCGCTGAGCGCCATCCAGTTCCAGCCGCCGAACGGCGGGCACTGGGACTACCGGCCGGGCCACAACGACGGCGGCGGCAAACTGTTCACGCAGCTGCCGCACACGTCGATCGACATCAAGAAGTGGGCGCAGTGCGAGCTGATCGGCGACATGACGACCGGCGTGGCCCGGATGGCGTGCTGCCCGCTCACCGGGACGGCCGTGACCTGCAAGGGCACCGAGGTCCTGCGGTTCACCGACAAGACGGCCGGGCGCGTCGGCCCGCTCGCGCTGCAAGTGCACAACTCCGGGATCCAGGACGAGTACCGCGGGCTCTACGTCGAGTCACCGGTGGTGACGAAACCGGGCGAGTTCCTCACGCTCTGACCCGGTTTTTTCCCGAATGGCGGGCCGTCGGCGGATTACTGGCTTTCGTTTAACACAACGTGCTAATTTATTCACCCCGTGTGATAGCGAAGGTCGTTTTTGTCTCACCGAGAGGTCATGATGACGCCTGCCGTCAGTGCCGTCGACGGTTCCGCCACCACCACCGCCCCGCGCCGGACTCCCGGCGCCAGCAGTTCCCGCAAGGTCCTCCAGCTGCTCCTCGCCTTTTCCGAACGGCGCTGGGAAGCCAGCGTCGCCGAGCTCGCCGCGACGATCGGCACCCCGGTCGCGACGACCTACCGCTACGTCGCGCTGCTCAAGGAGCTGCAGCTGCTCGAAGAGGGCCGCGCCGGGCACTACCACCTCACCAGCCAGGTGATGCCGCTCGCGCGGGCCGCGCAGCTGGCGAACGACCTCGTGCGGCTGGCGAAGCCGGCCATGGAGGAAGCCTCGCGGGAGCTCGGCGAGACCGTGATGCTCTTCCAGCAGTTCGGCGACGCCGCCGTGTGCGCGGACCGCGTCGAGTGCGACCGCGCCATGCGGTTCACCTTCGAGCCGGGGCATTCGCTGCCGCTCGGCGTCGGCGCGTCCGGCAAGATGCTGCTCGCCCTGCTGCCGGAGATCGAACGCGACCGGCGGCTGGCGCCGGTCGTCGAGCAGCGCGGCACCTACGTGCGCGACGAGCTCAAGCACGCGCTGGAGAACCGGTATTCGGTCAGCTCCGGGGAAATCGACGAGGGCGTCTGGGCGTGTTCGGTGCCGGTGACCGCCTACGGACGGCGGCCGACGGTGCTGACCATGGCCGGCCCGGCCGCGCGGATCACCGAGGAAGCCCGGCACAACGCCATCACCGCCCTGCGCGGGTACGCGACCCGCATCGAGCGCACGATCTCGTCTTATTCGCTGTGAAAATCCCGGCGGGACGCGTACGAATGCCTGCGTGATCCGGCTCGCGCGTCCCGACGACCTGCCCGCGCTGATCGACGTCGAACGCGACGCCGGCAGCCTGTTCCGCGCCGTCGACATGGCGGCGATCGCCGACGACGACCCGGGTTCGGTGGCGGAACTGGCGGTGTACCAGTCCGCCGGCCGCGCGTGGGTGGCCGTGGACGACGGCGACCGGCCGGTCGCGTACCTCGTCGCGGAGGTCGTCGACGGGTGCGCGCACATCGAGCAGGTCTCGGTGCGGACCTCGCACACGCGGCGCGGGCTCGGCCGGGCACTGGTGGAGACGCTCGCCGAGTGGGCCGCCGCCCGCGGACTGCCGGCGTTGTCCCTTACAACGTACGAAGCCGTGCCGTGGAACGCGCCGTACTACGAGCGGCTGGGGTTCCGGGTCCTGGTGGACGCCGAGATCGGCGACGAGCTGCGGGCGATCCGCCGCGCGGAGGCGGCCCGCGGCCTCGACGCGTGGCCGCGCGTGGCGATGATCCGGCCCCTCTGAACGGTTCTCACCTGCGCGGGGGATGCGGTGGCGCGGACAGTCGAACATGTGTTCTACTGTGCTCGCCGGCCTCGGAGGGGGAAGCTCCTGGGCCGGCCCACAGACTTCGGGAGGTTGTCATGGCGGTCAAGATCACCCACCTGACGAACGGCCAGCAGGTGCGGTTCGCCAACGCCGACGGCGCCCGACGCTACGCCGAGATCATGGGCGGCGGCGTCGACAAGTGGCGCTTCACGGTCGTGCCCGAGGACCCGATGCTCCGGAAAATGTCGGACTCGGTCGTTAACGTGCCCGTATGGCGCATGACTTCCAGGTAGTGGTGGATACGGCCGACCCGCACGTGCTCGCCGACTGGTGGGCCGAGACGCTCGGCTGGCCGGTCGAACCGACGGACGAGGACTTCATCCGCGAGATGATCGCGAAGGGGTACGCGAAGGAGGAGGAGACCCGGACGTACAACGGGTCTCTGGTGTGGAGAACGGGCGCGGCGATCCGCCACCCGGACTCGCCACCGGACGGTCCACCCCGGCGGATCCTGTTCCAGGAGGTCCCGGAGCCGAAGACGGTGAAGAACCGGCTGCACATCGACGTGTGGGTGGGCGCGGACAACGTCGAGGCGACGCTGGAGAAGCTGACGACCCGCGGGGCGAAGTTCCTGTGGCGCGGGCGGCAGGGGCCGCACAGCTGGGTGACCGTGGCCGATCCGGAGGGGAACGAGTTCTGCATCTCGTGACGTCGTGAACGGCTCTTTCCCGCCGTCTCCAGGACGGGAAAGAGCCGTTCGCGGCGTCGTTCAGCTCTGCGCGGCCAAGCGGTCCAACGCCTTGGGCAGCGCGGAAGCCAGCAGGTCCAGCTCCGGCTCCCCCGCCACCAGCGGCGGCGACACCGCGACGCCGCGGCCGAGGTTGCGCACGATCACGCCCTCGTCGCGGCACGCGCGCTGCAGCTTCACCGGGGCTCCCGGGTCGGCGTCCATGACCTCCGCCGTCAGCTCGACCGCCGCCAGGAAGCCGAGCCCGGCGCGGGTCTCCGCCACCAGCGGGTGCCCGTTCGCTGCCGATACCGCGTCGGCCAGGGGTTTCTCCAGCTCGCGGCCGCGCGGGATCAGGTTGTCGCGCTCGTAGATGTCCAGCGTCGCCAGGCCCGCCGCGCACGCCACCGGGTGGCCCGCGTACGTCGCGCCGTGGCGGAAGATCGGTGCGCCCGGCGCTCCCGTGAAGAACGGTTCCGCCACCCGCGGCGCCACCACCAGCGCGCCCAGCGGGATCGTGCCGCCGGTGATGCCCTTCGCCGTCGTGATCATGTCCGGCCGGACCGCCCAGCGGTCGATGCCGAACCACGTCCCAAGCCGGCCCCACGCGGCGATCACGCAGTCCGCGACGAACAGCACGTCGTGCCGGCGGCAGATCGCCGCCACCTCCTCGAGGTAGCCGTCCGGCGGCAGCAGCACGCCGCCCGCGCCGATCACCGGCTCGCAGAAGAACGCCGCCACGCGCGACGCGCCCACTCGCTCGATCTCGGCTTCCAGGGCCGCGGCGTCGTCGAACGGGACGTGCGAGAACTCCGGCGGCTGCGGCCCGACGCCGGCCGCGTTGGCCGGGATGCCACCGACGGCCGTGCCGAAGCCGTGCGTGCCGTGGTAGCCCTGCGTCCGGCCGATGACGTGCGCCTTCTCCGGACGCCCGGTCTGCGCGAAGTACGCGCGCGCGAGCTTCACGGCGGTGTCGATGACGTCCCCGCCGCCCGAGCCGAAGAAGACTTTCGACCCCGGTGTCGGCGCCAGTGCGGCGACGCGATCGGCCAGCTCGATCGCCGGCTCGTTGGCGTTGTAGCCGAACAGGTTGTACGAGTCGAGCGTCTGCAACTGCTTGGTGACGGCCTCGGTGATCTCCGGCCGGCCGTGGCCGAAGTTCGCGTACCAGAGCGACGCGGTGGCGTCGAAGTACCGTCGTCCGGCGTCGTCCCAGACGTAGGAGCCCTCACCGCGGGTGATGACCATCCGGTCGTTCGCGACCGCGCCCATGTCGGCGAACGGGTGCCAAAGGGCGTGCTGTGCTGACATCGGTCCTCCTCAGTCCTTCCCCCATCCCTACCAGGGCGAAGCGGGGAGCGCGAACACTCCATCGTGCACAGTTCGCACCACCGCACTGGCCGGAACGGCAGCGCAACCCGCAACGGCGACGCGCAGACCAGCCCGACGATCCTCGCGCTCGCGGTCCTCGCCCCTGGCGGTTCCCGCTCTCCGGCCACGCGTGGTCCGACCCCGCACTGGTGCCCGGCCTCGCCGCGTGGGCAATCGGCGTCCTGCTGACCGGCCGCAGCCCGCGGCTGATCCGGCTCGCCGCGGACTACCTCCACTGGCGACCCGCCGGGAAGCCGAGCCTCAGCCGAACTCCGCGATCTCCTCCGCCGAGTACCCCAGCTCCGCCAGCACCTCCGCCGTGTGCTGGCCCAGCGTCGGCGGCGCGGACGTCGGCCGCGCCGGGGTGTCCGACGCCTTCACCGGGAAGCCCGTCCCCAGGTACGTCCCCACCGTCGGGTGCGGCAGCCGGACCACCTGGTCGCGCGCGGCCGTCCACGGGTCCGCGTACACGTCGTCGATCTCGTTGATCGGCGCCGCCGGGATGCCTGCCGCGTCGAACGCCTTCAGCCAGTCCGCCGCCGTACGCGTCAGCAGGACCGGTTCCAGCAGCGCGTTCAGCTCGTCGCGGTGAGCGGCCCGAAGAGCGTTCGACGAGAACCGCGGGTCCGACGCGACGTCCAGGCTCAGCACCCCGCAGAACGCGTGCCACAGCTTTTCGCTGCCCACCGCGATGATCAGCCAGCCGTCCGAGACGTGGTACGCCTGGTACGGGACGATGCTCGGGTGCGCCGAGCCCATCCGGCGCGGCCGGGGAGCGTCGTAGAAGTGCGCGCCCGCGGCGTAGACGTGCCAGGCGAGCTGACTGTCCAAAAGGGACACGTCGAGGTACTGGCCGCGGCCGGTCGTGTGGCGGGCCTGCAGCGCCATCAGCACCGCGATGATCGCCCACGTCCCCGCGTTCAGGTCCGCGACCGGCAGCCCGACCTTCGCCGGCGCGCCGTCCGGCTCGCCGGTCAGCGACATGACGCCGCCGAGAGCCTGCGCGACGAGGTCGTAGCCCGCGCGGTCGCGGTACGGACCCGTCTGGCCGAAACCGGTGATCGACACGTGGATCAGCCGCGGGTTCAGCTCCGCCAGGGTCGCGTACCCGAGGCCCCACTTCTCCAGCGTCCCCGGCCGGAAGTTCTCGACGAGCACGTCCGCGTCGGCGACCAGCCGCCGGAGGGCTTCACGGCCGCGGTCGCTCTTGAGGTCGAGCACGATGCCGCGCTTGTTCCGGTTCGCCGCGAGGTAGTACACGGCCTCGTCGCTCTCGCCGACGAACGGCGGTCCCCAGCCGCGGGTGTCGTCGCCGTGCCCGGGCGGCTCGACCTTCACCACGTCCGCGCCCATTTCGCCGAGGTACTGCGTGCAGTACGGCCCGGCGAGGATGCGGGACAGGTCGACGACCTTGATCCCGTCCAGCGGGCGGAATCCGGCGTGGTCGGCAGGCATCGAGGTCATGACCCTTTCCTTCCGGTCGGCGGCTCACGCGCGGCGATCGCAGCCTTACGTTGTACGTGCGCTGAGCGCGAGCAGCAGCGCTTCGGCGTCGCGGAGGTAGCGGTCCAGCGCGGCTTCCGCCGCCGCGAACCGGCCGTCCCGCAGGTCGCGCAGGATCTGCTCGTGGCAGCCGAGGAACGGCTCGTAGAACTCGCGCGTGTTCTCGTTGAGGACGAAGAACAGCCGCGTTTCGGCGAGCACCTGGCGCATGGTCGCGGAGATGCGCTCGCTGCCGGCGAGATCGGCGAGCGCCTGGTGGAAGTGGATGCTCGCGGTGCCGACGGCCGGCCAGTCCTCGGCGGCGGCCGCCGTCCGGCCGTCCCGCAGGGCCAGCTCGACCGGCGCCAAGTCCACGGTGGACAACTCGGCCGCCCGCCGGAGGGCGCCGCATTCGGTGGCGCGGCGGACGACGTACAGGTCCTCGATGTCCTCCGTCGTCAGCTCGCGGACGAACACGCCGCGGTTCAGCTCGTGCACCGCCAGCCGCTCGTGGGCCAGCAGCTGGAACGACTCGCGCAGCGTGTTGCGCGAGACGCCGAGCGCCGAGCTGATCACCGGCTCGGACAGCCGTTCACCGGGGGCGAAGACGCCGTCGGTGATGTACTGGCGCAGGATCGCGGCGACCCGCTCGGCCGTGCCGCTGCGTTCGAGCAGGTGCCGCTCGCTCTCCAGCCCCGAGGCGTCGATCGACACGGCACTACCTGACGCCGAGGTCGAAGTCGAGGCTGTAGCGGTTGCCCGGCATCGCGCCCGCGGCCTTCGCGCCGTCGATCGGCAGCACGACGCCGTTGATGAACCGCGACTCGTCGCTGGCCAGGAACACGACGGCTTTCGCGACCTCCCACGCTTCGCCGACGCGCGCCGCGGGCGTGCTCGCGACCAGCTGGTGCTGCTTGGTTTCGAACTCCTCCGGCGAGTTCAGGGTGCTGCGCAGCATGTCGGTGTCGATCGCGCCGGGGTTCACCGTGTTGGCGCGGATGCCCTGGTGCGCGTGCGCGACGGCGATCGACTTCGTCAGCCCGACCAGCGCGTGCTTCGTGGCGTTGTAGACCGGGTCGCCGGGGCGGCCCATCACGCCGCCGTTCGACGACGTCGTGATGATGCTGCCCGCCTTTTGCTCGATCATGTGCGGCAGCACGGCGCGGGTGCCGAGGAAGGCGGCGCGGACGTTGAGCGCGAAGATGTTGTCGAACTCGGCCAGTGTCGTGTCGGCGAGCGGCTTGCCGAGGTGGATGCCGACGTTGTTGAACAGCACGTCGATGCGGCCGGCCTCGGCGAGCACGCCGTCGACGAACGCCGCCACGGCGTCTTCGTCCGTGGCGTCCACTATGGAGTGCCGGTAACCCTCGACGGGCTCCGCGGGCTCGCGGATGTCGGAAGCGAACACCGTCGCGCCCTCGGCGAGGAACTCCTTCACCGTGGCGAGGCCGATGCCCCGCGCGCCGCCGAAGACGACCGCCACCTTGCCGGCCAACCGACTCATGTCACTTCCCCGTTCTCAGTCGTGCTGTCTGCTCTTCGTCGACCGCGTAGTCCTCCGGCAGCCGGACGAGCGCGTCCGGGTATCCGTGGTACCTGATGGATACTCCGTATACATTGCGTGCGGCGTCGACGGAGACGTAACCGTCGACGACGTCGGCGAGCACCGCTGCCACGGGACGCTCGAACGGCGACCCGTACCCACCGCCGCCCGGCAGCGTGACGTCCACGACAGACTCCGGTGCCAGGGTGACGCGGCTCTTCGCGGGCAGGTCGGAACCGTCGTGCAGACCGAACCGCCCGGCCGCACCGGGCGACCCACCGTCCACCCCGGATGCCGCCGCGCGCACGCGATCGACGTTCCCGTTGACGCTCCACGCGCCGCCCTCGCGCAGCGCCATCGTCGTCACCTGGCCGAGGCCGCCACGCCACCGTCCGGCGCCGCCGGAGTCCGCGCGCAGCTCGCGCGTGTGCTGGACCAATGGCGCCATCGTCTCGATGACCTCGGTCGGCGTCGACCGCAGTCCGCTCGGGAACCCGGTGGTGTTGAGGCCGTCCTTGTCCACGCGCGCGCCCATGCCGCCGGTCTGGAAGACATTCAGCATGAACCCGGGGCCACGCCAGATGGTCATCCACAGCGCGTCCGCGCTCGGCGCGATCGCGGCACCGGGCAGCGCGCCGATCAGCAGCGACGGCAGGAAGTGCCCGATCAGGTGCCGGGACGCGACCGGCGCGGGCGGCAGGCAGTTCAGCACCGAACCCTCCGGCGCGGAGACGTGCACGGGCCGGAACGACCCCGCGTTGTGCGGCACCTCCGGCGAAATCGCGGCCTTGACCGCGAACGACGCGTACGCGCGCGTGTAGTTCAGCACGACGTTGATCCCGCGCCGGCTCTGCGGCGACGAACCGGCGAAGTCCAGGTGGATCTCGTCACCGTCCACAGTGGCCGTCACGCGCAGGACGATCTCTTCGTCGTCGAAGCCATCGGTGACGATTTCGTTGGTGTAGACGCCGTCCGGCAGCTTCCGCAGTGCGTCGCGCAGAGCTTTCTCGGACCGGTTCATGATCTCGGCGGCGACGTCGTCGAGATCGTCGAGACCGAATTCCTCGAGGAGCCGCAGCAGGCTGGCCGCGCCGACCTCGTTGCCGGTGACCTGCGCGTACAGGTCGCCGATCGTCTCCTCCGGCGTCCGCACGTTGGCGCGGATCAGCCGTTCCAGGTCGGTGTCGACCTCGCCCGCGCGCAGGAACTTGAGGATCGGCAGCCGCAGTCCCTCTTCGAAGACCTCGTGGGCTTCGGCGGACACGAGCCGGCCGCCGATGTCGGGCGCGTGGCAGCAGGACGCGAACCACGCGACCAGCCTCCCGTGCCGGAACACCGGCGTCGCGACGGTGATGTCGTTGATCTGCCCGGCCGTCTGCCACGGGTCGTTGGTGAGCAGGACGTCGCCGGGCTCGAGGGACTCCGGCGGGTACGCGGCGACGAAGTGGTGCATGCCGGTGGCCATCGCGTTGATGTGTCCGGGCGTGCCGCCGACGGACTGGCCGATCATCTCGCCGCGCGAGTCGAACACCGCGCAGGCCAGGTCGAGCGATTCGCGGACGACGGCGGAGAAGGCCGTGTTGACCAGCGCGTTCTGCTGCTCGGCGAGGATCGAGTGCAGGCGGTTGCCGAACAGCCCGACCAGGATCGGGTCGACGCTCACACCGTCACCTCCAGCGCCGCGTCCTCCCGGACGACGCAGTGCGCGCCCGGCGGGACGACCACGGTGGACTCGCGTTCCTCGACGATGGCCGGTCCGTCAACGCGCTCGCCCGGCGTCAGGAGGTACCGATCGAAGACCGCCGTGTCGACAAATCCGCCCGCCGCCGGGAAGTAGGCCTTGCGGGTTCCCTTGCGCGCGTTGCCGCTCTTCGCCGGCACCTTAAGCCGTAAGGTGACGTCCGGCGCGGGGCCGCTCGAAACCACCCGCCAGTTCAGTACCTCGACGCCGACCTCCGGCCCCGATCGCTGGTAGAGCGCGCGATAGGTGCGGGTGAACTCCTCGATCAGTGTCTGTGGCCAGTCGCCACCGCGGACCGGAACTCGGATCTCGTAGCCCTGCCCGGCGTAGCGCATCTCGGCGATCCGCCGGTGCGTGACTTCGGACGCGCCGGACTTCGCGAGCAGCGCTTCGCCTTCGGCCTCCATCTCGGCGAACAGCGCGTCGACCTGCTCCCACTCGAGGTCGTGCACGGCCGCGCGGGCCGAGCGGACGAAGTCGAACGCGAGCGGCGCGGTCAGGAACCCGGCCGCGCTGAGCACGCCCGCGGCCGGCGGCGCGACGACCGACGGCGCCCCGAGCGCCCGCGCGACGCCGACGCCGTGCACCGGCCCCGCACCGCCGAACGTGTACATCGGCAGCTTCGCGGGATCCTGACCGCGCTCGACGGCGTGCACCCGGGCGGCGTTGGCCATGTCTTCGTTGACGCTCGTGTGGATGCCCCACGCGGCCTCTTCGACGCTCACCCCGAGCGGGCCGGCGATCTTTTCCCCCAGCACCGTCCGGGCGGCTTCGGCGTCCAGGCGCATTCCGCCGCCGAGGAAGTAGGCCGGGTCGAGGTAGCCGAGCACCAGGTCGGCGTCGGTGACCGTCGGCTCGGTGCCGCCGCGGCCGTAGCACGCCGGACCGGGCTCGGACCCGGCCGAGTCGGGACCGACGGTCAGCAGGCCCAGCGCGTCGATCCGGGCGATCGACCCGCCGCCGACGCCGATCTCGATCATGTCCGTGACCGGCACCTGCACCGGCAGGCCGGAGCCGGGCAGCAGCCGGTACTTGCGGTCCACTTCGAACTGGTGCGTCACGAGCGGCGCGCCGCCGGCGATCAGGCAGAGCTTCGCCGTCGTGCCGCCCATGTCGAACGCGAGCAGGTCGTCCGGCCCGATCGCGGCCGCCGCCAGTGCCCCGCCCGCCGGTCCGGACTCGAGGATGCGGATCGGGTGCCGGGCCGCGGTGTCCACGGTGGCCAGACCGCCGTTGGACAGCATGATGTGCGGCGCTCCGGGAATCCCGAGCCGGCGCAAGCGGTGTTCGAGGTCGCGCAGGTAGCGCTCGGTGAGGTCCTGAACGTATACATTGGCGACAGTGGTCGACGCGCGCTCGAACTCGCGGATCTCGGGGACGACGTCCGACGACAGCGCCACCCTCAGCGAGGGCGCCACCTCCGCAAGGATCTCCGCAACGCGCCGTTCGTGCGCCGGGTTCGTGAACGCGTGCAGGAAGCAGACGGCGACCGCCTCGATCCCGCGGTCGGCCAGCTCGCGCCCCAGCCTTACAACGTACTGCTCGTCGAGTGCGGTGTGGACGGACCCGTCGGCGAGGATCCGCTCCGGGACGTCGAACCGCAGGTGCCGCGGAACCAGCGGCGCGGGCAGTTCGAGGCGCAGGTCGTACAGCTCGTAGCGGTGCTCACGGCGCATCTCCAGGACGTCACGGAAGCCCGCCGTCGCGAGCAACGCGGTCCGCGAACCCTTGCGCTCGATCAGCGCGTTCGTCACCAGCGTCGTCCCGTGCACGACCTGCTCGACCGCCCCGGCGTCGCTGAGCAGCGCGGCCAGGCCCTCTTCTACCGCCCGGGCCGGCTCGTCGTGCGTGGTCAGGACCTTGCCGACCGCGACGATCCCGGACTCGTCGACCGCGCAGAGGTCGGTGAACGTGCCACCGATGTCGACGCCGATCCTCATGTGCGGTACCACCGCGGGGACGTGTTCAGGGGCGGCTTCAGCCGGGCCTTCACGACCAGGACGTTCGGCTCGTCCGACTCGACGAACTCGCCGAGCAGCCGCCGGAACGCGCGCCCGAACCCGGAGACGCGATCCGCGTGCACGCCGAAGGACCGCGCGAGACCGACGAAGTCCGGGCTGTCCCAGTCGACTCCGCGACGCGGGAGACCGGCGCGTTCCTGGTCGTAGCGCAGCATGCCGTAGCCGCCGTCGTCGACCAGGACCACCGTGACCGGCAGCTGCTCCTGCGCGAGCGTCGCGAGATCGCCGCAGCCGTAGAGGAATCCGCCGTCGCCGGTGATGCAGATGGCTCGCCCGACACCCGCCGCGGCAGCGCCGAGCGACGCCGGAAAGCCGTAGCCCAGGGTGCCCCAGCCCATCGGATAGGCGAGCTTGCGCGGCGCGCGCACCCGGTGGAAACCGCCGACCCAGTAGCCGGCGACGCACATGTCGGACACCAGCACCGCGTCCGTCGGCAGCACTTCGTCCAAAGTGGACAGGAAGTCGTAGGCCTGCGGTTCTTCGTCGCGGATCCGCTGGCGCACGCGGCGGCCGATACCTGCCAGCCGCAGGGTGATGTCGTCCAGGCCGGGCCGCTCCTTGGGCAGCAACCGCTCGACGATCCCGCGCGCGTCCCCGACCAGCGTCAGGTCGGGCTGGTAGTTCTTGGCGGCGTCGTCGGCGTCGACGTTGATCGCGACCAGCTTGCGCGGCTTGGGCATCCGCCAGTTCTGCGTCATCAGGCCGTCGAAGTCGGTGCCGATCGCGAGCACGACGTCGGCCTCGTCCCACAGCTCGCCGACCTCCGGCGTGTGCACCGGATTGGGGGCGAGGCACGGGTGGTCGAGCGGGAGCAGGCCGCGGGCGCCGAAGGTGGTGATGACCGGCGCGGCGATCTTCTCGGCGAGCGCGCCGATGGCGTCGCCCGCCCCGGACCGCAACGCGCCGCCGCCCGCCCAGATCAGCGGGTGCTCCGCGTCGGACAGCAGAGCCTCGGCGCGCGCGAGGTCGGGCACGTCGCCGTCGGGCTTGCGGTGCGGCGCGGGCGGACGCCGGTGCGGCACCGTCTCGCGCAGGTAGTCGGTCGGCACGCCGAGGTAGACGGGACCGCTCTGCGGCTGCAGCGCGAGCCGGGCCGCGCGGTGCACCGTAGTGCCGATCTGGTCGGCGGCCCGCACGGTGAAGCCGCCCTTGGTCACCGGCGCGAACATCGCCTGCTGGTCGGACGTCTCGTGCAGCACGCCGCGCACGACGCCGGGCCGCCGCAGCGTCGAGGGGATGTCGGTGGCGATGACCAGCACCGGAGCCGCCGACGCCATGGCCTCGCCGACCGCGCCGAGGGTGTTCGCGGCGCCCGGACCGGTGGTGACGAGGGCGACGCCGAGCTTGCCGGTCGCGCGCGCGTAGCCGTCGGCCGCGTAGCCCGCGGTCTGTTCGTGGCGGACGCCGACGAGCTTGATGCTCGTCTCGGCGAGCGCCTCCCACAACGGCAGGTTGTGCACCCCCGGGAGGCCGAAGACGATCTCCGTCCCCAGCGCTTGAAGCGCGTCCACCAGCTCCCGAGCACCACTCACAGCCACGGCGCGGATACTGCCAGATCGTTGAACGATCTGGCAATCGGCCCCTAGACGATGTTGTGCTCCGCGGGTGCGGTATCGGCGCTTTCGAAGCGCCGGACGTCCAGCTCGGTGACGTCCACCGCCGGCTCGCGCCCCAGGTAGAGGTCCCGGATCAGCTCGCCGGTGGCCGGCCCCATCTGGAAGCCGTGGCCGGAGAAGCCGGTCGCGTAGAAGAACCGCGACAGCAGGACGCTTTCCCCGATGATCTGGTTGCGGTCCGGCGTCATTTCGTACAAGCCGGCCCAGGCGGTCCGGATGCCGGCGTCGAGCACGGCCGGGATCCGGCGACCCGCCAGCTCGGCCAGCCGCGGCAGCCACTCGCCCGCTTCGTAGTGCGTGCCGAAGCCGGGGAAGCCGTCGTCCTCGCTGAACGACATGGCCAGGCCTGCGCCTTCGCGGTGGAAGTAGAACGCCGACGGCAGCTCGATGGTCAGCGGGACGTGCTCCGGCAGTCCGGGCACCGGGCCGGTGAACACGACCTGCCGCCGGAACGGCCGCACGGGGAGGTCCAGTCCGGCCAGCGCCCCGATCCGTCCGGACCACGCTCCTGCCGCGCACACGACCGCGCCGGTCCGGACGAACCCCGCCGCTGTGTTAACGCCGGTTAACGTGTCGCCGTCACGCTCGATCCCGGTGACCTCGACGCCGGTCCGGAGCGTCGCGCCGCATGTCCGCGCCGCACGCGCGTAGCCCTGGACAACCGCGTCCGGCGTCGCCTTCGCGTCGTCCGGAGACCACAGCGCGGACACGACCCCGTCCGTCTCGAGCAGGGGGAGGACACCCTTCGCTTCCGCGGGAGTCAGCAGGTGGCTGCGCACTCCGTACTCCCGCTGCAGCTCCGCGCAATGTCCGATTGCAGTCTCCTCCGCGGGGTCGGCGAGCAAGTACAGGTAGCCGTCGCGGCGGAAGTCGATCTCGACGCCGAAGCGCTCCGAGAAAGCGCTGTACGCCGCGAGCCCGCGCAGTCCCAGCTCGACGTTCACGCGGCTGGTGAACGACGACCGGATGCCGCCCGCGGCCTTCGCCGTCGAGCCCTCGCCGAGCCCGCCGCGCTCCACGAGCAGCACGTCGACACCGGCTTCCACCAAGTGGAACGCGCAGCTCACGCCGATCACACCGCCGCCGATCACGACGCACTCGGCCATCGGTGGCAACGACGTTTCCCCGGCGCTGGAGACGGTCATACTCGCCAATGTAGAACGTGATCCACCGGCGGCCGCCGAGCGCGTAGAGTCGGCGTGCCGAGTGCGGAAGGTGATGTCCCATGGCGATGATGCCCGTGACCGACTCGATGTTCCTCCTCGTCGAAACGCGCGAGCATCCGATGCACGTGGGCGGTCTGCAGCTGTTCAAGAAGCCGGACGGCGCCGGACCGGACTACCTGCGCGACATCCGCAAGAACCTGCTCGAATCGGACAACATGCGCTCGGTGTTCCGGCGTCGCCCGGCGCGGCCCGTCAACACGATGGGACACGTGGCCTGGCGCGCGGAAACCGACCTCGAGCTCGACTACCACTTCCGGCACTCGGCGCTGCCGCAGCCGGGCCGCATCCGCGAGCTGCTGGAGCTGACGTCCCGCTGGCACAGCACCCTGCTCGACCGGCACCGGCCGCTGTGGGAGACGCACCTCGTCGAGGGGCTCGCCGACGGCCGGTTCGCGGTCTACACCAAGGTCCACCACGCGCTGATGGACGGCGTCTCGGCGCTGCGCCAGCTGCAGGGCTCGCTCTCGGACGACCCCGCGGACCTCGACTGCCCGCCGTGGTGGGGCAGCCGGCGCAAGCCCAGCGAAGGCCGGGTCAAGCGTCCCCGGTCGTTCCTGCAGACCGCGAGCAAGACCGCCAACCAGCTCGCGAGCCTGGCGCCGGCCGCGATGAAAGTCGCGCGCGAAGCATTCGGTGAACACACGTTAACCCTGCCCGGACAGGCGCCGCGCACGATGCTCAACGTGCCGATCGGCGGCGCGCGGCGGTTCGCGGCGCAGTCGTGGTCGCTCGACCGCGTCCGGCAGGTGGCGACGGCGGCCGGGGTGTCGCGCAACGACGTCGTGCTCGCGATGTGCTCGGGCGCGCTGCGCGACTACCTCATCGAGCAGCGCGCGCTGCCGGACGCGCCGCTGATCGCGATGGTGCCGGTGTCGCTGCGCCGGCAGAACGACCCGGGCGAAGCGGCGGGCAACAACATCGGCGCGCTGCTGTGCAACCTGGCCACCGACCTGCCGGACGCGGGCAAGCGGCTCGTCACGATCCACCAGTCGATGCGCAACGGCAAGCGGCTGTTCTCGGAGCTGACACCGTTGCAGACGCTGTTGTTATCGGCCGTTAACGTCGCGCAGCTGGGCGTCTCGCCGATCCCGGGCGTCGTCAACAACACGCGGCCGCCGTTCAACCTGGTGATCTCGAACGTGCCGGGGCCGCGCAAGCAGATGTACTGGAACGGCGCGCAGCTCGACGGCATCTACCCGGCGTCGGTCCTGCTCGACGGCCAGGCCGTGAACATCACGCTGACGAGCAACGGCGACCACCTCGACTTCGGCGTCACGGGCTGCCGCCGGAGCGTGCCGCACCTGCAGCGGATCCTGACGCACCTCGACACCGCGTTGGTGGAGCTGGAAGCCGCGGTCCGCTAGCACCGCTGATCGGCACCCCACTGCGCCATCGGAAGGAAACTTTCCGAACTCCTCTGGCCAGCCGGCTCGTCGCGCTCTTACCGTGACGGCGACCGGACCCCCGGGAGAGGAGCACGACATGACCGAGGTGTGGACGACCCCCGACTTCGTCGAATACGAAACACCCATGGAGGTGACCGCCTACGCGGCTCGCCTGGCGGACTGAACGATGCCCGTCGAGCCGCTCGCGGAAAGCGCATTCATCGCGGCCCTGCGCGGCCTTTCCGACCGCTACTGGGGCGCGCACCCGTTCCACCACCGGCTGCACGCGGGCGAGCTCGACGCGCACGGGCTGCGGATCTGGGCGGCGAACCGCTGGTACTACCAGTGCCAGCTGCCGCAGAAGGACGCGGCGATCATCAGCAACTGCCCGCTGCCGGAGATCCGGCGCCAGTGGCTCGACCGGATCGTCTACCACGACGGCCCGCACGCCGGTGCCGGCGGGATCGAGCGTTGGCTGCGGCTGTGCGAGGCCGTCGGCCTGGACCGGGACGAAGTCCTCGACGAGCGGCACGTCGCTCCCGGGGTCCGGTTCGCCGTCGACGCCTACGTGACCTTCGCGCGGACCAAGCCGTGGTGGGAGGCCGTCGCGTCCGGACTCACCGAGATGTTCGCCGGGCACCTGATGCAGCAGCGCGTCGCGGACATGCTCGCGCACTACTCGTGGATCGCGCGCGAGGACCTCGCGTACTTCACCAACCGCATCGACAAGGTCTCCGGCGAGGGCAAGGACACGCTCGACATCGTGGTCCGCCACTGCGTCACGCGCGAGCAGCAGGACCGCGCGATCGCCGCGCTGTCGTTCAAGTGCGACGTCCTGTGGTCGATGCTCGACGCGATCGAGCGGGCGGCCCGGTGATCACCGTGGGTTCGGTCCCGCAGCTCCGGCGCGGTGTCCGATTGTCGTTCGACCACGTCCGGGAGACGCACGTGCTGCTGTTCCCGGAAGGCGTGCTGGTCCCGAACACGACCGCGGCGGCTGTGCTCGAACTCTGCGACGGCGCCCGGACCGTCACGGAAATCGCCTCCGCGTTGGGCGCCCGCTTCACCGGCGTCCGGGAGCAGGACGTCCTCGACGTGCTGACCCGGCTGGGCGAACGGCGGGTCGTCGCGTGGACGTGAAACCGCCGCTCGGGCTGCTGGCCGAGCTGACCCACCGCTGCCCGCTGCACTGTCCTTATTGCTCGAACCCGCTGGAGCTCGTTTCGCGCGACGCCGAACTGTCCACCGCAGACTGGATTTCGGTGCTCTCGCAAGCGCGTGAACTGGGCGTGCTGCAAGTCCACATGTCCGGCGGCGAGCCACTGGCCCGGCCGGACCTGCCCGAGCTGGTGGCACACGCGAGTTCGCTCGGGTGCTACGTCAACCTCGTCACCTCCGGGCTCGGGCTCACCGCCGCCCGGCTCGACGACCTCGTCTCGCGCGGACTGGCGCACGTCCAGCTGTCAGCGCAGGGCGCGACGCGGGAGCGGTCCGACCAGCTGGCCGGCGCGCGGGCGTTCGACCACAAACTCAACGCGGCCGCCTTGGTGAAGGAGGCCGGGCTACCGCTGTCGCTGAACGTGGTGCTGCACCGGCGCAACCACGACCAGCTGGCCGGGATCATCGAACTGGCCGAGCGGATGGGCGCGGACCGTCTCGAACTGGCGAACACGCAGTACTACGGCTGGGCGCTGCGCAACCGCGCGGCGCTGATGCCGACGCCCGAGCAGCTCGCCGAAGCGGAACCGATCGTGCGCGAGGCGGTTTCGCGTTTGCGGGGCACGATGGAGATCGTCTACGTCGTCGCCGACTACTACGAGCCGTACCCGAAGCCGTGCATGTACGGGTGGGGCGCGCGGCAGCTGACGATCGCGCCGGACGGGACGGTGCTGCCGTGCCCGGCGGCGTCGGCGATCTCGACGCTGCGGCTCTCCTCCGTGCGGGACACGCCGTTGGCCGAGATCTGGTACCGGTCCGAGTCGTTCAACGCCTACCGCGGCGAGGACTGGATGTCCGAACCGTGCCGGACGTGCGACCGTCGCGAACTGGACTTCGGCGGCTGCCGCTGCCAAGCGTTCCTGCTCACCGGCGACGCGGCGGCGACCGACCCGGTCTGCTCACGGTCTCCGCAGCGTTCGCTGGTCGACCTCGCGCTGTCCCGGCCTCCGGCCTCCGACCTGGTCATGCGCCGGTGAAGGTGATCCTGCTCGGCACGGCGGCGGGTGGCGGCTGTCCACAGTGGAACTGCGCGTGCCGCCTCTGCACGTCCGGACTGCCTCCGCGCTCGCAGGACTGCGTCGCGATCAGCGCGGACGGCGCCGGCTGGTACCTGCTCAACTGTTCGCCGGACATTCGCGCCCAGATCCTCGGAACGCCGGAGCTGCGGGCCGGGCCGGGACCGCGGGAGATCCCGCTGCGTGGGTTGCTGCTCACCGACGCCGAACTCGACCACACGCTGGGGTTGCTGATGCTGCGCGAGTCCGGCGGACTTCCGGTGTGGGCACCCGACGCCGTGCTGCGCGCGCTGTCTCCGTTCCGCGAGATCGTCGACGGCTATGGCGGCTGGACGTCTCTCAGGGACGTCCCCGGCCTGCGCGTCGACGTGCTGCCGGTGAGCGACAAGAAACCGAAGTACGCGGCTGCCGGCGAGGGCCCGTGGGTGGTCGCGTACCGGATCTCGGACCTCGCGACCGGCGGCGTGCTGGTCTACGCGCCGTGCCTGAAGAGCTGGCCTGCCGGGTTCGATTCCTTTGTGGACGGTGCGTCGCTGGTCCTGCTCGACGGAACCTTCTACGCGCCGGACGAGATGGCGGGAGTCGGCGGACCGGACCAGCTCGCGATGGGACACCTGCCGATCACCGCGAGCCTGCCCCGGATCGCCGGGCGGCGCTGGGCGTTCACGCACCTCAACAACACGAACCCGGTGTTGGACCCGGCGTCGCCCGAGCATGCCACCGTCCGGGCCGCCGGCGCTCTGCTCCCGCCGGACGGCACCACCTACGTGCTCTAGGCGATGCCCTCGGGTGCGGCGCCGGCGACCTGGACGGCGTCGGCGGTGATCCGGTCGATCTCGGCCAAGTCATCCGACGTCAGCTCGACGTCGGCGGCGGCGATACTCGCTTCGATGTGCTTCGGCTGCCGCGCGCCGACGATGGCCGCGTGCACGCCGGGCCGGGCGAGCGTCCAGGCGATGGCGAGTTGGCCGACTTCGAGACCCCTCTGCGCGGCGTACGCCGTAAGGTTGTCGACGATCTTGAGATTGCGGCGCAGGTTGTCGCCCTGGAACGCGCTGGACTTCGAGCGCCAGTCGGCGGGTTCGAACGTCGTGTCCGGTGTGAGCGCGCCGGTGAGCAGGCCGCTGCCGAGCGGGCTGTATACGAAGACGCCAATGTTTTCCGCGCGGGCGTAAGGCAGCGGATCGGTCTCGATGCCGCGGCGGAACAGGTGGTACGGCGGCTGCAGCGTCTCGGCCACGCCGAGGTCCGCCAGCTGTTCCGCGCTGTAGTTCGAGACACCGATGTGCCGGACCTTCCCGGCGTCGACGAACTCCTGCAGCAGTCCGGCGACGTCCGCGGCCGGCGTGTCCGGGTCGGGCCAGTGCACCTGGTAGAGGTCGATGTGGTCGACGTCCAGGTTGCGCAGGCTCTGGTCGAGCCCCTGGGTGAGCCACACGCGGCGGGAGTCGCGCGGCCGTTCCGCGCGCGGGTTGATACCGCCCTTGGTGGCGATGACGACGTCCCGCTGGTTCTTGAGCGCACGTCCGAGCAGCACCTCGGACCGGCCGCGGCCGTAGGCCTGCGCGGTGTCGAAGAAGTTCACGCCGAGGTCGCGGGCGTGGTGGATGGCCGCGATCGCGGTGTCCTCGTCGAACGCGCCCCAGTCGCCGCCGAGCTGCCAGGTGCCGAAGGCGATCTTCGACACTTCCAGGCCGCTGCGGCCCAAGATCGTCATGCGCATACGTCCAGCACAGCACAGACGTCGGACGACTGGGGCAATCTTCCCGGCCAACGAGACCCCCAAATAACTCTTTGACAGTCGTGCCAGACTGGCGTCATGCCCCACGACAACCTGCGCGTGCTGGCGCACCCGATGCGCATGCGGATCCTGTCGCTCCTGACGGGAACGGCCCTGAGCGCGGCCGAAGCGGCGCGCGAGCTGGGCGACACGCAGGCGAACATCAGCTACCACATGCGCCGCCTGCACGACGCGGGCCTGCTGGACGTCGCGGAAGAGGTGACCATCCGCGGCGGCCGTGCGAAGCGCTACCGCCACGACCCGGCGTCGGGCCGCCGCTTGACCACCCGCTCACCGGCCGAGCAGCAGCTGCTGACCAAGGCTGTCGCGTCCGAGCTGCTGCGCCGGGCCGAGTCACGGGCACCCGACCGGCGAGCATCGTTGACGGACGCGGAGCTGTGGGTGGACCCGGCCGTCTGGGCGCGCCTGCTGAAACGGGCATCGGAGCTGAGCCAGGAACTCCACGCGGCGGCCCAGCCACCACGGACCCCGGGAACGGTCCGGGTCAGCGCGAGCGTGGCGCTGTTCGAACTGGCCGAGCCGGACCAGTCCGAGTCTCCATGACCGCGCGGGTGCCGCCCGCCTAGCTCACGTCTCGATCGTCCCCACCTCGCCGGAGCCGCTGCCATGACTTCCCCGCTCTTCGCCCCGCTTCGCGAACCTCGGTTCCGCGCGCTCGTCACAGGACGGACGTTCGCCGACTTCGCCAACGCCGTCGCACCCTTCGCGCTGGCCTTCGCCGTCGTCGACCTGACCGGATCGGCCGTGGACCTCGGGATCGTCGTCGGGGCGCGGTCGATCGCCAACGTACTGCTCGTGCTCTTCGGCGGGATGCTTGCCGACCGGTTGCCGCGGTCGGTGATCCTGCAGGGCACCGAGACCGCCGCCGCGCTCACGCAGGCTGCCATCGCAGCGAGCGTCCTCTGTGGATTCGCTTCGATCCCGCTGCTGGTCGGGCTCAGCCTGGTCAACGGAGCCGTCTCGGCGATCTCGCTGCCCGCGGCCGCGTCGCTCACGCCGTTGACGGTGCCCGCGCCGCTGCTCGCCCAGGCGAACGCGCTGGTCCGGCTGCTGTCCAACACCGGCCGCATCGCCGGCGCGGGTCTGGCCGGGGTCCTCGTCGCGTTCGCCGGTTCGGGGTGGGCGCTCGCCGGGAACGCGGTCCTGTTCCTCGCGGCCGCCGTCGCCTACCGGCGCATCCGCCTGCCGAGCGGCGAACGGATCCCGGGCAGCCGCCCGCTCGCCGAGCTCGCCGAGGGCTGGCGGGAGTTCCGCGCCCGGTCCTGGGTGTGGATGGTGGTGTTGCAGTTCATGATCGTCAACGCGGTCAACGCGGGCGCGCTGCGGGTGGTCGGCCCGCTGGTCGCCGACGACACGTTCGGCCGCACCGGCTGGGGTCTCGCGCTGGCGGTGCAGACAGCCGGGTCGCTCCTCGGCGGCGTCGTCGCGGCGCGCTGGCAACCCCGGCGGATGCTGCTGATCGGCGTCGCGCTGGTGATGGTCGACGCCCTGCCGATGCTCGCGCTCGGCCAGACGCCGTACCTGCTGCCGCTGCTGTTCGCGATGTTCCTCGCGGGCGTCGCGATCGAGCAGTTCGCGGTCGCGTGGGACGTCTCGCTGCAGGAAAACGTGCCGCCGGAGAAGCTCGCCCGCGTCTACTCCTACGACATGCTGGGCTCGTTCATCGCGATGCCGCTCGGCCAGATCACCGCGGGTCCCCTGGTCGAGCACGCCGGACGTTCGGCGACACTGCTGGGCGCCGCGGCCCTGATTGTCATCACGACGGCGATCGTCCTGGTCAACCCGCAGATCCGCGGGCTGGTCCGCCGCGCACCGGTCAGCCCGGCGTGACCGAGCCGGTCTGACGGCCCGAGCGGGGTTCCGGCGTCCGGTCGCGGTGGCCGTCCAGGCGCCACCAGTTCTCCAGCGTCTCCCGCAGCACCTTCAGCAGCTCGCCGCCCATCTCCAGGGGGACCAGCGCCGGTTTGCCGTCGTCCACCCGAAGGGCCGCCGTCAGCCGGCCGCCCTGCTCGATCAGGCCGACCACCACCCGGGTCGGCTCACCCGCGGGGTCGACGGTCGGAATGGCGCGCTCGTACCGCCAGCCTTCAGCGTTCACCCGGCCGACAGTGGCACAGCCTTCGCCGCCCCGGCGCGGGTTTCACCCTCACGTGTGGTCAGGCCGGTGCCCAGGGCCGGACTTCCTCCAGGAGCTTCGCCACCGCGAGCACGAGGTCGTCCGAATGCCGCGGCCCGATGATCTGCAGCCCCACCGGCAGGCCCGAAGACGTGGTGCCGGCCGGGACGCTGATCGCCGGCTGCTGGGTCATGTTGAACGGGTACGTGAACGGCGTCCACTCCGGCCACTCGCTCAACCCGCTGCCCGGCGGCACGTCGTGCCCCGCTTCGAACGCCGGGATCGGGACGGTCGGCGTGATCAGCACGTCGTAGCGCGTGTGGAACTCGCCCATCAGGATGCCCAACGCGGCGCGCTCGGCGGTCGCGTCGAGGTAGTCGCTCGCGCTCCACTTCTCGCCGAGCTCCCAGACCTTGCGCAGGCCCGGGTCCGTCCGCTCCTCCGAACCCGGCGGGAACGTGCCGAGCAGCTTCGCCGCGCCCGACGACCACAGGATGTCGAACGCCGGCTTCGGGTCGGCGAACCCCGGGTCGGTCTCCTCGATGTGCAGGCCCGCGTCGCCCAGCGCGCGCACCGCCGCCGCGACGACCTCGGCCACCTCCGGGTCGACGTCGACGTACCCGAGCGTCGGCGAGAACGCCGCGATCAGGCCGCGCACGTCCCGCCGGACGGCCTCGCGGAACGACGCCACGGGCGGCGCCAGCGCGGCCGGGTCGCGATGGTCGGGCAGCGACAGGACGTCCAGCAGCAGCGCGGTGTCGTCCACCGAGCGCGCCATCGGGCCGGCGTGCGAGAGCGGGCCGAACGGGCTCGCCGGGAAGAGCGGGATGCGGCCGTGCGTCGGCTTCAGGCCGACGATCCCGCAGAACGACGCCGGGATCCGCACCGAGCCACCGCCGTCGGTGCCGACGGACAGTTCGCCCATCCCCGCCGCGACGGCCGCGGCGCTGCCGCCGCTCGACCCGCCCGACGTCTTGGACGGGTCGGCGGGGTTGCGCGTGATGCCGCACAGTGGGCTGTCGGTGACGCCCTTCCACGCGATCTCGGGCGTGGTCGTCTTACCGAGTAAGACGAGCCCAGCCTCGCGCATCCGCGCGGCGACGGGACTGTCGACGTCCCACGGCTGGTCCGGGTCGATGCTCTTCGAGCCCCGGACGGTCGGCCACCCCTGCGTGAGGAACATGTCCTTGATCGAGGACGGCACACCGTCGAGCCAGCCGATCGGGTTGCCGTCCCGCCAGCGGACCTCCGACGCCTTGGCCTGCTCCAGCGCGCGGTCGGCGTCGACGAGGCAGTACGCGTTGCACTCGCCGTCGCGTGCTTCGATGGCCTGCAGCGCGTTCTGCGTCGCCTCCACCGGTGACAGCTCACCGGTCGCGTAGGCGGCGACGAGCTCGCTGGCGGTCAGCATCCTGTCGTTCATCCGGCTCCCTGGTTCCCCGACGGCACGTAGCCGAGCGTCTTGTCGACGACATTGCGCAGCGGCTCCCCAGCCAGCCAGCGGCGGAAGTTCTCGGTGAAGACCTCGACGAGCGTGTTCCGCCAGCCGATGAAGTCGCCGGACATGTGCGGCGAGACGAGCACGTCCGGCATGCTCCACAGCGGACTGTCCGGCGGCAGCGGCTCGGTGTCGAACACGTCGAGCGCGGCGCCGGCGATGGCCTTGCTTTCGAGCGCCGCGACCAGGTCGGACGTGACGACCAGCTCGCCCCGGCCCACGTTCACGAACCGCGCCGACGGCTTCATCGCGGCGAACGCGCGCGCGTCGAACATGCCCTTGGTGTGCTCGGTCAGCGGCGCGACGGCGACGACGTAGTCGGCATGCGGCAGGAACTCCGCGAGCCGCGAGGACTCGTGCACGACGCCGAAGTCCGGATCACCCGTCCGTTCGCTACGCCCGGCGCCGCGCACCCGCATGCCGACAGCGCGCAGCAGCCGCGCGATGGCCCGGCCGATCGGCCCGGTGCCGACGACCACCACCTCGCGCCCGGCGATCCGCTCGCTCTCGCGGTGCAGCCAGCGACCCTCGCGCTGCAGGTCGTGCGACCGCGCGAAGTCCTTCGCGAACGCCAAGACGACGCCCAGCACATACTCCGCGATGGCGTCGTCGAAGACGCCGCGCGAGTTGGTCAGGACGACGTCGCCCTCCACCAGTCCGGGGAACAGCACGGGGTCGACGCCCGCGCTCGCGATGTGCAGCCAGCGCAGACTGCCGGCCGCGTACCACGCGCCCGGCACAGCCGTGGAGAGGAAGTCGTAGACGAAGAGCGCGTCGGCTCCGGACAGCGCTTCGGGCAGGCCCGCCGCGTCCGTGTAACGCACGACCGCCCTGGATTCGACAGCACGCATGTCCGGTGGGCGGTGCTCGCCACAGAGCACTGCCAGGACCGGAGCTTCCTGGTTTTCCGAGGCGATCACGTTGACACGGTAAAAGCGGCTCGTATGATTGTCAACAATCCGAGGAACGACCCCCGGAGCACCGGACGTGTCATCAAGTGCAGACGTATTCCGGAGGCTGAGCCTTGGATTTCGACTTCCTGGCGTTCGACGGCCCGCTGGCGCAACGCGGCATCGGGGTCATCGCGCCCTTCGACTTGGCGCTGGAGCGCGAGCTCTGGCGCTGGGTGCCGATGGAGGTGTCCCTCCACCTCGCCCGGACGCCGTACGAGCCGGTGCCGGTCAGCATGGAGATGGCCCGCCTGGTCAGCGACAGCCACCACCTCGCCAGCGCGACCCGCGATGTGCTGCACGTCGAGCCGGAGGTCGTCGCTTACCTCTGCACGTCGGGCAGCTTCGTCAACGGCGTCGACTACGAGCGCTCGCTGACCAAGGCGATCTGCGACGCCGGCGCGCCGGACGCCGTCACCACCTCGGGCGCGCTGGCCGAGGTGCTGCACCAGCTCGACCTGCACCGCGTCTCGGTGCTGACGCCGTACGACGCCGACCTGACCCGCGCGCTGCACGACTTCCTCGCCGAGCTGAACGTCGAGACGGTCGCCAGCGACCACCTCGGACTGGGCGGCGGCATCTGGAAGGTCAGCTACCGCACCATCGCCGAGCGCATCCTCGCCGCCGACCACGGCGACGCCGAAGCGATCTTCATCAGCTGCACGAACCTCCCCACGTACGACCTGATCGAGCCGCTCGAGACCGCGCTCGGCAAGCCGGTCCTGACGGCCAACCAGCTGACCATGTGGGCGTGCCTGCGCCGGATGAACCTGCCCATCGTCGGACCCGGGAAGTGGCTTCGTGACGTGTCGTGAAGGTGTTCCTTGACCACCCCTCTAGGATTGTCGACAATTTGCGTCCCTCCGGAGGTTCCGTGACCACCATCGGTTTCATCTACCCCGACCACGCGGCCGAAGACGACTACCCGCTGGCCGAGCAGCTGCTCGGCGGCGCGGCCGCCGACGAGGGCGACATCCGGCTCGCGGTCGAGCACATCTACGGCACCGACAAGCACGCGGTGGCCGAACTGCTCGACCTCGGCAGCGAGAGCCGTCTCGCCGACGGTGCCGCTCAGCTCAAGAAGCACGAGCCGGACGCGGTCATCTGGGCCTGCACGAGCGGCAGCTTCGTCTACGGCTGGGACGGCGCGCGCGACCAGGCCGACCGCCTCGCCGCCGTCGCCGGGGTTCCGGCCTCCAGCACCTCCTTCGCGTTCGTGCACGCCGCGCGCGCCCTGGACGTCAAGCGGGTCGCCGTCGCCGCCAGCTACCCGGACGACATCGCCCGGCTGTTCGTGGACTTCCTCAAGGCCGGCGGTGTCGAGGTCGTCGCGATGGCCAGCGCCGACATCTTCACCGCCGCCGAAGTCGGCGCCATGCCACCGGAAGCCGTCGTCGAGCTCGCCGTGCGCCACGACCACCCGGACGCCGACGCCGTCCTCGTGCCGGACACCGCCATGCGCACCCTCGGCGAGATCAACGCCATCGAAGCCGCGCTGAAGAAGCCCGTGCTGACCGCCAACCAGGTCACGGTGTGGGAGGGCCTGCGCCTGACCGGGCAGCACCGGCTCGTCCGCTCGCTCGGCGCGCTCTTCCGGCACCTGCCGGACGGGAGCGCCTGACATGGCCCTGCCACCGGGCATGCTGCCCGAGATCGAACCGGTCAGCCGCGAGTCGACGGCCGCGGTGATCGCGCGTCAGCTGCGCGACGCGATCATGACCGGCGCCCTCCCGCCCGGGACCCAGCTCGGCGAAACCGAGCTGGCCTCCCGGTTCCAGGTGTCACGGGGGCCACTCCGGGAAGCAATGCAGCACCTGGTCTCGGAAGGGCTCCTGCGCAGCGAGCGGCACCGCGGGCTGTTCGTGATCGACCTCGAGCCCGGGGACGTCTACGACATCTACGCAGCTCGCTCGGCGATCGAACGCGCCGCCATGCTTCGCGCCCTGCGCGGCGGCGAACGCGACCGGATCGCCGATATCCTGGAGCAAACCGTCACGGAGATGGCGACCGCCGCGAGCGAAGACGACCCGAACGCGCTCTCCACCGCGGACCTCAGGTTCCACGAGGCCCTCATCAACGCCTCCGGCAGCAAGCGGCTCGTCCGGATGGCCCGGACGCTCCTCATCGAGACGCGGATGTGCCTCACCGCGCTGCAGAGCACCTACCAGCGGGTCGAGGAACGCGTGGAGGAGCACACGAAGCTCATCCAGGCGCTTCGCGACGGGGACGAAGAAACGGCCCTGACTCTCCTCGAGGCGCACATGGAGGACGCCGTCCAGCGGCTGGCTCCGGGGACGAGCCTGCGGGACGGGCACGCCCCGCCGGTGCCGGGAAACGCGTGACCGGAGCGCCGGCAGCCGGGCTCCGACAGCGGACAGGCGTGATCGAAGAGTCGCCGCGCGTGTCCGCAGTTTCGACACGCGCAGCCGGATGGGCGGCTCGGGTACCCGGACGGAGTCCACGCGCGCGTGGACGGCAGGCACGGGTTCCGGGAAACAGCCCCGGGGTGGGGCGCACGGGCACTTAGCGGGCACGGCGCACCCCCAAGACCGGCTGGCCGCCGCGGCCGTCACGGTAGTCCGGGGACCACGGCCAGCGGCCGCACGCATCCGTGTAGACCAGTTGCAGCGCCCGGATTTCCGGGCCGTACAAGTCGGCCGCGAACACCAGGTGCGCCGACGGCTCCGCCAGCGCGACCACCTCGATCAGCGTGCCGCCCGGCAGCGAGACGCGTTCACCCGCGGCCGGTGGCGAGCTGTCCAGGACACGCGCGGCCGAGTCGTTGAGCAGCCTGCCGGCCGCCTTGACCGGCAGGCCCGTCACGACCAGCTCGGGCAGGTCGTACCCGCTCAGGCCGATCGTGTAGGCCCATGGCGGGTACGACCCACTGCTCTCGATCCCCTGCACCATCCAGCCGCGCTCGGCGACGCCGTCGCGAATCCGTTGCAGGTAACCGGGTCTGTCCGGGTTCTCGCAGGCAAAGCACATCGGTGGCTCCTCCCCCTCGGTGGGTGTGCGACCACCGTGCCGGAGGGCACCGACAAAAACTCAGCCCAGCGCTTCGGCCACCGCCGTGCCGAGGCGTTCTGTGGTATCCGTGCCTCCGAGGTCGGGGGTGCGCACCCGGCCCTCGTCGAGCACCCGGTCCACCGCAGCACGGATCGCTTGTGCAGCAACGGTTTCACCCAGGTGCTCGACCAGCATCGCGGTCGCCAGGATCTGCGCCACGGGGTTCGCGATCCCCTGTCCGGCGATGTCCGGAGCGCTCCCGTGGACCGCCTCGAACATCGACGGATATTCACCCGATGGGTTGATGTTGCCGGACGGCGCCATACCGAGGCCGCCGGTGATCGCGGCCGCGAGGTCGCTCAGGATGTCGCCGAAGAGGTTCGAGGCCACGACGACGTCGAGCCGGTCCGGCGCCTGGACCATCCGCGCCGCCAACGCATCCACGTGCATCTGTTCACTGTGGACATCCGGGTACTCCGCCGCGACCTCGGCGAATATCTCGTCCCAGAACGGCATGGAGTGGATGAGCCCGTTGGACTTCGTCGCCGAGCAGACGCGCGAAGACCGCGTCCGCGCCAGCTCGAAGGCGTACCGGATGATCCGTTCGACGCCGACGCGTGTGAACACCGATTCCTGCAGCACGAACTCGTCCGGCCGCCCGGCGTTGTGCCGGCCGCCGATCGCGGAGTACTCCCCTTCGGAGTTCTCACGGACGATGACCAGCTCCAGCTCCTCGGCCTTCCGCCCGGCCAGCACCGACGTCGTGCCCGGCAGCAGCCGCACCGGGCGCAGGTTGACGTACTGCTGGAACGCGCGCCGGAGCGGGATCAGCAAGCCCCACAACGAAACGTGGTCCGGAACGCCGGGGAAGCCGACCGCGCCGAGCAGGATCCCGTCGAACTCCGAGAGCTGCGCGACACCGTCGTCCGGCATCATCGACCCGAGCTGGGCGTACCGCTCGCAGCTCCAGTCGAACTCCGTCCACTCCAACGAGAAATCGAACAAAGCGGAAGCCCGGTCGAGGACCTTGCGGGCCTCGACCGTGACGTCCACGCCGATGCCGTCGCCGGGGATGCTCGCGATGCGGTAGGCCGTCACAGGGCCACCGCGATGTACTTGATCTCCAGGAACTCCTCGATGCCGACCGAGCCGCCCTCGCGGCCGAGCCCGGACTGCTTGATCCCGCCGAACGGCGCCGCCGGGTTCGACACGATGCCCTGGTTGAGCCCGATCATGCCGGCCTCCAGCGCTTCGGACACGCGCAGCGCGCGCTTGAGGTCGCTGGTGAAGACGTAGGAAACGAGGCCGAACTCCGTGTCGTTGGCCTCCGCGATCGCTTCCTCCTCGGTGTCGAACGGCGTGATCGGGGCGACCGGTCCGAAGATCTCCTCGTGCGTCAGCCGCGCCTCCTGCGGGACGTCGGTGAGCACGGTGGCCTGGTAGAAGTGACCGGGCCCATCGACCGCGGAGCCGCCGGTGAGCACCTTCGCGCCGCGATCGGTGGCGTCCTTGACCAGCTCCTTCACCTTGTCGACAGCCTTGTCGTCGATCAGCGGGCCGACCACGACGTCCTTCTCGGTGCCGCGGCCCATCGGCAGCGCCTGCATGCGCTCGGTCAGCCGCCGCGAGAACTCCTCGACGACGCCGCGCTGCACGTAGAACCGGTTCGCCGCCGTGCACGCCTCGCCGATGTTGCGCATCTTGGCCTGCATCGCGCCGTCGATGGCCGCGTCCATGTCCGCGTCGTCGAAGACCAGGAACGGCGCGTTGCCGCCCAGCTCCATCGACGTCCGCAGGATCTTGTCCGCGCACTGTTCGAGGAGCTTCCGGCCGACGCCGGTGGAGCCGGTGAAAGAAAGCTTGCGGGCGCGGCCGTCGCGGATCAGCGGTTCCATCACGCCGCCGGAGTCGCTGGTCGTGATCACGTTCAGCACGCCCTCAGGCAGTCCGGCCTCGGCGAGGATGCCGGCCAGCGCGAGCATCGACAGCGGCGTCTGCGCGGCGGGCTTGATCACCGACGTGCAGCCCGCGGCGATCGCCGGGCCGATCTTGCGGGTGCCCATCGCCATCGGGAAGTTCCACGGCGTGATCAGCAGCGTCGGGCCGACCGGCTGCTTGGTGATGAGGAACCGGCCCACACCGTTCGGGGCGGTCGCGTAACCGCCGTCGATGCGGACAGCTTCCTCGGCGAACCAGCGGAAGAACTCGGCGGCGTAGGCGATCTCGCCCTTCGACTCGGCGAGCGGCTTGCCCATCTCGAGCGTCATGAGCAGCGCGAGCTCCTCCTGGCGCTTCATCAACAGCTCGTACGCCCGGCGCAGGATCTCGCCGCGCTCGCGGGGCGCCATCTTCGCGAAGTCGACCTGCGCGGCGACGGCAGCGTCCAGCGCGGCGACGCCGTCGGCCGGCGACGCGTCCGCGACCTGGCACAGTTCCTTGCCCGTGGCCGGGTCGACCACGGGGAACGTCTTCCCGGACTGGGCGGCGACCCACTTGCCGCCGATGAACAGTTCCTTGCCGACCGCGTCGACGACGCCGGACTCGGTGCTCGCGCTCATCCCGACTGCTCCTCACGTGTTGTCCCGAGGGCCATGCTATGGATATTGTCAACAATCGACAACCCGCTCAACCGACCAAGGAGCACGCTGCCATGGCCCAGCTATCTCCGCTGCTCAAGCAGGCAACGCCCGTCGTGGTCGACCACGGTGAAGGGGTTTACCTCTACGACGTCGACGGCAAACGCCACCTCGACTTCACCGCCGGCATCGGCGTCACGAGCACCGGGCACTGCCACCCGCACGTCGTGCGCGCGGCGCAGGAGCAGATCGGCAAGCTCGTCCACGGGCAGTACACGACGGTGATGCACAAGCCGCTGCTCGAGCTGACGAAGCGGCTCGGCGACGTCCTGCCGAGCGGGCTCGACTCGCTCTTCTACGCGAACTCGGGCAGCGAAGCCGTCGAAGCGGCGTTGCGGCTTTCGCGGCAGGCGACGAAGCGCCCGAACGTCATCGTCATGCAGGGCGGCTTCCACGGCCGGACCGTCGCGGCGGCGTCGATGACGACGTCCGGGACGCGGTTCAGCGCCGGCATCGGCCCGCTGATGGCCGGCGTGCACGTCGCGCCGTTCCCGTACGCCTACCACTACGGCTGGGACGAGCAGACCGCGACGAAGTTCGCGCTGCGCGAGCTGGACTTCCTGTTCCAGACGGTCAGCGCCCCGAACGAGACCGCCGCGATCTTCGTCGAGCCGGTGCTCGGCGAGGGCGGGTACGTCCCGGCGAACACGGAGTTCATGGCGGGCCTGCGCGAGCGCGCGGACCGGCACGGCATCCTGCTCGTCGTCGACGAGATCCAGACCGGCTTCGGTCGCACCGGCAAGTTCTGGGGACACGACCACTTCGACGTCCGCCCCGACATCGTGCTCATCGCGAAGGGCCTGGCCAGCGGCTTCCCGCTGTCCGGCATCGCCGCTTCGCAGGAGCTGATGGCCAAGGCGTACCCGGGCTCGCAGGGCGGCACGTACGGCGGCAACGCCGTCTCGTGCGCGGCGGCGATCGCGACGCTCGAGGTCATCCAGCAGGAGAACCTCGTCGAGAACGCCGCCGAGCGCGGACGGCAGCTGCTCGAAGGCGCGCGCGTCATCGCGGACAAGACGCCAGCGATCGGCGAGGTGCGCGGGCTCGGGCTGCTGGTCGGCTCGGAGTTCACGACCGCGGACGGCGAGCCGGACGCCGCGACGGCCGCGGCCGCGCAGCAGACAGCGGCGAAGAACGGCCTGCTGCTGCTCACCTGCGGGCCGTACATGAACGTCGTGCGCATGGTGCCGCCGCTGGTCGTCAACGCCGAGCAGGTCGACGACGCGCTGCGCATCTGGGGCGACGTCGTCGCGTCCGTGACGGGGAGCTGAGCATGGCGCAGTACATCACGATCACCCTCGACAAGCGCGGGGTGTCCTGCCGCGCCCGCCTGCTCGACGACGAAGCGCCGCGGACGTGCAAGGCGGTGTGGGACGCGTTGCCGCAGAGCGGCTCGGCCTACCACGCGAAGTACGCGCGCAACGAGGTCTACACGCTCGTGCCACCCTTCGCGGAGCCGAAGCCCGGCCGCGAGAACCCGACGATCACGCCGATCCCCGGCGACGTCGTGTACTTCGGCTTCGAGGCCTGGGAGATCGGCAACCCCGCGTACGGCTACGACGACGAGAGCGAGGCGCACAGCGACCAGGGTGCGACCGACCTCGCGATCTTCTACGGGCGCAACAACCTGCTGATCAACGGCGACGCGGGCTGGGTGCCCGGCAACGTGTTCGCCACGATCGAGGAGGGCCTCGCCGAGATGGCGGCGGCCGCGCAGGACCTCTGGTTGCGGGGTGTCGAGGGCGAGACGCTCTCGTTCGCGCGAGCCTGATTTCCTTTCCTCCCAAGGGGACGCCGGGTGCGGTGACCGCACCCGGCGTCCCTTTTCGCTGTCCGCGGCCACCCGAAAGGGTGATCATCGGGAGATCACCTTTCGTGGCCGGTTATCACCGGATCGAGCTACTCACGTGCCCGTGATGCCGGATCAAGGACAGAATTACCGACAGTGATGTTCTGTCCGCTTACTACCCAGAGTGGCTGACCGCCGAAACGGGGACCCCGGCGTCAAACACGAAGGGATTACGTGTTTAGAATGGGAAGATTCCGCGGCGGCACAATCTCCCGAAAACGGCTCTTTGACAGCTCGCCAGCACGGTGAAAACCTGACTCCGCTCTCGCGAGAGCATCTCCAGGGAAACCATTTCTAATCAACAAGGAGCCGTTCCATGCAGACGTTCGCCCAGCACGCCCTCTACTGCCACGACATCATCACCGGCGCGCTGGCGCACCTGGCGCACGTTCTCGGCTGGCTCGTCTGAGACTGACCGGAACACGACGCCCGGCCGCGGGAAACCGCGGCCGGGCCGTTTTCACGCCAGCTCGGACAGGCGCGCGAAATCGTCGTCGGAAAGCGTGATTCCGGCCGCGCCGCAGTTTTCCTCGAGGTGCGCGAGCGACGACGTGCCGGGAATGGGAATCACGACCGGCGAGCGTCGCAGCAACCAGGCGAGGGACACCTGAGCGGGGGTCGCTCCGAGGCTGGCCGCGACCTTTCCGAGCACCCCACCCGCCGTCGCGTGGTCACCGCGCGCGATCGGCAGCCAGGGGACGAACGCGATCCCTTCGCGCTCGCAGTAGCCGAGGACGTCCTCGGACGCGCGGTCGGTCAGGTTGTAGCGGTTCTGCACGCTCGCGATGGGCGCGATCGCCCGGGCTTCGGCCAGTTGCGCGACGGTGACCTCGGACAAGCCGATCCGGGCGACTTTGCCTTCGTCTCGCAGCCGGGCGAGCGCGCCGATCTGGTCGGCGAGCGGGACCTGCGGGTCGAGCCGGTGCAACTGCAGCAGGTCGAGGCGTTCGACACGCAGGCGTCGCAGCGAGAGTTCCGCCTGCTGCCGCAGGTACTCCGGCCGGCCGAGCGGTACCCACTCGCCCCGGCTCGGACGCGCGTGTCCGCACTTCGTCGCGATGAACAGTCCCTCGTACGGGTGCAGCGCGTCAGCCAGCAGCTCTTCGTTCAGTCCCAGGTCATAGGCGTCGGCGGTGTCGAAGAACGTCACGCCGAGCTCGGCCGCGCGGCGCGCCACCGCGGCGGCGCCGTCCCGGACGTGGTCCCACTCGGTGAGCCGCATGGCGCCGAAACCCAGCCGCCGCACGGAAACGCCGTCGTCGAAGGTGTACGTCGATGTCATGCCGGAAAGCTTCGCCCGGCACGGAGTCACCCACCAGAGATTTAGTCTGAGCTAAATCCTGCTCAGTAACCGGGTGGTCACGCATTTCATCCGGATTTCATCACCCCTCCCTAACGTCCGCGGCGCAGTGATCAACTGACGGAGGGGACTGCGAAGTGAAAAGTCTGAAACGCCTATCACTGATCGGGGCGGCGGTGGCCGCGCTCGTCACCGGGTTCGTCACCACGCCGGCCGCGCACGCCGAAGGCGCGCACTACTACATCCTCATCGGCGGCACCTGCAACGGGAACGCCGACCAGTACCAGGAAGCGTGGCTGCGCGGCGGGATCCGGAAGGTGGTGAACTACCCGGCCGGCGCGTCCGGGCTGCCCGGCCCCTGCGGCCAGACGCCGATGGACCAGAGCGTCGCGATCGGCCGCGAAGAAGCGAAGCGCGTCGCGCAGGACGCGTACCGCGAAGATCCCGGCGGCGAATTCACGGTCGTCGGGTACTCGCAGGGCGCGATCGTCGCCAACTTCCTGTTGAACGACATCGCGGACGGCGTCGTCGACGTCGACCGGAGCCACTTCACCGCGAAGCTCTACGCGGACCCGATGCAGCCGGTCGGACCGCCGGGACGCGGGATCAGCGCGGTGATCCCGGCGGGCGCGGGCGCGCCGTCGCCGTTCGGCGGTTACGTCTCGTTCGGCCCCGGACGGACGGACTTCGGCGGCATTCCGTACATCCGCTACTGCATTCAGACCGACGGTGTCTGCCACTTCGACACGCTCGAGGCACCGGGCGGCTACTTCGCCCAGCACTGGTGCTACGTCGAGCGCCCGATCATGGCGGACACCTTGGCCGACGGCGTGTACACGAACTCGTCGATCGAGCTGCCGCGGCAGAACTGTCGTCCGCCGTGGCCGATCGGCTGAGCCGATCACTGCCGGGCGGGCGCCGCGAGCGCGCCCGCCCGGACTCGTCCGCGCAAATGTGAAAAACCTTCATGGCGACGTACCGGCGGTACGTACTACGCTGCGGTAACCACAGCAACGGCGCGGAGGAGAGACTGTCGATGGGCGACGTGGCGGCACGGCTGGCCGAGATCGTCGGAGACAAGAACCTGCTGACCGGCGAGGCGATCTCCGAGGACTACGCGCACGATGAGGCGTTGACTGCGGAGCCTCAGAAGCCTGCGTACGTCGCGAAGCCGGCAACCGCGGAAGAAGTCGCGGAGCTGCTGAAGGTTGCGACAGAGCACAACGTGCCCGTAACCGCGCGCGGTTCCGGCAGCGGGCTCTCCGGCGCCGCGCGGCCACGCGAAGACGGGCTGCTGATCTCCTTCGAGCGAATGAATGCCATCCTCGAAGTCGACACCGGAAACCACGTAGCCGTCGTACAGCCCGGCGTCACGCTCGCCGAACTCGACGCGAAGACGGCCGAAGCCGGGCTCAGCTACACCGTCTACCCCGGCGAGCTGAGCGCGAGCGTCGGCGGGAACGTCGGCACCAACGCCGGCGGTATGCGCGCCGTCAAGTACGGCGTCACCCGGAACAACGTGCTCGGCCTGCAGGCCGTCCTGCCGACCGGCGAGATCCTCCGCACCGGCGGCAAGACGTCGAAGATCTCCACCGGCTACGACCTCACGCAGCTGATCATCGGCTCCGAAGGCACCCTCGCGCTGGCCACCGAGATCACCGTCAAGCTGCACCCGCGGCTGACGCACGGCGCCACCGTGCTCGCCCCGTTCGGCGACTTCGGCCAGGTGATGGCGGCTGTGCCGGCGATCCTGTCGAGCGGGCTCGGGCCGCACATCCTCGAGTACATCGACAACCTGACGATGGCGGCCATCGTCTACAACGAGAAGCTCGAGCTCGGCGTCCCGGACAAGATCCGCGAGACCAGCGAGGCTTACCTTGTAGTCGCTCTGGAGAACCGCGACGGCGGACGTCTGCAGGAGGACGTCGAGACGGTCGGCGAGCAGCTCGGCGAACTCGGCGCGACCGACGTCTACGTCCTCGAAGGCGGCGCGGCGCGCAAGCTGATCGAAGCCCGCGAGAAGGCTTTCTGGACCGCGAAGGCGGCCGGCGCCGACGACGTGATCGACGTCGTCGTGCCGCGGACCGCCATGCCGCAGTTCATCACCAAGGCGCGCGAGCTCGCGATGGCCGCGGGCGGCGGCGCGCTCGGCTGCGGACACGCCGGCGACGGCAACGTCCACCTCGGGATCTTCTGCAAGGACGCGGACAAGCGCAAGCAGCTGCTCACCGACATCTTCGCCTACGCCATGGAACTGGGCGGCGCGATCTCCGGCGAGCACGGTCTCGGCCGCACCAAAGCGCACTACCACCAGGAACTCGAAGACCCGGCGAAGATCGAGCTGATGCGCCGGATCAAGCAGAGCTTCGACCCCGCCGGGATCCTCAACCCCGGCGTTCTCTTCCCCGAAGGAACCGCATGAGTGAGATGAACGGCGCCCAGTCCCTGATCCGCACGCTGGTCGACGCCGGCGTCGAAGTGTGCTTCGCGAACCCCGGCACGTCCGAGATGCACTTCGTCGCCGCGCTCGACACCGTCCCGGAGATGCGGGGCGTGCTCGCGCTGTTCGAAGGCGTCGTCACCGGTGCCGCCGACGGCTACGCGCGCATCGCGGACAAGCCCGCCGCGACCCTGCTGCACCTCGGCCCCGGCCTGGGCAACGGCCTGGCGAACCTGCACAACGCGCGCCGCGCGCACACGCCGATCGTGAACGTCGTCGGCGACCACGCGATCTACCACAAGCAGTACGACGCGCCGCTGGAGTCGGACATCGAGGCCATCGCGGGCTCGCTGGAAGGCTGGGTGCGCCGCTCCGAGCACACGAAGGACGTCGGCGCGGACGCCGCCGCCGCGGTCGCCGCGTCGCAGGACGCGCCCGGCCGCGTCGCCACGCTGATCCTGCCCGCGGACGCTTCGTGGGGTGACGGTGGCGAGACGTGCGCGCCCGTCCCGCCGCGCGTTCCGCAGGCTGTCGACGCCACCACCGTCAAGGACGTCGCGGCCGTGTTCGGCGCCGGCGAGCCGGTGGCGCTGCTCATCGGTGGCGGCGCGTGCCGCGAGGAAGGCCTGCGCGCGGCCAGCCGGATCGCCACCGCGACCGGCGCGAAGGTGTTCGTCGAGACGTTCCCCGCGCGTCTGGAGCGCGGCGCCGGCCTACCGGCGATAGAGCGGCTCGGCTACCTCGCCGAGCAGGTGACTTACCAGCTCGACGGCATCAAGCACGTCGTCGTCGCGGGCACGAAGGCGCCGGTGTCGTTCTTCGCCTACCCGGGCAAGCCGAGCGACCTGGTACCCGAAGGCGCGCAGGTGCACACGCTTGCGTCGGTCGGCCAGGACGTCACGCGCGCGCTGAACGAGGTCGCCGACCTCGTCGCCGCGGACACCGAACCGGTGCTGTCGCCCGCGTCGCGGCCCGCCCTGCCGAGTGGTCCGCTGACCCCGCAGAACTGGGTCGACGTCATCGGCGCGCTGCTGCCGGACAACGCGATCATCGCCGACGAGGCCAACACGTCCGGCCTGCTGCTGCCGACGGCGACGGCCGGCGCGCCGCGGCACGACGTCCTCACGCTGACCGGCGGCGCGATCGGCTACGGCATGCCGGTCGCGACCGGGGCGGCCGTCGCCGCGCCGGACCGGCCGGTGCTGAACCTGCAGTCCGACGGCAGCGCGCTGTACACGATCTCGGCGCTGTGGACGCAGGCTCGGGAGAACCTGAACGTCACGACGGTGCTGCTCAACAACCGCGCGTACGCGATCCTGCGGATGGAGCTGCAGCGCGTCGGCGCGGCGTCGGGCGGTCCGAAGGCGAACGACCTGCTCGACCTTTCGCGGCCGGACATGGACTTCGTCAAGATCGCGGAGGGCATGGGCGTCCCGGCGACGCGGGCGACCACGGCCGAGGAGCTGGCCGAGCAGTTGCAGCGGGCCTTCGCCGAACCAGGCCCGCACCTCATCGACGCCGTGGTGCCGCCGCTGCTCTGAACCGGACTATTCTCCCGTCACACCTCGAGTCCGGGAGCGGCGGATGAGCGAAGACGAACACGCGAAGCGGGGCATCGACCTCGAACGGCCGAACGCGGCGCGCGTGTACGACTACATGATCGGCGGCAAGCTGAACTACGCCGTCGACCGGATGTTCGCCGACCGGGTCCTGAGCGTGCTGCCGAACGCGCAGCACATGGCGCTGACCAACCGGGCGTGGCTGCGCCGCGCGGCGCGGTTCGCGGCGGAGCAGGGCGTCCGGCAGTTCCTGGACATCGGCTCCGGCATGCCGACGGTCGGGCACGTGCACGAGGTCGTCCAGGCGATCGACGCCACTGCACACGTTGTATACGTCGACAACGAGCCGATCGCGGTCGCGCACAGCGAGATCGTGCTGGAGGGCAACGACAACGCGGCGATGGTCCAGGCCGACGCCGAGTACCCGGACGAGGTACTCGAGCACCCGACCACCGAGGCGCTGCTGGACTTCAGCCAGCCGGTGATGGTCATCATGGCGGCGTTCGTGCACTTCATCCCGGACTCCCGGGACCCGGCCGGGCTGATCGCGGCTTACCGCGACGTGCTCGCGCCGGGCAGCTACCTCGCGTTGTCGTCGGGCACGTGGGAAGGGCAAGGCGAGGAGTCGCAACGCTCGGTGGCGCTGTACGAGAAGAGCGGCACGCCGCTTACGCTGCGTTCGCCCGACGAGCTGCGCGCGCTGGTGAAGGGCTTCGAAATCCTGCCGCCGGGAGTCGTGTTCACACCGGAGTGGCGCCCGGACGCGCCGCTCGAAGACCCGCCGGAGCAGTCGGGCGGGCTGGCTCTGGTCGCTCGCAAGGAGTAGCCGGCGCTATCCTCGCTGTCGCACCGACGGTGAGGGGACGGCGATGACCGACGACCACGCGAAGCGCGGGATCGACTTCGACAAGCCGAACGCGGCGCGCGTGTACGACTACCTGATCGGCGGCAAGCTCAACTACGCCATCGACCGGGTGTTCGCCGAGCAGATCCTCCAGGTGCGCCCGGAGGCCCGGGAGCTGGCGTTGCTGAACCGGCGCTGGCTGCGCCGGGCGGTGCGGTTCGGCGCCGAGCAGGGCATCCGCCAGTTCCTGGACATCGGATCCGGCATGCCCACGGTCGGACATGTGCACGAAGTCGTCCAAGCCATCGACCCCACTGCACACGTTGTATACGTAGACAACGAACCGGTCGCCGTCGCGCACAGCGAGATCGTGCTGAAGGACAACGACTACGCGGAGATGGTCCAAGCCGACGCCGAGTACCCGGCGGACGTCCTCGAACACCCCACGACCGAGCGGCTGCTGGACTTCGACGAGCCGGTGATGCTGATCATGGCGGCGTTCGTGCACTTCATCCCGGACTCGCGCAACCCGACGGGACTGATCGCGGCCTACCGCGACGCGCTCGCGCCGGGCAGCTACCTCGCGTTGTCGTCGGGCACGTTCGAGGGTCAGGGCGAGGAGGTCCGCCGCGCGGCGGAGATGTACCAGAAGAGCGGCACGAACGTCGTCGCCCGGTCGCGCGCGGAGCTGCAGGCCCTGCTGGACGGCTTCGAGCTGGTGCCGCCGGGGATCGTGTTCACGCCGGAGTGGCGTCCGGACGACCCCGCGGAGGTGGGCGAGCACCCGGAGAAGGCGAGCCAGCTCGCCCTGGTGGCGCGCAAGGGCTAGCCGCCCTCCGCAATCGGACATTCGCCGGACAGGAACGACCCGCTATTCTCGCCGTCACACCGGACCGTGGAGCGGCGAATGAGTGAAGACGAGTACGCGCGGCGTGGCATCGACCTCGACAAGCCGAACCCCGCGCGCGTGTACGACTACATCCTCGGCGGCCAGCTCAACTACGCCGTCGACCGGATGTTCGCCGACCAGGTGCTCGCCGCGCAGCCGAACGCGCGGGAGCGCGCGCAGCTGAACCGGCAGTGGCTGCGCCGGGCCATCCGGTTCGGCCTGGACAACGGGATCCGGCAGTTCCTCGACATCGGCTCCGGCATGCCGACCGTCGGGCACGTCCACGAGATCGCGCACGCCGTCGACCCGACCGCCCGCGTGGTCTACGTCGACAACGAACCGGTCGCCGTCGCGCACAGCGAGATCGTGCTCGAGGACAACGAGAACGCCGCCATGGTGCACGCCGACGCCGAGTTCCCGGACGACGTCCTCGAGCACGAGATCACCGAGATGATGCTGGACCTGGACCAGCCGGTGATGGTCGTGATGGCCCTGTTCGTGCACTTCATCCCGGACGAGCGCGACCCGGCCCGGCTGATCGCCGCCTACCGCGACGCGCTCGCGCCCGGCAGCTACCTGGCCATGTCGTCGGCGACGCCCGAGCAGCAGAGCGACGGCACCGCCCGCGCGGTCGCGATGTACCAGAAGAGCGCCAACCCGGTGACGCCCCGCTCGGCCGACCAGCTGCGCGCACTCGTGGACGGCTTCGAGATCCTCGACCCGGGTGTCGTCTTCATCCCGCAGTGGCGGCCGGAAGACCCGGCGGACGTGCCGGAGAACCCGGCCGAGTGCGGCGGGCTCGCCCTGGTGGCGCGCAAGAACTAGGCGAAGCCGAACTAGCCGACACCGACGAGTTCCGGCGCCACCCGCGTCTTCGGGACCAGCCCGGCGAGCAGCACGCCGGCGAGCGCGGCGCACGCGGCCACGGCGAACGTCGCCCGGAAGCCGGACAGCGACGGCACCGTCAGCCCGCCGACGGTGATCGTCAGCTGGGCGAGCATCGCCGCCATCACCGCGCTCGAAACCGCCGTGCCGACGGAGCGCATCAGGGAGTTCAGGCCGTTCGCGGACGCCGTTTCGGTGACCGGAACCGAGCCCATGATCAGCGCGGGCATCGCTGCGTATGCAATGCCGACACCGGCGCCGATGAGTACCGACGCCGTGATCAGCTCGGCTGTGTTGTCCATCAGCGCGATCGCGAACACGTACCCGAGGGCGATCACCAGCGCGCCGCACATCAGCGTCGGACGCGGGCCGAACCGCGCGATGAGCCGGGCCGACACCGGCGAGAGCAGCATCATCACCAAGCCGTTCGGGGCGAGAGCCAAGCCGGACTCGACCATCGTCTGGCCCAGCCCGTAGCCGGTCGACGCGGACGCCTGCAGCAACTGTGGGAAGGACAGCGCCATCGCGTACATCGAGAACCCGACCATGATCGAGGCCAGGTTCGTGAACAGCACCGGCCGGCGCGCGGACACGCGCAGGTCGACGAGCGGGTCGCGCCGGCGTAGCTGGTAGGCGCCCCAGGTGAGCAGGATGACGACGGCCGCCGCGGCGAACCCCAGCGTCGGCTTGCTGGTCCAGCCCCACGTCGCGCCCTTGACCACGGGCAGCAGCAGGCAGACCAGGCCGGCGGCCAGCCCGAACGCGCCGAAGTAGTCGAACGGCGCGGGGGTGCGCAGCGGCGACTCCGGCACGAACCGCATGATCAGCAGCGCGAAGAAGAGTCCGAGACCGGCGGCCATCCAGAACAGCACGTGCCAGTCGGCGTTCTCGGCGACGATCGCCGCGACCGGCAGCCCGATCGCGCCGCCCACGCCGAGCGTCGCGCTCATCAGCGAGATCGCGCCGCCGACGCGTTCGGCCGGGAGCTCGTCGCGCATGATGCTGATGCCGAGCGGGATGACGCCCATCGCGCAGCCCTGCAGCCCGCGCCCGAGGATCTGGAACGCGAGCGCGCTCGTCGTCGCGGACACCACCGAGCCGGCGATGAGCAGCGCGAGGCTGACGAGGATCATCCGGCGCTTGCCGTAGAGATCGCCGAGCCGTCCGCTGACCGGCGTGATGACGGACGCGGCCAGCAGCGTCACGGTGACGACCCACGACGCGTCGGCCGCCGAAGCGTTCAGCAGCCGCGGGAACACCGGGATGAGGGGCACGACCAGCGTCTGCATGAACGACGCGACCAGCCCGCACGAGGCGAGCACCACGACGATCGCGCGATCGGACCGCCCGGGACGGGACACCAGCACACCCCCGGTGTGTAGTTAGTACGCATCATGCAACTTGATGCACTGTACCTACCGGGTGGCCGGTTTCGGTCCGATTGGTGATTCGTCACAGCCAGGTGCGGACACCACCGTGGCCGGAGCAGGTGCCGGAGCGGTGCTGGCTGTAGCTGTAGGTGCCGTCCTTGCAGAGGGCCGTGGCGCCGGACGGGTTGTCGCTGGGCCGGTGGACGCAGTTGCCGTCCGAGTTCCGGTAGTAGTCGGCACCGCACTCGGCCGGCTTCGGCTCGGCCTGCGTGGTGGTCTTCGGCGCCGCTTTGGGCTTGGCCACGGTCGTCTTCGGCGCGACGGCTTGCGCCTGCGTAGGCGCGGTCGTGGCCACCGGGGCTTCGGACGTGGCGGTGGGCGTATCCGTCGTGCTCGGAGCGGCGTACACAGGCGTTGTATACGAAGTCGACGGCGCATCCAGAACTCCGACACCGCCCGGATCCTTCGCCGGCACCGAACCGACGCCACAACCCGCGACCAGCAGGCCTGCGGCCAGGATCCACCCCAGTTTCTTTCCCACGACGACTCCTTAGCAACACGAACCAATGCCGCCTAGTCGCTGGCCCGGGAGCGTTTGTTACGACGCCTAGACTCGCCGCATGGCCTGGTTGCGGCGTTGGGCTCCCGAACTCGCGGTCACCGTCGCGGTGCTCGTCGGTTCGCTGTTCGCCGTCCTGAACGACGACGCCAAGCCCGCGCACCACGCCGCCATCGGCTGGGTGCTCACCGTCTTGAGCTGCGCCGCCGTCTTCTTACGGCGTAAGTACCCGCTGAGCGTCGCCGGGTTCACGCTCGTTTGCTGTGCCCTCTACTACCCGCTCACCGATCCGGACGGTCTCGTCCTGCTCGCCTTCGCGTACACGCTCTACAACGCTGCCGCGGCAGGGCGGATCCGCGGGGCCGCGTTCCTCGTCGTCGCCGCGATGGCCGGAGTCGTCATCGGCGAGGTCAGCTCTCGGACCGGGCGGCACGTCGACAACTTCGCGTTCTTCCTGATGACCGGCTGGTTCGTCGCGCTCGTCGCCGGTGGTGCCGTCGCGCACTACCGCGCCGAAGCCGAGCGCACCAAGGAGGCCGAAGCCCGCGCCCGCGCCACCGACGAGCGGCTGCGCATCGCGCGCGAACTGCACGACGTCCTCGGTCACCATCTATCCCTGATCAATGTCCAGGCCGGCGCCGCACTGCACCGGCGTGATCCCGCGCAGGCCGAGGACGCGCTCGGCACCATCAAGGACGCCAGCAAGACCGCACTCCAGGAGTTGCGCGCGACGCTTGGCATGCTCCGTCAGGTCGACCAGCCGAGCCTGTCCCGCGTCGCCGAGTTGGCCGAGTCGGTCGGCGCGTCCGGGCTGACAGTGCGGACCGAGATCGACGGCGTCGCCCGCGACCTGCCGCCGGACGTCGAGCACGCCGCGTTCCGCGTGGTACAGGAAGCGCTGACGAACGTCGCGAGGCACGCCGGCGCGAAGACCGTCGTCGTCCGGCTCGGGTACGGCGCCGACGCGCTGTCCGTGCAGGTCGACGACGACGGCCGCGGCGGCGACGCCCCACCCGGCACCGGGATCCGCGGCATGGCCGAACGCGCGCGGGCGCTCGGCGGCGAGCTGACCGCGGCACCGCGCGAAGGCGGCGGTTACCGGGTGCGCGCCCGGTTGCCGGTGCGATGATGGGCCGATGATCCGGGTCCTGCTCGTCGACGACCAGCGGCTGGTCCGCGCCGGTTTCCGGTCCATTTTGGACGGTGAGGACGACATCGACGTCGTCGCCGAAGCCGCGGACGGCCGCGAAGCCCTGCAGGCCGCGCACGACCACCGCCCGGACGTCGTGCTGATGGACATCCGCATGCCGGTGCTCGACGGTCTCGCCGCGACACGGCACCTCCTCGAAGACCCCGCCGTACACAGTAAGGTCGTCATCCTTACAACGTTCGACCTCGACGAGGACGTCTACGGCGCCCTGCGCGCGGGCGCGAGCGGGTTCCTGGTCAAGGACACCGAGCCCGAAGAGCTGATCCACGCCGTACGTGTCGTCGCGCGCGGCGACGCGCTGCTGGCACCGTCGATAACCCGGCGGTTGATCTCGGAGTTCGCCGCGCGCGTCACGCGTCCGACCCCGGCCCCGGCGCTCGACCGGCTCACCGACCGCGAACGCGAGGTGCTCTCGCTGGTGGCGGCCGGCATGTCGAACGACGAGATCGCGCGCGAACTGACGCTCAGCCCGGCGACGGCGAAGACGCACGTCAGCCGCATCATGACGAAGACCTGCATGCGCGACCGCGCGCAGCTCGTCGTCCTCGCCTACGAGTCCGGCGCGGTGACGCCGAGGTGGCTCACCCCTTAGCCGTACTCCCGCGGGGGTACGGGAAACGCCTTAAGGGACACCGACGGGAGCACGTCAAGTGTCCTCCGCCGCGCGACGCGGAGTAGTGCCCTCGCGGCGAATCCTTGTCCCCCATGGACACCATCACTCGCCCCACCGGGGGAAGCCTGGCGAAACTGGCCGGCTGGGCGCAGCGCCACCGGTGGCTCGCCGTCGCACTCTGGGCGCTGGTCCTCATCGGCGTCACGTTCACCTCCCGGCTCACCGGCAGCGCGTTCCACGACGACAACTCGCTGCCCGGCACCGAGTCGCAGCAGGTCGTCGACCTTCTGCGGAACACCGCGCAGTCCGGCGCGTCGGCGCAGATCGTCTACAAGGCGGACAACGGGCTCAGCACGCACCGCGCAACGATCGAAAACAGTCTGGGAAATGTCCGATTGCAGCCGCACGTGCGGTCGGTGGCCGGGCCGTTCGACACGCTCTCCCCGGACGGCCGGATCGGCTACGCCACCGTCACCTTCGACGCGGCTTCGACCGACCTCGCGTACGACGACATCGTCAAGTTCGCCGACACGGCGAAGCAGGCCGGACCGGTCGAAGTGGCGCTGGCCGGCGACCCGATCAAGCGACTCTCCGGAGGCGGCGGCCCGGCGGAAGGCGTCGGGCTGCTCGCCGCGCTGGTCATCCTCGTGTTCCTGTTCCGTTCACTGCTCGCCGCCGGGCTGCCGGTGATCACCGCGGTGTTCGCCGTCGGCAGCACGCTGGGCGTGATCACGGTCGTCTCGCACTTCGTCGACATCGCGAGCTACACGTCGCCGTTGATGATGCTGGTCGGGTTCGGCGTCGGCGTGGACTACGCGCTGCTGATCTTCTCCCGCTACCGCGGCGAGATCCTCGCCGGCCACGACCGGGACACCGCCGCGCGGCGCGCGCTCGACACCGCCGGGCGTTCGGTGCTGTTCGCCGGGACGACGGTGATCATCGCGCTGCTCGGCCTGCTCGCGCTCGGCCTCGGCGGACTGCGCGGGGTGGCGCTGGCCGTCGCGCTCACCGTGCTGATGACCATGCTCGCATCGGTGACGCTCCTGCCCGCGCTGCTGTCGCTGTTCGGCAAACGGCTCGAACGCGGCATCCGCAAGCATGCCGCCCGGCGTGAGCACGGCAAGACGTGGCGACGGCTCGCCGACGGCGTCCAGAAACGCCCGCTGGCCCCGCTCGCGATCGGCCTGATCGTCCTCATCGGACTGGCCATTCCGGCCGCGGGCATGCGGCTCGGGTTCGCCGACGCCGGCACCGACCCCGCCGGATCGACGACGCGGAAGGCGTACGACCTGCTGGCCGAGGGCTTCGGACCGGGCTTCAGCGGTCCGCTCGCGATCCTGAGCGAAGACGGCAACACTGCCGCACTGCAGCAGAAGCTCGCCTCGACGCCCGGGATCGCGCGTGTGCTGCCGCCGATGGGCCGGACCGTCCTGGCGTTCCCGACGACGTCACCGCAGGACGCCGCGACCGCCGAACTTGTGACGCGCCTGCGGACCGACGTCCTCCCGACGTTGCCGGGCCATTACCTGGTCGGCGGTTCGGTGGCGGCCGCGACGGACTTCGCGGATGCCGTGGCCGACCGGCTGCCGCTGTTCGTGCTGGTCGTCGTCGGACTGTCCGCGCTGCTGCTGATGGTCGTGTTCCGGTCGATCCTCATCCCACTCAAGGCGGCACTGCTGAACCTGCTGAGCATCGGCGCGTCGCTCGGCGTCATGACGCTGGTGTTCGGCGACGGCTGGTTCGGCGCGCAGTCCGGACCGATCGAGGCGTTCGTGCCGGTGATGATCTTCGCGATCGTGTTCGGGCTGTCGATGGACTACGAGGTGTTCCTCGTGTCGCGCATGCACGAGGAGTGGCGCCGCACCGGCGACGCGCGGCTCGCGGTGCGCGAAGGCCTCGCGTCGACCGGCGCGGTGATCACCGCGGCGGGCGCGATCATGGTGCTGGTGTTCGGCGCGTTCCTGCTGGACCCGTCGCGGATGCTGGCGCAGTTCGGCCTCGGCCTGGCGACCGCGGTCCTGCTCGACGCGCTGGTGATCCGCTGCCTGGTCGTCCCGGCGATCATGCGCCTGCTCGGCGCCCGGGCGTGGTGGCTGCCCCGGTGGCTGGACCGCCGCCTGCCGCACGTCGCACTGGAGCCCTAACTCCCCCAGGTCGTCGGCGTCTCGGACAAGCGGAAGTCCAGGCTTCCGCCGCGCAGGAAGGACCCGTCGACCTTCCAGTCGCGCTGCGGCCTGCCGTCCCGGCGGACGTCCTGGACGTACTTCCCGCTGCCCGACGTCGTGATCCGGATCGGTGCCCCACCCGCCGGCCGGATCACGGCGCCGGGGAACAGCGGGCTCGACAGCAGCAGCTCGCCCGTGCCAGGCGTGCGCGGGTAGATGCCGAGCGCGGCGAAGACGTACCACGCGGACATCGTGCCGAGGTCGTCGTTGCCGGGCAGCCCGGACGGTCCGGTTCCGTATACGGAGTACACCAGCTGGCGAACGGTCTCCTGGGTCTTCCACGGCTGTCCGAGTTCGTTGTACAGCCAGGGCGCGTGGATGTCGGGCTCGTTCGTCGGGTCGTACTTGAGCGGGCCGCCGCCCTTCAGCTGCCAGTTGCCGCTCGCGTCGTGGAAGAAGCCGTCGAGCCGGGTGACGGCCGTCGGCTTGCCGCCCATCGCGTCGGCGAGGCCGGAGACGTCTTGCGGGACCATCCAGGTGTAGGCCGCCGCGCTGCCCTGCGCGAAGCCGCGGTCGCTCGCCGGGTCGAACGGCGTCACCCAGGTGCCGTCGACGTTGCGGGCCTGCATGTAGCCGGTGTCCGGGTTGAAGACATTGCGCCAGTACGCGCCGCGCGCGTGCAGTTCCGCGGCTTCGCGCGTGCGGCCCAGCATGTCTGCGAAATGTCCGATTGCGGAGTCGGCGACGGAGTCTTCCAGCGTCTCGGCGGCACCGCCCCAGCAGTGGCAGACGTCGTTGGGCGCGTAGTGCGAGATGACGTACTGCGTAAGGTTGGGGCGCTGGCCGACGCACTGTCCGGGACAGCCGCCGTCCTGCAGACCCTCGGGCCGCGGGACCGTCGCCTGCTTGTACAGCGAGTCGAACGCGCCGCGGTAGTCGAAGTTGCGGACGCCCATCGCGTAGAAGGTCGCGATCGTCGCCGCGGACGGGTCGCCGGTCATCACGTGCGTCGCGCCGTTGACGTGCACCCAGCGGTCCCAGACGCCGTCGTTCTGCTTCGCGTAGTTGAACAGCGATTGGGCGAAGTTCCCCGCGACGCGCGGCTCCACCAGCGCCAGCAGCTGCACCTGCGCGCGGTACTGGTCCCAGCCGGAGAAGTTGGAGTACTGCGCGTCCTGCCCGCGCTCGACGCGGTGCGGCTTCCGGTCCATGCCGAGGTACTGGCCGTCGACGTCGCTGACCAGGTTGGGCTGCTGCAGGCTGTGGTAGATCGCGGTGGTGAAGGTGATCCGCTGGTTGGCGGTGCCACCATTGACCTGCACCCGATCGAGTTCGGTGTTCCAGGCCTTCTTCGTCCTGCCGGCGATGCTGTCCACTGTGGACTTCTTCGGCTGTTCGGCCTGAAGATTGCGTTCCGCGCCGTCGAGGGAGACGTAGGAGATCGCGATCCGCATGGTGACCTTGCTGCCGGGCGCGAAGGTGACGTAGCCGCCGGAACCGCGTCCGGCGCGGTCCTTTCCGGTCGCGTAGCCCTCGCCGCCGGTCTGGTCGGTGCCGCCGGGCTGGAGCGTCGCGTCCTTCCACGTCCCCGTGCCGGTGACGGGCTGGTCGAACTGCGCGGTGAAGTACAGGCGGTAGTAGGACTTGCGGTTGTTTACGCCGCCGTTCGCGCGGCGGCCGCAGAACGCGCCGGTGAGCACGGAACCGGTCACCCGCCGGTTCGCCGCGTCGATGTGAGTCTCGGCGTCTTCGCTGCCGTTCAGGGAGTTCGACGTCCGGAAGAGCAGACTGGCCGGCTTGTCCCGCGGGTAGGACAGCGTGCCGATCGCGGTCCGTTCGGTGGCGGCGACGTCGGTCGTGACGCCGTTCTGCAGACCGAGCCGGTAGCGGCCGGGCGTCGCGGCTTCGTCGGCGTGGCTGAAGTTGCTCGCGTAGACGGCGTCGGTGGTGTCGGCGGTCGGCGACGAGGTGACGTCGCCGGCGAAGGGCAGGATCGGCACGTCGCCGGCGGCGCCGGGGTTGCAGCCGGCGCCGTTGACGTGGGTGAGGCTGAAGCCGCGAAGCCGGGTGGTGTCGTACTGGTAGCCGTTGGCGGCTCCGGTCGACGTCTGGTCGCCGCGGGTGCTGGTGGGGCTCCAGGCGAGCATCCCGAAGGGCGCGGTGGCGCCGGGATAGGTGTTGCCGTCCCCGGCGGAGCCGATCAGCGGATCGACGAAGTCGGCGGGACTCAGGTCGGCGGCTGCTGACATCGTTGTCAACGTCGAGGCGAGCAGGGCGGCGGCGAAAGCCACCGTGACTGGACGGCGCATGGGCGGAGGTTAACCCGCGTTCAGTGGCTTTTGGGCGAACGCAAACGGACAAACTGCCGGACACTTCGGCTCCCGGCGAACGCTGCGGCGCTTACGTTCGCGCCATGGAGATCAAGCCCCGGATCCTGTAGTTCGGCACACCCGTGATGCTGCTGAGCACCGAGAACGACGACGGCAGCCCGAACCTGGCCCCGATGTCGTCGGCGTGGGCGCTCGGGTGGACGGTCGGGCTCGGCATCGCCGCCGACCGCCAGACCGCGCACAACCTGCCGGGTCCGGGCCACTGGGAAGCGGTGGAGCGCCTGGCGCCGCTGACCGGCCGCACCCCGGTTCCGGAAAGCAAGCCGGGGTTCCGCCACGAGCGCGCCAAGTTCGAAGCCGCAGGTCTGACACCGGAACCGTCGCGGCTCGTGCGCCCGCCGCGCGTCGCGGAGTGCCCGCTGCAACTGGAGGCTCGATCGCTGACAGTGCAATCGGACACCTCTGGACAGTTCCTGATCGTCGAGGCCGCAGTGCTCGCCGTGCACGCGGACCCGCGCGTGGTGGTTCCGGACACCGAGCACGTCGACCCGGCGGTGTGGAGCTTCCGCTCGGAAACCGCGGGTACCGTCGAGCGCCTCGACGGATTGGGGAACCGAAGATGATCGCACGAACCTGGCGCGGCTGGGCGCCCGCCGCGACGGCCGACGACTACCAGCGGCACTACGAGACCGAAGTGGCGGAGCACCTGCGTGACGTGCCCGGCTTCCAGGGCGCCCGATTGCTGCGCCGCCCGGACGGTGACGACGTCGAGTTCACCTCGATCACGTTCTTCACCGACCTCGACGCCGTACGTGGCTTCGCCGGCGACAGCTACGAAGAAGCCGTCCTCGAGGAAGACGCGCGGCGGACGCTGAACCGCTGGGACGACCACGTCAGCCACGCCGAGGTGGCGGTCACGCTCTGAACGCCGTGAAGGCCACCTCGCGAAACTCGAGGTGGCCTTCACGGAGTTACTGCCTATTCGTAGATCTCGCCCTTGGCGGCCTTGTCCACCAGCGACTGCGGCGGCTCGAAGTGGTCGCCGTACCGGGCCGCGAGCTCACGCGCCCGGTCGACGAAGCCCTGCAGGCCACCGTCGTACTGGTTGATGTACTGGATGACGCCACCGGTCCACGCCGGGAAGCCGATGCCGAAGATCGAGCCGATGTTGGCGTCCGCCACCGACGTCAGCACGCCTTCGTCGAAGCACTTCACCGTCTCGAGCGCCTCGGCGAACAGCATCCGCTCCTTGAGGTCCTCGAACGGCACCTCCGCCGAGCCGGACTTGAACGCGTCGCGCAGCCCCGGCCACAGCCCGGTCCGCTTGCCGTCCTCGCCGTACTCGTAGAAGCCCGCGCCCGTCGAGCGGCCCTTGCGGTCGAACTCCTCGACCATCCGGTCGATGACGCCTTCCGACGCGTGCGCCTTCCACGTGCCGCCCGCGGCCTCGACCGCTTCACGGGTCTCCTTGCGGATCTTACGCGGTAAGGTCAGCGTCAGCTCGTCCATCAGCTGCAGCGGCGGCGCCGGGTAGCCGGCCTGCGAACCCGCCTGCTCGATCGACGCCGGCTCGACACCCTCGCCCAGCGCGGCGACGGCCTCGTTGATGAACGTGCCGATCACGCGCGAGGTGAAGAAGCCGCGGCTGTCGTTGACGACGATCGGAGTCTTCTTGATCTGCAGCGTGTAGTCGAAGACCTTGGCCAGCGTCGCCGGCGACGTCTTCTCGCCGCAGATGATCTCGACCAGCGGCATCTTGTCCACCGGCGAGAAGAAGTGGATCCCGATGAAGTCCTCGGTCCGCTGCACGCCCTCGGCGAGGGTGGTGATCGGCAGCGTCGAGGTGTTGGAGCCCAGGACCGCGTCGGCGTTGACGACGCTCTCGATCTCGCCGAAGACCTTGTGCTTCAGCTCGACGCTCTCGAAGACGGCCTCGATGACGAAGTCGACGCCCGCGAAGTCGGCCGGGTCACCGGTCGGCTTGATCTTCGCCAGCAGCGCGTCCGACTTCTCCTGCGTGGTCTTGCCGCGCGAAAGGGCCTTCTGCTCGAGCTTCTCCGCGTAGCCCTTGCCCTTCTCGGCCGCCTCGAGCGATACGTCCTTGAGGACGACGTCGATGCCGGCCTTCGCCGACACGTACGCGATCGCGGCGCCCATCATGCCCGCGCCGAGCACGCCGACCTTCTTGGCCGTGTACTTCTCGAAGCCGTCCGGCCGCGAGCCGCCGGAGTTGATCGTCTGCAGGTCGAAGAAGAACGCCTTCGTCATGTTCTTCGAGACCTGGCCGGTGGCGAGGTGGATGAAGTAGCGCGTCTCGATCGTGATCGCGGTGTCGAAGTCGACCTGCGCGCCCTCGATCGCGGCGGCCAGGATCGCCCGCGGCGCCGGCATGTTCGCGCCCTTGATCTGCTTGCGCAGGTTGGCCGGGAACGCCGGGAGGTTGGCCGCGAAGCTCGGGTTCGACGGGGTGCCGCCGGGGATCTTGTAGCCCTTGACGTCCCAGGGCTGGACGCCGCCTTCGGGGTTCGCCTTGATCCACGCCTTCGCGGCGGGGACGAGCTCCTCGACCGTGCCGACGAGCTCGTGCACGAGGCCGAGCTCGAGCGCCTTGGCGGGACGGTGCCGCTGGCCCTGCAGCAGGACGTTCAGCAACGCGCTCTGGATACCCAGCAAACGGACAGTGCGCACGACGCCACCGCCGCCGGGCAGCAGGCCCAGCGTCACCTCGGGCAGACCGATCTGGCTGCCCTTGACGTCGGCGGCGATGCGGTGGTGCGTCGCCAGCGCGATCTCCAGGCCGCCGCCGAGCGCGGCGCCGTTGATCGCCGCGACGACCGGCTTGCCGAGCTGCTCGATGCGGCGCATCTGCCCCTTCATCAAGGTGCTGCCCTCGGTCAGCTCGACCGCGTTCTCCGGCTTGGCCTGGATGAGGTCGTTCAGGTCGCCGCCGGCGAAGAACGTCTTCTTGGCGGACGTGATGACAACGCCGGTGATGGAGTCCTTCTCTGCCTCCAGGCGGTCGACCGTGACGCCGAGCGACTCCCGGAACGCGGCGTTCATCGTGTTCGCCGACTGGTTCGGGTCGTCCAGGGTCAGCGTGACGATGCCGTCTTCGTCCTGTTCCCAGCGGATGGTCTTGCTCTCGGCCATTTCTTTCCTCACACCCGCTCGATGATGGTCGCGACGCCCATGCCGCCGCCGATGCACAGGGTCACCAGGGCGCGGCGCGCCTGGCGGCGTTCCAGCTCGTCGACCACGGTGCCGACCAGCATCGCGCCGGTGGCGCCGAGCGGGTGGCCCATGGCGATCGCGCCGCCGTTGACGTTGACCTTGTCCTCGTCGAGGTGCAGGTCCTTTATCCACTTGAGCACGACGGACGCGAACGCCTCGTTGAGCTCCCACAGGTCGATGTCCTCGGGCTTGAGGCCCGCGGTCTTCAGGACCTTCTCGGTGGCCGGGGTGGGGCCGGTGAGCATGATCGTCGGCTCGGAGCCGATCGACGCCGTCGCCACGATCCGGGCGCGCGGGGTCAGCCCGAAGGTCTTGCCGATCTGCTCGGAGCCGACCAGCACCAGCGCGGCGCCGTCGACGATGCCGGAGGAGTTGCCGCCGGTGTGGACGTGGTTGATCTTCTCGACCGAGTGGTACTTCTGCAGCGCCACGGCGTCGAAGCCGCCCAGCTCGCCGATGCCGGCGAAGGCGGGCTTGAGCTTGCCGAGGCCCTCGACGGTGGAGCCGGGACGGCGGTGCTCGTCGTGGTCGAGGACCGTCACGCCGTTGATGTCCTTGACCGGGACGACGGACTTGGCGAAGTAGCCGCCGGACCAGGCCGCCTCGGCGCGATCCTGCGAGCGGACGGCCCAGCGGTCGACGTCCTCGCGGGAGAAGCCCTCGATCGTCGCGATCAGGTCGGCGCCGGTGCCCTGCGGGACGATGTAGTTGTCGTACGCCGTGGTCGGGTCCATGAACAGCGCGCCGCCGTCGGAGCCCATCGGCACGCGCGACATCGACTCGACGCCGCCGGCGATGATCAGGTTGTCCCAGCCGGAGCGGACCTTCTGCGCGGCGGTGTTGGTGGCTTCCAGGCCGGAGGCGCAGAAGCGGTTGAGCTGCACGCCCGCGACGGTCTCGGGCAGGCCGGCGTTCAGCGCGGCGGTGCGCGCGATGACGGCGCCCTGCTCGCCGACCGGGGAGACGACGCCGAGCACGATGTCGTCGATCGCCTTCGGGTCGAGGTTCGGGTGGCGGACCTTGAGCTCTTCGATCAGGCCGACCACCAGGTCGACCGGCTTGGTGCCGTGCAGGGCACCGCCCTTGTTCTTGCCGCGAGGCGTGCGGATCGCCTCGTAGATGTAGGCCTCGCTACTCACAGAACAACTCCTCGCGAGCGTGTGGGACGTCTTCGTACCTTGGCCGATGATACCGGCCAGTAGGGCTAATGGCCATTAACATATCGCCGGATAACCCCATGGTGTCAATGGGTTGCAGGTGTGCCGTTAGCCGCTATCGTTCACTCACCATGACCGACGTTGAGCGCAGCACGCGACCACGCGACCGCAAGGCCCAGCTGGCCGCGGTGGCGGCGGAACTGTTCCGCGCCCGCGGCTTCCCCGGCGTCGGCATCAAGGACATTGCGGACGCGGCGGGCGTCACCGGGCCGGCGCTGTACCGACACTTCGCGGACAAGCAGGCAATCCTTTCTTACGTTGTACTAAACGGCTTCGAGGACCTCGAGGCGGCCACGGCGGAGGCGCTGTCGGACTCGGATCCCGCTTCTGACCAGCTCCAATCCCTCCTCGGACGGCTCGCGACGCAGGCCGTCGAGCGACGCGAGATCGCGGCGTTGTGGCGCTGGGAGGGACGTCACCTCCCGAAGGAGGACCAGCGCGAGATCGCCCGCCGGTCGACGCTGGCGCTGGCGACGTGGTCGAAGGCGCTGTTGGCTCAGCGTCCGGACTTACCGGCTGAGGACGCGGAGCTGCTCTGCTGGGCCGCCCTGTCGGTGTTCGGGAGCGTGTCTGTCCACCACACGTCGGTGGCGCGCCGACGCTTCGCCGCACTACTGGTCGAACTGGCTCTCGGTGTGCTCAACGCCACACTCCCAGCGCCTTCGTCACCGCCTTCATCGCCGATCGCGGGCCTCGGCACGCCGTCCCGCCGTGAGCAGGTCCTGGCGGAGGCGACGACACTGTTCGCCCAGCGAGGCTTCCACGACGTGAGCATGGAGGACATCGGAGCGGCGGCGGGCATAGCGGGCCCGAGCGTGTACCGCCACTTCCCGAGCAAGGCGGCCCTGATGGTCGCAATCGGACACCGCGCGGCAGACAGGCTGGCGTTGGCCGCGGAGCGCGCGCTGCAGGCACCGGACGAAGTGTCCGCGCTGCGCCGCCTGGCGGCGTCGTACGTGCACACGATCCTGCACACGCCGGAGCTGCTGGTGTCGTTCTCGGCGGACCGCGTGACGATGCCGGACCGCGACAAGGCGGACCTGCTGCGTGTCCAGCGGGACTACGTGGCCCAGTGGGTGACGCTGCTGTCAGCGGTGCGTCCCGAGTTGCCGGCGCGCGAAGCGAAGATCACGGTCCACGCGGCGTTAACGATCGCTAACGACCTCGCCCGGACGCGCCGCTTGGCGGCGCGGCCGCACTTCGAGGCGAAGCTGACGGCGTTGCTGCACACCGTGCTCGGGGTATCGGGGGCATTTTTCGAACCACACGGGTGACAAATTGCTGACATCCGCCTCGGAAGCGTTACAGAACGAGCACGTGACCCAATAATTCACTCGCCGGGGATTCCCGTGGGGTGACGACAGGGGCCGCGAAGGGTGGTCCGGGGAGCGTTTTCCGAGGTAGGCTGCACAGACACGCTGCACGGGCGTTCGCAGCGGTAGTCTGCGCGTGCACTACGACCGGCCCGACGACAACATGCTTACACCGTGCTGCTAGCTTTTCAGCCCTCCAGACCGAGAGGGGACGCTATGCGATCGCCGGGTGGCAACGGAGACCCGGGTGTCGCGGCCGAACTCGTCGATCTCGGTTCCATGCCACTGTCCGCGCTGCGGGCACTCAACTCAGCGGCGCTTCACCGCTCATTGCGGCACGCCGTCGAGCGAACAGCGCACATTCCCGTCACCGCCAGTTCAAGCGGCGGCGCCAAGCGGGTCGACTGATTCAGGAAAAGGTCTTCCCGTGCCGACTCCGAGCACCTCAGTTCCCGAACTGTCCGCGCACACTTTGCCGTGGTCCCTGTTCGACCAGCTGTCCCGCGGTGAAGGGGGCGCCGACGGCGTCCGAGCTCTGCGCGCCGCCGAACGCAGCCGGCGGCTTCTCCTCCTTCGCTGGCTGATCGACGAAGCGGAAGACACCACACCGCTCCCCTCCCTGGAAGCGGCCTGGAATCTGCTGACCCGGGTGGAGACGGCGGACCCGGACGCCTTGAACACGGTGCTGGCTCATCCCTACACCGGGTTCTGGGCCGGTTACGCGACCCGGATGCTCGACGACCGGCTTACGCCGGAGCAGCCGCCGTGGATGATCATCGGTCACTTCCACGCGCTCGCCGCGGCCGCGGCCATCCTCGCGAGACTCGACTTCACGCTCGAGGTCCCGGCTTGGCACGGCAGGGTCGCACTGCCCACCCTCGGACTGGCCCATCTCTCGCACCCGGAAGCGTTTTCCGTCGCCCGCGTGCGCAGCGAGCACGGCGTCGTCGAGGTGACCAACGATCACGCGTCGTCGGTGAGGCTGCCGGCCGATCCGGCCACCGACTCCGCTGGATGGTGCGGCGTCCGCACCATCGCTACGGACGCTGGGGGAGCCACGCTGAAACTGCGGATCGACGACCTCGATCCGTATCGCGGTCTGTTCACACCGGTCGCCCCGGACCGGCTGAGCACCGAGGCCTTCGAAGTTTGGCGGGACATGCTCGGCCGCGCTTGGCGGATGATCTCCGACCACCTGCCGGAATTCACCGAGGCGCTGGCCGCCGGTCTCGACTCGGTCGTCCCGGAGCCCGCGGTCCCCTTCCGTCTGCCCAGCGCGTCGACCGGGGAAGCCTTCGGCAGCGTGGTGATCGCCGAGCCCGATAACCCGGCAGAGCTGGCCGCCGCCCTGGTCCACGAGTTCCACCACATCCGGCTCGGCGGGCTGTTGCACCTGATCCGGCTTCACGACGACGACCGCACCGAACGCATCTACGCGCCTTGGCGCGAAGACCCCCGCCCGCTCGGCGGAGTCGTGCACGGTATCTACGCGTTCTTCGGCGTGACGTGGTGCTGGAAGGTGTTCTTGGCGGCCGCACCGGACGATCGGCTCGCCGCGTTCGAGTTCGCACACTGGCGAGGACAGACCTGGCGGACACTGCAGGCGATCCGCGACGACCCGGCACTGAACGAAGTCGGCCGGCGATTCCTCGACGGCATCGCGGAACGGCTGAGACCGTGGCAGGACGAGCCCGTCCAGGCCGAAGCGGCGCGCTGGGCCGACATCTTGACCACAGACCACTACGCCGGCTGGCGGCTGCGCCACTTCCGCCCCGCGCTGGAAACGGTGAAGGAGCTCGTGAGCGCGTGGCTGGCGGGCGATACGCGGCCGCCCGCGGTCGACCTGACCGAGTCCGTGGTGCTGGACACCGTCTCGGACGGCGAATGGCACAACGCCCGCGCGGACCTCATCCGGCTGCTGCTCGGCGAGAACGGTGACGCCCGGCTGGCGGAACTCTGGCCGCAGGTGCGCGGCGCGCTGGAAGCCGACTACGCGTACATCGCCGGACGGATCGACGACGCTGTGGCCGGTTACCGGACCGTACTCGAGACCGACCCCGACCACCCATCCGCACTGGCGGGACTCGGCCTTACACTGTCCGAAAAGGACAATGTAGCGTCGGAAACCCTGTTGCGCTGCCCGGAACTCGTCCGTGCGGTGCACCGCGACCTCCGCACCAGCACATCGGCGCCCCCGGCGGTCGAGGACCTCGCCGCGTGGCTCGGCCAGGCCCCGGCCTGAACGCCTACAGCGGCATCGGGTCGATGTCGCACTCCGCCCGGCTGCCACGCTCGGCTACGGCCAGCATGGGATGACTGTCCTGCAACGCGCGCCGGAGCCGCGCCACCACCGCCGACTGCTCGGCCCGGCCTTCCAGGGTCCGGCCCAGCCGCTGCAGGTCGAGCGCGCGGTTGAGCCGGGTCGCCAGCGTGCCGGGGTGGTGGTCGCCGAGTGTGCGACGGGCTCGGAGCAGCACTTCGGTGTCCAGCCAGAGCGCACGCTCGACCTCGCCCAGCGCAAACCAGCCGTTCGCCAGATTCGTCGCGCACGCGATGGCGTGCGGGTGGTCGTCGCCGAGCCGGTCGCGAAGCCGGTCGAGTGACCGTTCATCCTGCCGGGCGGCCGCTTCGGCGCTTCCCCGCTGCCGCAACGTGACGGCCAGGTCCACCTCGGCGGCCAGGGTGTGCGGGTGGTGCTCGCCGAGACTGCGGCGGTAGAGCTCCAGGGCCCGCAGACCCAGCTCGAGCGCCTCGTCCAGCCGGCCCGCGTGGCGCAGATCGATGGAGTGCGCGAGCGCGCACGCCACCGCGTTGGGGTGTCCTTCGCCGTAGCTGAGCCGGAATTGCCCGAGTGCCCGGCCCGACAGCGTGAGCGCGGCGGGGTAATCACCGTCCTTGCGCCGGGCTACAGCGAGGAAGTGGTTGCGCCGCAACACCCCGACCGTGCCCTCGCCGAACAATTCGCGCACGCGCTTGACCACTTTCTCCTGCTCGGCACGCGCCCAGGCGAAGTCGCCCAGCTCGCGGCGGCTGATCACCAGCAGGGTCAACGTCGTGATCGTCGCCGCGTTGTCCTGGCCCAGCACGTCGTGGCGAAGGCGGTAGGTCTCCGCGCAGAGCCGGTGCGCCTTTTCGTACTCGCCCGTGAGCAGCCACGAGACGACCAGGTCGGAAGCCGCGTCCAGGGTGACCGGGTCGTCGACACCGAACAGCTTGCTGGCCTTCGCGTAGATCCGCAGGTTCAGGTCCCTGGCTTCGAAGAAGTCGCCTGCAGCCTTCTTGTCCACTGCCACCGAAAGCTGCGCGTTGAGCAACTCTTCGGAATCCTCGTCGGCGATCTCGCGGTACAGCTGCAGCGTCCGCTGGTTGATCTCGGCCGCCTCGGCGTAGCGGCCGAGCATGCAGAGGAAGAACCCGAGCCGCTCCGAAGCTTCGAGCGTCTGCGGGTCCGGGAGCTCGGCGTTCCGCTCTCGCGAGCGCTCGGACCAGTGGCGGACAGCGTGCCCGGCGAGCGTGACGGCCCCGCGGTGGTCACCCCAGTGGTAGAGGAACTTCATCAGGTTGATGACGAGCTGGCGGACCCAGTGTTCGTCGCTTTCGATCAGCTCGGCCGCGTACATGTGCGGCACGATCTCCTGGTAGCGCGGCCATTCCGTGGTCGACGCCGGCGCGTTCGGGTCGGTCTTGGCCAGCAGCATGTGCGCGCCGTGCCGCATGACGGCTCGCTGCTCGGGTGACATCCGGTTGCGCAGCACCAGCTGCACGAGCCGGTGTAGGAGCAGGGTGTCGCTGCGGTGGTCGAGCCGCGCCAGCCCGCACCGGTTGATGTCGCGCAGCACCCGGCCGAGCCGCATGGGGTCCCGCAGGGCGAGGTCGAGCTCCGGAGCGATCGAGACGCCGTGCACGCCGGTGAACAGGTTCCGGGAGATGGGTTCGGGTGCGAAGAACGCGCACACCTGCAACAGCTCGTGCGCGGCCGGGTCCAGGGTCCGCAGCTGGTCGAACGACACGCTCCACGCGGCCGCGATCGGCACCTCGTACTCGGCGGGGATCGAGGCTTCGAGGATCTCCGCGACTTTCTCGTCGAACAGCCGCAGGTACTCCTCGATCGGCATGCTCGTCTCCGCGCGCCAAGCCGCGGCCTGGGCGAGCGCCAACGGGAGATCGCCCAGCTTACCCGCGAGCTCGTCGGCCTGGTCGTCGGTGATCACCGGATCGCGCCGGCACAGGAGCTCTTTGCTCTCCGCTCGCTCGAACAGGCCGACCTCGATCGGCTCGGCGAAGGTACCGGCCCAGTTCGTCTCGCGAGACGTGACCAGGATCCGGCCGGGACCGTCGGGCAGGTACGGGGCGAGCTGCTCGGGCCCCACGGCGGCGTCGAAGACGAGCAGCCAGCGGGACTGGGGCGAGCCCGTCCGCAGCGCTTCGAGCACGGCGGGCACAGCGGTGACGGACTCGTCCGCGCCCGGCAGCCGCAGCTGTCGCGCCAGCTCCGTCAGCGACGCGCGGATCTGCATCTCCTGCGCGGCACGGATCCACCAGACGACATCGAAGTCCTGGAGGTGGCGGTGGATGTATTCGATCGCGAGCTGGGTCTTGCCGAGGCCGCCCATCCCGGTCAGCACCGCCCGCGATTCGCGGTCCATCCGGCGCGCCACCGAGGCGAGCAGGCCGTGCCTACCGACGAAGCCCGGGTTGCGGCTGGGCACCTCACCGACGACTGCGGGCGAATCGGTGCTCACCGGCCCGGAGCGACGCGATGGCTGCTGCTCCGGTTCCTCGTCGTCCGGTCGGGTGGGGACGTCCGCCATCGCCTCGGCCGTGGCCAGCTCGAGCTCCAGCACCCGCAGCCGGTCGGCGCGGGCCAGGTACGGCCCGGACAACGCCCGCATGACCGCCTCCTCCAGCCGTAGCTCGGGCACCAGCTCCGCGGACCGGTCCGGCAACCGGGCCAGGTCCGGATCGGCCAGGGCGTCCCGCAGCCGCACCAGCACCGGGTGCTCGGCCCCGAACCGGTCGGTGGCCGCGACCACGACCTCCGCGGTCTCCGACCGGCGTCCGGCGGCCAGCAGCGCGGCCCGGACCGGAGCCGGGATCTCGAAGACGACGTCGTCCCAGGTCCGTTCCGGGCCGGCACCGGCCGGGAGTTCCACCAGGCCGCTCGTGAAGACCTCGGCGAGGTGCGCCGTGCTCGCCTCGGGCACCAGCTCGGCCTGGACGAACCGGGCGATCGGCAGGCTGACCGGAACCGCGGCCAGCAGCTTGGCGAGCCGGAACGCCGGCTCCGACGCGACACCGTGGAACCGCCGCACGCGTTCCTGCGGGGTCACCGCGGTGGCCTGCTCGTCCCCCGAGCCGGGCATCGGATCGGGCTCGTCGGACGCCAGGAGCACGGTGGCGGTGACAGGGTCCCGGTGCGCCCGCGTGACCAGCCGCGCCCACCAACCCAGCCAGCGCGCGTCCAGTTCGACCAGCGGGATCGGCACCGTGCGCAGGTCCGGACCGGCGGGCTCGTCGGCCGTGAGCCAGGCGTCAGGAAGCTCCACGCCGTAGCTCTGGTTGGGCCGCAGCGGTCCGGGCGTGACGAGCAGGACCTGCTGCGGGTTGAGCCCGCCGTGGCTCCACAACCACTGCGGCAGCAGGTGCACGACGGCCACCGGCATCACGCGTCCCCACTGCGCGAGCATCGGTGCAGCGAGGTCGTCGCGCCAAAGCTCGCTCGCTCCGTCGGTGAGCACCAGCAGCACACGGTGACCGCTCGGGTCGAGCAGCTCGGCCGGGCTGCGCGCCGGCGCGTCCGCCGAGCTTCCCCGGAGAACGGGCCGCGGGGGGCCACCGTCCGGACCGCGTTCCGCGGTCAGGTGCCGGATCCGGATGGAGCCGAACGCGCCGAGCTGACCGAGCACCGCGAGGAACGCGTCGATCGTCGGCTGCCACAGGGCCATCGAAGGTCCCGAGTCGATCACGAGGGTGAGGTCGAGCGCCCGGATCCGGCCCGGGACCGTGACGGGCAGCCAGATCGCGTTCTGGACGCAGGTCTCCGCAGTGAGGTCTTCGTCGAGGACGGCGTCGTCCTCTCGTGGTGACGGGCGGGTCAGCTTGAGTGTCCGAAGCGCGCGGAGGATGTCCGCCGCTCCGGGCAGAGCGGGTACCGTCGGCGTGCTGCCGGCCGGAGAGCTGCCCGAGAGCGCCGCGACGGCCTCGCGCGTGAGACCGGCGACCATCCGGTGCGGAGCCCGTGCCTCCGCGGCCACGGATTCGAGTGGCTCGGGTGCCGGGGCGGGCGCCGGCACTGGTGGCTCCGGCACCGCTTCGGGTTCGTCGCCCGGTGGGATCTCGCGCCGAGAGCCGGCGTCGGTGTCGGTGTCCTTGATCGCCGCGGCCAGCCACAGCGCGTCGCCGAGCTCGCTCCAGGTGAGTCCGGAGCCCGGTGGTCCGCCCGCCGGTACTTCCACGTCAGCGGGCCGGGGAGTTGAGCTGCCGCCACAACGCATCGACCACCCGTGGCCACGATTCGTCGTCCGGCCGGTACGCGCCGGAAGTGGCCAGGTAGATCGTGTCGAGCAGCTTGTCCGACGGGAGGCCGCCCACGGCGCGGCGGCGGTTGAGGAACTCGTCGATGAGCCGGGAGGTTTCCGGACTCGTGAGGGCGTGGGCGGCCACGATGGCGGCTAGCTGCTCGGCGTCGGGCTCCTTGGTTTCGTACCGGAGGCATCGGCGCAGGAAAGCCGGCGGGAAGTCACGCTCCCCATTGCTGGTGATCACCACGATCGGGAACGCGCAGCACCGCACGCGGCCCTTGGCGATCCGCGCTGTGCCGTCCGGGTCCGCCGTGAACACTTCGACCGAAGGCGTTCGGCTGCGCACCCGCACCAACTCGAAGATGTCGAATTCGCCGTCCTCGAACAGGCTCAGCAGATCGTTGGGCAGGTCCGCTTCCGACTTGTCCAGCTCGTCGATGAGCAACACCCGCGGCAGCCGCCGCGGCAGGAACGCGGTGCCCAGCGGTCCCAGCCGGACGAACTCGCCGATCGGCGGCTCGTCCGCTGCGCCGGTCCGGTCGCCTGCGGCGGAGAGGCGCGCGCCGGCAGCCTGCGCGCGGCCGATGGCGTCGTACCCGTACAGTCCGTCCTTCACCGTCGTTCGGGAGCCGATCGGCCAGCGCAGCACCCGGCCGAGCCGAAGCTCTCGCGCGATCCGGTAGGCAAGACTGGACTTCCCGCTGCCCGGTTGCCCGGTCACCAGCAGCGGGCGCCGGAGGTACAGCGCCGCGTTGACCATCTCGACCTCGTGCGGGTCGACGAGGCGGGCGGCGAGGTGACGTGCGGCACCGAGCCGGCGATCGGTCTCCCGGTCGTCCTCGGGCACCGGGCCGGCTTCGCGAGGGGGTTCCCCGTCGAAGACCCGCCACGGCGGCGCCGGCGGCAACAGCTCCATCAGGTCTATGTCGCCCAGAGGACGGCCAGTGCCTTGGTAGATCCACCAGCTGTGCCGCCCATCAGGACGCACGGTCTCGCTCATCCGGACTCCCCTTCCGCGTGCCTGCCGGGAACGGCGGTCCGTCGAGGAGAACCTGGCGGTCCGGGTCGTCCCAGAGGATCACCAGATTGCGCGCCACCGTCAGGTCCACCGGAATGGTGACGTCCCGGAAAGCCGCCCTTCGCGAAGCCTGGACGCGCGCCGGGAGGTCGTCGAGCCCTCCGCTTTCGACGAGCCACGTGACCACCTTCCGCAGGAGATCCAGGGACGCGTCCGGGTGCCACAGCAGAGCCGGCAGGCCCGAACGCAATCCCGCTGCAAGTGCGTCCGCGCCCGGCCGCGGACGCGGCGGTGGAGCGCAGTCGAGCATCATGACGACCCAGTTCTCGTCGCTCAGGATCGCGTCGAGCCGGTGACGTTCCCCGGTATCTTCGCCATTGCAGTAATACACCCGGTCAGCCGACGGATCGGCCATCATCGCTTCCCACCGTATCCGCCAGGCGCGATGCCACTGGCGGGATCGCATCCGTTCCAGTGAACGGACGACGATCGGGTAATCGAGGAAGAGCGGTCGTGGATCGCCGGTTTCGTGCTCCTTGCTCCACAGGTGCACCGGCAGGTTCAACAAGGAGCGTGGCAGCACGAACTCGAGTGCGACTTCGCCGCGGTACTCCGCCCAGGCCCTTTCGGCGTCCACGACGAGCGCGTCGACGTGGTACTCAAGCTGTTCGACGGCGACCGCGACGAGACCGCCGCGCGCGGGCGGCCATTCGGCCGGATCCTCCTGCCGCCAATGGGAAACGAGGTGCCGATCGGGGTCGATCCCGTCCGGCTGCACGACGATCACCAGGTGCAGCCGGGCGCCTTCGGGCACCGTCTGCTCCCGTTCCGCACGCAGTTCGAGCAGGCGGGCCTCGGCCTGCAACCGCCGGGCTTGGACGGTGTTCCACTCGCGCAGCCGATTCCCGAGTTCCGCAGAGCATTTCGCGGCGAGCAGTTCGACGAACGTCAAAGACGGCGGCAGACCAGTCGCCGGAGTGTTGAAATCGGAAAGTACGCAGAAGGCTTCCCACGCGTCCCGCACTTCGGGCAGCGGACCGGCCTGCCCGGCGGCGCGGCGGACCAGCGCGGCCAGCCGGGGCTGCACGACACCGGACAACGCCGTGCGCAGCCACACCGATTCCGTTTCGGGCAACAGGTCGTGCATCCGCGGCTGGTGCACGAGCCGTCGAACCGCTTCGGATTCCGGGGAATCCGGGCGCATCATCCGTACGGCGGCGGCGAGCGCGCTCATCCCGCCGTCCGCCTTCGCGCAGGCATTGACGACTTCGATCAAGTGGTCCCGGCCGGTAGCCTGCTCCGGAACGGTAAGCGGAAAGCCCAGATTGTCGTGAACGAGGTCCAGGAGCAACGCTCGTCCCGCCGGATCGACGGCGAGCCCGGCGGAGGCGAGGACGTTCACGATCGCTTCGCGGACCGCCACTCTGGTGCCTGGCCAGGCCCGGTACTCCCGCCCCGGTCCATACAGCTTTTCGCCGGCCGACACGTGACGAACCACCTTCCGTCGTGCGAGCCCGGGAATGGAGAGTTTACCCAGCGGCTCCGGCCGGAAAAGGGCCAAAAGCTGGACAAAGAATCAGATCTTCATCGGTCCGGCCACTGGCCGATGATCGTGGCGAGCGCGGCGACCTGCGGGGATTCCGGCTCGATCGTCCTGATCGCGTCGAGGAGGTCGCCCAGCCCCCCGGTGAACCGCTGGCAGGTCTTGGCCAATGCGATCACGTGCAACCGATCTTCGGCGTGGTACGGCACGACGTCGGCGATTTCCCGGCGAGAGAAAAGATCAAGCAGCAGTCGGCGACTGTCGGCCTTGCGCACGCACGGAACCGCGAGCAGCGCATCCACCAGGGTGGACAGCTCCGCCGGCGTCGACGGCCGGGTAGCCCGCACCGGGAAACCGTTGGTGACCACGCCGAGCAAGCGTAGCCACGCTTCGCTCTTCGTTTCCTTCACCGATACCGGAATCCGGAAGTACGAGCCCGGGTCCGCGGCCGGGTCCGCGCGGACCACGTCCCGGTAGAAACCATCCGAAACGATCAACACGATCGCTGCGCCCGAGTCCTTGAGCGCCTTCTTCGCCGCCGGCTCCTCCAACAGGCGGCACGCGAAACTGTTCGCATCGCTGACCGTTCCGTGGCTGCCCTGGTACACCTCACCCGCGTGGAGCGAGACCCGCAACTGCATCTTGGCCCCGTCGGCGTGCACCTCGTTGTGCCGGCGCAGCTCGGCCAACATCCGGTCGGGCAGCTGGGCCACCAGGTCGGCCTTCGCCACCTCCGGAGGCAGCTGGATCAACGCGCCGTCGCCGGTGTTCTCCATGAACAGCACGTCCCACGGGATGCCCACCTCGGCGAACGCCGTGCGCATGAGCTTCCAGAACCCGTCGTGGACGACCAGCCGGTGGGCTGTCGTGCGCTTGGGGTCGTTGTAGCCGGCGATGTCGACGGCCATGATCGTCTTGTGGTGCGCGGCCGCATAGGAATGCACGACCCACCTCCCCACGTCCGTCGCTCATTGTCCCAGACCCATGCACACTCGGCCATGTTCGCGCAGGGCGTTACCGGGAAACCGGTCCTCCTTGTCCTTGTTTCGTCCATAATTCGGCGTGCCCACGAGACGACTGCACCTGGTGACCGCGGATGAGGACCACCGCGTCTCCACCATCGAGCTCTTCTTCGACCTGGTCTTCGTCTACGCCATCACCCAGACCACCCAGCTGATGGCCGATCACCTGAGCCCCGCCGGGGTCGGGCAGGGGCTCGTCATGCTCGCCGTCCTGTGGTGGTGCTGGTGCTCCTATGCCTGGCTCGGGACCACCATCCACGTCGACCACGGGGTGGCCCGGCTGGCCATGTTCGGGGCCATGGCCGTCATGTTCCTCGTGTCGCTCACCATCCCTGAGGCCTTCGTCGACCGTCCCGGCGGTTTGTTCGCGCCCGTTCTCTTCGTCGTCTGCTACGCGCTCGTGCGGCTGCTGCACCTCGTCGCCTATCTCGGCGCGGCGAAACACGATCCAGCCCTCAAGCACGTCCTGCTGCGGATGTTCGTCGGGCTGCTGCCGTCCGTCGGGCTGCTCGCCGTGAGCACCGCGCTGAGCGGGCCGTGGCAGCTGGGGCTGTGGGTCGTCGCGCTGCTGGCCGATTACCTCAACGTCTACCTCGCCGGACCCGACGGCTGGCGGCTCAACTCGCCCGCGCACTTCGCCGAGCGGTTCGGGCTCATCGTGATCATCGCGCTCGGCGAGTCGATCGTCGCGATCGGCATCGGGATCGGGCCGCTGCCGATGTCGTGGCTGGTCACCGGGGCGGCCGTCTGCGGGCTCGCGCTGGCCGCCGGGATGTGGTGGACGTACTTCGACGTCGTCGCGCGCGTCTCCGAACACCGGCTGACCCAGGCCACCGGCACCGAGCGCACGAAGCTCGCCACCGACACCTACACCTTCCTGCACCTGCCGCTGATCGCCGGCATCGTGCTCGTCGCGCTCGGCCTGAAGAAGGCCTTTGTATACATTGCCGACACTGGACACCATTCGCCCGACGAGGCGCTGCACGGCGTCCCGATCTGGGCGCTGACCGGCGGGCTCGCGGTCTACCTGATCGCGCTGAGCGCCCTGCGCAAGCGCAACCTCGGCAGCTGGAACGTCCAGCGGCTGGTCGTCGGCGTGCTGCTGGTCGCCGCGACGCCGCTGCTGGAGCACGTGCCCGCCGCGGCGTTGCTGCTGATCGCCGCCGCGGTCGTGCTCGGGCTCATCACTTTCGAGCGACTTCGGCTCGCGGACTGGCGCAGAAAGGTGCACGCCGCCCACCCGTAAGTGAGCCCACACTGGCGCGATCCCCGCCCACCGGTTAACCTACTGGCGAGTAGGTAACGGATGGAGGGCCACATGGCTGCGCCAAGGAAACGGGACGCGATGGGCTGGGGCCTTTCCGCGCTGACCCGGCTGGCCGGGAGCAAGGTCGTCGATCGGGCGGGGCTGCGCAAGCCCATCGAAGGCCTGGTCACGGCGGGAACGCGCAATGGCTTCCGCGTCGCCGGCGCGGCGACCCGGTCGTTCAAGTCGGTGCAGAAGCTGGGCAAGCCCGCCCGGCTCGCGCCGTCCGCCGACACGGGGCTGTTCGACCTCACGCCGAGCGAGGACCAGCAGCTCATCGTCGAGACGGTCACCGAGTTCGCCGCCGAGCAGCTGCGCCCGGCCGCCGCGGACGCCGACGCCAAGCTCGAGGCGCCCGAAGGACTGCTGACCAGGGCCGCCGAGCTGGGCATCAGCCTGGTCGGCATCCCCGAGGAGCTCGGCGGCGTCGGCACCGAACGCTCGGTCGTCACCAACGCGCTCGTCGCGGAAGCGCTTGCGCACGGCGACCTCGGCCTGGCCGTGGCCGTCCTCGCGCCGTCGGCGGTCAGCACCGCGCTGGTCAGCTGGGGCGACGAGCAGCAGCAGGCCGACTACCTGCCCGCGTTCGTCGGCGAGAACGTCCCCGCCGCGGCGCTGGCGCTGCAGGAGCAGAAGGCGCTCTACGACCCGTTCAAGCCCGCGACGAAGGCCCGCCGCACGCCGAAGGGCTACCAGCTCGACGGCGTGAAGTCGCTGGTCCCGCGTGCGGCGCAGGCCGAGCTGTTCATCGTCTCGGCCGACCTCGAAGGCCGCGGCCCGGCGCTGTTCCTCGTCGAGTCGTCGACCGCCGGCGTGACCATCGAGGCCGAACCGGCCATGGGCCTGCGCGGCGCCGCGACCGGCAAGCTGCACCTGGAGCACGTGAACCTGCCCGCGGGCGCACTTCTCGGCGGCGGCAAGCTCGACGTCTTCACCGACCTCGTCCGCCTTTCGCGGCTGGGCTGGGCGGCACTGGCCGCCGGCACCGCGAAGGCCGTCCTCGACTACGTCGTCCCCTACGTCAACGAGCGGGTGGCGTTCGGCGAGCCGATCAGCCACCGGCAGGCCGTGGCGTTCTCCGTCGCGGACATCGCGATCGAGCTGGAGGGCCTGCGCCTGGTGACGCTGCGCGCGGCGGCGCGCGCCGAGCAGGGCAAGTCCTACGCGCGGGAGGTCGCGCTGGCCCGGAAGCTGGCCACGGACAAGGGCATGCAGATCGGCAGCGCGGGCGTGCAGCTGCTCGGCGGGCACGGCTTCGTCAAGGAGCACCCGGTCGAACGCTGGTACCGCGACCTGCGCGCCATCGGCGTCATGGAAGGCGCCGTCCTTCTTTAGAAAGGGCTTTGACTCATGATCAACCTGGAAGCTCCCAAGAAGGCCGGCGCCCTGATCAACCAGGCGTACCAGGCCGCGGCCGAGGTGTTCCGGCCGATCTCGCGCAAGTACGACCGCGCGGAGCACACCTACCCGAGCGAGCTGGACATGTTCGCGGCGCTGCTGGACGGGCTCAACTCCTCCGGCGAGGGCGGCGCCGGCGCGGCGGGCGTGCGGCGCTCCGGCTCCGACGACAAGGAGAAGGGCAACCGCAACGGCGCCAACCTGAACGTCGTCCTCGGCACGATCGAGATGTGCTGGGGCGACGTCGGCCTGCTGCTGTCGATGCCGCGCCAGGGCCTCGGCAACGCGGCGATCGGCTCGGTCGCGACGGACGAGCAGCTCGAGCGCTTCTCCGGCATGTGGGCGGCGATGGCGATCACCGAGCCGTCCTTCGGCTCGGACTCCGCGGCGGTCAGCACGACGGCGCGCCTCGACGGCGACCACTACGTGCTGAACGGCGAGAAGATCTTCGTGACGTCGGGCGAGCGCGCGGACGCGGTGGTCGTGTGGGCGACGCTGGACAAGTCCAAGGGCCGCGCGGCGATCAAGTCGTTCGTGGTGGAGAAGGGCACGCCGGGTTTCGAGGTAGTGCGCGTCGAGCACAAGCTCGGCATCCGCGCTTCGGACACGGCGGTGCTGCGGTTCGAGAACTGCCGGGTGCCCAAGGAGAACCTCCTCGGCACGCCGGAGATCGATACGGCCAAGGGTTTCGCGGGCGTCATGCAGACGTTCGACAACACCCGTCCGCTGGTGGCGGCGATGGCGATCGGCGTCGCGCGGGCGGCGCTGGAGGAGACGCGTCGCATTCTCACCGAAGCCGGCGTTTCGATCGACTACGACCGTCCGGCGAACTCCCAGCACGCGGCTGCGGCGGAGTTTCTGCGTCTGGAAGCGGACTACGAGTCGGCGTACCTGCTGACGTTGGAATCCGCGTGGATGGCGGACAACCGCAAGCCGAACTCGCTGCAGGCGTCGATGGCGAAAGCCAAGGCGGGGCGGTCGGTGGTGGAGATCGCGCTCAAGTGCGTCGAACTCACCGGGGCTTACGGCGAGGAGTCTTTGCTCGAAAAGTGGGCTCGGGACGCCAAGATCCTGGACATCTTCGAGGGTACGCAACAGATTCAGCAGTTGATCGTCGCGAGGCGGATCCTCGGGAAGACTTCGGCTGAACTGAAGTAGTTGTGACGTAACGGAAAGCCGCCCGATCGCTTGCCTCTCCTTGAGGCTTTGCGACCGGGCGGCTTTCGCGCCGGAGCGGACCGGTTTCATGATCAGGCCGCCTCCAGGCCGTCATCGAGGGCAGGCCGTCCGAAGACCGCGTCTACGGCCTCCCGTGCCCGCTGGTGGCTCGATGGCACGAGGTGCGTGTACGTCCGGAGCGTGAAGCCCGGGTCCGCGTGCCCAAGGTAGTCGGCCAGCTCGGTAATCGACACCGCACGGGCCAGGAGCGTCGACGCGTAGAAGTGACGGAGCGCATGCATCCCGTCCCCGCGACCTCGGTACTTGATCCCGGCCGCCCGGAACGCTCCGTGCCAGACAACCTTCGTGAACAGATCTCCGGAGTACAGCCGGCCACCTTCCCCGGTCACCAGCAGCCGCGCCGTCACCGGGTCACCGTCAGCACTCTGCCAGGGCAGCGTGACGGCCACGGACGGGAACCTGTCCTCGTGGTCGTCGATCTCGGCCAGCATGGCGGCCGACAGCGGGATGGTTCGCTCCTTGCCCCGCTTGGGGAGCGCGAACATCATCACGCCCCTGACCGTCTTGATCTGCCGACGAATTCGAACGGTCATCGCCGTTCGGTCGACGTCATCGGGCGAGAAGCCCAAAATCTCTCCCTGCCGCAGGCCGAAGCCGGCACCGAGCGGCACGGCGATCTTGAACCGATCCGCCAGCCCCGACCGCACAGCCTGAACACGTTCCTCCGGCCATACGACGATCGGCGGGCTACTCGCGACCGGTCGCCGCACGGTCTTCGCGTGGCACGGGTTCTCACGAATCCGGCGGTCGTCCACGGCCGAGTCCATCACGCCGGAGACGGTGTTGAACAAGACCGCCTGATAGTTGTCCGAGAGCTTCCGCTCTTCCATCGACCCGACCCAGTCACGAATGGTCGACGGCTTGATCTGCCCGACCTTCTTAGTCTCGAAGACGGGGTAGATCTGGCTTTCGAGCCGACTGAGGATGGTCGACCGCGTGCCCGGGTCCGGCGACTGGCTCTTCACCCAGCTCTCCGCCTGCTGGCGAAACGTCGTCATCGAGGCCCGCGGATCGATGTACTTGTCTTCGCGCTTGTCGGACTCGACGCCGATGAGGAAGTCCTCAGCGCGCTTCTTCTGCTTGTCCGCGAACGACTTCGAGCGTTCGTTGTTGTCGGGGTCGAGGTACCGAACCTTGTACCGCAGCCCGATGCCGTACAGCTCGGACCGTTCCATGACGGGCTTGCCCCGCGCGTTGAGGATGACCTTGCCGGTCACCGCATCCCGCGCGGGACGAAACCAACGGTCTTGGATGTGCCCCATCAGGCCGCCTCCGCGTCGACCCAGGCGCGCAGCTTGGCCGGGTCATAGCGCAGGTGCCGGCCGATCTTCTTGACCGGCGGGCCCTCGCCGCGCCATTTCCACTGGTAGAGCGTCTTCACCGGGACGCCGAGGTAGTTTGAGACGTCCTCGACGGACCAGAGCCGGTCGATGTTGCTGACGTTGTTCATTGCTCCCCCTTTGATCAGGCCGCCAGTCCAGTTGCCGAAGTTTCTGGAGGTCTCTCCGCAGCCAGTAGCGCCCGGTCGTACTCGGCCTTCCACGTGATCCGTTCCGCGATGGCCCGCATGACCAGGTGCGGCCGGGGTGGAACCTGCGGATCGCCAGACTCGACCTTCCGCCAGACCTGCTGTGACCGGTCGGCCTCCGGCTTCTCGATCCCGACTGCCGCGAGCGCCTGGAGCACGAAGGCCCGCCGGTCGGCCTTGTGGTCCACCAGCGTCTTGCCCGACCACTTCCGCGACACGAGGACCCGGCGGCCGGGCAGCCCGAGCGTGGTCCGCCGGTGAGCCCGGCCTTTGCAGTGCCCCGGCGTGGTCTTGCCCGTGACGCCCTTGGGCTGGACGCCGTAGAGCAGCCAGACCGCGCAGCGCGGCGAACACGGCGTGACCGACAACTCGGCATGAAGCCGGTCGTGGTGATCAGCCTGGGCCGCGCTATCCGCCTCGACCACCTCACCCGTGGACTTGGTGAGGTACTTGGTCAGGTAGCCGATGTGACGGCCGGCCTCTTCGGTGCCGCCGAGAATGCCCTTCGAGTGGACTTGTCGCCCGAACCGCACGACGTGAGCCGGACGCTCCACGGCCTCCACCGCGTCGTCCCACCGGGTCAGCGGCTGACGCGTCTCCGGGTCGACGAACCCGTGTTCGGGACCGTCCCAAACCGGGCGCCGGTCGGTGTAGACGATCTCTTCATGGGACGGCCACCAGACCTGGTGGTAGGTGGCTTCGGTGACCTGGCGGATCACGTCGTGCGGTACCGAGCCCCGGATGGCCGCGTGCAGGTGCGGAGCGGCCCGCCGTTGGGGCTCGACCGTGGCGAAGTACTGGGTGTCCCAGCCGACGACCCGGCGCAGGTTCTGCCACCACCGGTCCACCAGCGCGGAGAAGTGCACTGCGTCCCGGGCCGCCCGCCGGTAGTCATATCGACTTGGGTCGACCGGGGTGCCGTCGCCACGGACCGGGCCGTAGGTGTCGCAGGTCAGGGTGACGAACATCGAGGGCCGGAACTTCCCCGCGAACTCCCGGCCGACCGTCGTCTTCGCGACCTTCCGTCGAGGCAGGTTCGGAGCGTCCTGCCGCCGCTTGGTCGAGCGCTTCACAGCTCGCTTGGTCGGGACGTCGAGGGCGGGCAGCCGGCCCCGCATCCCGAGTTGCCGAAGTTCCGCATCAACCCCGGCGACCTCCTCCCGCAGCTCCTCCGCCTCCGCCTGGTCGTGCTCGACCACCTCCCGGTAGGCGGCCACCAGGTCCGCCCGGTAGGTCAACAACTCTTTCTGGTCCTCCGAGGGCGGCTCGGCGGCGAGGATGGGTTCCTCGGTCAAGTGCCAGCCTTCACGGCACTGGGCCTGCCGCAGCGCCTTCGCCTTCCGCGCACACGGCAGGCACACCGACTCGACGGTGGACCCGCACGGCACCGGCACGTAGCGCAGTTCACCGGTGGCGGTGTCGCCAACCTCCATCGTGAAGGGCCGGACGCAGACCCCGTGCTTCTCCGCCGTCGCCCGAATGACATCTGCCGCGAGCGGGGTTCGCATCCGTTCAGCGCGTGTCTCGCTCATCAGGCCGCCACCCCCTCGGGCGAAGACCAGCCGCGCAACACGTACACGGGCATGTCCTGTTTCGCTCCGGCCGGGAGGTCGGGGAAGGTGCTCGGCTCGAACCGGACCACGCCGTAGACCTGGACCGGGATGCCGCACGGAGTCCGGCCGGTGACCGAGATGTGCACCCACTTGCCGTCGACCAGCCGCCACAGCCGCGCCGAGACGTCCTCGAGCGTCTGTGTCCACACCACCAACGCCCGCGCGACCTCCGGCAGCCCGTCGACGTCGAGCTGGACCGTGATCGGGCTGGACCAGGCGTTGACGTCGACCGTGGCGACCGGCGGCAGTTGGTGTGAGTCGAGGTGGTCGCGGATCGCGTCGAGGAAGATCATCAGTCGGTTCACGCGGCCACCCCCTCACCGCCGTGTCGCAGATCCGCGACACCACCATTGGTCACGTACGCCTCCAGCGCCTTCACCGTGCTGTCAGAGACCCACCCAGCACGGATGCGCAGCGGCTCACGGATGCCTTCACCCCAGACGTAGCCCACGCCGGCCTCCGAGTCGCCGATCCGGTTCGCCCAGGCCCCGCGTTCATACGCGCCGTCACCCAGCACCATCCCGACGTGCGTCTTTGAGGTGACCCGCAGGCACACGCGACGGGTGAACAGCTCCCGCACGGGAACGGTGTCCTTGGTGGGTTCCTGGACATAGCCGCGGACCGAGATCCCGAGTGCCCGGCCTTGAGTGGTCAGCAGTGCGACGCGTTCCACAATGGCCTCACGGGTCTTGCGGTCGGTGTACTTCGTGAGCGCGCCGATCTCGTCGAACTCCAGCAGCTCCAACGGATACTCCGTCGACACCGGGATGGTCCGCAGCCGACCGGCGAACGCGCGCTTGCGGGATTCCATCTCCTCCACCAGGCCGTCGAGCAGCTCGACCGCGTCCTTGCCGCCGACCGCGTACCGGGTGAAGATGCCGCGCCCGTAGGCCAGTTCCATGCCCTTGGGGTCGATCCCGGACATGCGCACCACCCCGGCCCGAATCGCCGGAGCAGCGGCCACCAGCGGGCACCACATGACGCTGTTCTTGCCCGCACCCGAGGCACCGGCAGTCAGGCAGTGCGCACCCGAGCTGAGCAGCGGAACGCGCCAGTCACGCCCGTACTCGGTCCGCCCCGCCCAGACATTGCGCAGGTCGACGCCGGACGAGTCGACTCCGTCCGGGACCTGAGGGCCGGCCACGCCTCCGCTGAGCAGGTCACGACGTTGAAAGTCGATGGACACGACGTTGGGAGCCAGCTCGCGAACCTGGCAACGAGCGACCTTCCGCGCGACAGCCAGCGCCCGGGCAGCGTCGTCGAAGTCCTCCGGCTTCTGCCCGGCCACCAGTTCCACCCACACCTCATCCCACGACGCACCCGACCGGACACCGAGGACCTTGGGCAGCCGCGTCCCGGCGCGAGTTGAGGTCGAGCGGGAGAGCGCGCGTCGACGGCCGACGAGGTTCACGTTCACCACCACCGGCAGCGCCTCATCCCGCACCGACAGACCACAGGCATGCAGCCACTCCGGCAGCTTCCGCCCGTACACGGCCCAGCGCGCCCACCAGGAGCGCAGGAACCGCCAGCACCACTGGTCAAACGAGACCGCGTCGATCATCCACCACATCACCAGGACCGCCGCGACGCTGCCGAGGGTGATCGCCAGCGACAGCCAGCCGATCAGCTCACACCAGCCGTAGACCGCGACAACGGTGAGGCTGGTCCGCCACCGGGTCACGACCTGCGCGAGCATCCACACGACCGCCTTGCACAGCCACCACAGGGCCACGAACACCACGGCCGCCGCAGCCAGAGCTTCCAGGATCGAGGCCAGGGCGCGGCCGATCTTGTGCAGCACCCACACGCCGAGCCCCAGCCCGGCCAGGGCCACTACCGCGAAGCCGGGAGACATCACCGACCACCCCGCTTCACGTCGAGGTCCAAGGGCAGCATTCCCAAGCAGGGGGCGCACTTGGTTTCGCCGGGCAGGAGTTTGGCGAATCGTTTGCAGGAGGCGCAGCGCGTTCGGGTGACCCCCGTTGACGCTCGCCGGTTGTCGTCGTTTAGCGTTGTCATTGTTCACTTCCGCTGGTTGTGGACAGCGCAGGAGCGGCAAGGTTGGTAGCCAGGTTCCGCTTCTGCGCCTTAACGGATCACACGCACCCGAAACAGGACGTGCTTCATCACCGCACGTCATAGCGTGCGTTTTTCACTGATACTGTTGACTTTTCGGTCGTCTACATGGGACTAATCAGCGGGCGCCCCTTTCGCCTGAAGGTTCGCCGAGATCTCACCCGCCTTCCGCTCCTCGTAACCGGCCCAGTACAGCGCCTCGTGGTGATGACCCCGGTCGACGTCCGCGACCGCCTTATAGAGCCGCGCGTTGCCGAGACGGAACGCCAGCCACACCGAGGGGTTCGCGTCGCTCGGGGGCCGGCGGTCCATCACGACCTCGTGAGCGTCCCGCAGCGTCTTCGGCTCACCCTTGCGCACGGTCAGTCCTCCCTGCGCGGGCTTCCAGCAGCGCCGCCAGGTCCTCGGCGTGGTCGCGGAGCCGGCGAAGGAACACCGCGCATCCCCTCCAGGCGGTCTGGTCCTCCGGCGGCACCAGCGTCACCACGCACAACCCACCAGCCAGCACCAGGACCGGCGGATGCGACGCGCCCGTCCCGGTCTCCTCCACCGTCACCTCGGTACCCGCCCCGACCGTCCAGCGCAGCCCCAGCCCGTCCCACGTTGCCGTCATGTGCTTCCCACTCCCGGGCCAAGTCGGCGAACCCCTCGGCCGCCGACTCCAGCGCCGCCACACACCACCACGGCAACCCGCGCGCCTGCGCCAGCTCGTGCCACGCCCGCGACACCCGCCGCGCAGCGTTCGCCGTGTTCGTCGCACTCACCGGCGACAGGACAGTGCGGCCGTGTTCCCACGCGGCCATGTAGTCCCGGTACGCCTGCTCCCACGCCTCGACCCGCTCGCGGAAGCCCATCGCTGTCACGCGGCCTTCGCCGTCTCACTGGTCCCGCCGGACCGAGACGGCTTGCTTGCGGCCTGCTTGAAGCCGGTCGCGCGGAACACGTAGGACTGGTACTTGAACTCGCCCTGCCCAGCCACGCGCGGTTCCGCCGTGAGGCCGTCCAGCTCGATCGGCCGCATGCCGGGCAGCGCCTCGGAGGTGGTCGGCACGGGCTGCACGTCGGCGAGAAGGGTGATCTCGAACGAGGCACGCTTCGCGCGTGTCTCGGCCGGGTCGGTGACCATCACCTTCCACTGCCGCTTACCGGTCACCTCGTCGACCCGCTGCCGCACCGGGCGATTGGCGGCCCGGTCCTCCCGCGACTGGTACTCGTTGTCCGGCGACACCTCGCCCACCATCACCAAGCCTTGCGGAAACGCGTCGTCGAAGTCGATGCCGAACCGGTGTCCCTTGTCGATAGCCATGCTGAATCCCTTGTGTCGTCTGTTAGTCGGTAGCTTCTGGCGGTTCTCCGCCTCGTGCCGCTGCGGCGTCCAGTGCCGCGCTCACCTCGTCCAGTTCCCTCCGCAGTACGGCGATGGCGTCGGAGTCCACGAGCAGGACCACCGGGAACGCCTTGCCGAACCGGACTTCCGCGCGGTTTGCGTACGTCAGCGCCCTGACACGAATCGGCAGATCAGCCGTGACGTGGATCTGAACCGTGTCGCGCATGCCACGCCGCGCCTACGCCGCACGTCGGCGAGGGACCGCCCGCTTGTCTAAGCCAGCCGGCCGAACGGCGGTTTCAGTGGTCACGCCTACCTCCTCGGTGTCCTGGCACCGGGCCTGCCCCGGCAACCTGACACCCAGACTCCGCCAAAACGCGGGACGTGATCACCACGTGGCGGGACATCTCGGGACGTCCCTGGTACAGTCGAAGACGTCCCTACACGTCCCAAGGGGTGACGATGCCGAACGAACGCCTGCGTGACGCGCTGCTGCGCAACGGCCTGACGCTGGAGCAGGTCGCCAAGGCTGTCGGGGTCGATCAGAAGACCGTCGAGCGCTGGATCACCAAGAACCGGACGCCCTACCCCAAGCACCGGCACAAGATCGCCGCCATGGCGCGCGAGTCGGAGACCTACCTGTGGCCGGACTCCGTGGCCCCGGAGCGCAAGGCGGAGACGGCCGCCGCCGAGCTTGTGCAGGTCTTCCCGCACCGGAACGCCGTCCCCGTTGAGCTGTGGGATCGGCTGATCAAGGACGCATCGGAGACCGTCGAGATCCTGGTCCACGCGGCGTTGTTCCTGGTCGAACGCCCGCGGTTCATCAAGGACCTGACAGCCAAGGCAGCGGCCGGCGCCCGAATCCGACTCGTGTTCGGCGACCCCGAAGGGGACAGCGTCGCGCTGCGTGGCGAGGAAGAACAGCTCGGCGACGGGACGCTCGCGGCACGCATCCGCAACGCGCTGGCGTCCTACCGGCCTCTGGTCGGAGTCGACGGCGTGGAGATGCGGTTCCACAACACGACGCTCTACAACTCGATCTTCCGGTTCGACGACGAGATGATCATCAACACGCACGTGTACGGGTTCCAAGGAGCCCACGCCCCGTCCCTCCACCTGCGAAGACTGTCCGCGGGGGACCTCTTCGAGACCTACTCGGAGAGCTTCGAGTCAGTCTGGAACCTCGCCAAGCCGGCCACCTTCTAGGAGGCAGCATGACCCGAGTCGACTACTACAACGACCCGAACGCCCCAAAGGCCAACAGCATCGCAGTCGCGGTGTCTGCCTTCATCCAGGACGACGAAGGCCGAATCCTGATGATCAGGCGCACCGACAACGACTTGTACTCGATACCTGGTGGCCAACTCGAACTCGGCGAAACGCTTGCGGAGGCGGCAGTCCGAGAGGTGCGCGAGGAGACAGGCATTGAGTGCGAGGTCACGAAGGTGATTGGCTTGTACTCGGATCCCAAACATGTCATCGCTTACGACGACGGCGAGGTTCGACAAGAGTTCTCAATATGCTTTCGCGCGCGTCCCCTGTCAGGCACACTTCGCACAAGCAACGAAAGCAAAGAAGTCAAATGGATCACACAGCAAGAAATGGCCGGAATCGCAATACATCCCGCCATTCGTATGCGTATTGATCATGCAATCAATGGCTCAGGTGACATTTTTTTCACCTAGATTGATCGCAGCTTCCCCTGTCAACCTACTTTCCGGCGCCTGATCCGCGACCGACACAGAGACGACTGAAGACTTAGCAAGATCATTATAATGATCGATAATAGACCTGAACCTTTCATTACGAAGAATAGTTATCAACATATTGAACTTTTCTTCTTCATCCGGAAGCGTCAAAACACTTGCTACCTCTTTCCCGATCCTCTTCTTATCAGCTTCGTCGATCGATGGCATTTCCTTTGCATGCCTTACAACCTCTTCAGCTATACCAGCGGGCAACAATCCTGCGGCCATCCACCTGCCACGAATCACATTCAAGTCTTGCCTACGAAGACGCACCATGCGTTCATCAAGTGCAAAGACAGCATTGAGGCGAGCCACATCGTATAAGTAAGTGAATCCTACACTTACAGACTTTCCCTTCACCTCAGATCTTTTAACTGGGCTTCGCAACGCTAAAGGTCCAAGCAATCCCACCGCCAAGCCTGCAACAATCTCCGACACGTTACCTTTTGTAACATTGTCTACTGCCGCCACTTTGGCATAGCCCAGCATCAACAAAGAAGCCGCGATGTAGTCGACCAAGACCACCGCAAGCCACCAAGCCGTAGCCTTGAACCGTTTATCGTTAAGAGGGTGGCGATGATTTCGATACGCAAGCTCGACCGTCGTAATAAATGCACACGATGCAAACGCAGCGAAGAAAGCCCCTGGTGCCATAAGTTATCCCACCAAGCGGTATGCAACGACACCATCCGCATCCATCTCGGTCACACGCTTCTGCGTGACCAACGCGGCCAATGAATCAATGATCTCCTCATATGGACGCCGCAGTTGCAGGACGATCTCACCGACAGTTGTTGAACCCCTTCCACGAAGAAAATTCTCGATATCCTCAATTAGCGGCTCAAATCTACGAACCAAATCACTCAGTTGCGCCAAAGAGAACTGGGGCGCGCCGCGCAGAATACCAACTACCTGCCTCGCAGTTGTACCCACAATTTTGGTGGCCTTCACTGAAGCCGCCTGCTCAGAAGCAACCTCTTCGTGACCACCAGTAGGACGCGGGCGAGTCTTCTTCGAGACCAACTTTCCGTCGTTTAGGTCAAGAACACGAATATTCTGCTTCAACCTATAGCCGGAATACTGACTAAGATCAAGAGCGTAACACTCACTGCGCTCTCCGGCACGATCTCCGTCCGAGACACTTGCATCAATCAAGTGAACCAATCGCACGTCTAGCAACCGACTCAAGATGCCGTACTCGTCGGGATTTCGCTCTTTATCGCGGAAATCAACCCTAAAGTAAGTAAATCCTTTAACATCCAAACAGAACTCACGAACTCGACTCAGAGCCTGCAAGGTCTGCGAGGAAAACCCGGTATTAGAGGCGAGATCATCTTCGAGTTCCCCAATCTTACTCTTCGCCGCATCGCCTGCCGCTTGATTCACATCGCTAAGGCCAACCGTTCTAGCCGAACTCCTCGATCGAGCCTTATTGATAGCGGAGGAAGTAAGAGTTAGAAAGTCCCTTGGAACGCCACCGCTAGCGAACACAAGCCTATCCACAGCATTTCGAGCGATAACGTTCCCCGTGGTGGAGATCGCCGCGTGCCTACAGTAAGAGTCGAGAACTTTTCCCAGGAACTCTACTGCCGCACTCGGATCTTGGAGACTCAAATCCAGATCAATGACGTTGACATCCTGACCTGTCTGCAATCCAACCGGAGGACTTGGTCGATACCATCTCGACAAGTGGCGAATAGAAGCAATCTTGAGCCACACGTCGGCATCCCTTGTCGAGGCATGCAAAAGGTCCAAAACGTCAGGCTGCTGCGGCCGAGGAACATAATAGAAGTCGTCAACGAAGAAGTAGATCCTACTCCCCATGCTTGAAGTGGCCCTTTTGATGCACACTTGCAGACTTGGAATAAGGCGACGAACCTGTTCCGGGGTGACCTCTGACTGTTCGAGCAGATCTTCGATTTTTCCGCTTGTTTCGACAAGTTCGGCAAAAAACATCGACCGGTCTAGCCGGTTTCGATGCGCTTCTCCAACAAGTTCTTGCATCAAGATCTTTACCAGGCCAAGGAAAATCCTGTCCGGCCCTTCCGAACGCAGCGGGTGAGCGTTGGACCACGCTGCCACGAATCCGTCTTCAAGCAACTGCCGACGCGCTTCGATCAGCAAGGCGGTCTTCCCCGCACCCCGCCGACCAAAAATGAGGTTATGCCTTGCGCTAATGACCTGAGCGAGATTTGCTGTATTATTTGGAATATAAGCCAAGCTAGGTTGAGCTTCCGAGGTTCGAGACCGCGCCGTCAGTAGTTTAACAAGCTCGTCGACGCGAGGGTCATCCAAACTTCGAACCGGCCCCCGCGGTTGCTCAGATTTGCGCTTCAATGGTCGAACCGAAAGCAGTATCGAACCACTTTCTTCGGACAGCAAGGCCTCTACATCAGCAGCTATCTCGTTTGCACGCTTCAAGTACTCATCCGGAACAGAGATAAAGTAGATTCGCTCCAGCCCAATCTGTCGAACGCTAACGTCAACGTCGACGGAAAGGAGGTTCTTGAAGTGTGCCGCGAGGCCGTCTTCACTGTCGATTGAACTCACGAGAAGCCTTTCACACCTTCTGCCAGAACTTGCCGAACTTAGCTCTATGGGATCAAGGGCGCGCCGCCGCTGGCGGCGCGCCTGTCGCCTACGTAGCCCCTCGCCTTGGCGGCCGCATCCGCTTCCGACACGGCGGGCTGCCGCTCCGCTCCGCCCGCCGGCCGGGCGGTGCGGCCGCCAGCGGGTCACCTGGCGCAGCACCGCGCAGCGGCGGCACACGGGTCCCCAGAGCCAACGTTGGCCTCCTCTGCGAGCGGCTGTGCCATACGGGTCGTTCGTGACTCGATCTCCGTTACGCACCGTCGTGAGGGACCTCCATCCCGACGCCTGATCGTGACAACGGCCGGTAGCACCGCGTCAAGACGATGAAGCGTGTCTTGACCCGGCACCACCGGCCGCGTGCTGGCTTCGTATCGGGATGCAGGGGTAGGTGTGGCTGGTCCACCAGGCCGTCTCCAGGCCGTCAGGGGCCGGGGAGCAGCGACAGACGACGAGAACTAACGAGACGCATCAGCGCAGGTCAGAGGCCGTTTGCGGCGAAGTGAACGAGGTCGACGAGAACCGGCTGAGAAATTCTGGACATTTTCGAGGGAACGCAGCAGATTCAGCAGTTGATCGTCGCGAGGCGGATTCTCGGGAAGACCTCCGCCGAACTGAAGTAGGTCACTCGCGGTCGGCCTCCGGTACCCTCGCGGGTCAGGGAGGCCGATCGTGACCGACTTCATCGTTCACCAGCCCGACGACTCCACCCCCATCAAGTCACCCGAGGAATGGGACGCCGAAGGCTGGGATGCCGGTCGGCGAAACCCCAAGACCCTCGACGAAGCACGCGAAGCCCTCGCCACCCGGATCGCCGCTCACGATGCTCCCGATACCGAAGCGGACGCCGGGGCCTACGACGGTCTGGAGGGCTGACCGTGTACGTCCTGTGGCTCGTCGACGCCGCCCGCAGCACCGGGTATCCCGTTGTCGAAGTGCCCGGGTGGCAGAGCCGCGGGCAGGGTGGCATGCGCGTTGTCGAAGGCGTTGTCGGGCACCACACCGCCACCGCCGACTCCGCGCCCGGGGACTACCCCTCGCTCGACATCGTCACCAACGGCCGGCCGGATCTCGCCGGGCCGCTGTGCAACCTCGGGCTCGGGCGCAGCGGCACCGTATACATTGTCGCCGCTGGATGCGCTTACCACGCCGGGGCTTCGCGGTGGCTCGGGTTCCTCGACCTCAACGACGAGTTCCTCGGCATCGAAGCCGAGTCCGCGGGCGCCGGCGGGTGGACGGACGCGCAGCGCGACGCCTACCCGAAGCTCGTCGCCGCCCTGTTGCGGTACATGTCCCGCGGGGTCGAGCGCTACGCCGGCCACAAGGACGTCTGCGTTCCGCCCGGCCGCAAGATCGACCCCGTCGGCATCGACACCGCCTGGCTGCGCGAACGCGCCGCCAACCCCACCGCCTCCGAACCCCAGCCGGACGTCGAAATCCTCGAACGCATCACCGTCACGCCGCCGGACGCCGGGGAGAACATCGTCCGCGTCTTCCTGTCCGGCAGTCCCGGTGGCGCGATCGTGGTCCGGCCGCGGCTGGGCGGGGACGGCTTCGCGCGGCCGATGTGGGTGTCGAACATCTACGCGTGGGGCTCCGACCGCACGGGCGTCGGCCACAACCCCGCGCAACTCCCGGGCCACGACCCGAAGCTGACGTCGCACCGGCGTTACGACGTGCCCGGCGCGGTGTGGGCCGACGTCCGCTACAGCGCGGCCGAACCGTTCGAGATCGACCTAGTCGGCTGAGATCTGGTCGTCCAAGAACTCGTCGAGGTAGCGCCACGTAGTCCCGCGGGCCTTCCGCCCAGTCAGCACGCCGAGATGCCCGCCCGGCGCCGTCTTGAAGCGGACCTCCGGTGCCTTGTCCAGCAGCTCCACCACCCGCTCCACCGACGGCCGCGGCGCGATCGTGTCGTTCTCGCCCGCCACCACCAGCGTCGGGACGCGGACCGACGACAGCGAAATGATCCGCCCGTTCAGGTCGACCTTGCCCTCCGCCAGGTCGTTCGTGCGGAACAACCGGTGGTACAGCTGGCCGAACGTCCGCCCGGGGTAGGCGTACATGTTGCTCATGAAGTGGTCGACGGCCTCGATCTGCGCGAGGTAGTCGCGGTCGTCGAGGTGCGACAGGATCGCGATCGGCTTCGTGATCTCCTTGCTGATGCCCGTCGCGCGGAACACGCGGCTGACCAAATAGGACGGTGCCCCGCCGAACGCGCGGTAGATCGGCGTCAGCAGGTGACCGTTCGTCAGGTCCACCAGCGGCCGGAACGGCGCCACGATCGGGATCGCCGTGAAGTCCACCGGGGAGCCGATCGCCGTGATCGACGCGATCGGCAGGTCCGGCTGGTCGGCGTTCACCAGCAACGAGAAGATCCCGCCCAGCGACCACGACACCAGGTGCACGTCCTGGCCGCCGGCGTCCGCGCTCACGCGCCGGATCGCCCGCGGCAGCACCTCGTCGATCCAGTGCTCGATGCCCAGGCGGCGGTCGGAGAACGCCACCATGCCGTAGTCGACGAGGTAGGCGTTGCGGCCGCGCTCGACCAGGTGCTCGATCAGGCTGCAGCCGCGGCGCAGGTCGAAGCAGATCGCCGGCGCGGCCAGCGGCGGCACCAGCAGGATCGGCGGCCCGGACACCGGACGGCTGCTGTGCGTCATCCGGTACACCGAGCGGTTGGGCCCCTGGTCGATCAGCACCCGCGGCATCGGCCGCAGGTCGGCGACGCCGCCGTGCAGCACCTTGCCGACCACGTTCGACGCCGCGGCGGCCAGCCGTGCGGGCGGTGAAACCATTTCCTCGAGCCTCCTGCGACGTCCCCGGGCACTTCCGGTCAATCTTGCCCGGTCAGGCCGGTGGACTCAACACCGTCCACGTCCAAATCGGACAGTCGCTAGGCCGTCCGAGTTACTCCGCACCGGCTCCTGGCGCGCTTTCCGCCGCGCGCGCCTCGTACTCCGCGCGGGCCGGGGAATGGGCCGCTGAAGCCAAAAGCTGGTCCGCCTTCAACGCGCGGGCGAGCCCTTCGCCGAACCGCCGCGGGAGCAGGCGGGTGAGCTTGCCCATAGTTCCCACGGACCGGGGCACGTAGACGTCGAAACGAGGCTTGCGCAGCGTGGATACGATGGCGTCGGCCACATCTTCCGGCCGCGAAGACTTGAACAGCTTCGCCTCGCCGAGGCCGCTCGCGAGCTCCGTCCGCACGATCGCCGGCATGACGCACGAAACGTGCACGCCGGAACCGTGCAACTCCAGGTGCACCGCTTCGGACAACCCGACGACCGCGTGCTTGGTCGCGCAGTACGTCGCCGCGCCGGGGAAACCCGCTTTGCCCGCGAACGAAGCGACGTTGACGATGTGCCCGGACCGCCGCGGCCGCATCCGCTTCATCGCTTCGCGCGTCCCGTGGATGACGGCGTGCAGGTTGATCTCCAGCTGACGCCGGGTCGTCGCGTCGCTCTCTTCTTCGAGGTGGGCCAGCGGCATGATCCCGGCGTTGTTGATCAGCACGTCGATGCGGCCGTGCCGGCGTTCGACCTCGTCGAGGAACTCGGTGAAACCGGCGATGTCGGTGACGTCCAGCGGGAGCGCTTCGGCGTCCAGCTCGCCTGCGGTCTTCTCGGCCCGGACCTGGTCGAGGTCGCCGATCACCACCTTCGCGCCCAGCCGGGACAGCGCCGACGCGGTCGCCGCGCCGATCCCCTGCCCGCCGCCGGTGATGACGACGACCTTGCCCGCGAGCTCCTCGGCCATGGCGACTCCTTCGTCTGTTGGCAACGCGTCAACAGTGTCACCCCTGGCTCGCGATCGCGCTACCCCACGCGTTGCTCGAGGACCTGTCCGACCCACTCGCCGACGTGGAACTGCACAGTCGGCCTGAAGCCCTGACTCTCGTAATAACGTTGTAAGGCGCCGTCGCCGCCGGCCCAGCAGTCGACGCGCACGAGGTCGATGCCGCGCCTCCGCGCCTCGTCGAGCGCGTACTCGATGAGCCGACCGCCGACGCGCCGCCCGGTGAACCGCCGGGACGTGATCAGCAGCCGGACGTAGAGTTCACGCTCGTTAACCGGTGGGACATGCGGGTCGTGCTCCTCGGAGACGATCAGCGCGCCGGCGGCCTCGCCGTCGACCACCGCGATGCGCAGACCCGGGTCCGCGGCCATGCCCTTGACGCGTTCGACGCGCTTCGGCACACCGCTCCACGGCTCGGTCCCCCACTGCTTCGAGCTGCCGCGCGCGACGAGCCATTCGACGGCTTCGTCGAAGAAGCGCAGCAACGTGTCGACGTCCCCAGAGTCACCCGATCGGATGACGGTGTTGTCCATGCCCTTGTTTACCGCACCACGCGTACGCGCGGGCTGACTTCGGCGAGCCACGTCGCGTTCAACCGGTGGCTCGCTTTGCGTCATCCGAGCTTCAAAGAGCGCTGATTGACTTTCTCCGTTCCCCACCTCTCTCGCGACGAGGACGAATTGACTCAGTCAGTGCCCCCGGGCGATCCGTTGGCCGCGTTCACCGTCGAACTCGAAGAAATCCGGGCAAAAGCCGCAGCCGCCGAGGAAGCGCTCCGATCCGCCACCGCCAGCGTGCAGTCGCCGGACGGGGCGGTCTCGGTGACCGTCGGTCCCAGCGGCGTGCTGCAGGACCTCCGGTTCGGCCCCCGCGCGTACGAACGCCCGCCGCAGGCCTTGTCCGGCTTGGTGATGCAGCTGATCGGACGCGCGCAGCAGAAGGTCTCGGCCCAGGTCGCCGACGCGTTCGGCGGCATGGTCGGTGAGAACTCGGCCGCCCGTGAACTGCTCGACGAGTTCCTGCCGGCCCCCGAGCAGGACGAAGGGCCGCCCCCGGGCAAGAGCGACGTGTTCATGCCGGAGCAGGAGGCCGACGACCGCCCGCCGCGGCCGCCCGCGCCACCGCACCACCCGCCACCGCACCACCCGCCGCCGGCGCCGCCCCAGCCGCAGCGTGACCAGCCGCGCCGTCGTCCCCGGCCCGCGCCGGACGAGGACGACGGCGAGAGCAATCCCTGGTAGCAGGAGGAGAAACCAGTGGTTTCCGGAGAAGGTTTCTCGGTCGACCCGGCCGAGCTGCAGAAGTTCAGCCAGTTCCTGTCGGGCACCACGCAACCGGCGGTGCAGGAAGCCGCGAACCGGATGCAGGCCGCCAACGGGTTCGACAACGCCGCGTTCGGCATCCTGCTCGCCCAGGTCCTCGCCGTGCCCTCGCGGATCACGATGGGCGTGATCACCGGGGAGATCAACAAGCTGGTCGGGGACATCGGCAAGTCGGCCGACGACGTCAAGAAGGCCGCCGAAACGTACGCGACCCACGACTCGAACACCGCCAAGGGTTTGAGCACCTTCGAGACGGAGCTGGGCAAGTGACCGTTCCCATCACGGCATCGAACTCCACGACCGGCGCCGGCGTCTTCGACAGCTGGAAGCAGGTCGGCGACTCGATCGGCAAGGTCCAGACCGAGCACGGCGGCGACCTCGCGGCCGTCAGCGTGGAGCTGGGCGTCAACGTCATCAGCGCCGTGCTCGACACCGTCGCGTTCGCCATGGACCCGCTGGCGAAGCTGATCGCGGCGGGGCTGGGCTGGCTGATCGAGCACGTCTCGTTCCTGAAGTGGCCGCTCGACCAGGTGGCGGGCAACCCCGCGGAAGTCACGAAGGTCGCCAACGAGCTGCACAAGATCGGCGAATCGCTGCGCAACACCGGCACCTCGCTGGACGACACCCTCAAGTCGACGATCACCCAGTGGCAGGGCAAGGGCTACGACAGCTTCCTCAAGTCGATCAACGACCGGAAGGGCTGGATCGACGCGAACGCCAAGGCGGCCGACGTCGCCGGCTACATGGTCGAGACCACCGGCGCGCTGATCGGCGCGGTCCGCTCGCTGCTGCGCGACATCATCACGACGATCCTCGGCGACATCATCTCCACGATGCTGATCGCGCTCGCGCTCGCCATCCCCACCTTCGGCGCGTCGATCGCCGTCGGGGTGACCAAGTGCGTCGCGACCGTCTCGGTGCAGGTCGCGGCGATGATGGCGAAGCTCGCCAAGGTCGTCGCCTACGCCGGTCGCACCCTGGCCCGGCTCACCGGCCTGTCGAAGCTGGTCAAGGGCAAGCCGGGCTCCTCGTCGAGCGCGGGCCACGAGCTGAGCAACCTGCCGCCGCACGGTGGCGGGGTGCCGAACTTCTCGCGGCCGCTGCCGAAGCCGCCGGGCACCGCCGTCACGCACGACGGCCCGCCCACCACCGGCGGCGCGACGCCCAGCACCCGTCCCCCGGGCGACGGCACGACACCCAACTTCTCGCGGCCGCTGCCCCCGCCGGGCACGGCGGTCACGCACGACGGGCCGCCCGCGCCTGCGGGCGGCACTCCCAGCACCCGGCCGCCGGGCGACGGCACCACGCCGAACTTCTCGCGGCCGCTGCCGAAGCCGCCGGAGCCGCCCAAGCCGACGCCGCCGAAGTCGCACCTGAGCGACCACGACGTCTCGACGATCAAGAAGCACGAGGACTGGCTGAAGACCAAGTTCGGCGACAGCTACAAGAAGATGAAGTTCGTCGACGACTGGCTGAAGGCCAAGCACCCGGACTACTACCCGATGCTGAAGGCGCTGTCCGACGCCAAGAGTTCGAAGAACTTCGTGGGCTGGGGCGGCAAGGACATCGTCCAGGTCGACCGCGGCCTGACCGACATCCAGATGCAGGCGGAAGCCGCCTGGGCCGAGGAAGACAAGAAGGAACAGCAGCCGAAGTAGCGGTAAGGGGGCGCCTCCCGCGGGAGGTGCCCCCTTACTGCGTCAGGCGACGCCGAGGTGACGCGAGATCAGCATCTTCTGGACCTCGCTCGTGCCCTCGCCGATCTCCAGGATCTTCGCGTCGCGGTAGAAGCGGCTCACCGGGAACTCGTTCATGAACCCGTACCCGCCGAAGATCTGCGTCGCGTCGCGAGCGTTGTCCATCGCCGCGTTGGACGCCACCAGCTTCGCGATCGACGCTTCCTTCTTGAACGGCTCGCCGCGCAGCATCTTCGACGCCGCCTGGTAGTACGCCAGGCGCGCGGTGTGCGTACGGACCTCCATGTCGGCGATCTTGAACTGGATCGCCTGGTACTCACCGATCCGCTTGCCGAACGCGACGCGGTCCTTCACGTACTGCAGGCATTCGTCGACGCAGCCCTGCGCCAGACCCACCGACAGCGCGGCGATCGCGACGCGGCCTTCGTCCAGGATGGACAGGAACTGGGCGTACCCGCGACCCCGGACGCCGACCAGGTTCTCCGCCGGCACGCGAACGTCCGAAAAGGACAGCTCGTGCGTGTCCGAGCAGTTCCAGCCGACCTTGGAGTACTTGGGCGCCACCTCGAAGCCCGGCGTTCCGGACGGGACGATGATCGCCGAGATCTCCTTGCGGCCGTTCTCCATCACGTCCGTCACCGCCGTGACCGTGACCAGGCGCGTGATGTCCGTGCCCGAGTTCGTGATGAACGCCTTGCTGCCGTTGATCACCCACTCGTCACCGTCCAAAGTGGCGCGCGTGCGGGTCGCGCCCGCGTCCGAACCGCCACCCGGCTCGGTCAACCCGAAGCCGCCCAGCGCCGTGCCCTCGCACAGCGAAGGCAGCCACTTTTCCTTCTGCTCCTGGGATCCGAAGCGGAAGATCGGCATCGCGCCGAGCGAAACGCCGGCTTCGAGGGTGATCGCGACCGACGAGTCGACCCGCGCGAGCTCCTCCAGCGCCAGGCACAGCGCGAAGTAGTCGCCGCCCATGCCGCCGAACTCCTCGGGGAACGGCAGGCCGAACAGGCCCATCTCCGCCATCTTCGCGACGATGGCGTACGGGAACTCTTCCTTCTCGTACAGCTCACCGATCACCGGCGCGACTTCGGCGTGCGCGAAGTCCTCGACGGTCTTGCGGAGGGCCTCGTACTCCTCGTCCAGGCGGAAGTCGATCACTGCTGCTCCTCTTGGGGCGTCACTACGGCAAGGGTTTCGTCCAGCGCGACCTGTTGGCCTGCCCGGACTGGGAGTTCGCTGACGACGCCGTCGATCGGCGCGGTGACCGTGTGCTCCATCTTCATCGCTTCGACGACCAGCAACGGCGTGCCGGCCTTCACGACGTCACCGGCCGCGACCTTCACGACGAGCACCGTGCCCGGCATCGGGCTGGTGACCGGCCCGGCCCCGGCGGCCTCGCCGCGGGACGAGAGCACGAATTCCTGCTCCCCGAAGGGAAAGCTCAGTCCGTCACGGGCGAGCCAGACCGTCCGATCGGGACCGCAGGCCTGGCGGTACCGGTCGAACCCGCCGGCGTGCCGGATCTCCAGGACGTCGCCGTCACGCCGCGCCGAGACCTCGGCTGGCTCGGCGTCGTCGACCTGGACAACAGCGGCCGCCGGCGTGCCCTGCACGCGGACCACGGCGTGCGCGGCGCCGGACTTCAGCCGGAACACGACGCCGCCGGAGCCGCCCATCCGCCAGCCGTCCGGCACGTCCCACGGGTCCACAATGGACCCCGAAGGCTGCAGTTCCAGGAACCGGTCCAGCGCGGCCGCGACGAAGAACTCCGCGGGCACGTCCGACGAGACCAGTTCGGACAGCCGCCGGTCGACCAGCTCGGTGTCGAGCCGGCCCGCGCGGACGTCGTCGTCGGCCAGCAGCCCGCGCAGGAACGCCGTGTTGGTGCCGACGCCCAGCAGCGCCGTGTCGGCCAGCGCGCGGTCGAGCCGGTGCAGCGCGGCCGCGCGGTCCGGGCCCCACGCGATGACCTTGGCCAGCATCGGGTCGTAGTTCGAGCCGATGACCGCGCCGCGCGTCATCCACGAGTCGACGCGGACGCCGTCGCCGGCCGGCTCGTGCACCGCCAGCACAGTTCCGCCCGTCGGGATGAACCCGCGCGCCGGGTCCTCGGCGTACACGCGCGCCTCGACCGCGTGTCCATTGAGGACGACGTCTTCCTGCGCGACGGAAAGGTGTTCCCCCGCGGCGACCCGGACCTGCCACTCGACGAGGTCGAGGCCGGTGACCAGCTCGGTGACCGGGTGCTCGACCTGCAGGCGCGTGTTCATCTCCATGAAGAAGAACTCGTCGGGGTTCTTCGCGGACATGATGAACTCGACGGTGCCGGCGCCGACGTACCCGACCGAGCGCGCGGCTTCGGCCGCGGCCGAGCCCATCTTTTCGCGAGTCGCCTCGTCCAGCAGGACCGACGGCGCTTCCTCGATGATCTTCTGGTGCCGCCGCTGCAGGCTGCACTCGCGCTCGCCGAGGTGGATCACGTTGCCGTGCTTGTCGGCCATGACCTGGATCTCGATGTGCCGCGGCGTCGTGACGAACCGCTCCATCAGCAGCGTGTCGTCCCCGAACGACCCCTTGGCCTCGCGCCGGGCCGACTCGATCGCGGCGTCCAGCTCCTCGGGCGCGTGCACGAGCCGCATGCCCTTGCCCCCACCGCCGGCGGACGGCTTGAGCAGCAACGGGTAGCCGACCTTCGCGGCGGCTTCGGCGAACCCGCCTTCGGGAATGTCCACATCGGACGCACCGGGCACGACCGGGACGCCGGCCTTCGACACCGTCGCCTTGGCGCGGATCTTGTCGCCCATCGCGTCGATCGCGGCGACCGGCGGGCCGATGAACACGAGCCCGGCGGCCTCGCAGGCGCGCGCGAACTCGGCGTTCTCCGCCAGGAAGCCGTAACCCGGGTGCACGGCCTGCGCCCCCGACGACACGGCGGCATCCACGATGGCCGGGATCGAAAGGTAGCTGCGAACGGCTTCGGCGGGACCGATGCGGACGGCGGTGTCCGCCTCGCGGACGTGCCGGGCTTCGGCGTCCGCGTCGCTGTACACCGCGACCGCGCGGATGCCGAGCGCCCGCAGCGTGCGGATGACCCGGACCGCGATCTCGCCGCGGTTCGCGACCAGTACTGAGTCGAACATCATCACATCCGGAAGACGCCGTAGTTGACATCGGACAGGGGCGCGTTGGCCGCGGTCGAGAGCGCGAGGCCGAGCACCGTGCGGGTGTCCGCCGGGTCGATCACGCCGTCGTCCCACAGCCGCGCCGTCGAGTAGTACGGGCTGCCCTGCGCCTCGTACTGCTCGCGGATCGGGTCCTTGAACGCCTCTTCATCCTCGGCGGACCACTCGCCGCCGCGGGCTTCGATCGAGTCGCGGCGGACGGTCGAGAGCACCGACGCCGCCTGTTCACCACCCATCACCGAGATCCGCGCGTTCGGCCACATCCACAGGAACCGCGGCGAGTACGCCCGGCCGCACATCGAGTAGTTGCCGGCACCGAACGAGCCGCCGATAACGACCGTTAACTTCGGCACTCGCGCGCAGGCCACCGCGGTGACCATCTTCGCGCCGTGCTTCGCGATGCCGCCGGCCTCGTACGCGCGCCCGACCATGAAGCCGGTGATGTTCTGCAGGAACAGCAGCGGGATCGAGCGCTTGTCGCACAGCTCGATGAAGTGCGCGCCCTTCATCGCGGACTCGGCGAACAGCACGCCGTTGTTCGCGACGATCCCCACCGGGTGGCCGTGGATCCGCGCGAAGCCGGTGACCAGCGTGGCGCCGTACTCCTTCTTGAACTCGCCGAACCGGCTGCCGTCGACGATCCGCGCGATCACCTCCCTTACGTCGTAAGGGGTGCGCGGGTCGGTCGGCACCACGCCGTACAGCTCCGCGGGGTCGACCGCCGGCGCTTCGGTCGGCAGCACGTCCCACGGGCGCGGCGTGCGCGGTCCGAGCGTCGAGACGATCTGCCGGACGATCCGCAGCGCGTGCGCGTCGTCGTCGGCCAGGTGGTCGGTGACGCCGGACTGGCGGGAGTGGACGTCGCCGCCGCCGAGCTCCTCCGCCGTGACGACCTCGCCCGTCGCGGCCTTCACCAGCGGGGGGCCGCCGAGGAAGATCGTGCCCTGGTTCCGGACGATCACGGCTTCGTCGCTCATCGCCGGGACGTACGCGCCGCCGGCGGTGCACGACCCGAGCACCGCGGCGATCTGCGGGATGCCGCGCGCGGACATCGTCGCCTGGTTGTAGAAGATCCGGCCGAAGTGTTCACGATCCGGGAAGACTTCGTCCTGCCTGGGCAGGAACGCGCCGCCGGAGTCCACCAGGTAGACGCACGGCAGGTTGTTGTGCAGCGCGACCTCCTGGGCGCGCAGGTGCTTCTTCACCGTCATCGGGTAGTACGTGCCGCCCTTGACGGTGGCGTCGTTGGCGACGATCACGCACTCGCGCCCGGACACGCGCCCGATCCCGGTGATGATGCCCGCGGACGGCGCCTCGTCGTCGTACAGCCCGTTCGCGGCCAGCGGCGAGAGCTCCAGGAACGGCGAACCCGGGTCCAGCAGCGTGTCGACGCGGTCGCGCGGCAGCAGCTTGCCGCGTTCGAGGTGCCGCGCGCGCGACTTCTCCGGTCCGCCGAGACGGGCGGCGGATAACCGTTTGCGGAGGTCTTCGACCAGCTCCGCGTGGGATGTGGCGTTGCGGGCGTAGGCCTCGCTGTCCGGGGCAGCCGAAGTCCCCAGTGCCGGCGTGTCCATGGGCTCCCTCGAAGTTAGCGGTCGTTAACCTCCGCCTCGATGTTAGCGACCGCTAACGTGGGTGTCCAGTCGCCGGAATGCGGCAGCGCCGGAATGTGGAAAGGCCACCCCGGCGAACCGGGGTGGCCTCCGTACCGCGGGAGGTGCGTCAGCCGATGGCGCCGCGCAGCGGGGCGTAGTAGCCGCCCGACTGCCCGGCCACCGTCGGGTGGTAGGACTCGATGACCGGCCAGGTGAGGCTGTGCAGGTAGTCGTCGGCCGACGAGCAGATGTTGTGCCCGACGAACGACGGCCGCACGTCCACGAACGTCGCGCCCGCCGACGCCGCGCGGGACTGGATCACCGAGGCGAGGGTGTCCGCGCCGGAGTTGATCGCGGTCCGCTTGGTGTCGCTGAGCCCGACCCAGCAGGAGCCGGGCACGGTGTAGAAGCGCGGGTAGGACAGGACGACGAGGCGAGCGCCCGGCGCCTTGGCCTTGATCGCGTTGTAGGTGTTCGTCAGCAACGGCGGCAGGGTGTTGTTGACGTAGGTCTTCGCGGTGTTGACGCGGTTGACGCAGTCCGAGTCGCTGCCGAGGGTGCAGGTCTGGATCACGTCGCTGAAGCCGGCGTCGTTGCCGCCCACGGTGACCGTGACCAGGGTCGCGTTGGAGGGGATGGAGTTGGCCTGGTTGATGACGTCGCCGGTCTTCGCACCCGAGCAGGCGAGGAAGGTGAACGACGTGCCGCTGTGGGCGTTCGCCCAGAGCTGACCGTAGGCGTTGGAGCTGCGGTAGCAACTCCCGGAACTGCCGTAGCTGCCGGCCCCGACTCCCGAGGAGTAGGAGTCGCCGAGCGCGGCGTAGACGGTCCCGGCGGCGTGGGCGAGGCCCGTGACGCCGAGAGTGGACAGGACGACGGCCCCGAGAGCCGTGCTCAACCTCTGGACAAACCGTCGCGAAAGACGGATCGGAACCCCCATGGGCCACTCCTTTGTGACAGAACCGACCTGAAAATCACAGCAGGTGGAAGCCCCACAAGGAACCCCTAGTTACCTGTAAGTAACCCACTCGGCCCACGCCGGAAGACGGGAACACGGTTAGCGCTCGCTAACAGGGAGTTTCGCCGGAACAGCGGGACGGACAGGGCGGACATCCGCGACACGCGGCGAGGTTCACCCGGGCCGGTGACCGCACCGTCCGGCCGCACACCCGGACGTCCCGAAGCGAGGCGGGCGCCACTCGGTGTTAGCGCTCGCTAACCTGCCGCTCTACTATGACCGGATGCCGGCCAACCCCACTCCTCTCGTGAACGGCGAGAAGGCCAACAGGCGCGAACAGATCCTGGCCGCGGCCGCCGAGCTGTTCGCCCACCACGGGTTCCACGGCGTGGGCATCGACGACATCGGCGCCGCCGTCGGGATCTCCGGGCCCGCCCTCTACCGGCACTTCCGCAGCAAGGACGCGATCCTCGGCGAGATGCTGAACTCGATCAGCCGCTACCTGCTCGACGGCGGCACCACGTGGGCGGCCCGGCCCGGCACGCCGGACGACACGCTGGCCGGCCTGGTGGCGTTCCACGTCGGCTTCGCGCTCAACCACCCGGCGTTGATCACCGTTCAGGAGCGCAACCTCGCAAACCTCACCGACGCCGACCGCAAGCAGGTCCGCGCGCTGCAGCGCCAGTACGTCGAGGTGTGGGTCCGCGCGATCCGGGAAGCCGTGCCGGAGCTGGGAGAACGGCAGGCGCGGTCGGCGGCACACGCCGTGTTCGGACTGATCAACTCGACGCCGTACAACCGCCATCTCGGTGACTCGGAGCTCGCCGAACTGCTCGCCCGGCTCGCGCTGGGTGCGCTCCGCGCGGTCGGATGACCGACCCGGATCAAGGTATCCCCACGACCGCCGTCGCTGGTGTTTGATGGGGCACGTGGATGCGGACTGGAACGAGCAGGAGCTCGTCGAGAAGGCTCAGCGCGCGCTGACGGCGTTGAGTCTCGGAGACGACGCCGAAGCCCTCGTCGAGGTCGCGCCGACGGCCGTCGAACCGCAGGCCCGCGCGGACGAGACGAAGGCGTTGATGCTGCTGCTGTTCGGCGAGTGCAGCGCGATGGTCTCCACCCTCGGCGACGGTGGCAGCGCCCCGGTGAAGGTCCAGGTCTTCGACGAGGACGGCGAAGAGGTCTCGATCGACCAGGCCGACCCGCCGGTGCGGACCGCGGTCCGGACGCTGCTGGCGGAGGTCCACGGCAACACCGAGGCCGCGCAGGAGCAGGTCGAGATCGCCCTCGCCAACGCGGCGCCCGACGAGGTGGACAGCCTGGTGCTGCAGGCCTTGCGCTGGACGATCCGGCTGTCGGTCGAATGCCTCGACCGCGACCTGCCGGTGGCCCCCTGGATCTCGGAAGCCGTCTCCGACTAGGCGCGGATGCCGTCGACGATCACCGCCACGATCCGGGGTGCCCGCTCGTCCCACTCGGCCTCCGGGATCCGCGAAAGCGCTCCGAGCAGCCGGATGACGTCGGCGGCGTCGACTCCGGCGCGGATCTCCCCGACGGCCTTTCCCTGGTCCAGCAGCGTTTCGAGCGCTTCGTCGAGCCGGTGGTGCTGGCCGGAGTAGAGGTCCTGCCACGCCGGCACCTCGATCGCCGCCATGACGCCGCGTTTGACGCGCGCGTACTCGACCAGCCGGTCCAGCCAGCGGGACAGCGCGTCCAGCGGCGAGTGCTTCGCCAGCAAGGGCGCGACGGTGTCGACGAGCTGGGTCAGCTCGGCCCGGTACACCTCCGCCAGCAGGTGCTCGCGCGTCGGGAAGTGCCGGTAGAGCGTGCCCTGCCCGACGCCCGCGGCCTTGGCGACCCGGTGCAGCTTCAGGTCGTCGGCCGCGCCGTTGGACTCGCTCAGCTCCGCCCGCGCGGCCTCGACGATCCGGTCGCGGTTGGCGACGGCGTCCGAACGGCGCTCACGACCGGCCACAGCACTCTCCTCGCATAAATGGACAAGTGTCCGGTAAGATTAACCGGACAGTTGTCAGTTTAACGGAGGACCCCATGACGAACGGACTGGACAAGGTCGTCGCGATCACCGGCGCGAGCAGCGGGATCGGCGAAGCGACCGCGCGGGAACTCGCCGGCCGCGGGGCGGCGGTGATGCTCGGCGCCCGGCGCACCGACCGGCTGGAAGCGCTCGCGGAAAAGATCCGCGACGACGGCGGCCGCGTCGAGGTGCTGGACGTCGACGTCACCCGGCGCGCCGATCTCGAGCGGCTCGTCGCGCGAGCCGTCGACCGGTTCGGACGCCTCGACGTCCTGGTGGGCAACGCCGGCGTCGCCCGGATCGCGCCGATCGCGGACCTCGACGTCGACGCCTGGGACGCGATGATCGACGTCAACCTCCGCGGCGTCCTGCACGGCATCGCCGCCGCGCTCCCGGTGTTCCAAAAGCAGGGCCGCGGGCACTTCGTCACGACCGTCTCGACGTCGGGGCTGAAGATCGTCCCCACCCAGGCCGTCTACGCGGGGACCAAGAACGCCGTGCGGACGCTGCTGGAGGCGCTGCGCCAGGAGTCCACCGACGGTGTCCTGCGCACGACGTCGATCTCGCCGGGGTACGTGCGCACCGAGCTCGTCGACTACGTCGAGGACCCCGCGCAGCGCGAGCAGGCCCAGCAGGCGATGGCGACGCTCGGCATCAGCCCCGACGCCGTCGCGCGGGCCATCGCGTTCGCCATCGAGCAGCCCGACGACGTCGAGATCGGCGACCTCACGATCCGGCCGACCCGGCAGGGCTGAGTCAAGGACGCAGCGAACGGACGATCGGCGCCAGGTACAGCTCGGCCAGCCGGCGGCGCTGGGCGTCGTCGTCGACCGGCAGGACCGTCTCCGGCGTCAGCACCAGCGACACGACGATCCGGATCAGCAGCTCGGCCATCCCGTCGACGTCGCCGGCGGGCAGGCTGAGCCGGCCCGCCGCGATCTCCGCGTGGAAGTGCGCCGCGATCCGCGACCGGGCCGCCGCGAACAGGCCGCCCGCCTGGACCGTCAGGTGCGGGAGGATCAGCTCCGGCTCGGTGCGCAGCAGGCGGTTGAGCAGCCGGTGCCCGCGCAGGTACCCCAGGGAGAAGCTCAACCCCTCGATGAGCTTCTCCTCCGGGGTCGCCTGCGCCTCGACGACGGCGTCGACCTTCGTCAGGAACCGTTTCATCTCCCGCTGGATCAGCGCGCCCAGCAGCTGGTCCTTCTTCGGGAAGTAGCGGTAGATCGTCACCCGCGAAAGGCCGACGCGGCGCGCGACGTCGTCCACGGTGAACCGGCGCAGCCCGAAGTCCTCGGCCTGGGTGAGCGCCGCGCCCATGATCCGTTCCGCGGTCTCGTCGCCGGGCAGTTCGGCTTCGAGCGCGTGCTTCAGGAGATCGCGCATGAGCGGACTTTACATCTTGACGGAGATTGTTTCATGCGTTCTAGTGTTAAACGACACAGGGAGGCACGGATGGGTGATCGCGAAGCCACCGCGGAACGGCTGCTCCGCTCGAGCGCCCGGCTCTCCTACGACCCCGGCGTCGACGTCCACTGGGCCGCGCCGCTGAACGACGACCAGTTCTTCATCCCCGAAAAGCTCGTCTCCCTGTACGGCACGCCGGTGTGGGACACGCTGAGCCGCGCGCAGCGGATCGAGCTGTCGCGCCAGGAGCTGGTGAACACCGTCAGCGTCGGGATCTGGTTCGAGCTGATCCTCATGCAGATGCTGCTGCGCGCGTCCTACCGCCAGGACCCGACGACCCGGCACGTGCACTACGCGCTGACCGAGGTCGCCGACGAGTGCCGGCACTCCACGATGTTCGCGACGCTGATCGAGCGCGTCGGCGGCCGGCCGTACCGCAACAACCGCTGGCTGCAGCTGTCCGCGCAGGCGCTCCCGGTGATCCTGCACGGCCCGGCGATGTGGGTGGCGACGCTGATCGGCGAAGAGATCTTCGACGCGCTGCAGCGCGAGCACCTCGACGACGAGTCCGTGCAGCCGGTGGTCCGCGCGGTGATGCGCATCCACGTCACCGAAGAGGCCCGGCACGTCCGGTACGCGCGTGACGACCTGGTCCGGGAACTCGCGGACGCGCCCTGGTGGCGCAAGGAGTTCGCGCGGATCGTCGTCGCCGTCGGCGCGCTGCTGATGTCCCGCCTGCTTTCCCGGCCGCGGCAGTACCTGCGCGCGGGGATCGACCCCGGCGTCGCGGTGGCCGCCGCGCGGACCAGCCCGCACCGGCGGGAGACCCTCGCTTTCGGGGCCCGCAAGCTCGTCCGGTTCCTGCGGGAGAACGACCTGATCGGCGGCCCGAGCGCGGTGCTGTGGCGCCGCGCCGGAATGCTCTAGCGGAGGGGAAGCCATGGCACTCAAGGATCTGCTCGCCGCGGGCACCGGCCGGCTCGCCGACCGGATCACCACCGCCGGCGACGAAGCGGGCGACCGCGCGGACGACGTCGCGTGGCGGGTCGAGAAACTGTCCGACCGCGCCGCCGAACGCCTCGGCGACTACGCGGCGGGCGCGTCGCGGCGAGTGGCGAACCGCTTGGTGCGCCTGGGCGAACGCGTCGCCGGGCGCTGACCGCGCCGGAGCAGGACCTCGACGACGACCAGGTTGACGACCCAGCCCAGCGTCTGCCCGACGGGGATCAGCGCGGTCGCGCTCGCCGGGTCGACGCCGCCGAGCGGGGCCTGGGCCAGCAGCAGTACCGGCACGAGCACGCGTGAGGTGACGGCGAGGAACGTCAGCGCGTAGTTCCGCAGCATCCACGTCCGGTGGGCGGCGAAGTCGCGCCGCCTCGCCGCGCGGTACGCGAGGCCGCCGGTGACCAGCCACAGGACCGCCGCGGCGGTCAGGCTGACCTGCGTGAGCGGGCGTCCGGACCAGACGGCGACCGGGATCGCGGCCAGCGCCGACGGCACTACCCCGGCCAGGAGGTAGACCCGGCCGAACGTCCGGTGCAGCCGCTTGCGTGCCCGCACCTTCGGCACGAACTGCAGCGGACCGAGCACGAGCGCCACGGTGGCCGTGAAGATGTGCACCACCAGGACCGAATACTGGACGCCGTCGCGCACGTCGAGCCGGCTGTCGGCGATGTCGAGACTCAGGTACGGGTATACGAGCACCGCGCCGAACCCGGTCGCGACGGCGAACACCAGCCAGGTTTTCCGCATGGCGCCACGATCCCGCGGCGACGCGGGCCCGGTCGTCCGTCCGGGAACGGCTTGTCGCCGTACGTCGGGGAACGTACTAACCCAGCAACGCCTTCACCAGCGCCGAGATCTGGCCCGTCTCGATGAGGAACGAGTCGTGGCCGTACGGCGACGACACCACCGACGGTTCCGGCGCGCCGGGGATGCCCGCGGCGATCTCCGCCGACTGGTACAGCGGGTAGAGCCGGTCGCTGTCCACTCCCCCGATCACCGTCCGGGCCGTCACCCGGCCCAGCGCCGCCGCCACGCCGCCGCGGCCGCGGCCGACGTCGTGGGTGTTCATCGACTCCGTCAGCACCAGGTAGCTGTTCGCGTCGAACCGCGCGGCCAGCTTGTCCGCGTGGTGGTCCAAATAGGACTCGACGGCGAACCGCCCGCCCCGCAACGGGTCCTCGTCGCCCTGGTACGCCCGGCCGAACCGCCGGGCCAGCTCCGGCTCGCTGCGGTAGGTGACGTGCGCGATCCGCCGCGCGATACCCAGCCCGGCGTGCGGTCCCTCGGGCGACGAGTAGTAGTCGCCGCCGTGGAAGTGCGGGTCCGACCGGATCGCGTGCAGCTGCGGAGCCGCCCACGCGATCTGCTCGGCCGACGCCCGCGCCGTCGACGCCAGCACCAACACCGACGCCACGCGCGCGGGCAGCGTCACCGCCCACTCCAGCGCGCGCATCCCGCCCATCGACCCGCCGACGACGGCCGCCCAGCGCTCGATGCCCAGCGCGTCCGCCAGCACGGCTTCGGAAGCCACTTGGTCCCGGACGGTCACGACCGGGAACCGGCTGCCCCACGGCTTGCCGTCGAAGTCCGACGAGGGCCCGGTCGAGCCCTGGCACCCGCCGAGCACGTTCGGGACCACGACGAAGAACTCGCCGGTGTCCAAGGCCTTCCCGGGTCCGATCAGCCCGTCCCACCAGCCCGCGCTCGGGTGTCCCGGTTCCCGGGGCCCGGCCGCGTGACTGTCGCCGGTCAGCGCGTGTTCGACGAGAACCGCGTTGGACGCGTCCGAGTTCAGCGTCCCCCAGGTCTCGTAAGCGATCGTTAACTCGGGCAGCACACCACCGGCCTCCAGCGCGAGCGCGCCGGAGCCGGTGACGAACCGCCGGCGGCCCGGCGGGTCCCCGACCCGCCAGGCACCGGTAACGGTCACAGTTCCGCCTTGGCCGCCCGGAATCCGGCCTCCAGGTCGGCCTTGAGGTCCTCGATCCCTTCCAGTCCGACGGCGATCCGGACCAGGCCCGGCGTGACGCCGCTGGCGAGCTGTTCCTGCGGCGCGAGCTGGCTGTGCGTGGTCGACGCCGGGTGCACGATCAGGCTGCGGACGTCGCCGAGGTTCACCAGCTGGCTGTGCAGCTCGGTGCCGTCGACGAACTTGCGCCCCGCCTCGACGCCGCCGCGCAGGTCGAACGCCAGGACCGCGCCCGCGCCGCGCGGCAGGTACTTCTGCGCCGCCGCGTGGTACGGGCTGGACGGCAGTCCCGCGTAATACACCGTATCGACCTCGTCACGCTGTTCGAGCCACTCCGCGAGCGCCTGCGCGTTCTGCACGTGCCGCTCGATGCGCAGCGACAGCGTTTCGATGCCCTGCAGGATCAGGAAGCTGTTGAGCGGCGCGATCGCCGCACCCGTGTCACGCAGGAGCTGCACGCGCGCCTTCGCCGCGAACGCGCCCGGGCCGAGCGCTTCCCAGTACTTCAGGCCGTGGTAGCTGGGGTCGGGCTCATTGAAGCCCGGGAAGCGCCCCGGGGCCTTGCCGAAGTCGAACGTGCCGCCGTCGACCAGGACGCCGGCGATCGTCGTGCCGTGTCCGCCGAGGTACTTGGTGGCCGAGTGGATGACGACGTCGGCGCCGTGCTCGATCGGCCTTACGAGGTAAGGCGTCGGGATGGTGTTGTCGACCAGGAGCGGGACGCCGGCCTCGTGCGCGGTGTCGGCGACGCCGCGGATGTCGAGGACGTTGCTGCCCGGGTTGGCGAGCGTCTCGGCGAAGAAGAACTTCGTGTTCGGCCGGACGGCGGCCCGCCACTGCTCGAGGTCGTCCTGGTCGTCGATGAACGTGACCTCGATGCCGAGCTTCGGCAGCGTGTAGTGGAAGAGGTTGTAGGTGCCGCCGTAGAGCGACTGGCTCGAGACGAAGTGGTCACCCGCGCCCGCGAGGTTGAGGATCGCCGCGGTGGTCGCGGCCGAGCCGGAGGCGAACGCCAGCGCCGCGACACCGCCTTCGAGCGAGGCGACGCGCTGCTCCAGCACGTCCTGCGTCGGGTTCATGATCCGCGTGTAGATGTTGCCGGGCTCGGCGAGGCTGAACAGGTCGGCGCCGTGCTGGCTGTCGCGGAAGACGTACGACGTCGTCTGGTAGATCGGCGTCGCCCGCGCGCCCGTGGCCGGATCCGGCGCGGCGCCCGCGTGGATCTGCCTGGTCTCGAAGGACCACGCCGAGGTGTCGTCCGCGCTCATCGGTTTCTCCTTGCGGGTCAAGGGGTCTGGTGGTTCGAAGCTACTTCGGCCGAACGGAGTACCCAACCGTTCCCACGTCCTGGGAGAACGGTCTCCTTGTCAAGCCAATCTCTTTGTGTCTAAGATATTTGCACAGGGAGATTCACAGACAGGGAGAAAGTCATGCCGGAGCGGGTTCAGGTGCTGGTCGTGGGGGCCGGGCTGGGTGGACTGGCCGCGTCGTTGTTCCTGGCGCGGGAGGGAGTGGACGTGCTGACCGTCGAGCGGCACGCCGGAACGTCGGTCCACTCGCGGGCCGCCGGGCAGAACTGGCGCACGATGGAGCTGTTCCACTGGGCAGGAATCGACCGCGAGGTCCTGGAAGTGAGCCCGCGGGCGTCGCAAGGACTGCGGATCACTGTCGCGACGAGCCTGGCGGGCCGCGTGTTGCACCGGCTCATGGAGGACGGCAGCGAGATCGACGTCTCCGCGTCGACGACGATGCCGGCCGGCATGGCCGGGCAGGACGTCGTCGAGCCGATCCTGCTGGCGCACGCAGAGAAGGCGGGCGCGCGGGTGCGGTTCCGCACCGAGCTCGCCGACCTGACCCAGGACGACGACGGCGTCACCGCGACGCTGCGGCACCGCGACTCGGGCGAGGAGACGGTCGTGCGCGCGGACTACGTCGTCGCCGCCGACGGCGGCCGCAGCGGCATCCGGGCCCGCCTCGGCATCGGGACCACCGGCCTGGACGCGCTGAGCCACTGCCTCGGCGTCGTGTTCGACGCCGACCTCGGCGACCGCGTCCAGGCCGGCGTGACCGACCTGTTCTACCTGCAGCACCCGGACTTCACGGCCGGGCTGGTCAACACCGACATCCCGAACCGGTACGTCTTCGCGCCGGACTACTTCCCCGACCGCGGCGAAAGCCCGGCCGACTTCACCCACGACCGGCTGGTCTCGATGATCCGCGCGGCGACCGACCTGCCGGACCTGGAGCCGGAGATCGTCTGGACGGGCTCGTGGGAGGTCGCCGCGCGGCTGGCCGACCGGTTCCGCGAGGGGCGGGTGTTCCTGGCCGGCGACGCCGCGAAGGTGACGCCGCCGACCGGCGGCCAGGGCGGCAACACGGCGGTCGGCGACGGCGCGGACATCGCGTGGAAGCTCGCCGCGGTGCTGCGCGGCGAAGCGGGTCCGGCGCTGCTCGACACCTACGAAGCCGAACGCAAGCCGATCGCGCGGATGATCATCGACACCTCGCTGCACAACATGAAGCAGCGCATGCACCCCGGCCTCGACCTCTCGGGGGTCGGCGAGCCGGAGGACATGCTGAACGCCATGCTCGGGTTCCGGTACCGCTCGACGGCGGTTTTGTCGGAAGAGCCGGACGACGGTGCGCGCGTCGAGGACGTCCACGCGCCGACCGGGCGGCCCGGCTTCCGGGCGCCCGGCCTCGCGTCCACTGTGGACCTGCTGGGCCGGTCGTGGGTGCTGCTCTGCGCGGGCGACGGGTCGCGGTGGTCCCCCGCCGCGGCGGACATCGCGGCCGAGACCGGCGTCCGCCTCGAATGCCACACACTCGACGACATCGCTGCCCGCTACGGCCTTTCGACGGGCGGCGCGTCACTCGTGCGTCCGGACGGCATCGTCGCGTGGCGGGCGAAGGAGCCGGTCGACGACCCCGCCGGCGAGCTGTGGCGGGTGCTGACGGCCGTGCTGTCGCGCTAGTCGCTTCTCGACGGTAGCTCGTCGCGACGGGCCGGCCGCGGCAGTGCGCGCACGAAGTGTTCGTGCAGCTCACGGACGTGGTCGGCCCAGAACAGCCGGCGCCCGCCGCGGGTCCGGGGCACGGCCAGGCCCTTCCGGCCCGCGAGCCGGTAGAACCCGGGCCCGGCGTCGTCCGCGCCGAGGTCGCGCACGAACGCGCCGAGCAGCCGGCCGCCCGCCTCCTCGAACGCGGCGTCCGAAATCCGGTCGACCAGGTACGCCATGCCGGCGCGGCCGTCCGCGGTGGTGAAGTCGAACCCGGCGTGGCCGGTGCAGCGGACCAGCGCCGCGGCGAATTCGCCGTAGGAGAGCGTCCGGTCCACCACCGCCCGCGCGATCAGGATCGCCTTGCCGGCCACGACCAGCCTTTCCCAGTCCGCTTCGGCACGCCCGTGCAAGCCGATCACCTCGCGCTCCCGAAATCGATCGCTCCGGCCAAGCGCGAGAGAATGCCACAAGATCGACGAGCCGGTTCAGCGGGGCAGGTTTGTTGCCCCGCAAGGACATCCGCCGCCCCCCGGTCGGTTCTTTCCGCCCTGCCGAAGTTCGCGGCGGGAATTTTCGGCGATTGCGATAATCGGGGGAACGCGCTGGGGAAGCTCGGTCCCGCCATTCCCGGAATAGCACGGATCAGTCCCCGTCGAATGGTCGGCTGCCCGGCGCCCGGGCAGGCCCGCCCAGCACCCAGTGGAACGTCGCCGCGCCCTCGGGTTCGTGCATGGTCACGGTTTCGTCGACGACGAGCGTGAACCCGGCCGCCGCCAGCAGGCGCCGGTTGACGTCGGGAGCGTGGCTGCTGAAGAACATCGGCGTGCCGAGCCAGTTCTCCTCGACGCCGTCCGCTTCGCTGCACCCCAGCGCGGCCAGGAACCAACCGCCGGGCCGTAGCCAGCGCGCGATCCGCGTGAAGAGCGCGCCTTGCTCGTCGCGCGGGACGTGCAGCACCGAGTAGAACGCCGTGACGGCGTCGAAGCTCCCGTCCGGAAAGGACACTCCGGCCATGTCCGCCTGCTCGAACCGCGCGGCCGGGACGTTGCGCCGCGCGAGGTCGAGCTGCGCCGCGGACAGGTCGACGCCGAGGACGTCGTGCCGCTCGGCCAGCACCGCCGTGCAGGGCACGCCCGCACCGCAGCCGAGGTCGAGGACGCGGGCGCCGTCGTCGAGCCGGGCGGTCAGCTCACCCAGGAAGCGCAACCGGGGGTCGTCGGCGATCCGGGCGCTCCACTCGAGGTACCGCTCAGCCGAGCTGTCGTAGCCGGTTTCGACGATCCGCCGCGCGTCGCTCACCGTTTCGACCCTACCGAGCCGTCCAGCGGTTTCTCGGCCAGAATGACGTCGTGGTCTCGGTGCGCAGCGTGGTCGACCGGGTGGGGCCGACGCTGCTCCACGCGCTCCAGGTGCCCGACGACTCGCCCGCCGTCGCCGACGTCGTGATCGCCGAGCCCGGCGGGGCGCTCGCTCTCGCCGCCGGCGACCTCGTGCTCGGGGTGGCCATCACCGGCCCCGAAGACGCCGCCCAGCTGGTGAAGCGCAGCGCCGAACAGGGCGCCGCCGCGGTGCTGCTCAAGCCGCCGGTGGCCGCGAAACCCGCCGTCAAGCGCGCCGCGAAGGCCAACGGTGTCGCCCTCGTCCAGGTGCACGCCGCGACGTCGTGGGCGCAGCTCGTATGGCTGCTGCGGACCGTCCTCGACGCGCTCGCCGACGAGTCCGAAGACCTCGACCCCGGCTCCGGCGACCTCTTCCGGCTGGCCGACGCCGTCGCGTCCGTTGTGGACGCGCCGGTGACCATCGAGGACACCAACTCCCGCGTGCTCGCCTACTCCGCGCGCCAGGACCTCACCGACCCCGCTCGCGTCGCGACGATCATGGGCCGGCGCATCCCCGACGACGTCCTCGCGCGGTTCCGGTCGCGCGGGGTGTTCCGCGAACTGTCCCGCGGCCGGCAGACGATCTTCGTTCCGGCCCAGCGCGACGGCACGCTGCCGCGGCTGATCGTGCCGATCCGGATGGGCGGTGAGCTGCTCGGCTCGATGTGGGCGGTGGTCGCCGGGCCGGTGTCCGACGAGCGCGCGGCCGCCTTCGCCGACGCTGCCCCGGTCGTTGCCCTGCACCTGCTGCGCCGCCGCGCGCACACGGACGCGCAGCGCCGCGCGTCTGCAGAACTGCTGCGTGGCGTGCTCGAAGGCCGGGCGAACCCGCGCAAGGCGATGGCGGAGCTGGACTTGTCCGACGAGCCGCACCGCGTGGTCGCCATCGAGGTCACCGGCGGCGACGGTCGTGACGCCGAAGGTCTGCGGCTCGCCCTGCTCGAACGGATCTCCCAGGGCATCGGCCGCCGCCCGGTGGCGACCGAGCTGGGCGGCCTGCTCTACGCCGTCGTCCCGGACCGGCCGGGCCCCGGCGGCTGGGAGGAGCTGCGCGGGGCGTTGTCGACGACGTCGTCGCGGCGCGGCGGCGCCCCGCGAGCCGCCGCCGGTGCGCCCGGGGAGATCGGTGACCTGTCGGCGTCGCGCCTCCAAGCCGACGAAGCACTCGGCCTGCTGCGCGCGGAGCTGCTCGACGAGCGCGTGATCACGTTCGACGAGGCTTGGACGGCGTTGACGCTGCACCGCGGCGCGACGGCGGCGGCCGGGGCGAAGGTCGCGGAGCTCGGCCCGCTGGGTGCGCTGCGCGCCCACGACGAGGCGGGCAAGGCCGGTTACGTCGAGACGCTCTACGAGTGGCTGCGCCACCCCGGCGACCCGCGCGCGGCGGCGCAGGAGCTGCGGATCCACCCCAACACCCTGCGGTACCGGATGCGCAAGCTCCTCGAACTGGTCCCGTTGGACCTCGACGACCCGGACGTCCGGCTGGCCCTGATCACCCAGCTGGTGGCGCTGCGCTGGAGCTGACGTTGGGCCGATCGGCCCAACACGCCTCGTATGCGTTACTCCGCATGGATCGCGCCGAACGTTCCGATTGTCTTTTCCAGCCGAAAGGTGGTGGATTCCGGTGATCGCCTGACGCACCTTCTTCGCAGCACCCGCGGTAGCCGGGTCGTCGCAGAGGAGTCTCCATGAGCAGTTCGGAGCGGTTCCGCAGGGCCGTCAAGCTGGGCGCGGTGTCCGCGCTCTCCCTGGTCGCCCTGGTCGTCCCGGGCACCACGACCGGCAGCGCCGTCGCGGCGCCGTCGGGCGACTGCTTCACCCCGACCCAGTCGGCCGACCGCAGCAAGGACGGCCACGCCGACAGCCTGTCCCCGGCCGAAGCCGCCCGCGTCGAGGCCGACATGCAGAGCAAGCTCGCCGGCAAGCGCACGGCCCTGACGGCCAAGGCCGCGGCGGCCGTGTCGATCCCGGTGTACTTCCACGTGATCACCAGCGGCTCGACCGGCAACCTGCCGGCGGCGACGATCAGCAAGCAGATCTCGGTCCTCAACAGCGCGTACGCCGCCAGCGGCTACAGCTTCTCGCTGGTCAGCACGGACTACACGAACAACTCCACCTGGTACAACGGCATCACCGACGGCACGTCCGCCGAGCGCAACATGAAGAACGCGCTGCGCAAGGGCGGCAAGAACGCGCTGAACATCTACACCGCCAACCTCGGTGACAGCCTGCTGGGCTGGGCCACGTTCCCCTGGAACTACAGCTCCCAACCGAAGATGGACGGCGTGGTGATCCTCGACGAGTCCCTCCCGGGCCGCTCGGCGACGAACTACAACGAGGGTGACACCGCCACGCACGAAATCGGCCACTGGATGGGGCTCTACCACACGTTCCAGGGCGGCTGCTCCGGTTCGGGCGACTACGTCTCGGACACGCCGGCCGAGTCGACGGCGACGTCCGGCTGCCCGGCGAACAAGGACACGTGCACGTCGACGGGCAAGGACCCGGTGCACAACTTCATGGACTACAGCTACGACAGCTGCATGTACGAGTTCACCGCGGGCCAGACCACGCGGATGAACAGCTCGTGGTCGGCCTACCGCGCCTGACCTTCGTTCCCTGAAGGGCACCCTCATGGCTTTTGAGTCGATGGTGGTGCCCTTCAGGGCGTTCAGGCGACCAGCAGGGTCTTGCCGATGGTCGCGCGCGACTCGATCGCCGCGTGGGCGTCCGCGGCCTTCTCCAGCGGGAAGCGCCGGCCGATCACCGGGACCAGGCGGCCCGCCGCCGCTTCGGACAGCGCCGACTCCGTGAACGCCCGCATGTCGGCCGGGCTCCCGATCGACCGGACCAGCGAGACTCGGCGCGCGGCAGCGTCCTCTTCGGACACTTCCGCCCACGAGCCGCCCGCCAGGCCGTAGACCGCCATCCGGCCGCCCGGGCGCAGCAGCCCGAACGCCGCGGTGCCGATCTCCCCGCCCACGCCGTCGAACACGACGTCGACCTCGCCGGCGCGCGCGGGCCAGTCCGGCGCGAGGTAGTCGACGACGACGTCCGCGCCCTGGACGTGCGCCACCTTCGCCGGCCCGCCCGCCGCGCCGACGACGACCGCGCCCGCCGCCTTCGCCAGTTGCACCAGCAGTCCCCCGACGCCGCCCGCCGCCGCCTCGACCAGGACTCGATCGCCCGGGCGCACCCTGGTCGCATGCACCAAGCCGGTCGCGGTGCGGCCGTCCGCGAGCAGCGCCACCGCCGCGTCGAGGTCGAGCGCGGCCGGCACCGGGAACACCGCCGCCGCGTCCACCGCCACGCGCTGGGCGTACCCGCCGGAGCCGCCGGTCGACGTCACCACCCGCTGCCCGGCGAGGCCCGGATCCACCCCGTCGCCGACCGCGCTGATCACGCCGCCGACGCCGTTGCCCGGGATCAGCGGCGGCTCCGCGCGGAACGGCCCGGGAGCGCCCGCCCGGAACTGCGTCTCGACGAACGTCGTGTTCGCGTACGCCACTTCGACCAGCACCTGACCGGACCCGGGGACCGGGTCGGGCGCGTCTCCCGGGACCAGCACTTCCGGCCCGCCGAACTCCCGCAACCACACAGCTCTCATGCGGCCACGCTGCAACCTCCAGCGCGGTCGAAGTCAACGGACTTGTCCGCACGGCACCACGAAACCGGCTCAGAAATGTCCGCCCAGCACGATGACACCGCCGTCCGGGTGGTTCACCGTGAGTGCCAACACCGCCTTTGCATCCGGACGCAGACCGACCCAGGAGGCCGACCGTGCGTATCGCCGTTCCCCGTGAAATCAAGAAGCACGAGTACCGGGTCGCGCTGACCCCGGCCGGGGTGCACGAGCTGGTCGGCCGCGGGCACGACGTCTTCGTCGAGACGGGCGCCGGCGTCGGTTCGTCCATCACCGACGAGGAGTACGTCGCCGCCGGCGCGAAGATCCTCGCCACCGCCGACGAGACGTGGGCCGAGGGCGAGCTCGTCCTCAAGGTCAAGGAGCCGATCGCCGAGGAGTACCCCCGGCTGCGCGCCGACCAGGTCCTCTTCACCTACCTGCACATCGCCGCCGACCGCCCGCTGACCGACGCGCTGCTGGCCGCCGGCACCACCGCGATCGCGTACGAGACGGTGCAGACCGCGACCGGCGCGCTGCCGCTGCTCGCCCCGATGTCCGAGGTCGCGGGCCGGCTGGCCCCGCAGGTCGGCGCGTTCTCGCTGATGAAGCCCAGCGGCGGGCGCGGTGTCCTGCCCGGCGGCATCCCCGGCGTGCACCCGGCGCGCGTCGTCGTCATCGGCGGTGGCGTCGCGGGCCTGAACGCCGCCCGCGTCGCGCTGGGTCTCGGCTCGGACGTCGAGATCCTGGACACCAACGTCGACCGCCTCCGCCAGATCGACAACGACTTCGGCGGCCGCATCCGCACGGTGACGTCGACCCGGCTGTCGGTCGAGGAGTCCGTGCTGCAGGCGGACCTGGTCATCGGGGCGGTGCTGGTCCCGGGCGCGAAGGCGCCGAAGCTGGTCTCGAACGAGCTCGTGTCCCGGATGAAGGCCGGCAGCGTGCTCGTCGACATCGCGATCGACCAGGGCGGCTGCTTCGCCGACTCGCGCCCGACCACGCACGACGAGCCGACTTACACCGTGCACGAGTCGGTCTTCTACTGCGTCGCGAACATGCCGGGCGCGGTGCCCCGCACGTCGACCTACGGCCTCACCAACGTCACGCTGCCTTACGCTGTACAGCTCGCCGAGCACGGCTGGAAGGCCGCACTGCAGGCCGACGCGGCGCTGGCGAAGGGCCTCAACACCCACGCGGGCGCCCTGACGAACGGCCCGGTCGCGGTCGCGCACGACCTCCCCCACACGGCGCTGGAGACGGTGCTCGCCTGAGCTATCCGACCCGAGCGGGCCCCTGTCGTTCTCCGGCAGGGGCCCGCTCCCCTTTCCCGAGCCTGCGCCCGAACGCGATCGCGGGCAGCTCGACCCACTTGCGCAGCGCGCAGGCGAACAGCAGGGCCACGGCGGACGTCGCCGCCGCCTTCACCAGACCGGTCGGGAACAGCAGGCCGGTCACGCCCGCCGCGCCCGTCTGCGCGAGGTAGAGCGCGTAGGACCGATCACCGATGAACGCGAGCGGACGGCTCGAGAGCAGCCGCCGCACCGGCCCCTGTCCGAGCACGGCGACGAGCAGCAGCGCCGCACCGACCGCGTAGACCGGCACGACGAACTGCCAGTTCCCGCCGAACGACTGCCCGAGCGGCTTGACGGACAGCTGCAGGACGACGAACCCGAGCGCGACCAGCACCGCCGCGGCCGGGCTGGTCAGCGGCCTCAGCACCGCGAACCCGCGCGGGTGGTGCAGGGCGAGCGCGAGCAGGCAGCCGACGACCAGCGAGCCGTAGTGCACGGTCAGGCTCGCCCACTGGTGCGCGGGCGCCAGCGGCAGCACGCCGAGCACGAACCCGATCGCGCCCGCGCCGATCAGCACCCGCAACGCGGTCTTGCCGGACTTCGCGAACGACGTCAGCACGAGCACCGCGGGCCAGACGAGGTAGAACTTCTCTTCCACACCGAGCGACCACGACGTCGGGTACGGCGTGTTGAAGTCGACGACCTCGTTGAAGAACGTCAGGTAGTACGGCATCGCGTCGGCGAGCCGGCTGCTCCGGTACGTCCCGGCGAGCGTGACCGCCAACGTTGTAAGGCTGAGCAGCAGGAAGTACACCGGCATGATCCGGAAGACGCGCCGGACGTAGAAGGCGCGCAGCGAGTTCCGGCCGGTGCGGTCTTCTTCGCGCAGCGCCAGCGTAGTGATGAGGAAGCCGGACAGCACGAAGAACAGCTGGACGGCGATCCAGCCCTGCAGCCCGTCGGTGCTCGGGCCGCCGTAGTGGAAGAAGACGACGGCCAGCGCGGCGAGCGCGCGCAGGCCGGTCAGGCCGGGGAACCAGGACGACGACCGGTACGCGGCGTGGTCGAGCGGCCGCCAGGAGATGATCATGCGCGCAGCGTCGGCCGCCGACGCTGAACCGAGCCTGAAGCCGGCTTAAGACGTCTTCAGCTCCGGCAGCCGGACGACGAACCGGCTCCCGGCTTCGACCGCGGCCGTGCCGCCGTGGGCGCGGGCGATGTCCGCGACGATCGCCATGCCCAGGCCCGATCCGCCGTCGTCGCGGGCGCGGGCGTCGTCGAGGCGGACGAACCGGTCGAAGACGCGCTCGCGCTCCGCTTCGGGGACGCCGGGCCCGTCGTCGGTGACCGAAAGCACGGCCCAGCCGTCCACAACGGACACCTCGACGGCCACCCGGGACACCGCGTGCCGCCGGGCGTTGTCGACGAGGTTGCGGACGAGCCGTTCCAGCCGCGACCGGTGGCCGCGGACGACGGGCGTCCCGCGCACGTCGACGTGGACGTCCCGGCCCGCCACCGCCGCCTCTACCACTTCGGACAGTGCCACGGGTTCGAGGCGGTCCGGGCCGGCGTGGTCGAGCTTGCCGAGCAGCACGAGGTCGGCGACGAGGTCCTGCAGCCGGGTGACGTCGAGCAGCGCGTTTTCGCAGGAGCGGCGCCAGTCGAGGCGGTCGGGGTGGGCCAGCAGCACTTCGAGCTGCGTCCGCAGGGAGGCGAGCGGGGTGCGCAGCTCGTGCGACGCGTCGGCGGTGAACCGGCTCTGCCGCGTGACGGCCTCGTCGAGCCGCGCGAGCATGGTGTTCATCGTCCCGGCGAGGCGGGCGATCTCGTCGCCGGTGCGCGGGTCCGGGACGCGGCGGCTCAGGTCGTGCGCGCCGATCTCGGCGACCTCGCCGCGGATGGCTTCGACCGGGCGCAGCGACCGCCGGACGGCGAGCCACGCGATGACGCCGATGAGCAGCGCGACCGCGGGCACGCCCGCCATGAGCACGGTGCGGACGGAGTCGACCGCTGTCTGTCCCTCGGTGTCGACACTGGCGCCAGCGTATACATCGTATGCACTGTCGCCACTGTCGGCGTGGACGACGTGCAGGGTGAGGTCGTCGTCGAGCCCGCGCAGCTCGGGCGCGCAGCCGACGGAAGCCTGCGCGGACCGGTCGTATTGGTACGGCCGCAGGGTGACTTCGGTGTCGTAGCCGGCCAGCGTCGCGTCCCGCAGCACCGGACAGGACGCAACGCTTTTGCCGGTGCGGTCGGTGACCTCGTAGATGGAGTCGCGGACGAGCAGCGCCAGATCGGCGGGCCGGGCCCCGGTGTTGAGGAGCTGGACGATCGCATCGGCATGAGCATCGGCGAGCTGAGTGGCGGCGTTCTCGAGACGCCCCTGCGCCTGAAGCACGAACCAGACAGAGACAGCGCCAAGCGCGACGGCGGAAGCGGCGAAGGCGGTGACCGCGACGCGGAAGCGAGTGGCGCGAAAGAAGCTAGGCACCCGCCGGCACCACGTGGTAGCCAGCACCGCGGACGGTCCGAATGGTCTCCGCGCCAAAGGGGACGTCGATCTTACGACGTAAGGCACTGACGTGGACCTCGACGAGGTTGGCGGTAGCGGAGGCGGCGAAGTCCCAGAGGTTGTCGAGCAGTTCGGCTTTGGTGACAACCTGCCCGGGCCGTTGCATGAGGTAGGCAAGAAGAGCGAACTCCTTACCGGTGAGAGCGATGTCGGCACTGCCGCGCCGACAGGTCCGCCCAGCCGGATCGAGTTCGAGGTCACCCAGCTTGAGGACCCCCGCCCGAGTGGCCCCACCACGCCGAATGAGCGCGCGAAGCCGCGAAAGCAGGACACCGTAGGAGAAGGGCTTGGGCAGGAAGTCATCGGCCCCGGTATCAAGGGCCTCGATCTCATCATCCTCACCATCTTTGGCGGTGAGCATGAGAATGGGGGTGGAGTCCCCCTGATCCCGCAGCCGCCGACAAACCCGATAGCCGTTCAGACCCGGCAGCATGATGTCGAGAACGATGGCGGAGTAGGGATGTTCCCCAGCAAGCCAGAGAGCATCCCGCCCGTTATGGGCAACATCAACGGCATAGCCCTCAGCACTGAGCCCGGCCCGCAGAGCCTCAGCCAGCCGCCGTTCATCTTCAACGAGCAAGATCCGCACCGAGCAAAGATGCCACAAAACCGCCGAACAACGGCATCAACGCAGCCACTGCCCCACGAAACCACCCCGAGAAGCCAGGAGAGAGGCACCGTGGGGGTCCGGGGGCTCGGCCCCCGGGGAAAAACGGGATGAGTCGAGCGAAGGGCGAAGCCCGAAGCAGAGACGAAGGGGCGACCCGCTCAACCAGCCTGGGGGTCACTGGGAGCGGGCCGCCGATACCTAGCTTAGAGGTGTCCGGCGGTCTGCGCTGCACCGGGTCGGCAAGTCACACGAATTCTTTACCAAGTTGATCTGACGCGTCGCTGACACCCTGAGCGAAACCTCAGGTCAGCGCCCTTCCCGCGGCACGTGCGACCGCCGCGGCCGGTTGCCGAACGTGACGAAGGTCGCTCCGCGCGGGTTCGGCCGTTCCGTGCGCGCGGGTCGCGCCGGTAGGGCAGGATGACGCCGCATCAGCGGGGAACGTTAGGGGACGGTATGCACGACGGCAGTGGCCGGATTGTGGTGCAGAACCTGAGCAAGCAGTTCGGCGCGGTGAACGCGGTGCAGAACCTCAGTTTCACGGTCGAGCCGGGTTCGGTGACGGGTTTCCTGGGGCCGAACGGTGCCGGGAAGACGACGACGTTGCGGATGCTGCTCGGGCTGGTGACGCCGACGGCGGGACAGGCGACGATCAACGGGCGTCCGCACTCGCAACTGGGGAACCCGGCGCGGGTGGTGGGTTCGGTGCTGGAGAACGAGGGGTTCCACCCGAGCCGGACGGCGCGCAACCACCTCCGCGTGTACGCGGCGGCGATCGGGGTGCCGGACCAACGGGCGGACCAGGTGCTCGGTCTGGTCGGGCTGGGCAGTGCCGCGGACCGCAAGGCGGGCGGGTTCTCGCTCGGCATGCGGCAGCGGCTCGCGCTGGCGACGGCGTTGCTGGGTGACCCGCAGGTGCTGGTGCTGGACGAGCCGACGAACGGCCTCGACCCCGAAGGCATCCTCTGGCTGCGGAACTTCCTGCGCTCGTACGCGCGGGAGCAGCGCCGGACGGTGCTGGTCTCGAGCCACCTGCTCAACGAGGTCGAGCAGCTGATCGACCAGGTCGTCATCATCAGCCAGGGCGTCACGCGCTACTACGGCTCGCTGGACCAGCTGCGCAAGAGCCAGCAGTCGCGGGTGCTGGTGCAGCCGGCGGATCCGGGCGCGCTCGTGAAAGCGTTGCAGGAGAACGGCATCACCGCCGTCTCGCCGACGCCGGACGGCCGGGTCGCGGTCGCCGGGTCGAGCGTCCAGCAGATCGGCGACCTCGCCGCGAAGGCCGGGATCGCCGTCTACGGGATGCAGGAGGACCACGCCGACCTCGAGCGGATGTTCTTCCAGCTGACGCAGGGCCAGTACACCGGCGGCCCGGGTCAGCCGCCGCAGCCGCAGTACCAGGGTCCGCCGCCGCCCGGCTACCCGCCGTCGGGCCCGCAACAGCAGCAGTACTGGGGAGGACCGCAGCGGTGATGGGCAACCTGATCAAGGCGGAGTTCCGCAAGACGCTCTCGCTCAAGACGTGGTGGGTGCTGCTGATCCCGCTGGCGCTCGTGGCGTTCTGGCTGACGTTCGCGTGGGGCAAGATCACCAACGACTTCGCCGACTTCCTCAGCAGCGACAGCGACGCCCGGCAGGTCACCCGGCTGATCGGCCTGGACCCGAACCAGGTGCCGGTGGGGCTGCTCGCGCTGGCGCACGGCGTGAACATCGCGCAGCTCGTCCCCGGGCTGTTCGGCATCTTCGCGCTGGCCGGTGAGTACCGCAGCAAGACGATCACGACGACCTTCCTGACCGCGCCCAACCGGTTCACGGCCCTGGCCGCGAAGATGCTCACCTACGTCGCGTGGGGCGCGATCTACGGCCTGGTCAGCTTCGGCGTCTCGGCGGTCGCCGTGATGTCGTCGGTCGACTCGGGCCGCTGGCCGTCGGCGGGCCAGTGGCTGGCCGCGCTCGGCGGGACGGTGCTGGCCTCGGTGCTGGTGACGTTGTTCGGCATCGGGTTCGGCGCGGTGCTGCGCAACGTGCCGCTGGCGGTGGTGCTGTTCCTGGTGTGGTTCCTGATCGTGGAGAACGTCCTGGTGATCCTGTTGTGGGGCCAGACGACCCTGCTGGGCGGGATCCTGCCGAACGGCACCGCGAACGGCATCGTCGGCGGGATCGCGGCGGACGCGTTCGGGTTCAACTCGCTCAACTTGCCCGACGACGTCAACTCGGGGGCGCAGCTGCTGCTGCAGTACACGGCCGCGGCGCCCGGCGTGCTCTCGTGGTGGGCCTCGGCGTTGATCTTCTTCGCCTGGACGATGGTCTTCTTCGGCCTGGGCTGGGCGGGCAACCAGAAGCGCGACATCACGTAGTTCACCCGTCCGTGAGGGCCGTCTCGAAGTCTTCGAGACGGCCTTCACGGCTTTCGGGGAAATATTTTGTCGGTGGTGGCGCTTAGTGTTGCAACGTGACCATCGCTCCGCCCCGCTCCCGTCAAGAGCTCCCACCCGCTGAGACCGTCGGCTGGGTCCGCCGGCTGTCCGCCGCGGCCTGGGAGCACCGCGCCATCGTCGTGCTGTCGCTGCTCGCCGCCGTCTTCAGCGTCGGCGTGCAGGCCGCGAGCCCGCTGCTGGTGCGCACGGCGGTCGACGACGCCGTGGCGGGGCGAACCGGTGCGCTGCCCGGGATCGCCGTCTTCCTGGTGTCGCTGCAGCTGGTCGCGTTCGCCACCGCCTTCCTGCGCCGGTACTTCGGCGGGAAGCTCGCCCTCGACGTCCAGCACGATCTGCGCCAGCGCGTCTTCAACGCGGTTTCGCGGCTGGACGGTGGCAAGCAGGACGCGTTGCGCACCGGCCAGGTCGTCTCGCGCGCGATCTCGGACCTGCAGCTGGTCACCGGGATCCTGATGCAGGTCCCGCTTTCGTTCGGCTCGGTGATCTTCGCGCTGCTGTCGTTCGCGGCGATGCTGTGGATGTCGCCGGTGCTGACGTTGATCGCGCTGGTCGTCACGCCCGCGGTCGGCGTCATCATCGCCCGCAGCCGCAAGCGCCTGTTCCCGGCGACGTGGTCGGCGCAGCAGCGCGCGGCCGACGTCGCGCAGCAGGTCGAGGAGACCGTCACCGGCGTGCGGGTGGTCAAGGGCTTCGGCCAGGAGGCGCGGGAGGTCTCGAAGCTCGAAGGGACCGCGCGCAAGCTGTTCGGCGAGCGGCTTCGCGCGGCGAAGCTGTCGGCGGTGCCGACGGCGACGACCGCGGCCCTGCCCGCCGCCGGCCAGGTGGCCGTGCTCGGCATCGGCGGCGTCCTCGCGCTGAACGGCTCGATCACCCTCGGCACCTTCCTCGCCTTCGCGACCTACCTCGCGACGCTGATCGGCCCGGCGCGGATGCTGTCCGGCCTGGTCGTGCAGGCCCAGCTGACCCGCGCGGGCGCCGAGCGCGTCTACGAGCTGATCGACGCGCAACCGGAGGTCGTCGACTCCCCCGACGCGCGGCCGCTGCCGTCCGGGCCGCTCGGCGTCGAACTCGACGACGTCCGCTTCGGCTACACGCGCACCGAACCGGTGCTGGCCGGCCTGTCGGTCACCGCGAACCCGGGCGAAACCCTCGCGCTGGTCGGCACCGCGGGGTCCGGGAAGTCGACGATCTCCTTGCTGCTGCCCCGGTTCTACGACGTGCACGCGGGCTCGGTGCGCGTCGGCGGCCTCGACGTCCGGGACGTGCCGCTGCGGCAGCTGCGGCAGGCGATCGGGGTCGTGTTCGAAGAGGCTTTCCTGTTCTCGTCGTCGATCCGGGAGAACATCGCGTACGGCCGCCCGGACGCGAGCGAAGAAGAGATCGTCGCGGCGGCTCGCGCGGCCGAAGCCGACGAGTTCATCCGCGCCTTGCCCGACGGCTACGACACGCTGGTCGGCGAACGCGGCCTTACGTTGTCAGGCGGCCAGCGGCAACGGCTCGGGCTCGCTCGCGCGCTGATCACCGACCCGCGGATCCTGATCCTCGACGACGCGACGTCGGCCATCGACACCGTCACCGAGGCGGCGATCCACGACACCCTGCGCTCGGTCACCGCGAGCCGCACGACGCTGCTGATCGCGCACCGGCGCTCGACGCTCGCGCTGGCCGACCGGATCGCGGTGCTGGACGAGGGCCGCGTCGTCGACGTCGGCACCGAAGCCGAGCTGATGGCGCGTTGCCCGCTCTTCCGCGAACTCGTCGCGGGCCCGGGCGACGACGTCGAAGAGAAGCACCGCTGCGAAGGCCTCGACTGCGGCCAGGACGGGATCACCCCGGCGCTGTGGCCGCGCGACGAAAGCCGCGACGAGGTCGACGACCTGGCGGACGCGGCGCGGCAACGCAGCGGCGACCCCACCAGTAGCGGGTTCGTCGGCGGGGGCGGCGGCCTCGACGTGCCGCCGACGCCGGAGCTGATCGAAGGCGTGCGCAAGCTTCCCGCCGCGGTGGACGAGCCGAGAATGTCCGATGTGGACGTCACGGCACCCGACCCCGGCTTCCGGCTGGCCCGGCTGCTGCGGCCGGTCCGCTGGCCGCTCGCGCTGGTCATCGGGCTGGTGGCGGCGGACGCGCTGGCGTCGATCGCGCTGCCGGCGCTGTACCAGTTCGGCGTCGACCACGGCGTGAAGCCGGGCATCGAGTGGATGGTGTGGCTGGCCGCCGGGATCGGCGCGCTGGTGATCGCGGCCGACTGGCTGGTCGTGTTCGCGCAGACGCGGCTGACCTCGCGGGTCGGCGAGACGGTGCTGTACGCGCTGCGCGTCCGCAGCTACGCGCACCTGCAACGGCTCGGGCTCGACTACTACGAGCGGGAGCTGTCCGGGAAGATCATGACCCGGATGACGACGGACGTCGACGCGCTGTCGACGTTCCTGCAGACCGGCCTGGCCACCGCGGTGGTCAGCGCGCTGACGCTGGCCGGCATCACGGCGGCGCTACTGGTCACCGACGCCGGGCTGGCAATGTTCGCGCTGGCCATGGTGCCGGTGCTGGCGGTGGCCACGGTGATCTTCCGGCGCGCGGCGTCGAAGGCGTACAACGAGGCCCGCGAACGGGTCAGCGTCGTCAACGCGGACATGCAGGAGAACGTCAGCGGCCTGCGGGTCGCGCAGGCGTACACGCGCGAAGACCGCTCCGCGGAGGCGTTCGCTTCGCGCAGCGACGACTACCGGCGCTCGCGGCTGCGGGCGCAGCGGTACGTCGCGACGTACTTCCCGCTGGTGGCGCTGCTGTCCGACCTGGCGACCACGACGGTGCTGGTGGCGGGCGCGAACCGCGTCTCGGCGGGGACGCTGTCGGCCGGGGTGCTGCTCGCGTTCCTGCTGTACCTGCAGCAGTTCTTCTCGCCGATCCAGCAGCTGTCGTCGGTGTTCGACGGCTACCAGCAGGCCCGCGTCGGCCTGAACCGGATCGGCGACCTGCTGCGGACCCCGACGTCGGTGCCGGCGGCGGAGAACGCCGTCGCGGTGCCGCCGCGGCTGCGCGGGGAGGTCTCGTTCAAGGAGGTCGAGTTCTCCTACGCGGGCGCGGAAGCGAAGGCGCTGGCGGAGTTCTCGCTGGACGTCGCGGCCGGCGAGACGATCGCGCTGGTCGGCGCGACGGGCGCGGGCAAGTCGACGGCGGTGAAGCTGGTGGCGCGCTACTACGACGTCACCGGCGGCGAGGTCCGGATCGACGGCACGGACGTCCGCGAGTACGAGCTCGCCGGGCTGCGGCGCCGGATGGGCGTGGTGCCGCAGGAGGCGCACCTGTTCTCGGGCACGGTGGCGGACAACGTCCGCTACGGCCGCCCGGCGGCGTCGGACGCGGAGGTCGAGGCGGCGGTCCGCGCGGTGGGCGCGTTCGACGGCGTCGCGGCCCTGCCGGCGGGCTTCCTGCAGCCGGTGGGCGAGCGCGGCCGCTCGCTGTCGGCGGGGCAGCGCCAGCTGGTGGCGCTGGCCCGCGCGGAGCTGGTGGACCCGGACGTCCTGCTGCTGGACGAGGCGACGGCGGCCCTGGACCCCTCGACGGAAGCGGCGGTCCTGCGGGCGACGGAGACGGTGGCCCGCCGCCGCACGACGTTCGTGGTGGCCCACCGCCTGGCCACGGCGGCCCGCGCGGACCGCATCGTGGTCCTGGACCACGGCCGCATCGCGGAGACGGGAACGCACGAGGAGCTGCTGGCGGCCGAGGGCCTGTACGCCCGCCTGTGGGCACTGGGCTGAACGCCGAAAGTCCGTGGCCGACGTCACGCCGCACTGGGACCATGGCGGGCATGTTCGAAGAGAACCGGGTCCCCGACCGGCAGATCCGGGCCGCCCAGACCGCGACGACGGTCCGGGTCTACCAGGCCTACTCGCCGTCGATCGCCGACGCCGCGCTCGAGAAGCAGACGTTCGTCGAGCCGTTCAAGCGCGACCGGATGACGTGGATCAAGCCGTCGTTCCGGTGGATGGCCTACCGCTGCGGCTACGGCAAGAAGCCGGGCCAGGAACGCATCCTCGCGATCGACATCACCCGCGAAGGCTTCGAGTGGGCCCTCGCGCACTCCGCTCTGAGCCACCCGCGCCGTGACCAGGCCAAGGACGCCTGGAAGCAGGAGCTCAAGACCAGTCCGGTGCGCATTCAGTGGGACCCGGAGCGAGACCTCCACCACACCGCGCAGAACTTCCGGGCCATCCAGATCGGCCTGAGCGGCGAGGCGGTCGACCACTACGTCGAGGAGTGGATCACCGCCATCACCGACGTCACACCGGTGATGCGCGACATCTCCGGGCTACTGGCCACCGACCAGCTCCACAAGGCCGTCAAGCTCGTGCCCCACGAGCCGCCGTACCCGCTGAGCGAAGACCTCGCCCAGGCCGTGGACGCCACCGGCTAAGGCAGCGCCCGCCACTTCAGCGAACCCATCCCCGCCGCCTCGACGTCGGGGCGGGAGGCCCACCGGACCGTCCCCGGGCGGACGTGCACCCCGGCCCCGACCAGCCAGTCGGGCTCGTCCGGCTCGACCCACTCCATCTCTTCGAAGTCGGCCAGCGTGGGCCACACGGCCGAGCACGAATCACACGTCAGCACGACCGTGCCGGACTCCGTCACCAGCGGCCGCACCAAGCCCTGGTCCCAGAACGAAGGACATTCGACCAGCCACATCCCTCCAGTGGAACCCGCCGCGGTGAACGCCCGACGGCCACCGGGAGAAGCCGGACGAAAGAGACCGCGAACGCTGTACCGGGTCCAGCGCTTAAGGTTCCCTTAGCACATCTTGATCGAGTCAGTGACCGATCCCCTAGTGCGCCACGCCTCACACAGGCCGGTTCCATCACATCGCGGTCACCGAGGGGGTTAGCCTGGTAGGCGCATCAGCGGATTCAAGATCGAGATCGAGACGGATAGAGGCGAGCCCCAGCCGTGTCCAGCAGCAGCCCTGCGTCACAGTTCGGCCCCAACGAGTGGCTGGTCGAAGAGATGTACGACCAGTTCCTCGCCGACCCTTCTTCAGTCGATGCCGCCTGGCACGACTTCTTCGCGGACTTCAAGCCGACGCAGAACGCGCAGGCCAAGGCGGACACGGCCCGGCAGCAGGCCGAGACCAAGCCGGCCACCAACGGCCAGGCGGCGCAGCCGTCGGCCACGGCCGTGCGGAACGCCGAGTCGGCGGCCAAGCAGGCCGCCCCCGCGAAGACGGCCCCCAAGCCGGCCGCGAAGCCGGAGCCGAAGGCGGCCCCGAAGCCCGCCGCCAAGGCGGAGCCGAAGGCCGAGGCCAAGAAGGAAGAGCCGGAGTCGAAGCAGCTGCGCGGCGCCGCGGCGGCCATCGCGAAGAACATGGACGCCTCGCTGAGCGTCCCGACCGCGACCAGCGTGCGCGCGGTCCCGGCGAAGCTGATGGCGGACAACCGCATCGTCATCAACAACCACCTCAAGCGCACGCGCGGTGGCAAGATCTCCTTCACGCACCTCATCGGCTACGCCATGGTCCGGGCGCTGAAGAACTACCCGAACATGAACCGGCACTACCAGCAGATCGACGGCAAGCCGTTCGCGATCACGCCGGAGCACGTCAACTTCGGGCTCGCGATCGACATGAAGGGCAAGGACGGCTCGCGCAACCTCGTCGTGGCTTCGGTGAAGTCCGTCGAGGACATGACGTTCCTGCAGTTCTGGCAGGCCTACGAAGAGATCGTCAAGAAGGCCCGCAACAACAAGCTGACGGCCGACGACTTCTCCGGCACCACGATCTCGCTGACCAACCCCGGCGGCATCGGCACCAACCACTCGGTGCCGCGCCTGCAGGCCGGCCAGGGCGCCATCATCGGCGTCGGCGCCATGCAGTACCCGGCGGCGTTCGAGGGCACCAGCGAGAAGACGCTGGTCGACCTCGGCATCAGCAAGATCATGACGCTGACCTCGACCTACGACCACCGCATCATCCAGGGCGCGGAGTCCGGCGAGTTCCTCAAGCGCATCCACCAGCTGCTGCTCGGCGAAGACGGCTTCTACGACGACGTCTTCACGAGCCTGCGCCTGCCGTACGAGCCGATCCGCTGGGTCGCCGACATCCCCGAGGGCCCGGTCGACAAGACCGCCCGCGTGATCGAGCTGATCGACGCCTTCCGGATGCGCGGCCACCTGATGGCCGACACCGACCCGCTGAACTACCGCCAGCGCAGCCACGCCGACCTGGACGTCCTGTCCCACGGCCTGACGCTCTGGGACCTCGACCGCGAGTTCCCGGTCGGCGGCTTCGCCGGTCAGGAGCGGATGAAGCTGCGCGACATCCTGGGCGTGCTGCGCAACTCCTACTGCCGCACGGTCGGCATCGAGTACACGCACATCCTCGACCCCGAGGAGCGCCGCTGGATCCAGGAGCGCGTCGAGATCCCGCACGAGAAGCCGGATCCCGCGGTCCAGAAGTACGTGCTCTCGAAGCTGAACGCCGCCGAGGCGTTCGAGACGTTCCTGCAGACCAAGTACGTCGGCCAGAAGCGCTTCTCGCTCGAAGGCGGCGAGACGGCGATCCCGCTGCTCGACACGCTGCTGGACAAGGCCGCCGAGCACGAGCTCGACGAGGTCGTCATCGGCATGCCGCACCGCGGCCGGCTGAACGTGCTGGCCAACATCGTCGGCAAGCCGATCTCGCAGATCTTCCAGGAGTTCGAGGGCAACCTCGACCCCGGCCAGGCGCACGGTTCCGGTGACGTGAAGTACCACCTCGGCGCCGAGGGCAAGTACTTCCGCATGTTCGGCGACGGCGAGACGAAGGTGTCGCTGACGGCGAACCCGTCGCACCTGGAGACCGTGGACCCGGTGCTCGAGGGCATCGTCCGCGCGAAGCAGGACCTCCTGGACAAGGGCGGCGAGGGCTACACCGTCCTGCCGGTTCTGATGCACGGCGACGCGGCCTTCGCGGGCCAGGGCGTCGTCGCCGAGACGCTGAACCTGGCGCTGCTGCGCGGGTACCGCACCGGCGGCACCGTGCACGTCATCGTCAACAACCAGGTCGGCTTCACGACCGCGCCGGAGCACTCGCGCTCCTCGCAGTACGCCACCGACGTCGCGAAGATGATCGGCTCGCCGATCTTCCACGTGAACGGCGACGACCCGGAGGCCGCGCACTGGGTGGCCAAGCTGGCCGTCGAGTACCGGCAGGCGTTCCACAAGGACGTCGTCATCGACCTCATCTGCTACCGCCGCCGCGGGCACAACGAGGGCGACGACCCGTCGATGACCCAGCCGGCGATGTACGACATCATCGACACCAAGCGCTCGGTGCGGAAGACCTACACCGAGTCGCTGATCGGCCGCGGCGACATCTCCGTCGAGGAGGCCGAGGCCGCGCTGCGCGACTTCTCGAGCCAGCTGGAGCACGTCTTCAACGAGGTCCGCGAGCTGGAGAAGCACCCGGCGAAGGCCAGCCCCTCGGTCGAGGAAGAGCAGCCGATGCCGGCCAAGGTGCCGACGGCGATCACCACCGAGACGCTGGAGCACATCGGCGACGCGTTCGTGAACGTCCCGGAGGGCTTCACGCCGCACCCGCGCGTCAAGCCGGTCATGGAGCGCCGCCACAAGATGTCGCGCGAAGGCGACATCGACTGGGCCTTCGGCGAGCTGCTCGCGTTCGGGTCGCTGGCGATGGAGGGCCGGCTGGTCCGGCTGTCCGGCCAGGACTCCCGGCGCGGCACGTTCACCCAGCGGCACTCGGTGTTCATCGACCGCAAGACCGGCCAGGAGTACGCGCCGCTGCAGAACCTGGCCGACGGCCAGGGCCGCGTGATGATCTACGACTCGGCGCTGTCGGAGTACGCGGCCGTCGGCTTCGAGTACGGCTACTCGGTGGCCAACCCCGAGTCGCTGGTCATGTGGGAAGCGCAGTTCGGCGACTTCGTCAACGGCGCGCAGACCGTCATCGACGAGTACATCTCCTCCGGCGAGGCCAAGTGGGGCCAGCGCTCGGACGTCGTGCTGCTGCTGCCGCACGGCCACGAGGGCCAGGGCCCGGACCACACCTCCGGCCGCATCGAGCGGTTCCTCTCGCTGTGCGCGGAGGGCTCGATGACGGTGGCGGTGCCGTCCACCCCGGCGAACTACTTCCACCTGCTGCGCCGCCACGCCCTCGACGGGATCCAGCGTCCGCTGATCGTCTTCACGCCGAAGTCGATGCTGCGCAACAAGGCCGCGACGTCGGCGACGAGCGACTTCACCGGCGAAAGCCGCTTCATGTCGGTCATCGACGACACGACGCCGGACCCGGCGAAGATCCGCAAGGTGCTGCTGACCTCCGGGAAGCTGTACTGGGAGCTGGTGGCCGAGCGGACGAAGCGCGAGGCGGACGACGTCGCGATCGTGCGGATCGAGCAGTACTACCCGCTGCCGAAGAAGAAGCTGGTGGCGGCGCTCGAGCGCTACACCAACGCTTCGCAGGTCGCGTGGGTCCAGGAGGAGCCGGAGAACCAGGGCGCGTGGCCGTTCTTCGGGCTCAACCTGCCGCGGAAGTTCCCGGAGCTGTTCGCGAAGCTGGAAGTCGTGTCGCGCCGCCCGATGGCGGCGCCGTCGGCCGGCTCGTCGAAGGTGCACGAGGTCGAGCAGAAGGCGCTGATCTCGAAGGCGTTCGACTGATCGCTTGAGAACGACGAAGGCCTCCTCCCGGTTCGCCGGCGAGGAGGCCTTCGTCGTCAGCCGCCCGAGGTGATCGAGAACGGCGCCCAGTTGACCGCCGCGCGGAACGGCCGCTCCGCGTAACCCGGTCCCAGCGCCCGCTGGCCGGCGATGTCCGCCGCCGCTTCCTCCGCGGACGTAGTCCCGAGCTGCTGACGCCGGTGCCGGCAGGCGGCGAACTCCTCGACGTTCCCCGCCGCCCGGTGCGCCACCGAAAGCAGCGTGTAGGCCAGCGCCAGGTCCAGCTCGCCGACAGCCACGCGGTCGGCCACCCACGTCACGACGTCTCGCGCGCTGGCGCCGGCCACGCGGCGCTGGGCGTCGGTCAACGCCGTGCTGACCGCTTCCGACGACCAGTCGCCGTCCGCGGCGAGCCGGTCGTGGAACCAGAGCATCAGCAACGCCGTCGCGAGGTCCGGGACCGGGCGGAACGTGCTGACCAGCGCCGTCGCGCCCGCGGCGAGCAGGGTGCTCGCGATGCCCGTCAGCTCGTCGCCGGTCCGGACGCGGTGCTTGCCGCTCTGGCAGGACCCGAGCACGACGAGCGCGCCCGACCAGTCCAGCGACGCCAGCCGCGCCAGCGTCACCCGGTCCGGCCCGCCGTCCGGGTGCGCGAGCAGCAGGCCCGACCGTTCGGGCCGGACGTCGTCGAACACGGCGTGGCAGGCCAGGTGCACCAGGCGCGCGGTGCCGTCGAGAGCCCCGGCGAGCCAGTCGAACGTCAGGGCGGCGCCGTGCCTCGCCTCCGCGCCGAGCCGGGCCGCGACGCCCGCCGCCTCCGCCCGCGCGAACGGCAGGTCGCCGAGCGGGTCACCGCCGATGACCAGCGACCGCCGGCGCGTCCACGACTCGCTGTGCGCCGCGCGCAGCAGGGACGCGCTGGGCACCACGAACGTCCCGCGGCGCGGCTCGACACCGCCGTCCGCGCGCGGCACGAGGTGCAGCGACGCCAGGTGCAATACACCGTATGGCGCGATGTACACGTCTGTGCGCACGTCCCCGACGAGCCGCGCCAGCCGCTGGTACACCGGCTGGGCGAGCAGGCGGTCGAGGCCGCGCGGGTCGTCGTCGTTCAGCAGCCGGCGGAACTCGGCGAGGTCCGGGTCGTCGGCCGGGACGACCAGCCGGACCAAGATTTCTCCCGCGGTCACCGTGAAGACGTAGACGCCTCGGTCACCGATGAAGAACTCGAGCAGTGTCCGTGCTCCGCGCAGCGAAAGCAGCGCGCGGACATCCGCGCTGGTGGACGGCGTCGCCAGCCGGTGCAATCGGACATCGGGCGGGAGTCGATCCCAGACGTCCTCGAGCCGGCTGCGGACGTCTTCGATCTCTTTGCCGACGTCGAAGAGCCGGCTGACGCGCTCACGCGGCGAGAGCTCCTCGCCGACTGAGCGCGTACGCAGCCGCACGAGCTGCTGCCAGAGCTGCTCCTCCTCGGCCGCGAGCGGATCGTCCACGACCGGCGGCCGGTCGCGGACGGCCTCCACCAGCGAGCGGGACTTCGCGGCCTGCACCAGCTCGAAGGCCCGCTCGGCGCGCCCGAGGCCGATCGCGACCTCGACGGCCTGCGCGTACGGCGGCTCGACGTACACCCCGAACCGGGCGGCCTCCCCGACCTCGACGGCATCGCGCCGCAGCTCCGAATGGGCCGCGCAGGCGCGTTCCAGCCGCCGCAGCGTCTCCTCGGTCCACTGCCCGTCCGCGAAGGCGAGCCCGCCGAGCACGGTGTTGACGACGAACGCCAGCGCGACGTCCGGAGTCGCCGTCAAAGCCGCTTCGAGCTCCGTGGCGATCTCCGCGGCCTCGTCGCTCTTCCCCTGCCGGAACAGGAAGTGCATCAGCCGGGCGCGCCGGCTCGCGAACCGTCCCGGCATGTCTTCGGCCGACCGCCGCCCGGCTGCGGCGAACCGCCGCAGGTACCGCTCCTCCAGCTCGACGGCGCCGTGCTCGGCCGCGATCCCGGCGGCCACGCCGTCGAGGACACCGCCGTCGACGATGCTCGCGAGCTCTTCGCGCTGCGCCTCCGTCAACTCGACGCCGGGCAGCCGCTCGACGGCCATCCGGTCGCGGACGAACGTCTGCAGCCCGCGCGCCCGCGCCAGCAGCTCGAGCGCTCGCTGCGGCGCGACGTTCTCGCTCCGCCGGCTCAGGCTGCACTGGTTGACCAGGGCGGTCAGCTCGCGCTGGGCGTCGCCGAGCTGGTTCGCGTACTGCTTCGCGCGCTCCAGGTACTGCCACGCCGTTTCGTGGTCGCCCGTCTCCATGTACAGGTAGCCGAGACCGTTCCACACCCGCGGCAGGCAGTGGACGGCACCCAGGTGGTCCCACGCCGCCTCGGCCCGCCGGAGGAGCCGCTCGGCGTCGGCGTACCGGTGCCGGCCCAGCAGCCGTTCCCCTTCGTCGGTGGCGTCGGACGCGGTCGTCGCGAGGAGCCCGATCTCGAGCGCCACGTCGGCGGGGTTCTCTCCCGCGAACTTCTCCTCCGTCCGCTGCTCGATCCGGCGCACCATCTGCTCGTGCCCGGTCGTGTAGCGCTCGACGTCGACGTCGGCGTGCAAGCGGTGGATGAGGTCGTGGGCGTCGACGAAGGCCTGCCTCGCGGCTTCGGCGTCGACGCGGCGGGCCCGCACGGCGAGGTTGTGCAGGGCCACGAACTCGTCGTAGCCCGCGCCGGCCTCGCGGAACATCGCCGCGGCTTCGCGGGTCTTCGCGATCGCGTCTTCGACGCGGCCCTGCCGGAGCAGTTCTTCGGCGAGGTTGTCCGTGGTGATGGCCCGGAGCGCCGGACCCTGCCCCGGGACGGCCAGCGCTTCCTCGTACCGCTCGGCCGCCCGCGGGTCCCCGCGCCGGGACAGCACCGTCGCGTGGTTCTGCAGGGCGGCCCGGTAGCCGTCGGCGTCGCCGGAAGCCTGGGCCGCCTTGACGGCTTCGGCCAGGTACTCGTCCGCCTCGGGCAGCCGGTCGTCGGCCAGTTCCACCAGGCCGAGCCCTTCCAGCGCGGCGCTGGCCGCGTTGAGGTCGTCGAGTTCCCGGGCGATCCCGAACGCGAGCGCGTACGCCCGCCGGGCGTCGTCGAACTGCCGGGCCTGACGCGCGGCCTGGCCCAGCAGCCGGTAGAAGGCGAACACGGCCAGCCGGTCGGCGGACTCGGCCTCCGCGAGCTCGAGCCCGCTCATCAGCGCCCCGTAGGCGTCCTGGTGGCGGCCCTCGCCGAGGAGCCGGTGGACGTGCTGGACCAGACCCAGCAGCTGCAGATCGGCTTCCGTCGGCCCGGTCACGCCCCGGCCGCCCGGAGGATGGCGGCCGGGTCGTCGTCGACGACGGGCGCCGGCTCGGCATCGGCCGTCGTGCCGCGGTACTCGGCCATTTCCAGGTCCGAGAAGCGTTCGACCAGCTCGCCGTACAGCCGCTGGTACTCGGCGAAGAGCACTTCCTGCTGCGGCCGCGTCAGATCGTCGGTGAAGATCGCGCCCGCGGTCTTGCGCCAGCTGCGTTGCGCGGCGCCGAGCTCGCCCGCGATCACCTGCTCCTTCGTCCGCTCCCACAGCGGGTAGAAGGCGAGCTTGCGGTAGTCGTCGCGCTCGGTCTTGGCCTCGACGCTGACGAGGATGAAGTCGTGCTCGGTGTAGGGCACGAGGGTGACGCCGTCGTCGAGCAGCCGGTGCAGCCGCCCGTCGGCGACGCGCAGGGACGCCAGCTCCGCCGCCGACGTCGTGGTGCGCGGCCGGCGCATCACGCAGTAGTTCAGCGGCGCGAAGCCCTTCTGCCACGACCGGTAGGCGCCGACGCGCAGTTCGACGTCGGGCGATTCGAGGAACGACTCGATGCCGCGGATCAGCGACGCCGCCAGCGGCACGGCCCCGGCCAGCCCTCCGAAGCCCACCGCCGCGGCGACGTCTTCGACGACCTTCAGCGAGCGCGCGATCCAGTCGGTGGTCTTGGCCCGGAACAGCGCGACCAGCAGGCTGACTTCGTCGCCTTCGTACGGGACCGGCCCGGCGACCCGGACGTTGGCGATCTCGACGGCGTCGTCGGCACCGGTGACCTGGAACCGGCGCGCGAGCTCGGCGCTGCTGAGCACGGTGGGCACCGCGACGGTGCTCCCCTTGTGGACGAACTCGGTGACGATCGTGCCGAAGGGCAGGTACTCGCGCCACAGCTCGCGTGCGCGGGTCAGCCACATCTGCTGGAGGCGGACTTCGAGGTACACCTGGCCGGGCGCGAACTCCGGCGCCGGTCCGGCGTCCACCGACGGCACCTGCACGGCGACGATGCCTTCGGCCTCCCGCTTGACGACGCGGTCGACCAGTTCCCGAATCCCCATCGTTTCCCCTCGTCCGGTTCTGCCCGAGTTTAGGGGGCGGCGGCGAAATCGGCTTTCGCCCGCAGCGAGTTCGCGGCAGGGTGACGACCATGCTGATCCGCCGCGAGACTCCCGCCGACCGGGCCACCGTGCACGCGATCCACAGCGAAGCCTTCCGGCGCGAACCCGGTGTCACCCCGGTCGAGGCGCCGCTGGTGGACGAGCTGCGCGCGGACGGCGACCTGATCGACGCGCTGTCGCTGGTGGCCGTGCGCGACGGCGAGGTCGTCGGGCACGTGTGCTGCAGCCGGGCCTGCGTCGGTGAGGACACGACGTCCGCGGTCGGGCTGGGCCCGCTCGGCGTGCTGCCCGCGCACCAAGCGAGCGGCGTCGGCTCGGCGCTGGTGCACACGGTGCTCGGCGCCGCGGACGCGCTCGGCTACGGCCTGGTCGTCCTGCTCGGCAGCCCGGGCTACTACTCGCGGTTCGGCTTCGTCACGGCGTCGACGCTCTCGGTCGCATCGCCGGATCCCGCCTGGGGCAAGCACTTCCAGGCCCGCACGCTCACCGGCTACAAACCCACGCAAGCGGGCGCGTTCGAGTACGCGCCGGCGTTCTCCCGGATCTGAGGAGCCTCGCATGTACGCACCGAGCTCGTCCGTCGGCGTCCGCATCAACCGCGAGCAGCACCCGTCGAAGCTGGTCGACCTGGCCCGCCAGGCGGAAGACGCGGGTCTCGACGAAGTCTGGCTGGTCGAAGACTGCTTCTGGGCGGCCGGGATCGCCACGGTCGCGACGGCGCTGGCCGTGACGTCGACGATCAAGGTGGGCATCGGCGTGCTGCCTGCGGTGGCCCGCAACCCGGCGATCGCGGCGATGGAGCTGGCCGCGCTCGCGGAGCTGCACCCCGGCCGGCTGATCGGCGGGCTGGGCCACGGGGTGGCGTCGTGGATGCGCCAGATCGGCGCGTACCCGGCGTCACCACTGGCGGCGCTGGACGAGACGCTGGTGGCGGTCCGGCGCCTGCTGGCGGGCGAGCGAGTTTCGCTGCACGGCCGGCACGTGCACCTGGACGAGGTCGAGCTGGTGTTCCCGCCGGCTTCGGTGCCGCCGGTGCTGGCGGGCGTCCGGCGGCCGAAGTCGTTGTCGGTGGCGGGTTCCTCGGCGGACGGCACGATCCTCGCCGAGCCGTCCCCGCCCGAGTTCGTGCGGACGGCGCTGGCGGGCATCGCCGCCGGCCGGCCCGCCGAGCACGCCTTGGTGACGTACAACTGGCTGGCGCTGGGCGACCGCGAACGCGCGCGGCTCACCGTGGCGGAGTCCCTGACGCCCGGGGCGCGGGTGCAGGTGGCGGACTTGCCGTTCGCCGCCGAGCTGCTGGAGCTGGTGGACTCGGCGTCCACAGTGGACGAACTGGCGGCGGGCCTGCGCCCGGAGTGGCTCGACCGCCTCGCGATCTGCGGCGACCTCGACCAGTGCGTGGCGTCGGTCCGCGCGCTGCACGCGGCCGGCAGCGGTTCGGTGGTGCTGCTCCCGCTGCCGGAGGAACCGCCGGAGCGGGGCATCGAGGACGCGGGCAAGGTCGCGGCGGCGCTGCGCGCCTGACCGTCAGCGCGAGAGGCTCGCCTCGATGCCGTCGAGGAGGTAGCCGAGGCCGATCCGGAAGGTCTCGTTGACGTCCCAGTGGACGGCCTCGCGGATGACCTTCTCCAGCGCCGGGTACCGGCCCGTGGCGAAGGTGCGCTCCAGGTACGGCCCGTAGGTGCGCTGCCATTCGGCCTCGTTCAGCCCGGTGGACCGTTCGGCGCGCCGCTCGGTGATCTCGCGCCGCACCGCGCCGACCACGTACGCGTTGACGGCCTTGACCACCGGCATCACGGCGTCCACGTCGATGCCCTTCAGCCCGGCCAGCACGGCCTCTCCCCGGGCCAGGGCGTGCGGCCCGAGCTGCGGCCGGCCGCCGAGCAGGTCGGCGAACCACTCGTGCCGCTGCGCGGCGCGCCGGGTCAGTTCGGCCAGCGACAGCAGCACCTCCCGCCAGCCGTCGCCGACCGGCCGGATGGTCGCGTAGACGTCGTCGACCATCAGATCGAGCAGCTCTTCCTTCGTGTCGATGTAGCCGTACAGCCGCATCGGCCCGACATCCAGCACGCCGGCGACCTTGCGCAGCGACACCGCCGCCAGGCCGTCCGCGTCCGCCAGCCGGATCGCCGCGCGGACGATCAGCTCCCGGCTCAGCGGAGCCGGCGTCGGCCTGTCCGGCGGCTCCGGCCGTTCCCACACCGTCACGCCGCAGACCATACAGCGCATGGTGCGATACAGTGTATCGAGAGATACAGCGTATCGAAGGGGGACCTCATGACCATCGCCATCATCGGAGCCGGTCCGGGCGGTCTGGCTCTGGCCCGGGTGCTGCACGTCCACGGCATCGAATCCGTCGTCTACGAACGCGAGACCTCGCGCGACGCGCGCGGACAGGGCGGCATGCTGGACATCCACTCCGGACAGCGCGCGCTGCGCGAAGCCGGACTGCTGGACGAGTTCTTCGCGATCGCGCGTGGCGAAGGCCAGGACATGCGGCTCCTGGAGCCGGACGGCACCCTCCTGATCCAGGAGGACACACCGGACGACGCCCCGCTCCTGCGTCCCGAGGTGGATCGCGCCGACCTGCGCGACCTGCTGCTGAATTCGCTGCCCGCCGGCACGGTCCGGTGGGGGCGCGCGTTCGAGTCCGCGGACAACGGCGTCGTGCGTTTCGCCGACGGCAGCAGTGCGGAGTACGACCTGCTGGTCGGCGCGGACGGCGCGCAGTCGCGGGTCCGCGCGCTGGTGACCGACGCCCGTCCGGCGCACACCGGCCAGAACGTCGTCGAGGTCGGCATCCCGGACATCGACCGCACGCACCCGGACCTCGCGGCGATGGTCGGCCGCGGCACCTACTGGGTGATGGGCGACGGCATCTCGCTGGCGGCGCAGCGCAACGGCGACGGCCGCGTCCGCATCGGCGTCAGCTTCTACAACACCGGCGAGGACTGGTTCGCGACGAGCGGAATCCCGTTCGACGACCCGGCCGCCGCCCGGGCGCGGCTGATCGAGCTGCTCCCGGGCTGGGACGCCCGGTTCACCGCCTTGATCGCGGCGAGCGACGACGCGGTCTCCCGGCGGTCGATGACCACGCTCCCGATCGGCCTGACGTGGCCGTCGAAGCCGGACGTGACGCTGCTCGGCGACGCCGCGCACCTGATGCCGGCGGTCGGGGAAGGCGCGAACCAGGCGCTGATCGACGGTGCGGTGCTCGGCCTCGCGGTGGCGGCACACCCGGACGACTACGCCGCGGCCGTCAAGGAGTACGAGGGCGAGATGTTCGACCGCACCAGCGAGGCGGCGAGGATGTCCGCGGACATGCAGGAGATGCTGAGGTCACCGGGCGCGGCGCGGAAACTGCTCGAGTTCTTCCAGCCGAGCTGACTCGCGCCCGGCTAGGACTTCAGGTTGTTGCGCGCCAGGAAGTCCTCGGCGATGTCCAGCGGATTGCGCTTCTTCTCGGTGAACTCGACGTTCAGCTCGGTCAGCTGCTCGGTCGTCAACGCCGCCGAGACCCGGTTCAGCGCGGTCACCTCGGACGGCGACAACGTCCCGCGCGCCACCAGCGGCACGATGTTCTGCGCCGGGAACATGTTCTTGTCGTCGACCAGCGGCACGAACCCGTTCGCCGCGATCGTCGACGACGTGCTGAACAGGTCCGCCACCTGGACATCGCCCGAGTTCAGGGCGGCCACCGTCACCGGGCCGCCCGTGTCCGTGGTGCGGATCTCCTTGAACTCGCAGCCGTAGAGCGTCTTGATCTTGTCCTTCCAGCGGCTGCTCCACTGGCCGGGCCCGCCGAACACGAGGTCGCGGCAGCGGCGCCCCAGATCCGAGAACGTCTTGACGCCCGAAGAAGCCAGCTGCGGTCCGACGACGAGCAGGTCCTTGTCCTCGGCCGGCGCCTGGTCCAGGACCTCGAACCCCGCGGGGATCTTCTGCCGCAGCTGCGCGTAGACGTCCTGGGACGTCGTCGCGGTGGTCTCCTTGTCGAAGTACCGCAACAGGTTCCCGCTGTAGTCCGGCACCACCGACAGCGACTTGTCCTGCAGCGCCTTGACGACGACCTCGCGGCTGCCGACCGGCGGCCGGACCGTCACGTTCGAGGCACCGGCGTCCCGGAGCGCCCCGGCGTAGATCTGGGCCAGCAGCAGGCTTTCCCCGACGTCGGACGCGCCGATGATGATGTCGCCGGACGCGCCACCCTCGCCGCCGCCCGCCAGCGGGTTGCCGCAACCGGCCACCAAGACCAACGCCGCCAACACGACCAGCCGTTTCACGCCGCCACCTTCTTCACGGCCGCCGCGAGCCGGACGCCCCGCGGCACCAAAGCGCGGTTCAGCAAGGAAAAGAGCAGATCCAGGACGATCGCGAGCGCCGTCGTCAGCAACGCGCCCGCGATGACCTCGGAATAGTCCAAAATGGCCAGTCCGTCGAGCAGGAACCGGCCCAGGCCACCGAGTCCGACGTACGCGGCCACCGCGGCGGTCGCGACGAGCTGGAGCACGGCGTTGCGGATGCCGCCGAGCACGAGCGGCAGCGAGATCGGCACCTCGACCTGCCACAGCCGCTGCCAGCCGGTCATCCCGATGCCCTGGGCGGCGTCGACGACGCCGTGGTCGGTCGCCTGCAGCCCGGCGTACGTGCCGGCCAGGATCGGTGGCACCGCCAGCACGACGAGCCCGATGATCGTCGAGGTGACGCTTTCGGTGAAGAGCAGGAACAGGAACGTCACGAGCCCCAGCGTCGGCAGCGCGCGGATCACGTTGCCCGCGCCCACCAGCACGACTCCGCCGCGTCCGGTGTGGCCGACGAACAGTCCCAGCGGGACAGCGATGACCAACGCGATCACCAGCGACAAAGCTGTGTAGCCCAGGTGTTCCAGCAGCCGCTGCGGGATGCCGTCCGGGCCGGACCAGTGCGCCGGGTCGCCGAACCAGTGGAAGAGATCGGTGATCACGCGGCACTCACCCGTTCCCACGGCGTCAAGAGGTTGCGCAGCAACACCAGCACCAGGTCCACGACCAGCGCGAGCACCAGCGTCAGCACGATGCCGACGACGATCGGCGAGAAGTACTCGCGCTGGAACCCGTCGGTGAACAGCACGCCGAGGCCGCCGGTGCCGATCAGCGCGCCGACGCTGACCAGGCTGATGTTGCTGACCGACGCCACCCGCACGCCGGCCGCCAGGACCGGCACGGACAGCGGCAGCTCGACGGCGAAGAACCGGCGCACCGGCTTGTACCCGACGGCGGTCGCGGCGGCGGTCACCGGCGGCGGCACGGCGTCCAGCGCGTCGAGCACCGGGCGGACCAGCAGCGCCGTGGTGTAGATCGTCAGCGCGACGACGACGTTGACGCTGTCGAGGATCTTCGACCCGATCAGGCCGGGGATGACGACGAACAGCGCCAGCGACGGGATCGTGTAGAGCAGGTTGGCCAGCACCATCAGCACCTGCCGGGCGGCCCGCCAGCGGTGGCCGAGCCAGCCGGCGGCGATCGCCAGGACGATGCCCAGGACCAGCGGGAGCAGCGCCAGGTAGACGTGGTCGCCCAGGTCACCGAGGATTTCGGCGCGCGTGTTCCCGCTGCTCAGGTACTGCCCGAGCTCGTCGAAGAAGCTCATGACGCCTGGGGCGTCGCCTCGATCACGTCCAGCACTTGCCTCGCGACCACGCCGCCGAGGACGCGGTGGTCTTCGTCGACGACCACACCGAGGCTGGCCGGCGACGAGAGGGCGGCGTCGAGGGCGCCGCGGATCGGGGTGCCGTGGATCCACAGCGAGCCGCCGGCGACGAGGTCGTCTTCGGCCAGCGGACCGTCCACAGTGGAGTTCGGCGGCAGCCAGCCGCGGGGCTGCTTGTCCGCGTTGACGCCGAGCCGCCAGCCGTCGCTCGCCGGGACCGGCGTGCCGAGCTCGACCAGCTCGATCTCCTTGACCTCGACGCCGTCGGCGGAGAGGAAGGACAGGCCGCGGTAGCCGCGGTCGCGGCCGACGAACGACGCGACGAAGTCGTCCACCGGGTGGCGCAGCACATCGGCGGGCGTGCCGTACTGGGCGAGCTTGCCGCCGACGCGCATCACCGCGACCTTGTCGCCGAGCCGGACGGCCTCGTCGATGTCGTGGGTGACGAACACGATGGTCTTGCCCAGCTGCGACTGCAGCCGCAGCAGCTCGTTCTGCAGGTCTTCGCGCACGATCGGGTCGACCGCGGAGAACGGCTCGTCCATCAGCAGCACCGGCGAGTCCGCGGCGAGCGCGCGGGCGACGCCGACGCGCTGCTGCTGGCCGCCCGAGAGCTGGGCCGGGTACCGCTTGCCGAGCTCAACCGGCAGGCCGATGGTCTCCAGCAGCTCGGCCGCCCGCTTGCGCGCCTTCGCCTTGTCCCAGCCCGACAACAGGGGCACGGTGGCGATGTTGTCCAGCACCGTCCTATGTGGAAAAAGACCGGCGTGCTGGATGACGTAGCCGATGCCGCGGCGCAGCAGCGCCGGGTCGCCCTCGGCGACGTCCTTGCCGTCCAGCAGCACCTGCCCGCCGGTCGGCTCGACCATCCGGTTGATCATGCGCAGCGACGTCGTCTTCCCGCAGCCGGACGGGCCGACGAACACGGTGATCGTGCCGTCCTCGACCGTCAGGTTCAGCTTGTCGACGGCGACCGTCCCATCCGGATACTGCTTGGTCACGTCGCGGAATTCGATGGTCACTTGCCCACTCCCCATGTCCGGTGGAATCGACCGTAGCCGAGTCCGCGGCGGTTGGCACGGTGTTCCGAGGGGTGGCTACTAGGCTCGTAGCCCGTGAAGGCACTCGACGACGTCCTCGCCGCGCACGGTGTCGGCGTCCGCCCGCTGTACCGCGTCATCGACCTCCTGCGCACCGGTGACCACGACCTCGGCGAGCTGGTGCGGCTGTCCACCGCGCCGCGCCGCAGCGTCGAGGACGTCCTCGCCGCGCTCGGCGACGACCTCGACCGCAGCGGCGACCGGCTGCGGATCTCCCCCGGCGTCGCCGCCGCGTACCTCCAGTACAGCGCGCCCCGCTACGCCGACCCGCTCGACGAAGCCGTCGCGAACCACGACCTGCTGCCGAAAGTCGCCGAGTGGGTGGCCGAGGTGCCGCCGCCGCTGGCCGCGCTGGACCACGTGCAGGCGACGCCGGAGACCGTGCTGCGCCGCGCGCTGTGGCTGGACGCGCGCTACGACCTCGCGTCGGCGCGGCTGCTGTTCCTCGGGGACCACGACCTGACGTCGCTGGCCCTGCGCGCGGTCTGCCCGGCGGCGTCCCTGACGGTCGTCGACCTCGACGAGCGCGTGCTCGCCTACCTCGACGACCGCGGCGGCCGTGAGATCGCGACCGCGCACGCGGACCTGCGCGTCGGCCTGCCGCCGGCCGTCACCGGCGGCTTCGACCTGGTGTTCAGCGACCCGCCGTACACGCCGGAAGGCATGGGCCTGTTCGCGGCGCGCGGGGTGCAGGCGCTGCGGAACCCGAGCGAGGGACGGCTGCTGTTCGCCTACGGCTACAGCCCCCGGCACCCGGCGCTGGGCGCGCAGGTGCAGCGGTCGCTGGCCACACTCGGGCTGACGTTCGAGGCGATCCTGCCGGACTTCAACCGCTACTTCGGCGCGCAGGCGATCGGCAGCGCGGCCGACCTGTACGTCTGCCAGCCGACGGCGAAGGCCAAGAAGGTCCGCGCGGGCAAGGCGATCTACACGCACGGACCGCAGTCGGTGGAGGCGGCCGGGACGAAGCCGGCGCTGCTGGAGAAGCTGAAGGAGATCGCGGGGGCCGGCGGGCTCGCGCTGGAGTCGCGGCCGGTGGACTGGTCGATCTCCGGCCCGGAGGGCGACGCGGTCGCGATGGACCTCTCGGCCGACCCGGGCCCGTGGCTGCTGCGCACCTTACTGGGTACGAACGCGCGCCGGCTCGCGCTGCTCGTCCCGAACGCGCACCCGGACCTGGCGGACCAGGCGTCGCAGGAGGCGCTGGCGTCCCTCGTCCGGGGCAAGTACGCGCTGCGGTACCTGCGGAGCACGCCGGACAACCGGCACGCGGTGGTGGTCGCGGACGCGGTCGAGCACCAGGACGAGGTCCTGACCCGCGCCCACGCCCGTCTGGCGAACGTCTCCCTGGACGTCCCGGAAGACCTGACGGACCTGCGCCTGGTCGACGTCCCCCGCCACCGCCTGGCCGACATCCTGGGGTGAAAGCGTCAAGGCCACCTTACGACGTAAGGTGGCCTTGACGCTTTCAGAACCTGCTACGCCGTGACGCCGTCGGCTTCCGCGGCCTTCGCCACCGCGGCCGCGACCTCCGGGGCCACCCGCGGGTCGAGCGGCGAGGGGACGATCCGGTCCGCGCCCAGGTCGTCCATCGCCACCGACACGATCGCCTCGGCGGCCGCCAGCTTCATGCCCTCGGTGATCGCCCGCGCGCCGGAGTCCAGCGCGCCGCGGAACACGCCGGGGAACGCCAGCACGTTGTTGATCTGGTTCGGGAAGTCGCTGCGCCCGGTGGCCACGATCGACGCATACCGCGCGGCCACGTCCGGGTGAACTTCCGGGTCCGGGTTGGACAGCGCGAAGACGATGCCGCCGCCCGCCATCCGGCCGAGCAGGGACTCGTCGATCGTCGCGCCGGACAGGCCGAGGAACACGTCGGCGCCTTCGAGCGCCTCCGCCAGGCCGCCCTTCAGGCCGGCCTTGTTCGTCGTCGCGGCCAGGCGCTCCTTGACCGGGTTCAGGCCGTCGCGCCCGGAGTGGATGATGCCGCGCGAGTCGAGGACGGTGACGTCGCCGATGCCGGCCTCCTGCAGGATCCGGGCGCACGCGACCCCCGCCGCGCCGGCGCCGGAGACGACGACGCGCTGGTCGGCGATCGCCCGGTCGAGGACCAGGTTCGCGCCGCGCAGGGCGGCCAGCGTGACGATCGCCGTGCCGTGCTGGTCGTCGTGCATGACCGGGCAGTCGAGCGCCTCCTTGAGCTTGTCCTCCAGCTCGAAGCACCGCGGCGCGGAGACGTCCTCCAGGTTGACGGCCCCGTAGGACGGCCGCAGCCGCACCAGCGTCTCGACGATCTCGTCGACGTCGGTGGTGTCCAGCACCAGCGGGATCGAGTCGAGCCCGCCGAAGGTCTTGAACAGGACCGACTTGCCCTCCATGACCGGCAGCGACGCGCTCGCGCCGATGTCACCGAGGCCGAGCACCGCCGTCCCGTCGCTCACCACGACGACGAGCCGGTCCGCCCACGTGTACCGCTTCGCCTTGACGGCGTCCTCGGCGATCGCGCGGCTCACCTTCGCCACCCCCGGGGTGTACGCGATCGAAAGGTCACGCGGGCTGGCAATCGGGCGGGTCGCCGCCACCGAGAGCTTGCCGCCCTCGTGCCCGGTGAAGATCTCTTCGTCGGTGACCGGCGCTCCGGCACCGGTGGGGTCGCTCATGGGGATTCCTGTCGTCGTTTCCGTCATTCCCCCAGTGGGAATGACGGAACTCGCGGATCGGACTTGGGTCACTGGAATTTCTCCTGGGCATGCGAGCGGGGGACCACGGCGAGCGGGGAAAACCCGTGGTTTCTTCCTCCGGCACGGCAGCCCAGCGCGGTAGCGCCGGCCTGTCGGCGAGGCGTCACGTCGGCCATCGGTGCCGTGGGTCTGGCGATGGCCGCGGACGCGGCGGTCCACTCATTGTGACAGGTCCGGTCCGGAAGGGGACCCCTCGGTGCGGCTGATGTCACATCGGACCCCTATTCCGGCAATTGCCAAGACGTCCGTTCGGTTTTTTAGCCGCCCGATAAGGTGACGCCATGGAATTCCGCCGGCTGAGCGTCCCGGACGCCTTCGAGTTCTCCCCCCGGGCGTTCCCCGACGAGCGGGGCCTGTTCGTGGCCCCCTTCCAGGAGGAGGTCCTGCGCGAGGCGACCGGGCACCCCCTGCGGCTCGCGCAGGCGAACCACAGCGTGTCCCGGCGGGGCGCGATCCGCGGCATCCACTTCGCCGACACGCCTCCCGGACAGGCGAAGTACATCTACTGCGCGCGCGGCTCGCTGCTCGACGTCGTCGTCGACATCCGCGTCGGCTCGCCGACGTTCGGCACCTGGGACGCCGTCCAGCTCGACTCGGCCCGGTACAACGCCGCGTACCTCGCCGAAGGCCTCGGACACGGCTTCATCGCCCTCGAGGACGACACCGTGATGGCCTACCTGTGCTCCGAGGGCTACAACCCGACGGGCGAGCACGGCATCACCCCGCTCGACCCGGCACTCGGCCTGCCCTGGCCCGCGGACATCGAGCCGATCCTGTCCGAGAAGGACCGCACCGCTCCGACGCTGGCCGAGGCCCTGGAGCAGGGCCTGCTGCCGTCGTACCAGGACTGCGTCGCGTACTACGACAAGCTGCGCTCCGCGCACTGATTTCATCGATCAGACCTCTGGCGTCGATAGGCTGCGCGCATATAGTATGCGCGCATGGCACTTTACGAGTACGAGCACAGCGAGACCTCGACCGCCCCCGCCGCCGCGATCTGGCCGCTCTGGGCCGACACCGGCCGCTGGCCCGAGTGGGACGCGGGCGTCCGCTCGGTGGTCCTGGACGGGACCTTCACCGTCGGGACGAGCGGGACCATGACGATGGACGGCATGCCGCCGATCCCGTTCACCCTGACCGAGGTCACCGAGGGCCGGAGCTTCACCGACGAGACCCGGCTGCCGGACGCGTTCCTGCGGTTCGAGCACGTCCTGACCGACGTCGACGGCGGCACGCGGATCACCTACCGCGTCACCATCGACGGGCCTGAGGGCTTCGGTCCGCAGGTGACCGAAGACACTCCCGACGCGATGCGCGCGCTGGCACGTCTGGCCGAGGCAAGCTTGCGGGTATGACCGCCCCCGAGTCCCGCCTGCCGGGTCCCGAGCGCAGCCCCGGCTTCCTGCTGTGGCGCGTGACGCTGGCCTGGCAGCGGGCGATGCGGGCCGCGCTGGCCCCGCACGACCTCACGCACGTCCAGTTCGTCCTGCTCACGACCACCTGGTGGCTCACCCGCTCGGGCGAGCCACCGACCCAGCGGCAGCTGGCCGAGCAGGCCGGCACGGACACGATGATGACCAGCCAGGTCGTCCGGAAGCTGGCCGACCGGGGACTGCTGGCCCGCGCCGACGACCCGGCGGACGCGCGCGCGAAGCGCCTCGAAGTCACCCCGGCCGGCCTGGACCTGGTCGCGAAGGCCCTGAAGGACGTCGAAGCGGCCGACGCGTCCTTCTTCGAAGGCGTCGGCGACGACTTCACCGACTCGCTCGCGAAGCTCAGCCCCTGAGGTCCTCGGCGAGCACGCGCTCGATGTTGCGCTCGGCCAGGGCCGTGATCGTCACGAACGGGTTGACGCCGGTGCTGCCCGGGATGAGCGAGCCGTCCGTGACGTACAGGTTCCGGTAGCCCTTGACCCGGCCGTAGTCGTCGGTCGCCTCACCGAGCACCAGGCCGCCCAGCGGGTGGTAGGTGAAGCGGTCCTCGAACGTGCGCGTGTCGCCGAACAGGTCGTAGCGGTAGATCGTCTTGTTCGCCCGGTTGATCTTGTCGAACAGCGCCTTCGCGGCGTCGATCGACGGCTGCCCCTGCGACGCCGTCCAGTGCAGCTTCGCCGAGTCGCTGGCGGCGTCGTAGGTGAAGTGCCCGCGTTCGGGGTTCTTCGTGATCGCCAGGTACAGGCTGACCCACGTCTCCAGACCGGCGGGCACCGGCGCGATCTCGGCGAACGCGGGGTGCACGGGGTCGGCCCAGTTGTCGATGCCGAGCGCGGGCATGCCCGATTGCAGGCTGCCGGTGGTGTCCCACACGTGGTTCGCGCGGCCGCACATGACGTTCCCGTTCGTGCCCCAGCCCTGTCCGATTGCGTCGTTCAGCTCGGGCAGCCGTCCGGTCTCGCGGGCGCGCAGCAGCAGTTCGGTCGAGCCGACGCTGCCGGCGCCGAGGAACAGGTACTTCGTGTTCACGTGCCGCGTGCCCAGGACGGTGCCGTGCTCGTCGATCTCGCGGACGACCAGCGTGTACGTGCCGTCCGGCTGCCGGAGGATCTCGCGGACCTCGCGCAGCGTCTCGATGGTCACGTTGCCCGTGCCGAGCGCGGCGGCGAGGTAGGACTTGTCGAGCGAGCGCTTCCCGTGGTTGTTCCCGTAGATGACCTCGGACGCGTCCGCCGAGCGCGGGACTTCGCCTGCCTCTTCGCGCCGCAGGTAGTCGACGTTGTATACGGTGGATACAAAGGTCGTGTCGAAGCCCGCCTTGCGCGCGGCCTTCCGCGAGACGCGCGCGTACTGGTACGACCGGCACGTCTCGAACCAGTCCGGGTCGACGACGTTCACGCCGAGCGCCGCGTTCGCCCGCGGGAAGTACTTGCCGTACATCTCGCCGGCGTCGACGCGCGGCAGGATCTCCTCGAAGTACGACCGCTTCGGCGTCACGGCCATCGCGCCGTTGACCAGCGACCCGCCGCCGACGCCGCGGCCGAGGTACACCGCCATGTCGCCGTAGCTCACCCGGTCGAGCACGCCGGCGTACCGCCCGATGTCGCGGTTGGCCAGGTCGAGCCAGAGGAACGACGCCAGCGGCGCCTCGGTGCGGTCCTTGAACCACATCGCCCGCTCGTCCGGCGCGAGCATCGAGCAGAACACCTTGCCGTCGGCGCCGGGCGTGGTCCACAGCTTGCCCATCTCGAGCATCAGCGTCGGGATCCCGGCTTCACCGAGCCGCAACGCCGTGACGGCGGCGCCGTAGCCGGTGCCGATGACCACCGCCGGCGAGTACTCCGGGAGCGGCGACGCGGCCGCGGGCCGCGTCGAAACCGTGGTCAGCCCGAGGGCGGCGGCGGAGTTCAGGGCGGCGAGGCCGAGGAACCGGCGGCGGGAGAAGGCAGACATGGTCCCGAGCATGCCCGACATCGGTAAACAGTGTTAACTATTCAGAACGCGTTTCACCCGGTCGAGGGAAATTCCGGACTTCCCCTGGGGGCGATCCCGGATGTCCGCGCCCGGCGGCGCGAGCAAGCTCACCGGCATGAAACTTCTCGCACTGGGGGCGGCCGCGGTCGCCGTGGCCGCGCTGGGGGTCGTGCCCGGGACGGCGTCCGCGGACGAGCTGCCGGTCTTCGACTTCACCGACTGCCCGGCACCGCCCGCGAACGCCGACCCGGGCACGTGGCGTTGCGAAGCCTTTGTCTCGCAAGGAAAACTGACCATCCACGACCGAGAGGTCCCGCTCGGGGAGATACGGCTGACGTTCAGCGAAGGCCGGGTGAACGGCCAGTACGCGCAGGTGTTCGGCACGCTGCGGCACGAGCCGGTGCGCGTCCCCGGCCTGGCGGGCACGACGCTCCAGCTGCGCTACGGCGGGTACTCGGACTTCCTGAGCAACGACGACCGGCGCGGCGAACTGGACGTCTACGCCGTGCTGCGGCACCCGTTGCTGCGCAAGGACTGCCGGCTCGGCGTCATGCACACGGTCGTCCACGACGACCCGGCGGTGCCGCCGACGGTCATCACGAAAACGCCGCCGACCATGCACTTCGGCGTCGTGGACCCGGATCTCGCCATCCCCGCGACCACCGGGTGCGGCCCGCTGGGCAAGCTCGTCGACCGGCGGCTGGGCCTGCCGTCGCCGTCCGGCGAGAACACGTTCCACCAGACGACCTACGTGCAGTACAAGCCGCTCTAACGCTTCTTCGGCGTCACCCAGATCGTGATCGTCCCGGTGACCACGGGCTTGCCGCTCGTGTCCGAAATGGTCACCGGGACGGGCAGCTCGAAGCCCTCGTCGCCGAACTCCGGCAGCTCGGGCAACGAGGCCACGGCACGCAGGCCCGTCTCGGCCTTGGCGACGTACTGGACGGTCATGCCCTTCGGCAGCCAGCGGTGCGTGCCGGGAACCGTCGCCTCGGCGAGCATGCCCATCGCGATCTCGGCGAGGTTGCACGCGGCGATCGCGTGGAAGGTGCGGATGTGGTTGTAGACACCCCACCACTTCGGCGCGGTGACTTCGCAGTGACCGGGCCGCAGCTCGCGTACCGACGGCAGCACCGTGCGGAAGTACGGCACGCGCAGGCACATCGCGGCGCTGAACAGCTGTTTCCCGCCCGGTTTCGCGGCCAGCTTGTGCCACAGCGCGAACGTCGGCGTGTCGGACATGGAGGTCTCCTCGAACTAAGCTACTGCTCAGTAGCTAAGCAGACGCCCGGCCGGGTGGCAAACCGCCGGATATATTCGCCCGTGTGGCGAACCGTCTCTTCCTCCTCCGGCACGGCCAGACCGAGTGGTCGGTGAACGGGCGGCACACCGGCCGCACCGACATCCCGCTGACGCCGGCCGGCGAGGGGCAGGCGCTGGCCGCCGGCGGCACGCTCCGGAGCCTCGTCGGCGGGCCGTCGCTGGTGCTGTCGAGCCCGCGGACCCGGGCGCTGCGGACGGCCGCGCTGGCCGGCCTGCGCGTCGACGAAGTCACCGAAGACCTGTCCGAATGGGACTACGGCGAGTACGAAGGCGTCACCACGCCGGAGATCCGCAAGACCGTGCCGGGCTGGACGGTCTGGACCCACCCGATCCCCGGCGGCGAAAGCGCTTCGCAGGTGTCCGACCGCGCGGACCGCGTGCTGGCGCGCGCCCGGCGTGACATCGAAGCCGGCGACGTGATCCTGGTCGGGCACGGGCACTTCAGCCGTGTGCTGGTGGCCCGCTGGATCGGCCTGCCCGCCACCGCCGGCGTCCACTTCGGACTCGACGCGGCCGGCATCGCGGTGCTCGGCGACGAGCGCGGCGAACCCCAGATCGAACACCTCAACCTGCCGCCCGCCCTGGAGGACTGACGTGCCCGACGACCGCATCCGCCGGATCCGCCCCGACGACGTCGAGGCGGCCGTCGGCCTGGCGTACGCGCTGGCCGACTACGAGCGCGCCCCGGACGAGTGCCACCTGACGGTCCCGCAGCTGCACGAGGCGCTGTTCGGCGAGGCACCGAAGCTGTTCGGGCACGTGGCCGAAGTGGACGGCGAGATCGCCGGCTTCGCGGTGTGGTTCCTCAACTACTCGACCTGGCGCGGGGTGCACGGGATCTACCTGGAGGACCTGTTCGTCCTGCCGTCGCACCGCGGGTCCGGCCTGGGCAAGGCCCTGCTGGCGGCGTTGGCGGCGGAGTGCGTCGAGAAGGGTTACGCGCGGCTCGAGTGGTCGGTGCTGGACTGGAACCCGGCGACGGAGTTCTACAAGGCGCTCGGCGCGGTCCCGATGGACGAGTGGACGGTCAACCGGCTGACCGACGAGCCCCTGAAGGCGCTGGCCGCCCAGGCCTAGTCTTCGGGGCCTTCACGCTCGGCGCGACGGCCCGCGAGACCACCTCGTTCGGCGGCTTCCGTCTCCGTCTCGCCTTCGCGCAGGTCCAGCGCCCAGGCCCGGGACGGCCGCCGGAACAGCAGGACCAGCGCCGCGATGCCGAACAGCGCGACCGGCACGCCCCACGCCGGCTCGCCCGACGGCCCGAGCAGGTACCAGCCGAGGCCGATCACGATCAGCGCGATCACCACGCCGGGCGAGCGCGCCCACGTCTGCCCGAGGACCAGCCCGGCCGACGCGGCCAGGAACGCCAGCGCCACCACGATGAACGTGCCCGACTCGACGTAGACGTTGTTGCCCGGCTGCGCGGGCGAGCCCAGTCCGTTCACCAGCACGACCACCCCGAACACCAGCAGGGCGAGCGACGGCACCGCGGTGACCGCGCCGGCCCAGCGGACCTCACGGGGAGCGGGCGAGAGCTTCACGGCGAGACCTTCCGGGGGTCCTTTGCGGGAGCACAGTGGACTCGACCAGGGCGAGTCACCGTGCGTGAGCTGATTCGATCGTATGCCACCCGGTCGGCCGTTTTCGCGGGACCGCCCGGGCGCTGAGAATTCAAGAGTCGTCGATGAGCGGGCGGTCGGCCCGGGTGCACTTGTCACGACGAGCGGACACTCGCACGTGAAGGAGGGCCGCCCGGCACAGGGTCTCGAAGGTGCTGTTCGTCAGGGTTGCGCCCGTCACCATGCGGGTCCGGAAGGTTCTCGGGCCGCCGGAAGTCACCTACCCTGCGGTGGTGCGCGCAATCCTCGTCGTGAACCCCCAGGCCACCTCGACCACCGCCGGTGGCCGGGACGTCCTGGCGCACGCCCTCGCCAGCCAGGTGAAGCTCGACGTGGTCGAAACGGACTACCGCGGCCACGCGATGGCCGTCGCGCGCTCGGCCGCGCGGGACGGCATCGACCTGGTCGTGGCACACGGCGGCGACGGCACGGTCAACGAGGTCGTCAACGGCCTGCTGGCCGACTCGGACGGTGACCCCACGCAGATAGGGCGCGTCCCGGCGTTGGGCGTCGTGCCCGGCGGCTCGGCCAACGTCTTCGCGCGCGCCCTCGGCATCTCTTCGGACCCGGTCGAGGCGACCCACCAGCTGCTGCACGCCCTGGAGAACGACCAATCGCGCCGGGTCGGGCTCGGCTTGGCCGACGGGCACTGGTTCACCTTCAACTCCGGCCTCGGCTGGGACGCCGACGTCGTCGGCCGCGTGGCGAAGCGCCGCGGCAAGCAGACGACCGCCGGCCTCTACATGCGGGCCGCCGTCCGCTCCTACTTCCGCCCGCCGCTCGGCCGGCCGACCCTCACCATCCGCGTCCCGGGCGAGGAACCCGCCGAGGCGTTGACCGCTTTCGTGTCGAACACCGATCCGTGGAGCTACCTGGGCGAGCGTCCGGTCCACCTCAACCCGGGTTGCTCGTTCGAGGCGGGATTGGGCCTGTTCGCGCTGAACGGTCTCGGGTTGCCCACGGTGTTCAAGCATGTACGCCGTGCTTTGGCTACGAAGAGCAACCAAAAAGGGAAACGTCTCGTGCGTCACGACGACGTGCCGATGATCCGCATCGACGCAGCTGAACCGGTAAACTTCCAGGTGGACGGCGACCTCGTCGGCCAGCGGACCAGAGTGGAATTCTTCAGCGTCCCGAACGCACTCACGGTAATCGTGTGACGACGGGACCGCTGATCGCCTGCGGCAAAGTGCAAGCTGCCGTTCGTCGACGCAGAAGCTCCACTCACCGCATCAGCCTTCCCTTCGAGTGGCTGTTTCGGAGAGAAACCGCAGGTCAGACGTGTCGCTCGGCCGGGTGAGCTGACTCACCGATCTTCCGGAAACCCTTGTCGAAAGCGGTGCTTCGTGAAAGCATTCACAAGCACCCGAAAACACGACCGCCATTGACGACTGTGGCGCGGCCCTCCCGCGCCATGTGAAGGAGCTCACGAACATGGACTGGCGCCACGACGCGGCCTGCCGAGACGAGGACCCCGAGCTGTTCTTCCCGGTGGGAACCAGCGGGCCGGCTCTGTCGCAGGTTGCTCAGGCGAAGGCCGTGTGCCACCGCTGCACCGTCGCTTCCGACTGCTTGGCCTGGGCTCTGGCCAGCGGCCAGGACGCCGGCGTGTGGGGCGGCATGAGCGAGGACGAGCGACGCGCGCTCAAGCGCCGCCGTACGCACATCGGCACGCGTACCAACGCCTGAACCTTTCAGATCAGCACAGCTCTCCACAGAAATACCCGAACCGCGGAGGAATTCTCCCGGCGGAGCACTCGTGTGCTCATGCCGTCTGGGGCGATACCTACCCGGTTCGAGCTTAACAACCGAGGCGAAACCACCTGACGACGGGTGTGCTGAAACCTCACGGGGACTTCAAGTCCTCCCGCAAAACGTTGAACGGCCCGGCACTTGCTCACCAGGTGCCGGGCCTTCAGCGTGTTCCCCTCCCGCGACCCGCACCCGATCACGTCCGCCGTCCCGGATATGCCCGGCGGTGCTCGAGTCCAAACGCGACGGTCTAGAGGCGCCGCGAAAGAGGGATGCGCAGCGCGGCTTCCGTGCCCGACACCCGGGTCGACGACGCCTCCGCCCGCACCTTCCGCAGCGAAAGCGAGCCCCGCAGCTCGGACTCCACCAGCGTCCGCACGATCTGCAGGCCCAGCCCGTCCGATCGCTCCAGCGAGAACCCGGCCGGCAGACCGCGGCCGTTGTCGCGGATCACGACGTCCAGCCAGCGCGCCGAGCGCTCGACGATCAGCTCGACCTTGCCCGACCGGCCCGCCGGGAACGCGTGCTCGATGGCGTTCTGCACCAGCTCGGCCAGCACCATCACCAGCGGCGTCGCGATCTCCGCGACCACCACCCCGAACGAGCCCTTGCGCTTCAGCCCGACCTGCGACTCCGCCGTGGCGACCTCGCCGACCATCGGCAGCACGTTGTCGAGCAGCTTGTCGAGGTCGACGCGCTCGTCCACCGAGATGGACAGCGCCTCGTGCACGAGCGCGATCGACGTCACCCGGCGCACCGACTCCGCCAGCGCGAGCCGGGCCTCCTCCGACGACGTCCGACGGGACTGCAGGCGCAGCAGCGCCGCCACCGTCTGCAAGTTGTTCTTCACCCGGTGGTGGATCTCGCGGATCGTCGCGTCCTTCGACAGCAGCGCGCGGTCGCGGCGCTTCACCTCGGTGACGTCGCGGACCAGCACGAGCGCGCCCGCCGCCTGCCCGGCCGGCCGCAGCGGCAGCGCGCGGAACAGCACCACCGCGCCCCGCCGCGAGTCGGCCTCCGTGCGGCTCGACGGCTTCCCGTCGAGGGCCTCGATGATCCGGTGGGACACTTCGGTCGCGTCGAACGGGTCGCGGATCAGCGACCGCGTCAGCGGTGCCAGCCGGGTGCCGACCAGGTCGGACTCGTGCCCCATCCGGTGGTAGGCGGACAGGCCGTTCGGGCTGGCGAACACGACCGTGCCGCTCGAGTCGAGCCGGATCAGCCCGTCACCCACCCGCGGGGACGTGTGCGTGTCGGTGGCGTTGGTGCCGCTCGGCGGGAACGTGCCGTCGACGATCATCTGGCACAGGTCGCCGGCGCTGCCCAGGTACGCGATTTCCAGCGGCGACGGCACGCGCGGCGCGGCGAGGTTCGTCTCGCGGCTCATCACGGCGATGACCTGGTCGTGGAAGCGCACCGGGATCGCCTCGCGCCGCATCGGCAGGTCGCGGTACCAGTGCGGGTCTTCCTCGCGGCAGATCCGCACCTCGCGCATGGCCTTCGCCAGCTGCGGGTGCTCCTCCACCGTGAACCGCGTGCCGACGACGTCCTCGGGGTGCGCGGTCGGCGCCGTCGTCGGGCGCGCGTGCGCGACGCAGACGAAGTCGCCGCCGTCGGGCTGCAGCTCCTCGGTCACCGGGACCCAGAGCAGGAAGTCGGCGAAGGACAGGTCGGCCAGCAGCTGCCACTCGGCGACGACGGTCTGCAGGTGGTCCGCCGCCTCCCCGGGGAGGCCGGTGTTGTCGGCGAGCAGTTCGGCGAGCGTGGACACGGGTTACTCGACCGTCCCGAGGACGTCACCCTGCTGGACCCGGTCGCCCTTCGCCACGGCGAGGCTGGTCAGCGTGCCGGCCCGCTCGCTCACGGCGGGCAGTTCCATCTTCATCGACTCCAGGATCAGCACGGTGTCCCCGGCGTTCAGCGCGGCGCCCGGCTCGGCGACGACCTCGAGCACGGTGCCGACCATTTCGGCCCTGATCTCCGCCATCGACACCCTCCTCGCGCTCGCCCGACCACCCCATCCAACCAGAACGGGACGTCATGACACACTTGAGAGGTTGACCAGCTTTGACGACGAGGAGTGAGCATGTCGAAGCGCGCCCGCAAGCGTCGCGACCGGAAGAAGAACGGCGCGAACCACGGCAAGAAGCCCAACGCCTGATTCCCGGCGTCGGCATGACGAAGGCCCCCACACACCGGTGCGGGGGCCTTCGTCGTGCTCGGGCGCTATTCGGAACGCTGCTCGAGGGTGATCTCGGTGCGCTCGACGGTGACGCCGCCGCGCGTGGCGACGGTCTGGCGGATCGACGCCCGCAGCCGGCTCTTCAGCTCGGCCGGGGCGTGGTCACCGCCGCACTTGCGGGCCAGCAGCTGCTTGATGTGCTCGTCGATGCCGTACTCCTCGAGGCACGGCGGGCAGTCGTCGATGTGGGCGCGCAGCGCGGCGTCGCGCTCCGGGCTGCACTCGCGGTCGAGGAGCAGGTAGATGTCGGCGAGCGCCTCTTCGCAGCGGACCTTGTCGGACGCGCCCTCGCACATGTCGTTCATCGCCCAGCCACCTCTTCCTTGGCACCCCGGATGAAGCCGCGTTCGCGGGCGACGTCGGCGAGCAGGTCGCGCAGCTGCGCGCGGCCGCGGTGCAGGCGGGACATCACGGTGCCGATGGGCGTGTCCATGATCTCGGCGATCTCCTTGTACGCGAAGCCCTCGACGTCGGCCAGGTAGACGGCCAGCCGGAACTCCTCGGGCAGCTTCTGCAGGGCGGCCTTCACGTCGGTGTCGGGCAGGTTGTCCATCGCCTCGACCTCGGCCGACCGCAGCCCCGCGGAGGTGTGGCTCTCCGCCTTGGCGATCTGCCAGTCGGTGATCTCCTCGGTGGGCTGCTGCACCGGCTGCCGCTGCCGCTTGCGGTAACCGTTGATGTAGGTGTTGGTGAGGATGCGGTACATCCACGCCTTGAGGTTCGTGCCCGCCTTGAAGGAAGCGAAGGCCGCGTACGCCTTCAGGTAGGTTTCCTGGACCAGGTCCTCGGCATCGGCGGGGTTGCGGGTCATCCGCATCGCGGCCGAGTACAGCTGGTCGAGCAACGGCATGGCGTCCCGTTCGAAGCGCTCGGCGCGCTCGGCCTCGGTCGCTTCTTCCGGCGCTGAGTTCTCCGTGCTCGGCAAACCGTTCCCTTCCCGCTCGGCGTCGATGCGCGTACGCGCATACGGCGGACCCGAGTTTACGCGGGGGCCGGGCACACCGCGGTTCGCCGGTGCCTCAGGGCGGCGGCGGCTGCGAGAGCGTGTGGTAGCGAGCGTTGTGGTCACGCCCCGTACAACCGATCGGGTCACGCGGGCATTCCCTAGACTCCGCCGCATGGCAGGCAAGGGCACCCCGGCGACGGCGTTGCTGGGGAAGCAGAAGGTGGCGCACACGCTGCACGCGTACGACCACGACCCGCGCGCGGAGTCGTACGGGCTGGAGGCGGTGGAGGCGCTGGGCCTGGACCGCGCCCGCGTGTTCAAGACGCTGGTCGCGGAGGTGGACGGCCGGCTCGTGGTGGGCGTGGTCCCGGTCACGGGCCAGCTGGACCTGAAGGCGCTGGCGGCCGCGGCGGGCGGCAAGAAGGCGAAGATGGCGGACCCGGCGGCGGCCCAGCGGGCGACGGGGTACGTGCTGGGCGGGATCTCGCCGCTGGGTCACCGGAGCAGGCTGCCGGTGGTGATCGACGATACGGCGTCTTCGTTCGATACGGTGTATTGCTCGGCCGGCCGTCGTGGTCTGGAAGTGGAGCTGGACCCGGCCGAGCTGATCCGGCTGACCAACGCCGTGGTGGCGCCGATCGGGGCTTGACCCGCGGTTTCAGGCCAGCGGGCGCAGCACCCGGGACAGCCACTCCGTGGCCGCCCGCGACACGGTCTCCAGGTCCTTCGACAGGCTGTGGTCGCCGTCCACCACCACGATCTCGTGGTGCGGCCCGGCCGCCGGCCGACCGAACGGGTCCCGCTCCCCCTGCACCACCAGCACCGGCACCTCGACCGCGTCCAGCTCCGGCTGCCGCGTCTTCTCCGGCTTGCCCGGCGGGTGCTCCGGGAACGCCAGGCACAACACCGCCACCGCCTGGCCGGCCGCGGCCGTCCGGCAGGCCACCCGCGCTCCCGACGACCGCCCGCCGAACACCAGTGGCAGCGAGTCGAAGCGTTCCGACAGCTCGTCCGCGACCGTCAACCACGCTGTGTCCAGCTGGTTCGCCGGGGCCGGCGCGCGGCGGCCGGCCACCCGGTACGGCTGCTCGACCAGCGCCACGTGCACGCCCGCCGCCTGGGCCGCGCGCGTCACCGCCACCAGGTCCTTCGCCCCGAGGCCGCCGCCCGCGCCGTGGCCGAGCATCAGCACCGCGTCGCCCTCCTCCGCGCAGTGCAGATACACCCGCGCGGGGCCATACGCTGTATCGACCGAGACGGCCGTCATGACTTCGGCACGTCGAAGAGTGCGTCTTCGTTCGCCGGGTCGACGCGTTCCAGCAGCTCCGGCCCGTTGTTGCGGACGTTGTTGACCTTGCTCGAGATCGGGCGCAGCTCCAGCGACGCGACGATGTCGTCCGGCGTCGGGACCAGCAGGTCCGTGACGTCCTCGCGGTCCGGGTCGAGCCAGCCGTCCCAGTTGGACCGGGGCACGATCAGCGGCATCCGGTGGTGGACGTCGGTGAGCTGGCCGGCCGCGTCGGTCGTGATGATCGAGAACGTGACCAGCGGCGGCGCGTCCTTGTCGTCCTTCGGGTGCCAGGTCTCCCAGATCCCGCCGAACGCGATCGAGGAGCCGTCCGGCTCCGTCATGTAGAACGGCTCCTTCTCCTTGCCGGTGCGGCGCCACTCGAACCAGCCGTCGGCGGGCACCAGGCAGCGGCGGGACACCAGCGCGCGGCGGAAGGCGGGCTTCTCGGCCGCGGTCTCGGCGCGCGTGTTGATCATCCGAGAGCCGACCGACGGGTCCTTCGCCCAGAACGGCACCAGGCCCCACTTCATCATCCGCAGCGAACGCTCGGCGGGCTCGTCCTCGAGGACCTGGCCGTCTTCGTCACGCGGGTGCCGCTGCACGACGGTGACCACGTTCTTCGTCGGCGCGACGTTGTGGTCCGCGCGCGCGTGGCCTTCGGTGAGGTCGATCGCCTCGAACTCCTCGATCAGCTTCGCCGGGTCCTTCGTGGCGGCATAGCGGCCGCACATGACCAACCTCCTCGCCTGCCGGATACCTCCGGGACGCCATCGTTACACGCAGGCCAGGGCGCTGGCGAGCGACGTGGGATCATTCGGGTGGCACCGGCGCACGAGAGGACGAGGGTTTGGCGCGCAACGACTGGAGCAAGCTGGACGAGTCCGACGTCCGCGTGCGTCCGGGCAAGGGCACCCGCCCCCGCAGCAAGCGCCGTCCCGAGCACGCCGACGCCGTCACCGCCATGGTCATCGGCAAGGACCGCGGCCGCTGGACCTGCGCCATCGACGCCGATCCCGACCGGGTGATCACCGCGATGCGGGCCCGCGAGATGGGCCGGACCCCGGTGGTCGTCGGCGACCGGGTCGGGATCGTCGGCGACGTCTCGGGCAAGCCGGACACCCTCGCCCGGATCGTCCGCGTCGACGAGCGCACCAGCTCGCTGCTGCGCACGGCCGACGACACCGACCCGTACGAGCGGCTGGTCGTCGCCAACGCCGAGCGCCTGCTGATCGTCACCGCGCTCGCCGACCCGCCGCCGCGCACCGGCTTCATCGACCGCTGCCTGGTCGCCTGCTACGCCGGCGGCGTCGAGCCGGTGCTGTGCCTGACGAAGGCCGACCTGGCCAGCCCGGACGAGCTCTTGGCGGGCTACGCGGGCCTCGACATCCCGGTGATCGTCAGCCGCTACGACGAGCAGCCGGAAGGCCTCGACGAGCTGCTGAAGGACCACCTGACGGCGCTGGTCGGCCACTCCGGTGTCGGCAAGTCGACATTGGTCAACCGACTGGTCCCGGCCGCCGACCTGGCCGTCGGCGTGGTGAGCGGAGTCGGCAAGGGGCGGCACACGTCCGTCGCGGCGGTCGCGCTGCCGCTGCCGGACGGCGGCTGGGTGATCGACACGCCCGGCGTCCGGTCGTTCGGGCTGGCCCACGTCACCGCGGACGACATCGTCGATGCCTTCGAGGAGTTCGCCGCGGCCGCCGAGGAGTGCCCGTCGGGCTGCGGGCACCTCGGGCCGCCCGAAGACCCGGACTGCGCGCTCGACGACGTCGTCACCGAAGGCCGCGCGAGCGCCGAACGACTCGCGTCGCTGCGGCGCCTGCTGGCCTCCCGCGGCGGCCACGAAGTGACCCGCGTCACAGAGCCCTGAGACAACCGGGAACCGACGACGGATCGTCACCGTCAGAGACGTAACCAATCGCCCGTTTGGGCGATATACCGTGCGGATCATCCGACTCTGAGGGGAATTCGATGCGCAAGACCACCTTGGTCGCCGCGAGCGCCGCCGTGCTGGCGCTGACGCTGACGGCGTGCAGTGGCAACTCCGGCACCGCCCAGCCCGCCGGCCAGACCCAGGCCGAGGGCCGCGGCATTCTCGCTTCGCCGTTCACCGACGCGATCCAGCTGGCGTCGGCGTCGAAGCAGGGCACCGAAAAGTCCAAGTCGGCGAAGTTCACCATGGAGGGCTCGGCCGCCGGCCAGACCCTGAGCGCCACCGGCGCGATGGCCTTCGACGGTGCGAACACCAAGTTCTCGATGTCCACCACCGCCGCCGGTGAGACCACCGAGATGCGCATGGTCGACAAGGTCATGTACATCAAGCTGCCCGCCGCTCAGCAGAAGCAGATGGGCACCGACAAGTCGTGGGCCAAGATCTCGGCCGACGGCACCGACCCGGTCTCGCAGGCGATGGGCGCCGCGATGTCGCAGTCGGCGGAGCAGAGCGACCCGAGCAAGATCCTGGAGCAGGTCTCGAAGGCAGGCCGGATCGTCTCGTCCGACCAGACCGAGCTGAACGGCGAGCAGGTCAACCACTACAAGGTGGAACTCGACGTCACCAAGGCCATCGACCAGTTCACCGGCCAGGTCCCGGCCGCGGCGCGCGCGCAGCTCAACGAGAAGCTCAAGGGCAAGGACCTCAAGCTCCCGGCCGAGCTGTGGCTGAACAAGGACAACCTGCCGGTGCAGGTCACCATGGACCAGGGTCCGATGATGCAGGCGCTGGGCGCGCCGGGCGGGGACGCGAAGTTCACGATGAAGTACAGCGACTGGGGCACCACGGTCGACGTGACGGCCCCGCCGGCCGACCAGGTCGTCGACTTCGGCGAGCTGATGAAGAAGGCCGGTCGCTGACCGGGAAACTCTGAGTAGCAGCGGCTCCCCCGAACGGGTTCGGGGGAGCCGCTGTGTTTTTGTTGCGCCATGCGCAAAGCCGCCGTCGTGCTGGTCCTCGCCCTGTTCGCCGGCGGGTGCTCGACCCCGTCACCGCCTCCGGCGTTCGCCGACGCGCGGACCTTGGCCGACGCCGTCACGGCGGCCACCACGAGCGCCGGCTCGGCGAAGTTCGGCACGGACGTCGCGGTCGGCCAGGTCCGGTCCAAGAGCCAGGGCCAGGCGCGGTTCGGCGCGGGCAGGACGGCGCAGGTGCTGACGACCGACTTCATCGGCGAGCCGATGGAGCTGCGGCAGGTGGGCGGCAAGCTGTACGCGAAGGTGCCGGAGGGATCGCGCGACGAGGTCGGCGCGGGCAAGCCGTGGGTGGTGGTCGCGGCGGACGGCACCGACCCGTTTTCCCAGGTGCTCGGCGGCAGCCTGGCGCAGCTGGCGGCCCAGAACGATCCGGCGCACACGCTGGGCGAGATCCGCACGGCGGGCTCGATCGTCTCCGCCGAGCGCGGGCAGCTGGACGGGGTGACGGCGGAGCACTACCGCGTCGACCTGGACTTGGCGCGGCTGGGCCCGGACCTGCCGGCGGGCTTGCCGGCGGATTCGGCCGGGCGGCTCGGCAAGTTCCCGGTGGAGCTGTGGCTTGACGACGCGCACCGGCCGCTGCGGATCGTGCTGGACCTCTCGCCGATCCTGCAGGGCTCGGAAGCGCGGATCACCACGCGTTACTCGGACTGGGGTGTGCCCGTCGACATCCAGCCGCCGCCCCCGGGTGAAGTGGGGTAGTCACGTTTCGGCTCGTGGTCTCGTCCAGGCCGTATGAGCAAGCGAGTGATGGTTATCGGGGCGACGGGCGTACTGGGCCGGCCGGCGGTGGCCCGGCTGTTGGAGGCGGGGTATTCGGTGAGCGGGCTGACGCGGTCCGCTTCGCGGGAGGCGGCTGTGCGCGCGACCGGTGCACAACCGGTCGCGGGCGATCTGTTTTCGACGTCTTCGCTGGTCACGGCGTTGCGCGGGCATGACGCGGTGCTGAATCTGGCGACGCGCATTCCGCGGAAGACGACCAGCAAGTCCGCGTGGGCGTTGAACGACGAGGTCCGGGTATCGGGCAGCGCGGCGCTGGCGGCGGCGGTCCGGCAGGTCGAAGAGGTGCGGACCGTGGTCCAGGAGGGGATCTCGTTCGTGTACGCGGACGGGGGTTCGACGCTGTTGACGGAGGAAGCGCCGCTGCGTCCGACCGGGGTGACGGCTTCGTCGGTGACGGCGCACGCGAACGTGGCAGCGCTGGCGGACCGCACAGTGGTGCGGCTGCGGATCGGAACGCTGCTGGGGACGGACGCGATGACCGCGGCCCTGCTGTCCGCGGCTCGCCGCGGAGGGCCGTTGATCCTGGGGTCGCGTTCGGACTGGACGACGCCGATCCACCCCTCCGACGCGGCCGCGGCGGCGGTGGCGGCTTTGGAGGCGCCATCGGGGGTCTACAACGTGGGGGCGCCGGCGGTGCTGAAGGGCGAGCTGGGAGCCGCCCTGGCCGCGGCGGCCGGGGTGCGCCGAGCCCGGGCGTTGCCGAAGTGGCTGGTTTCGCGGATCCCGCTGGCGGAACCGATGGGGCGGTCGCAGCGCGTGGACTCGGGGAAGCTCATGGAGGCGACCGGGTGGAAGTGCGAACGGCCGGTGCCGGGTCCGGACTGGTTCACAGAGGACTGATCCCTGAGTTGTCCACAGGTCAACCCACCTGTGGACAACTCAGAGCAACTCCAGCAGGAACGGCAACTCCTGCGGCGCATACCAAGCCAGCTCGTGGTCCTCGGCGTCCCCCAAGGTGAACTCCGCGTCCGGGTCCCCCAGGTCAGCCGCGTCGATCACCGCCGCGGCTGCCGAGACCGCGTCGGCCGCCTCGGCCGCGTCCACGTGGATCGCCGCCACCGCCGACATCGGGATCGGGCCGCCGATCCGGACCACCGGTGCGTCCAGGTCCGGGCGCGGGGTCACCCCCTCGACGTCCGCCGAGATCACCACCCGGCGCGGCTCGCCCTTCTCCTCCGCCGCGATCAAGCGCAACGAGGCCCGGGCCGCGTCCAAGAGCGCCGCGTACTCCAGCTCCTCGTCCGAGCCGCTCACGTACGCCTCGCGCAACGCCGGCGTCAACGCGAACGCCGTTCCGCTGCGGGCGCGGAACTCCCCCGAGGATTCGAGGTCGCGAAGCATCGCGATGGTCGCAGGCAGATAAACCCTCACCAGTGCGCACCCTTCAGCTCTTCCAGTGACTCTTCGATCATCCCGGCCACGAGGTCCACGTCGAACGCGGCCTTGCGGTCGCCGTTCAGTCCGAAGTAGACGCCACCGTGGTAGGACGTCACCCCGATCGCCAGCGCCTGGGTGCGCATCAGCGGCATGACCGGGAACATCTCGACCAGTCTGGCCTCTCCCGCGTACATCGGCACCTGCGGGCCCGGTGAATTCGTCACCATGACGTTGAAGATGCGCCCGGACAGCGACCCCGCCGCCCGCGCGCCGAGCGAGTGGAGCGTAGCCGGGGCGAACCCGCCCACCTTGAGCAGCCCGCGCGCCGCCACCGGACGCCCCGAGTCGAGGTGCTCGGCCATCGCGTGCCCGATGTGCTGCAGCCGCAGCACCGCGTTCGGCTCGCCGACCGGCAGGTCGACGAGGTACGCGGCCACCTGGTTGCCGACCAGCGCCGGGGTCGAGTACTCGGCCGTCTCCGCGTCGCGGACCGCCAGCGGCACCAGCGCGCGGATCGTCGTCGTCGGCGTCAGCTGCTCCTCGCGCGACAGCAGCCACTCGCGCAGCGCGCCCGTGATCGCCGCGAGGACGACGTCGTTGACCGTGCCGCCGTGCGCCGCGCGGATCTTGCGGAAGTCCTCCAGCCGCGTGCGGACCACCGAGAACACGCGGCCGCCGGACACCCGGACGTTCAGCGGCCCGGTCGGCGCCGGCTTCACCAGCGTGCGCAGCGTCGAGGTCACCCCGCCGACGGTCTCGGCGAACTTGCCCGCCGCCGCGAACGCGTCGTTCGCCGCCGACCGGACGTTCTCCACGACCTCGCCCGGCCGCTGCACGCCTTCGCTGACCGCGTCCAGCACGAGCTGCGCGCGGCTCGGCTCGCGCCGCGGCGTCCAGATGTCCTCGAACGGCTCCGGCTCGGCCGGCGTCGGGTCGAGGATGAGCTGGCCGAGGTCGATCGTGCCGACACCGTCCACAACGGACTGGTGCGTCTTGGTCACCAGCGCGATGCGGTCGCCGGCCAGGCCCTCGATGAAGTACGCCTCCCAGAGCGGCCGTTCCGGGGCCAGCCGGCGCGACATCAGGCGCGCGACCAGGTCGAACAGCTGATCGTCGCTGCCCGGCTGGGGCAGCGCCGAGCGTCGCACGTGGTAGTTCAGGTCGAAGTCGACGTCGTCCACCCAGACCGGCCGCGCGAGGTGCCCCGGCACCTCCAGGACGCGCTGGCGGTAGCGCGGCAGGTACGCCAGCCGCGCGCCGACGAGGTCGAGCAGCTGCGCGTAGCTGAACCCGGACCGCGGCCGCTCGAAGATCGCCACCCCACCGACGTGCATCGGCGTCGCGTGGTCCTCGACGTAGAGGAACGAGGCGTCCAGCGCGGAAAGGCGGTCGGGCATGAGCCGATCGTTGCACAGTGCGAGACTGCCCGGTGTGGGTGATGAGTCGACGATCTCGCCGAAAGACCGCTTTCTTACGGTGTACGGCCGGAAGCCGGTGCTCGAAGCGCTGGCCGACGGCGGCCTGCGCGTGGACAAGGTGATCCTCGCCGACACCGCCCGCGGCCCCGGCGCCGCGGAGATCCAGCGCGCGGCGAAGGACGCCGGCGTGCCGGTGCAGCGCGCCAGCGCGCACCGGGTCAAGGTGCTCGCCGGCAACGGCAAGCAGGACCAGGGCGTGCTCGCCGACGTCGTCGCGCCGCGGATGCGCGCGCTCGAAGCCGCGCTGTCGGACCGTCGGCCGCCGTCGCGGGTGCTGCTGCTCGACGGCATCACCACCCCCGCGAACGTCGGCATGATCCTGCGGACGGCGACCGCCGCCGGGCTCGACGGCGTGATCGTGCCGCGCCGCGGCGTCGCGGCGCTGGACCCGCTGGTGGTCAAGGCTTCGGCCGGCGTCGCGTTCCGCGCGCCGGTGCTGCGGTGCGGCTCCGCGCGCGAAGCCGCCGAAATGCTCACCGAAGCCGGCTACGGCGTTTACGCGCTGAGCGCGTCGGCGCGCACCACCGTGTTCGACGTCGACCTGCCGCAGCGCGCCGCGTTCGTGCTCGGCGGCGAGACGGCCGGGGTCGGCGGCGAAGTCGGCGAGCTCGTCACGGAATGGGTGTCGATTCCGATGCCGGGTGACGTCGAGTCGCTGAATGTCTCAGCCGCGGCGGCGGTCCTGTCGTTCGAACTGGTTCGCCGCGCCCGCTGACGCCTCATCGATCGGGAAAAAGCACGTCGAGCTCGGTGAGCGTTTCCTCGACCGTCCGGTGGTGCACGCCGACCATGCCCGCCTGGACGGCGCCGCGGATGTTCGCGGCGGAGTCGTCGACGAACGCGCAGCGCACGGCGGGCAGGCCGAGCCGATCGGCGGCGATGAGGTAGACGGCGGGATCCGGTTTGGCCACCCCGACCTCACCGGAAAACACGAGGGCGTCGAAATAGTCGAACATCGTGTTCTTGACCTCGGCCGACGCCCCGGGGGCGTTCGACAGCAGCGCGGTGCGGACGCCTCGTTCCCGCGCCGCCGCCAGGTAGTCGTAGAAGCGGCCGGCGTCGGGATCCGTGAGAACTCCGGCGAAATCGACCAATAACCCCTTCAGCACCCGGCACACCATAGCCGGGGCGGCGACGCGTTGTCTCGCATAGCGCAACAACGCGACCCCGCGCTTACCGCACGTGCTCGCGCGAATCCATCGCTTCGGCGGTTCTTTGCCGAATCGGGCGATTCCCATCGCCTTTCCGGCCGGTTCCGGCCTCTAAGCCCTGGCGACGGCGAAATGCCGCGCCGGGGAGGGGAGGAAATGACCGAGGAACACCGCGTGAGAACGCTGATCCACGCCGAAGTACCGCGCCGGGCCGAGCGGCCGCCGGCAGTGCCCCTGCAGGGAAACCGCGGGGGCGACGCCCGGTGGCCGGCGCCTCGGCAGCTCGAAGCGAGTGAGGTGGGCCGGCTGCTGACCATGCTGCTGGAGGCCTACGACGGGCGTCGCCCGGTGCCGCAGATCCGCGGGCTGGTGGCACCGGAGGTGTACGCGGGCTTCAGCGGGCCACGGTGGACGCGGCCCCGGCACCGGTTGTGCCGGGTCCACACGTGCACCCCGGCGCCGGACGTGATCGAGGCGTGCACCCGCGTGGAGGCGGACGGCCGGTCGTTCGCGCTGGCGGCCCGCTTCACGCGCACCCCGGCGGGGTGGCAGTGCGTGCGGTTCGCGCTGCTGAAGCCGAGCGGGCCGGCCCAGCGGACGCACCGGCAGGCGGCGGCGTGAGACGCGCCCGCTCAGCCCGCGCGCCGCCTACGTGCCCGCCATGGCGCGCCGGGCCCGGACCGGCGCGCCCACTCCGAGGTCGTGCGGCAATTCGGCTCTCTAATCGCCACTCGCGACCGGCAGCGTGGCCAAGCCGCGCAAAGTCGTTGTCGCGTTCCACGTCGGCTCGCCCGCCAATCGCAACCCCGGCAACCGGCGTGCCAGTTCGCGGAACACGATGCGGCCCTCCAGCCGGGCCAGCGGCGCGCCCAGGCAGAAGTGGATTCCTTGGCCGAACGCCAAATGCCGACCCGGGACCCGGGACGGGTCGAAGAAGTCCGGCCCCGTCGCCGGGTCACGGTTGGCCGCTCCGATGAGGACGATCACCTGGCTGCCCGCCGGCACCGCGAACGACCCCAATTCCGTGTCCCGCAACGCGGTCCGCGCCGTCAGCTGGACCGGGGAGTCGTAGCGCAGCACCTCCTCGACCACCCGCTCCGGGTCAGCCACGTCGACGTCGCCGGCGCGCAGCAGCGCCAGGACTCCGTTGCCGATCAGGTTCGTCGTCGTCTCGTGGCCGGCGATCAGCAGCAACGTCAACGTCACCAGCAGCTCGCCCTCGCTGAGGACGTCACCCGCGTCCGACACCGCGACCAGCGCCGACAGCAGGTCGTCGCCGGGCTCGCGCCGCCGCTGGTCCGCCAACTCGCGGAAGTACGCGACGAACGACTGCCGCGCCCGCACGGCCGGCTCGATCGTGTCCGGGTGCTGCAGGAACGGCGGGTCCAGCGCCCGCGCCATCGCGTGCGACCAGGCCGCGAAGCGCTCGCGGTCGTCCAGCGGGACGCCGAGCAGCTCCGCGATCACCTCCACCGGCAGCGGCTTCGCCAGCGCCGTCATCAGATCTAACTCACCGCCGACGCCGTCGATGAGCGACGCGGTGAGGTCCTCGATCCGCGGCGTCAGCCGCTCGACCATCCGCGGCGTGAACGCCTTCGCCACCAGCCGCCGCAGCCGCGTGTGGTCGGGCGGGTTCAGGGACAGGAACGCCCGGACCACGCGTCCCGATTCGTCGACCGGCTGGTCCGGAAGCCGGTCCGCCGGATCCAGGTACTCCGGTTCGGGGTGGCCGAACGCCGGGTCGCGCAGCACCTGCGTGGCCTCGGCGAAGCCGCTGACGGCGAACATCCGCTCGTCCAGGGCCGCGACCGGCCACCGCTCGCGCCAGCGCCGGTACGCCGGGTACGGGTCCGGCCGCCGCTCGGCCGCGAACAGCGCGAAGAACTCCTGCGGATCCACCTGCTTCTCTCTCCCCCCACGAAAAACGGGGCCGGGGGGCGCGCGCACCCCGGCCCCGGAAACCACGTCAGCGACGCGGGCCCTTCTTGCCCTTCTTCTGGGCGTCGCGCTGGGCGGCGCGACGGTCCCGGCGGGTACCCCCGCCGCCACCGCCCGCGGCCTGCGCCCCGCCCTCGGCGTGGGACTCGACTTCGCCGTCCTCGCCCGGGCCGGACAGCGTCATGCCCTGCTGGCCACCGCCGCCGAGGCCCTTGCCGCGCAGCGCGGCCGGGACGGACTCGGTGTCGGTCGTCGGCGGCTGCGGCGGCGCCGGCCGCGCGTGGCGGCCTTCGGTCGCCTGGCCGTTGCCCGCCCCGACACCCGTCGGCACCGCGGCCGCGGCCTCCGCCGGAGGCGCCTCGGCCCGCTCGACCTGCAGGTTGAACAGGAAGCCGACGGCCTCCTCCTTCAGCGAGTCGAGCATCGCGCGGAACATGTCGAAGCCCTCGCGCTGGTACTCGATCAGCGGGTCGCGCTGCGCGAGCGCCCGCATGCCGATGCCCTGCTTGAGGTAGTCCATCTCGTAGAGGTGCTCGCGCCACTTGCGGTCGAGGACGGTCAGCATCACCTGGTGCTCCAGGGTCCGCATGCCGTCCGGGCCGACGAGCGCGTTGATCTCCGCTTCGCGCTTGTCGTAGGCGTTGCGGGCGTCCTGCAGCAGGGCCTCGCGCAGGCCGTTCGCGTCGAGGTCGCCGTCCTCCATCAGGTCGTCCCAGTCGATGCTGACGGGGTAGAGCTGCTTGAGCGCGGTCCAGAGCTTCTCGTGGTCCCAGTCCTCGGCGTAGCCGCTGGAGGTCGCACCGTCCACATAGGCGTTGACGACGTCCTCGAGCATGCCCTCGATCTGGTCGCGCAGGTTCTCGCCGGCGAGCACGCGGTGGCGCTCGGCGTAGATCACCTTGCGCTGCTCGTTCATGACCTCGTCGTACTTGAGGACGTCCTTGCGCTGCTCCATGTTGATCTGCTCGACCTGGGTCTGCGCGCTCTTGATGGCCTTGGAGACCATCTTGTGCTCGATCGGCACGTCGTCGGGCAGCCGCATGGTCGTCATGACGCGCTCGACCATGGTCGCGTTGAAGCGGCGCATGAGCTCGTCACCGAGCGAGAGGTAGAAGCGCGACTCGCCCGGGTCGCCCTGACGGCCGGACCGGCCGCGCAGCTGGTTGTCGATGCGGCGCGACTCGTGCCGCTCGGTGCCCAGGACGTACAGGCCACCGGCCTCGCGGACCTCCTCGGCCTCGGCCTTGGACTCCGCCTTGACCTGCTCCAGGACCTCGGGCCACGCGGCCTCGTACTCCTCGGAGTGCTCGACCGGGTCCAGGCCGCGCTCGCGCAGCACCTGGTCGGCGATCAGGTCGGGGTTGCCGCCGAGCACGATGTCGGTACCGCGGCCGGCCATGTTCGTGGCGACCGTGACGGCGCCCTTCTGGCCCGCGCGCGCGACGATCAGGGCCTCGCGGTCGTGGTGCTTCGCGTTCAGCACCTCGTGCGGGACGCTCAGCTTGACCAGCAGCTTCGACAGGTGCTCGGACTTCTCGACGCTCGTGGTGCCGACGAGGACCGGCTGGCCCTTCTCGTGCCGCTCGGCGATGTCCTCGGCGACGGCCTCGAACTTGGCCTGCTCGGTCTTGTAGATCAGGTCCGCCTGGTCGACGCGGACCATCGGCCGGTTCGTCGGGATCGGCACCACACCCAGCTTGTAGGTCTGGTGGAACTCCGCGGCCTCGGTCTCGGCCGTACCGGTCATCCCGGACAGCTTCTCGTAGAGGCGGAAGTAGTTCTGCAGCGTGATCGTCGCGAGGGTCTGGTTCTCGGCCTTGATCTCGACCTTTTCCTTGGCCTCGATCGCCTGGTGCATGCCCTCGTTGTAGCGGCGGCCGACCAGGATGCGGCCGGTGAACTCGTCGACGATCATGACTTCGCCGTTGCGGACGATGTAGTCCTTGTCGCGGTGGAAGAGCTCCTGGACCTTCAGCGCGTTGTTCAGGTACCCGACCAGCGGCGTGTTCGCGGCTTCGTACAGGTTCTCGATGCCGAGCTGGTCCTCGACGAACCGGACGCCCTTCTCGGTGACGGCGACGGTGCGCTTCCGCTGGTCGACCTCGTAGTGGTACTTCGAGTTGATCAGGTTCGTCTTCTCGGTGCGCTCGCGCGACCCCATCGTGGTGGTGTCGATGCCCTGCATCAGCGGCGCGAGCCGCGCGAACTCGACGTACCAGCGCGACGACTGGTCCGCCGGGCCCGAGATGATCAGCGGCGTCCGGGCCTCGTCGATGAGGATCGAGTCCACCTCGTCGACCACGGCGTAGTAGTGCCCGCGCTGCACGCAGTCGTCGAGGCTCCACGCCATGTTGTCGCGCAGGTAGTCGAAGCCGAACTCGTTGTTCGTGCCGTAGGTGATGTCGGCGTTGTACTGGGAGCGCCGCACGTCCGGCTGCTGCTCCGACAGGATCACGCCGACCTCGAGGCCGAGGAAGCGGTGGATGCGGCCCATCCACTCCGAGTCGCGCTTGGCGAGGTAGTCGTTCGTCGTGACGACGTGGACGCCCTTGCCGGGGATGGCGTTGAGGTAGGCCGGGAGGACGCAGGTCAGCGTCTTGCCCTCACCGGTCTTCATCTCGGCGACCTGGCCGAGGTGCAGCGCCGCGCCGCCCATCAGCTGGACGTCGAAGTGGCGCTGCCCGAGCACCCGCTTGGCCGCCTCCCGGACGACCGCGAAGGCCTCCGGCAGCAGTTCGTCCAGGGACTCGCCATCGCCGTTCCGCTTGCGGAACTCGTCGGTCTTGGCCCGCAGCTCGGCGTCGGTCAGGTCCTTGACGTCGTCTTCGAGGGTGTTGATGTGATCGGCGATGTTGCGCAGCCGCTTCACCATCTTGCCCTCACCCGCGCGGAGCAGGCGGTTCAGCACCATCCGGTTGACCTCACTAGCTGATCATGAGCGCGCCCGGGCCGGTCCCGGGCAGGTTTTCCCGCGGCGGCTGCCGTGGTCGGCGCCACCTTCCCACCCCCATCGTAGGGAACGGTGGGGGTCGTGTGCACACGCCGTACGTCCTGACATGCGGATGGCCCGCACGCGAGCCGCGTGCGGGCCATCCGGCGGGCCTCCTTAAGACCGGCTCAGCCGAGCCGGATCACGCCGTAGTCGAAGCCTTTCCGCCGGTAGACCACGCTGGGCCGGCCCGCTTCGGAGTCGTTGAAGAGGTAGAAGTCGTGGCCGACCAGCTCCATCTCGTAGAGAGCCTGGTCCACCGTCATCGGTTCCGCGGTGTGCTGCTTTTCGCGAACGACACGACCGGGCTGGTGACCCAGGTCGTCGTCGGCCCAGCTCTGCTGCTGGGGCAGGTGGATCTCGCCGGCACTCGCGAAGCCGTTCGCCTGCGGTTCCGGTGCTTCGAGCACCGCGGTTCCCGCGACAGGACTGGCTGCGGCCGGGGATGCGCCACCCGGCAGTGCCGAGGTCGCTTCGGCGACCGATTCCGGGCGGCTGCGGCCGTAGTGCACGCGCCGCCGGTCGTGTGTCCTCCGCAGCCGGTTTTCCAGCTTGGTGACTGCGGAATCGAGCGCTGCGTAGAAGTCGGCGGCACACGCTTCAGCGCGTACGGCCGGGCCCCGCCCCTTTCCGGTGATTTCGACGCGCTGGCAGCTCTTGGCCTGGCGTCGGTTGGGTTCGTGGAACAGCTCCACGTCGTACCGGATGACTTTCCTGTCATAGCGCTCGAGCCGGGCCAGCTTTTCGCTGACAAGCGCCCGATAGTGGTCGGGCACCTCCACGTTGCGGCCCTTGACGACGATATCCATACACGACCTCCCTCGCTTCGATGACTGCGAGCTGTTGAGTTCACACACGGCGCCGGTGTAGCGGGGACGGAAGCCCGGATCGCGGGCTGAGAAGGAACTCGGGAGCGGATCACGACGTCTCGTGCCGGGAGCCCGAGCGCGGACTCAGCGCACCTCCGGCGCCAGGGACATGGGCTCGTCACCTCCCTGCCTGCGGGGATTGCTGATTGCGGAGCACGTTAGCTTCCTCACGCCGGTTGCAACAGCCCCCGAGCCGGGGGATGTCGAGGAATGAGACTCCGTCACCCCGCGCAGTGAGCGGAGGGTGAACACCAGAAAACACCCGCTGGTCGGACGCGCCGCGATTTTCGTGCTTTCACACGGACGGCGCAGCGCTGCCGGCTGGTGGACGCCGAGGGTGACGGCCAGGTTTCCGGCAGCCGCCACTCCGGTGGAGTGGTGCGGCGGCCAGGTGGTCTTGATCGACACCCTCATGCCGGGACAACGGGCGGGGAGCGGGGTGCGTTCCCGACGGAAGTCACTCGTGTAGGTGACGGGCGGGTTCACCCGGGTGCGGGTGAGGGGGCGATCGGCGGGGTATGCGGTGATCATGTTCGGCTCCGGGTTTGCGGAGACGCAGGTGGGAGCGGGGCGCCGGGTTCGCGATAGGCAAGGCCGGCTGGCCGGCGCTGAACCGCGGCGCAGGCCGCGGGATCGCGGCGGACCGACTGAGGTAAGCGTGGGCAACCCGCCGCCGACCAGGGCACCGCAGGCCGGGCCCGCCGGACCGCGGCAGCGCGGCCTCGCCGGGGCCGCCTACGGCAGGCGAGCCTCGCAGACCGCGACGGCCGCAAGTGCCTCCAGCGAGCACCGCGGCCCGGCCGGCACCGCGAAGGGGCCGCCGCTCCGCGACTCCGTTGAAAAATTCACCCGGCCGAGAGCAGCGTCAAAATCGCCGCCACCTCCACTCCCTCCCCCGCCAAAGCCCGCACGCAAGCCGCGGCGGTGGCTCCCGTCGTGATCACGTCGTCCAGCACCACCACCGGCATCCCCGGTGGCGGCCGCCCCGCTTCCCGGAACCGCAGCCGCCCCGCCAAGTTCGCCACCCGCGCCGCGCGATCCAGGCCTACCGCGTCCCGCGCGCCGCCCGCCAGCTCCAGCGCCGGGGCCACCGCGACCTCGAACCCCCAGCCCGCCAGCACCCGCGCGGCCGCGGCCGCCAGCAGCTCCACGTGCGGACCCCCGCGCACCCGCGCGGCCGACCGGCGGCTCGGCGCCGGCACCAAGCACACCGCGGAACCCGGAAGGGGCAACACCACCAACGCCCGGGCCAGCGCCAGCCCCAGCGGACCGGCCAGGTCCCGCCGCCCGCGTTCCTTGAACGCGATCAGCAACCGGCGCCCGACGCCGCGGTACCGGGACAGCGCGAACACCCGCGCCAGCCCCGCCACCGGCACCCGTACGACCTCGGACACCGCACCCCACACCGCCGCGCACCGGGCGCAACACGGCGCCCCACGGGCCCCGCAGCCGGCGCACCGGGCGGGGATCAGCAAATCGAGCAGCACCACACGGACAGTGTCCCCGGCACCACCGACAGTTTCCGGAACTAGCCCGGGTAGAAGGGATCCGCGTCCTTCATCGAGTGGTTCTGCGGCCGCCACACCTCGCCCAGCACCGACGCCGTCCACAGGCCGCTCTGGTCCGCCACCACGATCGGGCGGCTCGGCGCCGCCGTCACGCCGTGGACCTGGGGCGTCAGGTTGGAGCTGTTGAACGCGTCCATCCGCTGGCCGTCCACCGTCACGCGGACCACCGGCTGGGACATCGACTTCGTCGCCGCCACCAGGGTGTCCTGGGCCAGCCAGTCCACGTCGACGACGTCCTTGAGGTCGTTCGGCTGCAGCAGCCGCGGCTCGCGCAGGGCCACCGAATCACCGCTGCCGGTCACCGACGCCACCCACAGCTGGCCGTTCACCACCGCCGCCACGCGGGCGCCGTCGCGGGAAAACCGCAGCTCGGTGATGCCGCCCTGCTGGATCAGGTCCGTCGCGTTGACCGACAGCGCCGTCCACTGGTTGTTCTGGTTGACCACCATCCGGCCGATCGACGCCTGGTCGACCACCGTCCACACCTCGCCGGTGCCGGGACGCCACGTCGGGCGGCTCAGCGTCGTCCCGCCCAGGCCGACCATGGCCAGGTCGTGCCCGAGGTCGCCGATCCGCAGGCGGACCTTGCCGTTGTCGCGCTCGACCACCGCCAGGCTCTTGCCGTCGATCGACTGGGCAGCGCTCACGACGTCGTAGCCGCCGTTGCCCGCCGGGCCGCCGATCGGCTCGCCGGTGTCGAGCGACCGGACCCGGCCGCCGACCGTCATCAGGCCGGGCAGCTCCCGGCGCGGCGACAGCGTCGCGTCGTACGCGGGCAACTCGTTCGCGCGCCAGTCCGGGTGGTTGGCGACCAGCGGGGCGCCGTCGGCGAGGATCCGGATTCGCGCCGACGTCACGTACTGCAGCGTGAGGACGATCTGCGCGGCGATCAGGTTCCGGATGTCGTCGGCGGCCCCGGACAGGCCGGTCAGCGGCACCACCAGCGTCCCGTCGTCGAGGCTCTTGACGTTCGTGTCGACCTCGATCGGCTCGGCGAGCAGGTTCTTCACCGACCCGGCCAGGCTCGTCGACGGCCCGCTGACCAGCAGGTTCACCACCCGGCTCGGCAGCCCGGACTGCGGCTTCGCGATGACGTAGCGCCGGTCGGGGACGAAGGTGGCCGTCTGCTCCGAGTAGAAGTTCACCGGCACCGCGGTGTAGTTCTCGCTGAAGTCGGACTCGGTCGCGTACAGGTCGGGCGGCGGGTCGGTGATCCGCCACTGGCCGTTCGCCTGCTTGCGCACCTTGATCCGGAGCGCCGCCCCCGGGTTGTACTCCGGGACGAACGCGCTGCTCTGGTCGAGCGTGCCGACGCCGAACCCGCGCACGTTGACGACCAGCGTGTTCGGGTCGGGCTGCGGCGTCGGGTCGTAGACCGTGCCGAAGGTGTTCTGGATGATCGTCAGGCTGCGGTTCGGGCGCCAGGCGGCCCGGCTCTGGTCGTCCAGGTAGGCGCGGGCGGCCGCGTTGTTCTGCCCGGGCTTGAGCGTGGCGCCGATGAAGCCGCGGACGAGCGTCAGCGGGTCGATGTCCTTGTCCGGCTCGGGGACGACGTCACCCGAGCCCTGACCCTGCCGTTCCCCGGAGACGACGACCGGCTGGGATTCCAGCGGGACGTTGGCACACCCCGCCACCAGGACCAGGCACAACAAAGCGAGCAGAACCCGCTTCAACCGGGGCTTCGCCCCGGGCCGGGGGCTCCGCCACCCGGACCCCCGAAAAGCGTCTCGTGTCACTGACCGATTCCCTCACGTTCGGCGAAGATCGCCTCCGGCGCCGGCGTGATCTCGATCAGCCCGAGCGGCACCTCGCCGGCGACGCGGTCGGGCGGCGGCAGCACGAGCGGCGGGTCGCCGGCCGGCACGTCCTGGCGGCGCGGCAGCACGAGCCGGAAGCAGGCGCCCTGCCCCAGCTCGCCCCACGCGTCGAGCCCGCCGCCGTGCAGGCGCGCGTCCTCCTGGCTGATCGCCAGGCCGAGCCCGGTGCCGCCGGTGCGCCGGTTGCGCGACGGGTCGGCGCGCCAGAACCGGTTGAACACCAGGTCGGCCTCGCCGAGCCGCAGGCCGACGCCGTGGTCCCGGACGGTCACCGCGACCGCGGTCTCGCTGGCGGCGACGGTGAGCACCACCGGCTTGCCCTCGCTGTGGTCGACGGCGTTGCCGAGGAGGTTGCGCAGGATCCGCTCGACGCGCCGGGCGTCGACCTCGGCGATGACCTCCTCGTCGGGCAGCACGAGCTCCACCGAGCTGCCCGCGTTGCCGGCGATCACCCGCACCTGCTCGACCGCGCGGGTGGCGATCGGGCGGACGTCGATGAACTCCGCCGACAGCTCCTCGACGCCGGCGTCGAGCCTACTGATCTCCAGCAGGTCGCCGAGCAGCGACTCGAACCGGTCGAGCTCGTCGACCAGCAGCTCGGTCGAGCGCGCGAGCCCGGCGGGGAACTGCTCGCGCGACGCGTGCAGCACGTCGGCGGCCATCCGGACGGTGGTCAGCGGCGTGCGCAGCTCGTGCGAGACGTCGGAGGTGAACCGGCGCTGCAGCCCGCCGAACTCCTCGAGCTGGCGGATCTGGCCCTGGATGCTCTCGGCCATCCCGTTGTAGGACACCGCGAGCTTCGCCAGGTCGTCTTCGCCGAGCACGGCGAGCCGCTGGTCGAGGTCGCCGCCGGCGAACTGCTCGGCCGCCGCGGCGGCCTGCCGGACCGGGCGGACCACCTGCCGGGTCACCAGGTTCGTGATGCCGGCCAGCAGGAGCAGCAGCACGAGCCCGCCGACCAGCAGCGTGTTCTGCACGGTCGCGACCGTGTTCTGCTCGGTCGTCAACGGGAACAGCAGGTAGAGCTGCAGCGGGCTGGCGACGGTGTTGAGCGGCGTGCCGACGATCAGGTACGTCGTGCGGCCGCCGTCGGGGTCGGTGACCGTGTGCTCGAGCCAGCTCATCTCGTTGGCTTCGACGAACTGGCGCAGCCGCGGGGGCACGCTGTCGAACGGCCCGGCGGACGCGGGGTCCTCACCGGACTGGTCGCGGCCGCCGCTGGCGAGCACCGGGACGAACGTGCCGGCCGCCGAGCCCGCCGCGTCCTGGCTGGTCGGCGTGATCGCGATCTTCTTCAGCGCGTTCTGGAGCCGGTTGCGCAGCGCTTCCGGCGTCTCGCCGCCGAGACCGACCAGCTCACCGGCGGCGGTGTCCGCGGCCGCGCGGGTCTGCGCGATCGCGGCTTCGCGCTTGGTGTCGAGCAGCCGCTCGGTGATCTGGTTCTGCAGGACCATGCCCAGCACGAACACGACGGCCGAGGACAGCGCGAGCGTCGACACGGTGACGCGGAACTGCAGCGAGTGCTTCCACAGCTCGTTGAACGCGACCGCGCGACGGCGTGCGAAAACGACGACACGCCGCATCAGGCGTGCCGTCGTACGCGCGAACGCGGGGAGCCGTCTGCCGGTCGCGAGCGTCATGGACTCATCACGGCGGGCCGGCCTTGTACCCGACACCGCGAACGGTCAACACCACCTCGGGGTGCTCCGGGTCCTTTTCCACCTTGGAGCGCAGCCGCTGGACGTGCACGTTCACCAGCCGGGTGTCGGCCGCGTGCCGGTAGCCCCACACCTGCTCGAGCAGCACCTCGCGGGTGAACACCTGACGCGGCTTGCGGGCCAGCGCCACCAGCAGGTCGAACTCCAGCGGGGTCAGCGGGATGGCCTTGCCCTCGCGCGTGACCTCGTGGCCGGGCACGTCGATGGCCAGGTCGCCGATCGTGAGCGACTCCGCGGGCTCGGCCTCGGTGCGGCGCATCCGGGCACGGACCCGGGCGACCAGCTCCTTCGGCTTGAACGGCTTCACGACGTAGTCGTCCGCGCCGGACTCCAAGCCGAGCACGATGTCGACGGTGTCGCTCTTGGCGGTGAGCATGACGATCGGCACCCCGGACTCGGCGCGGATCGCCTTGCAGACGTCGATCCCGTTCATCCCGGGCAGCATCAGGTCGAGCAGGACGAGGTCGGGCTTCAGCTCGCGCAGCGCGGGAAGCGCGCGGGAACCGTCGGCGACCACGGCCGTGTCGAACCCCTCCCCGCGGAGCACGATGGTGAGCATCTCCGCGAGGGCGGGGTCGTCGTCGACCACGAGAACACGTGCCTTCATGTCCACATATTCGCACTAGTTCCGACGCCCGCACGCACGACCCGCGTGTTTGACCACCAGAAAGATCAAGATCGGCACGGGTGCCTGCTCCATCCGGGTGCCCCTGGACGGTCCGTGAAGGCCGGCACGCGGCCTTCACGGACCTGCGCGGACGAGTCAGGGAACCGCCGGGACGGGCACGTCGACGTGGACGTCGCCGGCGTCGACGACCACGGCGTAGGTGCGCACCGGCTCCTTGGCCGGCAGGCAGTCGGGCGCGCCGGTGCGCAGGTCGAACCGCGCGGCGTGCAGCGGGCACTCGACGAAGCAGCCTTCGAGCCAGCCGTCGGCGAGCGAGGCGTCCTGGTGGGTGCAGGTGTCGTCGACGGCGAAGAAGCCGTCCTCGGTGTGGAACACCGCGATCGGGACCGGGCCGTCGAGGCGGACGGCCTCTCCCACGGGCAGGTCGGCGACGGCGCACGCTCGGATCATCGAGGCCTCCGGAAATGACTGGCGGGGTGCCGGGACGGTTCGTGAATGTTGCGCAAGGCGCGACGCTGCGCTTCCTGCGCAACAATCCGGCTCCGACGGCGGCCACGTCAAGCGATTCGCCCACTCAGCCGATAGGAACGGCGCGAAACGGATACTGTTGCGCTATGCGGAACCAGGACTCGGGCAACGCAACTCAAAGCCAGGTGCAGTCGGTCGACCGGGCGATCAGCGTGCTGGAGCTGCTCGCCCGCAACGGCGAAACCGGCATCACCGAGATCGCGGGCGAGCTGGGCGTCCACAAGTCGACGGCGTCGCGGCTGCTCAGCGTCCTGGAGTCGAGAGGCCTGGTCGAGCAGCTCGGCGAACGCGGGAAGTACGCGATCGGGTTCGGCGTCGTGCGGCTGGCCGGCGCCGCGACCGGCCGCATGGACCTGGCCAAGCTGGGCCGCGCCAGCTGCCAGTCGCTCGCCGAAGAGCTGGGCGAGACGGTGAACATCGCCATCGCCGACGACGGCGTCGCGATCAACATCAGCCAGGCCCGCGGCTCGGCGGCGATCACGACGCAGAACTGGACCGGCCAGCGCACGCCGCTGCACGCGACCTCCAGCGGCAAGATCCTGTTGGCGTACATGGCCGAAACCGAGCGCAAGCGCGTGCTGAAGCGCAAGCTCGAGCAGTACACCCCGCGCACGACGGTCGAGCCGGACGAGCTGATGACCGAGCTGGACCGCGTGCTCGAAGACGGTTTCGCGGCCTGCTACGAAGAACTCGAGCTCGGCATGCACGCGGTCGCCGTGCCGATCCACGGCCCCGGCGGCGACGTCGTCGCGGCGATGAGCGCGTCCGGTCCGTCGTACCGGCTGTCGAAGCAGCGGGTGAAGCAGATCGTGCGGCCGATGACCGAGGCGGCGGACGACCTTTCCGCGCAGCTGGGCTACTTCCGGGACTAGCCGCACGCCCGGGGGTACAGCCGCGCCATCGCCTGGATCGTGTTTCCCATGTGCGCCACCAGTTCCGGCGGTGCCAGCACCTGCGCGTCCGCGCCGAGCCGCAGCAACCCCGCGGCCGCGTGGGGCACGCTTTCCAGGGGGACGCGGGCGCGGCGCCACCCTTCGTCGTCCGGCGATTCGAGCGTGCGCTTCACCAGCCGAGTGGCCCGCGGGCCCAGGATGTCCGGCAGGGCCTCGATTCCCGCCGGCGACAGCCGCACGACGGCGGTCTCGCCGGCTTCGCCCTCTTCGTAGCTTTCGACGTTCGCGCGCCAGAATCCGGCCAGGTCGAAGCCGTCGGGCCGGGTGAAGTGCTCGTCGAGCGTCCGCAGTTCTTCGATGTTCCCGACGCGGTAGGTGCGCACGCGCGGCCCGGCGACGAGGTACCAGACGCCGGCCTTGAGCACGAGGCCGAGCGGGTGCAGCCGCCGCGTCACGACACCCGGCGTCGGCGACCAGCGGCGGTAGGAGATCTCGACGACCTGGTCCTGCCACAGCGCTTCGGCGGCCGCGAGCAGCTGCGGCACCGGGTCGGCTTCGCGGTACCAGCCCGGCGCGTCGAGGTGGAAGCGCTGCCGGATGCGCACCGACGCGTCCCGGTACGGCGTCGGCAGCGCCGCCATCAGCTTCAGCTCGGCCGCGGCCACCTGGGCGCCGAGGCCCAGCTCCGCGGCCGGCTGGGGCAGGCCGGTGAGGAACAGCGAGCCGGCCTCCCCCGCCGTCAGCCCGGTCAGCCGGGTCCGGTAGCCGTCCATCAGCTGGTACCCGCCGTCCGGGCCGGTTTCGGCGTAGATCGGCACGCCCGCCGCCGCGAGCGCTTCGACGTCCCGGTACACGGTCCGCGCGGTCACGCCCAGTTCGGCCGCCAGCTTCGCCGCGCTCATCCGCCCGCGGTTCTGCAGCAGCAGAAGCAGGGACACCAGCCGGCTCGCGCGCACCCCGGGAAGTCTGCCAGCGACCACTGACAAAAGGTGTCAGTGGCCGCGTCCCAGGATCGTCGGCATGAACGACTTCGACTTCTTCATCGGCTCCTGGACCGTGACCAACCGGCGGCTCGCCAAGCCGCTCGCCGGCAGCGACGACTGGGACGTCTTCCCCGGCACCTCGACCTGCTGGTCGCTCTTCGAGGGCGGCGGCAACGTGGACGAGATCGTCTTCCCGACCCTCGGCAGCCGCGGCTGCACGCTCCGCCTCTTCGACGTCGAGCGCGAGGAGTGGTCGCTGTACTGGGCCAACAGCCGGACCGGGGTGCTCCAGCCGCCGGTCGTCGGCGCCTTCGCCGGCGGCCGCGGCGACTTCTACGGCGACGACACCCACGAAGGCGCGCCGATCAAGGTGCACTACGCGTGGACGGGCGTCGAGACGGCGACACCGCGCTGGGAGCAGGAGTTCTCCGCCGACGGCGGCAAGACCTGGGAAGCCAACTGGGTCATGGAGTTCGCCCGCGCCTGAGCGGGCACCTCTTCGGGCGCTTGACACCGCGTCTCGCATCACGCACGTTGTTGCCGAAGACGCAACTTCGTCGCCCGGAGGGAACGCATGGCAGGACGGCCCCGGGTGGTCGTCGTCGGCGCCGGCCTGCTCGGCTGCGCGCTGGCCGACGAGCTGACCGAGCGCGGCTGGACCGACGTCACCGTGCTGGGCGGCGGCGAGGCGGACGACCACCCGGGGCTGGTGTTCCGGACCGACGCCGACCGCACGCTGACGGAGTTCGCGAAGTACACCGTCGAGAAGTACGCCGGCCTCGACGGCCAGTGGTGCTTCAACCCGGTGGGCAGCCTGGAGCTCGCGACCACCCCGGAAACCCTCGCGGAGCTGAAGCGGCACCACGGCTGGGCGACCTCGTGGGGCGTGCGCGCGTACCTGCGCACGCCCCACGAGTGCGCCGACCTGCACCCGCTCCTCGACGGAACCCGGGTGCTGGGCGGGCTGCACGTCCCCGGCGACGGTCTGCTGCACGCACGGCGCGCGGCGGAAGCGCAGGCCCGGCGGGCGAAAGCCCGGGGCGCCCGGTTCGCCACCGAGGACGTCGTGGCGGTCGACCGCTCGGGCGGGCGGGTGACCGGCGTCGTCACCGCGGCCGGGCGGTACCGCGCCGACGTCGTCGTGTCGTGCGCGGGCGGCCTCGCCGACTTGAGCCTGCCGCGGGTGCCGCGGACGCACGAGTACTCGGTCACGTCACCGCTGCCGGAACTGGCCGGGGACAACGACGAACACGTGCAGGCGGGCAAGCCCGTGCTGCGCCACCTCGACTCCGGGATGTACGTCCGCGAGCACGTCGACCGGCTCGGCGTCGGCGTGACGGCGGCGGCCGAGCTGCTCCCCGCCCTCCGCGGCGCCGGCTTCGAAACCACCACGACGGTGGTGCTCCCCGGCACCCCGGACGGACGGCCGCTGCTCGGCGAGCACCCGGACCTCGACGGCTTCTGGGTGGCCGAGGAGGTCCGGCCCGAACACTCCGCGGGGGTCGCGCGCGAGCTGGCGCGCTGGCTCGTCGACGGGCAGCCGGCGCTCGCGCTGCACGGTTGCGACCTCGCCCGGTTCGCGCCGTCGGCCCGGGTCACCGCGGAGCCGATCCGGGCGAGCCCCTTCCACGAGCGGCAGCTCGCGCTGGGCGCGCACTTCGGCGCGGCGGACGGCTGGGCGCGGCCTGAGCGCTACCGGTCCGACATCGGCGCGGAGGCGCGCGCGGCTCGCGAGCGCGTCGCGATGTTCGACCTGACGTCCGTGCCACGGCTGGCCGTCACCGGTCCCGGCGCGCTGCCGTTCCTGCGGGCCATGACGACCGGCGATCCGGCGGAGCCGGGCACGGTGACGTCCACTTTGCTGCTCGGCGAAGACGGTGGCGTGCGGGGACAGCTGACCGTGGCCCGGCTGGGTCCCGAACGGTTCCACGTCGGTGCGGGCGGGCGTCTCGATTTCGCCTGGCTGCGACGGCACCTGCCCGGCGACGGCACCGTGCAGCTCCACGAGACCACGCCCGGCACGTGCTGCGTCGGCGTGTGGGGACCGGCTTCCGGGACCGTCCTGCCCGAACTGTCCACAACGGACTTCTCGGCCGAGGAGACGTACGTCGGGGACGTCCCGGTCGCCGCGTTGAGACTGTCCACTGTGGGTGAACCCGGCTGGGAGCTGCACACGACGGCGGATCTGGGCCGGCACCTGTGGGACACCCTGCGCGAACGAGACATCGCCGTCGCGGGTTATCAAGCGTTAACCAGTCTGCGGCTGGAGGCCGGCACCCCGGTCGCCGGTGTCGACTTCACCGCCGAGCACGACCCCTACGAGGCCGGGCTCGGGGCCGCCGTCCGGATGGACAAGGGCTACTTCGTCGGCCGCGACGCGCTGGCGGGACGGTCCGCGGCGACCGTGAGCCGGCGGCTGACACGCCTGACGACCGATTCGGCCTTACAAGGTAAGGAACCGGTCTACGTCGAGGGTCGCCCGGCCGGGTACGTCACGAGCGCCGGCTACGGCCACACCACAGGCCGGGCCTTCGCGTTCGCCTGGCTTCCGGTGGAGCACAGCCGTCCCGGGACGCCGCTGGAAGTCGAGCACCTCGGCACGCGCGTGCCCGGGAGGGCGCGATGACGCACTACGACGTGATCGTGCTCGGCCTCGGCGGGATGGGCAGCGCGGCGGCTTACCAGCTCGCGCGCCGCGGTCAGCGCGTGCTGGGCATCGACCAGTTCGCGCCGGTGCACAACCGCGGGTCGAGCCACGGCGGTTCGCGGATCACGCGGCAGGCGTACCTCGAGGGTCCCGAGTACGTGCCGCTCCTGCTGCGCGCGCACGAACTGTGGGCCGGTCTCGAGCGCGACAGCGGACGGCGGCTGTTCACGCGCTGCGGCGGCCTCATGGTCGGCGCGGCGGGTTCGCGGACGATCACCGGCAGCCTCGCGTCGGCGCGCGCGTTCGACATCCCGCACGAGTTGCTGGACGCCGGGGAGATCCGGCGCCGGTTCCCCACGATGACCCCGTCCGCCGACGAGGTCGCGTTGTACGAGCCGGGCGCCGGGCTGGTGTCGCCCGAAGGCAGCGTCGCCGCGCACCTGCAGCTCGCCGCGCGGTGCGGCGCCGAACTGCACCACGAGGAGAAGGTGTTCACGTGGAGCGCGACGGCCGCCGGCGTGCGCGTCGGGACGTCGCACAGCTTCTACACCGCGGACAGGCTCGTCCTGTGTCCCGGCGCGTGGGCGGGCGAGCTGCTGCGCGGGTTCGGCGTCGAGTTCACCGTACGTCGTAAGGTGCAGTTCTGGTTCGCGCCTTCGGGCGGAGCCGAACCGTTCCGGCGGCATCCCGTCTACCTCTGGGAGAGCGACGGCTACACGTTCTACGGCTTCCCGGCGCACAACGCGCCGGCGGACGGCGTGAAGGTCGCGCTCCACACCGGCGGCCGGACGTGCACCGCGGACGGCATCGACCGGACGGTGTCCGCCGACGAGGTCCACGAGATGGCGTCCGTCGTGAAACGCCACCTGCCGACGTTGCCGGGCGCGTTCCTGCGCGCGGCGACCTGCATGTACACCGACACGGCCGACGAGAGCTTCGTCGTGGCGCCGCACCCGGACGAGGAGCGCGTGGTGCTCGCGTGCGGCTTCTCCGGCCACGGCTTCAAGTTCGCCCCGGTGATCGGCGAGATCGTCGCGGACCTGGTGGTCGACGGCGAGACGGCGTACCCGATCGCCTGCTTCGACCCGGCCCGGCTACTGCCCTAGCAGCGTCGTCGCGAGGGCTTCGAGGTCGACACCCGCGACGCCGTCCAGGACGTGCCACGGCGCCAGCCAGCCCGACGCCGCCAGCTCGTCGTACACCGCCGCGCAGCGCCGCTGCAGGCCGTCGTCGGTTTCGAAGGCGTCGCGCTCGCGGTCGGTCTCCGCTTCCGCGCGGCGCTCGGCGCGCTCGGCCGCCACCGCGGGCGCGACCCGCAGCAGCAGGTGCGCGTCCGGGCGCGGCAGCCCGAAGCGGTCGACCTCGAGCTCCCACACCCACTTCACGACTTCGCCGGCCGCGTCCTGCCGCAGCCGCGCGGCCGCGTACGCGGCGTTGGACGCGACATAGCGGTCGAGCAGGACGACGTCGTGCGCGTCCCGCAGCGCGCGGATGTCGTCGGCCGCGCCGCTGCGGTCGAGCGCGTAGAGCACGGCCATGCCGTACACCGAGTCGGCGAGATCGCCGTGTCCGCGGTGCAGCGCCTCCTTGACGAGGTCCGCGTGCACGCTCTTGCCGTAGCGCGGGAACGCCAGCGACGCGACGCTCGCACCCTTCGCGCGCAGCTGCGCCGTCAGCCCGTCGGCGAGCGTGCGCTTGCCCGCGCCGTCGAGCCCTTCGATGACCACCAGTCGACCCACGGACGTCACAGTAACGGTGGTGGACCGGCGGGCTCGGTGGAAGGGGATCGACGCCGAGCCCGCCGGTTCGTCTTCAGGCGGAGATCCGCCGCAGGTGCAGCACATAGCCGGCGCCGCTGACCGCCAGGACGCCGACGAGGATCAGCAGCGGCACCCAGCCGGTGTCGTTCGCGGACGGCGCCGGGCCGCCGTCGCCGCGGGGCATCACCTGCGACGTGGCGTCGTAGCCGCCGGCTTCGCCTTCGCGGGCGTAGACCGAGCCGGGGAGCTTGTCCGCGTAGCGCTGCGAGACAGTGCGCTGGTAGTCGGCGACGTTAACGGTCGTTCGCTCCGACAGCGACGTGAGCCGGCCGTCCCTTACGGCGTACCACGCGTCGACCTGCGGCTCGTGCAGGAGTTGCGCGCCCGCGGGCAGCGTGCGGGCGTAGCCGCCTTCGATGTCGCCAGACGCGATGTTGCCGACCTGCCAGGCACCGTCGTCGCCGCGGACCGTCCAGAGCGTCGCGGTCCGGCCGTCCGACGCGCGGACGGGAACGGCGAAGTAGGCGAAGTCACCCGGCGCCGCGCCCGGCTTGCCCGCGACGAAGTCCGGCGAGAGCTCGTAGACCGGGTACGCGTCGGGCGTGATCTCGACCGAGACCGGGCCGTGCGCGTCCGGGGCCTGCGCGAAGAACCGCACCAACGTGTCCTGGAGACCGGGCGCGGCGGCCGCGGTGTGCGCGGCCACGGCGTCGGCGCTGCTGATGCCGGCGGCCTGGGCCGCGCCTGACACCGGAGCCGTCATCAGCAGCGCCGCGCCGGTCAGCACGGCGAGCGCCAGCACTCGCCTGCTCATCGGGCGATCCCGGTGAGCGTGTGCGTCCAGGTGAACGACGAGTTGTGGGTGTAGTAGCCGTAGGTCGACCAGTTGTAGCGCTTGGCCGGCCCCGGATCACCCCAGAACACCCAGTTCCCGCGGGTGTCGTAGCCGTAGAGGACGTGCGCGTGGCCACCGCCCGAGCGGTAGCCGACGCGGGTCTCGACCGGCTGGTTCGCGGCGGTCTGCGTCCGGACGTCGGCGTAGGAGATGCGGCGGTCGAGGTAGCGGCCGGGCGAAGCGAACCCGAGCCCGGCGAAGGCGCGCTGCGGGCCGGCGAGGGTGCCGGGCAGGTTCGCGCAGTCCTGGCTCGTCCCGCCGTGGGCGAGCCGGCAGAACTCCGCCTGGTCGACAGCGACGCCGTGGGCGGCCGCGATGGCGGCGCCGGCGGCGGCCCAGCACCACTGGGTCCGCTGCTGGGCCTGGATGGTGATCTGGGTCCGGTAGGTCGACGGCACTCCGGGCGCGGCTCCGGCTGTGACCGGCGCGACCAGGCACAACATCAGGCTCACGGCCAGCACGGCGTGGACCCGACTCGACTTCACCAGCACGGACGGCCTCCTGCTCGAACGTGGGCGAACCAGCGGTGGTCACAACGGTGAACAACGCGGTCACAAGGAGCAAGAACGCCATCCGGCGGAACGGACCGTTCCGGGGCACAGCCGGAACGCGGAACAGTCACCATAACGAGGCCAACCACCCTGAACGGGGGTCGGCACTGCCACCCTACGCTGCTAACGTGAACGTTCCGCGGTGTTCACGCCCAGCGCACACACTGGTCGGGTGAAGGGACGAGCGGTGGCACAAGACGGGAACCTCCCACTGATCATCGATGGCGCCCGCACGACCCGGGCATCGGTCGCCGAGCTGCCGAAAGAGCTGACCGAGGCGCTCCGCACCGGCGAGTTCCACCACGCCCTGAGGCTGGCGATCGCCTACCGCGGACTGTCGCTCGCGCGGCTGCGCGCGCACCTCGCGCTGCGCGGGGTCCAAATCGGACAGTCCACGCTGAGTTACTGGCAACGCGGGCTGCGCCAGCCCGAGGTGCCGAAGGCGCTGCCGGCGGTCCGGGCCCTGGAATCGGTCCTCCAGCTGCCCGCGGACGCCCTCGTGGTGCTGATCGGGCCGCGACTGGTCCGCCGCGGCCACCAGCCGGCGGCGTCGTTCCACGACCTGCGTTCCGGTGACATGGGGTCGATCGTCGAGGACCTGCTGGCCGAGCTCGGCGCGTACCCGTCGTCGAACCACTACAACGCGGACCTCGAGCTGCTGTCGGTGCACGACACGATCACGTTCGACGCGGAGCACCGCCAGGTCAGCCTGCGCACGCGGCTGGTCACGCGCGCGCGTCGGCACGGACCGGACCGCTACCTCACGGTGTACAACGGCGACCCGGGCTGCCGCATCGACGACGTCGAGCTGATCACGGACGAGGGCTGCCGGGTGGGGCGGATGCGCCGCAACCCGGACGCGGACACGATGGCGACGGAGCTGTTGTTCGACCGCAAGCTCGCCGAGGGCGACATCCACGTGTTCTGCTTCGAGGTCCGCGACGACTCCGGGTCGGCGTCGCCGGGGTACTACCGGATGCTGCGCGACCGGTGCGCGAGTTACCTGGTCCAGCTCCGGTTCGACCGCAACGCGCTGCCCGCGCGGTGCACCCGCCAGGTGCGGGCGCGCGACGACGCCCTGCCGGTGGTGGCGGAGGAGCTGGCGTGCGACATGGGCGGCGTGAGCAGCGCGTTCTTCAGCGACGCCGGCCCAGGGTTGGCCGGCGTCGCCGTGGAGTGGAACTGAGCTAGCGCCCGCGGTGCTTGGCGCGTGACTTGGCCTTGGCCAGAATCCGGCGCCGGGCCGCTTCAGCCGCGGCGCGGCGCTTGCGGGCGGCCTTGTTGACCCCGGCCTGCTCGACGACGGCTTCCTTCAGCGCGCGCTGGGCAGCCGTGCCGATGCCCGCGTCATCCTGGGCTTTCTTCGCGAGCTTCGCGAGTCGCTTGGCGTTGAGACGAGCGGTCGGCCGCTGGCTCACCGGCACCGGCGGAGCTTCGCGTGCTTCGTCGGCGAGCCGGACGAAGTCGCGCCCGGCGGCGAAGGCGGCGAGTTCGGGGTTGTTCGGCTCGGCGCCGAAGACGTACCGCGCGGCTCGGACGAGGCCGTCTTCGTGGATTTCGTAGACGCCGACCCAGAACCGGCCGTCGTGGTACAGCGTGAACACCCCGTGCATCGGGAACCTCCAGGCATGACGGATCAGCCTGGCGCCACCGGTTTCCCTGGACGGGACAACGAGCCCTTGCGGACCGCCCGGACTACCCACCGGGCCGTGAGGTTCGTGAAGCCAAGAACGTGCTCGAGGTTACGCGGGTCCCCCGCCGATGCCGAGCTCGTTTCCTTCGGGGTCGCGATAGATGATCTTGCGCACACCGTTGCCGTAGGTCTCGCGATCGGCGGGTTCGATGCCGCGCGCGGAGATGGCACCGATCCGCTCGTCGAGGTCATCGACGAAGAGGGTGTGGAAGGCATGGCCGGCCCGGTCCGGCCGCAGTTCGACGACGACCGAGCCGTGCGGGGAGACTTCCCAGAGGGCTTCGGTATCGCTCACGACGTAGGTGGGCGGGGAGCCGAAGAGGCGTTCGTACCAGGCGAGAGCACCGGCGTAGTCCCGGACGGCGATGCCGGCGAAGAGATCGGTCACAGCACCTCGAATCCGTTGGCCTTGGCGGCATCGGCTTGGCGCTCGTCGCGGGTGACGAAGGTGACCGGTTCGCCGCCGGTGAGTTCGGCGGTGTCGTGCATCGCGACGGCGATGTGGATCGCGTCCAAGGTGCGCACCGGGTAGTTCTCGGTGACCAGCCGCCGGGCCGCCGCGAAGATCCGCTGCGGGGCCAGCGGGATCACTCCCAAAATCGTCCGCGAGTCCCGGTCGAACTGAGTCAGGAACTCGCGGGCATCCGGAATCCGCCCGGTTCGCTTGGCCGCGGTGAACGCACTGGCGCACTCCAGCCGGGTCAGCTCGCTGGTGAGCACGAGGTGCCCGCCGTCGATCAGGAGCTTTCGAAGCTCGGTGTGGTCGGCCTCGTCGGTGAGGTAGGCCCCGACCACGGCGCTCGTGTCGGCGTAGAGGACAGTCACCATTCCCCCCGGGTCCAGTCGAGCGCTTCGCTGACAGCCGTGCCCCAGCCACGCGAGCGTTCTTCCAGCACATCGTGACCAGGTGCTTCGCCCTCCGGCTCGAAAGTGATCAGCTTGCCTTCCGCCACCAGGCGGTCTCTCCGCTCAAGTGCGGTTTCGGTCTTCGCCACAACGCCCCTCAACGCTTCCGTGACCAGGTCGTTCATGCTGCGCCCTTCGGCTTCGGCCCTCGCCTTGAGCCGGGCGTGCAGCTCGTCGTCGATCCTCGTGATCAACTGCTTCACACCCCCATGATAACACGTCGCCCGATCGTGCTATCACTGTTCAGAACGCAGAACAAAAGGGCCGCCCCGAACACTTTCGGGGCGGCCCTGACCAGCTAAAACCTCAGTACCGGTAGTGCTCCGGCTTGAACGGTCCTTCGACGTCCACGTCGATGTACTCGGCCTGCTCCTTGGTGAGCTTCGTCAGCTCACCGCCGAGCGCCTGGAGGTGGATCTTCGCGACCTTCTCGTCCAGCTTCTTGGGCAGCCGGAAGACCTCCTTGTCGTACTCCTCGTGCTTGGTGAACAGCTCGATCTGCGCGATCACCTGGTTGGAGAAGCTGTTCGACATCACGAACGACGGGTGCCCGGTCGCGTTGCCCAGGTTCAGGAGCCGGCCCTCCGACAGCACGATGATCGTGTTGCCGTTCGGGAAGATCCACTCGTCGACCTGGGGCTTGATGTTGATGCGGCGGATGCCCGGGTAGCGGCCGAGCCCCGCCATGTCGAGCTCGTTGTCGAAGTGGCCGATGTTGCCCAGGATCGCCTGGTGCTTCATCTTCGCCATGTGCTCGACCAGCACGACGTCCTTGTTGCCGGTCGTCGTGATGACGATGTCGGCCTCCGGGAGCGCGTTCTCCAGCGTGCGGACCTGGTAGCCGTCCATCGCCGCCTGCAGGGCGCAGATCGGGTCGATCTCGGTGACGATCACGCGCGCGCCCTGGCCGCGCAGGGACTCCGCCGCGCCCTTGCCGACGTCGCCGTAGCCGCAGACCACCGCGACCTTGCCGCCGATCAGGACGTCGGTGCCGCGGTTGATGCCGTCGATCAGGGAGTGGCGGATGCCGTAGCGGTTGTCGAACTTCGACTTCGTCACCGCGTCGTTGACGTTGATCGCCGGGAACAGCAGCTCACCGGCCGCGGCGAGCTGGTAGAGCCGCAGGACGCCGGTCGTCGTCTCCTCGGTGACGCCGCGGATGCCCTCGCCGATCTTCGTCCACTTGCCCGTGTCGGCCGCGACCGAGTCGCGCAGCAGCTCGAGGAACACGCGGAACTCGTCCGAGGTGTTCTCGTCCGGGGTCGGCACGACGCCCGACTTCTCGAACTCGGTGCCCTTGTGCACGAGCATGGTGGCGTCGCCGCCGTCGTCGAGGATCATGTTCGGGCCCTCGCCGTCCCAGGTGAGCATCCGCTCGGTGCACCACCAGTACTCCTCGAGCGACTCGCCCTTCCACGCGAAGACCGGGACGCCCTTGGGCTCCTCGGCCGTGCCGTGGGGGCCGATGACGACCGCGGCCGCCGCGTGGTCCTGCGTCGAGAAGATGTTGCAGGACGCCCAGCGCACCTCGGCACCCAGCGCGACCAGCGTCTCGATCAGGACCGCCGTCTGCACGGTCATGTGCAGCGAGCCGGAGACCCGCGCGCCGCGCAGCGGGTAGACCTCCGCGTATTCGCGCCGCAGCGCCATCAGTCCGGGCATCTCGTGCTCGGCGAGGCGGATCTCCTTGCGGCCGAACTCGGCGGCCTCGAGGTCGGCGACGGCGAACTCGATGCCGTTGCGGGTCTGGTGCCGCTTGGCAACGCTTTCGGGGGTCATAGTGGCGATTCCTCCAAGACTCGATGACGTCCGAACACTACCGTTGTCCGCTCGACCTTCCCTAGGATCGCGTAGGAGGCCTTCACCGTGCCCATGCCCGGCCCGGACACCCGCGTCGTCGAAATCCGCGTCGCCGGGCTGGTCGGCACCAGCGGCGAGACCTTGCTCGACGCGGTTTCCACCGTCGACGTCGCCGGCGACGGGCTGGGCCGCGTGATCCGCCCGGCGGACCGGCTGCGAAGGCCGGCGCCCGGGCCCGTGCTGCCGGCGCTGGGCCGGTCGATCCCGCGGACGCTCGAAGGCTACCTCTGGAGCGGCATGACGTCCGGGGGCGCCGCGAAGGCGACCTGGGCGCTGCTGTTCCCGTTCTCCCTCGCCAACGTCGCGTTCTGGATGCTGCCGCCGGCCCCGCCGGGCCGCCGCCTCCCCCGCGTGCTCGGCGCGGTGTGCCGCGGCCTGCTGCGCGTCGGTGCCCTGCTGCTGACCATGCTGCTGATGGGCCAGCTCGCGACGATCGCGCTCGACCTGTTCGCCGGCCAGTGCCTCGCGCCCGGGTCGGGCTGCCTGCCCGCGGTCCCCGACACCGTCCGTTCGGTGCCCGCGCGGATCGCGGTCGGCCTGCTGCCCCTGCTGGTCGTGATCTTCGTCCTGCACCGGATCTCGAGCGCGACCTGGGCGGTGCACGCCGACGGCGACCTGACCGAGGGGCCGCTGCGGATGCGCGCCGACCCGGAGACGCCGGCGCTGCGCTGCCTGCACACGGTCGCGGCGCTGGTCTCGGTCGCCCTGCTGCTGCTCGGCGGGCCGTTCCGGGTACCGGGCAACGGCTTCGACCTGGTGGTCTGGATCGTGGCGCTGGCGCTGGTCGTCGCGACGATCGTCGCGGCGGCGATCGGCGTCGACACCGGGCGGTTCGCCCGGCCCGGCGTGATCGGGCTGGCCGTGGTGCTCGTCGTCCTGGCCGCTGTCCGATTGCGGCCCGGCACCGGCCCGCTGCCGGGGACGAACGGCGTCGTCGAAGGGCTCGGCGCGGCCCTGGTCGCCGTCACGGTCCTGTTCGCGCTGTTCCTGCTCCCGGCCGCGCTGCTGGCCCGGCCCGGCTGGCAGCACAAGCCACGCCGGCTGCGGCCCTGGCTGGGCGGCTGGGCGGCCGCGCCGGTGCTCGCGCTGGCCGGGCTGCTCGGCGGCGGGTTCGGCGCGGGGCTCGCCGAAGCCGTCCGGCGGCTTTCCGGGGCGGAGCTCCTGAAGGTCCCGGACACGTACCTGCTGGTCACCGTGCTGTGGGGCGCCGGGCTGGCGCTGGCCGCGGTGCTCGGCGTGCTGGGCTTCGCTGTCGCCGTCCCGCTGCGCCGGCTGCGGCGGGGCATCCCGGCCATCGTCGAGCTGATGGAGCACGACGAGCGCCAGGAGGCCCAGGCCGCGGCGGCGTGGGCGCGCTCGGCGTGGGAACGGCGGCACCTGCACCACCTGGCGCTGGCGGTCGCGAGCGCGATGTCCGCGGGCGGCGCCGCGCTGCTGGTGCTGCGGTTCGGGTTCGGGCTGGTTCCGGGCTGGTTCGGCCCGCTGTCCGCGATCGGCGTGGTCGCGCTCGGCGCGCTGGCCGCGGGCCTGCTGCGCGTCGTCTACACGGCCGCGCGGACACCGCAGCGCAGCCGGCACCTCGGCGCGCTGGCCGACCTCGTCTGCTTCTGGCCGCGGGCCGCGCACCCGACCGTGCCGCCCTGCTACGCGCTGAAGGTCGTCCCGGAGCTGGCCGCGCGGACGCGCGAACACCTCGCCGAACCGGGGACGCGGGTGGTGCTTTCCGGCTACAACCTCGGCAGCCTGCTGACGGTCATGGCCGCCGCGCGGCTCGCGGCCGAACTGCCGGAAGCCGACCTCGAACGCGTCGGCGTGCTCACCGCGGGCTCCCCACTGCAGTGGGGCTACCAGCGCGCCTTCCCGGCGTTGCTCCCCCAGGAAGCGCTCGAGACGCTCTTCGCCGACCTGGACGGCCGGTGGCGCGCCCTCTGCCGCGGCACCGACATCTTCGGCGGCGGCGTGACGACGTGGCGGCACGAGGTCTCCGACCGGCAGCTCTACGGCGTCGGCTACCAGCCCGAAGGCGGCATCGGACCGCTGAAGGCGAAGGCCGACGAGAACGGCGTCCTCATCCTCGGCGGCGACCACTGGCTGCCGGACCCGCTGCGCGGTCCGACCGGACGGCACCGCTGGGCACCGGGCGTCCTGAAGCACCAGGACTACGTCGTCGACGCAGAGTGGGACCACGCCGTCGCGATGGCGGCCGGGCTCGGCAAGCCGTCCGGCGGTGAGCAGGGTCTGCTCTTCGGGGACTTCCCCCTGAAACAGTGAAGGCCCCTCGCCGGAGCGAGGGGCCTTCGACCGCGAGCTAGCTCAGCTTCACTCGGAAGCCTTGCGGCGGAACTTCAGCAGCGCGAGCAGGCCGCCGCCGCCGAGGATCAGCAGGGCCGCGATCCAGACGAGCCACATGTTGTCGAAACCGGTGTTGGCCAGGCCACCGCCGGTGCCGGACTCGTTGCCCGCCGGCACGACGGCCGCACCCGTGGTGCTGGTCGGCGCGACCGTGGTCTCCGAGGAGGCCGGAGCGCTCGGCTTCGTGGTCTCGGTCGGCTTGGTCGGCTTCGTCGTGACGGTGGACTCCGGCGGGGTCTCCGTCTTGGTACCGCAGGCGAACCAGTGGCTGATGGTCGGGACGTTCTGGAAGTTCCGGCCGACCATCGGCGCGTGCAGCTTCTCCCACGGCGGCGTGGCGGAGAGGCCCTTCTTGCCCGGGCGGTAGGTGTTGTACTCGTTGCCGCCCTTGACCACGATCGCGGCGACCGTCACGCCCTCGGGCACGCTGTCGACCGTCAGGTACTGGTCCTTCTGCGTGCCACCGGTGACCTTGAGCTGGTCGCTCACGTCGATGGCCTTGCCCAGGCCGATGTCGGAGCACTTGGTGGCGTTGCCGACGGTGCCTTCGGCACGGTCGTCACCGGGGACGCACGCCAGCGCGGAGCCGGCGGTGCCGATGAGGGCGGCGGTGGTCAGCGCCATGACGGCGACAGCGCCACGGAAGGTACGTCTGCGCATTCAGAACTCCTGATACCGGCGGGGAGAGAACACTTGCGAAATCTGGGGTCGCGAAGCCACCGAGCGTGTGAATCACGCTGCTGTAATTCACCCGTCAGTGGTCCACGAAGGATCGAAAGGTATCGCACGTCACTCACCTCGCTACACCGGGTCCCCTTTTAAGCACGAACAGCAAGATCGTCCGATGTGAAGTCCCGCGAAAAAGCCCCGCCGACCTGCGCGAACGCGGGTCGACGGGGCTTCACGAACGAGTGAGTTGCTACGCCTCCGGGGCCTTGACGGGCTCGTCGACACCGTCGGCCTGCCGCTTGCCGAGCAGCGAGTGCCGCCGGCTGTAGGCGAAGTAGATCAGCACGCCCACGATCATCCAGGCGACGAACCGCAGCCACGTCAGCACCGTCAGGTTCAGCATCAGCCACAGGCACGCGAGGATCGCCAGGATCGGGATCAGCGGCACCAGCGGCACCTTGAACGCGCGGGGCAGGTCGGGCCGCGTCCGGCGCAGGATCAGCACGCCCGCCGAGACCAGCACGAACGCGAACAGCGTGCCGACGTTCACCATCTCTTCGAGCTTGTCCGCGGGGAAGAAGCCGGCCGCGAGCGCGACCAGGCCGCCGACGATCAGCGTCGCGCGCTTGGGCGTGCCGTGCTCGCCCGTCTTGGCCAAGCCGCGCGGCATCAGGCCGTCGCGCGACATCGCGTAGATGATCCGGACCTGGCCGAGCATCAGCACCATGACGACGGTGGTCAGACCGGCCAGCGCGCCGAAGGAGATGATGTTGGCCGCCCAGTCGACGCCGTTCGCGGAGAACGCCGTGGCGAGGGTCTTGTGGCTGCCGTCGCCCGCCTTGGTCGCGAGGTCCTTGTACGACGTCATGCCGACGACCACCAGCGAGACCGCGACGTACAGCACGGTGACGATCGCCAGCGAGCCCATGATCCCGCGCGGGACGGCCTTCTGCGGGTTCTTCGTCTCCTCGGCGGTGGTCGCGACGATGTCGAAGCCGATGAACGCGAAGAACACCAGCGAGGCACCGGCCAGCAGGCCGAAGACGCCGAACGAGCTGCTCGCGCCGCCCGCGATCAGCGAGAACAGCGACTGGTCGACGCCGGTCTCGCCCGAGCCGCCGGTCGAGCCCGGCGGGATGTACGGCGAGTAGTTGGCGCCCTTGATGTAGAAGAGGCCGAGGATGATCACGAACAGCACGACGGCGACCTTGATGCCGGTGATCACCATCGAGACCCGCGAAGACAGCTTCGTGCCGACGGCCAGCAGGGTCGTCAGGATCGCCACGACGAGCAGCGCGCCCCAGTCGACGGTCACGCTGCCGATGTCGAACGTCGTCTTGGTGCCCTTGCCGAAGAGGTAGCCGAGCACCGTCTCGAGGTAGACCGACCAGCCTTTGGACACCGCGGCCGCGCCAACGGCGAGCTCCAGGATCAGGTCCCAGCCGATGATCCACGCCATGAACTCGCCGAAGGTGGCGTAGGAGAACGTGTACGCGCTGCCCGCGACCGGCACGGTCGAGGCGAACTCCGCGTAGCACAACGCCGCGAGCGCGCAGGCGATCGCGGCGAAGACGAACGCCAGTGAGACCGACGGGCCGGCGTAGTCACCGGCCGTGCGCGCGGTGAGCGTGAAGATGCCGGCGCCGATGACGACCGCGACACCGAAGACCGTGAGGTCCCACGCGCTCAGGTTCCGCCGGAGCTTGGTGTCCGGCTCGTCGGTGTCCTTAATGGACTGTTCGATCGATTTAGTGCGCCACAAACCCGTTCCGGGCACCGTTGACCTCCTGCGGCTGGCCTGCATGTATCGCAGTGGGTCACCCTATCGGGTCAGCCGCGTGACGGCTCGTTGAGAAGCTACTTCGCGAGGCTGCGGTCGAGGTCCGGCTCGAGGTAGATCAGCTTCGCGACCGGCACCTTCGCGCGCACGCGCGCCTCGGCGTCGTCGATGGCCATGGCCAGCTGGGCGGTGTCGAGGCCGGGCACCATCGCCAGCTTCGCGGCGACGAGCAGCTCGTCCGGGCCGAGGTACTGCGTGCGGATGTGGATGACGCGCTCGACCTTGCCCGCGGCGAGCTCGTCGACGATCGTCGCGAGCACCGGCTCGGTGGCGCCTTCGCCGATGAGCAGGCTCTTCATCTCGATGATCAGGATGATCGCGATGACACCGAGCAGCAGGCCGATAGCGAGGGTGCCGATGCCGTCCCAGACGGGGTCGCCCGTGACGACCGAAAGCCCGACGCCGAGCAGCGCGAAGACGAGGCCGAGCAGCGCGCCGGCGTCCTCCAGCAGGACCACCGGGAGCTCGGGCTCCTTGGCCTGCCGGATGAAGCCCCACCAGCTCGCGTCGCCCTTGATCTTCTTCGACTCGCCGATGGCAGTGTAGAAGCTGTAGCCCTCCAGGGCGACCGCGACCAAGAGGATGACCACGGCGACGATCGGCGAGTCGAGGGGCTCCGGGTGGCCGATCTTGTGGATGCCTTCGTAGATCGCGAACGCGGAGCCGAGGGTGAAGAGCATCAGGGCGACGATGAAGGAGTAGAAGTACCGGTCCCGGCCGTAGCCGAAGGGGTGCTCCTGGTCGGCGGCGCGCTTCGACGTCTTCTGGCCGAGCAGCAGCAGGCCCTGGTTCGTGGTATCGGCCAGGGAGTGCACGGACTCCGCGAGCATCGACGACGACCCGGTGACGAGGAAGCCGACGAACTTCGCGGCCGCGATCCCGGCGTTCGCCCCGAGCGCGGCGATGATCGCCTTGGTTCCGCCTCCAGCTGACACGACCGCTCCCCTGGTTGGTCCTGTATGTCCGGGTGGAGCCTAATGGGGCGCCGCGGCCGCGAGGGTGCCCGCCCGGGGTAACGGGCGAACCGCCGGTTTCTGTCGGACCCCTTCGCTACGGTGGCCGCTCCGGCACTGGGGAAGGTGGACATGGCTCACTTCGGCGTGCTCGGGCCGCTCGCCGTCGAGGGGCCGCCGGGGCACTGGGTCACGCTGCGCGGCGACCGGCAGCGCACCCTGCTGGCCGTGCTGCTGCTCAACGCCAACCAGCACGTCCACGTCGACGTGCTGGTCGAAGCGCTGTGGCCGGAGCGGCCACCGAAGTCGTACGCCTCGAACCTGCACACCTACCTCTCGCGGCTGCGCGAGCGGATCGACGGCCTGCGCGTCGACCACGGGCCGCCGGGCTACCGGCTGCGCGTCGAGCCGGAGGAGCTCGACCTCCTCGTCTTCCGGGCGGCGGTCGCGGACGGGCAGCGGGCCGGGGACGCCGTCGCCGCGTCGCGGCACTACCGGCGGGCGCTCGCGCAGTGGCGGGGACCGGTGCTGGCCGGGCTGCACGTCCCGCGGCTCGACGCCGACGTCGCGCGGCTGGAGTCCGAGCGGCTCGCGGTGTTCGAGGACTGCGTCGACGCCGAGCTCAGCGCGGGGCGACACGGCGAGCTGACCGGCGAGCTGCAGGCCATGATCACCGAGCACCCGCTGCGCGAACGGCTGGCCGCGCAGCTGATGATCGCGCTGCACCGCGCCGGGCGGCAGGGCGACTCGCTGGAGATCTACCGGCGGCTGCGGACGACGTTGATCGACGAGCTGGGCGTCGAACCGGGCGCCGAGGCCCGTCGCGTGCACGCCGCCGTCCTGCGCGGCGAGGACCCGGTGCCGCGGATGCCGCCGCCGGTCTGGCCGGTGTGCCAGCTGCCGCCGGACATCGCGGACTTCACCGGCCGCGAGGCGGAACTGGCCGAGCTGACCGGCGTGCTGGGCAGCGACACCGGCGTCCCGGTGGCCGTGCTCAGCGGCGAACCGGGCGCGGGCAAGAGCACCCTCGCCGTCCGGGCCGCGCACCGGCTGCGGTCCCGGTTCTCCGACGGCCAGCTGTATGTGCCGCTGGGTCGTGACGTCGGCGAGGTGCTGGCCGACCTGCTGCGCGCGCTCGGCGTCCCGGGCCCGGCGGTGCCGGACGACGTGCGCGCCCGGGCGGCGGTGTTCCGCGGCCGCCTCTCCGACCGGCGGGTGCTGGTGGTGCTCGACGACGCCGTCGACCCCGAGCACGTCCGCGCGCTGCTGCCGGGCACGCCGGGCTGCGCGGTGCTCGTGACGAGCCGGCAGCGGCTCAGCGGGTTGGCCGGCGCGCACCGGCTGGCGCTCGGCCCGCTGTCCGACACCGAGGCCGCCGAGCTGCTGAACCGCCTGGCCGGGGCGCGCGTGACCCGCGAGCGCGCGGACGCGGAGCGGATCATCGCGGCGTGCGCGCGGCTGCCGCTGGCGCTGCGGATCGCGGGCAGCAGGCTGGCCATCCGCCCGCACCTGCGGCTGGGCGAGCTGGCCGACCGGCTGGAGGACGAGGTCCGCCGCCTCGACGAGCTGACCGTGAGCGACCTGGCCGTCCGCAGCAGCATCGCGCTGAGCCACGAAGGGCTGCGGCCCCCGGCGCGGCGCGCGTTCCGGCTGCTGGGGCGCTGCCGGCTGGTCGACCTGCCGGCGTGGGCGGTCACGACGCTCGTCGGCACGCCGGACGCCGACGAAGCGGTCGAAGAGCTCGTCGAAGCGAGCCTGCTCGAGGCGCGCGGACCGGACGCGACGGGCGAAGGCCGGTACCGGATGCACGACCTCGTCCGGCTGTACGCGGCGGAGGGGCCGGCTGACGAGGGCGGCGCATCGACGGTGCTGGCGGCGACCCTCGCGCTGGCCGACGCGGCCGCGGCCCGGTTGCCGCGCACGGTGCCGATGCCGCCGGTGGCGCACGAGCCGTTCGCGCAGCCGTTGCCGGACGCTCTGGTGTCGCGGCTGCTGGCGCGTCCGGAGGAGTGGTTCGCGGCCGAGCGCGCGAACCTGGTGCGGCTGATCGGCTCGCTGGGAGCGCGGGAAGCGTTGCTGCTGCTGGACAAGCTGAGCGTCTACCTGTACTTGCACGGGCACTACGCGGACCTGCGGGCGGCGTACGAAACGGTGCTGGCGGCCGCGGAAGACCGCGCGACGGCGGTGATCGCGGAGGCGAACCTGGCCCTGTTGCGGCACGCGCGTGGCCAGTACTTCGAGGCGGCGTCGGCGTACCACTCGTGCACGAAGGAACTCGAGGCGAGCGGGGACCGGCGGACGCAGGCGTGGGTCGTCGCGAACCTGGCGCACTGCCTGATCGGGCTGGGACGCGCGGAAGAAGCGTTGCGGACGGCGGCCGAAGCGCGCGAACTGTTCACTGTGGACGGTCAGCCGGAGGCGTACCTGGTCCGGGCGGCGGAATCGGCGGCGTTGCTGCGGCTGGGCCGGGTGGCGGACGCGCACGAGGTCGACGGGCTGGCGTTGGCGGCCGCCCGCGTGACGGGCGACGCACGCCAGATCGGCACGGCGTTGCACGGGTTCGCGTGGTCGTCGTTGCTGACGGGATCGGGCGCGGAGGCGGCGTCGGCGATCGCGGAGTCGGTGGACCTGCTGCGCGGGACGCCGGCGCGTTCGGCGTTGGCGAAGTCGTTGCGGACGCTGGGAGCGATCGCGGCGGCGACGGGTGCTCGTGCCCGCGCGACGGCGGCGTTCGAGGAGGCCCGGGCGCTGGCTCGAGAACTCGACGAGCGGCCCCGGGAGCTGTCGTGCACGCGGGCGATAGCGGCCGGTTGGGTCGGCGAAGGGCGTGCGGCAGAGGCGATCCCGGTGTTGCGGGCGTGTCTGGCGGAGTTCGTCGCGATGGGCAGCCGCTCGGCGACGGGGTTGACGTGGCTGGTGCTGTCCCGGGCCTGCGAAGCGGCGGGCGACCCGGCATCGGCGGCGGAGGCGGCCGAAGAGGCGGAGAAGCTGGCAGACCCGCGAGACGCGAGCGCGGCGGCGGTGAGGCGGGCGCTGCTCGCCCTGACCAAACCCACCTGACCACCGCGCCGCTCCGAAGCGGCCCTCCGGTGAACGCCCCTCGTCGTCACCGAAACGGCCCTCCAGCGCAGCGCGGCCCGCAGCCGAAACGGGGTGGTGCCGCCCCCTCGCGGCACCACCCCAAGCCCACGGACGCCGGGCCCCGCGACCGGCGTCACCCCCAGGGGGCTAGTGACCCTTGCGGGCCTTCGCGTACCGGTTGACCGCCGGCAGCCACGACAGCACCGCGGCCGCCAGCCCCGTCACCACGACCAGCCACGCCACGGCGCGGATCGCCGCCGTGCCGCCCTCGATGTCCGTCGCCAGGCGCAGCGCCACCCCCGCGTTGGCCAGCGCCGCCAGCGTCAGCAGCACTCGCACCCACGCCGCTCCCCGCAGTGCCAGCAGCCCCCACACCAGCAGCACCACGCCGAAGAAGACAGCCAGCCCGCCGCGGACCTGGAGGGTGCTCCGCACCTCGTCCGCGGCCGCCTGCAGGAGGGCCCCGCCGTCGGCCTTCACCGAGTCCGCCGACGTTCCCGTGATCGACGCGATCGTCCGCGCCGAGACGTCCAATGCCAGGTCACGGCCGCCGACGAAGTACAAGACTCCGTCGACGATCGCCGCCAGCGCCGACAACACGGCCACCCCCGCCAGCGCCAGCAGCGCTCCGGGCCGGGACGGGGCCGCGACCGGGGCAGGCTGAGGAAACCCGGTCGCGGCCTCGGGATAGGAAGTCATCAGCTCGTTCTCCTCGAAAATCGCCGCGCAGGGGCGTAACAACCACCCCTACGAGCGATAGTGGAGAAGAGCACCACACGGAACGCACACAGAAGTGCGTCAGTCCTCGCAGGTTCCCGCGGTCGCCCGGAACAGCTGCGCGCGCTCGCCGCCCAGCGGGCGGACGTGCACCGGCGGGTCCGCCGCCGGCAGCCACACCGACTGACCCCGCCGCAGCTCGACCTTCTCACCGTCGTCGGCCGTCACCAGCAGGTCGCCCGCCGTGCACAGCAGGATCTGCGGGCCCACGCTGTCGACCGAGATCTCGTCGTCCTGGCCCGGCGCCCACTCGACGCGCGACAGCTCGAACTCCGGCGCGTCCGTCCGGTACACCGAAAGCCGGTCGCCGCCGTCGCCGCACTGGATCGGCATCTCGCCGCACGCGAAGTCGACCACGCGCAGCAGCTCCGGCACGTCCACGTGCTTCGGCGTCAGCCCGCACCGCAGGATGTTGTCCGAGTTCGCCAGGATCTCCACGGCCGTGCCGTGCAGGTAGAGGTGCAGGTTGCCGGCCGGCAGGTAGATCGCCTCGCCCGCGCGCAGCGTCAGCCGGTTCAGCAGCAGCGCCGCCAGCACGCCCGCGTCGCGCGGGTGCGCCTCGCCGAGCTCCAGGATCGTCCGGCACTCGACGGCGAACTCGCCGTGCTCCTGGACGTGCCGGACGCACGCGTCGAGCACCTCCGGCAGCAGCGAGTCGAGGGACGCCTGCGGCAGCGTGATCCACGTCGTGAACAGCGCCCGCAGCCCGGACGGGTCCGGCTGCGCCTCGAGCAGCCCGGTGTACTTGGCCAGCCCCGGCGTCTCGATCGCCTTCAGCAGCTTCACCGTGCGCTCCGGCTCGCGGAACCCGGCCAGCGCGTGGAACTCCGTCAGCGCGCAGACGAGCTCCGGCTTCGCCGTCGGGTCCGGGTAGTTGCGGTTCGCCGCGTCGCGCGGGATGCCGAGCCGCTCCTCGCGGGCGTGCCCCTCCGCGGCCTGCGCCGCCGACGGGTGCGCCTGCATCGACAGCGGCTCCTCGGCCGCGAGGATCTTCAGCAGGAACGGCAGCCGCCCGCCCCACCGCTTCGCGCACCGCTCGCCGAGCTGCGTCACCGGGTCGGCGTCCACCAGCTCGAGCAGGCTCCGCTCGGTCCCGTCGGGGCCGATGACGTGCGACGGGTCACCCGGGTGGGCACCCATCCACAGCTCGGCCTCGGGGTGCGGCGCGGGTACCGGACGGCCCAGCAGCTCGGGGATCGCCGTCCGCGATCCCCAGGCGTAGGGCCGCACCGCGTTGCGCAGCAGCTCCACTGTCACCTCAACTCCACTCCTTCGGCGCCGGCCGGGGCCGGTGCTCGGCGGGTCTCACGCCGTCGCGGGGGCGAAGCGGCCCGCGCCGCCGATGCTGCCCGCCGCCAGCCCGAGGTAGACCGCCGCCAGTTCGAACCGCAGCGCCAGCACCGCGGCCCGCACGATTTCGTCGGCCTCGATCTCCTCGGCCGGGGCGATGACGTCCGCCCCGGGCAGCAGATCCTCGGCTTGGTAGCGCGCCGCGTCCGTGGCCGGACCGGTTCGCACCGAGAGGAGCAGCACCCGGGTCGGGATGTCACCTGATGGATCGTCCGGATCAGCGAAGATGTCACGCTCCGCGCCACTCGATTGCGCGGCCCGCCGCAACGCGGGACGCGCAAGAGCCTGTCGAAAGTCCTCGACGTCGCACACAGTAGCCGCATGGGCCGCGAACGCGTGCGCAGCGTGCTCGCCGACGGCGACCGCGACCGGGTCCAGCCCCCACAGCAGCGGCACGCGGTCGGCGACCCGCAGCGCGAGCGCCTTGGCCGGGTTCGCGAACGAGTCGCGGGCCAGGTAGTCCTTCTCGGCTTCCAGGTCGAGCTGGTCGGCCAGCACCTGGACGTCGGAGACCAGCAGGCCCAGCGCGTTCGCGGTGAGCAGCCCGGCGGCCAGGCCGCGCGGGAACGCCAGCTCCGGCGGCACCGGGATCCGCGGCGCGAGCAGTACACCCTTGCCCGCGACAGCGGCCGCCACCGGACCTTCCGCCGGCGCCGAGAGCACCACCGAAGCGCCGTAGCGCGCGGCGCGTTCCAGCGACGCGGCGAGCTCGCGGTCGCCGGGGTCGTCGGTGTGCGCGAAGACGACGTCGAGCGCGCCGATCCAGCTCGGCACCACCTCGGCGACGACGACCGGCACCGGGCACGACGGCGCCAGCAGGGCGGCCAGCAGCCGCGTGAGCGTGCGGCTCACGCCCGGCCGGTCGATCAGCACGACGGCGCGCGGCCGGCCCACGTCGAGCCGCTCGGACAGGTCGAGCTCCGCGGCCAGCTCGGCGGTCGCGCGCACCTGGGCGCCCGCCATCGCGGCGGCCCGGAGCAGCCCCGCGCTGTCGGCCTCGGCCAACCGCGCGGGGTCGTCGAGCAGCGTGTCGTCAAGCACTGTCGGCATCGGAGTTCCCGTTGTCCCCGGGCACGGTGGCTTCGTCGAGGAGCAGCACCGGGATCCCGTCACGGACCGGGTACACCCGGCCGCATTCGGTGCACGTCAGGGCGTCGGCCTCGGGGTCGCCCGGTGCCCCGGGGCGCAACGGGGCGTGATCCGGCGACGGGCACGCCAGGATCTCGAGGAGCTGGGCGTCGAGCGTGATGGCCATGGTTCCTCCATACCACGCAGAGGGGTGTGGTGAAGGGCACCTTCAGGACACGGTTGGCCCTTCACCGTGGACGGTCAGTTGCGGATGATCGCGAGTACCTCGTCCACCAGCCCCTGCACGGCCTCGGCGTTCGCGGCTTCGACGTTCAGCCGGAGCAGCGGTTCGGTGTTCGACGGGCGCAGGTTGAACCAGGCGCCGCCCGGCAGCTGCACGGTCAGGCCGTCCAGCTCGTCGATCTCGACGCCGGAGCGGGTGCCGAACGCGTCCTTGACGGCCATCATCTTCGCGACCTGGTCGTCGACCGTGGAGTTGATCTCCCCCGAAGCCGCGTAGCGCGAGTACGCGCTCGTCAGGTCGGACAGCGGGCCGGTCTGCTCGCCGAGCGCGGCGAGGACGTGCAGCGCCGCCAGCATGCCGGTGTCGGCGCGCCAGAAGTCGCGGAAGTAGTAGTGCGCGGAGTGCTCGCCGCCGAAGATGGCGCCGGTGCGGGCCATCTCGGCCTTGATGAACGAGTGGCCGACGCGGGTGCGGACCGGCTTGCCGCCGTGCTCGGCGACGATCTCCGGCACGCCCTTGGACGTGATCAGGTTGTGGATGATCGTGCCGCCCGGGTCCTTGGCCAGCTCGCGGACGGCGACCAGCGCGGTGATCGCGCTCGGCGAAACCGGCTCGCCGCGCTCGTCGACGATGAAGCAGCGGTCGGCGTCGCCGTCGAACGCGACGCCGGCGTCCGCGCCGACCTCGCGCACCTTCGCCTGCAGGTCGACGATGTTCGCCGGGTCCAGCGGGTTGGCCTCGTGGTTCGGGAAGCTGCCGTCGAGCTCGAAGTACATCGGGACGACCTCGATCGGCAGGCCGTCGAAGACGGTCGGGACGGTGTGCCCGCCCATTCCGTTGCCGGCGTCGACGACGATCTTCAGCGGCCGGCTGCCCGACAGGTCGACGAGGTTGCGCAGGTAGGCGGCGTAGTCGGCGAGGACGTCCCGCTCGCTCACCGTGCCGCGCTGGCCCTCGAAGCCGGGCACGCCCTGCTCGACGGTGTCGCGGATCTCGGCGAGCCCGGTGTCCTGGCCGACCGGCGACGCGCCCGCGCGGCACATCTTGATGCCGTTGTACTTGGCCGGGTTGTGGCTCGCGGTGAACATCGCGCCCGGCAGGTTCAGCGAACCCGAGGCGAAGTACAGCTGGTCGGTGCTGGCCAGCCCGATGCTCACGACGTCGAGGCCCTGCGAGGTGACGCCCTCGGCGAAGGCCGCCGCCAAGCCCGGCGACGAGTCCCGCATGTCGTGCCCGATCACCACCGCCGGCGCTTCCGGCTTGATGAGCAGGGCGAACGCGGCGCCGAAGTCGCGGACGAGGTCCGCGTCGAGCTGCTCGCCGACCACGCCGCGAATGTCGTAGGCCTTCACGATGCCCGAAAGGTCTGGCACGCCGTCTCCCCGCGAATAGTCGTCCCGGCGCCCGCTGCGCCGCGCGGAAAGCCTACCGGCGCCGGAGGTGGGTTACGCGCTCAGGCGCGACCGGGGAGGACCCGCAGGTGGCCGCGGCGCCCGGACGGGCCCTCCGGCTCGGGCGCGGGGGCCGGTTTGCCGGGGCGGCCGGCCTCGCGCACGGCCTCGGCCAGCGCCGTCAGCTCGTCGGCCGACGGGTCCGGCGCGGCGAAGGCGCCTTCGTGCCGGACGACTTCCCAGCCCTTGGGGACGGTCAGCCGGAGCGCGTGGGCTTCGCAGAGGTCGTACGAGTGCGGCTCGGAAGCGGTGGCCAGGGGGCCGACGACGGCGGTGGAGTCGCTGTAGGCATACGTCAGCGTGGCCACAGCCGGCTCGAGGCAGCCGGTACGCGAACACTTCCGTACGTTCCGCACGATCGGAAACGATAGCGCGTCGCCGCAAGCTAGTAGGAGCGACACGCGCTGGGACGCGCCGACCGCATAGACTTCCGGGGTGGCGACGGCTCGTGACTACCGACAGCGGCGGCGTTCGCGACGGGACCGGCACGGCCGGGGCCTGCGCGGGACGCTGTACCCGGCGACCCTGCCCGCCGCCGCGAGCCGCGCGGAGCGGTTCGACGCGCTGGTGCTCGACGCGCTGGAACCGATCGAAGCCCGCTGGCGCCACGAGCTGACGAAGCTGGACGTGGCGGTCGACGACGTGCCCGAGGTCCGCGAGAACGGCCGGGCACCATCCGACGGCGTGCTGCACGACGGCGCGGTGCCGCTGTCGCGCCTGGTCCCGGCGGGCGTGGACCGCACGGGAATGCCGACGCGGGCCCGGATCGTCCTGTACCGGCGGCCGCTGGAGGCGAGGGCGAAGGACCCGTCGGAGCTGGCGGACCTGGTGCACGACGTGCTGGTCGAGCAGGTGGCCGGCTACCTCGGCGTGGAACCGGACGTCATCGAAGGCGAGTGACCTACCGGACCGGGCCCTGCTCGTCGACGAGGCAGGTGGGCTCGCCCAAGAACACGTCAGCCGGCAGGTCGCCGTACCCGACGTTGAACGTGTCGAGCCAGTACGACCAGTCCTGCATCCCGGCCGAGCTGCTGAAGCGGTAGTTGAGCCGCCAGCGCACCCACTCCCCGGGCGCGAGCTTCACCGCCGGCGGGCGCCGCTTCCGGGGCGGGAGCCCGTGCAGGGCCCCGACGCGGGGCAGCACCCGCAAGAGCCCGCCCGCCTGGCGGAGGCTCACGTTCAGCGCGCCCACGCCCTCCACGGTCTCGACCGGCGCGAAGCCGGCCTCCTCACGCATCCGCACCACGTGCGCGCCGCGTTCGGGCAGCTCGGGCAGCGCGAAGCCGGCCGGGAGCGCGTTCCGCACGGCCGCGGCGGGTCCGCCACGCGAACGCTTCGTCCAGGACGCGCGGACCCACTGGGCCGCGATCGTCACGGGCGGCGCCGGGCCGGGACCGCCGTCAACAGCGTGAACAGCACCGCCGCCAGCTGAGCGAGCAGCAGCAAGTTCCGTTCCGTGCCCGGGAACTCGATCGTCACCTCCGACGACGCCGGGGGCACCGACACCGCCACCTGGTGGCCCCACGCCGGCACGATCGGCACGCTCTTGCCGCCCACCGAAGCCTTCCAGCCCGCTTCCTGCTCCGCCGCCAGGACCAGCAGCCGTCCGGTCGGGCCGTCGGACACGCGGACGCGCACGTCCGGCAGCCCCGCCTGGACCGGCGCCACGCCCGGCGCGTTCCCGGGCGCGCCGCCGCCCGTCACCGCCGCCTTGGCCTGCTCCGGCGAGATGAGGATCACCTGTCCGGCCGGTGGGAGCAGGCGCAGCACGCCCCGGCCGTCGGACGTCGGCGCGGCCACCGAGACCAGGTCCTTCGCCAGCGGCGGGTACGCCTGCGGGTCGACGCCCGCCGGGAGGACCACGAACTGCACCCCCGCGGCCGCCGCGGCGGCGAACGCCCGCTGGACCGCCGCCGCGTCGCCCTGGCCGAGGTCGCGGCGCCACGCCGCCAGCCGGGCCGGGGTGCCGGGCGTCGGCGCGAGGTCGTCGTCGCCGTAGTGGGGCAGGCGGCCGCCGGTCTGGCGGGTCGCGTCGGTCTCCAGGTCGAGCACCGACCGCCCGGACGCCGCGAGCTCGGCGGACACCTCCGGCGCGAGCGCGGGCCGTTCGCCGGCGCGAAGCGGCCCCTGGCCGCCGACCACCACCGCGCCCGCCGCGAGCGCGAGGAACACCACGACCCCGGCGACCGCGAACACCTTCGGCAGCCACGACGCCGGCACCCCGGCCGAGCCGCCGCGCTGCCACGACCCGAGTACGACCCACAGCAGCCCGGCGCCGACGATCAGCAACGGCACGCCCGCGTAGCCGTGCGCGGGTGATCCACCCTGCATCGGCGTCGCCGTCACCAGCCGCACCAGGACCAGGCCGCCGGCGCCCAGCGCGGCCAGCGCGAGGCCGCCCGCGGCGAGCTTCGTCGGGCGCACGACGATCGCGATCAGGGCCGCCGCGATCACCGCGACGCCGATCGGCCACGCGCCCGGGCCGCCGGGGTCGAGGCCGGCCAGGTCGGTGCCGGACACCGTCGCCGCCGCGCCGCCGAGCCCCTGCACCAGCAGTTCCGGGTGGCGCAGCAGCACCGTCGGCCACGGCAGCAGCAGCGCCAGCGGCAGCAGCACGACGATGCCGACCGACGCGATGCGCCGCGCGAGCCCGGTCGGCGCCGGCAGCACGACGAACCCGATCAGCAGTCCGGCGAGCGCGAGTCCGTGCGCGAGCGGGGAGAACGCGCCGAGCACCGCCACCCCGATCGCCGACAGCGCGGAGACGTGCAGCCAGCGCGTGTCCGCGCGCACGAGCAGCCCGGCGATGCCCGCGGCCACCAGCGGCAGCGCGATGTGCACGACGACGACGTCGAGCCGGCCCTGCGCGACGCCGGCGGTCGCGGCGGGCAGCAGCGCGTACGTCGCCGCGATGACCGCGCGGACCCAGCGGCGCACGCGCAGCCGTCGAGTCGCCGCATACGCGCTCAGCGCCGCCAGCGGGATGTCGCCGAGGAGCAGGATCGCGACGAGCGCGGCCGGACCGCCGATAGGCGCGAACACCGCGCCGAGTGTGCCGAGCACCGGCAGCGTCGCCGACGCGGGCGCGCCGGTGCCGCCCGCGACCGCGTGCCACGGCGTCAGGTACGACGACCAGAGCTCGCCCAGCCCGCCGACCGGCAGCAGCTTGCCGCCGAAGAGGTCGAGGCCGAGCCGGGCCCGGTTGACGACCAGGCCCAGCGCGGTCATCACGACGAGCAGCACGACCGGCGGCGCGAAGATCGTCGCCGCGAGCACCCGGCGCCGGTTCACCTCGACGAAGACGATCTCCGGTTCGGTCTCTTCGACGACGGCCTGCGCGTCTTCGGTGTCGACCGCTTCGGGCGCCGGGGTTTCCGGCAGCGCGACGGCGACGAGCGTGCCCGGCTTGCGCAGCCCGTTCCCGCGCGAGCTGAGCCCGCGCAGCGCGCCCGCCGGGAGCGCGTCCGGCCCGACCGGCCGGGTCTCGCGCGCGTCGAGTGCCTCCGGCGTCACCCACGCGGACTCGGTTTCGACGGTCTCGGGCACGCGGCCGAGCGCGACGTCTTCCTCGACGCCCCGGCGCACCAAGCCGACGACGCCGGCGCGCACGGCGTTGCGCAACCGCGTCACGCGTCCGGTGAAGAGCCCGCGAACCGTGCCCGGCCGCGGATTCCGCCGTCGCCGGGCCCGGGCGGCGCGCAATCCGCCGCGTCCACTGAGGAGGTACGTCGCCGCGGCGAACTCGGCGCGGGCTTCCCCGGTGCGGCGCAGCAGGACGAAGGCGAGCGCGCGCAGCAGGGAGAGCAGCGGGAGCCGGATCATGCCCAGCCAGAAGGAAAACGGCGAGCAGTTCACGAGGAACACGCGCAGCCCGTGGGCGCGGTTCGCGGCGGCGAGCGGGGTGGCGACGGCGTCGGCCGCGCGCTGCCCGGTGGTGACGGCGCGCGCGTGCCGCACCCGCGCGGTCGGCACGGAGAGGACGAGCCCGCCGGCGGCGTTCGCGCGCCAGCCGAAGTCGAGATCTTCGCGCAGCAACGGGAATTCGGGGTCGAAGCCGCCGAGGTCGTCCCAGGCGTCGCGGCGCACGAGCGAGCCGGCGCTGGGCACGGCGAGAACCTCGGCGGGTTCGTCGCCGAGCGCGGCGATCTGCTGGCGGTGGCCGGAGGCGTCGGTGGACAGGCCGGCTTCGACGATCAGCCGCGGGTCGGTCCAGTCGAGGCCGAGCGAGCCGAGCACGGTCGCCGACGGGGTTTTGGTGGCGACGCGCAGGAGTTCGTCGAGGCAGTCGGGCTCGGGGGCGCAGTCGTCGTGGAGCAGCCACAGCCAGGATCCGGGGTCGCCCCACCGCTCGGTGGCGTGCGCGACGGCTTCGGCGACCGCGGCGGCGAAGCCGGTATCGCTCGAAAGTGTGATGACCCCGGAGAGCACGGGCGCGGAATCCGGCCCGGGATCGGCGGCCGCTTCGGCGAGCAGCCGCGGGGTGGCGTCGGTGGACCCGGTGTCGACGGCGAGCACGTGCCGCGGCCGGACGGTGCTGCGACGCAACGAAGAAAGCGCCAGCGGTAGCCAGTTTTCGCCGTTGTGACAGACCACAATGGCCAGAACGGGCGCGGTGCGCAGGACGGGCGGCGCGGCGGTGCGGGGCAACGAACACTCCGGATCAGGCGGCGGATCGGTGCGGCCACCCTACGGCCCCGGTTCGTCACCCGGTGGTGAACCCACGCCGTGTTCACCTCGTGGAATCACCGGTGACGCCACGCATCACCGGTGACTCCCCCTCTAGATCGCGCGTTTCTTCAGCTTGCGGCGCTCACGCTCGGACAGACCGCCCCAGATGCCGAAGCGCTCGTCGTGGGCCAGCGCGTACTCAAGGCACTCGTCCTTGACCTCGCAGCCCAGGCAGATCCGCTTGGCTTCACGGGTGGAGCCGCCCTTCTCTGGGAAGAACGCCTCCGGGTCCGTCTGCGCGCACAGAGCGCGTTCCTGCCAATCCTGCTCTTCTTCGGTGGCATCGATGAGCTCGGTGAGATCTCCCAGAGCCTGCTCCGGGATCTCGCCCCAACTCATGACGTGCCCCCATTCCTTCCCATCGGCTTCCAACCGCACGTCCGCCTCCTCGCTCCCTAGCACTCCCCAGGCTGGCGGTGGTGAAACGACACTCGCCGTCCCCTCTAGGCGGCGAATGACATCACTGTGATTACACCCGTGTAGTGCGGTCAGGTCAAGCGGAGTAGCGAGTTCGGGGGACGTTCGGGCCCGATCGCGCAAGGGGACACGCCGGTAACTTCACACCGGGCATACGGAAGACTGGAAGCGTGCAGAAGTCAGCAGTGCGCCCCAGCCCGGTCTTCCTCGGCATCCTCGCGCTCACCGTCGCCGGCGGTGCGATGGCCGCGTTCGGGGACATCAACACGGTTTTCGTCCGCGACCGCGATCCGCTGCTCATCGCCGGCGTCGTGATCTTCGTCGCCGCCGGCTGGGTGGCGTCGCTGTCGCTGCACGAGTTCGGGCACGCGATGGTCGCCTACCGCGGCGGTGACTACAGCGTCGCCCACAAGGGTTACCTCACGCTGGACGTGCGGAAGTACACCGACCCGGTCCTGTCGATCGTCCTGCCGCTGATCTTCCTGATCATCGGCGGCATCCCGCTCCCGGGCGGCGCGGTGTGGATCAACCGGGGCGCGCTGCGCAACCGCGCGACGTCGTCGTGGGTGTCGCTGGCCGGGCCGCTGAGCAACCTCGCGGTGGGCGCGGCGCTGGCCTTGGTGGTGTCGCTGGTCCCGATGGCGGGCGGCCTGGTGATCGCGATGTCCTACCTGGCGCTGCTGCAGATCGTGACGTTCATCTTGAACATCCTCCCGATCCCGGGCCTCGACGGCTGGGGCGCGATCGAGCCGTACCTCCCCGCCCAGGCGCGCGAGCTCGGGGCGAGGGTCCGCCCGTGGGCCCCGATCATCCTGTTCGCGATCCTGTGGTTCTTCAAGCCGGCGAACACGGCGCTGTGGCAGGGGGCGTACGCGATCTTCGGCTCCTTCGGCGGCTATGTGGACGGTGCGCAGATCGGGTTCAGCGTGTTCCAGTTCTGGAACTGAGGTTCGCGCCGGGCACCGGGCGGGAAGATCACGCGCGGTGCTCGGTCAACCAGACGTGCGCCCGCTTCCAGACCTCCCGCAACCCCGACCGCTCGCCGAGGTAGTCCCCGGCGGCGCCGACGATCGGCAACATGCCGATCGCACGGTGCAAGAAGTTCCCGCGCGGCCGCTTCTCCAGCTCCTCGGTGATCCCGAGCAACCCCCGGCCGAGCCGCCACAGCGTCCGGCCCGCGGCCTTGATCGTCGCCTTGCCGTGCTTCTTCTCCGACGCCGTCAGATCCTCGGTCAGGCGAGCCGCTTCGTCCGCCTCCGCCGCTTCGTCGTGGTCCGGGTGCTTGCCCGCCGCGAGGTCCGCGTCGATGTCGCGCTCGAACAGCACCCACGCGATCAGCCGGACCCTCGTGCCGACGTCCGTCACGCCGTACTCGCCCGCGATCGCGCACAGCAGCAGCCCCTGCGACGCCGCCCCCAGCGTGTCCTGGACCGGGAGCCGGTCGGCCAGCGCGCCGCCCAGGCCCGGGATCGACGTCAGCAACGCCGTGAACCGGCCCACCCGGTTCATCCACCAGCTCGACCGGTCGTAGCCCGTCATCCGCGCCCACGCCGCCGTGCCCGGCACCTTCACCGACGTCACGCCGTGGATCAGCTTCGCCTTCAGACCCGACTCGACCTCCGCCAAGTCGTCCCCCGCGCGCGCCTGCAGGCCGAACGGGTCGGACTCGCGCAGCGCGTCCAGCATCGGCCCGCACGCCCGCACGAACGGCCGCAGCACCGCCACGACCTGCTTGTCGGAGATCGCCTCAGCCACGTCCCGGTTTCCTTCCCGCCGCCTGGCCCAGCCCGCCGCCGAGCACCAGCGCGCCCGGCAGCGCGCTCGCGCCGAGCAGCACCAGCGCCCGCCAGTCCTGGATCAGCACCAGGTCGCCGCCCGGGCCCAGCAGTCCGAGCCCGAACACGACGACCACCCACACCGCGAGGGGTACCCACGAAAGCCCGGGCCGCACCAGCTTCGCCGTCGTCGACACCAGCCACGGCGTCGTGACGGCGCCCACGACGACCGTCACCGGCAGCGGCACCACGCCGATCCGCAGCGGCAGGAAGAACAGCTCCAGCACGGCCAGCATGACCGTGTCGAGGACGAGCAGCACCAGGAGCAGCCGCTGGTCCCAGGTCAAGGGCTCCGGCACGGTCACAGCCCGCCGAACAGGTCGTCCGCCGCGCCCTCGGCCGGGCCGAGCGCCAGGACGAAGGAGTCGTGCGCCGGGATCGGCTGGGCCACCTCGTTCGTCAGCGCGAAGTACGGGACGTCGCCGTCGACCACGGCCAGCTGCGTCGCGTGCGCGCGCAGCGCCGCCAGCTTCGCCGGGACGTACGCGGCGACGTCGAGCGTCGTCGTGATCTCCTCGTCCGGTGTCGCGGGCAGCTCGTCGTCCGCCGGCACGGCGAACACCGTCTCCCTGCCGGCACGCAGCGCGGCCAAGCCGGCGCGGACCGCGTCGCGCGACGTCACCGTGTGGAACACCCTCGTCACCGACTCCGCGCGCGGCGCCGCGGCCATCGTGATCTCGTGGGCGCGGATGTGGTCGGGGTGGCCGTAGCCGCCGAAGGCGTCGTAGGTGACGACGACCTGCGGCCGGACCTCATCGAGGATCTCCGCCAGCTGCGCGGCCTGCTCCTCGGCGCTGCCGCCGGTGAAGGCCCGCGGGTGCGACGCCGACGGCGTGCCCGCCATGCCCGAATCGCGCCACCGGCCGATCCCGCCCAGATAACGATGTCGTGACACCCCCAGCGCGGCGCACGCGCGCTGCAGCTCGGCGACGCGGTAGCCGCCCAGCTGGTCGGCGGCCCACGCACCGAGCCCGGCCAGCTCGCCGAGGCCGGCCATGACCTCGCCTTCCTCACCGAGCGTGCAGGTCACCACGGTCACCTCGGCGCCTTCGGCGGCGTATCGTGCGATCGTGGCGCCGGTGGTGATGCTCTCGTCGTCGGGATGGGCGTGAACGAGCAGCAGCCTGCGCGGTACCGGGGAGATCACGGGTTGAGCGTAATTCCCGTGCTCCGACCTTAGTCGGGGACACCCTCGGTTATCCTCGCGCGAGTCGCGACCGCCGCGTCGCGATCGTCTGTACCCCCACGAAGGGCATCTTGGTGAGCACTGAAGCAACTTCGGCGGACGTCGCCGGCGTGTCCGGATCCGTTCTGTCGATCTCCGACCTCAGCGTGTCGTTCCGGACCGAAGACGGCATCGTCGACGCCGTCAAGGGCATCGGCTTCGACGTCAAGCCCGGCGAGATCGTCGCCGTGGTCGGGGAATCGGGATCCGGCAAGTCCGTCACGTCGATGTCGGTGCTGGGCCTGCTGCCCAAGACCAGCAAGATCGCCGGCGAGCTGCGCCTCGGCGAGCGCAACCTGGCGGATCTCAAAGAGAAGGACATGCAGAAGATCCGCGGCAACCAGGTCGCGATGATCTTCCAGGAGCCGATGACCGCGCTGAACCCGGTCTACACGGTCGGCTGGCAGCTGCGTGAGGCCCTGCGCTCGCACCTGGACATCTCCAAGGCCGCCGCGGACAAGCGCGCGGTCGAGCTGCTGGACATGGTCGGCATCCCGAACCCGCCGCTGCGGTTCAAGCAGTACCCGCACCAGCTCTCGGGCGGTCTGCGCCAGCGCGTCGTCATCGCGATGGCGATCGCCTGCGACCCGAAGGTCATCATCGCCGACGAGCCGACCACCGCGCTCGACGTCACCGTCCAGGCGGAGATCCTCGGCCTGCTGCGCAAGCTGCGCGACACCCTCGACACCGCGATCGTGCTGATCACGCACGACATGGGCGTCGTCGCCGACATGGCCGACCGCGTCATCGTGATGTACCAGGGCGAGATCGTCGAAGAGGCGCCGGTGCGCGAGCTGTTCGCGTCGCCAAAGGAGGACTACACCCGGCGCCTGCTCGCCGCGGTGCCGGTGCTCGGGCAGCGTCCCGAGGGCCGCCGCCTGCTCGACGACGCCGGGATCGCCAGTGACAGCACCGAGGCGGCCAAGATCGCCGAGGAGATCCGGCTGGCCGACAAGGAGCTCGAGGCCGTGATCGAGGAGGCCGCGCCGGCCCTCGAGATCAAGAACCTGGTGCTCGAGTACCCGGGCCGCCGCGGTCAGGGCAAGAACCGCGCGGTCGACGACGTGTCGCTGACCATCGCCAAGGGCGAGATCGTCGGTCTGGTGGGCGAGTCGGGCTCGGGCAAGACGACCGTCGGCCGCTGCGCCGTCGGCCTGCTCCGGGCGACCCAGGGCACGATCGCGATCGCGGGCAAGGACATCACGAAGATGTCGGCGAAGGAGCTTCGCCCGCTTCGCCGGTACTTCTCGATCGTGTTCCAGGACCCGGCGTCGACGCTGGACCCGAAGATGACGATCGGCGAGTCGATCGCCGAGCCGATGGTGCTGCACAAGGTGCTGTCCGGCAAGGAGCTGTCGGCGCGCGTGCGCTCGCTGCTCGACAAGGTCGAGCTGGGCGGCCACTACATGAACCGCTACCCGCACGAGCTCTCCGGCGGCCAGCGCCAGCGCGTGGCGATCGCCCGCGCGCTGTCGCTCGACCCGGCGCTGCTGATCGCGGACGAGCCGACGTCGGCGCTGGACGTGTCGGTGCAGGCCCGCGTGCTGGACCTGTTCCTCGACCTGCAGCAGTCGCTGCAGTTCGCGTGCCTGTTCATCAGCCACGACCTCGCGGTGGTCGACCTGCTGGCCGACCGCGTCGCGGTGATGCAGCACGGCAAGCTCGTCGAGGTCGGCACGCGCGACCAGGTGCTGCACTCGCCGCAGCAGGACTACACGCGCCGCCTGCTGTCGGCGGCGCCGGTGGCGGACCCGGTGCTGCAGGCCGAGCGCCGCGCGGCCTGGGAGGCCGGCAAGCTGGCCCCCGTCGCCGACTGAGAACGGCCCACGTCGAAGGCCGCCACCCGGGCCCGGGTGGCGGCCTTCGGCGTTTCACGGGTGGTGGGGTGGCCCGAAGGCCGGGTCCGCCTCGTCCGGCTGCTCCGGGGCGTACTGGCGCAACTCGCCGTCGCGGAACATCCAGACGCGGAAGAACAGCTGCTCCTGGTCCATCAGGAAGAGCTGAACGGCGTGCGGGAGCGTCCGCACCCGGTTCAGTAGCGCGCCGGGATCGGCGTGGTTGAGCGTGCCGGCCCGGAGTCCCGACGGAGCGGCGCTTCGGTGCGCAGCCACTCGCTCAGGGTCTCGACGGCCTTCCAGTCCTCCATCGCGGTGGACCCCGGGTCCGCCGATCATCGCGCGTAAACGGAAGCGGGGGTGACCGGAAACCGGTCACCCCCGCGTCACGCGTTCAGGCGGTCAGGCCTTCATCCTCCGCTGCCGCGGGTCGAAGGCGTCGCGCAGACCGTCACCGATGAAGTTGATCGTCAGCGAGATCAGCACGAGCACGATGAACGGCCCGAAGAACAGCGCCGGCCGCGTCTGCAGCTGGGCGTAGTTCTCCAGGATGACGCGGCCGAGCGAGGTGTCCGGCAGCTGGACACCCAGGCCGATGAACGACAGCGCGGCTTCCGCCAGCACGGCCTGCGCGACCGCGAGGGTCGCGTTGACCGTGATGCTGCCGACCATGTTCGGCACCAGGTGCTTGAAGATGATCCGGAACGTGCCGGCACCCGAGGCGCGAGCCGCGTCGACGAACTCGCGCTGGGACAGCGACATCGCTTCGGCGCGGGTGATCCGGGCGATCTGCATCCAGCCGAACGCCGCCAGCACCAGCGCGACGATGTACCAGGAGCCGCTCCCGAACACCTTCGCCAGGATGGCCGCCGCGGCGATCTGCGGGATGATCAGGAACAGGTCCGTCACCCGCGAGACCGCCGAGTCGGTGAACCGGCGCAGGTAGCCCGCGAGCGCCCCGAGCACGACGCCGACCACGGTCGACAGGATCGACACCGTGAGCGCGATGAGCAGCGAGAACTGGGTGCCGCGCAGGATCTGCGACACCATGTCCTTGCCGACCTGCGTGGTGCCCAGCGGGAAGTCGCCGTTCGGCTTCGCGAACGAAGGGAACGAGCTGTCCTCGTAGCTGTGCTTCCAGAAGAGCGGCAGGATGATGCTGAGCAGCACGATCAGCACCAGCACCGCGGTCGACGCCATGGCCAGCTTGTGGTGCAGGAACTTCCGGAGCACCAGCTTGCCCTGGCTCCGGGGTTCGGGCAGCGCCTCCGGCGGGAGGGTTCCGTCCTTGGTCGCGTTCTCGGTCGCGAGAAGGGAGTTCAAGTCAGCCAACGCGAATCCTCGGGTCCAGGATGCCGTACACCAGGTCGGCGATCAGGTTGGCGACGATCACGCTGGTGGCGATGACCACGAGCCAGCCCATCATCACCTGAGTGTCGTTCTTCGAGACGGCTTCCACCAGCAGTGTGCCCATACCGTGCCAGTTGAACACCGTTTCGGTGATGATCGCGCCGGCGAGTACCGAGCCGAAGTTCACCGAGAACAGCGTCGTCACCGGGATCAGGGCGTTGCGGAACGCGTGCCGGAAGATGACCCGGCCGTTCGCGAGGCCCTTGGCCCGCGCGGTGCGCACGTAGTCGGAGTTCATCACCTCGAGCATCGAGGCCCGCTGGAACCGGCTGTACGCGGCGAAGCTGATCGCCATGATCGACAGCGTCGGCAGCAGGTAGGCGCCGATGGTGCTCGTGATGAAGTCCCCGACCCCGTCCGTCTTCAGCTGTTCCGGGCTGGTCGTGCGTAGCCATGGATTGCCGAGGACGTCCTGCAGACCGAGGTCGCGGACCCAGCCGTTGATCTCGATCGCGTAGTTCTTCAGGACGATCGCGATGCAGAAGATCGGCATGGAGAACAGCAGGAAGGCCAGCGTGGTGGCCAGGTAGTCGATGATCGAGTACTGCTTCACCGCGGCGAGGACGCCGACGATGATCCCGATGATCAGCGCGAGGATCTCGGCTCCGACGACCAGCTTGAACGTGACGCCGAACGCGGCCATCACCTTCGGCGCGACCGGCTGCAGCGCGTTGCCCTGCGCGATGGACGTGCCCCAGTCACCCGACAGGAAGTCGCCGAGCCAGCTGAAGTACCGCGGCACGACGCCCTGGTCCAGGCCCAGCTTGTGGGAGAGGGAGTCCAGGGCTGCCTTGCTGATGTTCGGGTTGTGCCGCAGCTCGCCGAGCGGGTCACCGGTGGCGGCGACCATCACGAACGACAAAAAGGTCCCGACCAGCAGGACGGGAATCGATATCGCCAGACGGCGAAGGATGTAGATCACCAGGTTCAACGAACTGCTCCTCATCCGGGCCTGGTCGTCAGAAGTGCGCTGGGACCGCTGCCCGGTTGTCTACCGTAGTGGGGGTAACCCTACGGTCAACAGCTACTTCCGGTGGGTACCGGGGCCCGGCTCGTGGCCGGGCCCCGGGACCTTCCAGGTCATCTGGAACGAGGGGAACGAAGAGGCGGGGCGAGCCCTACTTCTTCTGCTCCCACTCGCCGACGTTCCACAGGACACCGTTGTAGGACTGCATGTACGCGCGGTCGATGCCCTTGAACGCCCACATGCTCGGCGTCTGGAACAGCGGGAGCGTCGCGTACTTGTCCGCGATGGCCTTGTCGGCGGCCTGGTAGCTCTGCAGCTTCACCTGCTCGTCGGTCGCGCCCACAGCGGTCTTGAACGCCTCGTCGATCTTCGGGTCGCAGAGGTTCTGGTAGTTCTGGTCACCACCGGCGTTCGGGCAGACGTAGATCGAGCGCGACTGCGACTTGAACGGCGGGGAGGACCAGCCGAACAGGGCGATGTCGTAGTCACCGGTCGAGACGCGGCCACCCTTGAGGAAGTTGGCGTCGGTCTCGTCCTTGACCTCGATACCGGCCGCCTTGGCCTGCGAGATGATGATCTCGACGGTCTGGCTGCGGCGGGCGTTCTGGTTGTGCGTGATCTTGAACGAAGCCCGCTGGCCACCCTTGGCGAAGATGCCGTCGGCACCCTTCGCCCAGCCCGCGTCGGTCAGCGTCTTCGCCGCCGCCTCGGCGCCCAGGCCGGCCTTGCTGCCGTACAGGTCGGTGTAGCCCTCTTCACCCTGGAAGAACACGATCGAGTTCAGCGGGGCCGCGTCGGCCTGGACTTCCTTGAGCAGCTTGTCGGTGATCGCCTTGCGGTCGACGACCTCGAAGAACGCCTTGCGGAGCGCGTCGTCCTTGAACATGCGGTTGAACTGCAGGTCGAGGTGCTCGTAGGTCAGCTGCGAGGCCGAACCGTAGGTCACGCCCTGCGCCGCGAGGCCCTTCATCGTGTTGGCCGCGGTGGCGTCCGGCTGGGTCGACGCCGCGACGTCGATCTCGCCGTTCTGCAGCGCGGTCGCCATGGCCTTGGTGTCTTCCATGGCGCGGACCACGAGCTTGGCCGGGCCGCCCTTGCCGCCCGCCCACTTCGGGTTCTTGACCAGCGTGACGGACTTCTGGTTCGCGTCGAACGAGTCGATCATGTACGGGCCGGAGGCCGGCATGATCGACTTGTCGAAGCCCTTCCACTTGTTCGTCCAGAAGTCGCCGGCCTTGGAGAGCTGGGCCGGGTCACCGGTCGGCGCGAGCTTGGTGATGTCCGCGATGCCGGTCTTCTGCTCGAGGATGTGCGCCGGCAGGATCTGGACGCCGCTGAACAGGCCCTTGTAGTCGAGGTACGGCTCGCTGAAGTCCGTCTCGAGGGTCAGGTCGTCCTTGCAGGTCGCCGTCTTGATCTTGTCGTAGCCGGTGGTCGAGGCCGCGTCGAACGGGTTCTTGCCCTCGGCGCCCTTCGCCTGGCCGCTCTGCGCCAGCCAGGCCAGGTAGAAGTCCTTGCAGTTGAAGGGGGCGTCGTCCGACCACTTCAGGTTCGGCTTGATCTTGTACGTGACGACCTGCGGGTCCTTGGAGGTCACGTCGACCGAGTCGAGGATGTCCTTGTTGAGCAGGATCTTGTTGTTGCCGTCGAGGACGAACGCGTCTTCGAGCACGGCGGTCAAGATGTAGGTGTTGTACGAGCTGTTGGTGTCCGGGGTGTTGTTGTTGTACCCGGAGTACCCGTCGTCGATCCCGACCGTGACCGTGCCGTCCCAGCCCTTGACGTCCGCGAGCTTGAACGTGTCACCCTGCTCGGCCTTGCCGACCGCCATCGCCTTGACGTCGGTCGACGACCCGTTCTGGTCGGTGCTGCCCGAGCCCGAGTCGCCACCGCTGCAGGCGCTCAGCAGCAGCGAGGCGCCTGCGACGAGCGACAAGGCGGAGACTGCTTTGGTTCTCCTCATGAAGTGTGCCCTCCTAGCACTGAGCCCTTGAATTGTGACAAGGACCCACACCGCTCCGGTTTGGTGCCGGAGCCTACGACACGCCAAGCGACACTCAACTGGCGCACTGCGGGAGCACGCTAGAAAGGAAAAGCACCGACAGTCACCAGTTCAGGGTCGATCGTGACCAAAGGGTGACTTCCAGCCGACATCCAGAAATACGACGGTTACCTCACGGATTCATCCAGTCCCACTCGAAGGCGTGCGTCAAGATCACCCGGTAGTACTGAATGCGTAGCCGAGCGATTACTTCGGGCCGCGAGTCCAGTTCACGGCGGACCCGAACGGGCCCACCATCGGTGGACCGGGGGTCACGCCCGAGATGCCCGAACCGATCGCCAGGGTGTCAGCCGATTGGAACAGCGGAATGACCACGTTCTGGCGCCAAAGTTCAGGCTCCAGGGTGGTCAGGGCTTCGGCGATCGGCGTCGCCCCGGAGAGCGCCGCGTCGATCGAGGGCTGCAGCGCCGGGTCGCAGAAGCCCGCCGAATTGCCCGGAACGACGGGCTTCGCGCGGTCGGCGCCGGCGGCGGTCTGCTCGGGGCGGCAGCCGAAGGTCGAGGCGAGCACCGACGCCGTGTCGCCGCCCACCGCCTGCGGCACGACCGCGATGTCGACACCGACGCTGCCCGCCGAGTCGCCGGTCGCCTGCTGGACCCCGTTGACGACGGGCATCGCGAGCAACCCGCTGAACAGGTCCCGCGGCTGCGGCGTGATCGCGTTGACCTCGACGCCCTGCGCGACGAGCTGGCTGGTGAGCTCCTTGGCGATCGTCGCGTACGGCTCCTGGGTGCCCGGCGAGGCGATGACCAGCGAAAGCGCCTTGCCGTTCTTGCGCCAGGTGCCCGCGGTCTTGGCGTAGCCGGCCGCCTTCAGCGACTCCTCGGCCTTCGCGACGTCGGGCGCGGTCGGCGGGCCGGGCGGGATGGTCGCCGCGTAGCCCTTCACCGACGGCGCCGTCACCTGCGCGTCGGCGTGGAGCTGCGACGACGGGCCGCCGTTGACGCCTTCGGTGATCAGCTTGGTCCGGTCGATCAGCGCCGCGATCCCGGCCCGCACCTGGGCGTCCTGCAGGGTGGCGCTGACCGGGCGCAGCAGCACGTCGGCCACCAGCGGCCGGGCCACGGTGTGCAGCTGCACGGCCGGGCCGAGCTCGCCGAGCAGCTTGAGCTCGTCGCCGGTGGTCCTGGCCAGCGCGAACTGGTCGTTGCCGCTGCGCAGCGCGGCGAGCAGCGTGCTCTGGTCCGAGCGGCGCAGCACGATCCGGTCGATCGCGGCGGGCTTCTCCCAGTAGCGCTCGTTGCGCTCGAGGATGACCTCGCCGCGGGCGGTGTCGAGGCTCTTGATCGAGAACGGGCCGGCGATGGCCGGGAAGTTCGAGGCCAGGGCCCCGCGCCAGCCGTCGGGCGCGTCCTTGAGCAGGTGCGCGGGCAGCAGGTCCGAGAAGAGCGTCTGCCAGCCGGGGTACGGCTTGGCGAAGGTGACCTCGACGCGCTTGCCGCCTTCGCGGGACTGCAGGTCGGTGATCTGCCGGTAGCCGGCTGGCTCGATCACGCCGGGCTGGTCGCGCATCTGCGTGCGCAGGTAGTCGAAGTCCTCGGCGGCGATGGGCGCGCCGTCGGACCAGGACGCGTCCGGCCGGATCTCGTAGGCGACCACGAACGGCTGCTGCGAGATCACCTCGGCGGACTTCATCAGGTTCTTGTCGAGCTGGGTGCTGCCGTCGTCCTTCTGGCGGAACACCGAGGGCAGCAGCAGCTGCGACAGCGCCGAGGTGACCTGCGAGGAGTCGGCCAGGTTGTGCGGGTTGTACCCGCCGAGCACGTCGTCGACCCCGACGACGATCTGCGACGGCGTCTTCCCCGTGGTCGAGGCCGGCGGCACCGACGAGGACACCACCGGTGGCGGCGGGGTGTTCGAGCAGGCGGTGACCAGCACGGCCGCGAGCGCCACCACCGGCACCGCCTTGCGATTCACCCGCACGCCCCGTTCCTCCCCAGATTCCGCCGATCGGGTCAGCCATGCTCCCACGGCCGCGTCCGCCGCCGGAACCGAGATTCCCACACCCGGATCGGCCGGGTCCGGCCCCCCTGGGTGCCGCTATGGGAAAGGACGCGCAAACCACCGTCCGGGTTCCCGGACCGTTCCGGAACGGCGGAACGAACACGCGCCGGACACGGGCCGGGATTCACGCGGTGGTGAACACCAGGCTTCGAGCCCTCCGCGACCCCTATAAAGATATAAGGAGAAGAACGGCGGAATTCGTGACGTCGCGTCGGCCTATTCTCCACCCACCGTGACGGATGGGCAACGAAAAAACCTCCCGGCGGGATACACCGGGAGGTTTTTTCGCGTTATTCGCCGATCAGCCGTTGTCGCGGCTCTTCGCGCGCGAACGCTCCTTCGCGCGGGTATTGACGTCCAAAGTCACCTTCCGGACGCGGACGACCTCCGGCGCGACCTCGACGCACTCGTCGACCGAGCAGAACTCCAGCGCCTCTTCCAGCCCCATCTTGCGCGGGCGGGCCAGCGTCTCCATCACGTCGGCGGAGGACTGACGCATGTTGGTCAGCTTCTTCTCCTTGGTGATGTTGATGTCGAGGTCCTCGAAGCGCGGGTTCTCGCCCACGACCATGCCCTCGTACACCTCGGCGCCCGGCTCGACGAAGAACGTGCCGCGGTCGGCCAGCTGGATCATCGCGTACGCGGTGACCGGGCCGGTGCGGTCGGCGACCAAGGAGCCGCTGTGCCGGGTGCGGATCTCGCCGGCCCACGGGAAGTAGCCCTCGAACACGTGGTTCGCGATGCCGGTGCCGCGGGTCTCGGTGAGGAAGTCGGTGCGGAAGCTGATCAGGCCGCGCGACGGGAGCACGTACTCCAGCTTGATCCGGCCGGTGCCGTTGCCGCTCATGTCCTCCATGCGGCCCTTGCGCGCCGCCAGGAGCTGCGTGATCGCGCCGAGGTGCTCCTCGGGCGAGTCGATGTAGAGGCGCTCGAACGGCTCGTGCAGCTTGCCGTCGATCGTGCGCAGGACGACCTGCGGCTTGCCGACGGTCAGCTCGAAGCCCTCGCGGCGCATCTGCTCGACGAGGATGGCCAGCGCCAGCTCGCCACGGCCCTGGACCTCCCAGGTGTCCGGGCGCTCCGTCGGCAGGACACGGATGCTGACGTTACCGATCAGCTCCTGGTCGAGGCGGGCCTTGACCAGCCGCGCGGTGACCTTGTCGCCGCCGTTGCGCCCGGCCAGCGGCGAGGTGTTGACGCCGATGGTCATCGAGATGGCGGGCTCGTCGACGGTGATCCGGGGCAGCGCCACCGGGTTGTCCGAGTCGGCGAGGGTGTCGCCGATCGTGATGTCCGGGATGCCGGCGATGGCGACGAGCTCGCCCGCGCTGGCCTCGGTCGCCGGGACGCGGGTCAGCGCCTCGGTGACGAGCAGCTCGGAGATGCGGACGTTCTGGACGGTGCCGTCTTCGCGCATCCAGGCCACGGTCTGGCCCTTGCGCAGCTTGCCGGCGTGGATGCGGATCAGCGCGATGCGGCCGAGGAAGTTGGACGCGTCGAGGTTGGTGACGAGCGCCTGCAGCGGCGCGTCGAGGTCGGCGGCCGGCGGCGGCACGTGCCGGAGCAGCGTGTCGAACAGCGGGTCGAGGTTCTCGCTCTCGGGGATCTCGCCGTCGGCGGGCTGCTCCAGGCTCGCCTTGCCGGCGCGCGCGGAGGCGTAGACGACCGGGAGGTCGAGGATCGCGTCGTGGTCGGCGTCCTCGATGTCGCTGGCCAGCTCGAGCAGCAGGTCGTGGGTCTCCTCGACGACCTCGGCGATCCGGGCGTCCGGCCGGTCGGTCTTGTTGACCAGCAGGATCACCGGCAGGCCGGCTTCGAGCGTCTTACGCAGTACGAACCGGGTCTGCGGCAGCGGGCCCTCGGACGCGTCGACCAGCAGGACGACGCCGTCGACCATGGCCAGGCCGCGCTCGACCTCGCCGCCGAAGTCGGCGTGGCCGGGGGTGTCGATGACGTTGATCGTCACCGAGCCCTCGGGCGTCTGGCGGTGGATCGAGGTGTTCTTCGCCAGGATCGTGATGCCCTTTTCCCGCTCGAGCTCACCGGAGTCCATCACGCGGTCGACGAGCTCGGCCCGTTCGGCGAAGGCGCCGGACTGCCGCAGCATCGCGTCGACGAGCGTGGTCTTGCCGTGGTCGACGTGGGCGACGATCGCGACGTTGCGCAGGTCGGGCCGGGTCTTACCGGTCGGCCGGCCGGTTTCGACGGTAGCGCTGGCTGCGGGCACGCGAAGACTCCTGAACTTCAAGGGGTGGGTGGCCGCGCAAGCCGTTCAGGCATCCCGTGACCGGCTCTGGTCACACGCGGACCTCACCCAGGATACCTGCCACCCCATTGTGAGCGGCCCCACGCCCCCCGGACGGTTAGGCTGACCTAACGTGGAAACCCGGTGAAGGTCGCCGATCCGGAAGGTGCGTGCGCGTGGGCAAGAAGCACGACGACCCGCGGAAGGTCGTGCGCAAGCTGATGAAGGCCGGCAAGGTCAAGAAGAAGTGCTGCCGGTCGAAGCCGCGCTGCAAGAAGTGCCCGGTGTTGGCCCTGAAGAAGGCGAAGCTGGACCTGGCCGCTTGAGCCCTAGTGGGGCACGGCCTCGTTGAGCAGCCGCAGCTCCGGCGCGGTCTTCGTCGGCGAGAACTCGATGACCTCGTACTGCGCGAGGTGCTTCACGCAGAACGGGTCGGACGCCAGGATGGCATCGAGCTTCCCGCGGGACATCGGGCGCGTGATGATCACGCCGCCGGTGCGCGGGTTCCGCCGCCCGGACGCCAGGAAGTGGCCGTGCTCGTACTGCTTGTTCAGCCACTCGGCGTGGTCCGGGAGCGCGTAGTCGATTTCCTCGATCGGGGCCGTGTAGTTCAGCAGGACGACATACATGGTTAAGACGGTAGACCCGCGCGGCCGATCCCGCGTCCGGACGATACCGAGTGGTGACGGTCATCGGCTAAGCTCGGTGTATGCAAGCGCAGACGTTCAGCTGGTGGCCGCCCTCGGCGGCCGTCTAGTCCTGCGCTGATCACCAGCGGCCGCCCCGGACGGGCGGCCTTTTTCATGCCTTCTCCGGGGTGGTCCCCACCTCGGAAAGGCTGTTTCATGAGCAAGCTGTCCGGCATCACGCCCTCCGGTCACGTCCACCTCGGCAACTACCTCGGGGCCGTGCGCCGCTGGGCTCGCGAGGGCGGCGCGGACGACCTGTACTTCGTCGCCGACCTGCACGGCATGACGACGCCGCACAACCCGGCGAAACTCCGATCCCTGGCCCACGAACAGCTGGCGGTGCTGATCGCCGCCGGCATCGATCCCGAGCGGGTGTTCGTCCAGTCCGACCTGGCCCGCGAACTGGGCGCGCTGACGTGGGTCCTGGAGTGCACCTGCAACTACGGCGAGGCCGCGCGGATGATCCAGTTCAAGGAGAAGTCCAAGGGGCAGGCGGGCGTGCGGCTGTCGCTGCTGACCTACCCGGCGCTGATGGCCGCGGACATCCTTCTGCAGGGCGCGGACGAGGTACCGGTCGGCGAGGACCAGCGCCAGCACGTCGAGCTGACGCGCACGCTGGCCAAGCGCTTCAACGGCACGTACGGCGACGTGTTCACCATCCCGCGGGCGGTGCTCCCGCCGGCGGGCGCGCGGGTGAAGGACCTGGCGGACCCGACGCGCAAGATGTCGAAGTCGGCACGCGACGCGGCGGGCGTGGTGTTCGCGCTCGACGAGCCCGACCAGATCCGCCGCAAGATCCGCCGCGCGGTCACCGACGGCGAGACGGTCCCGGCGCACGAACCGGACACCCGGCCGGGGATGGCGAACCTGCTGGAGATCCTGGCCGCGTGCCGGGGAGGTTCGCCGGCGGACCTGGCTTCGGAGTTCTCCTCGTACGGAGCGGTGAAGGACGCGGTCGCCGACGCGGTGATCGAGGAGCTGCGCCCGCTGCGTGAACGCGCGTTAACCCTGCTCGACGACGTCGCGGAGCTGGACCGGGTCCGCAAGGCGGGCGCGGAGCGCGCCCGGGAGCGCGGATCGCACCGGCTCGACGCGGCACTGCGGATGATCGGGGCGAATTGAAGGTCCGCGTCCTGCTCCCGGCTCAGGAGAGCAGCTCCCGGAAGGCCGGGAGCAGGACGCGGTCGGCGGGCAGCCAGTCGACGTCGTCGAGGTCATCGAGCCCGAGCCACCGGACGGCGAGGTGTTCGACCGCGCGCGGCTCTTCCCCGGGCGAAACGAGCTTCGCGGCGTAGATGCGGAGGACCTTCCCGCCGGGAAGTGGGACGTCTTCCCCGACGCGCGCACCGACCTCGATGACGACGTCGAGCTCCTCACTGCACTCACGAGCCAGCGCGAAGGCCTCGGACTCGCCCTCCTCGACCCGGCCACCAGGCAGTTCCCACTGCCCGGTGTGCTTCGGCGGCCAGGCCCGCTGCTGGGCGAGCAGCTTGCCGTCCCGCACCAGGGCGGCACCCACGATCACACCGTTCACAGCCCCGGAATCTACCCGGAAGCCCCTCTGATCGGCCGGACGACGTCACCTTACAAGGTAAGCCACCTTACGACGTAAGAATGCGCCGCGCTGCGGTCGTACATGTCCGCGCTGCGGTCGTGCACGTCCGCGTTGCAGTCCTGCGTGTCCGCGCTTCAACCGCGCATGTCCGCACTGCAGTAGCGCAGGTCCCGCACTACAGCCGCGCACGTCCGCACTGCGGTCATGCAGGTCCGCGCTTCAACCGTGCAGGTCCGCGCAGCAGCCGTGCATGTCTGCGCTGCAGTCGTGCACGTCTGTGCTTCAGCCGCGCGAGCCTGCGTCCTCCCCCGCGGCCGTGCGCCAGGCGACCACGAACCGCGCCCCGCCGTCCGGGGACTCGCTCACCTGTACCCGGCCGCCTCGGCGCCGGACCGTCTCCGCCACCATTGCCAGCCCGAGTCCCGTCCCGCCGGACGACCGGGCCCGGTCGTCGGCGATGCGGTAGAACCGGTCGAACACCTTCTCGCGGTGCTCCGGCGCGATGCCCGGGCCGTCGTCGTCGACCACCACCCGCACCGACGAGCGCGACGCCAGCACCGACACCACTATCTCCCCGCGCGCGTAGCGGCACGCGTTGCGCAGCAGGTTGTCCAGCACCAGCTCCACCTCGGCGTGCGCGGCCGACGCCCACGCCTGCGGGACCGCGTTGCTCACCCGCGCCTCCGGCGCCCCCACCGGCAGCCGCGCGACCGCCGCGCGGACCTCGCTGACCAGCTCGACCGGCTCCGCGGGCGGCACCTCCCCCGCGTCCGAGCGGGCCAACGACAACAGCCCGTCCAGCAGCGACGACAGCCGCTCGGCTTCCGTCAAGATGTCCGACAGAGTCTCCTGGGACAGCTCCGGATCCGGGTTGGTCACCGCGACCTCGGCCTGCACCCGGATCGACGCGACCGGCGACCGCAGCTCGTGCGCCGCGTCGCCGGTGAAGCGCCGGAGCCGGTCGCTCGCCTGCTCCTGCCGCTCCATCAGCGCGTTGAACTCCTCCGCCAGCGCGCGCAGCTCGTCGTGCGAGTCCGGCAGCGCCAGCCGCGCCCCCGGTGGCAACGCGCGCACCGAACCCCGCATGCGCGCCACCGGGCGCAGCGACAGGCGGACCACCAGCCACGTCGCGAAGCCGGCGACCAGCGCCCCGACCGACGCGACGACCACCAGCCACACCCCGCCGTAGTGCACCGCCGCGGAGAACCCGACCAGCCCGGCCCCGGCGACGACCAGCCGCTGCGACCCGTCCGGCGTGCTGACGACCGTCCCGAGGTACCGCGCGCCGTCGCGCTGGACCGGCTGTCCCGCTTTCAGCGTCGAGATGTCGTACAACGTAAGGCCGGTCGGCGTGCCGCCGTCCACCGGTGCGCCCGCGATGTCGAGCACGCGCAGCGTCACCGGTGCCGCGCCGGACAGCGGGCGGCCGGCGCTCACGTCGGCGCCGGCCGGGCCGAGCGCGGCCGACAGCTCTCGGTCGACCGAGCCGATGAGCAGCGGGGAGAGGTTGGACGCGGCCAGCGCGGCCAGCCCGAGCAGGCAAGCCAGGGTGATCGTCGCGGCCAGCAGGGTGATCCGGACTTGCAGGGACCGGCCCCGCCACCAGGAGCTCACGGGGTGATGACCTCGTCGAGCTGCGCGTCCGAGGCCAGGTAGCCGTGCCCGCGCACCGTCCGCAGCAGCGCGCCGGCGCCGACGGCGTCCAACTTACGTCGTACGTATCCGACGTATACCTCGACGAGGTTGCGCGTGACCGCCTGCTCCTCGCCCCAGACCGCGCGCAGCAGCTCGTCCTTCGTGACGACCGTGCCCGCGCGGCCGACGAGGACCTCCAGCAGCGCGAACTCGCGCGGGCTCAGCCCGACCTCCTCGCCGTGCCAGTGCACCTGCCGCAGCCCGCGGTCGACCGCCAGCGCACCGAGGCGCAGCGTGCCGCGGCCCGCTTCCGGTCCGGCGCGGCGCAGGGTCGCGCGGACCTGCGCGACCAGCACCACGAAGGAGAACGGCTTGACGAGGTAGCCGTCGGCGCCGAGGTCGAGGCCGTCGGCCTGGTCGATCTCGCCGTCCTTGGCCGAGACGAGCAGCACCGGCGTCATGACGCCGTCCTTGCGCAGGCGTTCCAGCACGCGGTAGCCGGACAGGCCCGGCAGCATGATGTCGAGCAGGATGACGTCGAACGAGCCCGTGCTCGCCAGCTGCAGCCCGGTAGGGCCGTCCGCCGCGGTGACCACGTCCATGTCTTCCGCGCGCAGCCCGCGTTGCAGTGCTTTCCGCACGCCCGGTTCGTCGTCGACCACCAGCACCCGAGGTTTCACGAGGTTCATCATGACCGGTTCGCGCAGGTCGTGCGCCGGCTCTCAGCACGATCTCAGCCGGAGAGGGACAACCTTCAGGGGTATCTCAGTCTCGAGAGGGAAGCGTCGGTGCCGGGAAGCCGGGCACACTCGAGCCCGGGAACACCACAGGGAGAGACGCATGAAACCGAAGACGAAGGGCATCACCGCCGCGGTCGTCGGCACCGCGCTCGGTGCGGGCGGGCTCGCGTTCATCGCGATGCCGGCCAGCGCCGACGCCAAGCCGGCGCTGCCGCAGGTGAGCGCCGAAGACCTGGTGCAGTCGGTCATGAAGGCCAAGCCGGGCGCGTTCGACGGCACGGTCAAGATCAGCAACGACCTGGGGCTGCCGTCGGTGGGGAACGCGATCCCGGGGGCGTCGGCGCTGAACATCGACTCGGCGCACATCTTCAGCGACGGCGCCGGCAAGAGCCGCCTGGCAGCCACGCAGGGCGCGAGCCAGGAGACCGTCGTCCACGACGGCACGACCGTCTGGGACTACAGCTCCAAGACGAACACCGCGACGAAGGTGACCATCCCGGCCGACGTGGCCAAGCAGAAGGGCGCGGGCAGCGAGAAGCTGGCCGACCCGGTCGCGGCGTCGACCGAACTGCTGGCGAAGGTCCGCGAGAGCAGCACGGTGTCGGTCGACGGCACCGCGACCGTCGCCGACCGCCCGGCCTACGAGCTGGTCCTGACGCCGAAGCCGAGCGAGCGGACCCTGCTGCGCGAGATCCGCGTCGCGGTCGACTCGCAGACGCGGATGCCGCTGCGGGTGTCGGTGCTGAGCAACGGCACGTCGACGCCGGCGCTCGAGGTCGCGTTCAGCGAGATCCAGTTCACGCAGCAGCCGGCCGACCTCTTCACCTTCACCCCGCCGAAGGGCGCGAAGGTGCAGGAGAAGACGCCGACCGTCGACCAGAAGGACAAGGACCTCGCCGAGCAGGCCAAGCAGGACGTCAAGGTCGTCGGCGACGGCTGGGACACCGTCGTCACGGGCAAGGTCCCGGCGGACGCGCTGAACGCGGCGCCGAAGCAGCAGTCCGGCCGTGAGGGCCGCAACGCCGACCCGAAGGCGCTGCTCGAGCGGTTCGCCAAGAAGGTCAACGGCGCGTGGGGCAGCGGCTACCTCGTCACCACGAAGGTGGGCAGCGCGGTGCTGACCGACGACGGCCGCTTCGCCGCCGGCGCGGTGCCGGAGCAGGTCCTCTACGAAGCGCTGGGTCAGAAGTGACCAGCACGGCCATCGAGTCCGGGGCGGACGTCTCTTCGGAGGCGTCCGCCCCGGCGGTCCCGCTGGCCGCGCGCACACGGGGGTTGCGCAAGGTCTACGGCAGCACCGTCGCGGTGGACCACGTCGACCTCGACATCCCGGAGGGCGCGGTCGTCGGGATGCTCGGGCCGAACGGCTCGGGCAAGACGACCACCATCCGGATGCTGCTCGGTCTGGTCCGGCCGACCGAGGGCGAGGTCGAGCTGCTCGGCCGTCCGATGCCCGATGCCGCGGCGCACGCGCTGCCGGACGTCGGCGCGCTGGTCGAGGGGCCGGGCTTCCACCCGTTCCTGTCCGGGCGCGACAACCTGCTGCGCTTCGCCGCGGCGGAACCGCGGCTGACGTCGGCCGGGATCCCGGCCGCGGTGGATTCCGCACTGGAGCGCGTCGGGCTGACCGGCGCGGCGCGGCGGCGCTACAAGGGCTACTCGCTCGGCATGAAGCAGCGGCTCGGCCTCGCTTCGGCGTTGCTCGTGCCGCGGAAGATGGTCGTGCTCGACGAGCCGACCAACGGCCTCGATCCTGCGGGTACCAGGGAGATCCGCAGGATCGTCGCCGAGCTGCACGCCGCCGGCGTCACGGTGCTGGTGTCGTCGCACCTGCTGGCCGAGGTGGAGGCGACGTGCACGCACGTGGCCGTGCTGCAGGCCGGCAACGTCGTCGCGCAGGGCGAGCTGGCCGAGCTGCTGGAGTCCGGCAACGCGGCACTGCTGGTCCGCACGCCGGACGCGGAGAAGGCCGTCGAGGTGTTGCGCGAGCACCGGATCGGCGCCCGGCTCACCCCGGACGGCGTCCGCGCCGACCTGACGGCGACCGAAGCACCGCGCGTGCTGGAGGTCCTGGTGGGCGCGGGGGTCGCGGTCCACGAGGCGACGCGGGCCCGCACCGGGCTGGAAGACCTGTTCGCGCGGCTGACGGAGGGGGCGGAATGACGGCGGTCCTGGAGGCACCGGCGGCCCGCACGGGCCACGACACGGTGCCGTTGCCGCGGTTGCTGGCCGCGGAGCTGCGCTGGATCTTCCGGCGGCCGCGCACGCTGGCCGTGCTGGGGCTGCTGGCGCTGATCCCGATCGTGATCGGCATCGGCCTGACGCTGGTGAGCGACAACGCGCAGGCCGGCGGCGGCCCGAACGACGGCGGCGGAGCGCTGCTGGCGTCCGCGGTGAACAACGCGTTCGTCCTGCCGATCGCGGCGATCGTGATGTCGCTGGCCCTGTTGCTCCCGCTGGCCTCGGCGATGGCGGGCGCGGACGCGATCGCGGGCGAGTCGTCCCACGGCACGCTGCGCGGCTGGCTGATCGCGCCGGTCGGGCGGGGTCGCCTGCTGGCGGTCAAGGCGTTCGGCGTCGCGACGGTGTCGGTGGTCTCGGTGCTGGCGATGTGCGTGACGGGCGTGGTGACCGGGCTGATCATCAACGGCACGGATTCGCTGTTCACGCTGTCGGGCACCACGCTGTCCCTGGGCGGCGCGCTGGCGCGGATCCTGCTGGTGGCGGGCTGGGTGGTGCTGCAGCTGTGGGCGGTCGGCGCGGTGGCGCTGGCGATCTCCAGCTGGACCGAGCACCCGATGCTGGTGGTGGCCTCGGTCCTGGCGGCCGACATCGTGTTCACGATCCTCGGGTTCCTGTCGTCGCTGAAGTGGCTGCACCCGTTCCTGCTGACGCAGAACTGGTCGCTCGCCCCGGCGGAGGTCCTGCAGGACCCGATGGGCGGGCAGCTGCTGGGCGAAGGCGCGTTGCGGGCGGCTTGCTACATCGTGATCGGGCTGTCGCTGGCTTACGCCCGACTGTCCACACGCGACGGCTGAGGTTCGCCGGGCACCTCGTCCGGGCATCAAGCTCCGGTGCCCGGCCGTTCGGTCGTACCGCGGACGAACCAGGCGACACCAAACACAAAGATCGCGATCGTTTCCAACCACAGCACTGGGTTCACCGCCCCGAGCCGGTTGTCGCCGAACAACCCGGCGATCACGATGAGCACAAGCGCCAGGACGATCACCGAGCCGCACGCGATGTACAACTTTCCGCGCCAGGCGCCCTCCGGTTGTTGCGGATTACCAGGCGGCGTTTCCGGTCGGCGCGGGAAGAGCCACAGGCAGAAAACCGCGAGCGCCAGAAAGAAACAAGCAGCGGCCGTGGCGTGCACTCCGGCCAGCAGTTTGTCCGTCCCGTTGTACTTCCCCGGAGGCGTGGTCGGGAAGAGCGCGACGACGATCGCCGCGATCCCCGCGAAGGTGCTGACCCAGTCGCCGGTCCCGGTGTACCCGCGGTAGGCCAGCAGGAAAACCCCGACCGCGCACAAGCTTCCGACGAAGACGCCCCGCAGGTCGCTGTAGTAGTAGCCGCTGATCGAGGCGAGCAGGCCACCGCCCCAGATGGCCCACTTCCCGAGCATCAGCACCCACGGCAGGGCGATTCCGATGATTCCGATCGCCTTCCGCAGGAATCGGTAGGAGTGCACCATGCTTGCGTCACCATTGGCCATGACCAGCTCCTCGGGCCGTTGTCGCTTTGTGCACGACGTAAGTCGCGCGGCCCGACGCCGCGAAATACGATGGACACCGAAACGTTACGCAGCTGCGTTTCGCGCCGTGGCCTCGGCTAGCCGACGAGCGCGACGCCGTCCGGGTCGAACTCCAGCTTCACCGCGTCCCCGGCCCGCAGGTCCGACGCCGCCGGGGCGATCGCGTCCACAGTGGACGCTTCGAGCTTCACGACCAGCCGGACGTGCTCCCGGCGGTGCACCGCCGCCACGACCTCGCCCGGCACTCCCTCAGCCGCCACTCGCAGCGCGTGCGGCCGCAACCCCAGTCGCACCGGGCCGTCCTCCGCCTCCGGCAACGCCACGTCGCCCAACGTCGTGTGCGCCACCCCGCCGGCCACGACGCCCTCCACGAACGTCGTCACCCCCAGGAAGCGGGCCACGTCGTCGTCCGCCGGGTTGCGCCACACCCGCCGGACCGCGCCCTCCTGGCGCACTTCGCCCGCGTCCAGCACCGCCACCCGGTCGGCCAGCGTGAACGCCTCCTCCTGGTCGTGCGTCACCAGCAACGCCGTGATCTTGCTGCGGCGCAGCAGGTCCGCCAAGTCGATGGCCAGCTGCTCGCGCAACCCCGCGTCCAAACCGGACAGCGGCTCGTCCAGCAGGAGCAACCGCGGCTTCGGCGCCAGCGCCCGGGCCAGCGCGACCCGCTGGGCCTGCCCGCCGGACAGCTCCGTGACGCGCCGACGTTCGAACCCGGAAAGCCCCACCAGCTCCAGTAGCTCGGCGACGCGCGGTGCCCATTGTATACGCGGTATACCGTGCATCCGCAGACCGAACGCGATGTTCGCCGCCACGTCGCGGTGGCCGAACAGCTGGCCGTCCTGGAACACCAGGCCGAAGCCGCGCCGGTGGACCGGCACCGCGCCGAGGTCGTCGCCGTCCCAGCTCACCGCGCCGCGCGCGGACGGTTCCAGGCCGGTGATCGCGCGCAGCAGCGTCGACTTCCCCGAGCCCGACGGGCCGAGCAGCGCCAGCACCTCGCCGTCGGCGATGTCCAGCCGGACGTCGCGGACCGCCGCGAACGATCCGTAGTGGACGGTCAGGTCCCGCACCGACAACGCCATCAGAACTCTCCCACCCGGCCGCGCCCGAGCCGGTCGATCAGCGCGACCGCCAGCACCGTCACGAGCATCAACAGCGCGCACGCGGCGTACGCCATCTGGTTGTTCAGCTCCCCCGGGCGCGCCATCAGCGACGCGATCGCGACCGGCAGCGTCGGCGCCGTCGGCCGGGCGAGGAAGCTCGTCGCGCCGAACTCCCCGAGCGCGACGACGAACCCGAAGCCGGCCGCCGCGACCAGCGGCCGCAGCGTCAGCGGCAGGTCGATCTCCCGCCAGACCCGCAGCGGGCTCGCGCCGAGCGTCGACGCGGCCTGCCGCAATCGGACATCGACCGAGCGCAGCACCGGCAGCACCATGCGCACGACCAGCGGGATGATCACCAGCGCCTGCGCGAGCGGTACAAGGTAAGGCGACGTCCGGAGGTCGCCGGGCAGCGCGTCGAGCGTCACGAGGTAGCCGAACCCGACGGTCACCGCGGACACGCCGAGCGGCAGCATCAGCACGGCGTCCATCGTCTCGCCGAGCCCGCGCGCGGCCTTCGCCGGCGACCGGCGCAGCGCCACCAGCACGACGGACGCGAGCACGCCGACGACCATCGCGAGCAGCGTCGCGTCGATCGCCACCTTCACCGAGTTCACCGCGGCGTCCCAGCCGGACACCTGCAGCGCGCCCTTCTCACCGGTGCTCGTTAACGCTCGATAACCGGCGAAGCTCCACCCGTCCGGAGTGGAGACCGACTCGGCGAGCAGTGCGACGATCGGCGTCACGAGCAACGCCAGGACGACGCCAGCCGCGCCGACGACCCACCATTCGCCGCCCCGCGGCCGGCGCGTCCCGCCGGAACCGATCCGGGCGCCGTCCTTGCGCCGTCGCGCCAGGCCGCCGAGAACGAGCGCGGCGACGACGGCGGCGAACTGGATCAGTGACAGAGCGGCCGCGCCCGAAAGGTCCAGCAGGTCGACCGTTCGCAGGTAGATCTCGGTTTCCAGCGTCCGGTAGCGCGCGCCGCCGAGGATCAGGACGACGCCGAAGCTGGTGGCGCAGAACAGGAACACGACGGCCGCGGCGGACGCGATCGCCGGTGCCAGTGCGGGCAGCGTCACCGAGCGGAACGCCCGCCACGGCGACGCGCCCAGCGCGCGGGCGGCATCGGTCGTCCGCGAGTCGAGCCGCGCCCACAGCCCCGCGACGGTCCGCGCGACGACGACGACGTTGAAGAACGCGTTGGCCAGGACGATCGGCAGCACGCCGCCGTCCGGCCAGAGAGCCCGGAACGCCAGGCCGACGACGACGGTCGGCAGCACGAACGGCACGAGGACGAGCGTCCGCGCGAGGCCGGCGCCGGGCAGCCGCACCCGCGCGAGCAGGAACGCCACCGGCAACCCGGCCACCACCGCGACGACCGTCGACGCGGCCGCGCTCGCGACGGTGAACGCGGCCAGCTGCCACGTCCGCGCGTCGCCGAGCACGACGTCGAGGCCGCCCGCGGCGAACCCGCGGCCGACGATCGCCAGCACCGGCCAGGCGAAGAACACCACCAGGAACCCGATCGGCGCCAATCCGAGCAGCGCCAAGCCCAGGCCGCGGGCAGTCCGCGGCGGGGCCGTCACTGCACGAGCGTGCGCCATTCGCCGATCCACTTCTCGCGTCCGGCCTGCACCTGGTCCGCCGGCAGCGTCTGCGGCTTCTGCGGCAGCGGCGCGACCTGCGCCCAGCCCGCGGGCAGGTCGACTCCCTGGCGCGCCGGGTAGACGTACATGTTCGCCGCGACGGTCGCCTGGAACTGCTGCGACAGCAGGAAGTCGACGACCTTGCGCGCGCTCTCCGTCTGCTTGCCGTTCGCCAGCACGCCGGCGTATTCGACCTGCCGGTAGCAGGTGTCGAGCAGCGCCTTGGTGCGCGGCTTGCCGTCGTCGCCCACCTCCGCGGCGGGCGAAGACGCGTACGAGACGACGATCGGGCGCGGTCCCTTGCCGGACGAACCGGAGAAGTCCTTGGTGTAGGCCTCTTCCCAGCCGCTGACGACCTTGACGCCGTTGGCCTTCAGCTTCGTCCAGTAGTCCTTCCAGCCGGCCTCGCCGTACTTCGCGATGGTGCCGAGGAGGAACGCCAGGCCGGGCGACGCGGTCGCGGGGTCCTCGGCGACCAGCAGGTCCTTGTACTTCGGGTCGGCGAGGTCGTCGTAGGACTCCGGCGCCGGGATCCCCTTGCTCGTGAAGTAGTTCGTGTCGACGTTGACGCAGACGTCGCCGACGTCGACCGCGGACAGCCGGTGCTCGGGGTCGACGGCGTAGCGCTGCGGTCCGCGGTCGGCTTCCGGGCTGGTGTAGGGCTCGAAGACGCCCTCCTGCAACGCGCGCGAGGCGAAGGTCGAGTCGACGCCGTACGCGACGTCGCCGATCGGGTTGGCCTTGGTCAGCACGAGCTTGTTGGTCAGCGAACCGGCGTCGCCCTGCTTGAGCACGGAGACCTTGATGCCCGACTGCTTCTGGAAGGCGTCGAGCACCTCCTGCGGCGCGAGGAAGGAGTCGTGCGTCACGAGGGTGACGGTGGGCGTCTGCTGCGTGCCACCGTCACCGTCCGACAGCGAGCACCCCGCGGCGACGACGCTGACGGCGGCGACGGCCGTCGCGGCGCGACCAGCCCTGCGTTTCATCTACCCTCCTGCACTTCTCCGGACGAGGAGGGGAAAGCCCTCCCTTCGCCGGCATGATCCGGTCAGGTGCGAACGGTCGCGGGTAACCCCGCCTCTCAGCCCGGCTGACCGGACTCCCGTGGCAACCGTGCAGCGTAGTCCAGGACGTACGACCATGGAGACATGACGGAAATCTTGAGCGACGCCGAGGCCGACGAACGGCTGGGCGCCGGCTGGACGCGGTCCGGCGCGGTGATTTCGCGCGAGGCGGAGCTGGCGAGCTTCCCGCAGGCGATCGAGGTGGTGGACCGCGTCGCGGTGCTGGCCGAAGCGGCCGACCACCACCCGGACATCGACATCCGCTGGCGCACGCTGACGTTCCGGCTGAGCACGCATTCGGCGGGCGGCCTGACGGAGAAGGACTTCTCACTGGCGGCGCAGATCGACTCGGTGCTCGACTCGATGTGATCTCGATTACTCTGGGTGCACTTTTTCGTAGTTTCGACGTCTCTCGGTAAACAGCTTTGCTATGGAGGGACGGAATGACTCAGGCGATCGTGGTCGGTACGGCGGCATTCGCGACGATGGTGGCAGCGGCCGGCGGGGTGCTTTGGTTCACCGCCCGGGGCCGCCGTCACCCGGATGCCGGTGAGTTCGATCACAGCCGCTAACAAAGGACATGATCAGCGCGCTGAGCAGGGCGGAAGCATCGGTTTCGGCCCTAGGAAACAGCATGAACAGCACCGCCGCCCTCACCCCCGCCCAGCGCGCCTGGATCAACGCTCTCGCCCCCGCGGTGGTGCTGATCGTGATCGCCCTGATGGGCCTGCTCGGCTGATCCGGTCGCCGGCCCGGCTTTCGGGTGGGGCCGGCTTCCGCGCCGCTCAGTAGCGCGGCATGTTCGGGATGGCCTTTTCGGCCACTTCGATGATCGCCAGCACCTTCGGCACGTCGGCCGCCACGTCCTCGGCGGTCATCGACGGAGCCTCCGAAGACCGGTAGGCGATTTCGTTGCGACGGGCCCGCATCCGGTTGAAGGGCCGCAGAACCGGCCCCAGCGGCGGATCCAGCTGGGCGAGGACCGCCTCGTAGACGGTCACGTGGCCACCCCGGCTCGTCACGCGCAGACCCTCGTTCTGCAAGACGGCCGCCAACGCGCGGCGTGCGCTGTCGTAAGCCAGCGTGTACGCGCCTTCCGGGTCCGTTTCCTGCAGCTGCCGCGCCGAAGCGAGGTGGGTGCGGGCTCTGACCAGCTCGGCTTCGGCAGCCTCCCGCGACGCCGGAACGTGCTCGATGGCGCCGCGCGCGATGAAGGCGTCGATCCGTTCGCGCCCTTGGTTCCACTGGGGCATCAAGCCTCCTGGTCGAGGTTCAGCCGGGCCAGCGGACGTTCACGAACGCTGGTGAGGAACGGATCCGCCGTGTCCGCCGCCCATGCTTCGGGCGAGATCCGATGGACGTTGACCTCGCGGCCCAGCCGTCGCGACACGCTCTCGGCCAGGTCGAAGAGCGCGTCCGGATCGGGCGAACCGACGACGAGGACGTCGACATCGCCGGGGGGCGGCCCCGGTTCGCCGCTGTAGCGCGCGGCCCAGGACCCGTAGATGTAGGCCTCATCGACGCCCGCCAGGCCGGACAGGGCCTCGGTGAGCAGTGACATCGGCCCGAACGTGACCGCGATGACGTCACTCAGCGGACGGTAGAGCGGGGTGTCCGTGCGGGCCTTGACGAGCCGGCTCCGGCCCACCCGCCGGTCTTCGAGGATGCCGCCGCCGACGAGCCGCTCGACCTCGCGCAGCACGGCCGTGGGCGTGACGCCGCAGGCCTCGGCGAGCTCGGTGATGCTGTACTCGCGCTCGGGGTGCAGCAGGACCAGCGCGAGCAGCTCACCCTGCATGCGCGATCGCAGCAGGGGGAGCAAGCTCGGCGACGGTTTCATTGGACGCAGCATATCCTGCGTCCAATGAAAGTAACAACCAGTAGTTAGGGGGTTGGGACCGCGATGACGATCGTTGACGTGGAACGGCACGGCCTTGTCGCGATCGGCGAGGGCGATCAACCTGCGGCGTACCGGGCCGCAGAGTGGCTGAGGTCGTCCCGCGCGAGCACCGGCGCCGTGGCGACCCCGTCCGGATGCACGTCGAAGTCCTGCGACGGTTCGGTGGTCTCGCTCCACGCGCTCTTGTCGGCGGACAGTTCGTGCCCGGCCGGGGCGGTCAGACGCAGTTCACCGTTGCCGTGGCGACCTTCGGACTGTTCGACGCCGACGACGAGCCGACCTGCCCGAGCGAGTTGTGGAAGGAACCGTTCACAGTCGGGCTGCCCGGCGAGTTCGCCCGAGCCGTGGCCAGTGCGCTCGACGAAAGGCCTGGTCTCCCAGCGGGCACGCTCACGATCGACCGTGCGGGCTTCGACCTGGTCAATTCGTCCGAAATGATCTTCGGGCAAGTGGCAGCCGTGCTGAAGGCCGCCATGGCCGCGCGGCTTTCGGGCCAGGATGCCGACGCCGCGACCAGGTCGCTCGTCAGCACCTGGTGAGTCCGAGACGGACTCCGCTCAGACGTTGAAGCGGAACTCCACCACGTCGCCGTCGGCCATGATGTAGTCCTTGCCCTCCATGCGGACCTTCCCCGCCGCGCGGGCCGCGGCCATCGAGCCCGCCTCCATCAGGTCGTCGTACGAGACGATCTCCGCCTTGATGAAGCCGCGCTCGAAGTCCGTGTGGATCACGCCCGCCGCCTGGGGGGCCGTCGCGCCCTGGGGGATCGTCCAGGCTCGGGACTCCTTCGGGCCCGCCGTCAGGTACGTCTGCAGCCCCAGCGTGTGGAAGCCCGCGCGGGCCAGGGAGTAGAGGCCCGGCTCCGGCTGGCCTACCGACTCCAGCAGCTCGCGCACCGACTCCTCGTCGTCCAGCTCCAGCAGCTCCGCCTCGACCTTCGCGTCGAGGAACACCGCGTCCGCCGGCGCGACCAGCTTCGTCAACTCCTCGCGGCGGGCGTCGTCGGTGAGCACGGACTCGTCCGCGTTGAAGACGTACAGGAACGGCTTCGTCGTCAGCAGGCTCAGCTCGCGCAGCGCGTCGAAGTCGACTTCCTTCTGCGCCTGGAAGAGCGTGCGCCCGGCGTCGAGGATTTCCTTCGCCTTCTGCGCGTTGTCGAGCGCGGGCTTGTTCTCCTTCTTCGTCCGCGCTTCCTTCTCCAGCCGCGGCAGCGCCTTGTCCAGGGTCTGCAGGTCGGCGAGGATCAGCTCGGTGTTGATCGTCTCGATGTCGCTCGACGGGTCGATCCGGCCGTCGACGTGCACCACGTCGGGGTCGTCGAACACGCGGATGACCTGGCAGATCGCGTTGGCCTCACGGATGTTCGCGAGGAACTTGTTGCCCAGCCCGGCACCCTCGGACGCGCCCTTCACGATGCCCGCGATGTCCACAAAGGACACCACAGCGGGGACGGTCTTCTCCGACTTGTACAGCTCGGCCAGCTTGTCCAGCCGCGGGTCCGGCAGCGGCACGACGCCGACGTTCGGCTCGATCGTCGCGAACGGGTAGTTCGCGGCGAGCACGTCGTTGCGGGTCAGCGCGTTGAACAGGGTGGACTTGCCGACGTTGGGCAGGCCGACGATACCGAGGGTGAGACTCACGATCCCGCAGTCTACGTGGGCCGCCCGGCCGGGGCCCACGCGCCCAACGCGGCGTCGGATTTCCGCCAGCGACGGCCCTGACCTGCTGGCATGCTCGGATCCATGGTCACCTCAACGGAGGCACCGGCGCTCTGGCGCGACACCGAGCGCTGCTACCGCGTGGTCACCGCCCGCGACTCGCGCTTCGACGGCCAGTTCATCATGGCGGTCCGCACCACCGGGATCTACTGCCGGCCGTCCTGCCCGGCGTCGACGCCGAAGGAGCGCAACGTCCGCTTCTTCCCGACGTCGGCGGCCGCGCAGGCCAACGGCTTCCGCGCCTGCCGCCGTTGCCTGCCCGACGCGGTGCCCGGCTCGCCGGACTGGAACGTGCGCGCCGACCTCGCCGCGCGGGCGATGCGCCTGATCTCCGACGGAACGGTGGAGCGCGAAGGCGTCCCGGGTCTGGCGCGGCGGCTCGGCTACTCGGAACGCCAGCTCGGCCGGGTGCTGACCGCCGAGCTGGGCGCGGGCCCGCTCGCGCTGGCCCGGGCGCACCGCGCGCACTCGGCCCGGCTGCTGATCGAGGTGTCGGGGTTGCCGCTGACGGACGTCGCGTTCGCGGCGGGCTTCTCCAGCGTGCGGCAGTTCAACGAGACGATCCGCGAGGTGTTCGCGACGACGCCGTCGCAGCTTCGCGCCTTCGCCGCGTCACGGCGTCGGCACGACGTGAGCGGAACCCGGCTCAGCCTCCGGTTGCCGTTCAGGCCGTCCTTCGACGCTGCCGGGTTGCTTCGCTTCTTCGCCGCTCACGCGCTGCCGGGCGTCGAAGAGGTGACTTCGACGTCTTACGCGCGGACGCTGCGGCTCGCGCACGGCACCGGCGCCGTCCGGCTGACGCCCGAGCCGGACCACGTGCGCTGTGAGCTGCTGCTGACGGACCTGCGCGACCTCGGCAGCGCGGTCAGCCGCGTGCGCCGGCTGCTCGACCTCGACGCCGACCCGGCGGCGGTCACCCGGGTCCTGGTTGCCGACCCGGCGCTGGCTCCGGTGGTGCTGGACGTGCCGGGAATCCGGGTCCCGGGCACGGTCGACGGCGAGGAGCTGCTGCTCCGGGCGTTGCCCGACGTTCCGCTGCCGCCCGGCGACGAGGTTCCGGGCGAGTGGGGCGTGACGCGGCTGTTCCCGACCGCGGCGCAGGTCGCCGAGACGGGCCACCCGGTGGCGGTGGCGCTGGCCGAAGGACGGCTCGACGTGCACGTCGGCCGGGACGCGGCCGAGCTGCGCGCGGAGCTGGTGGAGTGCCCGGGCATCGACGCGTCGACGGCGGACTACGTGCTGATGCGTGTGCTCGGCGCCCCGGATGTCCTGCTGTCGGAGGACGCGGTGGTCCGGCACGGGGCCGCGGCGCTGGGCATCGCGCCGGGCTCGCTGGCCGAGCGGGCCCGGGCGTGGACGCCGTGGTGCTCGTACGCGGGCATGTACTTGCGCCACGCGGCGACGGCGGGGCTCGGCTGAGCTCGCGATCGCCCCGGCCGGTGTCAGCCTTGCGCGCCTTGCCAGAGCAGCGCCTGGGCCACGATCACCTGGTTGCCGTCGAACGTCGCCGCCGGGGAGCCGTGGAGCCGGTAGCCCAGCTCCAGTGCCTCGCTGACCCGGTGGCAGAACTTCGCGTCGTCCGGGCCGGTGAGCAGGCGGTAGCGGGGCAGGCCGTTCGGGGGCTGGTCCGTCATGGCTTCATCTTGTCCGAGTCCTCAGCCGGCGCGCACCTCCACCGTCGAGCCCGTGCGGGACTTGCGGACCCGCAGCCGCGTCGGGATGCGCTGGCGCAGCTCCTCCACGTGGGACACCAGGCCGACCACCCGCCCGCCCGCGCGGAGCTCGTCGAGGATGTTCATCACCACGTCGAGGGTCTCGGCGTCCAGCGTGCCGAACCCCTCGTCGACGAACAGGGTGTCCAGCAACGCGCCGCCTGTCTCGCCCGCCACGACGTCGGCCAGCCCCAGCGCCAGGGCCAGCGACGCCAGGAACGACTCACCGCCGGACAGCGTCTTCGCCGGGCGGATCGTGCCCGAGTAGTCGTCCAGCACGTCGATGCCCAGACCGCCGCGGGTGCCGCGTGCCCCCGCCGCGTCCGAGTGCACGAACGAGTACCGCCCCTGGCTCATCGTGCGCAACCGGTGGGTCGCGGCGACCGCCACCTCTTCCAGCCGCGCCGCCAGCACATACGAACGCAGCGACATCTTCCGGCTGTTCTGCCCGCGCCCGTTGACGACGTCCGCGAGCGCGCGTAGCTCCGCGTACGCCGCTTCGGCCGGTGCGAGGCCGGCGAGCGCTTCGCGCAACAGGACGGCCAGCCGCGCCAGCTCTTCGTGCTGGGCGGTCGCCACCCGCAGCGCCGCGTACGCGGAGTCGGCGCGCGCCCGCGCCAGCTGGGCCGCATCGGCCGCGCGATCGACGTCCGCGACGTCGTCCGGCGAGATCCCGAACAGGTCGGGCTCGGACAGCAGCGCCCGCGCCCCCGCCGCGGCGGCCTCGGCTTCGGCGATGCCCTGCTCCAGCTTCTCGATCTGCTCGTCCGGCAGCATCGCGGCCCGCGCCTTCTTCAGCGACGTGAACCCCTTCGCCTTGACCGCCGCCTCGACCAGCGCGCGCTGCTGGGCGACGCGCTCCCGGGCGCCCGCGACGGCCGTCCGGGCCTCGGCGACCCCTTCGAGGGCCTCGGCCAGCCCGACCAGGTGCTCCCGCCGGGCCGTGACGTCCGCGAACTCGCCGCGCCCGGCGACGAGCCGGCGTTCGCGCTCGGCCAGCCGTTCTTCGAGGGCCCGGACGTCGGTCGTGGCCTCGGTCGCCGCCTGTTCGGCCTGCCGGCGACGTTCGGTCCGCAGCTCGAGATCGCGTTCCAGGAGTACGACCTGCTCGCCGAGCTTCGCCTTCCCGGCCGCCCGCTCGGTCAGGGCGGCGACCGTGGACCGGGCTTCGGCCAGCTCCGCGGTGATCGACTCGGCCGTGCGCCCGGCCAGCCGTTCGAGCAGGCCGGCCAGCCGCGCCTTCGCCTCTTCCAGCGCGACGACGACCCGCTGCCGCACCGCGTCGGCCGCCTGCTCGGCTTCCTCGGCGGCACGTTCTTCGGCCGGGTCGACCAGTTCGGCGCTCCGGTTCGCCGGCGCCGGGTGCTCGGCCGACCCGCAGACCGGGCAGGGCGCGCCGTCCGGCAACGCGGCGGCCAGTTCGGCCGCCATCCCGTCGAGCCGCCGCTCGCGCAGGTCGAGCCGCCGCTGCCGGGCCGCCTGGTGCGTGTCGACGACCTCGCGCAGTTTCGCTTCGCCCCGCGCGACTTTCGCTTGTGCTTCGGGGAGTTCGGCCGCGTCACGCGCGAACGCCCGCAGCTCGTCCACCCTGGCGCGCGCACCGTCGAGCTTCGCTTCGGCCTCGGCCGCCGCGAGGGCGTCCGCGCGCAGCTTGGCCAGCTGCCCCGGAATGGCGGCCAGCTCGGTGGTCAGCGCTTCGACCTGCTGCTGCGCCGTGACGGCGGCCAGCTTCCGGTCGTCCCGCCGCATGATGTCGAGCTGCTGCTGCTCGGCCTCGGCGACGAGCTCCGCGACCGCGCCGGCCTCCTCCCGCGCGGCGGCCGCCCGCACCTTGAGGTCGCCGGTCGCCCGGGTGCCGAACTCCCGCAGCCGAGCGCCACGCTCCTTCTCGGCCTGCTCGGCTTCGGTCAGTTCCGCGGCCCGCCGGTCCAGCAGGTCGGCCTCCACGGCGACCCCGGCCGCCCGCCGCGCGGCCGCGACCTCCTGCGCCCACTCGGCGCGTTGCGGCGCCTGCTCGGTGATCTCGACGAGCCGCAGGTGCGCCGTGCGGACCCGGCGGATCTTCTCCGCGCCGGCCCGTTCTTCTTGCAGGTAGACATCGGCGCGCCGCGCGGCCGACCGCGTCCGTTCCTCTTCGGCGGTGACCTGTCCGACGCGTTCGGCGGACGCCGCCAGCACGACGTCGACCCACTCCGCGACCTCGGTTTCGGGCGGGTCCTGCTGTGCTTCCTGCGCGTACCGGGCCAGCAGCTCGCGCACTTTCCCTTGCCGCTGCTCGAGTTCCCGGCCACGCTCGGCCCGCAGGTCCGCGAACCAGCGTTCGACGTCGGCGAAGCGTTCGGTGCCGAACAGCCGCTCCAGCAGCTTCTCGCGCTCGGCGGTGTCGGACCGCAGGAACCGCGCGAACTCGCCCTGCGGCAGCAGCACCACCTGGAAGAACTGGGCCGCCGTCATCCCGAGCAGCCGCTCGACGGTGCGCGCGACCTCCTCGATCCGGATCAGGCCCTCCGGCGCCAGCCCGGCGGGCGCGGCGCCGACCCAGCTCAGCGATACCTTCGCCTGCTGCGTGGTCGTGCCCTCGCCGCGTCGCTTCGGCCGCTGGTACTCCGGGTTGCGCACGATCTTCAGCCGGTGGCCCTGCACGGTCAGCTCCAGCGCGACCTCGGTGACCTGGTCGGGCTCGGCCAGGTCGCAGCGCAGCCGCTTGGCCTCGTTGCGGGCTCCGGGGACGACACCGAACAGGGCGAACGCGATCGCGTCGAGCAACGTGGTCTTGCCCGCGCCGGTTTCGCCGTGCAGGAGGAAGAGACCGTCGGCGCCGAGCACGTCGAAGTCGACCACTTCGCGCGCGCAGTACGGCCCGAAGGCTTCGACCTCCAGCCTGTGCAGCCTCATTTCGCGAGCGCCCCCCGGTCGGCCGCTTCCAGGGCCCGGAACAGGAGCTGCTCTTCGCTTTCGGTGGGCGGGGCACCGCGGCAGTCGTCGAGGAAGCTGCGCGAGACCTCGATGTCCGACCGGCCGCGGACGGCGTCGGAGTACCGCAGCGGGGCGCCGCTGTGGCCGCCTGCGGGTTCCCACTCCAGGTGCACCGCGAACGGGAACCGCTCGCGCAGGCGCCGCATCGCATCGACCGGGCGGACCCGGTCGGTCACCGTGACCGACAGGAAGTGCTCGAGGAACTGGTCGTGTTCCGGTGCCACGAGCAGGTCTTCGAGCTCGCCGCGCAACGTGGCGAGCGCCCTCGGCACCGGCAGCTCGTGCCGGCGGACGTCGGCGAGCCCACCCGCGTCGAAGTCGACCAGCCAGACCGATTTGCGTTGCCGCGCTTCGGAAAACGAGTACGCCAGCGGGCTGCCGGAGTACCGCAGGTGTTCGGCGAGCGTCTGCGGGCCGTGGAGGTGGCCGAGCGCCACGTAGTCGGCGCCGTCGAAGACCGAGCCGGGCACCTGCTCGACGCCCCCGACCGCGATCGTGCGCTCGGAGTCGGTCGGCTCACCGCCGGTCACGAACGCGTGCGCCAGCACGACTGATCGGACGCCAGGCCGGGTTTCGAGATCCGCGCGAATCCTTCGCATGGCCTCGGTGAGCACGCCGGTGTGGCCGCGCGCGTCCGGCACGCCCAGCGCGTGGCGCGCCGGTTCCGGCTCCAGGTAAGGGATTCCGTAGACGGCGACCGGGCCGTGGGCGTCTTCCAGGAGCACCGGGTCGGCCAGCCCGCCGACGGTGGTCCGCAGGTGAAGGCCCCCTGCCGCGGCGAACTCGGCGAACGCGCCGAGCCGCGGCGCGGAGTCGTGGTTCCCGGGCGTGACGATCAACTGCGCGCCGGCGGCGCGGATCCGCGCAACCGCCGCGGTGGCCACCCGGACGGCCTCGGCCGACGGCACCGCGCGGTCGTAGATGTCGCCTGCCACCAGGACGGCGTCGATCGCCTCACCGGCCACGAGGTCGGCGAGGTGCCCGAGCACCGCTTCCTGTTCCGCGAGCAGGTCGGCGCCGTGGAACGTGCGGCCGACGTGCCAGTCGGAGGTGTGCAGGAATCTCACGAGGGCCAAGGTACGACCCGGCCCCGACGAAACCGCGGCGACTCGCCGCGGACTCACTCGAACGTGTGTACGAACACTAGCAGGTGCCCAGTTCGAAGGCGAGGTCCTCGAAGGCCGCCAGCTGCTCGTCCACGCCCAGGCCGACGACGTTGAGGTCCCAGATCACCTCCGTGACGCCGAGATCCGCCGCGCGGCCGAGGTCTTTGACGATCGTCGACTCGAGGAACGCGGTGCCCGGCGGGCCCGCGCGGAGCACGATCCGGCCGTCGCCGCCCGCGTCGCGGTAGATCCGCAGCTGCTCTTCCGCGCTCTCCCAGGAGAGGAAGGCGACGATCAAGCCGTCGGCGAGCCGCGCGGCGCGTTCGACGGCTTGAGGCGCGACGGCGCCGAGCAGGATCGGCAGCGGCCGCTCGGGCTTGGGCCCGATGAGCGCCCGCGCGACCGGGTAGCGCGGGCCGTCGTGCTCGACGGGGTCGGGCGCCCAGCAGGCGCGCAGGACTTCGAGGTACTCCTCGAAGCCGCGACCCCGGCGCGACGGGGGCACGCCGCTGACCGCGAACTCCTCCGGCAGCCAGCCCTGGCCGAGACCGGCGGCGACGCGGCCGCCGGAGAGCCGGTCGAGGGTGGCCAGCCGCCGCGCGAGCAGCACGGGCGGCTGGAACAGCGCGTTGACCACGCCCGGGACGAGGCGGACGTGCTCGGTGACCGCCGCGACCCAGGTCAGCGTCTCCACGGCGTCGAAGGCCGCGTGCTCGGGCAGGCCGGCGTCGTTGCGCCAGCCGGGCGTCGCGGGCACGAGGAGGCGGTCGTAGGTGCCGACGCTGTGGAAGCCGAAGCGGTCGGCGGCGAGCGCGATGCGCCGGATCGCATCGGGGCCCGCGAGCGGTTCGATGATCGGTAAGCCGACGCCGACGAGGGGGAACGTCATGGCGTGCTCCGTTCTCTTCTCCGAGTACTGCCGAAGGGGTCGGAGCGGTCCATCCGAACCGGACACGCCCTGCCGGAATTTCATTTGTTCCCAGGTCAGCTACCCAGAGCGACGGTTCGGCTGCGGTTTTTGTCGGTGCTGTCCGCCATGATGTCTGCGCGGTCCGAACCAGGCGGCCCGGAGGGAGGAGAGGGAAGTGGCAACGGTGCTGACCACCGCGGCGATCGTGCTCGCGGTCCTGCTGCTGTTCGCCGTCGCGGTGCTGTGGCGGCTGTACAACGACGGGATGCGCCGGGCGGACGCGGCGGCCCGGCAGGTGGCGGCCGAGCGGGCGAAGTCGGACCAGCAGCAGCTGGCGCTGCGGCGGTACGAGGTCGCGTTCGCCTCGATCAGCGGGCGCGGCGAGCTGGGCGAGCAGGTGCTGGTGGAGACCGCGCGGGCGCTGGGGCTGCGGGAGAACCTGCACTTCACGCTGCAGACCGACGTGGGCGGCGGCGGCTCGGCGAAGCCGGACATGGTGCTGCGCGTGGGCGGCGACCGCACGGTGCCGGTGGACGCGAAGGCGAGCATGGCGATCTGGGCGGAGGCGGTGGAGACCGACGACCCGGCGGAGCGGGTCGACGCGTTGCGCGCGCACGTCCGGCAGATCCGGTCGCGGGCGGCCGAGCTGGCGGGCAAGGGCTACCAGCGCTGGGCCGACGCGATCTACGGGACGATCATGTTCGTCCCGTCCGACGCGGCCGTGGTCGCGGCGCTGGACACCGACCCGGAGCTGCTGCGCTGGCTCATCGACCGGCGGGTGTTCCTGTGCGGACCGACCGGGTTCGGGGTGCTGGCCTCGGCGGCGTTGTTCGCGGCGAGCGACCGGACGCTGGAGGCCGACGTCGAGCAGGTGCGCGCCGGGGCGGCGGCCGCGCACCGGGCGGCGGGCGGCGCGGTGGACGCGCTGAACCTGTCGAGCACGCACCTGCAGCGGTTCCTGTCGGCGCGACGGCGGGAGCTGGAGGCGCTGGAGGTCTTCCGGGCGACGGTGGCACCGCTGACGGACGCGGCGGGGAGCCCGGCCGCCGTTCCCCAGGTGCGGAAGGGGGACGAGCTGGCGGCCAGCTGAGTGGACGGATTTCCGCTGTCGACCTGAGGTGACTGAAGCTCGGCTGGGCGGGTACTCGGGCCAACTGGCGGGGTCGTGACGCGGATCGAGCCATAAGCCGCTCACCTGCGACGACCCGAACGCCTAGGCGGCGAAAGGAGACAAACCGGCAGCGCGCGCGAAGGACTGGACCACATCACGACAGCGCCCGGCGGGGCCATTCGGGTCACGCCGCCGGGTGGCGATACGCCCACGTCGGCGGCGGTGCTGGCAAGATCTTCACAACCACGAGATACGGTGTTGTCTCGTGACCGCGATTCGCGATCGCCAAAGCGATCCAGATGCCGACGACGTCTCCGTGCCGTGGGACGAGCGTCCCGTCGTCGGTTCGAGGCGTGGACTGCCGTGGTGGGCCGCCGTGCTCGTCGGCTTCGGCCTGGCCATCGTGGGCGCCCTGATCGGCAAGCCGAGCCAGGGCAGCATCCCGGTGATCTTCACCGTCTGCTACATCGCCGGGGCCGTCATCGCGGTCTGCGCGGTGCGGCGGCGGGGGCTGTTCGGGCCGATGGTGATGCCGCCGCTCGTGCTGGCCGTGGTCGTGCCCGGCGTGATCCTGCTGACCTCGGGGTCCCAGGGCGACGACATGCTGTCCAAGGCCCTGAACATCGGCACGCCGCTGATCAACGGCTTCCCGACCATGGCGATCACGACCGGCATCACGCTGCTGATCGGGTTCGTCCGGATCTTCCGCGAACGCGACCCCGACGCCCCGAAGAAGGCCAAGGGCAAGGCGGCCGACCGGCGGCAGGCGGACGAAGACGAGAAGCCGTCGACGCGGGCCGCGGCCACCTCGGCCGGCGGTCGTCCGCGGCCGCCCGGGTCGAGCCGCACCGGCCAGACGCCGGTGCCCCCGCGGCGTGGGCGTGACGGCGAACCGCCGCGGCGGCCCCGCCCGCCCGCGGACGGCGAACGCCGTGCCGCGGCGGACGGCGAACGCCGGACGCCGCGCGGAGGCGCCTCCGCCGAACGCGACCGTGGCGCGCGCAAGCCACCGCCGGCCGGCCGCCGGACCCCGCCCCCGGCGGACAGCGACCCGCGTCGTCGCGGCGACGCTCCCCGGCGGCGTCCGCGCCCACCGGCGGAAGACGGCCGTGACACACCGCCGCCCCGCCGCCCGTCGGGTGGCCGGAGTCAGCCGCCGCGCCGGAACCGTCCCTGGGACGATGAAGAGCGCTGACGACCAGCGAAAAGGCCGGTCACCATCCGCGGATGGTGACCGGCCTTTTCGCTTGAGTGGTCTCAGACCTTTCGCAGCTCCTTCGGCGGCGCGAAGGTGATCTTCTCGTTGGCCGTCGTCACCTCGTTGACGTCGCCGTAGCCACGCTCGGCCAGCCAGTCCAGCAGCTCCATGACCAGCTCATCCGGCACGGACGCACCCGAGGTCACCCCGACCGTCGTCACGTCGGACAGCCACGCCTCGTCCACCTCGTGCGCGAAGTCGACCAGGTACGACGCCCGGGCGCCCGCCTTCAGGGCCACCTCGACGAGGCGCTTCGAGTTGGACGAGTTCGTCGACCCGACCACCAGCACCAGGTCGCACTCCGCGGCCATCGCCTTGACGGCGACCTGGCGGTTCGTCGTCGCGTAGCAGATGTCGTCGCTCGGCGGGTCCGCCAGACCCGGGAAGCGCTCGCGGAGCTGGTCGACGCGCTCCATCGTCTCGTCGACCGACAGGGTCGTCTGGGACAGCCAGATCACCTTCGACGGGTCGCGGACCTCGACCTTGTCGACGTCCTCGGCCTTGTCGACCAGCTGGACCTTGTCCGGCGCCTCGCCGGCCGTGCCTTCGACCTCTTCGTGACCCTCGTGGCCGATCAGCAGGATGTCGTAGTCGTCCTTGGCGAACCGGTTGACCTCCTTGTGCACCTTCGTCACCAGGGGGCAGGTCGCGTCGATCGTGCGCAGGTTCCGGTCCGCGGCCTCCTGGTGCACCATCGGCGAGACGCCGTGGGCGGAGAACACCACCAGTGCGCCCTCGGGCACCTCGGACGTCTCGTCGACGAAGATCGCGCCGCGGTCGCGCAGCGTCTCGACCACGTGCTTGTTGTGGACGATCTCCTTGCGGACGTACACGGGGGCGCCGTAGACCTCGAGGGCCTTCTCGACGGCGATCACCGCGCGGTCGACGCCGGCGCAGTAACCACGGGGTTTGGCGAGCAGCACCCGCTTGCCGGAAGCGGTTCCGGTGATCGTCGGGGTACCCGCGGGCTCGATTCCGGGACTCGCTGAACTCATGGCACCCAGGGTACGGGCAGCCCGGAGGCGAACTCGAAGTCCCTTTCGGGTGAGCTTCGTCCCTCTACCGAGCTGTGCCGGGGGTCACGCAACGCGCCCGAGTCCACCCTTTCGGTTGGGCAGTTCGGCCTACATGCGGCAGGCTGGACGCATGAAGCCATTCCCGCTCCCCCTCCGGGTCGCCGCGGGCCTCGCCGTCTCCACCGCCGAGCGGGTTCGTGAGCTTCCCCGGCAGCTCGCCGGGCTCCCGGTGACCGTGGTCAGCCAGGTGCTGCAGGCCTCCATGCGCGTCCAGCAGCACGTCACCGAGCTGGCGATCAAGGGCGACAACGCCCTGTCGAGCCTGCGTCCGGTCGAGGACGCGCCCAGCTGGGCGACCTTCGACGAAGACATCCAGCCGGACGTCCGGCCGAACCGCTCGACGGTCGCCGAAGTGCCCGAGCCGCGCTCGGAGATCAACGGTCACGTTCCGTCAGTGGCCGAACTCGAAGCGGAACTGGGCGATCCCTGGGCCGAAGAGGAGCGCGCGCTCGCCGAGGAGCACGCCGACGGCGAGAACGACGCCCCGGAAGACAACAAGCCCAAGCCCGGCACGCCCGCGATCGACAAGAAGACCAAGAGCGAGACGCCGCGGACCAGTGCCGCCGGCTACGAGGGTCCCGCCGGCCTGACCGGCTACGACCAGCTCACCCTCCCGCAGCTGCGGGCCCGGCTGCGCCAGCTGTCGATCCCCCAGCTCGAGACCATCCTCGAGTACGAGCGCGCGAACGCCGACCGCTCGTCGTTCACCGGGATGCTCTCGCGCCGGATCGCCAACGCCCGCAAGGCCGAGCAGGCCGGGGAAGACGGCCAAGAGAACGGCCAGTGACCGAAACCGAAGCCAGCACCGCCGAAAAACCCTGGCCGGTCCGCACGGTCGCGCGCAAGATCGGCGACTGGATCCACCGGCTCGGCAGCGTCTGGGTCGAAGGCCAGGTCACGCAGGTCAACTCGCGGCCGAACACGCAGACCGCGTTCCTGACGCTGCGCGACCCGTCGGCGGACGTCTCGATGTCGGTGACCTGCCCGAACTGGCTGATCCGCGAGATGGAACCGCCGTTGCGCGAGGGCGCCAGCGTCGTGGTGCACGCGAAGCCGTCGTTCTTCTTCGGCCGCGGCACGCTCAGCCTGCGCGCGGACCAGATCCGCGCCGTCGGCATCGGTGAGCTGCTCGCCCGGATCGAACGCCTGAAGAAGCTGCTGGCCGCCGAAGGCCTCTTCTCGCCGCAGCGCAAGCGGCCGATCCCGTTCCTGCCGAAGGGCGTCGGGCTGATCACCGGCCGTGCGTCGGCGGCCGAGCGGGACGTGCTGGTCAACGCCCAGACCCGGTGGCCGCACGTCCGGTTCAAGGTCATCAACACCGCGGTCCAAGGCTCGCAGGCCGTGCCGCAGGTCATGCGCGCGCTGCGCATTCTCGACGCCGACCCCGAGATCGACGTCATCGTGATCGCGCGCGGCGGCGGCAGCGTCGAGGACCTGCTGCCGTTCTCCGACGAGGCGCTCTGCCGCGCGGTGTCGGCCGCGGGCACGCCGGTGGTCAGCGCAATCGGACACGAGCCGGACACGCCGCTGCTCGACCACGTCGCCGACCTGCGCTGTTCCACCCCGACCGACGCGAGCAAGCGGATCGTCCCGGACGTCCGCGAGGAGACCGAGCGCGTCCGGCAGATGCGCGACCGCGGGCGCCGCGCGCTGCACGGCTGGGTCGACACCCAGACACGGCTGCTGACGCAGCTCCGCAGCCGCCCGTCGCTGGCCGACCCGCTCGGCCCGGTCCAGCGGCGCCAGGACGACGTCGACGTCCACCGCGAACGCGCGCGCCGCGCGATGCTGACGCTGCTCGCCAAGGACCAGGCCGAACTGGTGAGCGCGCGAGCCCGGCTGACCGCGCTCGGGCCGGCCGCGACGCTGGCCCGCGGGTACGCGGTCGTGCAGTTCCTCGACTCCGAAGGCAACCTCCAGGTACTCCGCTCCGTCTCCGAAGTCGAGGCCGGTGCCCAGCTGCGCGTGCGCGTGGGCGACGGCGCGATCGGCGCGGTGGCGGAAGGAGAGCAGGGGTGAGAGCGACGTTCCTCCCGCTCACCGTGGACGCGGCCCGGCGCCTGGGGGCGCGGCCGCTGCTGGACCAGGCGGTGCGCACCGACCGGGCGGCCGCCGAGTGCTGGACGGCGCTGCTCGCCGGCTGCGGCAGCGCGGCGCGCCGCGACCTGGGCCCGCAGCTGCGGCGGCTGTCCGAGGCGACGTCGATGCAGGTCGGCTCACGCTGGTGGTTCGCCGACGGAGCCGGGCACCGGAAGCGGGTGGCCGGCGCGCAGGAGAACCTCGAAGAGGCGATCGCGGACGGTGACGGGCAGGAGTTCGCCCTCGCCTTCGTCGGGTACGACCACGCGATGGCCAGCGCGGTAGTGTGCGCGAACAGCGTGGAAGCCCGGAAGGTCGGAGAACACCGAGCGTGAGTGAAGCACCCAGCGAGGAGCTCGGCTACGAGCAGGCCCGCGACCGCCTCGTCGAGGTCGTCCGGGAGCTCGAGGCCGGCGGTTTGTCCCTCGAGCAGTCGCTCGCGTTGTGGGAGAAGGGCGAGAAGCTCGCGAAGGTCTGTGAGCGCCATCTCGAAGGCGCCCGCGAGCGGATCGAGGCTGCCCTGGCGTCCGTGGAGGACGACTCCGAACAGTGAGGTAGGCCATGCCGTCGGTATCTGGAAAGACAGCGGGTATCTGACAGACTGGCTACCCGCCAGTTCCACGATCCGGGAGGCCCAGATGTCCACCGCAGAGAGTCGTCGTGAAGCGCCCGACCGCAACCTCGCGATGGAGCTGGTCCGCGTGACCGAGGCCGCCGCGATGGCGGCCGGCCGCTGGGTCGGCCGCGGCGACAAGATCGGCGGGGACGGCGCGGCCGTCGACGCCATGCGCCAGCTCGTCTCGACGGTGTCGATGCGCGGGGTCGTGGTGATCGGCGAGGGCGAGAAGGACGAAGCGCCCATGCTGTTCAACGGCGAAGAGGTCGGCAACGGCGACGGCCCGGACTGCGACGTCGCGGTCGACCCGGTCGACGGCACGACGCTGATGGCCAAGGGCATGCCGAACGCCCTCGCGGTCCTCGCGGTCGCCGAGCGCGGCGCGATGTTCGACCCGTCCGCGGTGTTCTACATGGAGAAGCTGGCCGTCGGGCCGGAGGCGGCGGGCAAGGTGGAGCTCGGCGCGCCGATCGCGGAGAACATCCGCCGGGTCGCCAAGGCGAAGAACAGCAGCGTCGGCGACGTCACCGTCTGCATCCTCGACCGCCCGCGCCACGAGCGGATCATCAAGGAGGTCCGCGACGCCGGCGCGCGGATCCGGTTCATCTCCGACGGCGACGTCGCGGGCGCGATCGCCGCGGCCCGCCCGACCACCGGCGTCGACATGCTGATCGGCATCGGCGGCACGCCCGAGGGCATCATCGCGGCCTGCGCGATGAAGTGCCTCGGCGGCGAGCTGCAGGGCCGGCTGTGGCCGAAGGACGACGCCGAGCGCGAGAAGGCCCTCGCCGCCGGGCACGACCTCGACCGCGTCCTGCTCAACGACGACCTCGTGCGCGGCGACAACGTCTTCTTCTGCGCGACCGGCGTCACCGACGGTGACCTGCTGCGCGGTGTCCACTACCGCGAGGGCGGCGCGACGACGCAGTCCATCGTGATGCGGTCCAAGTCCGGGACCGTCAGAATGATCGACGGCTACCACCGGCTCAACAAGCTGCGGGCGTACTCCTCGGTCAACTTCGACGGCCACCTGGACGCGCCCGCCGACGACGTCGTTCCCCCGCTGCCGTAAGGAGATCCGTGCCCAGGCGACTGCTGGTCCTGCTGGTCCTGGTGTTCGCCCTGGTCCCCGGTACCGCGTCGGCCGGCCCCGCCATCGTCGGGGGCGGCGACGCGGATCAGCCGTACCCGTTCGCGGTGTCGTTGCACACCTCGACGGGCAGGTTCTTCTGCGCCGGCGCGCTGATCGCCCCGGACTGGGTGGTCACCGCGGCGCACTGCGCGTTCGACAAGACCCCGTCCGCGATCTCCGTGCGGGCGGGAACGAACGACGTCGGTCAGGGTGGCGAGGTCGGCCAGGTCGCGGACATCGTCGTGAACCCGGCCTTCAACACCCAGAGCCCGGCGGGCGACATCGCGCTGCTGCGGCTGGCGGCGCCGGCCAAGGCGGCTCCGATCGCGCTCGCGACGGCCGCGTCGCCTGGCACGGCGACCCGCATTCTCGGCTGGGGCCAGACCTGCCCGAAGGTCAACTGCGGCCAGATCCCGACGACGCTGCAGCAGCTCGACACGCACATCGTCGAGGGCGCGAAGTGCACGTCGGTGTTCGACGGCACGGCCGAGCTGTGCACGGACAACCCCGGCGGCAAGTCCGGAGCGTGCTTCGGCGACTCCGGCGGCCCCGAGATCGTCCGCGACGGCGACCACTGGCTGCTCGCCGGCGTCACGAGCCGGCCGGGCAACAACGACCCGGTGTGCGCGTCGGCGCCGTCGATCTACACGTCTGTTGTCGCGTACGCGCCTTGGATCGCGGAGAAGACGAAGGCTTGACCTACTCGGCGTTGCTCGAGTGGCCCGGGAACAGGTGGGCGTCCGGGTCGAGGGCGACGGCGATGTTGTTGACGGCCGTCGCGGCCTCGCCGAAGCCGGTCGCGATCAGCTTGACCTTGCCCGGGTACGCGGCGACGTCGCCGGCGGCGTAGACGCGTTCGCGCGCGGTCGCCATCGTCGAGTCGACAGCGATCGCGCGGTGGTCGATCTCCAGGCCCCAGCTCTCGATCGGCCCGAGGTCGGCGGTGAACCCGAGCGCCGCGACGACGGCGTTGGCCGGGAGCCGTTCTTCTTCGGCGCCCTTGACCGCGATGTGGACGGCTTCGAGTTCGCCGTCGGCGTTTTCGACGAACCGCGTGACCTCGGCGTCGGTGATGATCCGGGTCCCGAGCTCGCGCGCCTGCCGGACGATCGACTCGGCGGCGCGGAACTTGGCGCGGCGGTGCACGAGCGTCACGCTCGCCGCGACGGGGTGCAGCGCGAGGATCCAGTCGAACGCCGAGTCGCCACCGCCGACGACCACGACGTGCTGCCCGGCGTGCGCGGCCAGCGACGGCACGAAGTGGACCATGCCGCGGCCGAGCCAGCCGTCGCCGGCGGGCAGCGGGCGCGGGGTGAACTCGCCGATGCCCGCGGTGATCAGCACGGCGCCCGCGCGCAGGGTTTCGCCGCCGTCAAGGGTCAGCTCGACCTGGTCGCCGACGGTCTCCAGCTTCTCGGCCTTGCGCCCCAGCAGGTACTTCGGCTTCCACGGCGCGGCCTGCTTCACCAGGCCTTCGACGAGGTCGCGGCCGCGGACCTCGGCGAACCCGCCGACGTCGTAGATCATCTTCTCGGGGTACATCGCGGTGACCTGGCCGCCGGGCTCGGGCAACGAGTCGACCACCGCCATCGAGAGGCCGCGGAACCCGGCGTAGTACGCGGCGAACAGGCCGGTCGGGCCCGCGCCGATGATCACGAGGTCGTAGGAGTCCCCAGGAACTTCAGTCATGCTCGCTCCAGCCAGTGGTGGATGGCGGTGATCGAGAACACAGCCGATCCTAGTCCGGCCCGGCGGCTCAAGCGGGGATGTTCCGGTGTCCGAGCAGGCCGAGCAGCCACGTGTGCCGGATGGCTTCGCGGGCCCGGTCGTAGGCCTCGGCGGTGTCGAGCCAGATGGCATGGGTGAGCAGTTCGATCGTCGCGGCGACGACGGTGCGCGCCGTGAACGGTGGCGGCAATGGCACCATTGGATCCGTTGTATGCAACCACGCCGCAGTCCGGTCGAACACCGCTTCGCTCGCGCGCAGCACCTCTTCGCGCGCTTCGAGGCCCGCGTCGCCGAGGGCGTAGATCTCCAGGAGGACCGCGCGGGCCACCACCGGACGGCGGCGCACGTAGCCGACGACGAAGTCACCGCACGCGGCGACCGCGTCCAGCGGGGCCGGTGCCTCGGCCGCCACCGCGACGCCTTGGTCGAGGAAGTGCCCGGTCACCGACCGGTAGGCGGCCAGGAACGCGGTCTGCTTGTCGGTGAACTGCTCGTAGAAGGAAGTGCGGGAGACGCCCGCGGACGCCGTGACGTGGCCGACCGTCGTGGCGGCGTAACCGCGTTCGCCGACGTTGGCCAGCACCGCTTCGACCAGCCGGACGCGTTGCGCCGCGGCCACTTCTTCCCGGCTGAGGCTGTGCGGCCCCTTGGGGAGCCGGCGGTCCTGCGTCTTCATCCGCGGGACCGTACCCGGCGGACCGGTCGGCAGAACCGGTCCGCCGGTCGTGGGTCAGGCCGGCTGCTCCGGGGCCAGGGAGTTGCCCGCCGGGATGCGCCCGCAGCTGGACGGCGCCGGCTTGCCCGCGAACCGGTCGGCCAGCCAGCCGATCGCCGCCGGCGCCCACGCCGCCGCGCCGCCGACGTGGCTGAGCAGGTCGTACTGCTGGTACTCGATCGACCGGTTGCCGGTGGCGCAGTACTGCCGGGCCAGCGCCCGGACGTCGCCGGCCACCATCACGCCGTCGCCGGTGCCGATGCCCGGGAGGTTGTTCGTGGTGCCTTCGAGGAACCCGGCGTTGCCCTGGGCGATGAACCCGGGGACGGACGGGGTCGGTGCGGATCCGATGTTGACCTTGTTGACGGCGTCGACGAACGGCGGCACCGAGTTCGGGTTCGCGTACTCCGGCTTCGCGATCTTCTGCCACGTCAACCCCGGGTACCGGCCGAGCGCGTCGATGATCGACGCGTGGTCCAGCTCGTCGAGCACCTTCAGCCCGTACTCGCTCGCGTACGGCCGCAGATCGATGCCGAAGCCGCGCGCGACGCCGATCAGCGCCATCGGGATGACGCCGGACCAGACCGGGCTGCCGCCGACGTACTTCAGGTTGTGCGCGGGGTCGACGAGCACGCCGCCTTCGGTGAAGCCGATGAGGTTGGCGTTGACGTCCGGGGCGTAGCTCGGCGCGAGTGCGGCCGCCCAGCCGGTCGCGATCGCGCCGCCCGAGTAGCCGAGGAGCCCGAACTTCGTGTGCGCGGTCATGCCGGTGGCGGCCGAGCTCGTCGCGGCGCGGATCGAGTCGAGGGTGGTCGTGCCGTACTCCGGCCCCGCGGCGAAGTCCGCGGTCTGCCCCTCGGTGTCGGGCACGACGACGTTGTAGCCCAGCAGGAGCGACGGCAGGAGCAGCAGCGACTCGCCGTTGGGCAGGAGGCCGCCGAGGGTGACGTCCCCGGCGATCGCCCGCGACGGTGCGTCCGCGGGGTCGAGCGAGTCGTAGGCCGACTGGTACGACACGGCTTTCGTGCTGTCGCCGGTGATGCTGCGGACGACCGAGGTGACGTTGGCGGCCGGGCGGCCCTGCGCGTCGGTGGTGCGGTAGAGCAGCTGGACGGCCTTCACCGGCATCGCGAGTCCGACGACGTGGTAGTTCAGCGTCCGGGTCTTGAGGACCGTCCCGGGTGCGTAGGACGACAGCGGTGCGCTGCCGTCGTAGGAGTAGAAGGAATCGGCTGACGCGGCGGCCGGGCTCGCCGGCGCGGCGGCGAAGGTCAGCGCGAGGGCGGCGGCGAGCGCGGCTGAACGGACGTGGCTACGGATCATGACTCCCCTTTGAATCATGAAGTGGATCACGCGGATCGCCGTAACCTACCAGCGAGTAGGTGTGGTGTACAGCCGCGTACACGATCGGCGGGCTACCGCACGACGGGCTCGTGCCGCACCGGGAAGTTCACCGAGTTCGCGATGAAGCACTGCTCGTGGGCGTCGTGGTGCAGCGCGGCCGCCTTCTCGCGCATGTCCTCCTCCGCCACCGACACCTCCGGGCGAAGGACGACTTCGGTGAACTGGCCACCGTGAGCGCCGTCCTCCCGCATGACGCCGCTCGCGCTGTCGGCGTAGCCGGTCACCACCACGCCGGTCCGGGCGCACAACGCCAGGTACGTCAGCATGTGGCACTGGGACAGCGTCGCGACCAGCAGCTCTTCCGGGTTCCAGCGGTCGGCCGCGCCCAGGAACGCGGGGTCGGCGCTCGCCGCCAGCGTCGGCTTGCCCGCCGCCTCGACGTCGTGGTCGCGGGCGTAGCCGCGGTAGCTCGTGGTGCCGGTTTCGCCGGTCCAGCGCACCGTGACGTCGTAGTGGTGCTCCCGGCTCATTTCCGGGATCCTTCCAGGGCGTAGATCGTCGACATGACGTGCTGGCGAGCCATGAAGGCGGCGTCGTCGGGCCGCCCGCCGGCGATGGCGGCGACCAGGTGCCGGTGCTCGTCGTCGACCTGGCCGGACCGGATCGGCGCGGCCAGCGACGCCCGGGTCGAGACGATGATCCGGTCCCAGATCCGGTCCAGGACTTCGACCGCGGGCGGGTTCTCGGCGAGGGTCGCGATGTATGCGTGGAAGGCCCGGTTGTGCCGGACACCCGCGGCGAAGTCGCGCTTGCGGGTGGCCCGGTCCGCTTCGGCCGCGAGCTTCTCGAGCCGCGCGAGTTCGGCCGGGGCCAGTTCGCCGTCCCGCTGCCGGCTCGCCGTCAGTTCGGCGGTCAGCCCCTCCAGCGCGGCGCGGACGAGGTAGTCGTCCCGCAAGGCTTTCAAGTCCAGCTCGATCACCGTCACGCCGCGGCGCGCGGGCTCGACCAGGCCGTCGCTCTCCAGCCGGCGCAGTGCCTCGCGCACCGGCGTGCGGCTGACGCCGAGCCGGTCGCACAGCTCCTGCTCGTTCACCGGCTGTCCCGCCGGGTAGGTCCCGAGCACGATCAGGCCGCGCACGTCTTCGTACACCGAGTTCACGAAGCCTCCCTTCTTCGTATCCAATGTATACAAAGGCGCCGAAGTGCGCAACGCCACCACGCGGTGACTGCGGAAGAGGTCCAGAATCGGGGGTATGGCTGACGAGGAATACCGGATCGAACACGACACGATGGGCGAGGTCCGCGTGCCGGCCGCCGCGCTCTACCGCGCGCAGACCCAGCGGGCCGTCGAGAACTTCCCCATCTCCGGCCGGGGCCTGGAGCGCGCCCAGATCCGCGCGCTCGGCCTGCTCAAGGCCGCCGCCGCGCGGGTCAACCTCAAGCTGGGCGTGCTCGACGCCGACGTCGCGAACGCCATCGCGGACGCCGCCGACGAGGTCGCCGAGGGCGCCCACGACGCGCACTTCCCCATCGACGTCTTCCAGACCGGCTCCGGGACGTCGTCGAACATGAACGCCAACGAGGTCATCGCGACGCTCGCCACCCGCGCCCTCGGCCGGGACGTGCACCCGAACGACCACGTCAACGCGTCGCAGTCGTCGAACGACACCTTCCCGACGACCATCCACGTCGCCGCCACCGAAGCCGTCACCAAGGACGTCATCCCCGCCCTCGAGTACCTGGCCGGCGCCATCGAGGTGCGCGCCGCGGAGTGGGCCGACGTCGTGAAGTCCGGCCGCACGCACCTGATGGACGCCGTCCCGATCACGCTCGGCCAGGAGGCCGGCGCGTGGGCGTCGCAGATCCGGTTCGGCGTCGAACGGCTGAAGTCGGGCCTGCCACGGCTGGGCGAGCTGCCGATCGGCGGCACCGCCGTCGGGTCCGGCCTCAACGCGCCGGACGGCTTCGGCGAGGCCGTCGCGACCGAGCTCGCCACCGTCACCGGCCTGCCGCTGACCGAGGCTCGCGACCACTTCGAGGCGCAGGCGACGCAGGACAGCGTCGTCGAGACGTCCGGGCACCTGCGCACGATCGCCGTGTCCCTCAACAAGATCGCCAACGACCTGCGCTGGCTGGGTTCCGGTCCGCGCACCGGGCTGGCCGAGCTGGCGCTGCCGGACCTGCAGCCGGGCTCGTCGATCATGCCGGGCAAGGTGAACCCGGTGATCCCGGAGGCGACGCTGCAGGTCGTCGCGCAGGTGATCGGCAACGACGCGGCCGTCGCCTTCGCCGGCGCGGCCGGCAACTTCCAGCTCAACGTCAACCTGCCGGTGATCGCGCGGAACGTCCTCGAGTCGGCGCGCCTGCTCGCCGCGGTGTCGCGCCTGCTGGCGGACAAGGTGTTCGCGGGCATCACGGTGAACACCGAGCGCACGCGCACCTACGCCGAGGGCTCGCCGTCGATCGTGACGCCGCTGAACAAATACATTGGATACGAAGAGGCCGCCGCGGTCGCGAAGCAGGCGCTCAAGGAGCTGAAGACGATCCGCGAGGTCGTCATCGAGCGCGGCTACGTGAAGGACGGCAAGCTCACCGAAGAGCAGCTCGACGAAGCGCTCGACGTCCTCCGCATGGCCCGCGGCGGCAAGTGACCGCTACCGCCGGCGCAGGCGCTTGTCCGCCAGCGCCGGCGGGGTGTAGTCCTTCTCGGCCGAGTTGAGGTCGGTGCCCGGCGGGACGATCTCGTCGATCCGGTCCAGCACGTCGTCGTCCAGCACCAGGTCCGCGCCGGCGAGCAGGTCGTCCAACTGCGCCGGGGTCCGCGGGCCGATGATCGCCGACGTCACGCCCGGGTGCGCCCGGACGAACGCCGTCGCCAGATGGGTGAGCGGCCGGCCCAGGTCGTCGGCGATCTTCTTCAGCTGCGCGATCGCCTCGAACTTGACGGCGTTCTCCGGCAGCGCCGGGTCGAACTTGTGCGCCTGCAACGTCCGGCGGCCTTCCGACAGGTCCACATCGGACGGTTTCGTGTACTTGCCGGACAGCCAGCCGCTGGCCAGCGGGCTCCAGGTCAGCACGCCCATGCCGTACTTCCGCGCGGTCGGCAGCACCGCGGCCTCGATCGCCCGGTTGAAGATCGAGTACGGCGGCTGCTCGGCGCGGAACCGCGCCAGGCCGCGCTTTTCGGCCACCCACTGGGCTTCCACGATCTGCTCGGCCGGGAAGTCCGACGACCCGATCGCGCGGACCTTGCCGGCGCGCACGAAGTCCGTGAGCACCGAAAGGGTTTCCTCGATGTCGGTCGCCGGGTCCGGCCGGTGGACCTGGTAGAGGTCGATGTAGTCGGTGTCGAGGCGGCGCAGGCTGTCGTCCAGCGCGCGAGTCAGCCAGCGCCGGGAAAGCCCGCCCTGGTTGGGGTCGGACCCCATCTGGAAGAAGCCCTTGGTGGCCAGCACGACGTCGTCGCGCCGGCCCTTGAGCGCCTTGCCGACGATCTGCTCGTTCTCGCCGTGGCTGTACATGTCCGCGGTGTCCCAGAAGTTGACGCCCGCGTCGAGCGCGGTGTGCAGCATCCGGACCCCCTCTTCGTGGTCCGGGTTGCCCCACTGCCCGAGCATCATCGCGCCGAACGCGTACTCGCTGACCGAAATCCCCGTGCCGCCCAGAATTCGTCGTTCCATGCCACCGACTCTGCAAGCGGCGAGGAGGGCGGACCAGGTCACACTCAACCTGGGTCTGGCAGTACCAGGCGGGAAACCGCGAGCCGGGGATACTGGAGGCATGAGTGACGCAGCCGAGCTGGGCGCCTTCCTGAAGGCGCGCCGCGCCGCCTTGGACCCCGCCGACCTGGGCCTGCCGCCCGGGATCACGCAGCGGCGGGTCAAGGGCCTGCGCCGCGAGGAGCTGGCGCAGCTGTCCGGGATCAGCGTCGACTACTACACGCGGCTGGAGCAGGGCCGCGCGAAGAACGTCTCGGACGCGGTCCTCGACGCGCTGGCCCGCGCGCTGCGCCTCAACGTCGGCGAGGAGTCCTACCTGCGCAACCTCGCCGCGCCGAAGCGCCGCGACGAGCGCGCGCCGCAGCGGATCCGGCCCGAGCTGCAGCAGCTGCTCGACGCGATCCAGGCGCCCGCGTTCGTCTTCGGGCGGTACATGGACGTGCTCGCCTGGAACGCCCTCGGCGGCGCGGTCGCGTTCGCCTTCGCCGACCTCGAAGAGCGAAACATGCCGAAGCTCATCTTCACCGACGCACGCGCGAAGGAGCTGCACCCGGAGTACGACGCCGTGTGCCGCGAGCTCGTCGCGAACCTGCGTGCGGAAAGCGGACGGCACCCCGGCGACCCGCGGTACGCGCAGCTGATCGGCGAGCTTTCGCTGGCCAGCGAGCAGTTCCGGAAGCTGTGGGCCGAGCACGCCGTCCAGGAGAAGGCCCAGGGGTGGAAGGTGCTGAACAACCCCGTCGTCGGCGAGCTGCGGCTGCGCTACCAGACGCTGCGGCTGCCCCAGGACACCGACCAGGGCATGGTCGTCTACCACGCCGAACCGGGGTCGGAGACCGAACGCGCGCTCGGCCTGCTGGCCAGCTGGATCGCCGCCGATGAACGGCCGGTGAACAGTCGGCCATCGCGCACCCACCCGGCGTAACGGCTGCTTAGGCTGCTGCACCTGGGGAGTCGGGGGTAGAGGAGCAGCACGGTGGGCATCGGCGCGACGATGCAGTCCCTCGCCGAAATCCTGAGCTCGGACTCCGGCAGCCTCGTCCTCGGGATCGCCGCGCTGGTCGCGATCGCCGCGCCGTTCGTCGACCGCTACTTCATCCGGCGGCGGCGGATGACGTTCCGCGTCCTCTACAACTCCAAGATCGGGCTGTCCCCGATCGACCTGCACGACGGCGAGAACGGCTCGGCGCAGGCCGACCCGCAGCTCGAACAGGTCGCGCGGCTGCTCGACCGGATGAGCATCGTCGTCATCCGGATCCACAACACCGGCGGGTTCGACATCGCGCCGGGCGACTTCGAGATCCCGCTGTCGTTCACCTTCGGCAGCCGGATCGTCTGGGACGCGCGCGTGTCCGACGCGACCGACGACGGCCTGCGCCAGCACGTCCGCGACGGCCTCGAGTTCTTCACGCGCGAGACCCCGCAACGGCCGGTCGAAGGCGTGAAGCTGTCGCGCGTGCGCGCGCTTCTGCCGAAGCGGTTCGCGGGGCTCGCCGCGGCCGAAGCACCGCCGGAGGCGCCGGAATGGCACGGCGTGCGGTTCGCGCGGCTTTCGTTGAAGCGCAAGGAGAAGTTCAAGCTGGTCGTCGTGCTACGCGAATCCGACGGGAACGACGGCGAGATCAGCAAGGAGATCGACCACCACGCGCGGCTCGCCGCCGGCCGGATCAAGGACGACCGCAAGCAGCGCCGGTTCGGCTGGCCGGTCATCACGACGGCCGTCGGGGTGCTGCTGACCGGCGCCCTGCTGGCGACGCTGCTCGTCTCGTGGTCGCGGCCGGCCGACTCCGCGCAGTGCGCCACCGGGAAGCTCTCGGTCGAGGGGTCGAGCGCGTTCATACCGATCATGGACAGCATCGCGACGGAGTACCACGGCCAGTGCGATGGCGCGGCCATCACGACCCGCGCGACCGGCAGCGTCACCGGCGTCCGCGCGCTCGCCCCGGTCGACGCGGCGGGCAAGGACGAGCTGGCGGTGCTCTCCGACGGCAAGTCCGGCGAAGCGGGCCCCGATCTGGAGGCGAAGGCCGTCGCGGTGGTCGTGTACAGCCTGGTCGTCAACCGCGCGGCCGGCATCGACAAGCTGACGACCCAGCAGGTCAAGGACATCTTCAGCGGCCGCGTGCGCAACTGGGACCAGCTGCGGCCGGGGCCGTCGGTGCCGATCGGGATCGTCGGGCGCGGGCAGGAGTCGGGCACGCGCAAGACGTTCGAGCAGAAGGTCCTCGGCGGCGCGGAGGACAAGCTGACGTCGGATTCGTGCCGCAAGCCCGAGCGCGACCCGGCCGCGGCGACCACCCGCTGCGAGCGCGGCACGACAGCCGAAGTGCTGACCGAGGTCGGCGCGGTGCCGGGCGCGATCGGGTACGCCGACGTCCCGGCGGCCAAAACAGCGGCCGCCCGCGACCAGCAGGTGACGATCGTGCAGCTCGACGGCCACTACCCCGACGTCACGACCGTCGACGCCGGGTACCGGTTCTGGACCGTCGAGTACCTGTACACGAAGGGCGTCCCGGCGAACGGGAGCGTGCTGAAGCGGTTCCTCGACTACCTGGCGAGCCCGACCGCGCGGGCCGAGCTGCAGGACGCCGGGTACACCCCCTGCGTGGCCAAGGACGGGCTGCTCGACCCCCTCTGCACCAGGGGAGACATCTAGCCGTCCGGAAATTGTCGGTGGTTCGGGTCATGATGTCCGGGTGTTGCTGAGCGAGTTGGTCCGGGCGTCCGCCGAGCTGGCGGCGACGAGGTCCAGGAAGGCGAAGATCGCCCTCCTGGCCGAAGTGCTGCGCGCCGCCGAGGTCGGTGAGCTGCCGGTGGTGATCGCGTACCTGACCGGGCAGACGGCGCAGGACCGGCTGGGGGCGGGCTGGCGCACCCTGGCCGGGCTGGGCGCGGGTGCGGTGCCGGAGCCCGTCGTCACGGTGGCCGAGGTCGACGCGGCGCTGACCGCGGCGGCCGGCGTCGCGGCGGGCACGGGCTCCGCGACGCGGCGGCAGGAGGTCCTGCGGGCGTTGTTCGAGCGGCTCACGAAGGACGAGCAGCAGTTCCTGTTCCGGCTGGTCACCGGCGAGCTGCGGCAGGGCGCGCTGGAAGGCGTGATGGTCGACGCCGTCGCGGCGGCGGCCGAGGTGCCGGCCGAGGACGTGCGGCGGGCGTTCATGCTGTCCGGGAAGCTGGGCGTCACCGGGGTCGCGGCGATGACCGGCGGGCCGGCCGCGCTGGCGGAGTTCCGGCTGACGCTGGGCACGCCGATCAAGCCGATGCTGGCGTCGCCGGCGGAGTCGCTGGACGAGGCCGTCGCCGAGCACGCCGAGGCGATCGTCGAGTACAAGATGGACGGTGCGCGGATCCAGGTGCACCGGCAGGGTGACGAGGTGCACGTCTGGACGCGGACGCTGCGCGAGATCACCGGGAGCGTCCAGGAGCTGGTCGAGCTCGTGCGGGCGCTGCCGTGCGAGTCGGTGGTGCTGGACGGCGAAACCCTCGCGCTGACCGACGCGGGGCGGCCGCGGCCGTTCCAGGACACGATGAGCCGGTTCGGCAGCACGCGCGAGGAGCAGGTCAAGGCGTTGCTGCTGCGGCCGTACTTCTTCGACTGCCTGCACCTCGACGGCGTCGACCTGCTGGACGCGCCGCTGTCCGAACGCAACGCGGCGCTACGCAAGGTCGCCGGGGCGCACGTGATCCCCGGCGAGATCGGCACTTCGCGGGCATCAGCGGTCCTGGACGCGGCGATGGAGGCCGGCCACGAAGGGGTGATGGTCAAGGACCTGGCGTCGCCGTACGCGGCCGGGCGGCGCGGGCGGGCGTGGCTGAAGGTCAAGCCGGTGCACACGATCGACCTCGTCGTGCTCGCGGCGGAGTGGGGGCACGGGCGGCGCACGGGCACGCTGTCGAACCTGCACCTGGGCGCCCGCGACCCGGACGGCGGCCCGCCGATCATGGTGGGCAAGACCTTCAAGGGCATGACCGACGAGCTGCTGGCGTGGCAGACGAGGACGTTCCAGGAGATCGAAACCCACCGCGACGACTGGACGGTGTACGTCCGGCCGGAGGTGGTGGTCGAGATCGAGCTGGACAGCGCCCAGGTTTCGACGCGCTACCCCGGTGGCCTGGCGCTGCGGTTCGCGCGGGTGGTCCGCTACCGCCCGGACAAGGACCCGGCGGACGCGGACACGATCGACACGGTCCGCGGCCTGCTGCACGGCGACCGTTCGGAAGGGAGCTGACGACGAAAGTCTTGATCACGACATCTCGCGCGTCGGCGGTGCTTTCCTCCTAAAAGGAAAGACGAAAGTCTCTTGGTGCGCGCCCGCCGATCTCGCCAGGGTGGAGTTTCCACGACTGCTGGGGAGAAAAGCATGAGACTGCGCGCTGTGGCCGGCTTGTTCGCGAGCACCACCCTGCTCGTGACCGCGTTCGCCGCACCCGCCGGTGCCTCGCCCGTGCCGAGCACGCCGGGTGCCGGGCACCAGCCGTCGAAGCACCACTTCTCGGCGGCCGCGCAGTCGTTCGTCGGCGCCGACACCGTGCAGAAGCGCGTCTCCAAGCTGGAGGCGGCGATGGCGACGCTGCCGAAGGAAAGCACCGCCTACAACGCGACGAAGCTGTGGAACGCCGGCATCACCGGCGCGGGCAGCACCGTCGCGACGCTGGTGTCCTTCGGCGACGACAAGGTCAAGCAGGTGCTCGACACCTACTCGAAGAACCACGGCTTGCCGCCGGCGAACGTCGAGGTCATCGAACCGTCCGGCGCGGTGCCCGCGTGCACCGACCCCGGCGTCGACACCGCCACCTGCCAGGGCTGGGGCGGCGAGACCGACCTCGACGTCACGATGATGCACGCCATGGCGCCGAACGCGAAGATCATCGTCGCGGCGACGCCGGTCGCGGAGACGCAGGGTTTCACCGGGCTGCCCGAAATGATGCACGCGGTCGACTACATGACCGAGCACAAGCTGGTCGACGTCATCTCGATGAGCTTCGGGACCACGGAAGAGAACTTCCCGTCGTTCGACTCGATCAAGACGCTCGACCCGGCGCTCGACCGCGCGAGCAAGGCCGGCATCACGATGGTCGCGTCCTCGGGTGACGACGGCCCGACCGGCGGCTACCTCTACGGCCCGGGCAACTACCCGTACCGGGTCGCGAGCTGGCCGGCGTCCGACCCGCGGGTCACGACGCTCGGCGGCACGCAGCTGCACCTCGACGCGAACGGCGCCCGCACCAAGGCGGACGACCTGGTGAACGTCGCCGACGACGGGTTCGCCGAGGGCGCCGGGCTGTCGAAGACGTACGCGCGGCCGAGCTGGCAGGACGGCGTCAAGAAGATCACCGGCAGCAAGATGCGCTCGTTCCCGGACATCAGCATGGAAGGCGTGCACGGCACTTCGCAGTCCGCGCCGCTGTTCGCCGGCGTGCTCGCGCTCGCGGTGCAGGCCAAGCACGGCAAGCTCGGCCAGATCAACCCGGCGCTGTACACGAAGCTGGGCCCGGCGGGCACGAAGGCGGGCATCGTCGACGTCACCGAAGGCGACAACAGCCAGGACGGCGTCGTCGGCTTCACCGCGGCGAAGGGCTTCGACATCGCCAGCGGCTGGGGCACGGTCGACGCGTCGGTCTTCGTTCCCGCGCTGGTGAAAGCACTGCGCTGACAATTAACCGAAAACGGTGTAGTTCGGTTTGTTCGACGCGTGATCGTGTAGAGATTTTTACCCACAGAACGGGAACCCCGCCGCCGCTACGATGCTGCTCCTCGGAAGCCCCGCTCACCTCCCGAGCGGTCATGGAGGAGTACAAGTGGCAAGCAAGGAACAGCTGAAAGCGGCCATCCACGCCGCTTTCGACGCGGCCGTCGCCGACGGGACGAGCTACACGAAGGTGTACGCCGCGGAAATCAAGCAAAAGAACTTCATCGTTTTCCGCACCACCACCGTCAGCAATTTCGCGGTGGGTTTCCGGCCGGGGCAGACCGACCTCGTCATCGTCCCGCTCGACGAAAAGAACGGCGCGATCACCGCGGGGACCCCGCTGACGATCACCGACGCCAACCGGGCGTCGGTCAAGAAGCGCGACCTGCAGGGCCGGTTCGTCATCAAGACGACCGACGGCCAGACCTTCCGGCTCAGCATCATCCCGTCCGTGCCGAAGCTGCTCGCCGCCAGCTACCAGCTGCCGGTCGACCAGAAGGACGAGTACGAGGCGTTCACCACCCTCCGGGACGCCCTCATCTCGGCTTGACTTCCCGCGCCCCGGTGCCGATCGGCACCGGGGCGCCGCCGGCGTCAGTAGCAGCGGTCGGACTTGATCGCGTACGTGTAGTTGTTGGAGAGGTTGGACGTCACCTCGAACCGGATCTTGTGGTAGACGGGCGGGTCGCCGAGCACGCCGTGCGAAACCGTGTGCTCCTTGCCCGGCGCGATCGCGCCGCTCCACAGGCCCTTGTCGAAGACGTCCTCGACGATCTGGACGAGCAAGCCGCGATAGTCGTGGTTGTGCACGGTGATGTCGATCTTCTGCCCGGCGCTGACCTCGACGACCTTCGTCGCGCCGCCCATCAGCGGGCCGCCGGCGCACACCTTCGTCGCGGCGGACGCGGACGGCACGGCCACCAGCGTCGCGGCCAGGGCCACCACCGGAACGATCACCTTGCGCATCAGCGGTTCCCCACCTTCGTCTTGACCACATCGGACGTTTCGGCGATGTCGATGCCGAACTTCATCGAGCCGCCGCAGTAGGCGTGCTTGCCGTTCTCGAAGTAGAGCGTCAGGTCGCCGGCGCACTCGAAGACGCGGATGTCCCAGGTGCGCTCGCCCGGCCACAGGCAGATGGCGTCCTTGCCCGCCCGGCGCATCCAGCCGTGGTACCCGGATTCGCACGTGATGATCGGATCACTCGCGGCGGTCCCCGCCGCCGGAACCGTCGCCGAAGCCGGACCGGCCGGCAGCAGGCCCGCGGCGAGCGCGGCACCCGTGACGGCCGCGACCCTCAGATACGGACGCATGGATTTCCTTCCCCTGCACGATGGATTCGCCCGGGAGATCCGGACACCGACGACGTTATGGACGCCCGCGGTGGCGGCGGAAGCCCTGCACCGGCCACACCGGAGCGAAAGTCAAAGGAAGATCGTCTTCGCAGGTCAGCGGAATGGCCAGCGGCTTCGGAAAGCCAAATTCACGGGGTGATCCGCACCGAGAAGAAGACGGCGCGGGCGTCGGGCAGCAGCAGGTGGCCTTCGGAGTCGGCCATCTTCCAGTAGACCTGGCAGTGCCCGGCGGCGGAGGGAGCCTGCACGTCGACGGAGATCCGCACGTGCTCGCCGGGCGCGGTGTAGGGCACGGGCACGCGGTCGGGGGTGCGGCACTGGTCGGGGCCACCGAACGAGCCCGAGCGGACGAGGTAGCGCCCGATCCATCCGACGGATCCGGCGTTGCGGAGTTCCCAGGTCTTGGTGAACCGGCTCCCGGCGGCGACGGCGCTGCCATCGGGAACGGTGACATCGGCGACGAACTCGGAAACATCCCCGGCAGCGGCAGGCTCATCGGGGGTGCCGCCGAACACGAACGCGAGCGCAATGACGAGGACAAGAGCGACGGCCGCGGCCAGGCCATAAGCCGCCCACCGGCGGCGGGCTGGGAATCCGGGCTCACCCGCAGGGGAACTACCTCGGGCGGCGACCTCGCCCGGCGACCCGGCCAAGGCCCCCGGCGCCTCGGCTTCCGGTTCCCGCGCCTTCTCCCACGCCCCGCGCCACTCCAGCAACACTGCCGGCTCGTCCTGGCCGAGCACCCCCACCGCCAGTACCCGCACGAACTCCCACGTCGTCTCCCAGCTGGGCAGCTGCCTTCCCCGGGCCGCCGCCGAGAGCGCCGACTTGGATGCCAGCGCCCCCAGTTCGTCGCGCATCCGGTCGTACGACGGGTCGCCCGCCGCGCGCTTCAGCTCCCACAGCCGGCGGGCGAACTCGGCGACCGGCCCGGTTTCCCCCGCCGGGCCGAGCGCGACCCGCCCGCGGCGCCCCGGCCTGCGTTCGACGTCCATCTCCGCCGACAATAGGACGCGGACCGGGTGACCGGCGCGCCTCGAACGGGTGATCCCCGCCGGTTCGTCCACAGTGGAGCTAAGCTCCCGAAATGCGCAGCGAGATGCTCACCCGCGCCTGGTTCGGGGTCACCGCCGTGGTCGCGCTGACCGGGCTCGTCAGCCAGGTCGTCGCCACCGCGACCGACGCGGGCGGCCGCGTCGCGAACCTGCTCTGCTTCTTCACCATCGACTCGAACCTGCTGGTCGCGATCACGTCCGCGCTGGTCGCGCTCGGCCTGGCCCGCGGCAGGCTGTTCACCGTGCTCTGGCTCGACGCGCTCGTCGGCATCATCGTCACGGGCATCGTCTACCAGGTCGCCCTCGCCGGCCTGTACGAGCTGCACGGCCTGTCGCTGTTCTCCGACACCATGCTGCACAAGGTCACGCCGATCCTGTTCGTGCTCGGCTGGCTCCTCGCCGCCCCGCGCGGCGTGCTGACCTGGTCCACGGTCGGGTGGTCGCTGCTCTACCCGCTGGCCTGGCTCGCCTTCACCCTGCCGCGCGGCGCGCTCACCGGCTTCTACCCGTACCCGTTCGTCGACGCCGGCGCGCTCGGCTACGGCCAGGTCGCGCTCAACTGCGTCTTCATCGGGCTGTTCTTCACCGCGCTCGCCGCGGGCGCGTTCCTCTACGACCGCCGGCTCACGCCCGCACCCGGCGGAACGCGTTGAGCCCGTCGCTCAGCCCGGCCTGGACCAGCGTCGGCAGCGCGCCGCGCCGGTCGACCGGCTTGCCCGCGGCGATCCGGTGCATCTGGCGGGTGTGCCACTGGATCTCCAGCAGGCTGTCGGCCAGCCGGACGCCGGTCTTCGGGCAAAGCCGTTCCGCGCGGACGTCGTCGCCGTCTAGCAACCTCGCCGGCAGAGCGGGGTCGACGATCAACGGCCGCCCGAGCCCGACGACGTCCAGCGCGCCCGAGCGCAGCGCCTCTTCCATCCCGTCCCGCGTCGCGAAGCCGCCGGTGACCATCAACGCGACGTCGGACACCGAACGCGCCTTCGCCGCGTAGTCCAGGAAAGTACGCTTCGCGCGCCTGCGTGCTCGCCCGTCCGGAGCCCATCATCGCGGCCTTTTCGTACGTGCCGCCGGAGACTTCCAGCAGGTCGACGCCGGTTTCGCCGAGTTCGCGCACGACCTCCAGAGACTCCTCCTCGGTGAAGCCGCCGCGCTGGAAGTCCGCGCTGTTCAGCTTCACCGCCACCGGGACGTCGTCGCCCACGGCCGACCGGACCCGCCGCGCGACCTCCAGCAGGAACCGGCGCCGGCGCACCGCGTCGCCGCCCCAGGCGTCCGTGCGCAGGTTCGTCAGCGGCGACAGGAACTGCGACACGAGGTAGCCGTGGGCGCCGTGGATCTGGACGCCGTGGAAGCCCGCGTCGACGAACGTCCGGGCCGCGACGGCGAAGCGCTCGATGATCGCTTCGATCTCGTCGCCGGTCAACGCGCGCGGAACGGCGAAGGCGGTGCGGATGCCTCGGCTGCCGAAAGGGACAGCGGACGGCGCCACCGGCTCGCGCGAGAGGTACCGCGGGCTCTGGCGCCCGGGGTGGTTGAGCTGCACCCACAGCCGCGTGTCGGTGCCCTCGACCGCGCGCGCCCACGCGCGGAAGCCGGCCGGGTCCGCGGTCGCCGTCACGTTGCGCGGCTCGCCGAGCGCGGCCGGGTCGACCATGACGTTGCCCGTGATCAGCGTCCCCGCGCCGCCGCGGGCCCAGGTGCGGTACAGCTCGTGCAAGTCCCGCGTCGGGGCGTTGCGCCGGTCGCCGAGCTGCTCGCTCAAGGCCGACTTGGCCAGGCGGTTCGGCAGCACGGCGCCGCAGCGCAGCTTCAGCGGCTCGGCCAGGAGCGTCATCGCGTCCCCTCTCGAACTTACTCGAAGTAAGGTGACGCGAGAGTAGCATACCGCCGGTATGTCATCTACCCGCCGAATGACCGTTAGGGTCGCCGCATGACGGCGATCGTGCAGAACCTGGTGACGTCCGGAACCTTCCAGCTCGACGGGGGTAGCTGGGACGTCGACAACAACGTGTGGATCGTGGGCGACGACACGGCGGTGATCGTGATCGACGCGGCGCACGACGCGAAGGCGATCGAAAACGTCATCGGCGACCGGAAACTGGCCGCGATCGTCTGCACCCACGCGCACAACGACCACGTCAACGCCGCCCCCGAGCTCGCCGCGGCCACCGGCGCGCCGATCCTGCTGCACCCCGACGACCGCGTCCTCTGGGACCGGACGCACCCGGACCGCGCGCCGGACGGCGAGCTGGAGGACGGCCAGACGATCACGATCGCGGGCACGGCGCTGCGGGTCATCCACACGCCGGGGCACGCGCCGGGCGCGGTGTGCCTGTACGCCGAAGAGCTGGGGGTGGTGTTCACCGGCGACACGCTGTTCCACGGCGGCCCGGGCGCCACCGGACGGTCCTATTCGGACTACCCGACCATCGTGAAGTCCATCCGCGAGAAGCTGTTCACGCTCCCGGAGGCGACGAAGGTCCACACGGGCCACGGCGAAGGCACAACGCTCGGCGCGGAGAAGACGGCCTCGAGCGGCTGGGACGCGGCCTAGGAAGTGTGCGTCCGGGCGACGAGGGCGAACTCCTCGATCGCCCGGTCGAACGCGGAGCTGGCCTCCCGGACGGGCGGGGGCAGGAACCTCCGGTCGAACTTCCCGTCGGTGTCGAGCTCCCACCGGGTCCGGTGGAGTTCCATCTCCTTCCGGCGGAGCTCGTCCGCCTGCTCGACCAGCTCGTCCGGGCCGCTCATCACGAGCAGCCCGTAGAACGAGCGCATTTCGGTGCGAGCCGTGTAGTACGCGTCTTCGAACTCGATCTCGCGCTGAGCGTCGGTTTCGAGCTCCTCGCCCAGTTTCCGGCGGCGGTGGATCACGTTGATGTCGACGATGTGCTTGCGCGCCCGCGTCGCGGCCTCGATCAGCCCGGCGCAGCGGTCGGCGCGGTCCTGCCGCAGCTTCGCCCGCCGGGCGGCGTTGAGCTTCAGCGGCTCGAGCAGCGCACCCAAGGTCACGCCGACCAGCGACGCCACTGCCGCAATGCCCGCGGCGCCGACGGCCGTCAGCACGTCAGCCGCGGCGCGCTCGGCGACACCCGTACGCGCTGCTTCGCCTCTTCGGCCAGCGTGAGCGCCCACTGCTGCAGGCCGGCGACGTCGATCCCGTGCGGCGGCTCGCTGCGGAACGGCTCGATGTTCGCCGCCCCGCGCTCCAGCAGGGACACCGCGCCGACGTTGTTGCCGCGGGCCGCGTGCGTCAGTCCCACCGCGAGCTGGGCCAGGCCGCGCCACAGTTCGCGGTCGGGGCCGTCGGTCGTCTTCCACGCGTCCTCGAAGACCTCGTGGGCGTGGAACGGCTTGCCGTCGTCGAGCAGCCGCTGCGCCTCCGCAAGCGTTTGCGACGGCGTTCTCGTGATGCCTTCGGGCTGGCGCTCGACGCCGTCGGCGCCGTACGGGAGCGGCCGGCCGAGGCCGTCGCGCGGCCGTGCGTTGCGTGCCCGTCCCTCGGTGTCCCGGTCGCGGCGGCTCATACCCTGAGATCCTGCCACGGGCCCAGCAGGTAGTCTGGTGACTCGTGCGTTTCCTCGACGGCCACCGGCCCGCCCACGACCTGACCTACGACGACGTGTTCCTGCTGCCGAACCGTTCGGACGTGGAGTCCCGCTTCGACGTCGACCTCGCCACCGCGGACGGCACCGGCGCCACCATCCCCATCGTCGTCGCCAACATGACCGCGGTCGCCGGCCGGCGGATGGCCGAGACCGTCGCCCGCCGCGGGGGCCTGGTGGTGCTCCCCCAGGACGTCGACACCGAAGCCGTCGCGGAGATCGTCGGCTGGGTCAAGAGCCGGCACACCGTGTGGGACACGCCGCTGGTCCTGACCGGCGGTGACGCCGTCGCCGACGCCCTCAACCTGGTCCACAAGCGCGCCCACGGCGCCGTCGTGGTCGTCGACGGCGAAGGCCGCCCGGTCGGCATCGTCGACGAAGCGGCCTGCGCCGGTGTCGACCGCTTCGCGCGGCTCGCCGACGTCGCGCAGCCCGCGACCGTCGCGGTCCCGCTGACCACGCCGTCGCGCGAGGTCTTCGAACTGCTGCACAGCCACGGCGCGAACCTGGCGCTCGGCCTCGACGCCGAGGGCCGCCTCGCGGGCGTGCTGACCGCCGTCGGCGCGCTGCGCGCGGACATCTACACCCCGGCCGTCGACGGCGACGGCAAGCTGCGCGTCGCCGCCGCGGTCGGCGTCAACGGCGATGTCGCGGCGAAGGCCGAAGCCGTGCTCGGCTCCGGCGTGGACGTGCTGGTCGTCGACACCGCGCACGGCCACCAGGAGAAGATGATCGCCGCGCTGAAGGCCGTCCGGTCGGTGTCGCCGAAGGTCCCGGTGGTCGCCGGGAACGTCGTCACCGCGGAAGGCACGCGCGACCTGATCCAGGCCGGCGCCGACGTCGTCAAGGTCGGCGTCGGGCCGGGCGCGATGTGCACGACCCGGATGATGACCGGCGTGGGCCGCCCGCAGTTCTCCGCGGTCGCCGACTGCGCGGCCGCCGCGCGCGAGCTGGGCAAGCACGTCTGGGCCGACGGCGGCGTGCGCCACCCGCGTGACGTCGCGCTGGCGCTGGCCGCGGGCGCGTCCGCGGCGATGGTCGGCTCGTGGTTCGCCGGCACCTACGAATCGCCCGGTGACCTGCGGTTCGACGAGCAGGGCCGGCCGTACAAGGAGTCGTTCGGGATGGCGTCGAAGCGCGCGGTGGGCGCGCGGACGCGGACGGACAACGTCTTCGACCGCGCCCGGAAGGCGCTGTTCGAGGAGGGCATCTCGTCGTCGCGGATGGCGCTCGACCCGCAGCGCCCGGGCGTCGAGGACCTGCTGGACTCGATCGGCTCCGGCGTCCGCTCGTCCTGCACGTACGCGGGCGCGCGCACCCTGGAGGAGTTCCACGAGCGCGCGCTGCTGGGCGTCCAGTCGGCCGCCGGGTTCGCCGAGGGCCGCCCGCTCCCCTCGGGCTGGTGACGAACCGGGAGCGGCGCGGGTGCGCCGCTCCCGGGAGTCCGTCAGCCGTGGCCCTCGAACTACGCCATTCAGGGGAAGACCGGCCCACTGAGTAACAACGCTCGACGGTGATCGACAGGACTTGACAGTCCTAGTGCAGACAACTCGAGAGAGAGCCGCCCAGCGTGAGCAAGAACCACGTGATTCTTCTGGACCAAGCACTCGCGGAGTACCAAGAGCGCAGCACTCCGCCGCTTCCAAGAGACATAGCGTTCGAGCTGCTGACCGCCGAACAGATCCTCAAGGACTACGATCTATCGCCAGACGAGATCGAGTCCGGGCGAGTCGGCGGGGCGCGCGACGGTGGTCTGGACGGCATCTACGTCTTCCTGGGCGATGCCTTACTCGCCGAGGACGATGACATCTTTCTCGAGTCGAAGTCTTCGAACGACTTCAGCCGCAACTCCCTGTTGACCCTCTGGCTCATCCAGGCGAAGAACAAGGAGTCCTTCGAAGAAACTCCCTTCGACAAAGCCCAGGCATCACTGCGCAAACTACTGGAGATCGACACCCCGGCAGCGGATCTGCTCGAGCAGTACGCCCCCGAGGTCGTGACCAGAATCCGCATGTTCACACAGGCATGGAAAAAGCTCGCCACCAGGAAGCCGCGAGTTCGGGTCCGCTTCACCTACGCCACCAAGGGTGACCGCGAGAACGCCAACAAGAACGTCCTGCTCAAGATGGAAGAGCTGCGACTCGCGATCGCGGAGAAGGTGTACGGCGCCGAGATCGAGGTCGACCTCGCGGGAGCCGAAGAACTTTGGAACCTGTACAACACCTCGCCCTCCTACAGCCTCAAGCTGCGCTTCCAAGAGAATGCGAGTCCCGGTTCGAGTCACGTCGCCTTGGTGCACCTGAACGACTACTGGAACTTCCTGGTCGACGAGAAGGGCGAACTACGGAAGCATATCTTCGACTCGAACGTCCGGGACTACCAAGGTGACGTCGAGGTCAATAAGGAGATTCGCGACTCTCTCGAAAACCCGGAGAGTCCCGAGTTCTGGTGGATGAACAACGGCGCGACGATCATCTGCTCGAGCGCGACCATCAACGGGAAGGAGTTCGTACTGGACGACGTACAGGTCGTCAATGGACTTCAAACTTCGTACACCGTCTACGAAGTATTGCGGAGCATGCCGACGGAAGCCCGGGAAGCCCAGAAGAAGTCCGTCCTGGTCCGCATCCTAGTGACAACCGACGACGCGACTAGCGACAAAGTCATCCGCGCGACGAACCGGCAAACGAGTGTGCCCGACGCCTCTCTTCGCGCCACCGACGAGGTCCAACGGAAGATCGAAGCGCACTTCTTTTCCGCGGGCTGGTACTACGACCGGCGGAAGAATTACTACCGGAACATCGGCAAGAGCGCCGACCGCATCATCTCGATCCCGCTGCTTGGTCAAGCCGTTATGGCCATCGGCCTGAGCCAGCCGAACGACTCCCGCGCACGCCCGTCCTCACTTCTGAAGAAAAATGACGAATACAGCAGGATATTCTCCGAGGAGATCCCGCTCCCCGTTTACCTCTGGATAGCTCGCCTGCAGAAGTATGTGGACAACTACCTGATGTCAGGAGCGATCCAAGTCAGCTCCAGCCAGCGAACCAACCTGCGATTCCACGTCTCCATGCTGGCGGTCGCTCGAAAGCTGGGGAAGAAGGTGAACTCGCCTCTGGAACTCAGGCGGCTGGCCGAGGCGAATGCCGAGATCGGCGAGCAGGCGGCCGAGGCGGCCTTCACAGATGTGAACGCACGCGCCGCCAGCATGGCTCGACAAAAGGGCTGGGCCCTGGACCGGACTGCGAAGAGCAAAGACCTGGTTGCACGGATTTTCGCGGAAGAGCGGTGGGGGCGGTAGCCGACTCACTGGTCACCCCAAGCACTGCACGCGGTGCGGCCCCGGGAGCGTTCAGACTCTCGTGACCGCACCGCCCGTCAGTGCGTCAGCCGTGGTCCTCCAGCATCTCGGTCACCAGGGCGGCGATCGGCGAACGCTCCGAGCGCGTCAGCGTGACGTGCGCGAACAGCGGGTGGCCCTTCAGCTTCTCGATCACCGCCGAGACGCCGTCGTGCCGGCCGACGCGCAGGTTGTCGCGCTGGGCGACGTCGTGCGTGAGCACCACCCGGGACGCCGTGCCGAGCCGCGAGAGCACCGTCAGCAGGACGTTCCGTTCCAGTGACTGCGCCTCGTCGACGATGACGAACGTGTCGTGCAGCGAGCGGCCGCGGATGTGCGTCAGCGGGAGCACCTCGAGCATGCCGCGGTCGAAGACCTCGTCGAGGACGTCCTGGCTGACCAGCGCGCCGAGGGTGTCGAACACCGCCTGCGCCCACGGCTGCATCTTCTCGCTCTCGGACCCGGGCAGGTAGCCGAGGTCCTGGCCGCCGACCGCGTAGACCGGCCGGAACACCACGACCTTGCGGTGCTGACGGCGTTCCATCACCGCCTCGAGGCCGGCGCAGAGGGCGAGCGCCGACTTGCCGGTGCCGGCCCGGCCGCCCAGCGACACGATGCCGACGTCGGAGTCGAGCAGCAGGTCGAGCGCGACGCGCTGCTCGGCGCTGCGGCCGTGCAGGCCGAACGCCTCGCGGTCGCCGCGCACCAGCCGGATGCGCTTGTCCGCCGTGACCCGCCCGAGTGCGCTGGAGCTGCCCGCGAGCAGCCGCAGCCCGGTGTGGCAGGGCAGCTCGGCGAGCTCGTCCATGCCGTACTCGACCGGGTCGACGGTGCTGCCGCCGAACAGCGTGTCGAGCACGTCCTGCTCGACGTCCACGTCCGCCATGCCCGTCCAGCCGGACGGCGTCACTTCCTGCGCGCGGTACTCGTCCGCCTCGAGACCGACGGCCCCGGCCTTGACCCGCAGCGGGATGTCCTTGGTCACCAGCGTGACCGCCGCGTTCTCCGCCGCCAGGTTGAGCGCGCAGGCGAGGATGCGGTGGTCGTTGGAGTCGGTCCGGAACCCCGACGGGAGCACCGAGGGGTCCGAGTGGTTCAGCTCCACCTGCAGCGTGCCGCCGTGGTCCCCGATGGGGAGCGGCGCGTCGAGCCTGCCGTACTGCCGGCGCAGGTCGTCGAGCATGCGCAGGGATTCCCGGGCGAACCAGCCCAGCTCCGGGTGGTGGCGCTTGGCCTCCAGTTCACTGATGACGACCAGCGGAAGCACGACAGCATGCTCGGCGAAGCGGGTGACCGCCCACGGGTCCGACAAGAGGACCGACGTGTCGAGCACGTACATGTGCTGCTGGGATTCGGGCGAGGTCGAGGCTTTCTCCGGGCCAGGAACGGCACCGGTCGAAGAGTGGCCAGAGGCCTTACGGGGCAAACGCTGCGCAGTCACGACGGCATCTCCCTCGAGGGCGTGTGCACCTCACGCCCGCACTCGCTGGGCCGGGCACCTCCCTGGCTGGACCACTCCTCCTGACCTGGTGGGTCAGTCGGCGCGGCCACGAGGGCCGGGTGCCGGCCCCCTCGTGCGTCTCGTGGGCGGCTGCGCCGCCCCCTCGATCACCGTCACGACCAGGGCCTCCCGCGAGGACCCGCACGGAACGCGTGCCCTCTCCTCGGAAGGTACCCACGAATGCGGGATCGCGCAGGGAGCCAACACGGTGATTCGCCAGATCGTCACCTCACTGTCGGTCGTCCGACATCGACGTCCAGTGACGGTCACCCTGCGTCATCAACCTCTCGATCGATGCACACACGTCGGAATGATCTTGGGAAAATTGCTGACCCGTCGTATTCACAAGATCGATTGACGCGCTTTTACCACGTTTTGTTGCGCGCCGCATTTCCCGTCGCCAAGAGAGAACCGGTCCGAGTGAAAGCGCCTGCTGCAGGCTCACACAATGGGCGTACAAGCCGCACGAGACGCCTGATAGGCGGGTAATTTTCTCACTGCGGGACACACCACCGGACCCCCGGTGCCCCGGATCCCAACAGTTCTACCTAGGAGTGTGCGAAGTGCTGAAGAAGGCTGGTTTCGTCGCGGCCACCGCTGCGGGCCTCATGATGATCGGCAGCACCGCGTTCGCCGCGACGGGCGACACGACGGGCACCCCGGACCCGACGTTCGGCGACGCGTACGCCACGTTCATCGAGGGCGGCGGCGCCCTGGGCTACGGTGCGGCCTCCCTGGTCGCGGGTGCCTACACGGGCATCGCCACCACCCCGGCGCTGATCCTCCACTCGCTGGAGCACCACCACCACTGAGTGTGGCTTGCGAAGGGCCCCGGAGTCCGCTCCGGGGCCCTTCGGCGTCTTCAGGAAACCTCAGGAACCTCAGGAACCGAAGCGGCGGTGCCGCCAGGCGTAGTCGCGCATCGCGCGCAGGAAGTCGACGCGGCGGAATGCCGGCCAATACGCTTCGGTGAACCAGAATTCCGAATGCGCGGACTGCCAGAGCAGGAATCCGGAAAGCCGTTGTTCACCCGAAGTTCGGATGATGAGGTCCGGATCCGGCTGCCCCGACGTGTAGAGGTGCTCGGAGATGTGGTCGACGTCGAGGATCTTCGCGAGCTCGTGAATGGTCCGGCCCTCGTCGGCGTGCTGGAGCAGCAGCTTGCGCACGGCGTCCGCGATTTCCTGGCGCCCGCCGTAACCGACCGCGACGTTGACCTCCATCCCGGTCCGCCCCTCGGTGCGCGCGGCGGCTTCGCTGAGTCGCTTGGCGACGTCGCTGGGTAGCAGGTCGAGCGCGCCGACGATCCGCAGCTGCCAGCTCTTGCCGGGCGCAGCCAGCTCGTCGGTGACGTCGGTGATGATCTTCAGCAGCGGCGTGAGCTCGTCCGGGTCGCGGTTGAGGTTGTCCGTCGAGAGCAGCCACATGGTGACGACCTCGACGTCCGCCTCCTGGCACCAGCTCAGGAAGTCCGCGATCTTCTTCGCTCCGGCGCGGTGGCCGTCCGAAACGTCCGTGAAGCCCGCTTCACGGGCCCAGCGGCGGTTGCCGTCGAGCATGATGGCGATGTGCCGGGGATGCCGGCCGGCGGCCTGCTGGATGAGGCGCCGGCCGTAGGCGCTGTACACGACGTCGGACAAGAACGAGCGAACACTCACGTCGAGGAAGCCTACGCACTCGGTGTGAGGCGCGTGACTCGACCGCTGACGAGGAACCTACGGTCCCGTAACCTGGGAGGGTGAGCGTGACGACGGAACCACCCGAGCCCGTAGTGGACCTCCGCCCGCGGTTGCGAGGCCACATCCACTTTTGGACGTTCTTCGGCGCCCTCGTGGCGACGGCGGCACTGGTCAGCCTGGCGGCGTCCACTGTGTCCCCCCTTGCGACGTTGTCCACGTCGGTGTACGGGTTGACGATCCTCGGCCTGTTCGGTGTGAGCGCCCTTTACCACCGTCGCTTTTGGAGCCCGCGCGCGTACAAGTGGATGAAACGTGCGGACCACTCGATGATCTTTTTGTTCATCGCGGGGACTTACACGCCGTTCACTTTGCTGGCGATGTCCAAGCCGACGGGGTACATCATCCTGTCGATCGTTTGGGGTGGGGCTGTTCTCGGTGTTGCCCTGAAGATGTTGTGGCCGCACGCTCCGCGGTGGGTCGGGGTGCCGATCTACATCGCTTTGGGGTGGGTTGCCGTTTTCGTCTTCCCTGAGCTTTTGGCTCATGCCGGGGTTGCCGCTTTGGTGTTGCTTTGTGTTGGGGGGTTGTTTTATACCCTGGGGGCGGTTTTTTACGCCGTTAAGTGGCCTAATCATTGGCCGGAGACCTTTGGGTATCACGAGTTCTTCCACGCGTGTACCGTTTTGGCTGCCGTTTCGCATTACATCGCCATTTGGTTGGCCATGTACGCCTAGCGGCTTGGCATGCCCTTCATCCCGATCTCTTCATTGTGACTACGGCCGGCAGCACCGCGTCAAGACGGGAAAGCGTGTCTTGACCCGGCGCTGCCGGCCGTGTTCTGGCTTCGGATCGGGGTGCAGGGCGGGGTCTGGATTCTGGGTGCCCCTTTTGCGCTGCCGGCTGCCGGTTTGGTCTGTTGCCCTCCGGCTTTTGGCTTCATCCTTCGTGGCTGGGGACCTCCCCCTGGACGTCCCCAGCTCGCTTTTTGCTCAGCCGAACATGCCTGGCTGGTACTCGCCCGCCGGGTTGCGGGCTATCACGTTCAGCCTGTTCCACGTGTTGATCTCCGCCACCAGGCACACCAGCGCGCCGAGCTGCTCGTCGTCGTAGTGCTTGCGGACCTGGGCCCACGTCTCGTCCGTTACCCCCGTGTGCGCGTCCGCCAGGCGGGTTCCCTCCTCCGCCAGCGCCAGCGCCGCACGCTCGGCCTCCGTGAACACCACCGCTTCGCGCCACGCTGCCACCAGCGCCAAGCGAACCGCCGTCTCGCCCGCCGCCGCCGCGTCCTTCGTGTGCATGTCCAGGCACATTCCGCAGCCGTTGATCTGGCTCGCCCGGATCTTCACGAGCTCCTGCGTCGCCTTCGGGAGGGACGACTCCTCGATCGGACGGGACGCCGCGATCAGGCGCTTGAAGAACTTGCTCGTGACCTCGTTCTCGAACATGTTGAACCGCGGTTCCATGACCGTTCCCTTCGTCGGTGTCACCCTCTTGACGACCTTCGCGACAGCGTTGTGACAGCCCTCGAAGTGGCGCCGGTCACATGCACACCTTCGCGGCATCACCCACGGTCTTGATCACCGCTTACACACGCCGCCCGAACTGCGGAAACCCGCCGTACATGGCCAGCGGACGGCGTCTCAAACCACCACTTTCCGGGGTCACCCACGGGAACACCACGACGGTTGCCGTGCTGGTCAGCGCGTTCCACGGTGGTGCTCAGCAGACACCGACACGAAAGGAGCAGCACCGCGATGGCCAAGACCATGCAGCCCCAGGAGCTCATCGACAGTGCCGTGGTCGACCCGGCCGGGAACAAGCTCGGGAAGGTCGGCAACGTCTACCTCGCCGACTCCACGCACCAGCCGGAGTGGATCACCGTCAAGACCGGCCTGTTCGGCACCAAGGAGAGCTTCGTCCCGCTCTCCGGCGCGCACACCGACAAGGAAGGCGTGCACGTCCGGGTCGACAAGGACGCCGTCTCCGACGCGCCGCGCATCGACGCCGATGGCCACCTCTCCCCCGAGGAGAGCGCCCAGCTGTACCAGCACTACGGCCTGCCCGTGCCGCGGACGTCGCCGGACGGCCGGATGGACGGCCGGGCGGACGGCCGGATGGGCGATCGGACGGGTGATCGGACGGGTGATCGGACCGGGGACCGGACGCAGGGCCGGGACCCCGCCATGGGCGGCCGCGGCCGGGCCGGCATGGACGCCGGCACCCGCGGGAAGTCCGACCAGGACGCCATGACGCGGTCCGAGGAACGGCTGAACGTCGGCACCGAACAGATCGAGACCGGGCACGTGCGGCTGCGCAAGTACGTCGTCACCGAAGAGCAGCAGGTCACCGTCCCGGTGCGGCACGAAGAAGTGCGCATCGAGCGCGAGCCGATCAAGGACGGCCGGGCCGGGGGCGACATCGGCGAGGCCGAGCAGGACGTCGTGCTGCACGCCGAGAAACCCGTCGTGCGCAAGGAGACCGTGCCGGTCGAACGGGCACGCCTGCGCAAGGAGACGGTGACGGACGAGCAGACCGTCTCCGGCAAGGTCCGCAAGGAGCAGTTCGAGGTGACCGACGACGAGGGCAAGAAGCACCGCCGGTCCTGACGAACGCTCGGGGGTGGCCGGTTCCCGACACCGGCCACCCCTTCGTCATGCCCGCAGCATCGGCGCCGCGAGGAACTGCTCCGGGATGGCGAACGCGTCCACCAAGGCCCGCGCGTGGGGACGCAGCTGCGCGCACAGGCTGTTCACCGCCGCGGTCACGGCCTTCCCGCGAGCCGCCGTCAGGCGGCCGTGGCCCAGGAACCAGGCCAGGTCCTCCTCGATCGCCGACAGGGCGTACAGGTCGCAGACGCGCTCCAGCAGCGTTCGGGCGTCCGGGTCCTCGCAGCCCTCGACCGCCGCCGCGAACGCCTCCAGCACCAGGCGCTCCACGTGGACGCGGCCCGCGCGCAGCACGTGGTCCTGCGCCGCGTTGAACACCCCGAACGGGTCCGACGCCGCCTTGCGCAGGCGCTTCGCCACACCCTCGACCACGTGCTCCTCGCGGTCTTCGAACAGCCTCAACTGCCACTCCCGGCTGAAGAAGACGTGCTCGTCGGATCCCTCCGTGAGCGACTCGAGCGCCTTGCGCACCGAGGTCCGCTCCAGGATCGCGTGGACCACCTGGTCGGTGAAGAACCGGGCCGTGGCCAGCGGCGAAAGGTCCTCGAAGTCCTGCTTGTAGCTGGTCAGCAGGCCCTTCGCGACCAGCTGCAGCAGCACCGTGTTGTCGCCTTCGAACGTCGTGAAGACGTCGGTGTCGGCCTTCAGGCCCGGCAGGATGTTCTCCGCCAGGTAGCCCGCGCCGCCGCACGCCTCGCGCGCCGCCTGGATCGTCGCCGTCGCGTGCCACGTGTTCAGCGCCTTCAGCCCGGCCGCGCGCGACTCCAGTTCGCGCTGCTCCTCCTCGGGCGCCGACGAGTCGATGTCGTGCAGCTTCGCCACCAGCTCACCCTGCGCGAAGTGCAGCGCGTACGTCTTCGCCAGCGCCGGCAGCAGCTTCCGCTGGTGCCCGAGGTAGTCGAGGATGACGACCTCGTCGCCGTCCGGCGTCATGAACTGGCGGCGCTGCTCGCCGTAGCGGACCGCCAGGGCCAGCGCGCGCTTGGTCGCGCTGCCCGCGCTGCCGCCGACGCTCACCCGGCCGCGGATCAGCGTGCCCAGCATCGTGAAGAACCGGCGGCTGTCGCTCTCGATCGGGCTCGAATACGAGCCGTCCTCGGCGACGTCGCCGAAGCGGTTCAGCAGCGCCTCGCGCGGAATCCGCACGTTGTCGAAGCTCAACCGTCCATTGTCGACACCGTTCAGGCCCGCCTTCGGGCCGCAGTCCTCGATGGACACTCCCGGCATCGGCGCGCCGGACTCGTCCCGGATCGGCACCATGAACGCGTGCACGCCCCGGGACTCGCCGCCGGTGACCAGCTGCGCGAACACGACCGCCATCCGGCCGTCGCGGGCCGCGTTGCCGATGTACTCCTTCTGCGCCATGGCGTCCGGCGTGTGCACGACGAACCCGCCGTCGGCGAAGGTCGCCGTGGTGCGCAGGTGCTGGACGTCGGAACCGTGGCCGTGCTCGGTCATCGCGAAGCAGCCGAGCAGCCGGAGGTCCATGATCTCGCGCAGGTACCGCGCGTGGTGGCGCTCGGTGCCGAGCAGCTGGACGGCGCCGCCGAACAGTCCCCATTGGACGCCGGCCTTCACCATCAGCGACAGGTCGCCGTAGCCGAGCAGCTCGAACGACGTCACCGAGCCGCCGACGTCGCCACCGCCGCCGTACGCCGGGTCGAAACCCAGACCGGGGCGGTCGGTTTCGGCGAGCGCGCGCAGCTGGTCGAGCACCTGGGCGCGGTGGGCTTCGACGTCGAGGTCCACCGGGTCGCGGAACTCCGCGCCGGCCATCTGCGCGCGGACCCCGCGGCGCAGCTCGGCCCAGCGGCCGTCGAGGACGGTGGTCAGCGCGTCCGGGTCCACCTTCGAGGGCACTTCGGGAACGTCCACGGCTACCTCCGGAAAGGACTGACGGCAGGCTTCCTACTCGTTGGTAGTAAGCCTGCCGCAGCCGCGCCGATCGCGCAGGTTCAGATGGGCTTGCCGTTGACGGTCACATTGGTGAACTTGGCGTTGTCCACGTACTTCAGCGTGTTCGACGTGTCGGACACGCCCTCAAACGTGGAGTTCGCCACGGTGAACCCGTGCACGTGGGCGTTCGAAAGCCCGCTGACGTCGAACGTCTTGCCCGCGATCTTCGTGCTCGAGCAGTTGCTGATCGTGAACGGCCCGAACGACGGGACGTAGCTCCCGGTCTGACTGTTGTAGGTGGACGTCACGTACACGAAGTTCCGCGCGAAGGTGCCCGAGACGCTGTCGAGGTTGATGTTCTCCGAGAACCCGCCACGCAGCGTGTTCGACTTCACGTACAGCGCGAACTTCGTGTCACCCTTCACGGTGAGCTTGTACGCGTAGACGTTGCGGATCCCGCCGGTCTGCTCGCTGCCGCAGGTGATCGCGCCCCAGTTGCCGTTCATCACGCAGTTCACGACGACGAGGTTCTGGCACGGGACGTTCACCCGCCGCCCGTCGGCGTCGCGGCCGGACTTGATCGCGATGTTGTCGTCGTGCGCGCCGAGGGTGCAGTTCGCGATGACGACGTGGTCGCACGACTCGGGGTCGCAGCCGTCGGTGTTGGAGTGCGCGGTGCTGGGGTCGGTGCTGACGCCGTCGACGGTGACGTTGCGGCACAGCGTCGGGTGCAGCTGCCAGAACATGGAGTTCTTCAGCGTGACGCCTTGGATCAGCACGTTTTCGCACGCGTACGGCTCGACGAACGCCGAGCGCATCGTGTGCCCGGACCCCGGCACGACCCGCTTCTCCGGCGGGGTTCCCTTGGCCACCAGCGTTTCCAGGTACGCGCGGTCGCTGCCCTTGTTCCACGACGACGTGGCGGCGGCGTCGAGCGTGCCGCTGCCGGTCAGGCCGATGTTCTTCTGCCCGTAGGCGTAGATCATCGGCGAGCGGTTGACGCATTCGATGCCTTCGTAGCGCGTCAGCACGTTCGGGAACTTCGAGGCGTCGCCGCTGAACTTGAGCACCGCGCCCTTTTCCAGGTGCAGGTCGACGTTGCTCTTCAGCTGGATCGCACCGGTGAGGAAGGTGCCGCTGGGTACGACCACGTGGCCGCCGCCGGCCGCGGTGCACGCGTCGATCGCCTTCCCGATCGCCGCGGTGTTGTCGGTCTTGCCGTCGTTCTTCGCGCCGTAACCGGTGATCGGGAAGCTCCGGTCCGGGAACGTGGGGATGGTGGTGGCCGCGACGATGTCGTTCGCGGCGGGCCACGGGAGCGGGGGAACGTCGACGCGGTAGCGGCGCGCGAGCGGGATCGCCGGTACGAGGGAAACGGCCAGCGTGCCCTTGATCAGCTGCCGCCGGGTGAACCTGCCGTCCATGGACGCCTTCCTTCGAGGGAAAGACCAGTGCGACGGCGGAACCACGGCACGGACCGTGGGCACGACGAACTCTAAGCGCGAACGCGGCTCCGGGTCCAGGCTTGCGCGGCCGGCGAAAAAGCTGTCATGATCGGTGCATGTCGATTCGAAAGGGCGTGCGCGCCCTCGCGCGTTGAGCGCCTCGCGACGGCCCGGCCGTCGCTTCCCCGGACCCGAACTGTGGTCACGAGCTCTCGAAATCCGCGATGACTGGCTGCGCTGTGCGCTGAGCACCGAAGCGGCCGACCGTCCCGCCGCGGAGGCGGCCATCAGCCGGCTCTACGAGCTGGCCGGCGCGTCGCCGCCGACGTTCACGTGGGTGGGTTCCCCGGCTGCCGCGGTCGAGCTGGTGTCACCTGGGCAAGCGCTTTCCCTGGGCGGCGACCAGCCGGTCGAAGCGCGGCTGGCGACGCGGGTCCGCTCCCTTTGGCAGCGGCTCGACCAGCGGACCGGCGGCTGGCGCGACCGGTACCGGTCGCCGGACCGGCCACCACCGGACCCGGTGCGCGTCCCGTTGCGGGCGTTGCTGAACAACGGGTTGGGCGCCGCGCTGCAGCGGTCGATCCTGGACTCCGTCGCCGGTGCCGTGCGGGGTGAGCTGTCGAAGCGGGCCGGGCTGCGCTGGCACGGCCAGCAGGAAGCCCATTGGATCGCTCGGTACGACCTGCACCGCCGGGTCGACGGCGTCGAGTTCGCCCCGGAAGACGCGTTCGAACTGGATCTGTGGGCCACGCTCGCGCGGTCGTGCGGCTGGTGGTGGCCGCGGGAGGGCGTTTGCGTCGTCGCCGAACGCCCGCTCGTCGTGCACACCGAGCGCGTCGACGACGACTACGGCGAAGTCCGTCTGCACCACGCGAACGGCCCCGCGATGGCGTTCCCCGACGGCTGGACCGTGCACGCGTGGCACGGGACGCGGGTGCCGTCCTGGGTGATCGAGGCGCCGTCGGCCGAGCTGATCGTGGCGGAGCTCAACGTCGAGGTGCGCCGGTGCGCGATCGAGCGGGTCGGCTGGCCGGCGTTCATCGCCGACGCCGGGCTCGAGCTGCTCGGCCGCGCCGCCGATCCCGGCAACCCCGGCTGCGAACTGCGGCTCTACGACGGGCCGACCCAGCCGTGGCACGCTCCGGCCCGCTTGCTGCTGGTGGTCAACGGCTCCGTCGAACGCGACGGCACGCGCCGCCACTACGGGTTGCGCGTGCCCGCCGAAATCGACCATCCCCTCGACGCCGCCGGCTGGACGTACGGGCTCACCGGAGCCCAGTACGCGCGGCTGGTGCGTCGGACTTGAACTCACAGAGGTGATTCCCATGCATTTGGCGGAACTGCTCGACCGGACCGGCCTCGACGTCCTGGCGCACTTGGACCGGCAGGTCGACGTCCCGGTGATCGACGGCCTCCAGGCCCAGGGCGACCTGATCGTCGTCCCGGAGGCGATGACCGGTGCCGTGCGCACCCGCGACGGCTGGCACTCCCTGCCGGCGGAAGGGGCCGAACTCGTCCGGGGCGGTGACGGGACCAACCCGCACACGCTGGTCGGCTCCTGCGAGCTGACGGTCCAGGTCGCCGACCCCGAACGGCTCGCGGTAGCGCTGCTGCACAACGCCGGGCCGGTGTACCTCGTGCACCCGGAACACGGGGCGACGGGCATCGCGCCGGGGTACTGGCTCGTCCGGCGGCAGCGGGAGGCCGGGGCTTCCCGGCGGCTCGGGATGTCCGTGCACGAGGGCGGGACGGTGCTGGTCGCCGACTAGCAAGCCGGCTGCCGGGTTCGCGGGGTGCCACCGAGGGGGCGGCACCCCGCGAGTCCCGGCACGCTCACGCCAGGTCGGGGCCCTTGGAGCGCAGGTCGTCGACCTTGCTCATCGCTTCCCGCAGCTCGCCCAGCCAGCTGTCCGCGTGCTCGCCGACCAAGCGGACCGCCCAGGCCAGCGCGTCCGAGCGGGACCGCGCCACGCCCGCGTCCACCAGCGTGTCCAGGACCAGCCGCTCCGGCTGGCGCAGACGGGTCATCACCGGCGCCGAATGCGTCGTGAACAGCGCCTTCGTGCCGCCCAGCCGCGCGCCCCACGCCACCTTGCGCTGGTAGCGGTGCTCCGCCTGCCTCGCGATCTCGATGCGCTCGTCGCGCGTCTCCTCGCGGTAGCGGCTGATGCGGCCCTCTTCGGCCGCCGCGCGGGCCGCGTCGTCCGCGTACTCCTCCGTCAGCGCCGGGAGCTCGCCCACCACGATGATCTCCTCGCGGTCGACCGTCACCTCCGGGGCACCGGTGAACCAGCCGTCAGGCAGGCGCCCGCCGAACCAGGCCGCCGCGTCGTCCGCCGGGGGTACTTCGGCCTGCTGCCAGCCCCGGCTGCCCTTCCAGCCTCGTCCCATGTCCGCCACCTCCGCGATTACATGATTACAACGCTACTGACGCTACGCCGAATACAACACGGGACCCAGCGAGTTCTCCCAGGGCGAATCAGAGCTGAGCGGTCAACGCCTCCACCGACGTGACCGGCCGGTCGCACACGTACCCCCGGCAGACGTAAGCCGCGGGCGAGCCGTCCACCAGCGGCCGGTCCGCCAGCAGCGGGACGCCCGGCGCGTCCGGCTCGCCGGCCAGCACGATGCCGCCGCCGTGCACGCCCCGCGCCGCGGCCAGCCGCAACGCCGGGTCCGCGCCCACCACCGCCACCTGCACCGGGCCGGCCTGCAAAGCCTCGGCCACCGACAACCAGTGCCCGGCGAACCGCGGCACCCGCGCGGCCAGCACGCCGACCCGCCGCAGCGCCTGCTCGGCCGCCTCGCGGTACCGGCTCGAATCGGCGTGGCCGGCCAGCGCCGACGCCGTCAGCAGCGCGCCGGCCAGCGCGGACGCCCCGGCCGGGCTCGCGTTGTCGCCCGGGTCGGCCGGACGCTGGACCAGCGTCTCGGCGTCGTCGGCGGTGTCGAAGTACGCGCCGGGGACGTCCGGCGACGCGAAGTGCGCCAGCGCCAGGTCCAGCAGCCGGGTCGCCTCGGTGAGCCACTTCGCGTCGCCGGTCGCCTGGTGCAGGGCCAGGAACCCGTCGGCGACGCAGGCGTAGTCCTCCAGCACCCCGGCCGACTCCCCGACGACGCCGTCGCGTGAACTGCGGCGCAACCGGCCGTCGACGACGTGGACGCGCAACAGCAGCTCGGCCGCGTCGACCGCCCATTCGATCCACTGTGGACGATCGAGCGCGACGCCCGCCTCGGCCAGCGCCGAGATCGCCAGGCCGTTCCAGGACGCGATCACCTTGTCGTCGCGCCCCGGCTGCGGCCGCTTCGCGCGTGCCTCCAGGAGCTTGACGCGCAGCGGTTCCGGCAGGTCGCCGAACAGGCGCAACGTCGAGGCGCCCTCCTCGAACGTCCCCTCCTCGGTGACGCCGAACAGCTCGGCGGCGGAGTCGTCGCCCACCACGTCACGCAGCTGCGACGGCGTCCAGACGTACGTCAGGCCTTCGACGCCGTCGGTGTCGGCGTCCAGCGAGGACGCGAAGCCGCCTTCGGGCGTCCGCAGGTCCGCAGCGAGGAACTCCGCGGTCCCGGAAGCGACGCGCAACGCCGTCGCCGAGCCGGTTCGCCGCCAGAGGTGGGCGTAGAACCGCAGGAGCAACGCGTTGTCGTACAACATCTTCTCGAAGTGCGGCACGATCCACTCCGCGTCCACCGAGTACCGCGCGAAGCCGCCCGCCAGCTGGTCGTACAGCCCGCCGCGGGCCATCGCCTCGGCCGTCTGGTCCACAAGGGACAGTGCGACGGCGGATCCGGTGCGCTCGTGGTGGCGCAGCAGGAACTCCAGCACCATCGACGGCGGGAACTTCGGCGCGCGGCCGAACCCGCCGTTGACCGGGTCCGCCTCCTGCTGCAGCTTCGCGACGGCGCCGGCGAGCACGGCTTCGTCCACAACGGACTCTTGCAGCGGGCCGGTCTGCTCGGCGAGGTGCGCGACGATCTGCTTCGCGCCCTCGAGCAGCTCGTCCGGCCGCTCGGCCCACGCCTGCGCGACGGCGGCCAGGAGCTGCCGGAACGACGGCATGCCCGGCCGCGGCGTCGGCGGGTAGTAGGTGCCGCAGTGGAACGGCTCGCCGTCCGGGGTCAGGAAGCAGGTCATCGGCCAGCCGCCCTGACCGGTCATCGCCTGCGTGGCGGCCATGTAGACGGCGTCGATGTCCGGCCGTTCCTCGCGGTCGACCTTGATGTTGACGAAGTTCGCGTTCATCACGGCGGCCGTTTCGGCGTCCTCGAACGACTCGTGCGCCATGACGTGGCACCAGTGGCACGCGGCGTACCCCACGGAAAGCAGGATGGGCACGTTCCGCCGCCGCGCCTCGGCGAGCGCGTCGGGTCCCCACTGCCACCAGTCGACGGGGTTGTCCGCGTGCTGGAGCAGGTACGGACTGGTCGCGCTCGCGAGGCGGTTCATGCGTCCAGGGTGGCACCCGGGAAAACCGGGCGCGCGGTCACCGGGCCGTCGGCCACACTGGGCCGGTGCTGCTGACGATCACCACGACCCGGACACCCGCCACCGACCTGGGCTTTCTCCTGCACAAGCACCCGGAGAAGGCGCAGTCCGTCGCGCTCTCGGCCGGGGTCGCGCACGTCTTCTACCCGGAAGCCGCGCCGGAGCGGTGCACCGTCGCCTTGTTCGTCGAAATCGATCCGGTCGGGCTCGTGCGGGGCGGTGGGACTTCGCTGACCCAGTACGTCAACGACCGGCCGTACGCGGGTGGGTCGTACCTCGCCGTCGCGCTGCGGGCCGCGTTCACCACCGCGCTCGCGGGCCGGTGCGCCGCGCGTCCGGAACTCGTCGACGAGCTCTTCGACTTGGAGATCCGCGTGCCGTCGCTCTCCGCGCGCGGGGGCGCCGAAGTCGTGCGCAAGCTGTTCGAACCGCTCGGCTGGCGCGTCTCGGCCACGCCGGTCCCGCTCGACCCCGAGTTCCCGGAGTGGGGCGAAAGCCGCTATGTCGACCTGACGCTCGCCGGCACCCACCGGGTCGCCGACGCGCTGCGCCACCTCTACGTCCTGCTGCCCGCGCTCGACGGCGGCAAGCACTACTGGGTCGGCCAGGACGAGGCCGACAAGCTGCTGCGCGCCGGCGACGGCTGGCTCGCCACGCACCCCGAGCGCACGCTCATCACGAACCGCTACCTCGACCGGCGCCGCCAGGTCGTGCACTACGCGCTCTCGCGGCTGGCCGAGGCGGACGACGTCCCGGCGGAGGCCGAAGCGCTGGTCACCGAGCTGCCGGACAAGCCGGAGAGCCTCGCGTCGCAGCGCCACGGCAGCGTGCTCGCCGCGTTGCGGGCCGCGGGCGCGCGGCGCGTGCTCGACCTCGGCTGCGGGAGCGGCGCGCTGCTGCGCGTCCTCGAGAAGGAGCGGGCGTTCACCGAGATCGTCGGCGTCGACGTCTCCGCGAACGCCCTGGACATCGCCGAGAAGCGGATCAAGGACAGTGCGCGCGTCACGCTCCGGCAGTCGGCGCTCACCTACGCCGACCCGGCGCTGGCCGGCTACGACGCCGCCGTGCTGATGGAGGTCGTCGAACACGTCGACCAGGAGCGGCTGCCGGCGCTGGAGCACGCGGTGTTCGGGGTCGCGGCGCCGCGCACGGTGCTCGTCACGACGCCCAACGCGGAGTACAACCGGCTGTTCGAGTTCCTGCCGATGGGGCATTTCCGGCACGCCGACCACCGGTTCGAATGGACGCGAGCCGAGTTCCGCGCCTGGGCGGACGGCGTCGCGACCCGGCGCGGCTACGAGGTCCGGTACGTGCCGATCGGACCGGTGGACCAGGAATCGGGACCGCCGACCCAGATGGCGGTCTTTTCGACCAGTGAGGAGGTGGCCGCGTGAAGCTGACCGTCCCCGACATGGCGCTCGTCGTGCTCGTCGGCGCTTCCGGCTCCGGCAAGTCGACCTTCGCGCGCACGCACTTCGCGCCGACGCAGGTGCTCTCCAGCGACTTCTTCCGCGGGCTCGTCGCCGACGACGAAAACGACCAGTCCGCGTCGGCCGAAGCCTTCGACGCGCTGCACTACGTCGCGGGAAAGCGGCTCGCGGCCGGCCGGATGACCGTGATCGACGCGACGAACGTCCAGCGCGCTTCGCGGGCGAGCCTGGTGAAGCTCGCGAAGGAGCACGACGTGCTCCCGACGGCGATCGTGCTCGACCTGCCGCTGTCCGTGTGCGTCGCGCGCAACGCCGGGCGGCCGGACCGCGACTTCGGCGACCACGTGGTCCGGCGGCAGCGCGGTGAGCTGCAGCGGTCGCTGAAGTCGCTGGAGCGCGAGGGTTTCCGGCGCGTGCACGTGCTGCGCGGCGAGGCCGAGGTGGCCGAAGCGGAGATCGTCGTCGAGCCGCTGCGCAACGACAAGCGGTCGCTGACCGGGCCGTTCGACGTGATCGGCGACGTCCACGGCTGCGCGGCCGAGCTCGAGGAGCTGCTGGCCGAGCTGGGGTACGTCGACGGCGTCCACCCGGACGGGCGGACGGCGGTGTTCGTCGGCGACCTCGTCGACCGCGGGCCGGACACGCCTGGTGTGCTGCGGCGCGTCATGGGGATGGCCGCTGCGGGGAGCGCGCTGGTCGTCTGCGGGAACCACGAGCAGAAGCTGGTGCGCGCGCTGCACGGGCGGAAGGTCAACGCCGCGCACGGGCTCGCGGAGTCGCTGGAGCAGCTCGGCGCGGAGAGCGAGGAGTTCCGCCGGCAGGCGCACGAGTTCTGCGACGGGCTGATCGCGCACTACGTCCTCGACGGCGGCGACCTCGTCGTCGCGCACGCGGGGCTGCCCGAGCGCTACCACGGGCGCGCGTCCGGACGGGTGCGGAGCATGGCGCTCTACGGCGACACGACCGGCGAGACCGACGAGTACGGCCTGCCGGTGCGGCTGCCGTGGGCGCGCGACTACCGCGGGTCCGCGATGGTCCTCTACGGGCACACGCCGACGCTCGAGCCGGAGTGGGTCAACAACACGATGTGCCTCGACACCGGGTGCGTGTTCGGCGGGAAGCTGACCGCGCTGCGCTACCCGGAGCGCGAGGTCGTCTCGGTGAAGGCCCACCGGGTCTGGTACGAGCCGGTCCGCCCGCTGGACACTTCGCGGCCGCTGGGCGGGCGGGAGCCGGCGGTGCTGGAGCTGGGCGACGTCACCGGGAAGCGGATCGTGCAGACCGCGCACCACGGCCGCGTCGGCGTCTCGGCGGAGCAGTCGGCGGCGGCGCTGGAGGTGATGAGCCGGTTCGCGGTCGACCCGCGGTGGCTCGCCTACCTGCCGCCGACGATGGCGCCGTGCTCGACGTCTTCACTTGCCGACTACCTGGAGCACCCGGAGGAGGCGTTCGCCGAGTACCGCGCGGCCGGCGTGCAGTCGGTGGTGTGCCAGGAGAAGCACATGGGCTCGCGGGCCGTGGTGCTGGTGTGCCGGGACGACGACGCCGCTTCGAAGCGCTTCGGCATCGAGGGCGGCGGCGCGGTGTACACGCGCACCGGGCGGCCTTTCTTCACGGCGGAGCAGAACGCGTTGCTGCTGGCCGACGTGCGGACGGCGGCGGCCGGGCTGTTCGACGAGCTGGGGTCGGACTGGCTGCTGCTCGACGCCGAGCTGCTGCCGTGGAGCGCCAAGGCGGGCGGGCTGATCGCGGACCAGTACGCGTCGGTCGGCGCGGCCGCCCAGGCAGTGCTGCCGGCGGCGGTCTCGGCCCTGGCGACGGCGTCCGCGCGCGGCATCGACGTCTCGGACCTGTTGCGGCGCACGGCAACGCGTTCGTCCACAGTGGACGCCTATCGGGCGGCGTACCGGCGGTACTGCTGGCCGACGTCGGGGCTGGACGGGGTCCGGCTGGCGCCGTTCCAGCTCCTGGCGTCGGAGGGGACGGCGTACCACGACCGGCCGCACTCGTGGCACCTCTCGGTGCTCGACCGGCTCGCGGGCCCGCGGTTCCAGCGGACCCGGACGTTGACGGTGGACGTGCTGGACGAGGCGTCGGTCGCGCGCGGGGTCGCGTGGTGGGAGGAGCTGACGGAGGCGGGCGGCGAGGGCATGGTCGTCAAGCCGTCGGCGAACCTGACCCGCGGCACGCGCGGGCTGGTCCAGCCCGGGGTGAAGGTGCGCGGGCGCGAGTACCTGCGGATCATCTACGGCCCGGACTACACGCTGCCGGAGAACCTGGAGCGGCTGCGCAAGCGCGGGCTGAACCGGAAGCGGATGCTGGCGCTGCGCGAGTACGCGCTGGGGCTCGAGGCCCTGGAGCGCGTCGCGCGGGGCGAGCCGCTCTGGCGCGTCCACGAGTGCGTGTTCGCGGTGCTCGCCCTGGAGTCGGACCCGGTGGACCCGCGGCTGTGAGCTAGCTCTCGGCCTTGGTGGCCGAGGAGTCCTTCGCGGGCTTCTCGGCCGCCTTCGCCTCTTCGGCCTGCTCGACGGCCTCCGGCTGCTCCGGCGCGGCCTCGGCGGCCGGCTCGTCGAAGCTGGCCGGGACGCGCTTCAGGTGCTTCGTCATCGAGCGGACCAGGAACGCCACCGCGATGAGGAACAGGATCAGCACCAGGAAGCCGACCGGGGACGACTTGCCGAAGTCCTCCCCCTGCCCGCCGTTGTCGCCGTTGCCCGGCTGCTGCGTCAGGACCAGGGCCGACGCGGTCACCGGAAGCGCCACGCCGGCCGGCAGCGTCAGACTCATGTGTTCACCTTCTCCTCGATGCCGATGCCGGCGAACAGGTCGTCCTCCGGCAACGTGCTGTCGACCTGCGACTTGACCAGCTCGTACTCCTCGGTCGGCCAAGTCTCGCGCTGGATCTCCAACGGGACGAAGAACCAGCGGCTGTTCGGGTCGATCTGCGTGGCGTGCGCCTTGAGCGCCTCGTCCCGCACCTCGAAGTATTCACCGCACTCGACGCGGGTCGTCACCCGCTCCATCACATCGGCGCGGTCGGGGTCCCACTTGGCCAGCCACTCGGTGTACGGCGACTCGAGCCCGGCCTCCTTCAGCGCCGCGTCGAAGGCCAGCATCCGGGCCTTCGAGAAGCCGTGCATGTAGTACAGCTTCAGCGGCTGCCACGGCTCGCCGGCGTCGGGGAAGCGGCTCGGGTCCGGCGCCGCGTCCCACGCCGCCATCGTCACCTCGTGCGTGCGGATGTGGTCGGGGTGCGGGTAGCCGCCGTTCTCGTCGTACGTCGTGATGACGTGCGGGCGGAACTCGCGGATGACGCGCACCAGCGCCTCGGTCGACTCCTCGAGCGGCACGACCGCGAACGAGCCCTCGGGCACCGGCGGCAGCGGGTCGCCCTCCGGCAGGCCGGAGTCGACGAAGCCCAGCCAGCGCTGGCTCACGCCGAGGATCTTGGCCGCGCGGGCCATCTCCTCCCGGCGGATCTCGGGCATGTTCGCGAGCACCTCGGGCCGGTCCATGGCCGGGTTGAGGATGCTGCCGGCTTCACCCCCGGTGCACGTCACGACGAGCACCTCGTGACCTTCGGCGGCGTAGCGCGCCATCGTGGCGGCGCCCTTGCTCGACTCGTCGTCCGGATGTGCGTGCACGGCCATCATGCGCAAGCGCGGCTTCGTCAGCTGGTCCACCATGCTGCGAACGACTCCTTCTCTACCCGTATTCCGCGACCCACCTGCGGGCCGCCCACCCAGCGGGCGGATACTCGAAGCCGTACCCGCCCCACCATTGTCCCCAGGGGTACGACAAGAACGAGCAGGAGGCCCCGCGTTGGCAGGCGGACCGGCGGAAACGGCAGCCCCCGCGCTGCCCGAGGGCCGGTACGGCACCAGCCGCGCGAAGGTCCCCCGGCGCTGGCGCCGCTGGCTCTTCCTGGCGATCGCCCTGCTGGTCAGCGGCGTGATCGCGTGGGTCGCGTACGTCAACCTGGGGTCCGCGCCGATCGACGCCGAGCGCGTCGCCTTCAGCGGCAAACCGGGCAACGCGATGGAAATCACCATCAACGTGACGCGGGACGACAACGATCGGGCGGGCGTCTGCATCGTGCGCGTCCGCGACAAGACCGGCGCGGAGAGCGGTCGCAAGGAGCTCCTGATCCCGGCCGGCGCGAAGTACAGCAGGATGACCACGACGATCAAGAGCATCGGGCCACCGGTGACGGCCGACGTGTACGGCTGCTCGTACGACATACCAGACTACCTGTCAACCCCATAGCGGCCAACGGGGTGAACCGCGCGCCCAACGCCCATGGCGTGCGGATTTAACGGGCGTCGCACAGTCGCGCCGTGATACTCTGACCCTTCAGCACGGCCCGGGACGGGCCGTGTTTTTCCTTTATCTCAGCCACGCGGGCACCTAGGCCCGCGTGGGCCGGCTTGAACACGCAAGCCTGGCAGGCCCGACGAGGAGATGGTGACCGTGAGCGACACCAAGGTGACCTGGCTGACCCAGGATGCCTACGACCGGCTCAAGCACGAGCTCGACGAAATGATCGAGAATCGTCCGGTCATCGCCGCGCGCATCAACGACAGCCGCGAAGAGGGCGACCTCAAGGAGAACGGCGGCTACCACGCCGCCCGTGAAGAACAGGGCCAGGCCGAGGCGCGCATCCGGCACCTGCAGGAGCTGCTGCGCTCGGCCAAGGTCGGCGAGGCGCCCGCGAACGACGGCACCGCCGGCCCGGGCAAGGTGCTCACCGTCCGGTACGAGGGTGACGACGAGGACGAGAAGTTCCTCCTCGCGACCCGCGAAGAGGGCGCCGAAGGCGAGCTCGACGTGTACTCCCCGGAGTCGCCGCTGGGCAAGGCCCTGCTCGGCGCCAAGGAGGGCGAGTCCCGCGAGTACGAGCTGCCCAACGGCAAGCTCCAGAAGGTGACCCTCGTCAAAGCGGTTCCGTACACCGACGCCAAGTAGCCGCCGCCGCTAGTGTCCTCCCAGGATCCACATTCTGGGAGGACACAGCTGTGAGCACGGAACCGATCTGCCAGGCGTGCGGCATGCAGTACGCCGTCGCCCGCGACGACTGCCCGATCTGCGAGGACGAACGCCAGTACGTCCCGCAGGCCGGGCAGCGGTGGACGAACCTCGCGTCGCTGCGCGAGAGCGGCACCTACACACCGCGGATCGAAGAGCAGGGCCCCGGCATCATCGGCGTCGGCTCGAACCCGGGGTTCGCGATCGGCGAACGCGCGCTGCTGGTCCAGGCGCGCTCGGGGAACTTCCTCTGGGACTGCGCGGCCTACCTCGACGACGCGCTGGTGGCGCAGGTCCGGGACCTGGGGGGCATCACCGGCATCGCGATCAGCCACCCGCACTACTACACGACGATGGTCGAGTGGGCGCACGCGTTCGACGTCCCGATCTACCTGCACGAGGGCGACCAGCAGTGGATCGGCCGGCCGGACCCGGCGGTGAAGCTGTGGTCCGGCACCACGCTCGACGTCGCCGACGACCTGCGCCTGATCAACCTCGGCGTGCACTTCACCGGCGGCACGGTCCTGCACTGGCCGGACGGTGAGAACGGCCAGGGCGCGCTGCTGTCCGGCGACATCGTGCAGGTCATCCCCGACCGGACGCACGTGGGCTTCATGTACAGCTACCCGAACCTGGTCCCGGAGCGGCCGCACGTCGTCCGGCGCGCGGCGGAACTGCTGGCCGGGTACCGCTTCGAGGCGATCTACGGCGCCTGGTGGGACGCGATCGTGCGCACCGACGGCTTCGAGGTCGTGCAGCGGTCGGCCAAGCGCTACCTGGCCCACGTCATCGACGAAGGCTGAGTCCTCAGCCCCGCGCGGTCCGCTCCAGCAGGGGGCGGACCCGCGGGCGCACCGGGGTCGACAACGCGATCGACGTCGACGTCCGCAGCACGTCCGGCACCCCGACCACCTCGTCGATCACCCGCTGCAGGTCGTCGTTGCCGCGCGCCACCATCCGGACGAACAGGTCGCCCTGGCCGGTCGTCGCGTGCACCTCGCACACCTCGTCGATCGCCGAAAGCGCTTCCGCCACCTCCGCGCGGCGGCCCTGGGCGATCTCCAGCACCGCGAACGCCGTCAGGCCGTAGCCCATCGCCGCCAGGTCGAGCTCCGGCGGGAAGCCGCCGAGGATGCCGCGCTCGGTCAGGCGGTCGAGGCGCGCCTGGACCGTCCCGCGGGCGACGCCGAGCCGGCGCGCGCACTCCAGCACGCCCAGCCGCGGCGAGTCGGTGAGCAACAGCAGCAGTCGCGCATCCAGCGCATCCAGGTTCTCCGGCATGCACAGATTGTCCATGATGACGGCCGATGTCCGGCAGTCACCGGTCAGGTTGCCCAGCAAAAACAGAGACCATTGCGCATCTTGCCTCGAAGGGATGATCCTTCGAGGTATGACCCAGACTGCCGAACCCCAGGGTGCACTCGACGACGTCAGCTACGACCAGCTGCGTCAGCTGGTCGGGCTCGTCGACCACGACGCCTCGACCGACCCGTTCCCGGTCAAGGCCATGGACGCGGTGGTGTTCATCGCCGGCAACGCCACCCAGACCGCCTGGTACTACCAGATCGCGTTCGGGATGCAGCTCGTCGCGTACTCGGGCCCCGAGACGGGCGACTTCGAGCGCAAGTCCTACGTCCTCAAGTCCGGCTCGGCCCGGTTCGTCATCACCGGCGGCGTGAAGCCGGACTCGCCGCTGCTGGACCACCACCGCAAGCACGGTGACGGCGTCATCGACCTGGCGCTGGAGACCACCGACGTCGACAAGTGCGTCGAGCACGCCCGCGCGCAGGGCGCGACCATCCTCGAGGAGCCGCACGACGTCTCCGACGAGCACGGCACCGTCCGCGTCGCCGCGATCGCGACGTACGGCGAGACCCGCCACTCGCTGGTCGACCGGTCGCGCTACACCGGCATCTACCTGCCCGGCTACGAGCCGCGCGAGAGCACGATCAAGCGGCCCGAGGGCGCGCCGAAGCGGCTGTTCCAGGCCGTCGACCACTGCGTCGGCAACGTCGAGCTCGGCAAGATGGACTACTGGGTCGACTGGTACCACCGCGTCATGGGCTTCGTGAACATGGCGGAGTTCGTCGGCGACGACATCGCGACCGAGTACTCGGCGCTGATGAGCAAGGTCGTCTCGAACGGCAACCACCGGGTCAAGTTCCCGCTGAACGAGCCCGCGGTGGCGAAGAAGAAGTCGCAGATCGACGAGTACCTCGAGTTCTACGGCGGCGCCGGCTGCCAGCACATCGCGCTGGCCACCAACGACATCATCGCCACGGTCACCGCGATGCGCGCCGCCGGCGTCGAGTTCCTCGACACCCCGGACTCCTACTACGACGACCCGGAGCTGCGCGCCCGGATCGGCAACGTGCGCGTGTCGATCGAGACGCTGAAGGAGCACAGCATCCTGGTCGACCGCGACGAGGACGGCTACCTGCTGCAGATCTTCACGAAGCCGATCGGCGACCGCCCGACCGTCTTCTACGAGCTGATCGAGCGGCACGGCTCGCTCGGCTTCGGCAAGGGCAACTTCAAGGCGCTGTTCGAGGCGATCGAGCGTGAGCAGGAGCGCCGAGGCAACCTCTGACACATCTCGGCGAAGGCCACCGTGGGAGACCTCCGGGTCCCCTATGGTGGCCTTTGGCGTGTTCGGGGGAACCGATGGCCCGCCGGATCCGTCAGTGTGGGGAAGCAGAGAGAAGGGGCCGTGATGCCGGACAGCATCGACGCCAGCGACGCGATGATCGACAACTGGACCAAGCGGCTCGAGGAGAACGCCGCGCGGTACCAGGCGCTGGCCGATCGCGTGCAGGGCCAGTCGGTCACCGAGCGGTCGAAGGACGGCACCGTCACGGTGACCGTCGATTCGCGCGGGCTGCTGAAGAACCTCGTGATCGCCGAGGGCGCGGCCGGCAAGCGGATGGCCGAGGTGTCGGCGCAGGTGATGCAGCTCGTGCAGCGCGCGCAGGCCCGGATCCCCGAACTGCTGCAGCAGGCCATGAGCGAGACCACCGGCACCGGCGACCAGGCCGCGGCGGAGATCGTCCGCGAGGCGCAGAGCACGTTCCCGCAGCCGCCGCCGGAGCCCGAGCCCGCCTTCCCGGAGCCCGACCGCGTCCGCCGGTTCCTGCCGGAGGACAACGACGAGCAGCCGCCGCGCACCCCGCCACCGCCGCAGCCGCCGCGGCGCCGGCGTCCGGCCGACAACGACGATGACGACGACTTCGGCGGACCGATCCTTTCCTGAGGGGGAACCGATGACGGATGTGGAACTCAGCACCGACCTGACGGTGCACGCCCACCAGCTCGACGCCATCGGGGACGGGCTGCAGCAGGCCGTCGACGCGGCGAACCAGGTCAGCATGCCGACCGACGCGTACGGCATCCTCTGCCAGCCGTTCCGGATGATGCTCGACCCGGTGGAGCAGTACGGGATCGACGCGCTGAAGGACGCCGTGCAGGCGATGACGGCGGTGTCGGGCAAGGTCCGCGAGGCCGCGGCGGCGTACCACAAGTACGAGTCCGGCGTCGCCGGCGACCTGAACAAGTCCGCGGGCGGCGCGTGATGCCGGAGGGGAACCCGCTCGTCGTCGACGCGAAGAAGGACCCGGACGGTCCCGGCGCGTTCACCGCGGGCAACGGCGACTACGGCTGGGCCGGCGGCATCGGCATCGCCGAGTCCTCGATGGACGCGTTCAACGGCATCAAGGACGGCGACTGGGTCTCCGGCGGCCTGGGGATGCTGTCCCTGGCCGGGGAAATCGCCGGGGCGGCGGTCGACCCGTTCGGGTACCTGATGTCGTCGGTGGCGTCGTTCCTGATGGAACACGTCCAGCCGCTGAAGGACATGCTGGATTCGGTGGCGGGCAACCCGCCGGTGATCCAGTCCTACGCCGACACGTGGGGCAACGTCTCGAAAGCGTTGGGAGAACGCAAGACCGACTTCGACAACGCGGTCAAGAACGGCACCACCGGCTGGACCGGCGCGGGTGCGGACGCCTACCGCAAGTTCGCGGCGGAGCACTCCGAGGCACTTTCGGGCGCGGCGACGGTGGCCGGCGCGATCAGCACCGTCACGATGATCATGGGCCAGGTCGTGTCGTTCGTCCGCGAGACGGTGCGGCAGCTGATCGCGGACTTGGTCGGGAAGCTGATCGCGTGGGTCATGGAGGAGGTCTTCTCCCTCGGGTTCGGCACGCCGGTGGTGGTGGCCCAGGCCTCGGCGGCGATCGCCAAGTGGGGCAAGAAGATCGGTGACCTGCTCAAGAAGCTGACCGACACGATCCGCAAGGTCTCCCCGCTGCTGTCGAAGCTGGTCGACGTCTTCGAGAAGATCGCGAAGGTGTTCGGCAAGGTGCTGGGCAAGGTCAGCGGACTGGACGGCTTGCACGTCAAGGAGGGCGGGTTCGTCCACAAGATCCCCAAGGAGGGCGGCGGGGTCCACACCCGCGCCCACGGCGGGGACGGGGAAAGCTCGTCCGGCGACGGTTCCCACTCCGGCGATGGGGATTCCTCGCACAGCGGGGAAAACTCGGGCGATCCGAGCCATGCGGATGGGGATTCGCCGAGTTCGGATCCGATGAACACCGATCCGGGGTCGCGGCGGAGTTCGGGCCGGGACGGGTCGAGTTCGCCGGACGGGGAAAGTTCCCCGTCGCACACGGGCGATGGCGACGGGTCGCCCTCGCACACGGGTGATGGGGATGGTTCGCCGTCGACGGTGCGGTCGGGCGACAGTTCGCCTTCCGGCGCCGGGAATGGTTCGCACACCGGCGACAGTTCTCCTTCGCGGACGGGCGACAGCAGTCCCTCGCCGACCCGGGGCAGCGACAGCACCCCCTCGCACACCGGCGACGCTTCTCCTTCGCGAGCGAGCGACAACAACCCCTCGCCAACGCGAGGCAGTGACAGCACGCCCTCGCACACCGGCGACGGTTCTCCCTCGCGCGCGGCCGACAACAGCCCCTCGCACGGCGGGGACAGCAGTCCGTCGCCCACTCGGGGCAGCGACAGCACGCCTTCGCACACCGGCGACCCTTCGCCCACGCGCAGCGGCGACAGCACGCCCGCCCGCGGCGGGGACAACGCCCCGTCGCGAGCGAGCGACAACAGCCCTTCGCCCACCCGGGGCGGCGACAGCACCCCTACTCACGGCGGCGACTCTCCCTCGCACACCGGTGGCAGCTCGCCGTCCCGGAGCGATGGCAACGCACCCGGCTCGCACGCCGGGACCGAAACCCCCAGCAGCGCCGCACCCCCGCGCACCGACGGCACCACCTCCGCCAGCGGCACCGCCCCCACCGCCCCTCGCACGGGCGAAACCGGCACCGTCCCGTCGCCACGCGGTGGCGATGGCGCCTCCGTCCCGTCGCAAGGCGGCGCGCCGATGATGGGCGGTGGCATGCCACCCGGCGGCGGGCCCGGTGGTGGCGGCCTCGGCGGTGGCTCGCCGCGCACCGGCGGCGCCGGCTGGACCGGCACCCCGGGCACCCCCGGCGCGCACGTCGATGCCCCCGGACGGCCTCGCACCGGCGGTGACCTGCCCAGCGGCGGTCGTCCGCGCACGCCGGACGCCCCGGCGGCCCGCGGCTTCGGACCCGGCACCCCCGACACCCGCCCCGGCGGCCACACCCTGGGCACCCGGCCGCACGAGAACGGCCCCGGCCACACCCCGCACGAAAACACGCCCCACGAGCACGGCACCGACCCCGATGGCGCCACCCCGCACCACAACGAACCCCTTACCCCCGACGAGGTCAACGCCCGCCACGCCGAGAGGACCCCCTCCGGCAGCTCCTACCACGCCGGCGACCCCGCCATGGGCGACCTGCCCCACCGCGTCCACCCCGACCCCGATGGCCGCTACACCGTCGACGTCCACGTCACCCCCGACGGGCACGCCCGGATCGGCGACCGCCTCTACACCCCCGAAGAGTTCGCCGACATCCTGCGCCGCAACGGCGACTACGACGGCCGCCCCATTCGGCTCATCGGGTGCGATGCCGGCTCCAACGACTTCGCCCACCGCCTCTCCCGCGAACTCGACACCGAAGTCACCGCTCCCACCAAACCCGCCTGGACCGACTCCCACGGCCGCGTCTTCTCCAGCGACTACGAAATCGGCCCCGACGGCAAGATGCGCCCCCGCATCCCACCCGACGGCGAATGGAACACCCACCACCCGGACGGCACCACGCACCGGGCGGGCGACGACGGCTTCGCACCGGACAGCCACCACGGCGACCAGCACGACGTCGACGCCGACAGCGCGCAGCACCGCGGCGACGGCGACACCCCCGACGACCCGCTGCCCTACGACGAAGTCCCGAAGCCGCGGCCGATCGCCCGGGACTCGCCGGAGTTCGGCGAACGGTTCGTCACCTTCGACCGGCACGAGGACAGCCACTACGCCGGGCACCGCGAGCGCCCGGACGGGCACCCGCCGATCGAGTCGCCGCGCGAGATCGACGACCTCGACCCGCGCACCCGCAACTCCAAGCTCACCGAAGACGGGGTCCCGCAGGTGCTGCGCGGTGAACGTCCGCTGGCACCGGACGCGCAGTACAACGTGTCCTACAAGAACGGCGCCACCAGCCACTTCTTCACCGACGCCGACGGCCGGGTGACGCACGTCGAGGCGACGCCCGGCAAGGAGCCGCCGTTCCACAACCCCGACCTGCGCTACCCGCTGCTCCCGGGCGCGCAGTACCGGGTCGCCAACTTCCACGATTCGGGCAAGCACTGGGACTTCCAGATCGGCGACCACGGCCGGCCGGTCGCGATGACCGGGGAGCCCGCCTTCCGCGGCCAGAACGAGGACTTCCGCGACACCGCGTCCCAGAACCGGTCGGGCGGCGAAGGCCGCAAGGCCTTCAAGGGCGACGCCGACTACGACCAGGTCAAGTGGGCGGGCGGGCACTTCGCGGCCAACGAGATGGGCGGGCCGGGCGAGTACGTCAACATGCACTCGCAGATGGCGGCCTCCAACAGCGGCAACAACCGCGACGGCTGGATCCACGACGCTTCGTGGCGCCGGCAGGAGGTCGCGCTCGGCGAGTACGCCGCCCACCCCGGTCAGGAGATCGAGAACTACCAGGTCCGGACCTCCGGCGAGCTGCCGGGAGGCATCCCCGCGGAAGTCACGATGCGCTGGCAGAAGGTCACCTACGAGCTCGACGCGGAGGGCCACCTCGTCCTCGGCCCGGACGGCAAGCCGGTCGAGCTCACCCGGGAGACCCAGGAACGCGTGTTCAAGAACGACCCGTCGAAGATCAACTACGGCCCGAAGACCCCGTACGGAAGCGAGCCCGCCGATGCCTGACGACCTCACCGGCGGGATCGCCGCCGCGCTCGCCGGCGGCGCGCCCGCGGGCTGGGCGCGGATCACGCTCACCGTTTCCTCGACCGTGCTCGCCGACGACTACGCGCTGCAGGCGAAACTGGCCGACGGCCGTAACGGGTCGATGGCCGTGCCCGCCGCGGTGAAGGCCGGCTTCGAGCAGCTGCGTGAGCGGATGTACGAACCCGGGCGGGGCACGTGGTTCTCGGCGACCGTCGAGCTGCGGGCCGGCGCCGCGCCCGAGTTCGCCTACAACTTCGACGACGACCCCCGCTGGTGGCCGCCGCTGCACCCCACGGCGTTCGCCCGCGACCTCGAAACGTTCCCCCGCGACGAGGGCCACATCCCGCCGTGGCTGCGGGAACTGCTCGACGAGGGCGCGCAGCTCGAACGGCAGCGGACCCCGCCCGCCGTGCCATGATGGCCCCCGCCCCGAACCACCAGGAGGAACCCGCGCATGCCCGTTTGGCCGCTGCTCGACCCGATCCAGCAGAAGGAAGAGCTGGACGGAATCACGAACGCGCTGATCGGCGCGCTGCCGCCCGGCTGGCGTGAGCTGGTGATCGACTTCCGCGCGCTCGGCCGGAACCTCGACGTCGCCGTCGCCGTGACCGGGCCGGACGGCAAGGAACGCGTCTGGGACCCGCCCGCCGAGGTCTGGCGCGCCTTCCAGCGGCTGCGCGGCGGGATGTACGCGGAGAACGAAGGCACCTGGTTCTCCGCGCGCTACATCCTCGAACCGCCGGCGCGCTTCACCATCCAGTACAACTACAAGAACCAGCCGGACTTCCAGCCGCCGCCCGCGCCGCAGGAGTTCCTGACCGAGCAGGAGCGCTTCCCGCGCGACGAGGCGTACATGCCGGAGTGGTACCGCGCCGGGCTCCAGGCGGCCCGCGCGGCCGGGAACTGACCCCAGGAGTTCCACGCCATGAGCCAGCCACCGGGGCCGCTGAGCCCGGACCAGCAGCAGGAGATCGTCCGCCGGATCGGGGCGGTGCTGACGTCGCAGGTGCCGCCGGCGTGGCGGCAGCTGCGCGTGGAGTACCGCGCCGCCGGGCGGCACGTCGAAGCCGACCTGCTGGTGACCGGGCCGGACGGCGTGCCCCGGCCGGGACAGCCGCACCCGGAAGCGGTGCGGCTGCTTGGGGTGCTGCGCTCGGGCATGTACCAGCCCGGCTTCGGCACGTGGCTGGGCGCGATCCTCGTGTTCGAACCGGCGCAGCCGCCCGACGTCGACTTCGTGCGCCCGGACCTCGAACCGCCGTTCCGGCAGCAGCCGCCGCCGATCGGGTTCCAGGACGAGCTGCGGTTCTTCCCCCGCGCCGACGAGCACATCCCGGCCTGGCTGCGCGAGCGCGCCGGGCTGACCCCGCCGGTCGCCGACGGCGAAGTGCGCACGCCGCGGATCTACGACGGCGTCGACGCGTCGGGCAAGCCGCTGGTCCGGCGCCGTCCGCTCGTGCCGGCCGAGGCCGAGCGGGTGCTCGCGTACCTGGACGCGGCGCCGGTCATCCTGGCTTCGCGCAGCAACGGCCCGGACGCGTTCGCGCCGGACCGCGCGGACGCGGTGCCGATGAACTTCCGCACCGACGGCGCCTGGGCCTGGCCCGGCGCGGTGGCGTACTACCTGCGTGAGCACGGCGTGCCGCCGGACCCGGACCTGGTCGCCCACATCCGGGCCCGCCGCTTCACGGCGCCGTCGGAGGTCCCCGAGCCCGCCAAGGACCTCGCCTTGGCGGCGATCACCGGGGAAGCGCCTCAGACGACTGTGTAACCAGCGTCCGTCAACGCGATCTCGAGATCCTTGCAGTGCTCGGGGCCGCGGGTTTCGAGCGCCAGCACGATGTCGGCTTCGCCGAGGTCGAGGCTGCCGGAAATCCGCGAGTGCTCGACGTCCAGGACGTTCGCGCCCAGCCCGCTCACGCAGGACAGCACGCCCACGAGCGACCCCGGCCGGTCCGGGACGCGCAGGTGGAGGCGCAGGTAGCGGCCGCCCGCCGTCATGCCGTGCTGGATGATCTGCAGGAGCAGCACCGGGTCGACGTTGCCGCCCGAAAGCACCGCCACCACCGGGGGTTCGAAGATGCCGGGGTGCTGCAGCAGGGCCGCGACCGTCGCCGCGCCGGCCGGCTCGACCACCAGCTTCCGGCGTTCCAGGCAGAGCAGGACCGCGCGGGACAGGGACTCCTCAGACACCGTCACGACGTCGTCCACCAGGGACGCGACGTGCGCGAAGCTGACCTGGCCCGGTTCGCCGACCGCGATGCCGTCGGCCATCGTCGAGGTCGACCCCAGCCGGACGGGCATGCCCTTGGCCAGCGACGGCGGGTAGGCCGCGGCCTCCTCGGCCTGGACGCCGACGACGCGGACGTCCGGGCGCACCGCCTTCACCGCCGAGGCCACCCCGCCGACCAGCCCGCCGCCGCCGGTGGCGACCAGGATCGTCTTCACGCCCGGCACCTGCTCGAGGATCTCGAGGCCGACGGTGCCCTGGCCGGCGATGACGTCGACGTGGTCGAAGGGGTGGATGAACACCGCGCCGGTCCGCTCGCCGAACTCGATCGCCGCGGCGAGGGTCTCCTCCAGCAGCGCGCCGTGGAGGTGGACGTCGGCGCCGTAGCCGCGGGTCGCGGCGAGCTTCGGCAGCGGCGCCCGCAGCGGCATGAACACGGTGGACTTGGCGCCGAGCAGCGACGACGCGAGCGCGACGCCTTGCGCGTGGTTACCGGCGCTCGCCGCGACGACGCCGCGTTCGCGCTCGGCGGCGCTGAGGCCGTGGATGCGGGTGTAGGCGCCGCGGATCTTGAACGACCCCGTGCGCTGCAGGTTTTCGCACTTCAGGTGCACCGGACCGCCGTGGAGCTTGCGCAGGTCGCGCGCGTGCTCCATCGGCGTCACCCTGGTCACTCCTTTTAGGAGTTCCCGGGCGGCCTGGATCCGCTCGATGGTGACGAGTTCCATGGCCCGGACTATGCCACTCAGGAACTCCACAGGTTGACGGGGCGGGAGCCGGGTACCCTGGGCGTGTCAACACACGGTAAACAGGGAGCAACCATGGCACGGGGGAACGACGCTCGACGGGCTCGCGCCACCCGGTCAGCCGGGCTGGTCCCGCTCGTGATCGGCCTGGCGTCGGCCGCAGCCCTCACGGGAGCCGCGTACATCACGGTGGACAGCGCCTCGTGCGCGTCCCCGGCCCAGTACATCCGCCACGACAGCCACGTGGAGCTGGTGGGCGGCTGCGTGGACGGCGCGAACCTCCCGGCCGCGGGCACCCCGAAGTCCGGCGGCGTCGTGCACGGGAACTACAACCCCTGACCTGGTGGGTTACCCCGGTGTGCCCCGGGAACAGGAAAGTGCCTTCTTCCGCGGGGTCCCCCCGTCCTCGATGATCACCGGGTGACCACCGTTTACGAGCCGGGCCGCGGTCCCGGCCCCGCCAAGCCCACCGAAGACGCGCTGAGCGAGCTGCTCGGCAGCCACAGCTTCGGCGCGCTGGCCACGGTCAACCGGGCCGGCTTCCCGCACCTGTCGACCGTCGCCTACGCCTGGGATCCCGGGGAGCGGGTCGTGCGGATCGCGTCCGCTCTGGGCCGCGCGAAGGCCCGTCAGCTGGCTCGTGACCCGCACGCTTCGCTTTACGTCAGCAGCGATGACCACGTGGCCTTCGCCGTCGCGGAAGGCGTGGCCGAGGTGTCGCCGGTGAGCGCGGTGCCGGGGGACGCGACCGGGCGGGCGCTGATCGCCATGCAGGCGCCCTTCACCGATCCCGACGACGAAACCGTGTTCCTGCGGAACATGGTCGAAGACCGCCGCATCGTGATCACGCTCCGGGTGGAGCGGCTCTACGGCGGCGGTCTCGACCTCGGTGCTTGAGGCTCAGCCCAGCGCGGCCAGCAGGTCGGCCACCAGGTCGCGGCCGTCCTCGATGCCGACCGACAGGCGCAGCAGGTCCGCCGGGACCTGGAGCGTCGAGCCCGCCGTGCTCGCGTGGGTCATCTTGCCCGGGTGCTCGATCAGCGACTCGATGCCGCCCAGCGACTCCGCCAGGATGAACAGCTTCGTGCGGGACGCCACCTCCAGGGCCGCCGCCTCGCCGTCCGCGTGGCTGAACGACACCATCCCGCCGAAGCGGCGCATCTGCTTCGCCGCCGTCTCGTGGCCCGGGTGCTCCGGCAGGCCCGGGTAGTAGACCTTCGCGACCTTCGGGTGCTTCACCAGCGCCTGGACGATCAGCTCGGCGTTGTCGCTGTGCCGCTCCATGCGCAGGGCGAGCGTCTTGATGCCGCGCAGGGTCAGCCACGCGTCGAACGGCCCCGGCACCGCGCCCGCGGCGTTGCGCAGGTAGAAGAACTGCTCGCGCAGCTCGTCCTCGTTCGTGATGATCGCGCCGCCGACCACGTCGGAGTGGCCGCCGAGGTACTTCGTCGTCGAGTGCAGGACGATGTCCGCGCCCAGCGACAGCGGGTTCTGCAGGTACGGCGTCGCGAAGGTGTTGTCGACCACCAGGCGCGCGCCGGCGTCGTGCGCGACCCCGGCCAGCGCGGCGATGTCGGCGATGCCGAGCATCGGGTTGGTCGGCGACTCGCACCAGATCAGCTTGGTCTCGGGCCGGATCGCGGCGCGCACCTCGTCGAGGTTCGCGAGGTCGGCGACGGTGTGCTCGACGCCCCACAGGCTGAGCACCTTGTCGATCAGGCGGAACGTGCCGCCGTACGCGTCGTTGCCGAGCACGAGGTGGTCACCGGGGCGGAGGGTACTGCGCAGCACCACGTCGGAGGCCGCCATGCCGGACGCGAAGGCGAGCGCGTGCCGGCCGCCTTCCAGCGAGGCCAGCGCCTCCTCCAGCGCCGAGCGGGTCGGGTTCGCGGTGCGCGAGTACTCGTAGTCGCCCTCGCGGGTCCCGCCCACGCCGTCCTGCGCATAGGTCGAGGTCTGGTAGATCGGCACGATCACGGCGCCGGTGCGGGGGTCGGGCTTCTGACCGGCGTGGATCGCGCGGGTCTCGAATCCCAGTACGGAGTAGTCGTCCACCATGGGTAGAGCGTACGGCGGGGGCCGGACATTCCCGTCAGGTGGGATGGATCTCAGGGGTGCACCACCGGGCGGCGGGTGCCGACACCGCGAGCGCGAGCGTGGCCAGCGCGGGCGGCACCACCACGGCCAGCGCGGTCAGCCCGCCCATCGCCAGGTCACCGGGGCCACCGAAGGTCACCCCGGCCGCCGCGAGGGCCGCCGACGTCAGCGTCGCGAGCAGCGCGGCCGAGCTCCCGGCGACGCAGCCGATGCGGCCGGCGTCCTGCCGCCGCAGCAGCAGGATCCCGCCGGGCAGGAGCGCGGATGCGAGCACCAGGTCGACGGCGGCGTGGATGACGACGCGCCCGGCGTCTCCGGGGAACCGCAGCAGCGAGACGACGTCCAGGACGAGCCCGAGCAGGTAGACCGCCCCGCCGAGCAGAGCGAGCACGGAGGCGGCGAGCGCGGTCCGGCCTTCGGTTCCGGTCACGGCCGCCGAGGATACGACCGATCACCGGGGGTGACCGGCGCGGGTCACCAGCTGCGCGTCGAGTAGGCCTCCTGGCCCGTCCACATCCCGAGCGTCGGCGTGCGGTAGCGCAGGTAGCGCAACGTCGGCGGCACGAACGCCAGGACGAGCACCAGCACGGCCAGCGCGGCCAGCCCCACCCGGTCGACCATCGCGAAGCCGCCGTGCGTGAACATCGCGTCGGCGAAGCGGGCCAGCGGGACGCCCACCGAGAGCGGCTCGGTCAGCAGCGCGCCGATGGCCAGCAAGGCGCCGAGGCCGAGCAGGACCGCGCCCGCCGTCGCGCGGAAGAACGTCACCAGCGCGCCCAGCAGGAGCACGAGCCCGGCACCGAGGTAGCCGGCCAGGTCGATCAGCACCCAGCCCGGCAGGGCACCGAGGCTGAATTCGGCGGGCATGTCGAGGTAGATCTTGACCGGCACGTATCCCGCCGCGACGGCGGCCGCGATTCCGAGCAAGCCGGCGAGAACCGCCGTTACTCCGGATGGCCGAGCCGATGAATACGAATGCGAACGTGCCACCGGGTATCCCTGCGGACCGGCCACGACTCCCCCATCACTTCAACGCCATACGACGGCGCCAACCCTAGCCGGGAAAGGGGGAAATGACTCCGAAAGAGAACGGAATTCGGCCGGACGGCGGAACCCAAGATCATTTTCCTGCGGTAGTGGCAGAAATGCTGTCACGTGATCACCGACAGTTGATGTATCGGCTATTGGTCCTCTTCGGACAATTGCGAATCGGGCGGTAAATGCAGCGTGCCCCGGAGCCGAATGGGCTCCGGGGCACGAGGAGGTGTACTAGTTCACCACTGCTGCGGCGGCTGGCCGGGCTGACCCGGCTGGCCGAACCCGCCGCTCGGCGGACCCTGCTGGCCCGGCGGCTGCCCCCAGCCCTGCGGCGGCTGACCCGGCTGCTGCGGGTAGCCGTGCGGAGGCTGGCCCGGCTGGCCGTACCCGCCCTGCTGCGGCGGCTGGCCCGGCTGCGGGAAGCCCCCGCTCGACGGCTGCGGGAACCCGCCGCTGGACGGGTTGGGGCCGCCCGGCTGGCCGTAGCCCGGGGGCTGGCCGTAACCCTGCGGCGGCTGGCCGGGCTGGCCGTAGCCGCCCTGCTGCTGCCCGAACCCACCCGGCTGACCCGGCTGGCCGAACCCGCCCTGCTGTTGCTGCTGCGGGCCGCCGAAGCCCTGCGGCCCACCGAAGCCCTGCGGACCGCCCGGCGCGGCGCCGCCGCCCCCGAGGCCGACGAACTGCTGCGTCGCCGGGATGAGCCCGATGACGCCCACGATGAGGATGAGGATGCCGATGATCAGCGGCGGGAGCCCGAGGCCGAACGTGTCCTTCTCGGACGCGGAAGCCTGCGCGAGCGTCTTGGCGTTCGGCGTCATCCCGATCTTGAGCAGGAGCGCGAAGAGCGTGAGCAGCGCGCCACCGGCGACGATCGCGATCGGGACGAACTTCTTGATCCCGCCCAGCTTGCCCGCGAGCGCCAGCCCGACGCCGCCGGCGAGGGAGATCAGCGACCCCACCAGGATCATGATCACGTAGAACCAGACCGTGCCCGGGCCGACGATGCCGGCGTCGGAGAGGAGCTTGTCGATCGCCGCCTGGTCCGGGGCGAGGTCGAAGATCTTCGAGTAGTCGCTCGCGTCGCTCATGTAGCTGAACGAGATGATGAGCGCGACCAGCGCCAGCAGGGCGACGACGCCACCGAAGATGTAGCCGAAGAGGCCGTTGTTCCCGGCCGACGGGCCGCCGAACTGCGGCGGCTGACCGCCGAAACCGGGCTGCTGGGGGCCACCGAAGCCGGGACCGCCGAAGCCCTGCGGCGGCTGGCCGGGCTGACCCGGCTGGCCGAAGCCCGGCTGCTGCTGCCCGAACCCGCCCGGCTGGCCGTGCTGCCCCGGCTGACCGGGCTGGCCGTAGCCGCCCGGCTGCTGGCCGAACGCCGCGGCCGGGTTGTCGGCCGCGCTCGGCGGCGGGGTGTACGGGATCGCCGGCGGCTGGGAGCCCGGCGGGACCAGCTGCGTGGAGTCCGCAACCGGGGCGTCGCCGCCGCCGGCCGGGTTCACCCACTGCGTCGCGTTCGCGTCGACCGGCGGCATCGCCTGGGTCGCGCCCGCCCCGCCGTCACCCGGGTGGCCCGGCTGGACGACCTGCGTCGGTTCGGGCGTCTCCCCGAACGGGGAACCGCCCTGGGGCTGGGCGGGCTGCACGACCTGGGTCGGTTCCGGGCTGCCGAACGGGTCGTCCTGCTGCGGCTGGGGGCCACTCGGCGGGCCCTGAGGTGGCTGGCCGCCACCCCACGGCTGGTTCGGTGGCTGCGGTGCACTCATGTGGGTCTTGAACCCCCTTGACGAGGACGCGAAAGTTTTGTACTCGCGCTCACGCTATCGGATCACCCGGCGGGGCGCTCGTAACGCCCCTGCCGGGTCCACCGATTAAGACCCCTTCAAGCTGCTGTTCAGCGCCCGGCCAGGAAGCCCAGGAGGTCGTGGCGGGTGACGACGCCGGCGGGCTTGCCGTCGATCAGCACGAGCGCCCCGTCGGCGCCCTCGAGCGCCGTCATCGCGGCCCCGACCTGCTCACCGCCGCCGATCGTCGGCAGTGGCGGGGACATGTGCCGCTCGAGCCGGTCGGCCAGCTGCGCCTTGCCGGTGAACAGCGCGTCGAGCAGGTCGCGCTCGTTGACCGCGCCCACGACCTCGGCGGCCATCACCGGCGGCTCCGCGCTGACCACGGGCATCTGGCTGACGTCGAATTCCGCCAGGATCGCGATGGCCTCGGCGACCGTTTCGTTCGGGTGCGAGTGCACCAGGGCCGGCAGGTGCCCGCTCTTCTTGGTGAGCACGTCGGCGACCGTCGCGCCGGAGGAGTCGGGCGGCAGGAAGCCGTAGGAGGACATCCAGGTGTCGTTGAAGACCTTCGTCATGTAGCCGCGGCCGCCGTCGGGCAGCAGCACGACCACGACGTCGTCCTCGGTGAGCCCCTCGGCGAGCTTCAGCGCGGCGGCGACGGCCATCCCGCAGGAGCCGCCGACCAGCAGGCCCTCCTCGAGCGCGAGGCGCCGGGTGATCTGGAACGAGTCGGCGTCGGAGACCGGGATGATCCGGTCGGCGATGTTCCGGTCGTAGGTGTCCGGCCAGAAGTCCTCGCCGACGCCTTCGACCAGGTACGGCCGCCCGCTGCCGCCGGAGTAGACCGAGCCCTCCGGGTCGGCGCCGATCACCTGCACGCGGCCGTCGCTGACCTCCTTGAGGTACTTGCCGGTGCCGGAGATCGTGCCGCCGGTGCCGACGCCCGCGACGAAGTGCGTGATCTTGCCTTCGGTCTGCGTCCACAGCTCGGGGCCGGTCGAGAGGTAGTGGCTCTCCGGGTTCTGCGGGTTGGCGTACTGGTTGGGCTTCCAGGCGCCGTCGATCTCGCGGACCAGGCGGTCGGAGACGTTGTAGTAGGAGTCCGGGTGCTCGGGCGCGACCGCCGTCGGGCACACCACGACGCGGGCGCCGTACGCCTTGAGCACGTTGCGCTTGTCTTCGCTGACCTTGTCCGGGCAGACGAACACGCACTGGTAGCCCTTGCGCTGCGCGACCATGGCCAGGCCGACGCCGGTGTTGCCGGACGTCGGCTCCACGATCGTGCCGCCCGGGCGCAGCTCGCCGGAGCGCTCCGCGGCTTCGATCATGCGCAGCGCGATGCGGTCCTTGACCGAGCCACCCGGGTTCAGGTACTCGACCTTGGCCAGCACGAGCGGCTTGAGCCCCTTGGTCAACGAGTTCAGCTTGACCAGCGGGGTGTTGCCCACGAGGTCTGCGATGTGCTCTGCGTACTCCACGACCGCCAGCCTAAACGGCGCACCGGTGGCGTTGTCCACTCGTGCGCCGGCGGGGGCCGGGCGGTCTCCGGGTGCGCGTCGGCGATGCCGGGTCGCGCCAGCGAGGTCGAGCCGCCCGGCGAGGACCGCAGGCGGCCACCAAGCCGCTCGTCTACGCCGGTACCGGCCCGAGGGCCGCTGCACGCTGAGCCGTCATCCCGTCCCGGAGGTTCCACCCGGCGCCGATCGCGCGGCACCCCGTCCGAAGGGTCAGGGACGCCCAGTAGGCGGCCCGTCCGGTCATCATCGCCAGTTCACCTCCCGTGTCGGAAACGGCGACCCTGCTATTGGTGCGACGATTCTATCGGCGCGCCGGTTGCCCCGGTTCGTCCTTTCGAGTCAATTGTGACCTCCCCGGGCCGCCGCGTTCTTCCCAGCCGTCCGGCCAGGTGCGCGGAAACCCCGGTTCGGCTTCGGCACCGGCGAGCCGGGCGGCCGACTTCGTCCCGAAATCGGCCGGACCTGCGAAAACGGCGCCGTTGAACGTCTCGCACCCCTCTCCGAATTCGGCGCCGCGGAAATCGACGCGGTTTTCGAACATCGCCTTGTTGAAGTCGGCTTTGGTGCGGAATCTGCTGCCGCGGAAGGACGTCAGCTCGGAGAACGTCGCGCCGTAGCAGGTGATCGACCGGATCGCGCAGTGGGTGAGGTTCAGCCCGACCAGCCGCGCCCCGGAGAAGTCGAGGTCGATGTCCGGCCAGAAGTCGCCGCTCGGCTGCTCGGGCTTGCCGGGGCGCAGGTGCAGCATGAGGATGCGCTGCGCGGTCTTGCGGACCTGCAGCTCCTCGAGGTTTTCGCCGGGCTTGTCGAACGGCATCCGCAGGTAGGCGCAGAGCACGTTGACGATGGTCTGCCGGTGCTCGGGGTGCCCGCCGGCGAGCCGTTCGAGGGAGTACAGCCCGGCGAGGCGGACCGGCGCCTTGTCGCTGCCGAGCTGGTCGGCGGCCTTGCCGTAGATCTCGGTGATCCGCCGTTCGGTGGCGTCGTGGTCCTTCTGCGCGAGGTCGAGCTCGGCTGAGCGCTGCCGCCGGGCGGCGAGCAGCAGCGCGGCGGCGCCCCCGGTGCCGACGACGATGTTGGCGGCGGTCTTGAGGGCGTCGAGACGGGCGGAGTCCTCCGGGCGGCCGCCGCCCAGCAGGGTGAGCAGCAGAGTGGCCGCGAGCGCGGCGACCACCAGCAGCCCGGCCCCCCACAGCAGGATCGTCCTCGTCCGCAGCACCCGCGTCTCGGTCCCCACCCGGGTGATCCTGCCAGCCCGTTGTTGCGTTGGTCGCGTTCGGCTTTGCCCGGGGCGTGGTTCACGGCACACTGGTGAGCAACCGCTTAGCTCGCGATACGAGGATGTGTCACGTCATGCCTGAAGCCGTCATCGTCTCCACCGCTCGTTCGCCGATCGGCCGTGCCGGGAAGGGCTCGCTGGTCGGCATGCGGCCCGACGACCTGACCGTGCAGATGGTCCAGGCCGCGTTGGCCAAGGTGCCGGAGCTCGACCCCGCCGACATCGACGACCTGATGCTGGGCTGCGGTCTGCCGGGTGGCGAGTCCGGGTTCAACATGGGCCGCGCGGTCGCCGTCGAGCTCGGCTACGACCACCTGCCCGGCTGCACCATCACGCGCTACTGCTCGTCCAGCTTGCAGACCACCCGGATGGCGTTCCACGCGATCAAGGCCGGCGAGGGCGACGTCTTCATCTCGGCCGGCGTCGAGACCGTCTCGCGGTTCGCCAAGGGCAGCTCGGACTCGTGGCCGGACACGCACAACCCGCTGTTCGCCGACGCGGAGAAGCGCACCGCTGCGACGGCCGAGTCGGGCACCGACAGCTGGACGGACCCGCGCACGTCCGGGGACGTTCCCGACGTCTACATCGCGATGGGCCAGACCGCCGAGAACCTGGCGCGGCTGAAGGGCGTCACGCGCGAGGAGATGGACGAGTTCGGCGTCCGCTCGCAGAACCTGGCCGAGAAGGCCATCGCGGACGGCTTCTGGGCCAAGGACATCACCCCGGTGACACTCCCGGACGGCACGGTCGTCTCGAAGGACGACGGCCCGCGCGCGGGCGTCACGATCGAGGGCGTTTCGGGCCTGAAGCCGGTGTTCCGCCCGGACGGCCGCGTAACGGCGGGCAACTGCTGCGCGCTCAACGACGGCGCGGCGGCGCTGGTCGTCATGTCCGACACGAAGGCGCGCGAGCTGGGCCTGACGCCGCTGGCGCGGATCGTGTCGACGGGCGTGACGGGGCTGTCGCCGGAGATCATGGGCTACGGGCCGGTGGAGGCGTCGAAGCAGGCGCTGTCGCGGGCGGGCCTGTCGATCGGCGACATCGACCTGGTGGAGATCAACGAGGCGTTCGCCGCGCAGGTGATCCCGTCGTACCGCGACCTGGGCATCGAGCTGGACCGCCTGAACGTCAACGGCGGCGCGATCGCGGTGGGCCACCCGTTCGGCATGACGGGCGCGCGCATCACGTCGACGCTGATCAACTCCCTGCAGCACCACGACAAGCAGTTCGGCCTGGAGACGATGTGCGTGGGCGGCGGCCAGGGCATGGCGATGATCATCGAGCGCCTTTCCTGACTTCGTGACGCGTTGAAGGCCGCCACCGGACGCACTCGGTGGCGGCCTTTTCGCGTTCCGGCGGGTTAAGCTTGAGACGGCTCCGCAGACCGCCCGTCGTTCGGACGCACCGAACATTGCCGTCCGAGTTGACGTACGCGATGTTCGGGTGGACCATACGCGTATGGGTGCTGACCTGTTCCTCCACGCGTTGGTCTCCTCGGGAGCGACGTCCGGCCTCGCCGAACTCGCGGCCAACGCGTTCAAGCGGCTGCGCCGAGACCAGCCTCCGCCGTCGTCGACGGTCCCGTCGGTGGCCGAGGCCCAGCAGCTCGTCACCCTCGCCGAGGAGATCCTTCAGCTGACCGTGACCGTCGAGCGGGCCCAAGGGACCTCGTGGGAGGCGATCGGCCGCACGCTGGGCATCACCCGCTCGACCGCGCACGGCCGGTTCTCCGCCGACAGCTCGGAAGACGTCGGTCCGGCCGAACACGAACGAGAACTCGCCGACAAGGTCGACGCGCTCTTCGACATCGCCGAGAAGGCGAAGCGCCCGGTCACCAACAGCGCGGCCCACCTCAACCCCGCCGCCCGGCACTCGTTGCTGAACAGCCTCGAACAGCTGGCGCACGATCCCAGGGCGACTCCGGACACCAAGGTCCGCGCGGCGCAGCTGATCGTCGGGCTCACGCCGGAGATCGGCGAGAAGTCGTTGCGGGAACTGACGGAGTCGTACCGGCGCACCCGCCCTTCGGACGAGCCTGAAGTCCGCGTCACCAAAGGCTCGCCCTACACCCGCTTCCTGGAACAGCTGACCGCCGAGAGCCGCGTGGACAGCTCGGTGAGCGAGGAGGAAGTCGACTTCCTGATCACCAGCTACCGAACCGTCTTGGATCGCCTTCCCCCGCACGCACCGATGTCACGCCCGACAAAGGGAAACCTGGCCTCGGCGCTCCTGACTCGCTTCGCCCAGCGAGGCGACAGCAACAGCCTCAATGAGGCCATCACTCTGCTTCGCGCAATCCTCCACGAGACTGACAACGAGCGTGAGCGCGGCGACACGCTCGTTTCGCTGGCTTCGGCTCTCTTGGAGCGGTTCCGGATCACGTCGGACCACGAGGACCTGAGTCAGGCGCAGGACATTCTCCTGTTCAACGTCGGGCCGAACTACCACTTTCCGCACTCGGAAGCCTTCATCCGCTTCGTCGAGTCACTCCAGACGCTGGTCGCGATCACTGCCTCGAAAGTGGGCTGGCGTGAAACCGAGTGGGCCTTCCGCGAAACGCTCTCGCGCCTGGAACAGTCCTCGGATACGCCCCAAGCCGCAGCCCTGGTGGTCTGTCTCCGCCTGCAGCTCGCGTGCATCTACCTCGAGCGGGGTGAAGTCGAAACGGGCCGAGACGAGGTCCAGCGCGCCCTCCTCGAGGCCGACAGGTACCTGCCCACGCCGCACCCGCTCAAAAACCTGGCCCGTCAGCTCCAGGTCATGACCCTCCTCGAGCTGAACCGCGGCGGCGACGAGATCCCGGAAGTCCTGGACGTACTCGACGCCCTGAGCCGCGACATCCGAGCACCCCACGAGCCGAGGAGGTAACCACCCGAGCCCCTCAGTGCGCCGCCGCCAGCCGGCCAAAGCAGAACGGCGGCGCACCAGTGTCCAACCTCGAAAGGATTGAACACCGTGAAGGATAAACCCCCTGGCCAGAGATGGCAGGCGCTCTTCGCCGCCGTGGTCGACCACGGCCCGACCGGGGTGATCGTGCTGGCCCTGATCGTGATCCTCGCGTGCGTCGTCACCGGGGTCCCCGCGCCGGTCATCTACGCGATCGCGGTCCTCGTCGCGATGATGATCATCCTGATCGTCGTCACGGACCTCGTCCTGCGGCGCTCCCGCGGAGGCGGGGACTCCGGCGACGACGCGCCGAAACCGACGAAGCGGCAGAATCGCTAGCCCGCCTCACCCCGGGACGCCCGAGCGTCCCGGGGTGAGCTCGTTCAGTGGACCATCGCCGGGGGCGTGACCTCCTCGCCTTCCGAGGGGACCACCGCCGGCTTTGTCTTCGGCAGGAACAGCGCCGGGATCACGCACAGCACCACCAGCACCAGCGACCACACGAACGTTGTCGAGAACGCTTCCGCCGCCAGACCCGTTGCCGCCGTGTGCGACTGCGGGTTCAGGATTGCCGCCGTGGCCGCCAGCTGGCCCTGGGCCGTCGGGACGCCGAACTTGCCCGCCAGCAACGCCGCCAGGATCGTCGCCATCACCGCCGAGCCGATCGCTCCCGCCGTCTGCTGGACGATGTTCGTCGCCGTCGAGGCCCGGGCCATGTCCTTCGGCTGCAGCGTCTGCAGCGCCGACGTCGTGATCGGCATCATCGTGCAGCCCATGCCCAGGCCCATCACGAACAGCGCCGACAGCAGCGTCCAGTACGGCGTCGTCGCCGTGACCTGGGTCAGCACCGCCATCGCACCGATGATCAGCACCATGCCCGGCAGCACGATCTTGCGCGCCCCCATCTTGTCCGCGAGCCGGCCGGTGATCGGCATCGTGATCATCGCGCCGATGCCCTGCGGCGCCAGCAGCAGGCCCGCGTGCAGCGTCGTTTCCCCGCGCACCAGCAGGAAGTACGTCGGCAGCAGCATCATCCCGCCGAGGAACGCGACGAAGAACAGCGACATCGTCACCATCGCCACCGTGAACGACCGGTTCTTGAACAGCCGCAGGTCGACCAGCGGGTTCGGCACGCGCAGCGCGCGCAGCACGAACGCCACCAGCAGCGCCAGGCCGGCCAGCGCCGGCAGCCACACCTCGACCGCGCCGACCCCGCCCGCCGACGGGATCTTCGAGACGCCGAAGATCAGCGCCGCCAGCCCCGGCGACACCATCAGCATGCCCAGGAAGTCGAAGCGCGAAGCCGCCTCGGGCTCGTCCTTCGGCAGCAGCCGCCACGCCAGCAGCAGCGTGACGACGCCGATCGGGACGTTGATGAAGAAGATCCAGCGCCAGCTCACCACGTCGACCAGCCAGCCGCCGAGGATCGGGCCGCCGATCGGGCCGAGCAGCATCGGCACGCCCAGCACCGCCATCACCCGGCCGAGCCGCTGCGGCCCCGCGGTGCGGGTCAGGATCGTCATGCCGCACGGCATCAGCATGCCGCCGCCGAAGCCCTGCAGGACGCGGAAGAGGATCAGCGTTTCGATGTTCCACGCCGCGCCCGCGAGCATCGAGCCCGCCAGGAACAGCACGATCGCCAGCATGTAGAGCCGCTTGGTGCCGAAGCGGTCGGACGCCCAGCCGGTGACCGGGATGACGGTCGCGAGCGCCAGCAGGTAGCCGGTGGCGACCCACTGGATGACGTCGAACGACGTCGAGAACTCGATCGTCAGCTTCTGCAGCGCGACGTTGACGACCGTGGTGTCCAGGATCGCCATGATGGCGCCGAGGACGACCACGGACGCCACCTTGAGCACCCCGGCGTCGAGCGCGTCACCGTTCGGCGCCGAGCCGGTTCTTTGCGTAGCCATAAGGAGAATTCCCCCAGTTTCGTCGATTCGTCCGCGACCATACCGGGGACCCCCGACAAAAACGCCTCAGCAGATGCTGTCGGTCGGCACCGGGTTGGCCAGCCCGAACAGCGGCCGCAGCTTCAGCCCCACCCACGTGCCGCCGAGCGCGAACACGCCCCACAGCCAGCCGTGCAGGCTGCCGGTCGAGATCCCGCCGAGGTACGCGCCGATGTTGCAGCCGCCGGCCATCCGCGCGCCGACGCCCATCAGGACGCCGCCGAGGATCGCGGCCACCGCCGTGCGCCACGGGATGGAGCTGTGGATCTTCCACGCGCCCGCGGCCGCGGCGGCCACCGCCGCGCCGATCATGATCCCGATGTCGGTCAGGCTGTTCTTGTCCTTCCAGATCGGGCCGGCCAGCGACGCCGCGTTCGACTTCTGCCGCCAGAACTCCCACGACTCCGGGTGCAGCCCGAACACCTGCAGGATCTTGGCGCCCCACAAGGAGAACGCGCTCGTGACGCCCCAGATCCCGCCGGACACCAGGAACACCGCGCCGGCCAGCACGCCCAGCACGACGGCGCCGACGAGCACCGGCCACGAGCCGCGGAAGACGCGCGCGAAGCCGTGCGCGGTCGGCACGACGTCCACCGGCGGCGGCGTGCGGCGGCGCTGCACCGCGCGGGTGACCAGCACGATCCCCGCCAGCACGGCGATCGTGATCGCCCACGAGCCGAACCAGCCGACGTGGTCGGCCAGCAGCACGCCGGGGAACGCGGGCCAGCCGTTCAGCAGCGGGTACGCCCACGTGTAGAGCACGGACCCGGTGATGAACCCGCCGAGCGTCAGCACGATCGCCGACTGGCCCGAGCCGACCGCGAACAGCGTGCCGGACGCGCACGCGCCGCCGAGCTGCATGCCGATCGCGAACAGCGTCGCGCCGACGAACAGGGCCAGCCCGAGCGGGCTGGCCGTCGGCGCCGGCTTGCTGCCGAACAGGCCGGTGCCGGTGCCCGCGATCAGCGCGATCAGCGTCGCGGCGGTGCCGAGCAGGAGCGTGTGGGCGCGCAGGCCCTGGCCGTTGCCGACGGCGATCAGCTGCCGCCACGCCGACGTGAAGCCGAACCGCGAGTGGAACAGCGCGAGCCCGAGGCCCAGGCCGAGCAGCAGCAGGACGCCGAACTTGGCGCCCTGGCTCGCCCAGACGTACCAGGTCAGGCCGGCCGCGAGGACACCCGCGACGGCCAGCGGGACCACGCGGACGGGCTCCTCCGGCCGCGGGACGGGCGCGGCGCAGGAGGTGGGGAATTCGAGGAACTTCTTTTCGCCGGCAGGGGATTCGGTCGTCGCCACCAGTACTCCAGGCTTGGGTGGGCGGAGCAGGACGAGCAACGTTAGGTCCGGTGATCGTTTCGTCGCAGCCCGTCGCACACTGTGGGACGAACGGAGCAATCCGGGTACCCCTGAACGCGAAGAAGGCCCCCTCGCCGACGGGGCGAGAGGGCCTTCGGAAGCGCTGAGTGCCTACCGCTTGGACTTGAAGCACATCGTGCGCGCGGGCTCCGGGTAGGCGACCGGGATGATCCCCTCTTCGGTGCCGCACGCGTTCTTGTCGGCCTGGCCTTCCACGACCTTCACGACCTCGGCTTCGGCGCCCGGGTCGGTGCACGGCACCTTCTGGTAGCCCTGCGTTTTCGAGGTGAGGTTCGCCAGGCAGTCGCCCTGCTTGGCGTTGACCATCAGGCACAGCTTGTAGGAGCTGCGGCCGGTGACCGAGTAGGTGTCGTACGGGGACTCCCCGCCACCCGGGCACGCGTTGCTCGCGCTGTCGAGCTTCGCGCCGATCTTCACGTTCGCCTTGACGTCGTTGCAGTCGGCCTTGACGGGGTCGTCGCCACCGCTCGTGAACTCGGTGATCGTCAGGCAGTCACCGACGTTGGAGCTGGCCGGCGAGTTGTTGAACGACACGATCCCGATGACGACGGCGACGATCACGACCACGCCGATGATGGAGAACTTGATGATCGAGCCGGTCTTCGACTTCTTCGGCACCGGCGGCGCGGGCGGGAACTGGCCGCCAGGGAAGCCGGGCTGCCCGGGCGGGTACTGCCCCGGCGGCGGGCCGTACTGGCCGCCCTGCGGCGGGGTGCCCGGCGCGGCGCCGTACTGGCCCGGCTGGCCGTACTGGCCCGGCTGACCGCCCGGCGGCGGCCCGTAGGGACCGGGCTGACCCACCGGCTGCTGGCCCCCGGGGGCCGGAGGGGGAACGCTCACTGTGCACCTCACACATGTGAAATGAAGAACCGACCGGCACATCCAACACGCAGGGTGAGCGCGGTCCGCAGTGGGGTCCCCGGATGCACTAATTACCCACAAAGAAGGCGCCCCGGTTGGTTACGGAGCGCCTTCATCGCGGGACAGTGAGCCAGGGTTACTCGCGGAGGTACGACAGCAGCCGCAGGATCTCCAGGTACAGCCACACCAGCGTCGTCATCAGGCCGAACGCGGTGTACCAGGCCCACTTCGACGGCAGGCCCTCGCGGATCATCCGGTCGGCCTGGTCGAAGTCGAGCAGGAAGCTGAACGCCGCGATGCCGATGCAGACGATGCTGAACACGATGGCGAGCGGGCCGCCGTCGCGCAGCGGGTTGAACCCGAAGAACAGCGAGCTGATCAGGTTGAACAGCATCAGGATCGCGACGCCGACGACGGCCCCGACGATCCACTTGGTCAGCTTCGGCGTCACCTTGACCGCGCCGGTCTTGTAGACGACCAGCATGCCGATGAAGACACCGGCGGTGCCGATGATCGCCTGCAGCGCGATGCCCGGGTAGACGACCTCGAACACGCCGCTGAGCGCACCGAGGAAGAGCCCTTCGGCCGCCGAGTAGACCAGCGTCAGCGGGCCGCTCGGCTTCTGCCGGAAGATGATCACGAGGGAGATGACGAGCCCGACGACGAGGCCGCCGAGCATGGCGCCGATCAGGGCGCCGGAGAGCCGGCCGGTGTCGGCCAGCTCGGTCTGGGCCCAGATCGCCGTGACGATGCCGACGAGCAGCGCGACGCCGAGGCTCATGCCGGTCTTGACGACGACGTCGTCCACCGTCATCGGGCGGTCGCCCTCACCGGAGCGGGTCTGTCCCGGGCCGTACCCGGGCACGCCGCCCTGGGGCTGGTTGAAGCCCACCGGGGGGCCGTACTGGCCGTAAGTCTGCGTTCCGCCGTGCGGCAGGTTGCGGAACGCCGGGTTGCTACTGGAACGCACCTGATCCTCCTGGATCTGCTGCTTCGTGGATCGACGCTGCATCGGGTTCAACGACCGCCGGGAGCGGGCGGTTCCCGTCGAGTAAAGACGACTTTACTCGACGGACGGCCTCTGGCCTCGGTGGACACCGTATGCGACGGAGATCACGACCGTTCGGCGACAGCCACCCGAAGAGCGGTAGACACCCCAGCCCCTTCCGAGTGACCCTCACCTGGCGTGCCCGGATGCTCACCGTGCGCGCGTCGGGGACTTGATCAATCACGTGACCTGCGGAGACGCGGCTGCCCGGCAGCCGCGTCCGACGAAGGAGCCTGCACACCATGAGGTGGTCGACACGTCCCCGCGCGGGCGTCCGCGCACTCACCGGCCTGGTCGCCGCGGCCCTGCTGGGCGCGCTCTCCGTGACCGTCGCGGCTCCGGCGGCCTACGCCGCGAAGCAGGAGGGCATCGGCTACGCCGTCCAGCCCGGCCAGAACGGCACCGGTTCCCGGAACTGGCTGGGGTCCTACATCGTCGGCGGCCAGCAGGTGTTCTGCGTCAGCTTCCAGCTCAAGGCACCGGACACCGACGAGGTCTACAAACCCGGCGACGAGCTGCTGACGAAGTGGGGCACGAAGCTCCCGGCCGAGCAGGCGGCGAACATCTCGTACCTGCTGCTGCGCTACGGCGACACGAAGAAGCCCGACGAGGCCGCCGCGCTGGCGCACCTGCTCCACTCCTGGACGTCGGCGCCGCGCACCCCCGCCGACCTCGACCCGTCGCTGCCCGCCGCGAAGCTCGGCTACGACGCGCCGTACCACCTGGGGAAGCTGCCGGCGAGCGCCCAAGCCGCCGTCGAAGCGCTGACGGCCGAAGCGGTGGCCAACCGCGGCCCGTGGACGGCGTCGGTGACCACGCCGAAGGACCCGCAGTACCCCGGCGAGGCCGCCGAGTGGACGGTCACGGTGAAGAACGCCAAGGGCAAGGGCGTGCCCGGCGTGGCGGTGAAGCTGGTGGCGTCGGCCGCGACCCTGGGCGGCGAACCGGCAGCGGGGAACGCGAGCCCGCAGGGCGCCGCGAAGGACGTCACGCTCGACACGGGTGCGGACGGGACCGTGAAGGTGAAGCTGACCCCGACCGGCGAGCAGCCGAAGCTGGTGGCGTCGCTGTCCGCGCCGGCCGACCGGCCGTACGTGCGGGTGCCGGTCGACACCGGTAAGCAGCGCGTCGTCTCGACCGGCGGCGAGAAGGAGCTGACGGCGCAGGGCGTGGTCAGCGTCTCGAAGCCGGGCAAGGTCCAGGTGACGAAGACGGACGCGAACACGGGCAAGGGCGTCGGCGGCGCGGTCCTGCGGCTCACGGGCAAGGACAAGGCGACGGCCGCGCTGGGCCAGGACGGCAAGCCGCTCACCGGCGCCGACGGCAAGCCGGTGGTCGTCACGACGGACGGGGCGACGGGTGGCGTGACGGTCGACGGTTTGCGCGCGCCGCAGGAGATCTGCGTCGTGGAGGCCGGCCCGCCGCCGGGTTACACGAACGCGTACGACCCGAAGAACCCGCCGTCGGCGTGCGGCACGGTGAAACCGGGCGAGACGCTGGCGTTGACGGTGGTGAACAAGCCGAACGAGGTCCCGCGCGCGATCCCGGCGGGTGGCCCGCCGTCGGTCCAGGCGCGGGGCGCGGTCGAGACGAGCTACTCCGCGCCGGGGCTGGCCGGGCTCGGCCTGCTGGTGCTGGTGGGCGCCGGGCTGGTCGCCCGCGCCGCGCGGCGGGCCACGCGCAGGTAAGCGGGATGGCACGTGATCACCGGAAGGACTGGCCGGGACTGAACCCGAGCGGCTGGTCGGCGGACGACGACGGGACGCTGTACCGCCCCGGCGCCGAGCCTCCGCGCGACACCGGCGATGGTCGGCAGCGCGAAGACTGGTTCGTCGAGGAATGGCACCGCGGCACCGGCTGGGCGGCCGTCGAGGAGGAGCCGCCCGGTGACCATCGCGAGCCGGTCGCGCCCAAACCGAAGCGCGGGCGGCTGCTCGTCGGCTTCGCGCTGGGCGCGGCCACCGTCCTCGCGATCCAGTTCGGCGGCACCGTGGTCACCTCGCCGCCCATGGCTGTCGTCGCCGGGACCGCACTTCCCGCCGCCGGGGCCGCCGGGCCGGCAGCCCGTCCGGCAACGCCCGCACCGCCGCCGCCCGCGCCGGCGACCGCCAGCGCCGCTCCCGCGGCTCCGGCCGCGCAGACCTCCGCCCCGCCGCCGCCTCCCCCGCAGCAGCCCGGCACCGTCCGGCTGCCCGCCGGCGGCACCGCCTCCCTGGTCCGCAAGGACCTCGGCCCCGGCGGCGAGCTCCCCATCCCCGCCGACCTCGGCCAGGCGACCTGGTGGGGCGCCGAACTGGGCGCCGCCGGTGGGGCGAGCGTCTTCGCCGGGCACGTCAACTGGCGGGGCGCCACCGGGCCGTTCGCCGAGCTGTGGTCCGCGCGGATCGGCGGCGAGGTGACCATTGTGGACAGTGCGGGCAAGACCTGGCGCTTCCGCGTCTCCCAGCTGGTCACGGTGCACAAGGACGACCTGCCCGCCCGCGCCGACGAGCTGTTCGGCCAGTCCGGCCCGCACCGCGTGGTGCTGGTGACCTGCGGCGGCCGCTGGGTCGGCGGCGCGGACGGCTACGAGGAGAACCGCGTCGTCGTCGCGGACCCCGAATAAGTTACTCGTGGGTAACATCACGTTTCGGCACGGTGGTCAGTGACGTCGCCATGCAGCAGAATGCCCAGGGTCAGGGCAAGCGGTGAGAGGTGTGAAGACGATGGCGACGTTCTTGGTGACCGGGGCGACCGGACTGATCGGGCGCCAGTTCACCCGGCTGCTGCTCTCCCGTCCCGACGACGACCGCGTCGCGCTGCTGGTCCGCGCGTCGAGCAAGGCCAAGCTGGCCGCGCTCGTCGACCAGTGGCCGCACTCCGACCGCGTCACGCTCGTGACCGGCGACCTCGGCGAGCCGCTGCTCGGCGTGTCCGAAGCGGACCGCGAGGAACTGCGCGGCAGCGTCGACCACGTCGTCCACCTGGCCGCGCTCTACGACCTCACCGCCGACGACGAGGAAAGCATCAAGGCCAATGTGGACGGCACGCGCGCCGTCGTCGACCTCGCCGCCGACCTGCGCGCCGGCTGCCTGCACCACGTGTCCTCGGTGGCCGTCGCGGGCGACCACGAAGGTGTTTTCACCGAGGAGATGTTCGACGCCGGGCAGCGGCTCGTCACGCCGTACCACCGGACGAAGTTCGAGGCCGAGAAGATCGTCCGCGAGCAGGACCGGGTGCCGTGGCGGGTGTACCGGCCCGCCGTCGTCGTCGGGCACTCCGAGACCGGCGAAATGGACAAGATCGACGGCCCGTACTACCTCTTCCCCGCGATCAACCGCCTCGCCGGGCTGCCGGACGTGCTGCCGCTCGTCGGGCCGGACCTCGGCGACACCAACATCGTGCCGGTCGACTACGTCGCCAAGGCGCTGCTGGAGCTGGTCGTCAAGCCCGGGCTCGACGGCCACGCGTTCCACCTGGTCAACCCCGAGCCGCAGCCGGTCGTGTCGGTGTACAACGCCTTCGCGAAGGCCGCCGGCGCGCCGACGATCACCGCGCAGCTCGGCGCGGGCCTCTCGAAGCGGATCGTCGGGCTGGTCAAGCTGACCGAGCACATCCCCGGCGTCACCATCGCCCGCGACGCCGTGCTCGAGCGGTTCGGCATCCCGCCGGTGCTGCTGGAGACGATGGCGTTCCCGTCGGTGTTCTCCTCGACCGAGACGCGCAAGGCGCTGGCCGGCAACGTGGAGGTCCCCCGGCTGGAGGACTACGCGCCGACGCTGTGGCGCTACTGGCGTGAGCACCTCGACCCCTTCCGCGCGCGCAAGCACGGCCCGCGCGGCGAGCTGGACGGCCGCCGCGTGATCATCACCGGTGCGTCCTCGGGCATCGGCCGGGCGACGGCGCTGAAGGTCGCGGCCGCGGGCGGGGTCCCGCTGCTCGTCGCGCGCCGCCAGCACGAGCTCGAAGAGGTCCGCGACGAGATCGTCGCGGCCGGCGGCACGGCGTCGGTGTACCCGGCCGACCTGACCGACGAGGACTCGGTGCACAAGGCCGTCGACGCGATGCTGGCCGAGCACGGCCGGATCGACATGCTGGTCAACAACGCCGGCCGGTCGATCCGCCGGTCGATCAAGCTGTCCTACGACCGGATGCACGACTACGAGCGCGCGATGGCGATCAACTACTTCGGCGCGGTCCGGCTGATCCTCGCGGTGCTGCCGCACATGTCGGAGCGGAAGTTCGGGCACATCGTGAACGTGTCGTCGATCGGTGTCCAGGGCATCGCGCCGCGCTTCTCGGCTTACGCGGCGTCGAAGGCGGCGCTGGACTACTTCTCGCGGATCGCGGCGACCGAGACGCACGGCGACGGGATCACGTTCACCACCATTCACATGCCGCTCGTGCGCACGCCGATGATCCGCCCGACGAAGATCTACGACGCGTTCCCGACGAAGTCGCCGGAGCAGGCCGCGGACATGGTGCTGAAGGCGCTCGTCGAGCGGCCGAAGCACATCGGCACCCCGGCCGGGCAGGCGATCGGGCTCGCCTACACGCTCACGCCGGGCCTCACCGACGCCGTCGCGTACCAGGGTTTCCGGATCTTCCCGGATTCGACCGCGGCGGGCGGTTCGGGCGAGCTCAAGATCGGGCGTGGCGAGAAACACCTCTCGCGCGCGGCGATGGCGCTGGCCCGGCTTTCGCGCGGGTTCCACTGGTGACTGAGGGTTTCCGGGGTGAGGCCGTTCCGGCGACACGGCGACACGTGTTGGTGATTCGTTAAGCCGGACGGCGGAAGCGGACGGTCCCCGGGTACGGTCGGGCGCATGGTTCCTGAGCGCGACCCCGCCGCAACCGCCCTCAACGGCCTCCTCCCCCTCCGCCGCGAGTACACACAGGCTTGGCACGGCTTCGACCGCAACGAAGTCCGCCAGTACCTCGACCACGTCGAGGCCCAGCTGCGCCGCGTGCTCAGCGAACGCGACGCCGCCGCCGCGCAGGCCGCCGCCGCCGCGCGCGACGCCGAGTCGGCCCGGTCGAAGGTGGCGTCGCTGGAGGCGCGCATCGAGGAGCTGAAGAAGCCGCCGGAGCGGCTCGAGGACCTCGACGAGCGGATGCAGCGCACGGTCACGCTCGCGCAGGCCCGCGCGGACGAGATCATCAAGCGCGCCGAGGCCGCCGCGGAGAAGACGTGGGCGGGCTCGACCGAGGCGTCGACGAAGCTGCGTGAGCGGTACACGAGGCTGGTCGCGGAGCTGGACAAGCAGGCCGACCTGCTGCACTCGGAGCACGAGAACGCGCTCGCCGAGACGCGCGCGGAGGTGCAGCGGCTGACCGTCGAGGCGGCCCAGCGGCGCGAGCTGCTGGACAACGAGGCGGAGCGGAAGCGGCGGAAGCTCGAGCGCGAGTTCGAGGCGTCCCAGGCGGCCCAGAAGGCGGCGCTGGAGAAGCACGTCGCGGACCAGCGCACGGCGAGCAAGAACCAGGCCGAGCGCCGGCTCGCGGAGGCGACGGCGGAGGCCAAGCGGCGGCTCGACGAGGCCACGGCGGAGGCCCGCCGCCGTCTCGACGAGGCGACGACCCAGGCGGCCCAGCGCACGACGGCGGCCAACCGCAAGGTCGAGCGCCTGGCGGAGATCCGCGAGCAGGCCCGCAAGAGCCTCGCGGCGGCCGAGGACATCCTCAACCGCAGCGAGACGCAGCTGGCGGCGCTGCCAGAGGAGGCGGTGATCCCGCAGGCGTCGAAGCTGGTGGGCGGCGACTCGGCGGACGATTCGGCGACGACGCCGTCGGCCCCGGTGGTGCCGGTGGTCCAGCCGTCGATCCCGGCGAAGCCGGTGGCCGCGAAGCCGACGCCGAAGCCGGTCGCCCAGGCCGCGAAGCCGGGCAACTCGAACGGCCCGGCGACCAAGCCAGCGAACGGCAACGGCAACGGGAACGGGAACGGCGCCAAGCCCCTGTCCCCGACGGCGAGCAAGCCGGGTTCCTGAGCTTTTGACGCTGAAGGCCGCCTCGAGCGTTCGAGGCGGCCTTCGCCGTGTCAGGAGCGGGCGGTGCGAGGCCACGGGTTCGCGGCCTCCAGCTGAGCCGCCAGGCCCAGCAGCAACGACTCCTCGCCCGGCCGCCCCACCAGCTGGACCGACGTCGGCAGCCCCGACCGCGCCGACCGGCCCACCGGGACCGTGATCGCCGGGTAGCCCGCGAAGTTCCACTGGCCCGTGAACCCCGCCAAGCGCGTCGACGGCAGCACGTTCGTCAACCACCGGCGCTCGTGCCAGCGCCCCGCCTTCACCGGCCAATGCGACAGCGTCGGCGTCATCAGGACGTCGTGCGAAGCGAAGAACTCCGCGGCCCGCGCGACCCACCGGTCACGCGTGCTCGAGCGGATCAGGCCCGCCCGGGACAGCAGCCGGCCGACCCGGACGTGCATCCGCGTCCGGCGCTGGAACCGCGCGAAGTCGAAGTCCGCCGCCTGGACGGCCGGGCCCGCCAGCCAGCGGGCCGTCATGCCCAGGACCATCGTCGCCGGGTAGCGGGGCGCGGCCGGTGACACCGCGTGCCCCGCCGAGGCCAGCAGACCCGCCGCCGTCGACACCGCCGCCACCAGCTCGCGGGGCACCGGGGTGCGCAGCAGCGGCACCGTCGTCGACATCCCGATGCGCACCGCGGCCGGCGAAGGCACCGACGCCAGCGAAGGATCGCCGGCGAGCACCGAGTACAGCAGCGCCGCGTCCGCGACCGTCGTCGCCAGCGGGCCGTGGACCGACATGCCGAACCAGCCGCCCTCCGACAGCTCGCCCGCGCCCGGCTTCAGGCCGACCAGCCCGCACATCGCCGCCGGGAGGCGGACCGAGCCCATGCCGTCCGTGCCGTGGGCCAGCGGGACCAGGCCCGCCGCCACCGCCGCCGCGCTGCCGCCCGACGAACCGCCCGAGGCGTACGTCGGGTCCCAGGGGTTGCGGGCGATGCCATCCGGGGTGTCGCTCATCGGCCAGACGCACAGCTCCGGCACCCGCGTCAGCCCGACGAGCACCGCGCCCGCCGCCCGCAGCCGGGCCGCGACCACGCCGTCCGCGTCGAAGGGCGAAGACGGCCCCGCCAGCGAACCGTGCGACGCGTATTCGCCGGCGATCTCCGTGACGTCCTTGACCGCGACGGGCACCCCGGCCAGCGGCAACGACGCCAGATCGGGCCGCGCGGCCACCTCCGCGGCCTCCTCGAGCGCCTCGGCCGAGCGCACCCGGCGGAAGGCGCCGACCACGCCGTCCGCGGCCGCGATCCGGTCGAGGGCCTCCTTGGTCACCTGGACCGGGTCGAGCTGCCCGGCCCGCACGGAAGCCGCGATCTCGGCGGCGGTCGACACCATGATCGCGACCCTAGCCCACGAAAAGGTGACAGTGGCGAAGAAAGCGTCTCAGATCGCGCCCGCCCGCAGCGCGTAGGCGACGGCGTGGGCGCGGTTGTTGAGGCCGCACCGCGTCATCAAGCCGTAGAGGACGTTCTTCACGGTCCGCTCGGAGTAGCACAGCTTCGCCGCGATCTCTTCGGTCCCGAAGCCCTCGGCGACCAGCCGCAGCACGTCGCACTCGCGGGCCGCGAGCCCGGACAGCGTGAGCCCGTTCGGCTCCAGCACGTCCTTGCGCATCCGCTGGACCTGCGAAAGCAGCGCCCCCTGCAGCCGCGGCGGCAGGTTCGCGGTGCCGTCGCCCGCCGCGAGCACCGCCGTCACCAGCTCGGCGCCGCCCGTCTCGCGGCGCGGCAGGATCGCCACGACGCCGCTCTCCAGCACCGACATCAGGTCGCTCTCGCGGAAGTGCTCGACGACCAGCACGACGTGCGACGCCTTCGCGGCCCGGATCTCGCCCAGCACGGCCTCGGTGACGTGCTCCTCCATCACCAGCAGCACGTCGGGCACCAGGTCGGTGATCCGGACGTCCGGATGGCTTTCCAGGAGGCTCACCGCGCCGGCGTGCGTGATCGGGTCCGAGGCGAGGACGGTCACTTCGACGGGCTTCATGGTCGCAGTGTGGACGGCCCGTCTTCACGCCGTCCCTATTCCGTCTTCACGCCCGCGAAGACGGAGCCCGCCAGCTCGCCGAACGCCTCCCGCGCCCGCTCCAGGCACCCCGGCATCCGCTCGGCCGCCCGCCCCCACTCGCGCTTCGCACGGAGGTACTCCTCGCGCGCCTCGCCGGTCCAGCCGGCCAGCTCCGGCTCCACAGTGGACTCCAGCTCGGCGAGCAGGTCGCCCAGCTCACCGGTGATCGCGCCCATCCGGTCGAGCACCAGGTCGGCGAACCGGACGTCCAGCTCGGGCCGGCTCATGGCCGCCGGGGCAGCGGCACCCGGCCGCCGGTCGTCTCGAGCAGCCGCGCCAGCCGCGAGAGGATCACGTCGAACTCCTGCTCCCAGTCGCTCATCGCCTGGCCGAACCGCACCGACGCCTCGCCGCGCCAGGACGCCTGCACCAACGCCATTTCGCTGGCGACGTCACGGAGGTGGGAGCCGGCTGCGTCGACGGCGTAGGCGAAGCGGGCGGCCGCCCGCTTCATGTCCTCGGTCGGCTCGGCTGTGGCCATTTTCGGGCTCCTCGAGGTCTCGGCGCCCCCGAGCGTCGCGCACGCCGCGGCCCGGCGGAACCCCGCCCGTGCGCCGTTGCCCGAATGTCCGCCATCCTTGCCTGCCGGTTCACGACGGCCGCGTATGCTCACGTCAGGCATCCGGCGCGTGACGGTTCGTCAGCGCACGAAGGGAGACCGATGTCGGCTGCGGACGGCGCCGCACCGAGACTCCAAATGCTCGGCCCGGTCAAGGCGTGGCAGGGCGAAACGGAGCTCGACCTCGGCTCCGCGCACCGTCGGACGGTTCTCGCGGTACTGGCGATGAACCCGAACCGCACGGTCTCGCGCGAGGAGCTGATCGACGCCGTCTGGGGCGAGGCGCCGCCGCAGAGCGCCCAGGGTTCCATCTACACCTACGTCTCCGGGCTGCGGCGCGCCCTCGAACCCGGCCGCGCCAAGGGCGAAGGCCCGCAGCTGCTCGCGTCGATCGGGTCCGGCTACTCACTGCGCCTGGACGCCGGCGCGATCGACGTCCACCGCTTCGAAGCCCTGCGGGAACTGGCCCAGCGCAAGCAGTCGGCCGGTGACTCGCGCGGCGCGCGCGAAGTCCTCGACGAGGCCCTCGACCTCTGGCACGGCGTCCCGCTCTCGGGGCTGCCCGGGCCGTTCGCCGCCGCCCAGCGCGCGCGGCTGGCCGAGGTGCGGCTGGCGACGATCGAGCGGCGCGCCGAGATCGTCCTGGAGTCGGGCGGGCACGCCGAGCTCATCGCCGAGCTGACCGCGCTGACCCGCGAGCACCCGTTCCGCGAAACGCTGCGCGGCCTGCTCATGCGCGCGCTGGCCCGGTCCGACCGGCGGACCGAGGCGATCGCCGTCTACACCGACGTCCGCGACCGGCTCGTCGAGTCCTCCGGCACCGAGCCGGGTCCGGCGCTGCGGCGGCTGCACGACGAGCTGCGGGACCAGCCGGCGCCGAAACCGCCGCCGCCGGTGCGGGTGCCGCGCTCGCCGGTCACGGCGATGCCCGAGCGCGCCGACGTCTTCGTCGGCCGGACGGCGGAGCTGGCCCGGCTGCGCGAAGCCGTCGCCGACGTCGCCGCGGGCACCGGCCATTCGCTGTGGCTGGAAGGCGAACCCGGTAGCGGCCGGACGGCGCTGCTGGCCGAGCTGGTCGCCATGGCCCACGACCTCAAGCCCGCGTTCGCCGCGGCGGACGCGCTGGACCAGCGGTTCGCGCTGCGGCCGCTGCTGGACGCCCTGGGCGTGCACCCGCGGGCCACCGACGAGCGCCGCGCGAACCTGGCCGCCCGGCTCGGCGAGCGGTCGGGCGAGGACCCCGTCGACAGCCTGCTCGGGCTGGTCCGCGAGTTGTGCGCGGAGGCGCCGCTGGTGCTCGTCGTCGACGACCTGCACTGGGCCGACGACACCACCCTGCGCGTCTGGCGGTACCTGAGCCGGGAGACGCGGGAGCTGCCGTTGCTGCTGGTGGGCGCGTGCCGGCCGGTACCGAAGCCGGCCGCGCTCGACGAGCTGCGAGCCGAGCTCGACAACGATGTCACGACCGTTGTCGCGCTGGCGCCCCTGGCCGAAGCCGAGACCACCGAACTGGCCACCGAGCTGGTCGGCGCGCCCCCCGGGCCGGGGCTGCGGACGCTCGTGTCCTACGGGTCCGGGAACCCGCGCTACACCAAGGAAATCGTCGAGACGCTGCTGGCGCAGTCGATGATCGTGCTCGACGGCGTCCACGCGCACCTGGACGGCAACTCGTGCCAGACCATCCCGGCGCCGCTGGGGTCGCGCATCACGCTGTACCTGAGCTTCCTCTCCAGCGGCGCCCGGGACACGCTGCGCTGGGCCGCGCTGCTCGGCCGCGAGTTCTCGCTGTCGGACATCGCCGTCGCCACCGAGCGGCCGCCGACGGCGCTGGTCGGCGCGGTCGACGAGGCGATCACGTCCGGGGTGCTCGTCGAGTCGGGCGACCGGCTGGCGTTCCGGCACCCGTTGCTGCGCCGCGTGCTCTACGAAAAGACGCCCGCGGCGATGCGGGTGGCGCTGCACCGGCAGCTGGCCGAGGCGTTCGCGGCCGCGCGCGCTCCCGCCGCCCGCGTCGCCGAGCAGCTCGCCGCGGCGCCCGCCCAGGTCGACCCGTGGGTGACGACGTGGCTGCTGGACAACATCGGGTCGGTCGCCACCGAGACCCCGCGCGTCGCCGTCGACCTGCTGCGCCACGCCGTCACGCAGGGCGCGCTGCCGCCGGACGCGCGCGAGACGCTGACCGCGACGCTCGCGCGGCTGCTGTTCTGGCTCGGCCGGGAGCCGGAAGCCGAAGCGCGCTCGGTCGTCGCGCGGACGTCCGACAGCCGGCGCGCGGCCGAGATGCGCTGGATCCTCGCCTACGTCTACTACCGCCGCGGTGACTTCGCCGAGGCGACGGCCGAGCTGAAGCGGACCCTCGACGACGTCGACGTCCCGGAGATGTGGCGCGGGCGGCACGAGTCGCTGCTGGCCACGCTGGAGCGGCTCGGCGACGAGACGGTCCTGGCGCCGGCCGGGCTGCACCCGCTGGACGACGCGGCGCTGTCCGTGCCGACGCTCGACAGCCTCGACGAAGCCGCGGAACCCCTGCAGGCGGCCCGGCGGATCGCCGCGACCCGCGCGGTGCCGGGCGAGATGCACCTGGCCGGCGCGGTCCACTACTACTGGCTGGGCCGCTGGCCCGAGGCCCTCGAAGAGCTGGACGCGGTGATCCGCGACGGCGCGGAGACGGCGTCGTACGTCCTGCGCAGCCCCGGTTCGGCGCTGCTGGTGCACGGCGTCGGCGCGCTGATCGCCGGGCACCGCGGCGAGCCGGCGGTGGCCCGGACGCACATCGACGCGGCGGGCCGGCGGCAGTGGCCGCCGGGGCTCGAGCCCGACGGCGGCGACTTCCTGCTCGCGGCCCGCGCGCTGCTGGCCGAGCAGGACGGCCGGCCCGAGGCGGCGCTGGCGGCGTTGCTGCCGCTGCTGGAGGAGAACTACCCGCCGGCCGCGCGCCACCAGTGGCTGCCGGACGTGGTCCGGCTGGCGCTGCGGCTGGGCGTGCCGGACCGCGCGCAGGAGGCGGTGCGCTTGCTGTCCGGGGAGGGCGAGGTCCCGCCGGCCCACGCGGCGGCGGCCGCGCACTGCCGCGGGCTGATCACCGGCGACCCGGAACCGGTGCTGACGGCGGTTTCGCACTACCGCGCGGCGGGCCGGCTGCTGAAGCAGGCGAAAGCGACCGAGGACGCGGCGATCCTGCTGGCGGAGTCGGGCCGCCTCGACGACGCGCGAGCGGCGTTCCGGACGGCGTTGACGGCGTACACGGGGATGGGCGCGGTGTGGGACGTGCGGCGCGCGGAGAGCCGGATGCAGCCGTTCGGGATCCGGCGGGCGGGCGCGGTGCGGTCCCGCGCGGTCGCCGGCGAGTAAGCCTCCCAGCTCCGGCATCGGCCGAAGGCCGCTCCTCCACAGCCCCGCCCCGGCAGCCAGGCGCCGCGCGGCCGCCGGCGAGCGATCCCGCGGCCCGCTCAGCCAACCCCGCCACCGGCAGCGCCCGAAGGTCGCCCCTCCACAGGCTCCGGGCGCCCGGCCGCGCCATCGGCGTACCGGTCAGGTGATCGATACCCACCGCGGCCGGATCCCGTCACCAGGCAACCCGATCGGGGCTTGCCACGTCGGTAAGCTCGGCACGAAAACGTCCGCCGGGGTCCTGGGGGCCCGCCCCCGGCGGGTTCGTCCCCCGAGGGAACGGCAGGGACATGCGAGGGGAAGCGGACACCGGTCTGCGAGTGGGCTTGCTGGGACCCCTGCGGGCCTGGCGCGGGGCGGCCGAGATCGGCCTCGGCCCCGCTCGTCAGCGCGCGATCTTCGCCGTGCTCGCGGTCAACGCCGGCCGGCCCGTCCCCCGGGCCGAGCTGATCGCCGGCGTCTGGGGCGACTCCGCGCCCGCGAGCGTCGAGGGCAGCGTCCACACCTACGTCTCGGGGCTGCGGCGCGCCCTCGAACCCGACCGGTCGCGCTGGTCGGCGGCCAGCGTCCTCGTCTCGGACCCCGCCGGGTACTCGCTGCTGCTCGGTGCAGACGCGCTCGACGCCGCCGTCTTCGAACGCCACCGCGAACAGGCCCAGCAGCACCTGGACCGAGGCGATCCGCGAGCCGCCGTCACCGAGCTCGACGCCGCCCTCGCGCTCTGGCAAGGGGAAGCGCTCTCCGGCGTGCCCGGCGGGTTCGCCGAACGGCACCGCGAGTACCTCGCCGAGCTGCGGCTCGACACCCTCGAACGGCGCGCCCAGGCTCTCCTCGCCCTCGGCGGCCACCTCGACCTCGCGCCCGAACTGGCCGTGCTGGCCGGCGAACACCCGCTGCGGGAGTCGCTGCGCGAGTCGCTCATGCTCGCCCTCTACCGCAGCGGCCGGCACGCCGACGCCCTCGACGTCTTCCGCGACGCCCGCGCCACCCTCGTCGGTGAGCTGGGCGTCGAACCCGGGCCCGCGCTGCAGCGGCTCCACCAGCGGATCCTCGCCCAGGACCCGGCCCTCGACGCGCCCGCGGCGCCGGTCGAGGTCACCGGGCACCGGCTCTTCGGCCGCGAAGCCGAAACGGCCCGGCTCGCCGAGCTCGTCGCCGACGTCCGGGCCGGGCGCGGCCGGGCCGTGTGGATCGAGGGCGAGGCCGGGATCGGCAAGTCCGAGCTGCTGACCAGCACCCTGCCGGACGGCCCCGGCTTCCAGCGCCTGTGGGCGGCCGCCGACGAGCTGAGCACCCGCTTCCCGTTGCAGGTGATGCTGGAGTGCCTCGAGATCGACGCGCATTCGGCCGACCCGCGGCGCGCGCGTCTCGCGAAAGAGCTCTCGGGCGACCCGGTGCGGCGCAGCTGGGGGCCCGCCGACCCGGTGCTCGGCGCCGTCGACCGGCTGCTGGCGCTGGTCGACGAGCTGTGCGCGGACTCGCCACAGGTGCTGGTCGTCGATGACCTGCAGTGGGCCGACGAGGCGTCCGTGCTGGTCTGGCACCGCCTGTGCGCGGCGACCCGGCAGCTGCCGCTGCTGCTGGTGGCCGCGACCCGGCCGGCGCCGGACCGCGCCGAGCTCGCCCAGCTGCGGCGCGGCGTCCAGGCCCGCGACGGCGTCGTGCTCGACCTGGCGCCGTTGAGCGGCGACGACGTCGGCCGCCTGATCGAGGACCAGATCGGCGCGGCACCCGGGCCCGGGCTGCGCGAGCTGGCCGCTCGTGGTGCCGGGAACCCGTTGTACGTCCGGGAAATGGTCGACGTCCTGCTGCGCGCCGGCGCGGTCGAGGTGTCCGGCGGCGAGGCCGACGTCGACGACCCGGCCGAGTTCGAGACGCCGAGCTCGCTGGTCGCCGCGGTCGACCGGCGGCTCGACTTCCTGCCCGCCCGCACGCAGGAAGTCCTGCGCTGGGGCGCGTTGCTGGGCATGGAGTTCGCCGTCGGGGACATCGCCGCGGTGCTCGGCACGCGGCCGTCGGACCTGCTGGAACCGCTCGAAGAGGCCGTCGCCGCGAACGTCCTCATCGACACCGGGACGCAGCTCGCGTTCCGGCATCCCCTGTTGCGCCAGGCACTTTACGACCGGCTGCTGGCCGGGACGCGGGCGGCGCTGCACCGGCAGGCCGCCGAAGCGCTTGCCGGGATCGGCGCGCCGGTGAAGCGCGTCGCCGAGCAGCTGGTCGCCGCACCGGCCACAGTGGACGAATGGGTGCTGGACTGGCTGGCCGCGCACCACGCGGCCGTGTCCAACCGGGCGCCGCTGATCGCCGTCGAGCTGCTGGAACGCGCGCTGGCCGCGGGCGCCGGGGACCGTCGCGAAGTCCTGCTCGTGGCGCTGGTCAAGGTGCTGTTCCGGCTGGAGCGCAACCCGGAAACGCTGGCGCAGCAAGCACTCGACGTCGCCACCGAGCCGGACGCCGTCGAAGAGATGCGGCACGTCCTGGCGGCGCTGCGGCACCGCCGTGGTGACACCGAAGGCGCGGTCGCGACGCTCGCCGCGTCGGTCGACGACCCGGCCGTGCCGGAGCTGTGGCGGGTCAAGCACCGGCAGCTGCTGGCGAACTTCCGGCGCGGCGATCTGTCCGATTTGGACACGGCGGAAAAGGCGGCGTACGAGACGAAGTCGTTCGCCGACGGCGACCGGTACCTGACCGCGCACGCATTGCAGTCGTTGTGGCTGGTCGACTCCGTGCGCCGCGAGCACGATTCCGCGCTGGCGCACATCGACGCGGCGATCGAGGCCGTCGGCGACGAGCACGAGCTCGCCGACCTGCACCTCGACCTGCTCGACAACCGCGTCTTCACGCTGCAGAACCTCGACCGGCTCGCCGAGGCGGACGCGGCCCTGCGCGCGGCGGGCGACGTCGCGGCGCGGCACGCGATGCCGGTGGGGCTGCAGGTTTCGGTCGCGGTGCACCGGTACTGGGAGGGCCGCTGGGACGAGGCCCTGGTCGAGCTGGACACGGTCACCGAGGACGGCCCGGCGATCACGTTCTACGGCTTGCGCGAGCCCGGCCCGGCGGCGCTGCTGCTGCACGGCGTCGCGGCCCTGATCGCGGGCCGGCGCGACGACCGCGCCCAGGCGGCGGCCCACCTCGACGCGGCGGAGGAGTACGCCCCGGCGACCGGCGCCGAGCGCGAGAGCTTCGACTTCCTGCTGGTGGCGGACGCGCTGGCGGCCGAGCAGCGCGGCGACCGGGTCCGCGCGATGGCGATCCTCGAGCCGATCCTGAACCCGACGTACGCGCAGATGATGCTGCGCCACCAGTGGCTCCCGGCGTACGTGCGGCTGGCGATGGAGCAGGACGAAGTCGACCGCGCGCGCCGCGCACTGGCGGTGTGCGAGGAGGAGGCGGCGAAGGAGCGACGCCCGGCGCGCGCCCACGCGGCGGCGTCGTGGTGCCGGGGGCTGATCGAGGACGACCCGGCGGCGGTCCTGGCGACGGCGGAGCACTTCCGCGCGGTCGGCCGCCGCCCGGAGCTGGCGACGGTGCTGGAGGACGCGGCGGTGCTCCTGGCCCGCGCGGGCCGCCTGGACGCGGCGCACGCGGCGTTCGAAGAGGCGGCGGAGCTGTACACGGCGTTGGGCGCCCGCTGGGACTTGCGCCGCGCGGAGACGCGGTTGCGCCGGCTGGGCGTGCGCCGAGGAGCGTTGTTCTCGCCGATCCGGCCGGGTCACGGGTGGGAGTCGCTGACGCCGATCGAGGTCCGGATCGCGAGCCTGGTCGCGGACGGGAAGTCCAACCCGGACATCGCGGCGGAGCTGTCCCTCCCGCGCCGGACGGTGCAGGCGCACGTGGCCCGGTTGCTGGGGAAGCTGGAGACGCCGTCCCGCTCGGGGGTCGCCGACGCCTTCCGGCAGCAGCGGCCTTAGCCCGGGATCGCCGCGGTCACTCCGGGAGCGCGTTCGCCTTGGCGACCCGGCCCAGGAAGCGGCCCGAGTCCTTCACCGTCCGGACCTGCGTCTCGAAGTCCACGTGCACCAGGCCGAACCGCTGCGAATACCCCATCGCCCACTCGAAGTTGTCCAGCAGCGACCACGCGAAGTACCCGCGCACGTCCGCGCCGGCCCGGATGGCGGCGTGGACCGCTCCGATGTGCTCCAGGAAGTAGTTCACCCGGGCCGCGTCGTACACCCGGCCGCCGACCACCTGGTCCACAAAGGACGCTCCGTTCTCCGCCACCACCAGCGGCAACCCGGACCGCGACGACAGCCAGCCCAGCAGGTCGGTCAAGACCGCCGGTGCCTGCTCCCAGCCGAACGCCGTCAACGGCCCTTGCGCCGGCAGCACGTCCAGCCCGCGCAATCCCGGCAGCGGGCAGTTGCCCGGCGACAAAGGATCCGCCAACGGCGTGACCCGCGCCGGCGCGTAGTAGTTCACGCCCAGCCAGTCGATCGCCGCCGCGATCGTGTCCGTGTCGCCGTCGCGCACCGAGGCCGCGAACCGGCCGCCGTGGTGCTCGACGTCGGCCACCACGTCCGGCGGATACCCCCGGCCCAGCACCGGGTCCAGGAAGAACCGGTTGTGGATGCCGTCGAACTTCCGGGCCGCTTCGAGGTGCTCCGGCGACGAGCCGTCGGGCAGGGCGGGCGCGAAGTTCAGGGCCAGCGAGAACTCGTGGCCCGGCCGGGCCTGCGCGGTCAACGCCCGCGTCGCCAGCCCGTGCCCCAGCAGGAGGTGGTGCGCCGCCACCAGCGCCGTGTCGTAGTCCTGGACGCCCGGTGCGTGCACGCCGCTGCCGTACCCGAGGAACGCCGCGCAGAACGGCTCGTTGATCGTCGTCCACTGCTTGACCCGGTCGCCCAGCGCGTCGTGGACGACACACGCGTACTCCGCGAACCGATACGCCGTATCGCGCGCGGGCCAGCCGCCGGCGTCTTCCAGCGCCTGCGGCAGGTCCCAGTGGTACAACGTGAGAACCGGCACGATGCCCCGGCCGAGCAGCTCGTCCACCAGCCGGTCGTAGAAGGCGAGCCCGGCCGGTGCCGTCGTCCGCCCGTCCGGCTGCACCCGCGGCCACGCCACCGAAAAGCGGTACGCGTTCAGGCCGAGGTCCGCCAGCAGCCCGATGTCCTCGGGAAACCGGTGGTAGTGGTCGCAGGCGACCTCGCCGGAAGCGTCGCCCACGACGGCTCCCGGACGAGCCGCGAACGTGTCCCAGACGGACGGTCCGCGGCCGTCCGCGGTCACCGCCCCTTCGACCTGGTAGGACGCGGTCGCCGCGCCCCACAGGAAGCCCGTCGGGAAGGTCATACCGGCGCCCCTTTCAGAATCCCCCGCACGATGTGGCGGCCCAGCAGCAGGAACAGCGCGATCACGGGCAGGACGCCCACGGTCGCGCCGGTCAGCATGAGCGCGTAGTCGGTGTAGTACCCACTGGCGAGCTGGGAAAGCGCGACCTGCACGGTCGGTGTCTCGTTCGGGTCGAGGACGACCAGCGGCCAGAAGTAGTCGTTCCACGTGGCCAGGAACGTGAGCATCCCGAGCACCGCGGCCGCCGGGCGCAGCGACGGGACGGCCACGTGCCAGTACGTGCGCAGGATCGAGCAGCCGTCGACGGTCGCCGCGTCGACCAGCTCGGCGTCGATCGCGTTCTCGCACGCCTGCCGCATCCAGAACACGCTGAACGCGCTGAGCAGCCCCGGCACGATCACCGCCTCGAGCCGCCCGTACCAGCCGAGCTCGCCGACGACCAGGTACAGCGGGATGACACCGAGCTGCGCCGGCACCATCGCCGAGCCGACGACCAGCAGGAACAGCGTGTTGCGGCCGGGGAACCGCAGCCGCGCGAAGGCGAACCCGGCCAGGCTCGCGAGCACGACGTTGGACACCATCACCGTGCCCGCGACGATCAGCGAGTTGCCCAGCGCCAGCCAGAAGTCGACGGTGTCGAACACGCGGCGGACGTTCTCGAAGAGGTGCCCGCCCGGCACCAGCAGGGGTGACGTCTCGCCGATCGCCGCGTTGTCCCTTGTGGACACCACGAACGACCAGTACAGCGGGAAGACCGACGCGCCGAGCACCCCGATCAGCACGGCGTAGACCCAGCCGCCGGGCCGCCTCACGCCGACCTCACGAACCGGCGCACCAGCCGGTAGTTGACCAGCGCGAACCCCGCGCAGACGACGAACATGACCCACGTCAGCGCGGCCGCGTAACCGGCGTCGAAGTGCGTGAAGCCCTTCTCGTACAGGTACATCGCCAGCGTCTGGAACTGGCGGTCGTTGCCGCCGGTCCCGCCCGACCCGCCGGCGTCGAACAGCTGCGGCTCGGCGAACAGCTGCAGGCCGCTGACCGTCCCGGCGATCGCGGTGAAGGCCAGCGCGGGCCGGATGCCCGGCACGGTGATCGACCAGAACGTCCGCCAGCGCGACGCGCCGTCCAGCGCCGCGGCTTCGTAGAGGTCGCCGGGCACGGCCTGCATCGCGGCCAGGTAGATCAGCGCGTTGTAGCCGGTCCAGCGCCAGAGCACCATCGACGCCACCGCGAGGTGCGACGTCCACCGCGTCGCCTGCCAGTTGACCGGGGCGATGCCGAACCAGCCGAGCACTTCGTTGACGACGCCGTAGTCGCGGCTGAACAGCTGACCGAACACGAGCCCGATCGCCACGACGGACACGACGTTCGGCAGCAGGACCCCGGTGCGCCACCAGGTCGCGCCGCGCAGCGGGCGGTCCAGCAGCGCCGCGATGCCCAGGGCCAGCAGGAACTCCGGGACGGCGGCGAGCAGGAAGATGCCGACGGTGTTGGCGAGCGCGTTGTAGAAGTTCGGGTCCGCGAGCAGCTCGCCGTAGTTCGCCAGGCCGAGGTAGCCCTGGTCGCCTTCCAGGAGGTTCCAGTCGTGCAGCGACACCCACGCCGTGTAGAGCAGCGGGAACGCGCCGAAGACGAGGAACAGGACGAAGAAGGGCGCGACGAGCAGCAGCGGCGTTACTTTGCGGTCGAGACGAGCGAGCACGCGCGCTACTTCAGGGCGGCTTGTGCCTGGTGCACGGCTTCCGCCCAGGCCGCGTCGACGCTGTCGGTCTTGTCTTCGATCCGCCCGAGCGCGCGGCCGAACTCGGGCCGGACGTCGGCGTCACGCAGGCCGCGGTAGTTGGGCCGCAGCTGGTCGGCCGACGCGGCGAAGATGCGCCCGATCGGCGCGTCCCCGAAGTACGGGTCGGTGTGCGCGACGACCTGCGGGTCCGTGTACACCGACGGCTCGCTGGGCAGGATCCCCTCGGAGAGGAAGAGCTTCTTCTGCTGCTCCGGCGCGGTCAGCCACTTCGCGAGCTCGTACGCCTCCTTCGGGTGCGCGCTCTGCTTCGGCACGGTGAGGAACGAGCCGCCCTGGTTGCCGCTTTTGCCGGGCACGGTCGTGACGTCCCACTTGCCCTTGCCCGCGTCGCCGCCGGCTTCCTTGATCTGGCTGAGCATCCACGCCGGGCAGGCGACGGTCGCGAAGGAACCCTGCTTGATCGCGACGTTCCAGGCCTGCGTGAACGTCGTCGCGGCCGCCGTCTCCCCCTTCGCGGCGATACCGCCGGAGAGGTAGAAGGCGTTGCGCACACTGGGGTTGCGGTCGCCGATGAAGGAGTCGTCCTTCGCCGAGAAGTAGTTTTCGGGCGACTGGTTGAGCATCGCCGTGTAGACGGTCCCGGCCGAGTCGGCGAACTTCACGTTCGGCGTCTTCTCGGTGAACCGCTGGGCAGTGGCCGCGTAGGCGTCCCAGTCCGGCATCAGCTTCGCGACCTCGTCGCGGTCGGTCGGCAAGCCCGCGGCCTGGAAGAGGTCCCGCCGGTAGCAGAGGGCGAGGCTGCCCATGTCGGTGCCGAGGCCGAGGACGAACGCGCCGTCGGTGCCCTGCGCCCACTTCCAGGGCGCCCACTGCTTTTCGAGGTCCCGCGCGCCGAAGGAGGCGAGGTCGACGAACTTGTCCTTCGCCTTGCGGTACTGCGGGATGTACTGCTCTTCGATCGCGACGACGTCGGCCGCGCCACGGCCGGTGGCGAGCTGCGTCGCGAGGCCCTTGTGGTGGGTGTCGAAGTCGGTGACGCGGTTCTGCACCGTGATGTCCGGGTGCAGCTTCTGGTACTCCGCGATCAGGGGCGCGTAGCCGAATTCGCCGAAGGTGGCGATGGTGAGCTTCGTCGGGCCGCCGGCGTCACCCGTGCTGCAGGCGGCGAGCGGGATCAACGCGGCGACCGCGACGGCGGTCCGGCGGACGATCGTGCGCAACGGCCTTCCTCAGATCACACCGGCCCGCACGGCGTAGGCGACCGCGTGCGGCCGGTTGCGCAGGTTGAGCCGGTTGGTCATGGCGTAGATGACGTTCTTCACGGTCCGCTCGGAGTAGCAGAGCTTGCCCGCGATCTCCGCAGTGTCCCAGCCTTCGGCCATCAGGCGAAGCACATCCACCTCGCGCGGCGTCAGCGCCGCCGCGGTGCCCTCGTGGGCCAGTGCCTCGATCTGGTCCCGCAGCGACGTCGTGCGCCCCCGTGCGGCGGCCAGCACGCTCTCGTGGAGCCGGTCCAGCGCGGTCCGCGGCAGCACGACCGAGACGTGGCACTCGGCGAGCAGGCCGAGGTGTCCCGGGTCGACGTGCCCGGCGACCAGCACGATCGCGGCGGGCGATTCGGCGGCCGCGCCCCGCAGCGCGTTGATCACCTCGCGGTCGACCTGCCCGACGGCGAACACCAGCACGGCCGCCTCGGCGCGCCGCGCACGCGGCACGACCAGCAGCTCCGGCCGGGACTTCAAGTGGTTGATCAGCCCCGTGAGCGCGATCGGATCCGACGCCCACGCCGCCACCCGCACCTGGTCCATCGAACCCCTCCCCACTGCCCGTGTCCTTGCGGCGCCAGTCTGCTGAGGTCGCCTTCACGATTTCTCTAACCTTCCTCCCGCCCTTCTTCACATCGTGAAGCCAGGGCGTCGACTACGGTCGTGGGCACGCCGACGACTGAAGGGACCGATGAACCGCCGACGTTTGGCCGCCGTGGGGGTGGCGTTGTGCTTGAGTTCCCTGGTCACGGGGTGCGGATCGGAGACCGTCGCCGGGCTGGCGATCCCGCGGTCGCCGATTCCGCCTCCGCCCTCTTCTTCACCGCCTTCACGGACCTCCACCGCGGCTCCGACGTCGAAACTGGCCCGGCCGGGCGACTGCGCGTCGCTGGTGAACAGCCTGGACTTACGCCGTCAGGTAGCGCAGCTGGTCGTCGTCGGGGTGTCCGGCGACAACCCGGGCGCCGCGGTGTCTCTGGTGCGGGACAACCAGGTCGGCGGGATCTTCATCGGCGGTAACGCAACAGCGTTGTTGAAAGATCGTTCCCTGGACGCCGTGCAGGCCGCGGCCCAGCTGCCGGTGGCGGTGTCGGTCGACGAAGAGGGCGGCCGCGTCCAGCGCATCGACGACCTCGACGGCGACATCCCGTCGGCCCGGCAGATGGCCGCGACGAAGTCCCCGGCCGAGGTCCGCGCACTGGCTGCCGACCGCGGCCGGCAGCTGCGCGCCCGCGGCGTGACGGTCGACTTCGCGCCGGACACCGACGTCACGGACGCCCCGGACGACGAAGTCATCGGCGACCGCTCCTTCAGCCCCGACCCCAACCGCGTGAAGACGTACGCGGCCGCGTTCGCGGCGGGCCTGCGCGACGGCGGCGTCCAGCCGGTGCTCAAGCACTTCCCCGGGCACGGCCACGGTTCGGGCGACTCGCACAAGGGCACGGTCGTGACCCCGCCGCTCGCACAGCTGCGGGCGGTGGACCTGGTGCCCTACCGCGGCATCGCGGACTACGGGCCCGTCTCCGTCATGGTCGGCCACCTCGACGTGCCGGACCTGACCGGCGGCGTCCCGGCGTCGATCTCGCCGGCGGCCTACCAGCTGCTGCGCACCGAGTTCGGCTTCACCGGCCTCGTCGTGACCGACGACCTCGGCGCGATGAAGGCGATCACCGCGCAGTACCCGCTCCCGGACGCCGTGCTGAAGGCGCTGCAGGCCGGGGCGGACGAGGCGCTGTGGTCGTCCGGCGGCCGGGTGAACGAGGTGCTGGACCGGCTGGTCGAGGCCGCCCAGAGCGGTGAGCTGCCCAAGCAGCGCGTGCAGGAGTCGGTGACACGGGTACTCCGCGGCAAGGGCGCCTGCGGCTGATCCTCCCTAGACTCCTCGGCGGAACGCCACCTACCTGAGGAGCGGAATGGCAAACCTGGGCGGCACTTTCAGCCTCGGCGGGGAAGTCCCCGTGACCCGGATGGGGTACGGGGCCATGCAGCTGGCGGGTCCCGGTGTCTGGGGACCGCCGCGTGACCACGACACCGCGGTCGCCGTGCTGCGCGAAGCCGTCGAAAGCGGCGTCACCCACATCGACACCAGCGACTACTACGGGCCGCACACCGTGAACGCGGTGATCAAGGAGGCGCTGCACCCGTACCCGGAGGCGCTGACGATCGTGACGAAGGTCGGCGCGCGGCGGACGCCGGACAAGGCGTGGCCGCCCGCGTTGTCGGCCGCCGAGCTGACCCAGGCCGTGCACGACAACCTCCGCAACCTCGGCGTCGACGCCATCGATGTCGTGAACCTGCGGCTGAGCAACACGGCCGGCGACTACCCGGTGCCGATGTCGGTGGCCGAGCCGTTCGGCGTGCTCGCCGAGCTGCGGCAGCAAGGCCTGATCAAGCACCTCGGCGTCAGCCACGTCACCGCGGAGCAGCTCGACGAGGCGAAGGCGATCGCGCCCGTCGTCTGCGTGCAGAACCAGTACAACCTCGCGCACCGCGAGAACGACGACCTCGTCGACAAGTGCGCCGCCGAGGGCATCGCCTTCGTGCCGTACTTCCCGCTCGGCGGGTTCAGCCCGCTGCAGTCCGGGATCCTCGACGACTGCGCCACCCGCGTCGGCGCGACGCCGATGCAGGTCGCGCTGGCGTGGTTGCTGCAGCGGTCTTCGTCGATGCTGCTCATCCCCGGCACGTCGTCGCTGGAGCACCTGCGCGAGAACCTCGCCGCGGCTTCGCTCGAGCTGCCGGCGGACGTCCTGGCCGACCTCGACCGGATCGGGGCCGCCTGATGGCCGACTGGGGCGATCTGGTCGCGTACATCAGGCAGGCGTACCGGGTGGTGCGCGACGAGCCCGACGAGATCCGCATCCGGCTGATCTTCGGCGACGACCCCGACACCGAGCAGCGCGCCCAGATCATGGTGATCGCCCGCGAAATCCTCGACCAGCGCGAGGACTGGGTCCAGATCGCGACGCCGTTCGCCCGCCACGACGAGGTCGACCTCCTCGACGTGCTGACCGAGGTCGGCAACTCGACCGTCGTCGGCGGGCTGGCCGTGATGGGCGACCACCTCGTGCTGCGCCATTCGCTGCCGCTGATCAACCTCGACATCAACGAGTTCATCGATCCCCTGGAGCTGGTGGCGGGCGCGGCGGAGCTGCTGGAGCAGCAGTTCACCGGCCGCGACGACTACTGAGCGGGATCACCGCGATGGCAGCGGCCACGGTGAGCACGGCGGCGACGCCGAACGCCGTGGCCGCCGTGCCGCTGTTCAGGTAGAGCCCGCCGAGGAGGGCGACGCCGAGGGTTCCGCCCAGCTGCTGCACGGCGTTGAGCAGGCCCGCGGCCGAGCCCGTCTCGTGCGGCCGGACGCGGTCCAGCGCCGCGGTGAAGAACGGGACGGTGAACGTCCCCATGCCGAGACCGCAGAATGCCAGCGCGGGCCCGGACGCGCCGGCCACGATCCCGCCCAGCAGCAGCGCCAGCCCGGCGAACATCACGCGCGAGCCGAACTTCGGCACCAGCCAGGACCCGGCGACCCACGACGACACCGCGAGCCCCGCCGAAAGCGGCAGCAGCGTCAGCGACGCGGTGCGGACGTCGACGCCGTAGCCGAGCTGCAGCCGCAGCGGGACGAGCAGCATCAGCCCGGTCATCACGGCGAAGTACAGCAGCGATCCGGCGAGCGCGGCCGGGAACGCGCGGTGGGTGAACAGGCTCGGCTCGACCAGCGGCGCGGCCGCGCGGCGCTGCTGGAAGCCGAACACGACGAGCAGCGCGGCCCCCGCCGCGAGCAGCGGCCACGCCGTCGCGCCCGGGCTGATCAGCGGGTAGACGAGCAGCCCTGCGCCGGCCACGACGAGCCCGGTGCCGACGAGGTCGAGCTTGGGGCGCGTGCCGGCTCGGTCCTCGCGCAGGAACCGCGCGGCGAGCAGGACCGCGAGGCCGAGCGGGACGTTCACCAGGAACACCGCCCGCCACGAAAGCGCTTGCGTCAGCAGGCCGCCGAGCAGCGGCCCGGTGACCGCGGACAGGCCCATCACCGGGCCGATGCTGCCCAGCGCCTTGGCGAGTTCGTCGCCGTCGAACAGCCCGCGGATGAGGCCGATCGTCTGCGGGATGACCAGCGCGGCCGCCGCGCCCTGCACCGCGCGGGCGCCGATCAGCAGGCCCGCGTCCGGCGCGATCGCGCAGGCCAGCGACGCGAGCACGAAGGCCGTGACGCCGATCTTGAACGTCTTCGCCCGGCCGAAGACGTCGCCGAGCCGGCCGCCGGTGATCAGGAACGCCGCGAACGGCAGCGTGTACGCCGCGCTGAACCACGGGATGTCGGCGGCCGGTCCCGGCAGGCCGGCGTGGATCACCGGGCCGGCGACCTGGACGATCGTCGTGTCCAGCAGGTTCATGGCTTCGGCCGTGAGCAGCACGGCGAGCGCGGCCCAGCGGTGGCGGTAGCGAGTGGTGGTCGGCATGCAGTGGACCTTCGCCTGCCGCCGGTCCGAACTTCCACCGCCGGCGATCTTCTTGCTGATTTCTTCCACGGCGTGCGCTTTGATGAGGGACATGACCACGGCTCTGGACGATGTCGACCGCGCGCTGATCCACGCGTTGCACCTCGACGGCCGGGCGCCGTTCACCAAGATCGGGGACGTCCTCGGTGTCTCGACGCAGACAGTGGCGCGCCGCTATCGCCGGCTACGCGCCGAGGCGTCACTTCGCGTCGTCGGACTGCCGGACCCGCAACGCGCCGGACAGGCCGAGTGGATGGTCCGGCTGACCGCGACGCCGAACACCGCGCGCGATGTCGCGCTCGCACTCGCGCGGCGGGCCGACACGGCGTGGGTCAAGCTCGTGTCCGGCGGCACGGAGATCTGCGTGAACGTGCACACGCCGGCGACGAGCGACCATTCGCTGCTGCTGCGGGACGTCCCGCGCTCCGCGAGCATCACGGCGGTGTCGGCGCACCAGCTGCTGCACCGCTACTTCGGCGGCCCGACCGCGTGGCTCGGGCGGGCGAACGCCCTCGACGCCGCGCAGGTCGCCGCGTTGACCCCGGTCGTCTCGGGCGAGGGCAAGCCGCTGACCGGCGACGACGACGCGCTGCTGGCGGCACTGCAGCGCGACGGACGGGCCAGCCTCGCCGAGCTGGCGACGGCCACCGGGTGGTCCGCGGCGACCGTCGCACGCCGGCTGGCCGACCTGCAGGCGGGCGGCACGGTGTTCTTCGACTTGGAGGTCGACCCCGCCGCGCTCGGCGCGACGACCCACGCGCTGCTCTGGATGTCGGTCGCGCCCGCGCACCTCGACGCCGTCGCCCGGCAGCTGGCCACGCACCCGGAGCTGGCGCTCGTCGCGGCGACGACCGGGCCGGCCAACCTCGTCGCGCACGCGCTCTGCCCGGACGCGGCCGGGCTGCACCACTACCTGACCCGCCGGCTGGGAGCGCTCGACGCCGTCCACACGCTGGAGACGGCGCCGGTCCTGCGCACCCTCAAGGCCGCCGCGTCCCGCTGACCCGCGCTTTCGCCGGTCAGCGCGCCCGCGGGATGCGGACCTGGGCGGCCGGGGCCAGCTCCAGGATCCGCTGCAGCCGGGCCCGCCCCAGCCGGTGGAGCATCTCCCCGAGTTCCTCCGCCGCGATGCTGCCTTCGAGGTCGAGCCGCGTCACCTTGACGACGCGGTCGATCTCCCCGGCGGGAAGCCGGCCCCCGAACTCCCCTGCCAGCCACACCCCGACCTCGTCCACGACGTCGTCCGCCCGGTGGCTCAGTACGGTCATCGCTCTCGCTCTCCTCGGTTCGGATCGCCTTCACCCAGGTCGAGGCCGGAAAATTCCGGTCCGACGCAGAACCGACGAGCCCGCTACCGGGCCATGACGCCGATTCGCGGAAATTCGTGGCACAAAAGCTTTCCGTGTCCGGACCGGTGAGTACCGTGACCACCCGCTTTCACTCACATGGGCTGTTCGCCGCCGCAAGTTGTCGGCCGATCGGGTGGAAAACGGCGGAAGATCGCCGGTGCCGCGTACGGGCCAGGACTCTGGAGACGTCCGGTAGTGCGGGCGTTCCCTTGCGGGACGCGGAAACGGAGACGCGACCCATGGCCCGGTACGACCGGACCGACCTCGGGGCGTACAGCCTCGGGTTGCTCGACGCCGCCGAAGCGGCGCGGGTGGAGCGGCACCTTGCCGCGTGCCAGGACTGCCGCCAGGAGGTCCGGGAGTTCGAAGCCGTGCGCTCGATGCTCGACCACCTCGGCCGCACACAGTCCACTTAGGACAACCCGCGGAAACTGTCGGTGCCCGCCGGTACCGTCCGCGCCATGACCGACTTCCTGACCACCACCCGCCACACCTACGCGATCGTCGCCGAGAACTACGACGAGTTCGCGCCCCCGATCGCCGAGGACGTCCAGGACCGCGCGCTGCTCACGGCGTTCGCCGACCTCGTCCGCGACGCGGGCCCGGTGGCCGACCTCGGCTGCGGAACCGGCCGGGTGGCGGCGTACCTGGCTTCGGCGGGCCTCGACGTCACGGGGATCGACCTGTCGCCGGAGATGCTGGCCATCGCCCGCCGCGACCACCCGGAGCTGCGGTTTTCCGAGGGTTCGCTGCTGGAGCTGGACCTGCCGGACGGCGGCCTCGCGGGCGCGGCGGCCTGGTACTCGATCATCCACACCCCGCCGGCCCGGCTGCCCGAGGTGGCCGCGGAGCTGTTCCGGGTCCTGCGCCCGGGCGGCCACCTGCAGCTCGCGTTCCACGTCGGCGACCGGCGGCACCACCGGACCGACGGGTACGGGAAAGACGGTTTTTCCCTGGACATCTACTGGCTGCCCGTGGAGCGGGTGTGCGGACTGCTGTCCGGCGCAGGGTTCGAGATCCTGACGCAGGTGCTGCGCGACCCGGCGGCGCGGGTGCCACAGGGTCGGGTGCTGGCCCGGAAACCGGCCGAGTGACCCCGGCCGGGCGGTTCAACGCCGGAGTCGTTCGCGCACACCCGTTGCCCGACCCGCCAGAATCCTTGACTGGACTAGACCAATCTGTTCTAGTGACCGGTGTCACCCTCGTCCCGGCCGGATGAGCACACCCCCTCCGAAACCGGGCGCCCCCGCGTCCGGGCTTCGTCGTGGCCGAAGGAGTGAGCCAGTTTTGAGAAGACGTCTTGTCGCGGTCCTGTCAGCATTCGCCGCCGTCGCCGGGCTCGTGCTCGGCGTGCCCGCCGCCACCGGTCAGACCCCGCAGGCCGCGGCCGCCGCGTGCAGCGGGCCCGACTGGGTCGCCGGCCAGTGGTACGACGTGGGCGCGGTCGTCAAGTACACCAACGGCAGCTACTACCGCGCCAAGAACGCGAACCCGGGCTACGACCCGATCATCAGCACCTGGTACTGGGAGCCCTACAGCTGCGACGGCGGAGGCGGCACCACCTGCAGCTACCCGAACTGGGTGGCCGGCCAGTGGTACGACGTCGGCGCGATCGTCCGCTACACCAACGGCGGCTACTACCGCGCGAAGAACGCCAATCCGGGCTACGACCCGATCATCAGCACCTGGTACTGGGAGCCCTACAGCTGCGGCGGCGGCACCGACCCGGGCAACCCCGGCGCGTTCGTCATCAGCGAAGCGCAGTTCAACCAGATCTTCCCGGGCCGCAACTCCTTCTACACCTACAGCGGCCTGACCGCGGCCCTCTCGGCCTACCCCGGCTTCGCGAACACGGGCAGCGACACGGTCAAGAAGCAGGAAGCTGCCGCGTTCCTCGCGAACGTCAACCACGAAACCGGCGGGCTCGTCTACATCGTCGAGCAGAACACGGCCAACTACCCGCACTACTGCGACTGGAGCCAGTCCTACGGCTGCCCGGCCGGTCAGTCGGCGTACTACGGCCGCGGCCCGATCCAGCTGAGCTGGAACTTCAACTACAAGGCCGCGGGTGACGCGCTCGGCATCGACCTGCTCGGCAACCCCTGGCAGGTCGAGCAGAACGCGGCCGTCGCGTGGAAGACCGGGCTCTGGTACTGGAACACCCAGAGTGGTCCCGGCACCATGACCCCGCACAACGCCATGGTGAACGGCAGCGGCTTCGGCGAGACCATCCGCAGCATCAACGGCTCGATCGAGTGCAACGGCGGCAACCCCGCCCAGGTGCAGAGCCGCGTCGACAAGTACCGCCAGATCACGTCGATCCTCGGCGTCGACCCCGGCGCGAACCTCTACTGCTGACCTGACGCGAACGGCTCACCCGCCCAGCGGGTGAGCCGTTCGCCGAGCAGGGCGGCCACCGCCGCGCGGTGGTCGTTGACGTAGAAGTGCCCGCCCGGGAACGACTTCAGCTCGAACTCCCCGGACGTGTGCGCCGCCCACCGCCGGGCCTCCGCCTCCGACACCTTCGGATCGCGGTCCCCGACGAGCGCGACGACCGGGCAGCTCACGTCGGGCCCGGCCCGGTAGCGGTAGGTCTCCGCGGCCCGGTAGTCGTTGCGCAGCACCGGCAGCACCATGCGGACGAGCTGGGGGTGTTCGAGCACCCGGGTGTCGGTGCCACCCAGCCGCCGCACGTCGGCGAGCAGCTCGTCGTCTCCCCCCTCGTGGATCCGCGACGCGCGGGGCGCCGACGGGGCCCGGCGCGCGGACACGACCAGCCCGCGCACCCGGGGTCCGAGCCGCCGCGCGACCTCGAACGCCAGGCTCGCGCCCATGCTGTGCCCGAAGAACACCACCGGCCCGGCGACCTCGGCGGCGAGCACGCCGGTCAGCCGGTCCGCGAGCACGAGCAAGTCGTCCACCAGGGGCTCGGCGTGGCGGTCCTGCCGGCCCGGGTACTGCACGGCCAGCACGTCGACCGCCGGGGCCAGCGCCGCCGAAGCCGCGTGGAAGCAGCTCGCCGACCCGCCGGCGTGCGGGAACAGCACGAGCCGTGGCGCGCCGGGTGCCGCCGGGTGGAAGCGCCGGAGCCACGGCCGGGAATCCGTCATGCCGCGAATGTCGCAGGCCGGCCGGGGCCGGGTCGACGCCAATCGTGCGGAAAGCCGGGCGGGTCCCGGTGGTGCGGACTCCGGGCCCCGCCCGTTCCCTCCCTCCTCAGCGGGTCACTCCGCCCGCCACAGCGCGGGGACGGCCGGGGGTTCCCAGCCCGGCTGGGCGGTGTGCCCCTGCAGGCACACGTAGCCCCGGCCGCCGTAGGTGACCCGGGCACCGGCCGCGTAGCTGGTGCCCGCCGCCCAGGTGGTGCCCCCGGGCGGGGTGGAGGTCGGCGGGTTCGACGTCGGCGGATTCGATGTCGACGTCGGTGTCTGCGGGACGTCCAGCACGAAGTCGAAGGCGCCTTCCTTCGCGGAGCCGTTGTCCCGCACGGTCATCAGCAGCCGCGCGTCGAAGATCGTGTCGGTGTTGTTGCGCGGCTCGTTCGGGAAGTAGAGCTGGGTGGTCAGGATCGGCCGGCCGGGCGCCTGGACCTTGACGTGGATGTGCCGGGTGCGGCCCGGGTAGAGGCCGGGCACGATCGTCGAGAGCCGGAACGCGCCCTGGGCGTCGGTGTACTGGTGGCCGCGGAAGGTGTAGCCGGTGTTGTCGTACGCGCCGTTGACGTCGGCCTGCCAGAAGTCCAGCAGCACGCGGCTGATCGGCAGGCAGGCGCGTCCGAAGACGTAGCCTGACACTGTAAGGCGCGTGCCCGGGGTACCGGGCGTGACGAGGTCGGTCCGCTCCGGCGAGTTCGGCTTGAAGTACGGACCTTCGGTCTGCTCGATCGTCGGCTCGTCGCCGTCGTGGCAGGCCGGGGTCAGTTCCGGAGCCTGCCCGCCCGCGACGGTGGTGCGGGCGAGCGCGGGGCCGCCGATCAGCGCGACCGGCGCGGCGACGCCCGCCGCCAGTGCGGCGCGCAGCACCGTTTTGCGGCTGAGCTTGCTGTCTTCGTCCATGCCTCGAACGTAGGCAGCGCACCGGGTCCGCGGCGATGGACTGGACCGGTCAGTCGTGGTGCTTCTCCCCGGCACGCCGGTAGTCGCCGGGGCTCAGCCCGGTCTCCCGGCGGAAGAACCGGCAGAAGTAGGCGGGGTCGGTGAACCCGACGCGGACGGCGACCTGCCGCACAGTGAGGTCCGTCCGCAGCAGGAATCGCTGGGCCTCCCGGGTCCGCGCTTCGCGCAGCAGCTGCGCGGCGGTGCGTCCGGTCGCCGCCTTGACGGCCTCGGTGAGGTGGCCGGGCGTCACGCCGAGGCGACCGGCGTGCGCGGCCACCGACCACAGCCCGAGGTCGGGCCGGGCGGTGAGCCGGGTGAACTCCGCCGCGACCGCCCCGGCCGGCGCGGGTGGCGGTGTGCCCAGCAGCCGTCCGGCGCGCACGAGCAGGACGTGCAGGAGCGCCCGCAGCACGGACTCGTCGCCGTGCCGGCGTTCCTCGACGAGATCCGCGATCAGCCGCGTGACCACGGCGTCGGTGCGCTCGTCCAGCACCGGCCACGGCCCGGCGCTGAGCCGCCGCAGCCGTTCACGGTCGGCCGGGTGGTCGAGCAGGAAGTCGTCGGTGAACAGGACGACGTGCCCGGTGAGGCCCCGCACGCCGGCCCAGTGGTGCACCTGCCCCGGCGTGATGGCTCCCAGGTGCGGCGGCCGCAGCGGCCACCGGTCGGTGTCGACGACGTGCGTGCCGGTGCCGCCGGTGACGTGGACCAGCTCGTGGAAAGTGTGCCGGTGCGGGAAGTCCGCGCGGGAGAGCGGCCCGACGTCGTCGAACGTCCCGGCCGCGAACGGCGGCGCGGGTGGCGCCGGCACCTCCAACCGGTGCATCGGCAGCTCACCCGGCCGCGCCGGCGGGCACGGTGTCCCCGGTGGAACGGTCGTTCCCCGCATGGCCAAAAAGTCTAGACCAATTCACGGACAGTTCGCGGCTTTTGCCCCGATGGTCGCAATCCGATGGTCGGGGACGAAGAAGGGGCCGGTCCACAGTGGACCGGCCCCTTCCGGGTACTGACTGGCGCTTACGCGCGGCTGCGCCGGCGGTTCACCAGCAGCATCAGCGCGCCGCCACCGAGCAGCAGGCCGCCGACGGTGAACGGAACCGCGGCGTCGACGCCGGTGTTGGCCAGTTCGCCGCCCCCGCCGGGCGAGCCGGCCGGGGTGGTGCTCGGCGCCGTGGTCGGGGCGCCGGCCTCGGTCCAGCTGGCGGCCGCGTTCGCGGTCACCTCGGTCTTCTCCGAGTCGGCGACGATCAGCGACTGCGCCGGCGTCTGGTCGTAGTTCTCCGCGACGAACAGGCGGCCGGTGTCGAGCTCGCCGGTGGCCTTGAGCGTGAAGCCGCCCTTGCCCGGCTTGGTGCCCGCCGGGACGTCGACGAACAGCTTGCTGCCGTCCTTGACGTCGGAGTTCTTCAGCTCCTTGCCGTCGGCGTCGGTGATCTTGACGCCCTCGGGCAGCTGGCTGGTCAGCGAGGTGATGTCCCCGCTGGTGGCGACGCTGAACGGGCCGATCTTGCCGCCGGCCGCGCCTTCGGTCTTGTCCGAGGCGATGTTCAGGGTCGGCTTCGGCTGCTCGCCGATGCCCCTGTTCTGGTCACCGATCAGGTACGCGTACAGCGCGGCGACGTCGGCGTTGGCCTCGGCCGGATTCTTCTCGGCCAGCGGCTTGTTCGGGTCGAGGTTCACACCGTCGCTGAAGTGCCACACAGCGGCCTGCGTCGCGGCGATGGCCTCACGCTCGGAGATGCCGTCGTGGACCTCGACACCCGCCTTCGCCAGCGCCTTGCCCAGCGCGTCGAGGCCGGTGCCCGGGTAGCCGTTGTGCAGCACCCAGTTGATCTTGGCGCTGTTCTGGTTGAACGACGTGGCCGGCTCGGTGGGGTACTTGCTCCACGGCCGCTCGAGCATGTCGACGTCGGTGCGCAGCCTGACCTTGATCTGCACGCAGTACAGCTTCAAGGTGCTGCCGTTGGACAGCTTCATGTCGAACAGTTCGGCGATGTAGTCGCCGCCGTCACCGAGGTTGAGCCGGTAGCCGACCGTACCGCCGTCGGCGATGACGCGGCCGCGGGCGGCGCCGTCGTCGGCGAGGGCGGCCGGCGAGCTGATCATGACGGCGGCGGCCGCGGCGAGAGCCGCGATCCCGCCACGGACGAGGGTGGACCTGACCTGCATAAATCTCCTATCCGAGCCCGAACCACGACGGAGCGGCCGCGTACCCCCGCCGACGGCCACCGATTCGGGTGAGCGATCACCCGGTCAAGCGAGACCGGAGCCTACACGGACCTCACAAGTGCTACGCAGGGTGTCCCCGCTATCTCGAATGGGGCGAAGAATTGCCCAAAACGGCTGTCACAAATGGTCATTCAGGCAACAGTGGGTCGTAACCCCGTGGCCATTCGCCCGATGACCGCCGCGTACTCCGCCTTCAGCCGTGGTTTGTCCACATCGGACGCCTCGGCCAATGCCATCCCGGCGGTGCCGACCATGCCGAACACCAGCCGGGTCGTGGTCTCCAGCGGCTGCTCGTCGATGGCGCCGCCGTCGACGAGGGCCTTGACCAGCTGCTCGACGAGCCCGTAGGCGTACTGCTCCTCGGCTGCCTGCCAGCGCACCCAGCCGAGCGCGAGCGGCGCCTCCTGCCAGACGAGCTTGCCGTAGACGGGGTCGCAGCAGCGGTCGAGGAACGCGTCGAGGGCCGAAAACGCCGCCGACCACGGGTCCGCCGCGCGCGCCGCCGCGGTCGCCGACGCTTCCAGCGCACCCGACTCGAGCTGTTCGAAAACCGCCTCGAACAACGCTTTCTTGCTGGCGAAGTGGTGGTAGATGGCGCCGCGCGTGGCCTGGATGTCGGCGGCGATGTCTTCCAGGGCCGTGCCGGCGAAGCCGTCCTCGGCGAACCGGCGGGTGGCCGCGGCCAGCAGGGCGGCCCGGGTGGCCTCGGAGTACTGCTCCCGCCGGCTCTTGACAGTCGACATGCGCAAAGCATAGGACATACACTGCGTATGTCACCGACACGGTGTAGGTACGGGGGTAGGCCATGACGAACACCGACGAGCTCCTCTTCAACCCGTTCGCGCCCGGGTTCTTCGAGAACCCGTACGAGCAGTACAAGCTGCTGCGCGACGAAGACCCGGTGCAGGACCACCCGCTGGGGTTCTGGTTCGTGTCGCGCTACGAAGACGTCTCGACGCTGCTGCGGGCGGGGTTGTCGGCGGAGATCGAGAACCTGGCGGAAACGCCGTTCGACTTCTCCGCCGCCGGCGAGGACGCGGGCGCGCTCAACCGCTCGATGCTCGACCGCGACCCGCCCGATCACACGCGCCTGCGTTCCCTGGTGACGAAGGTGTTCACCCGCCGCGCGATCGCCGCGCTGGAGCCGAAGATCGTCGGGCTCGTCGACGCGGCGCTGGACCGCATGGCGGAGAAGGGGACCTGCGACCTGGTCGAGGAGCTGGCGTTCCCGCTCCCGTTCGCGGTGATCTCCGAGATGCTGGGCATGCCCCCGACGGACCACTCCCGCATCCGCGAGCTGAGCGGAACCCTGGTCCGCTCCTTGGAGATCGTCGCCGACGAGGAAACGGCCCGCGCGATCGCGGCGGCGGACGCGGAGCTGACGGGCATCACCCGCGAGGTGATCGCCTGGAAGCGGGCCAACCCGGCAGACGACCTGCTGACGGCGCTGATAGCGGCCGAACACGACGGCCACGTCCTGGACGGCGACGAACTGGTGGCCCAGGTGGTGCTGCTGTACGTGGCGGGCCACGAGACAACGGTCAACCTGATCGCGAACGGCGTCAACGCGCTGCTGCGCAACCCGGCCCAGCTGGCGGTGCTGGGAGCTCAGCCCGACCTGGCGGCGAACGCGGTCGAGGAGTTCTTGCGGTACGACTCCCCGGTCCAGCAGACCCGCCGCGTCACGACCGCGCCGTACGCGGTGGCGGGCCGCGAGATCCCGGCGGGAACGTTCGTGCTGGCGTGCTTGGGCTCGGCCAACCGCGACGAGAGGTTCTTCGGCCCGGACGCGGCGGAGTTGCGTTTGGACCGCCCGGAGGCGCGCCACCAGGTGTCGTTCGGAGCAGGCCCCCACCACTGCCTGGGCGCGGCGTTGGCGCGACTGGAGGGCCAGGTCGCGGTGAGCCGTTTGGTACAGCGGTTCCCGAAGCTGGGCTTCGCGGGCGAACTGGAGTGGAACGGCCGCATCAACCTCAGGGGGCCGTCGAAGTTCCCGGTGACCGTGCACGCCTGATGTAGGCCATTCGGCCCAGCTGGAAGGGGTCCGTTCGGCCGTCCCGGAGCCACCTGCGGGCAACTAGCTTTTCGACGTGAGCATCCATGAGGTCACCCGCGAAGCCATCCTTGCGGCCCTCGAAGAGCACGACCGGCTCGGACCCGACGAATTCCTGGACAAGCACGGGTTCGGGCCGGCGCGCACCTACCTGCTGGTCCACGAAGGCCGGGAATACGACTCCAAGGCGATCGTCGGCGTCGCGCACGGGTACCTGGACGGCAAGCAGCCACTCGCCGCCGCCGAGTTTTCGGGCGGGCTGGAGACCGTGGTCAAAGTACTTCAGGACCGCGGGTTCGAAGTTCGCGGCTCGCGCAGCCCCGCCTGGCTAGAGGCCGAGCTGGTGCTCGCCTGCGATGTCGTCATGCGGAACGACTGGCAGCTCGTGCGAGCTCAGGATCCGCGCGCGGTTGCGCTTTCCCAGTTGCTGCAGGCACTTCCGTTGCACCCACCGGAGTCCCGGGGGCCGACGTTCCGCAACCCCAACAGCGTGCAGCGCAAGACCTCGGACATCGCAACCCAGCATCCCGCCTACACCGGTAAGCCGACCCGGGGCGGCAAGCTGGACAAGCTGGTCCTGCGCGCCTTTCTCGACCGCCCGGACGAAATGCACGAACAGGCCGAGGCGATCCGCGCGGGCATCGCGTCAGGAGCGCTCACCTCGTTGCCGAAGGCCGCCGACATCGACGAAGAGGAAGCGGCCGCCGAGGGACGCGTCCTCACGCTTCTCCACCTGCGACGCGAGCGAAATCCGAAGCTGCGGACGAAGAAGATCGACAACGTGATCGCAGCACACGGCCGTCTCGAATGCGAGGTCTGCGGGTTCGACTTCGAACGCACGTACGGCGAACGCGGAGCGCGGTACGCGGAGATCCACCACGTCGTCCCGCTTCACGTCACCGGGCAGACCGAAACCCGGCTCGCCGACCTCGCGGTTCTTTGTGCCAACTGCCACCGCATGATCCACCGCGGAAGCCGGTGGCTCACCCCGGCCGAACTTCACGACCTGGTCAGCCTGCGAGCTGACGAGTCGACATGAACGAATGGCGCAGGTGGGTCAGGGAGACGCCCGGGACGTCCCGCTGCCCCAACGGGCGGGGAAGAAGACACCACCGTACGTCCGCTCACCACCTGTTTCCGCGAAAAGCCGGTGCGAAGGTCTGAACAAAGACCGGCATTCGCGGAAGCAGGTTCGGAGTGGACGAGATCACCAATTCTTCGCGCACCGTGCTCAAGGCGACCTACAGCCGGATCATGACGCCGTCCGGTTCCGCCGCGGAACGCGCCGAACCGACCGCTTTCGACAAACTGGCGTTCGCCCGCGACCTCGAGCTTTCCTCTGGTGAGGCGTCGAGCTTGACCGCCGCCGGGTTGCCGGACGGCGCGGTCCGCCTCGCCGGCGCCGCGGCCGGGGAGCCGGCGTCGGCCCCCGCGGCGGCCGCGCTGGCGGGCCGGACACCGGCCGACGACCTGGTCGCGGTCGCTCGGGCCGTGCAGGACCTGCGCGCCGATCCGGGACTCGCCGTCCTGATCGACCGGTTCGACGAGCGGCGGCAGGTCGAACCGGTGGCGTGGCTGCACCTCGAGCGGATCGAGATGGCGCCGGCCGGGCTCGAGCGGGGTGAACTGGTGGCGACCATTCCGATGGCCCCGCACGAAAAGGTCACCGTGAGCCACAAGGAATGGTCGACGCACAGCACCGAGTTCGAGAACATCGTCACCGATTCCTTCGAGTCCTACAGCGAGGAAGGCGTCGCCGAAAAGCACGACGTCGCGATGAGCAGCGAGTCCGAAAACCAGCGGGACAGCGCAACGAACTTCGGGGTCACGGCGACCGGGAGCTACGGCCCGGTTTCCCTGACCACGAGCCTGAACCTCTCGTCCGCCCAGTCCGAACGGGACACCCGGACGACGAGCACCAAGGACGCGCTGGAGAAGACCCGGAAGTCGTCCGCGCGCGCCCGCAAGGAGCACAAGGTGTCCCTGCGCGTGGAAACCCGCGGCGGCACCGAAGACATCGCCGCGCGGCAGCTGGAGAACCCGAGCAACCAGCCCGTCCGGATCGACTACTACCGCATGATGCGGAAGTGGCGCGTCGACCTGATCCGCTACGGCCTGCGGATGACCTACGACCTCGTCGTCCCGGACCCCGGCGCCAACCTCCGCAAGCCGGTGCTCGACCTGGCCGCGGTGGAGCAGCGGCTCTCCGGCGTGTTCGGCTTCGACGACGTGCCGGTCACCGGGCTCACCCGGGAGAACTGGGCGCGCTACGCCGCCAAGTACGGCGTCACGGTCGATCCACCACCGCCCGCCCGGCTGCTCCAGCCCGACCTCACCTACGAGTTCCCCGCGTTCATCGACGAGGGCGAGGCGATCAAGCGCCGCTTCCAGTCCTGGCAGTTCGACCTCAAGGAGGGCTACGTCTTCCGGCCCGAGCTGTTCGAGGTCAACTACTACGGCTGGCAGCCCGCGGAACTCGCCCAGTTCGACGTGGTCGGCGACGAATCCGGGGTCGTGTCCGGGGTCCCGGAGGGACCGGAGATCAAGGGCCACTACTCGTCGAAGCTGGCGCACTTGGACGGCAAAGCGGGACACATCTCGATCCAGTACGTCCACCGCAACATCAGCTGGGCCGGTTTCCGCCTGGCCTACCACCTCGACCTGACCGACGACGCGTTCGCGAACTGGCAGGCGGCGACCTGGGCCAAGCTCCGCGACGCCGCCGAACAGCAGTACTACGCGACGCAGCAAGCACTGCGCGACACCCGGGAACGGCTGCAGGCCGCCATCGACCGCGACGACACGCTCACGCTGCGGCGAGCGGAGCGCGAGGAGGTCATGAAGCGCACGCTGCAGTGGCTCTTCGGCCCCGCGTTCGACGTGACGCCGAACGACATCGAGCGGGTGCTCGACGCGGTGCTGGACTCCTCGTCGCTCTCCCCGATGTCCGCGGACGACTGGGGAAAGGTCCGCGAGTTCGGCGAGTTCGTGAAGTTCCTGCACCAGGCCGTCGAATGGGAGAACGTTCTGTACTTCCTCTACCCGTACTTCTGGGGCTCGCAGGCCCTCGGCGACCTCAAGCAGTTCCTCTGGCACCCGGACCCGACCCGCCGCGACTTCCTGCGCGCGGGCGCGGCGAGGGTCGCCCTGCCGATCCGGCCCGGGTTCGAGGTCGATTTCGCGACGCTGATGGAAACGGGTTCGCTCCCCCAGCCCGGCACCGCGCCGCGGCCGCCGTACGTGACGCTGGCGCAGGAGATGCAGTTCTTCTCCCGGACGAACTACGCGGGGATCCCGCCGGCGAACCCGGACGTGCGGGCCCGCACCCGGCCGCTGGTCTCCGAACGCCAGCAGAAGGCGTGGGAAGACCTCCAGGTCGTCATCCGCGCCCTGGAGGCGTTCGCCGAGGCGGCCAAGCGGCGGAAGTTCCCGGACTGGACGGGCGCGCCCGCGGAGCCCGAGTACTACCCGACGACGGCGCAGGGCCTCGCCGTGCTGCCGGGCCCGCTCCCGCTCAAGGACCCGTGGAACAAGCCCTACCTCTACGAATCGCCGGGGCGGACGGCGCCGTTCCTGCTGCGCTCGCTCGGCGCCGACGGACAACCGGGCGGCGAGGGCGACAACGCCGAGATCAGCACCGAGGCCGAGGGAAACCTGGTCGCCAGCTGGTTCGAGTACACGCCGTCCAGCGGCCTCGACATCGCCCTCGGCGACCCGGCGGACTGACCGGTGGCCGATTCGGACAGCATCGGCAGGAGCCTCGGCCGCCTGCCGTGCGAGGGCACCTTCGACGTGCGGCGGACCGGGCCGACCCCGTTCGAGTACACCGCCGCGGAACTGTTCGTCCGGGAGCAGTTCGGTCCCGCGTTCCGCGCGCGGTACGGGACCATCGGCACCGCCGTGACGTGGCAGCTCGATTTCCTCTTCACCTCCTACGAAGCCGAACAGCATTCGCCGGCGATCGCGGCGATCTTCAAGTACCTGCGCAGCGATTTCACGAACCCGATCAGCACGGGCAAGATGGCGCAGTTCCGCAAGGCGTACCGCGACGGCACCCTCACCACGGAACTGCTCGCCGACCTCATCAAGTTCGCCGGGGGTTTCCGCAAGCCCGACATGTGCGGGATCACCGACAACGTCGACCCGGCGCGCATCGAACTCGTCGAAGTCGGCACCGTGCCGACCCGCGCGAGCACCCGCAAGGAACTGGACGACAAGATCCGGCAGCTGCGCACCCAGGTCGTCCCCTTCGCGCTGGGTGAACTCCGGGCGGAGGCACTGGCCGAGCACCACTCGCCCCCGGTCCGGGACATCCAGGTGCTCGAGTCGCCGTGGCGGCCGGCCCTGCGGGTCTGCCCGCTGCCGCCGGGTACCGACGGGAAAGGCGGCCGCACCCACCAGTGGATCTGCTACGAGCCGACGTTCGCCGACGAGGCCGGCCGAGGCGAGGACGGCCTGGTCATCTACCACATCCACGAGGTGAAGGCAGCCGACGTCGGCTCCCGCGTCCTGCCGCCCGCCGTCCTCGCGGACATCACCGAAGCCGTGCGGCGCCACCACGACCAGCGCACCGGGCCGCAGCTCCTGCCGGAACTGGTGCCGGTGTGGACCAAGCACCAGCCGACGTTCGACCGCGACACCATGCGCGTGTTCGCGTACGGGGCGGCGGGGGTGGTGGGCCTGCTGGCGGTCGCCCTCCTGGCGGCGGTCGTGGTCCCGGGCGCGGCCGCCGGTGCGGCGCTGGCGGCGGAAGGAGCGGCGGAGGCGGGCGTCGCGATCAGCCGGTTCGTGACGGGGCTGACCACGGCGACCGAGGCAGCGGCGAGCGCGCAAGAAGCGGCGACGGCGCTGAGCGGCTTCGCCCGGGCCGCACTGGTCCACTGAACCTCGGCCGTTTCGCGAAGTCCGGACAAGAACTGTGTTCAAGGCGTTTGAAGTCACAGTTCGGACACGGTTGGCGTTGATTGTACGAAATGGCGCAACAGCGCACTCCTCCTCATGCGACTCCTCCGACGACGAACGCCGGCACCGCTTCCGGAACCGAGACCAGAAAGGCAGTTGATCACCGTGGCCACGCTGTGGCGCCGTTGGTGGCGAGCATTCGCGGCGGTGTTCGTCCTTCTGGTGTCCTGGTTGGCGGGAGACGCTTTCCGGACCGCGGAACAAGTGACGACGCTCATCATCGATCTTCGACCGCCTTATGATCAGAACGCCGTCGAACGGCAAATCGCCCTTCATCCCGAATTCTCGGGAAACGTGATCTTCGTGGTCGCCGAAGGCGCCCGGCAACCGTGCGGAAAAACCAGCAGGAGGGGCGGCGGCGCGCGTCCCGACGGGACGGTCGTGACCACCGGCTACTGCCCGTTTCCGCACCTGGCCCATTCGACTGTCGTCCTCGGCGGTCCACCGACCCCGGAAAGCGTGGCGGAGCAGGCCGGCCGGCTTTCCGTGACCGTCCTCCGAGCCGACGGCCCGGTTTACGAGGCCGGCCGGGAACAAGGCGATTTCGCGTGGTACGCGGCGTTGCTGACGGGCGGGGCGCTGCTGGCGACCGTACTGGCCCTGCACAACGCGGTGTCTCCTCGGAAACGCCCGAGTTCCCAGGCGGCCACCGAAGTGCCCCCTCCCGGATCCTTCGCGCAGCTGGGTGGTTCCGTGATCGAGCACCAACCGCCCGGCTGGTACCCCGCCCCACGGCCGCTCGACGGCGCCAGGCCGTCCGACGCCCCATCGGGCCCGCCGCCGCCACCGGTGATTCCGCGCCAGCCACCGGGAGACCGGCCACCGGACGGCGCCGCGCCCGCCGAGTGGTCGCCGCCGACCCCGGCGCACGTCGTGCTCGCCCCCACCGGCTCCCCGGTGTTGCCCGAGCTCGCGCGGGTCGTCCGCGAAGCGGGCGGCCGGGCCGTGGCGCGCACCCACCTCGACGCGCCGGGCGGCTACGTGGCCCTCGGCGACGTCGTCGTGTGGGTCGCGAGCCCGGCGGGCGGTGTGCTGCCCGACGAGCCCGTCCGCGTCGAGTACACGGGCGATCCCGCCGCTCCCTTGACGATTTCCCCCGCACCTTCCCGTTCCGCTCCAGAACAGGGGTACCACCGGTGACCCAGCCACCCGCGTCCATCCGGGACGCGCTGCCCGTCCAGCCGGCCAAGAGCCGGATCCTGATCACGCTCGTGGTCGACACGTCGTCCTCGATGGGCGAGGGCGACCGCATCGGCGAGCTGAACCGCGCGCTCCGCTCGTGGCGCGACGAGCTCATGAAGGACGACCACCTGAGCAGCCGCGGAGAGATCGCGCTCGTGACGTTCGGCAAGGACCACGTCGTCGCGGTCGACCCGAGCGGCGCGGTCGCCGGCCAGGCCCCGCAGCCCTTCGTGCCGGTGTCTCAGTTCAAGCCGGCCGAGCTGGAGGCGGGCGGGGTGACGCCGATGGTGGAGGCGCTGCAGTACGCGTTCGGCCTGCTCGCCACGCGCCGCCAGCAGCTGCGCGCGGACGGCATCTCGCTGGCCAACCGGCCGTTGGTCTACTTGATCACCGATGGCGTGCCGACCGACGAGCGCGGGTACCGCAGCGACCGCTGGCGCGACTTCGCGCCGGTGATCCGCCAGCAGGAGGACGGCAAGCACCTGCTGTTCTTCGCCTTCGGCGTCGACGGCGCCGAACGGGAGGTGCTCAGCGGGCTCGCGCCCTCGTCGTGGAAGTTCCTCGCCGGGCTGAACTTCGCCCAGGTCCTCAGGCTCGTTTCCGCCAGCATCGAATCCGCGTCGGCCGCGTCGGCACGGAACGAGCCGGCGGACAAGGTGTACGCGCGGGTCGAAGAGCACCTCGACCTGGACGCCCGGATGACGCAGTTCCTCCAGGGCAACGGCTGAGATGCAGGCGAACCCCGGAAACCCGGCCGGCGACACCTGGCGGATCACCGTCGCCTCGGTCGTCGGGCCCGGGCACGTGCGCTCGGGCCTGCCCAACCAGGACCGCTGGCTGGTCCGTCCCATCGGCACTCGCGCCTGCCTGTACGCGGTCGCCGACGGCGCCGGCTCCCGCGACCGGTCCGGCGAGGGTGCGGAGTTCGCCGTCCTCGCCGCGGGCAAAGCCGCCGATTCGGCCTTCGGGGCCGGCCAGCACCCGGACGGGATCGACGCCTGGCGCCGGGCGATGCGGGAGTTCCGGATGCTCTGCGTCCAGCGCTTCGACCGGTCTGTCGACCGGGCGGCGGCGGAGACCCAGGCCGCCGGCGGGCTGCCGGTCCGCGAGTCGCGCCGCGAGTTCGCGACCACCCTGCTGGCCGTGGTCGCGGCACCGCCGTACTTCGGCTACCTGAGCGTTGGCGACTGCTTCCTGGTGGTCGACCGCCGGCTCGGCGACCCGCGGCTGGTGGTGAGCGCCCCGGAACGCGAACACGCCGGCGCGACGACGTTCCTGACCTCCGACCACCGCGACGAGCACCTCACCACGGGCGTGCTGCTGGACGACCGGATCAGCGCGCTGGCGCTGTGTTCGGACGGCGTCGCGGAAGGTCTGCTGAGCGCCCGCATGGAAGGGGACGGCAAGCTGCACTACCTCGCCCCACCGGCCTTCCGGGCCTACTTCGACACCTTCTCCGACGACCGCGTCGACGGCCGGGAGCTGGCCGCGAAGCTGGCGTCCGCCGAGTTCGCCGCGACGTCCGGCGACGACAAAACGATCGTGCTGGCGGTGCGCCGGCCATGACCGTCTACCTGCCCGGGGGCCGGGCGATCACCCTGGACGCACCGCTCGGCGGAGGTGCCGAGGGCAAGATCTTCCGGCTCGCGGAAACCCCGGACCTCTGCGCGAAGATCTACCTCGACCCGGCGCGGTACACGAACGAACGGCTCGTGGCGATGATGGCCGCCGCGCCGTCGCGGTGGCGCGGCGACCACGCCGAGCACATGCACCTCGCCTGGCCGCGGGAGGTCCTCGAGGACCGGGACGGCCAGACCCGCGGGTTCCTGATGCCGCTGGTGGAGGGCTCGCCCCTGACCCACCTGTTCGACCCGCGCAAGCGGCTGGCGGCGGTCGACAAGCCGACCTGGCGGGTGGTCGTCACGGTGGCGGCGCGGGTCGCGCGACTGCTGGCCATGCTGCACGACGCCGGCGTCGTGATGGGCGACCTGAGCCCCACCAACCTGGTGCTCTCCCGGACCGGGCACGTCACCCTGGTCGACTGCGACACCGTCCAGTTCACCGACGCGAAGACCGGCGAAGTGCACCGCTGCACCAAGCTGACGCCCGAGTACGCGGCCCCCGAGCTGAGCAGTGGCCAGGCGACGGAACTGCGGCCGAGCCAGGACGACTTCGGGCTGGCCATCCTGGTCTGCCAGCTGCTGATGGAGGGCGAGCACCCCTTCGAGGGCATCCCGGCCGACGCGGCGGCACCGGACGGCACCGCGGCGGACAACATCCGGCTGCAGAACAACCGGATCCTGTTCCCCGAGCGGTTCACGGCGCTCGCGGACGGCATGCCGCTGAACGTGCTGCCGCCCCGGGTGCTCGAGCTCGCCCGGGCGTGCTTCGGCGAAGGTCACCGCGACCCGGCCGCCCGGCCGACGGCGAGCGACTGGGCCGCGGCCCTCGACCAGGTCGGCTTCCAGCTGATGGGCTGCCGCCACAACGAAAACCACACTTACCACCACTCGCTCGGTTCGTGCCTCTGGTGCGCCCGGCGCGAAGCCGGCCACGGCGACCACTTCCCCGCGTTCGGGGTGCCGGACGTCGTGATCCCGTTCCCCGTCCCGGCGCGGGCCGGGGCCGAGCGGGCCGCCGCGTGGCCCCGGCCACCGGTGGCACCCACGCCGCAAGGCCAGCCGCAGCCGATGTACCCGTCCCCGAGCGCCGAACCCGTGCCGCCGGCCAAGAAGGAGGCCGAGCTGCCCGCGTGGGCCGCCACGGTCGCCGGCATCGTCGCGGTCGTGGTCGTCCTCGTGATCATCTCCGCGATCGTGGGGGCGCTGCTGTGACCGCCGCGGAGTTCGTCACCGTCGCCGAGACCCACCCGGCCTGCCGGGTGCTGGGGCCGGGCACGCGGTACGTCGTGTGGGTGCAGGGCTGCCCGTTGTCCTGCACCGGCTGCGTCAGTCCACAGTGGATTCCGTTCGCCGGCGGGCACCGGGTCGCCGTGGCCGAGCTCGCCGAAGAGATCGCCGCCTCCGGAGCCGACGGCTTGACGCTCTCGGGCGGCGAGCCGTTCGCGCAGGCGGGCGCGCTCGCCCGGCTCGTCACCACCGTACGAGCCCGGCGGGACCTCTCCGTGCTCTGCTACACCGGGTACACCCTCGAACACCTGCGGCGCACCGGCGACGCGGGCACCCGGGCCCTGTTGTCCGAAGTGGACATCCTGATCGACGGCCCGTACATCGCCGCGCGGCACGGCGACCTGCGCTGGCGCGCGTCGGCCAACCAGCGCGTCCACGACCTGACCGGCCGGCACACCGCCGAGCTGGCCACCCCGGACACGGGCAGCGGCCTGCAGATCGAGGTCCTGCCCGACGGCGGCGTGCACTGGCTGGGTGTCCCGCCGACGCCGGGGTTCCGGAAGAACTTCGAACGCGCGTTGGGCCTCACCGCCCCCGCCGAGGACCGGTGACCAAGTGAGCAGATCGCCGAAGTACAGCACCGTCCGCGCGAGCGAGCTCATCCGCGAGCGCCTCGAAGCGGAACGGCAGGCGCGCGAACGCAAGCGCAAGGAGGAGCAGGAGCGGCGCGCGAAGGCCGCGTTGGAGCGTTCGCGCACCGCGGTCACCCGCCAGGTGGAAGCCGCGACCGCCCGGTGTGACGCGCTCGCCAAGCAGTCGTCGACCGTCTCCGCCGACCTGGCCGGGACGAGAGCCGCCCTCGAACGGGCGCGCCGCGCAGTCGGCGCCGCGGCGGACGACGACGAGATCGCGGCCGCCGTGCGGGTCCTCGACGAGGCCGAACGACTGCGGGTCACGGCGGCCGCCGACGTCCTGCGCCGCAGCTCGCGGCACGCGGCCGGGCAGCTCTCGGCGGTGCGCGGCCTGCTCTCCGAGCTCGACGCCGAGCAGCGGACGCGCTTCGCCCCCGTCGCCGCGCGCACCGTCGACGAGGCGGTCGTGCTGCTCGCGAACGCACTGGACAACGGGAACATCGCACTGTTCGAGCAGAACATCGAGACGTTGCTGACCCAGGTTCGCGCCCACCACCAGGAAGTGACCACGCGCGCGGCCGAACACGCCGAGCACGTCCGGACGGCGAAGTCCACCCTCGACGAGCTGAGGGCCCGGGTGGCGGGGCTGTCCGCCGACGCGCAAGCCGCGCGCATACCGCTCGGCGAGCTGCCGGTGGCGGGCCAGGTGCTCGACGCCATCGGGACGAAGCTCGCCGCCGGCCGGCCGGTCGAAGCGATGGAACTCGCCGTCCGGCTCGCGGACCGGCTCGACGATCTGGAAGAGGAACTGGACACGGCGATCGAGCGGCTGTCCGCGCGCCGCGAAATGCTCGGTTCGATCATCGAAGCCCTGCCGGCCCTCGGGTTCGCCGTCGACCAGGGGTCGTTCGTGCACGGCTCGGACGGCAGCATCGGCATGGAGGCGCGCAGGCACAGCGGTGAGGCGCTCATGGTCGTCGTCCAGGACGACGAAGCCGAGGAGCACCGGATCAACTACCTCCGCGAGAGCGGCGGTCCGCTCGAACCGCGGGCCTGCACGTCACTCAAGTCATTGGCCGAAGAGCTCAACTCGTCCTTGCGCCGCAAGGGTTTCACGCCCGGCTCGGTCACCTGGGACGAAGACGGGCCCCGCCCGGCACCCGGCCACCGGACCGCCGCCACCACGCAGGAGCGTCAGCTCGGGGGGAAGCCGTGACCGCTCCCGCCGCGACCTGGTTCGCCCGCGCCTATCACGAGATCCACCGCGGCCGGCACCTCGTGCTGCACGGCAACATCGACGACCTCGTGCTGTGGGAGGACACCTTCCAGAGCCTGCCGAAGGCCCTGCCGTCGTTCCTCGCCGTCGCCGGGTTCCGGGTGGTCACCCGCTACGACCTCGTCGACGGGCTGACCTTCGCCGACGACGACAGCCGCAAGTTCGTCCAGTCCCGGGTGGACACCGGAACGGCCACCGAACCGCCGGCCAGCCTGCCCGCCGCCGGGCTGACCGACCGCGGCAGGCGGGTCAGCGACGCCGAACGGGACCTGCAGGCCCGCGCGGCCACCGCGGCCCGGCCCCACGTCCGCACCCCGGCGGACCTGCTCGCGGCCACCCGTGACCTCCTGGTCCAGAACGAACGCGCGGCCGCGGTGGTGATCGACCAGGCCGACCTGATCTTCGGCGAAGACGGGGCCAACGAGGAACGCCACCAGGCCAACCTGGCGTGCCTGCGCAAGATGATCACCGAGGCGGTCCCGGCGCCCGGTTCCGCCGGCGACGCGGTCCGCAACATCGTCGTGCTCGTCACGCAGCAGCTCGGCGCGCTGCCGAACTGGGTGCACCGGCACAACCCGCACGTCGCGGTGATCGAGGTGGCGCCGCCGAGCGCGGCCGAACGAGCCGCGTTCCTGCGGACCGCGATTCCCCAGTTCCACGACGCGCCCGAGCTCGAGCCGGAACAGGCCGCGCAGGCGGCGGCGACACTGGCGAACCTGTGCGAGGGCATGACCATCCTGGACATCCGGGCGCTGGCCGCGACTTCGCGCCTGGCGGCGATCCCGGTCACCACCCCGCGCCGGCTGGTGATGCGGCACCGGTTCGGCCTGCAGGACGACCCGTGGGAGCAGATGGACCGGGCCAAGGTGCAACACGCGGAAGAGATCCTCGCCCGGCGGGTGATCGGCCAGGACACGGCCGTGCGCACGGCGTCGGACATGCTCGTCAACGCGCGGATCGGCCTGGACTTCGTGGCCGACGCCGAAGCGGCGGTCACCCGGCCCAAGGGGGTGTTCTTCTTCGTCGGTCCGACCGGCGTCGGCAAGACCGAGCTGGCGAAGGCGATCGCGGAGCTCGTCTTCGACGACGAGAACGCGTTGCGGCGGTTCGACATGAGCGAGTTCAGCCAGGAGCACGCCAGTGAGCGGCTGACCGGGGCGCCCCCGGGCTTCGTCGGGCACGAGAACGGCGGCCTGCTCACCAACTGGATGCTGCAGCGGCCGTTCAGCGTGGTCCTGTTCGACGAGATCGAGAAGGCCAGCCCGAAGATCTTCGACAAGTTCCTGCAGATCATCGACGACGGCAGGCTGACCGACGGCCTCGGCCGCACCGCGCACTTCTCCCAGTCGGTCGTCATCTTCACGTCCAACCTCGGGGCGAGCGAGCTGCCGAGGCTGATGTCCGGCTACACGCCAGACCTGCCGCCGCCCTACTCCGAGGTGCGCGAGCACTTCCGGTCCGCGGTGGCCACCTACCTCACGCAGGAGCTCGGCCGGCCGGAGCTGCTCGGCCGGCTCGGCAGCGGCATCGTCGTGTTCGACATCCTCCGCCGGGAGGTCGTCGCCAGGATCGTCGGGAAGTTCCTCACCCAGCTGAAGGCGTCCGCCACCGCTCGCGGCTACGAGCTCGTGTTCGACCAGCGGGCGATCGAGCGGGCCGTGACGACCGAGCTGGCCGACACGGGCTCGGCGCTCGGCGCCCGGCAGATCCGCAGCCCGTTGCTCGAGGAGTGGGTCCGGCGGCCGCTCAACAAGTGGGTCATCGAGAACTCGCCCGCGCCCGGGACGCGCATCTGGGTGCACCGCGGCGCGAACAGCCCGCCGTTCGTGGTCGAGGAACTGCCCGGAGGCGAGCCGTGACCGAGCCGGTGCCCGTGTCAGCGCTGGGAAGCGAGCTCGAACGCTACGAGCTGGCCGCCGAGCTGTCCCCGGAGGAGTTCGAGCGCTACTACGACACCGAGGTGGAGCTGGAGTCCCGGCTCACCGCGATGGCGGGTGAGCGCGCCGCGCAGCACGAGTTCGCCGAGTCCCGCGACCTCCTCGACGAGGTCATCAAGCTGAACCAGGTGATGCGGGAGGTCGCGCAGAAGCAGCTCGACCGGCCCGGCACGAGCGAGCCGTTCAAGGAGCGGCTCGTCGAGGCGGCCGACGCGGCGACCGGGCTGATCCTGCTGATCCAGGGCCAGCTCTGCCAGAACAAGGCCGAAGAGCAGCTCCTCGGCGGCAACCTCGTCGACGGCCGGGTCCACCTCGAACAGGCGTCGGACTGCTACGGCGAACTGTTCGACAGTTCTTTGCCGCAAAGCGAGACCGGCCGCGTCGCCGGGGCGCTGACGATCACCAAGATCGAGTTCTTCGACGGCGTCGCCGCCATGCAGCGCGGCAAGTACGAGATGGCGAAGGAGTCGTTCGAGGGAGCCCGCTCGAAGTACGGGGTGCTGAAGGACGACCTCGAAAGCGCGGCGGACGCCGACCAGAGGGCCCAGAACACCATCGGGAAGCTGCTGCGCGAGCTCGACGACCAGTTCGCCTACACCGAAATCATGCTCCGGTTCGTGTCGTTCTTCGGCCAGATGCAGGCCGACAACATCGGCGAGGCGCTGGTCTACGTCGACGACGCGATCGGCTTGTACGAAGCCTGGGTCAAGCGCGCGGCCGCGACGGCGCTGGCGTCGCAGGTCCAGGGGTCGCGAGCGATGGAATTGGCGCACTTCAAGGGCTGGCGAGCCTGGGCGCACGCCGAGCACGCACTGGAACGGCAGGACTGGGAAGAGTGCCAGGTGCAGATCCGCGCGGCCAGGACGCACTGGGCCGACAGCAGCGACCTCGCCCGGCGCTACGCGCTGCTCGGGATGCTGACCCCGCAATACCAGACTTCGCACGGCGAAATGCTGCTGCAGGCGACCACTCGCCGGTGGAAGAGCACGAGACGGCTGTACGAGGAGATCGACCGGCTGAAGGAGTACTACCGGAACGTCGGGGCCCTGAACGTCACGCAGAACGCCTACGGAGGAAACGCCGTGAAGCACGATGAGACGAGCAACATCAGCATCGGGGGCAACGTGGACGGCCCGGTCGCGGCCGGCCACGCGCGCGTCCACGTCGGGGACCGGACGACGACGACCTCGGGCGACACGACGAACGTGACGGTCACGGAGCTGCGCGACCTGGCCGACCACTTGGCAGAGCTGCGCGAAGCACTCGAGTCGTGGGCGACGACGGACGCCCAGCGGGAGTCGGTCGCCCAGCTGGAAACGGCGGAGCAGCAGGCCCGCATCGGCGACGAGAAGGGCGTGACGGCCCACCTCAAGAAGGCGGGCCAGTGGGCGATGACGATGGCGGGCAAACTGGCGATGACCGCGGCGGAGACGGCGATCAAGACCAGCCTGGGCGGCTGACGCGGGATCGGTGGCACTGCGGTGGGCCACTCGCGAAAGCGCGGGCGGCCCACCGAGAGCAACGTCAGCGAACGCCGACGCCGGCGGTGTAGATGTCCTGGTCGTTGGCGATCGACGCGTTCGGTGCGCCGGCCTGGCAGGTGCGCGGCGGGGTGCCGGGCGTGCCGGTGCCGGGGCAGAGGAACAGGTCCGGCGGGCGGGTGTCCGACCAGACCGGGTACGCGGTGCGGGCCGTGACGGCGATTCCGGCGTAGTCACCGTAGAACGTGCCGGTGAACTGCGTCGGCGGTGGCATGCTGCCCGACGTCGCCCGGGTCTGGGTGAACCCGGCGGAGACCGTGATGTCCGAGAAGCCGGTGGTCTCGTCGGCGCCGTACTGGCGGTCGTAGTAGCTGGCGGCGAAGGTGCCGTCCGGGGTGAACGCGGCGCCCTGCCAGAACTGGTCGGTCCGGGCCTGGCCGGGCGCGGTGGTGACCACCGGCAGCTGGCGGACATCGGTGGTGCCGCCGGCGAACGAGGCGCCGGCGTTCGTCGAGGCCGACAGGACGATGTCGTTGTTGCAGCCGCCGTTCTTCACGCCGGTGTAGGTGTTGATGCCGGTGGCGGGGTTGAACCCGGTCGGCGTGCAACCGTTGGCCTCGTTGGAGTTCCGGCTGATGTACGAGCCGTAGGTGACCAGGACCCGGCGCGGGTCGCGCGGGTCGACGCCGCCGATCGGGTAGTTGCTCGCGCGGAACACCGAGTTCGCCGACGGTCCCTTCTCCGGGACGCAGGCGCGGCCGGGGTCCTGGCCGTTCTGGTAGGTCGCGCAGTCCGGCAGCTCGTGGTAGTTCCCCACCAGCACCGGGGTCGAGAAGCTTTGCCCGCCGTCGGTCGAGCGGGCCAGCAGGACCTGGTTGTGGTTGTCGGCCGGGTTCGCGGTGGCGTTGTTGAAGTTGTTGAACACCACGTACAGCGCGCCGTCCGGACCGACGAACGGCTGCGAGTCCTGGTTCTGGTTGCACCGGCCCCGCGGCGTCGGGAAGCCGAGAGCGTTGGCGCACAACGGAGTGTCGGCGCTGACCAGCACCGGCGCGGAGAACGTTTCGCCGTAGTCGGCGGAGTAGGCCTCGTAGATGTAGCCGGTGCCGTCGTCGGCGAAGGTCGTCCAGGACAGGTAGACGCGGTCGCGGAACGGGCTGCGCGGGTTGCTGTCGACGGTGAGCAGTTGCTTGTCCAGCAGGAAGTTCCCGGCGCCGGCGGTGTCGTCGTGGGTGGCGACGGGACGGCCGGGGAAGTTCCAGGACGCGCCGTTGGTGCCGGTCGAGCGGAAGACCAGGAACGCGCTGGACTGGTCCGGGTTCGGCGACACGGCGCTGCCGCGGTTGAACACCTGGCACGACAGGTAGGCGTTGCCGCGCGAGTCCCACGCCACCGACGTGTCGCCGCCGGACTGCCAGTACTCCCGGGCGGCGCCGCCGAAGTCGGTGCCGCGGCTGAATCCGTTCGGCGTCGTCGCGTCGGTCCAGGTGCGGGCGCCGTCGAGGGAGTAGCTGACGCCGCAGGTGCCGTCGCCGCGGCGGTAGTCGTTGTAGGTGGCGATGACGTGGCCGGGGTTGTTCGGATCGGCGGCGGCCCAGGTCTCGTTCTGCGACTGGGCCCGGCCCTGCAGATCGGGGTCGGTGAGGTTCAGGCAGTTCTGGTTGACCTTGACGTCGGCGCCGAAGCGGTTCGCGCACGGCGCGGCGGCCGAGGGCGTGGCCCGGTTCGGGGCCAGTGCTCTGGCGGCGTTCGCCGGGTCTTCGCCGTTGAGGACCGTCGACAGCAGCCCGGAGACGTGGCGCTGCTGCACCGGGTTGAGCTGGCGGTAGCCGAACGGCTGGGCGGTGGCCGGGGCCACGGCGAACACGCCGAGCGCGGCCGTACTCAGAATCGTCACACTGATCGCGGAAATGGTGCGGGGACGCGACACGGGCGTGCTCCCTCTTTTGACCGGTATATCCGGTTTGCGGTCAGCCACACGGAATCGACCGTGCCTTGGCCGCCGTGGGGATGGTCGTCCCGAAACGCCCCATCGTTACCCGCGTGTCCACTGTCCACAGGGGAGCAAGTAAGCGCACGGCCAACTGTTCCGCCGTTCGGCCGCCCCCGAACGGGTCTGGATCGGTGGAGACCTCTTTACGGCACCCGATCCGAGTGGCTGGATCGACAGTCGTCATGGCCCGCAGCGGCGACCCCGCTGCCCGCCTCACTGCCGCACCTCACCGGAGAAGGTGAACGCGCCATGCCGCTTTCCCGAAGAATGCTCACCGCCACCCTGCTGCCCGCCGTCGTGGTCGGCGGCCTGCTGGTTTCCGCGACGTCCGCGTCCGCGAACGTCGCCGTGACCCAGGTCAGCGCCGATCCGTTCACCGACGCGCAGGCCCAGCACAGAACCGAGGTGGAGCCGGACACGTTCGCGTTCGGCTCGACGATCGTCTCGGCCTTCCAGGTCGGCCGCGTGTCCGGCGGCGGGTCGTCCGACATCGGGTTCGCCACCTCCACGGACGGCGGCGGCACCTGGACCCAGGGCTTCCTGCCCGGCACCACCGCCAACACCGGCGGTCCCTGCGGCCAGATCAGCGACGCCTCCGTCGCGTTCGACGCCAAGCACAACGTCTGGCTGATCTCTTCCCTCGGCGTCAACTGCCCCACCGGCGAGCCGGTCCTCACCAGCCGCTCCACCGACGGCGGCAAGACCTTCGGCAACCCCGTCACGACGGCGACGGGTTCGCTGGACAAGAACTGGATCGTCTGCGACAACACCGCGACCAGCCCGTTCTTCGGCAGCTGCTACACCGAATACGACATCACCAGCTCCGGTGACTCGCTCCGCATGAAGACGTCCACCGACGGCGGCCTCACGTGGGGGCCGGCCCGCGCCCCGTCGGGCACGCACACCGGGCTCGGCGGCCAGCCGGTCGTGCAACCCAACGGCACCGTCGTGGTCCCCTACCTGTCGCTCAACGACCAGATCCGCAGCTTCCGCTCCACCAACGGCGGCGCGAGCTGGACGTCGACCACCCAGGTCGCCTCGATCAGCCACCACGACGCGGCCGGCGGCCTGCGCGAAGAAGCCCTGCCCAGCGCCGAAATCGACGGCGCGGGCACGGTCTACGTCGCGTGGTCGGACTGCCGGTTCCGCTCCGGCTGCCCGAGCAACGACATCGTGCTGAGCAAATCCGCCAACGGCACGACGTGGTCGGCCCCGACGCGCATCCCGATCGACGCGACGACAAGCACGGTGGACCACTTCGTCCCCGGCATCGGCGTCGACCCCTCGACGTCGGGGACGAGCGCCCGCATCGGCCTGACGTACTACTTCTACCCCACCGCCAACTGCACCGCCGCGACCTGCCGGCTCGACGTCGGGTTCATCTCCTCGACCAACGGCGGCACCAGCTGGAGCACCGCGACCCAGGTGGCCGGGCCGATGAACCTGTCGTGGATCCCGAACACGTCCCAGGGCCGCATGTTCGGCGACTACATCTCAACATCGGTCCGAGCGGGCGGCAACGCCTTCCCGATCATCCCGATCGCCTCGGCCCCGAGCGGCTCGACGTTCAACCTGGGCATGTTCGCCCCAACGGGCGGCCTACCCTTGACCGGCGGCACCCGCCGTACGGCGGAGATCCCCGCGTCGCCGGCGGCGGCTGAACAGTCCGTGCTGACCGCGTTCTGATCGAAGCGAGCCGGCCCTGCCCCGCGTCCGGGTGAACGACGCGGCGGCAGGGTCAGCGCGTTTGGTGCCCCCGACGGGACTCGAACCCGCACTGAATCGATTTTAAGTCGACTGCCTCTGCCGGTTGGGCTACGGGGGCACCGCACACTCTAGGCGATCGCCTCAGTTCAGCGTCCAGGACTGGTTCGCCGCTCCCGTGCAGGTCCAGATCTGCAACGGTGTTCCGTCAGCCGAGCTCGGACCGGTCGCGTCCAGGCACTTGCCCGATGCCGGGTTCACCAGCTGGTTTCCGCTGTGCGTCCACTGCTGGGCGCCCGTTCCGTTGCAGTCGTACAGCTGGACCTTCGTCCCGTTCGCCGTTCCCGCCGCGTTCACGTCCAGGCACTTGCCGAGCGCTCGAAGCGAAGAACCGGAAGACGTCCACTGCTGGGCGTTCGTCCCGTTGCACGTGTACAGGTCCACCGTCGTGCCGTTCGCCGAGGACGCTCCCGCCACGTCGACACACTTTCCGCCGTAGCCCGTGATCGTTCCGCCGGATGCGGGCGGCGGGGTGGTCGTGCCGCCCGTGATCGCGTTGAAGATGCGCGAGTACGCATACCCCGTTGCCCGGTCGTAGTCCTGCAACTCCCAGAACGACAGCTCCGCGACGCCGTTGGAAGCCGCGAAGCTCTCCAGCTGCTGGGCGTCCGACTGGCTGAACTGGGCACCGTCGTCGTTGCGGCCCGCGATCGGCGTCAGGCCCATCATCGCGTACGCCGCCGATGTCGAAATGCCGTACAGGCTCGCCAGCTGGGACGCCGATGCCCGGGCCGCCGACAGGGCGTCGCCCAGGACGGGCTGGCCGTCGTAGAAGTCCATCACCATCAAGTTGACCACGCTGACCTTGACGCCCTTGCTCTTGGCGTCGCGCAGGAGGTCGAGCTCGTTCGACGGGATGCCCGTCGGGTCGACCGCCAGTGTGTAGTCCACCTGGACCGCCGGGTTCTGCTGCTGCAGCGCCGCCAGTGCGGAGTTGCGGCGCTGGTTGGACGCCGTGTCGTTCAGGACGCCGCCCTCGATGTCGAAGTCCAGGCGGGGCGTGCCGTACGTGTTCACCACGTTCGCGTACGCCGCGGTCAGGCTGGCCGTGTTGGTGCACGTCTGGGCCAGCTCGCCGCCTTCGGCGCCGCCGAACGACGGGATCGCGTTGCCGCCCGCGGCCTGCAGGGCGCTGATCTGCGACTTGAACGAGCCGACGCCGGTGCCGTTCGCCTCCCACACCGGCGTGCAGCCGGACTGCGGGGTGAGGAACGCCAGTGTGTAGAACTTCGTGCCGGTCGCGTTCATGTCGGCGGCCAGCTGGCCGGCGTCGGCGTCGCTGATCTGCAGGTACGGCGCCGCGTAGTGGGCGGGGAACGCGCCCCCGGCCGCGGCGGCGGTCGAGGGGGTCGTGGCGAGGACGGCGGCACTCACGACCGCGGGCAAAGCCGCGGTGAGGGCACGGGAAACGCGCATGCGAGCTCCAAGGAGGGGACCGTGGGGAGGGAGCCGGAGCGGACTTATTCCGCGTTGTGAAGAAAGGGTTTACCCGCTCACCGGCCCAGTTGTCCAGACCATGTCACTCACCGGCACACAGCCGGTCATTTCCCTGCAATAGCCCCGAAAACGACGAATGCCCCCGGCCACGAGGGCCGGGGGCATTCGAGGAAAGAGCGTCAGGACTTGGAGACGCGCGCGAACTCGTCCTTCGGGTTGTTGATCTGGCCCAGCGAAACGACCTCACGCCGGAACAGCCCGCCCAGGATCCAGTCGAACAGGATGCGGATCTTGCGGTTCCACGTCGGCATCGCCTTGAGGTGGTACGCGCGGTGGAAGAGCCACGCCGGGAAGCCCTTGATCTTCAGGTTCAGCGCGTCCGCGACGCCCTTGTGCAGGCCGAGGCTGGCCACCGCGCCGAGGTTCTTGTGGTAGTAGTCCTTCGGCTTGCCGCCGCGGATCACCTTGATGATGTTCTTCGCCAGCAGCGTTGCCTGGCGGACCGCGTGCTGGGCGTTCGGCGGGCACGTGGCCGTCGGGTCCTCTTCGGTGCGCGAGAGGTCCGGGATCGCCGCGTTGTCGCCCGCGGTCCACACGTCCGGGTGGCCGACGACCTGCATGGCCGCCGTCGCCTCGACGCGGCCGCGCTTGTCGAGCGGCAGGTCCGAGTTGGCCAGCACCGGGTTGGCCTTCACGCCGGCGGTCCAGATCAGCGTGTCGGTGTCGAACTCCGTGCCGTCCGAAAGCACGACGTGGCCGTTCTCGAACGACTTCGCCGCGGTCGACAGGTAGACCTCGATGCCGCGCTTCTCCAGCTGCTCGACCGTGTACACGCCCAGGGTCTCGCGGACCTCGGGCAGGATCCGGCCGGCCGCCTCGACGAGCACCCAGCGGATGTCGGAGGTCTTGATGTTCGGGTAGTAGTTCTCCACCGCGAACCGGGTCATGTCCTCGAGCTCGGCCAGCGCCTCGATGCCGGCGAACCCGCCGCCGACGACGGTGAACGTCAGCAGGCGCTTGCGCAGCTCGGGGTCCAGCGTGCTGGCGGCCTCGTCGAGCTTGGTCATGATGTGGTTGCGCAGGTAGATGGCCTCGCCGATGGTCTTGAAGGCGATGCCCTGCTCGACCAGGCCCGGGATCGGGAGGATGCGGGCGACGGCGCCGAGCGCGACGACCAGGACGTCGTAGCCCAGCTGCTCGATGTGGCCGTCGGCGGCCTCGACCGTGACGGACTTCTTCTCGTTCTCGATCTTGGTGACGCGCGCGGTCAGCACGTGGCAGCGCTTGAGCACCCGCCGCAGCGGCACGACCACGTGCCGCGGCTCGATCGCGCCGGCCGCGGCCTCCGGGAGGAACGGCGCGTAGGTCATGTGGGGCTGCGGGTCAACGACGGTCACGGAGGCCTCGTTGGCCCGGAGCATCTTCTGGAGGCCGTACGCCGTGTAGAGCCCGACGTACCCACCACCGAGGACGAGGATCCGAGTCGGTTCCGACTTCGACTTCGCAGCAGCCATGTCCTCATGGTGACACCTTCGCCGCGACCTCGCTCGGGGGCCCCATCCGGCTGTGACCAGCGTCGCTGCGGTTTCCGTAACGATTCAGTCGTGCCCTGTCACCGAGGTCGCGGCGCGGAACACGTCCGCCACCATGGCGTGGGTCACGCGGCCGGTCTGGACATTGCGTGGCGAGACGTGGTAACAGCCGAAAAGCCGCAGGTCGCCCAGCTCCACGACCGCGCCGTGCGCGAACGCCGGACGCGGCTGCGGCACCGGCCAGCCGGCCGCGGCGAGCACGGGCAGTAACGCCTGCCAGCCGAACGCCCCGAGCACCACGATCGAGCGCAGTGTCGGACGTAACAGCGTCAGCTCCTCCGCGAGCCACGGGCGGCACGTGTCGCGCTCGGCCGGCGTCGGCTTGTTCTCCGGCGGGGCGCAGCGCACCGGCGAGACGAGCCGCGTGCCGTACAGCTCGAGGCCGTCGCCGATGGCCGTCGACGTCGGCTGGGACGCGAGGCCGACCTCGTGCAGCACCCGGAAGAGGAAGTCCCCCGACGGGTCGCCGGTGAACATCCGGCCGGTGCGGTTCGCGCCGTGCGCGGAGGGCGCCAGGCCGACCACCGCGAGGGAGGCGTCCGGCGGCCCGAAGCCGGGCACCGGCCGTGCCCAGTACTCCTCGCCGCGGAACGCCGCTTTGGTGCCCGCCACGCCTTCGCGCCAGGTCACCAGCCGCGGACAGGCACGGCACGCCGAGACAGCGGCGTCGAGCTGGGCGAGGGACCTCATCGCAGCGCCGCCCGGGACAGCCGGTCGGCCCGCCGCGTCGTCTCGGGGAGGCGGTAGCGCGGGGTCAGGGCCAGGGTGAGCCGGCAGGCGTGGGCCAGGCCGACGCGGTGGCCGGCCGAGACGTACACCGGTTTGACGCCGTCCTGGGTCCGCAGCACCGCGCCCACCTCGTCCCCCGCGTCGACCAGCGGCACCGACGAACCCCGCGGCTCCGGCGGGACGCCGTGCGAGCCGACGAACCGGGTCTTGCCGACGCCGAACGCGGGCCACCCGGTCAGCACGCCGAGGTGGCAGGCCAGGCCGAAGCGCCGCGGGTGGGCGAGGCCGTGGCCGTCGCAGACCAGGACGTCCGGCTCGTGGTCCAGCCGCTCGAGCGCGGCCAGCAGCGGCGGCAGCTCGCGGAAGGCGAACAGGCCCGGTTCGTACGGGAAGACGGCCCGCGCGCGGTGCGTCCGCTCCTCCACGACCGTCAGCCCGGCGGTCTCCAGGGTGACGACGGCCGCGGCGATCTCGCCGGTGCCGTCGTAGGCGACGTCGAGGCCGGTCACCGTCGGCGGCAGCTCCGGGAGGTCGTCGGTGAGGTCCACCAGGCCGCGCAGCCGTTCCTGGACGGCGAGCGCCTCCTCGACCGTCGCCGGCCAGTCCCCGGTGTGCACCAAGTCACCCTGCCACAACTAGGTTGGGGCCATGGCGGACACGACCCCCGAAGAGGCCCCCGAGAAGAAGACCGGATCTTCCTCGGAGACGACGGAAATCCCGGCCGAGCCGACCGACGACATCGTCACGACTCAGCACACGCTCACCGTGAAGCGCAAGAAGCTCGCGTACACGGCGAAGGCGGGCCGGATCGTGCTCCGCAAGGAGATCGTCAAGGACGGCAAGTCCGAGGGCTTCAAGGCGAAGGCCGAGGTGTTCATCACCTCCTACACCCTCGACGACGCCGAGCCGGGCTCGCGGCCGGTCACGTTCGCCTTCAACGGCGGCCCCGGGTCGTCGAGCCTCTGGCTCCACCTGGGCCTGCTCGGGCCGCGCCGGGTGCTCTCCGGCGACGTCGACGCCCCCGAGCCGCCGCCGTACGGGCTGGCCGACAACCCCGAGACGCTGCTCGCGCACAGCGACCTCGTGTTCATCGACCCGGTGTCCACCGGCTACTCGCGGGCGGCCGAGGGCGGCGAGACGAAGGACTTCCACAGCTTCAAGGGCGACATCGAGTCGGTCGGCGAGGTGATCCGGCTCTGGGTGTCGCGCCACCAGCGCTGGCTGTCGCCGAAGTTCCTGGCCGGCGAGTCCTACGGCACGCTGCGCGCCGCCGGGCTGGCCGCGCACCTGCAGGAGCGGTACGGGCTCTACCTCAACGGCCTGCTGCTGATCTCGTCGGTGCTCGACCTCGGCACGCTGCGGTTCACCGAGGGCAACGACCTGCCGTACTCGCTGTACGTGCCGACGTACGCGGCCATCGCGCACTACCACGGCCTGCACGGCGAGCGCCCGCTCGACGACGTCCTCGCCGACGCCGAGGACTTCGCGGCGAAGGAGCTGCCGTGGGCGCTTTCGCGCGGCGCGCGGCTGTCCACTCAGGACCGGGCGGAGGCGGTCGCCACGCTCGCGTCGCTGACCGGGCTCACCGAGTCCTATGTGGACCGGGTGAACCTGCGGATCGAGCACGTCCGGTTCTTCACCGAGCTGCTGCGCGACCGCGGCCTGACGGTCGGGCGGATGGACGGCCGCTTCACGACGTGGGAGCCCGACGGCGGCCGCGAGCACATGAGCGACGACCCGTCGATCTCCCGCGTGGTCGGCGCGTACGCGGCGGCGTTCAACCACTACGTGCGGGCCGAGCTCGGCTACGAGAACGACCTGCCGTACGAGATCATCCACGAGGACACGTTCCGGGCGTGGTCGTACTCGGACTTCGAGGGCCGCTCGGTGTCGGTGGTGGACTCGCTGGGCGCGGCGATGCGCGCGAACCCGCACCTGCAGGTCCACGTGGCGTTCGGCCACTACGACGGCGCGACGGCGTACTACGCGGCCGAGCACGTGCTGGCCCACCTGCAGATCCCGGAGGAGCTGCGCGACAACATCGACACGGCGTACTACCCCGCCGGGCACATGATGTACGTCCACGAGCCGACGCGGGTGCAGCAGTCGAAGGACCTCGCGAAGTTCGTCAAGAAGGCGTCGAACCGCTGAGCTTCACCGGTCCCCGGAGAGACCCTGCTCCAGGGACCGGTGGAGGTCGTCGTTGCGCTCGCGTACGTCCGCCCACGCGGGGCTGACGTGCACGATCTCCTTGGCCTCGGCCAGTGAAGCGCCGGTCAGCGCGCGGACTGCGCGGATGCTGTCCACCTGCGTGAACCCGCCCGCACGCAGCTCGGCGAGCACGGTGTCGAGCGGGACGCCGGCGGCCAGGCGCGTCCGGGCGGCTTCGAGTGGCCTGTCGTCGATCACGTCCCCAGTCTGCCCGGCTCAGCGGGCTTCCGGGGGCGACCAGTCGACCTCGGTCCCCCGCGGCACCGGGTCTCCGTAGTGCCCCGGCGGCAGCGGACGGCGGCCCCGGACGTACGCGACCAGCTCGGCGACGATGACCACCGCCGCGTACGCGAGCAGGAGCGGCCCGTACCCCGGCGGTTCTTCGGCGAACACGGTGTCGACGATCGGCGGGACCGCGACCATGGCGGGTGCGGCCACGTGGATGTTCTCCGCCAGCAGCGCGCGGTGCACCGCCAGCGAGGTGGGTTCCTCCGCGAGCGCCGGGGCCCGCAGGAATCCGGTCAGGACGACGGCCTGGCAGAGCGCGCTCAGCCCGAGCAGGCCCAGCAAGCTCAGGCCGTAGGTCCGGCCCGGCGTGGTGAAGGCCATCGAGAGGGCGAGCACCACGCCGCCGCCGTAAGCCAGGACGACCGCGGCGGTGAACCAGCCGCCGAGCACGCGGGGCCAGGGTTCGCGGGTCGCGCCGGGCCACGGGTGGGTCGTCTTCGCGAGCCGCCGCTGTCTGGACCGGATGCCCGACCACATCGCGAGCTGCATGGCGAAGTAGACGAAGTAGAGCGTTCGGCTCCCGAGCGCCCGGCCGAACGCGAGCTGGTAGCCGAACGCGGCGGCCAAACCGGGCACCATGAAGAGCAGGAACCGCCACAAGGTGCCGACCGCGGCGTTGCGCGTGGCCAGCAGGGCGCCGATGAACGGCGTCGGTGCCAGGACGCGCTGTCCCCGGTTCGCCAGCCAGCGCACCGCCATCTGGTGCTCCGCCCGGTTCACGCCGGCACTCCGTGGTGCCCCTCCGCGGGCAGCCTCCGCCGCTGGGCGAACCACGTCACGACGTGCGTCGCGACCGCGAGCGGGGCGAGCCAGAAGAGGGCGATGGCGAGGACCGCACCACCGCCGAACGTGACCGCCGGCGACGCCGGGTACCAGCCGCCGAGCACCTCCCGCCACGGCGGGCGGTCCAGGCGCCGGGCCCCCAGTTGGACCGCCGCTCGCTCCTCCGTCGTCAGCACGATCATCGGGCCTCCCCTTCTCCCGGCGTACACGCGCAAAGCGCCGCGGAGGTTTACCGGCCGTAGAAGCCCGGCGGCAGCTTGCGGCGGCGCGTCACGAGCCACCCGGTCAGCTGGGCGCCCAGCATCACCACGGCGAACGCGACCGCCGTCAACTCGAGCCAGCCGGACAGCCGCCCGGCGGCCATGGTCGCGGGCAGCGCCGCGAAGGCGAACACCGCCGACGGTGCGTACCGATAGGCGTCCTGGGCCCGGAGCAGGGCGTCGATCGCCCGCGAGGCGGCGTCCTCCGCGATGACCGGGGCGCGCAGGATCCGGCCGACGACCGCGACGGTGACTCCGGCCCCCACCGCCAGCGCGGCGGTCCGGGCGAAGGCGTCGAAGGTCGGGTCGAGCACGATCATCGCCGCGCACAGGGCCGCTCCCCCGGCGAAGGTGATCGCGGTGGTGGCCAGGTACCACTCGCCGACCTGCCGCGCGGCGTCCCGCAGCCCCGGCGGGGTGCCGGTGCCCGCCCAGCGCTCGGCGACGTCTTCGCGGCGGCGGAACTCCCGTGAGCGGACCAGCAGCAGGACGGCCAGCACGACGAAGAGCAGCCCCAGCCGGCCGGGCACCTCCCGCAGGAAGGTGCCCGAGAAGATCACCAGGAGGTAGCCGACCACGAACCACGGCGACACCATCCGGGTGGCCCACTCCCGGGAACCGAGCCTCAACGAGAGCAGCCGGGTCGGCAGCCACACCCGCACGCCCCGCCCGGCCAGCCACGCCCGGGCCGCGGCCACCTCGCCGACCGTCGGCTCGCCCGGCAACCACGGATCGACCGGCAACGCCGGTTCACGCACGTCCACCCGAAACCTCCCCCTTGTCCCGCTGGAAACGCCCGAGGCCGCGAAAAGGTTGCCGTGCAACGCGAAACGGCCCACCTCCGGGCGGAGGTGGGCCGTTCACGGGAAAACCTACTTCAGGTACTGCGTCCCGTGGGTCACCGCGGAGTACGCGTCGACCGCGCCGTGGCCGTAGAAGCCGTTGAACGACGCGTCACCCACGCACGTCGCCGTGAACGTCGCGTCGCGGCCTTCCTTCAGGTAGTCCACCGTGCGCGGGACCGGGCAGGCGATCTTCGACGCGGTGCCCTCGAGCACGCGCTGGACGGCGTCCGGCGAGAGGCCGAAGCCGCCGTGCGACGGCTTGCCGTACTGCGAAACGATCAGTGCCGCGACACCGGTCGCGTGCGGGGTCGCCATCGACGTGCCCTGCAGCCACTGGTAGTAGCCGACGCGACCGTCGGGCGCCGTTGCCTTCTGGATGCCCGCCGTCGTGCCCGCCGCGGTGATGTTGCCGTCGGCGTCGATGTTTCCGGCTGCCACCCCGACGTTCTTCGGGTACGTCGAGAGGATCTCGTTCTGCAGCGTGCGGAACCACGGAGTGCCGAAACCGTCGCGGAAGTAGCCGCCCGGCGCGGAAACCGAGATCTGCTCGGTGCCGTAGTTCGAGTAGTCCGCTTTCGCCTGCGACGGCCCGAACGAGCTGACGCCGATCGTGTGCGGGCCCTCGACCGGCAGGTTCAGGCAGGTCGCGTTGTCGACGGTACGCGGGTGCGTGCTGTTGCTCGGGTAGTCCGGGCTGGTGGTGTCCGGCTGCGGCGCACCCAGGTCGGTGTGCTGGTTCCCCAGCGCGACGACCGAGGTGACGCCCTTGCGGTACGCGTAGTCCAGCGCGCGGGTCGTGGCCTCGATGATCGTGCGCTGCTCGGCCTGCTCGGCGGGAGAGTCCGCCGGGTTCGCCGTGCAGTTGTACAGCCACGGGTCGGTGTAGAAGGACATGTTGACCACGTCGATGCCCGCGTCGCCGGCGTAGGTCAGCGCGTCGACGGTCGGCTGCAGGAAGAAGAACCCGGAGTCCTGGCCGGCGCGGACGTTCACCAGCGTCACGTTCGGTGCGACGCCGGAAACGCCGAAGTCGTTCAACGCGGCGCCGATGGTGCCCGCCACGTGCGTGCCGTGGCCGTTGTCGTCGTGGTCGACCGGGTCCACGCAGCCGCGGAACTCGCAGGGCCCGTCGACGACGGTGCCGTTGACGTCGGTCGGGATGTCCTTGGTGAAGTTGCGCGAGTCGGCCCGGTCGAAGTTCGGGGCGATGTCGGGGTGCGTGCCGTCGACGCCGGTGTCGATGATGCCGACCTTGACGCGCTTGTCGCCACGCTGCACCGTGTGCGCGAGGTCGGCGCGCACGGCCTGCTGCCCCCACAGCTGGCCGTCGAGCGGGTCGGTCTTGATCGGCTGGGGCTTCTTCGCGGCGGCCTTCGGTGCCGCGGCGGCGGTGCCCTGGCCTTCCTTCTCGACGGCGTCCGGCTTGGTCTTCGGGGCGCCGTCCTTGGGCGCCTTGCCGATCACGCGTTCCTTCGCGGCGCCGAACACGGCCCGGTTCGCGTTGACTCGCTCGGCGAATCCGGTCGCCGGGGCGCTGGCCTTGATGAGGCCGACGGCGGTGTTGGTCTCCAGCACGGTGCCGCCGGCGGCCTTGATCGCCTGCTGGGCGGTGCCGATGCTCTGCGTGTCCTTGGCGAGCACGGTGAACTCGGTCGCCGGGCCGGACAGCGCGGGCTGCGCCGACGCGACCGGGACCGCGACGGCCGAGATCGCCCCGAACAGCGGGACGGCCATGGCCGCGGCGAGAAGCCTGGGTCTCTTCACGATTCTCCTCCTCGGGAAAGCGGTTCCTGCACCGTATAGATCGGACATTGCGCAAACAACGGCCAAACGTACGTTACGGAACAACCGACTTCTGCTCGGCGAAGTGACATGCTGACAAGTGGCCGTCCGTCCTGGGGACCAGCTCCGGCACCTCGGTGGCGCACTGGTCCTGCGCCTTCCAGCAGCGCGTGCGGAACCGGCACCCGGACGGGGGATCCAGGGGACTCGGCACGTCCCCGGTCAGCCGGATCACCTGCCGCTGCCCGCGCACGGCCGGGTCGGCCACCGGCACCGCCGACAGCAGCGCCTGGGTGTACGGGTGGGACGGTCGTTCGTAGATCTCCTCGTCCGTCCCGATCTCGACGATCCGGCCGAGGTACATCACCGCGACCCGGTTGGACAGGTGCCGCACCACGGACAGGTCGTGCGCGATGAAGACGTACGACAGCCCGAACTCGCCCTGCAGGTCGCCGAGCAGGTTCATCACCTGCGCCTGGATCGAGACGTCCAATGCGGACACCGGCTCGTCGCAGATGATCACCTTGGGCCGCAGCGCCAGCGCCCGCGCGATGCCGATGCGCTGGCGCTGCCCGCCGGAGAACTGGTGCGGGTAGCGGTTGAGGTGCTCGGGGTTGAGCCCGACGACCTCCAGGAGCTCCTGCACCTTCTTCGCCCGCGACCCCTTGGGCGCCACGTCGGAGTGGATCTCGAAGGGCTCGCCGACGATGTCGCCGACGGTCATCCGCGGGTTCAGCGACGTGTACGGGTCCTGCAGCACGATCTGGATCTCGCGCCGCAGCTTCCGGAGTTCGGCGCCCTTCATGGAAAAGATGTCGCGGCCCTCGAACTTCGCCGTGCCGCCGGTGGGTTCCTCGAGGCGCATCAGCACCTGGGCCAGCGTGGACTTGCCGCAGCCGGACTCGCCGACGACGCCGAGCGTCTCGCCCGGCAGCAGGTCGAACGAGACGCCGTCGACGGCCTTGACCTGGCCGATCGTGCGCTTGAACAGGATGCCGGTGCGGACCGGGAAGTACTTCTTGAGGTCGGTGACCGACAGGATGGGTTCAGCCACGGGAGTTCACCACCTCTTCGGCGAAGTGGCACGCGCTGGTCCGGCCGAAGCCGATGCCGAGCGGCGGCGGCACTTCCTCGCTGCACCGCGCTTCGGCCCGTTTGCAGCGCGGGTGGAACGGGCAGCCCGGCGGGATGTCCAGGAGGCTCGGCGGCAGGCCCTTGATGGTCTCCAGTGTCTGTCCTTTGAGGTCGAGCCGGGGCAGCGAGTCCATCAGCGCGGCGGTGTACGGGTGGGCCGGCGCGCGGAACAGCTCGACGACGTCGGCCTGCTCGACGATCCGGCCCGCGTACATCACCGCGATCCGGTCGGCGACCTCGGCGACCACGGCCAGGTCGTGCGTGATCAGCACCAGGCCCATCTTGCGTTCGGCCTGGATCTCGGCCAGCAGGTCCATGATCTGGGCCTGGACGGTGACGTCGAGGGCGGTGGTCGGCTCGTCGGCGATGAGCAGGTCCGGGTCGAGGGCCAGCGACATCGCGATCATCGCGCGCTGGCGCATGCCGCCGGAGAACTGGTGCGGGTAGTCCTTGACCCGCCGTTCGGCGGCGGGGATGCGGACGATGTCGAGCAGCTCGATCGCCCGCTTCCGGGCGTCCTTTTTGGACATACCGAGCCGCACGCGCAGCTGTTCCTCGATCTGGAAGCCCACGGTGAACACGGGGTTCAGCGCGGAGAGCGCGTCCTGGAAGATCATCGCGATCTCGCTGCCGCGCACTTCACGGCGGCGTTCGTCGGACGCGGTCAGCAGGTCCTCGCCGCGCCAGCGGACGGCGCCGGCGGTGATCACGCCCGGGGGCGTGTCGAGGATGCCCATCACCGTCTGCGCGGTGACGCTCTTCCCGGAACCGGATTCACCGAGCACCGCGAGCGTCTCGCCGGCGTGCACCGAGTAGCCGACGCCGTTGAGCACGTTGGCCACGCCGTCGGACGTCCGGAACTCGACGTGCAGGTCCTCTACTTCGAGCAGGAGTTCGTTGTCGGACAAGAGGATCTACCTCGACTTCGGATCGAGCGCGTCGCGGATGCCGTCGCCCAGCATCACGAAGGCCAGCACGGTCAGGGTGACGAAGGCGCCGGGGAACAGCAGCATGTGCGGGTCGTTGCGGAAGTAGTCCCGCGAGTCGCTGATCATCACGCCCCACGAGATCACCGGCGGGCGCACGCCGATGCCGAGGTAGGCCAGCGTCGCTTCGGCGCCGATGAACGCGCCGAGCGCGATGGTCGCGTACACGAGCACCGGCGCGAGCGTGTTCGGCAGCAGGTGGCGGAAGATGATCCGCGGGGTGCTCGCGCCGAGGCCGCGCGCGGCCTTGACGTAGTCGAGCTGCTTGGCCACCAGCGTCGCCGACCGCATGATGCGCATGGCGACCGGCCAGCTCAGCACCGCGATCGAGCAGACCACCTGGACGATGATGGTGACCGCGCCCGGGTTCGAGCCGGGCGCGTTGAACGTCGTCAGGATGACGATCGCGCCGAGCACGAACGGCAGGCCGGCGAAGATGTCGCCGAAGCGCGACAGCAGGCTGTCGACGAGCCGGCCGTAGTAGCCGGCGAGGATGCCGACCAACGAGCCGATGAGGACGGTCAGCAGCGTCGCGAACACCCCGACCAGCACCGACGCGCGGGTGCCGTAGATGGTGCGGGCGTAGACGTCCTGGCCCTGGTTGTCGTAGCCGAACCAGGCGTCGGCGGACGGCCCTTCGTTGGCGTGCGCGAGGTCGCTGAAGCCGGCGTCGCGCGAGCTGAACAGGCCGGGCGCGATCGCGATCAGCACGATCAGCACGATGATCACGGCCGAGGCGACGAACGCCGGCTTGCGCCGCAGCTGGCGCCACGCGTCGCTCCACAGGCTGCGGGGTTTCTGCGGGCCGGTGGCGGAGTCGTCGACGCGCGACAGCTCGGCCGCGTCGGCCCCGCCGCCGCCCACCAGGTTCGGGTCAGTCATAGCGGATCCTCGGGTCGAGAACGGCGTAGAGCAGGTCGACGATCAGGCTCATCAGCAGGTACACCAGCACCAGCAGGACGACCACGCCGACGACGGTCGCGCTCTCCCGGTTCTGGATGCCGCGGAAGATGAGCCCGCCCAGGCCGTTGATGTTGAACACGCCTTCGGTGACGATCGCGCCGCCCATCAGCGCGCCGAGGTCGGTGCCGAGGAACGTGAGGACCGGGATCACCGAGTTGCGCAGCAGGTGCACGAGCACGACCCGGCTCTGGGGCTGGCCCTTCGCGATCGCCGTCCGCACGTAGTCGGCGCGGCGGTTTTCGGCGATGCTCGTTCTCGCCAGCCGGGCGACGTAGGCCATCGACAGGCTGCCGAGCGCGATGCCGGGCACGATGAGCTCGCCGATGCCCGGGTCGTCCGACACGCTGGCCTCGATCAGGCCGAGGCCGTTGCTGCCCAGGGCGAGCTGCAGCACGATCGCCGTGACGAACACCGGCAGGGAGATCAGGAACGTCGTCGAGACCAGGACGAGGTTGTCGAGGAAACCCTTGCCGCGCAAGCCGGTCAGCACGCCGGCGCTCAGCCCGATGACGGCCTCGATGACCACGGCGATCACGGCCAGGCGCAACGTGATCGGGTACGACGTGGCGATCAGGTCGCCGACGGAAGTGCCGTTGAAGGTCTCGCCCCAGTCGCCGGTGAACAGGCTCCCGAGGTACTTGAAGTACTGCACGAAGATGTTGTCGTTCAGGTGGAACTTCTCGGTCATCTGCGCGATGTAGGCCGGCGGGCAGGCGGCCTGGCCGCACTTGCCGGAGAACGGGTCGCCGGGCACCGCCCAGACCAGCACGTAGATGAGGAAGGTGGTGCCGAAGAACACCGGGATCAGCTGGAGCAGCCGTCGCAGGACATAGCGGGTCATGACGTTCCTAGTGCGCGCCGGCCGTCGTGAGTGAGAAACAGTGTTCTAAGCCTGTTTCTCACTCACGACGGCGTGGTGGTGGGTACCGGCAGATCAGCGCGTCACTACTTCTTCAGGACCTCGATGGACGGGTAGTCCGGCATGCGCCGGAAGTCCAGGGCCGCGGACTTGAGGTTCTTCGACTTCGCCGCGACGCCCTTCTCGTCCCACACCGGGATCGACGGCAGGTCCTTCGCGATCAGGTCCTCGGCCTGCTGGTACAGCTTGACCGCGGCGTCCTTGTCGGCGGTGGCGTCCGCCTGCGCCAGGATCGCGTCGACCTGCGGGTTCGAGTAGCTGGAGTCGTTCGAGGACCCGCCGGTCTTGTAGATCGGGTTGAGGAAGTCCTCGATGGACGGGTAGTCCGCGGACCAGTCCGAACGGCCCATGCCGGTCAGCTTCTTGCCGGTGACGATGCTGCGCCACTGGCCGAAGTCGGTGGCCGGCACGAAGTCGCACTCGACGCCGAGGGTGTTCTTGATGCTGTTGCACGCCGCGGTCAGCGGTTCCTTGCGGCCGCCGTCCGCGTTGGACGCGATGGTCAGCTTGCCCGTGAACCCGGACTTCTGGAAGGCCTCCTTGGCCGCCGCCGGGTCGTACTTGCAGAACTGGCACACCCCGGGCCGCGCGCCCGGGATGCCCTGCGAGATGTAGCCGTCCGCCGGCACGTAGGTGTCGTTCATGACGGTCTTGGTGATCTGCGCCCGGTCGATCGACATCGAGATGGCCTTGCGCAGCTCGAGGTTGTTGTAGCCGGGCACGTAGTACGGGACGGCGATGGTGCTGATCCCGAGCAGGTGGCCGGTGACGAGCCGGTCGCCGAGGTCCGACTTGTACTTGCCGCCCGCGACCGCCGACGGCGGCAGCGCCTCCATGAAGTCCAGGCGCCCGCTCAGCAGGTCCTGGTAGGCGGTCTCCTGGCTGGCGTAGATCTTGATGTCGAGGTCCTTGAAGTGGACCTTGTCGTCACCCTTGTAGTCGTCGAACCGAGTCAGCTTGATGTCCTGGTTCGGCGTCCGCGAGACGAACTTCATCGGGCCGTTGCCGATGGGGTGCTGCTCGAAGCCCTTGGGGTCCTTGAAGAACGCGTCGGGCAGCGGCGCGAACGCCTGGTAGCCGACCTTGATGTCGAAGACGGAGAACGGCGCGTCGAGCGTGACCTGGAACTCGTAGTCGCTCTTCTGCACCAGGCCGGACATCTTGTCGGTGGCCGGCTTGGCGTTCTCGGCCTCGGGGTGGACGTCCTTGTACCCCTGGATGTTCGAGAAGAAGTCGGTGTTGAGCTGGCCGTTCGGCGCGTAGGCGCCGTAGTTCCAGGCGTCGATGAAGTTGTGCGCCTTCACCTCGGTGCCGTCGTGGAACTTCCAGCCCTGCTTGATCTTGATGTCGTAGACCTTGGAGTCGGTCGTCGTGATCGAGTCGGCCATCAGGTTGAACGGCTTGGCGTCCGCACCCTTGAAGCCGACCAGGGTGGCGAACATGACCTGGATGGCCTTGGTCCCGCCGAGGTCGTTGATGTTGGTCGGGACCAGCGCGTTCTGCGGTTCGGTGCCGTAGACGCTGACCGCGCCGTCCGGGTTTGTCTCGCCGGCTCCCGCGGAACTGCCCGATCCGCCGCCGCACGCGGCGAGCACGAGCGCCAGCGAAGTCATCACCACCGTGGGTCCCCAGAGCCTGCGCGAACGACGCATGATCCCCTCCATATCCGGTGTGTCCGAAAGGTGAGACGCACGCTATCGGGGCCGGTGAAGCTGATCACAGGACTGCGGTGTTGCAAATGTGTGACGGTCGTCAGGACCACCTGGTTGGAGCACAACCAACGTAGGAATCCGGATACTCCGGACGGCGTAGCGCGGACAGGTGGTCATCACGCGCTCACCCACGGTTTGCTTGCGGCACAAGTCTTTTGGGGTGGCCGAACGGTCGGTAAGGACGGGAGCGGGCGGCCGGTCGGGTTTGGACCCCGGCGCCCGTCAGACCGGCGACGGGGTGATGCCGTCGAGGGGCCGGCGCAGGGTGAGCCGGCCCTCGCGATCGTGCGGGCACGACCGCCGACGCCGGGCCCGGCCGGTGCCGCGGACAGGCCGCAGTGGCGTCCCCGCACCCACGCGGACCCGGCCGGTCAGGCCAGGGACAGGGCGATGCCGTCGAGGATGTCGTGCTCGCTGACCACCAGCTCGGTCGGGCCGCCGCGGGCCGCCAGCTGCTCGGCCAGGGTCTGGACCACCACCGCGCCGCCGCCGATCACGTCGACCCGGCCCGGGTGGATCACCGGGTTGGCCGCTCGCTGCGCGTGGTTCTCCGACAGCAGGCGGGAGGCCAGCCGGTCGATGTCCGCCGGGCTCAACGTGGACAGGTGGACGCGCTCGCTGTCGTACTCCGGCAGCCCCAGCGCGATCGCCGACAGCGTCGTCACCGTGCCCGCCACGCCCACCCACGTCTTCGCGCGGGCGACGTCGACCACGTCGAACGCCTCGGTCAGCACCTTGCCCGCCAGGTCGCGGGCGGTGGCGATCTCGTCCGCGGACGGCGGGTCGCTCTTCAGCGCGCGCTCGGTGATGCGGACGCAGCCGATGTCGACGGACTTCGCGGCGAGCACCTCCGCCTGGCGGCCGTCCCACGTGCCGAGGACCAGCTCGGTCGAGCCGCCGCCGACGTCGGCCACCACGAACGGGCCGTCGTCCGGGTCCTGCTCGCCCACCGCGCCGGTGAACGACAGCCGCGCCTCCTCGTCGCCAGTGATCACCTCGGCTTCGACGCCGAGGGTCTCGCGGGTCATGCGGAAGAAGTCGTCGCGGTTCTTCGCGTCGCGCGTGGCGGACGTGGCGACCATCCGCACCTTCTCGACGCCCTTGCGCCGCGCGGCGATCGTGTAGTCGGCGAGCGCGGCCCGCGTGCGTTCGATCGCTTCGGGCGCCAGCTGCCCGGTCGCGTCGACGCCTTGGCCGAGCCGGACGATCCGCATCTCGCGGTGCAGGTCGCGCAGGTCGACCGTGCCGTCGTGACGCGGCGTCAGTTCGGCCACGAGGAGGCGGATGGAGTTGGTCCCACAGTCGATCGCGGCAACACGAGGCATGCGATCACCCTAGCTGCCGGGTGTCGTCGTCCCGACGGTCGTGGTCGTGGTGGTGACCGCGGTCGCGGTGACCGTCTGCCCGCACGTCGGCGGCGGCGGGGTGGTCGACGTATTCGGCGTGGTCTTACCGGTACTGGTCGGAGTCGGCGACGGCGGCGGCGTGGTCGTCGTGCTGATCACTGTGGTCGTGGCGGTGGTCGTCGTCGGCTTCGCGCACGAGTCCGAGGGCGTGGTCTTCGTCGTCGTGCCCGCGCCGGTCGGCGTCGTCGTGGTGGGCACCGGCGGCGTCGTCGTCGGGGTCGGCGGGGGCGGGATCGCCGGTGGCGCGGGGAGCGCCGCCGCGTTCGGCGCGCCGACCGGCACCGTGCTGTCCGGCACCTGCATGATCCCGTTGCGGTACGCCTCGGCCCACAGGATCACGGTGTTCACGTACGTGTCGGAGTTGTTGTACCGGTAGATCGCGCCGCGCAGCTGGTCCGGGTTCGAGAGGTCGAAGCCGCCGGAGCAGAGGTAGCGGCCGGTCGCCAGCGCCGCGTCGAAGATGTTGTTCGGGTCGGACTTGCCGTCGCCGTTGCCGTCGGAGGCGTACGCGCGCCACGTCGCCGGGATGAACTGCGTCGGGCCGACCGCGCGGTCCCACACCGGGTCCGTGTCGAGCTCGCCGTGGTCGGTGTCCGGGATCGCGGCGAACCCGCCCTGGCCGTTGAGCTCGGGGCCGAGGATCGGTTCGCGGGTGGTCCCGTTCGCGTCGACGTACCCGCCGCGCGCGTGGTTGGACTCGATCCGGCCGATGCTGGCGATCAGGGCCCAGTCGATGTGGCACGCGGCCAGCTCGCGGCCGAGGACGTCGGCGGCGTTCTTGTACGCGGCGAGCGCGGTGGCCGGGATGCCGAGGGGGCCGTCGGGGAGTTCGTAAGCCGGGAGCGGCAGCGGGGTGGGCGCGCCGGGGAGGGTGCCGTCGACGGCGATCTGCTGGATGGCGGCGTGGCCGGGGTCGTAGCCCTGGCCGAGGGCGGCGTCGCGGGTGTGGTCACCGCTGCCGCCGAGCCAGCCGAGCGTGCCGCCGCCGGCGAGCAACGCCGGGACCACCGCGAAGACGCCGGTGATCAGGGGGAACGCGGTGCGGTGGCGGAGGCCGAATCTTCGGGTGTGGCTCCCGACTGCGTCAGGCAGTCGCCGCACGCGCATAGCTCGATACCCTCCTGGCCGGTCGCACCCTCGGGTGACAGCCTGCCGTACCCGGGGCCCGGTTTCACCCCTTCGGGAGTCTGGATCTCACCGGTCCGGGGTTTTCGCTCACCCAGACCAGTTATCTGTTCACGACGCGCGAGCGTTACGCGGCACAGTCCCCCGAGGGCCACCCGTTCGCCTTAAGGAGCTCCAGCGTCTCGTCACCGAACGGGTTCACGCCGGGACCGACCGCGAGCGAGTGGGCGACGTGCACGTGCAGGCACTTGACGCGGCCGGGCATGCCGCCGGCGGTGACCTGGTGGCCGAGCGGCTCGATCGCGTCGCGCTCGGCGAGGTAGGTCTCGTGGCAGCGCTGGTACTGGGCGGCCAGCTCGGGATCGGTGGAGAGCCGCTCGGTCATCTCCTTCATCAGCCCCGAAGCCTCGATGGTGCCGATCATCGAGTTCAGCTTCGGGCAGGTCAGGTAGTAGAGCGTCGGGAACGGCGTGCCGTTCTCCAGCCGCGGGCTGGTCTGCACCACGGACGGGTGCCCGCTCGGGCACCGCGCGGCGACGGCCCGCAGCGCCCGCGGCGGCCGTCCGAGCTGCTCCGCGATGGTCTCGCGGTCGGCGTCGGTGACGGGCTCGAACCGGTGCTGCTGCGTGCTGTTCACGCGCACCAGGTTAGTTCAGCCGCCGGAGACCTGGTTCCAGAGGTTCTCGTACCAGGAGCCGTCCGGGACCTGCTGCTGTCCCTGCTGGGGCGCCGCGTCCGCGGCCTTGTCCTCGGGCAGCTGGACGATGTACGGCGTCTCGCCCGGCTTGACGTACCGCAGCCGCCGCCGGGCCTCCGCCTCGATCTGCGCCGGGTCGCTCAGCTCCGCCTTGCGGCCCTGGAGCTGGGCGACCGTCTGCTGCAGCTGGGCCTGCTGCGCCTGCTGCTCGCGGATCTCGGTGCGCTGGGCGAGGTAGGTACGCAGGGGCACGGCGATGGTGAACGCCAGCGCGCACACCACGATCGCCACCACCGCCGCGCGGCGGGTGGTGGACATGCCGAGCACCTTCGCCGCACCGGACGCGCGCTTCGCCGCCAGGCTCCGGCGCAGCCGGGCCCGGGTCGTCTCCGCGTCGCCGGTGCGGCGCCGCGCCGCCTCGGGGCGGCGGGCCGGCGCGGGCCGGCTGGCCCGCGTCGCCCCGCTGCCGCCGCGGCGGTTGCGCGTCGTCCTCCCCCGGTCGGCCATCGCGGGCTCAGCCCTCGGCGCTGAACCGCGGGAAGGCCAGCTCGCCGGCGTACCGGGCGGCGTCACCGAGGGTCTCCTCGATGCGCAGCAGCTGGTTGTACTTGGCGATCCGCTCGCCGCGGGCCGGGGCACCGGTCTTGATCTGGCCGACGCCGGTGGCGACCGCCAGGTCCGCGATGAACGTGTCCTCGGTCTCGCCCGAGCGGTGGCTCATCATCGACTTGTAGCCGAACGACGTCGCCAGCGAGATCGCGTCGAGCGTCTCCGACAGCGTGCCGATCTGGTTGACCTTCACCAGCAGCGCGTTCGCGGCGCGGCGGGTGATGCCCTCCTCGAGGCGGTCCGGGTTGGTGACGAACAGGTCGTCGCCGACGATCTGGACCTTCTCGCCGACCTCGGCGGTCAGGGTGACCCAGCCGTCCCAGTCGTCCTCGCTCAGCGGGTCCTCGATGGACACGAGCGGGTAGTCGCGCAGCAGTTCGGCGTAGTACGCCGACATCTGCTCCGCGCTCTTCTTGCTGCCCTCGAAGGTGTACGCGCCGTCGGCGAAGAACTCCGTCGCGGCGACGTCCAGCGCGAGCGCGACGTCGCGGCCCGGGGCGTACCCGGCCTTCTCGATCGCCTGCAGGATCAGGTCGAGCGCCTCGCGGTTGTTCGCCAGGTTCGGCGCGAAGCCGCCTTCGTCGCCGAGACCGGTCGAGAGGCCGCGGCCCTTCAGCACCGACTTCAGCGAGTGGTAGACCTCGGCGCCCCAGCGCAAGGCCTCGCGGAAGGTCTCCGCGCCGATCGGCGCGATCATGAACTCCTGGACGTCGACGTTGCTGTCCGCGTGCGAACCGCCGTTGAGGATGTTCAGCATCGGGACCGGCAGCACGTGCGCGTTCGGCCCGCCCAGGTAGCGGAACAGCTCCAGCTCGGCCGACTCCGCGGCGGCCTTCGCGACGGCCAGCGAGACGCCGAGGATGGCGTTCGCGCCGAGGCGGGACTTCGCCGGCGTGCCGTCGAGGTCGACCAGCTTCTGGTCGACGATCCGCTGGTCGACGGCCTCGATGCCGACCATCTCCGGGCCGATCTCGTCGAGCACCGCGGCGACCGCGCGCTCGACGCCCTTGCCGTTGTAGCGGCCGGTGTCGCCGTCCCGCAGCTCGACCGCTTCGTGCTCACCGGTCGACGCACCCGACGGGACCGCGGCCCGCGCCAGCGTGCCGTCGTCGAGGGCCACCTCCACCTCGACCGTCGGGTTGCCACGCGAGTCCAGAATCTCGCGCGCGCCTACCTGCTCGATGAGAGCCACGCCATGCTCCTCGGTGCGTCGTGCCTGCGGTTTCGTGCCCAGCCTAGCCGTCGTGGCTGTTCACCCGTTGGAGGACTCACCGCCCGCGCGGACGGCCTGCCAGCCCGGCGGCAGCTCGACGGTCTCGGACGTCTGCTGCCAGAACGTCCAGCTGTTGCCCCCGAGATCCGCCACGGTGAACACGCGGGCGCCGTAGGGCTGGTCCTGCGGCGGGTCGAGCTCGCCCTCGTCGCCGAGGGCCGTTTCGACCCGTTCGTATACTTCGTCGACATTGTCGACGTAGAGGATGTTCAGCTGGCCGACCGGCCCATCAACCCCCTTGGCCTGCCAGTAGTCCGGGCCGACGCCGGCGATCTGGATCCGCGCCTCGCCCGCGCGCAGCGTCGCCTGGAACACCTCGCCGGCGCCGTCGCAGAACCGGACCTCTTCGGTGAACCCGAAGACCCTGGTCAGCCAGGCGAGCGCCGCGGTGGCGTCGGCGTAGTAGAGGTAGGGCGCCAGGCCCCGGTACGGGCTGCTCATGGCGGCACAGTCCATCACGTCCCGTTCGGCGGCGTGTGCAACCCCCTCTTCCGAGGTAACGTGGGAGTGACCATGACGGACGCCGCAGCTGCTTCGCAGCCTCCCGAGGAGTCGCGGTTCCATGCCTTCCGGCAGGCCGAAGAGCTGGTCGGCCGCCGCCGTCCGCTGGACGCGCTGAAGGCGCTGCAGCCCCTGCTGGACACCGAGGCGGACAAGCCGTCGGTGCACCTGCTGGCCGGGCGCGCGTACTTCCATTCCGCGCAGCTGCGCCGCGCCGAGCAGGCGTTCACGCGGGTGCTCGAGCTGGACCCGACCGACCACTACGCCCGGTTCATCCTCGGCCGGACCCTGCAGCGCCTCGGCCGGTTCGTCGAAGCCCTGGCCCAGATGCGGATGGCGTCCGCGATGAACCCGGTGCCCGAGTACCTCGAGGCGATCAGCGAGGTCAAGGCGCACATCGCGTTGCGCGACTCCTGAGTCACCAGGGCCGAACGGCCCGGGCGGTCTCGGACTTTCGGCCGATCAACGCGGGCCCCTCGGCCGATCCGCGCGACCCCCGTGAGCGGCGAAGCTGGTTCCAGACCGAACGAGGGAGGAACCGGAAATGTCGATCTTCGCCACCTTGGGTGCCTACGCCGGGTTGCTGCTGCTGGTCCTGATGGCCGTCACGCCGTTCTTCGCCGACCGCGAGCTCTAAGGCGCGACACTCGCTTCCGCGTAGGCGTCCGCCGCGCTGAACACGTCCTGGCCGTACGCGACGGCCTGGTTGTAGAACAGGATCGCCCGCCACCACCCCGCCGGCGTGCCGAGGTCGTCGCCCCCCGAACACAGATAGCGCGCCGCCGTGAAGGCCGCGTCGTCGACGTTCTGCGGGTCCGGGGCGCCGCCGTCGCCGTTGGCCCGCTCCTGGTACTTCTTCCACGTCGACGGCAGGAACTGCAGCGGGCCGATCGCGTGGTCCCACGTCTTGTCGCCGTCGAGCTTGCCGCCGTCGGTGTCGTGCACCGCCGGGACGCCCGGCGAACCGTCCAGCGGCGGCCCGACCACCGGCTTGACGACGCGGCCGTTCGCGGCGATCGCCGAGAGGTCGAAGTCCCCGCGCTCGGTCTCGACCCGGCCGATGCCGGAGAGGGTCGCCCACGACAGGTGGCATGTCGGCCGCTGCCGCTGCATCCACATCTCCGCCCGGCCGTACGCGGCGAGCACGCGCGCCGGCAGGTGCGTCTTGTCCGCGACGCGGGTCGCCCACGCGTCCAGCTCGGCCTGGTCGGACACCGCGGGCCGGTCGACCGGCGCGGCGAGCCCGGCGCGCGGCGACTCGGCGCCGGGCTGCGGGCGCTGCTCCGGGATGGCCAGCGCCGGCTGGACCGGCGGCGGCGCGGCGGGCGCGTCCGGGTTCCGGATCCCGATGGTGACGACGAGGACCACGCCGGTGAGCACCAGCCCCAGCGAGAGGGCGATCCGGCCGACGTACCGCCGGGGCGGGCCGCCCGGAGGCGACGACGGGGGCGTGACGGTCGGCTGAGCGGTATCGGCCACCCGATCAGGTTACGGAGGCACTCAAGGGGGTCCCTCGGACGGCTGATCAGGCAAGCGGATGGTTAAAACAAGCCCACTGCCAGCGACATCACAAATTTTGTTATCGAGTCGACGCGCAGGCCCCTGACCTGCGGTTACCCTAACCTAACTTCCGATCTCTGCACCATTTGTCCGGTTGTATCGTTTCGAGCGGCCGCCGGCCCGCTGGACTTACAGGTGAGCCTTACCTAAAAACATCATGGAAGCAGAACCTCAGGGAGGCGGACCGGTGTTGTTCTCGAGCGCGCTGATCGGGCTGCGCGAAGGGCTGGAAGCCGCGCTGGTCGTCAGCATCTTGGTGGCGTTCCTGGTCAAGACCGACCGGCGCCACGCGCTGCGCTGGGTGTGGCCGGGTGTCGGCGCGGCGGTGCTGCTGTCGGTCGCCGTCGGCGCGGTCCTCACCTTCACGACGGCCCAGCTGACCTTCGAGCACCAGGAGCTGCTCGGCGGCAGCCTGTCGATCGTCGCCGTCGTGTTCGTCACCGCGATGATCTTCTGGATGCGCAAGGCGTCGAAGAGCATCGCCGCCGAGCTGCGCGGGAAGATGGACGACGCGCTGGACGTCGGCCCGGCGGCCGTGCTGCTGCTCTCGTTCCTCGCGGTCGGGCGCGAAGGGCTGGAGACGGCGGTGTTCTTCTACTCGACCGTCCAAGCCGCGCAGTCGGAGACCGTGCAGCCGCTGATCGGCTTCACCGCCGGCATCGCGATCGCGGTCGTGCTGGCCTGGCTGCTCTACAAGGGCGCCGTCCGGTTCAACCTCTCCAAGTTCTTCACGATCACCGGCGTGCTGCTGGTGTTCGTCGCCGCGGGCGTGCTCGGCTACGGCCTGCACGACCTGCAGGAGGCCGCCTTCCTGCCCGGCATCCACACCCTCGCCTTCGACGCTTCGGCGACGCTGCCCGAGACGTCCTGGTACGGCGCGCTGCTGAAGGGCATCTTCAACTACTCGCAGCAGACGACCGTGCTGCAGGCCATCGCCTGGGTCGCCTACGTCGCCGTCGTGCTGCCCCTGTTCCTCAAGCCCAGCAAGAAGACCGCGCCGGCGCCCGTCGCCGCGGCCGCCTCTAAGGAGTGACCGTGCGCAAGACCCCCTCGCTGGCCGTACTGGCCGGCGCCGCCGTCCTGGTGACGCTGGCCGCGTGCGACAGCAAGAGCGATCCCGCGGGCGCCGCGGGCGCCGGTGGCCCGATCAAGGTCTCGGCGTCCGACACCGCGTGCGAGGTCTCCGCGAACACGGCCAACGCGGGCAACCTGACCTTCGAGATCACCAACAAGGGCAGCAAGGTCACCGAGTTCTACCTCTACGCCGAGGGCGACCGGATCATGGGCGAGGTCGAGAACATCGCGCCCGGGCTGAACCGGCGGCTGATCGTCGAGGTCGCCGACGCCGGCAAGTACCAGACCGCGTGCAAGCCGGGCATGGCCGGCAACGGCATCCGCGGCGACTTCACCGTCACCGGCGGCGCGCCCAAGCAGGGCGACGCGAACGCGCAGAAGGCCCAGGCCACCAAGAGCTACAACGACTACATCGCGAACAACACCACCGCCCTCGAAGAGGAGACCGGCAAGTTCGTCGACCTCGTCAAGGCGGGCAAGGTCGACGAGGCGAAGGCCGCGTACGCGCGCACCCGCGTCTACTACGAGCGCATCGAGCCGGTGGCCGAGAAGTTCGGCGAGCTGGACCCGGCCATCGACGTCCGCGAGGCCGACCTCGAGCCGGGCCAGCAGTTCACCGGGTTCCACCGGCTGGAGAAGGACCTGTTCAAGACCGGCCTGCAGGCCGACAGCCCGCAGATCGCGGACAAGCTGCTGACCGACGTCAAGGACCTCGTCGCGAAGACCAAGACGCTGCAGCTGACCGCGCTCGACCTCGCGAACGGCGCGAAGGGCCTGCTCGACGAGGTCGCGACCGGCAAGATCACCGGCGAGGAGGAGACCTTCTCGCACACCGACCTCTGGGACTTCCAGGCCAACCTGGACGGTTCCAAGGGCGCGATCACCTCGCTGCGGCCGATCCTGCAGGCGAAGGACCCGGCTCTGGTGTCCACTTTGGACAAGGAGTTCGCGAACGTCCAGGGCCTGCTGGACAAGCAGCGCGCGGGTGACGGCTTCAAGCTCTACACGGACCTTTCCCAGGACCAGGTCAAGGAGTTCGCTTCGGCCGTCGACGCGCTGAGCGAGCCGCTGAGCAAGGTTGCGGAGGTCGTCTCGAAGTGACGTCGACAGAGGGCACGCGGGTTTCGCGGCGGAAGCTCTTCGGCCTGGCGGGCGCCGGGGTCGCGCTCGCCGGGGCGGGGGCCGCCGCCGGGATCGGGATCGACAAGGCGACGGGCAGCGCCGAGGCGGCGGTGAACATCGTCGGCTTCGAGGGGGAGCACCAGGCCGGCATCGACACGCCGACCCAGGCGAACCTGCACTTCGCGGCCCTCGACGTCACCACGAAGGACCGCGAAAAGCTGCGGCAGCTGCTGAAGACGTGGACCGACGCGGCCCGCCGGATGACGACGGGCCAGGAGGTCGTGGCAAACGGCGCCATCGGCGGCGGCGAGTACGCGCCGCCCGGCGACACCGGCGAGGCGCTCGACCTGCCGGCGTCGAACCTGACGCTGACCATCGGCTTCGGGCCGTCGCTGTTCGACGGCCGGTTCGGCCTGGCGGGCAAGCGGCCGCCGCAGCTGATCGACCTGCCGCTGTTCCCGAAGGACAAGCTCGACCCGGCCCGCAGCGGCGGCGACCTGTGCATCCAGGCCTGCGCGGACGACCCGCAGGTGGCGGTGCACGCGGTCCGCAACCTGGTGCGGCTCGGGTTCGGCGTCACCGAGGTCCGCTGGTCGCAGCTCGGCTTCGGCCGCAGCTCGTCGACGTCGCGGGCGCAAGCCACGCCGCGGAACCTGTTCGGCTTCAAGGACGGCACGAACAACATCAAGTCCGAGGACACGGACTTCCTGCGCGACCAGGTGTGGGCCGCGCCGGGCGACGGCCAAGCTTGGATGGCGGGCGGCTCGTACCTGGTGGCGCGCCGGATCCGGATGCACATCGAGACGTGGGACCGCGAAACACTCGACGGCCAGCAGAAGATCATCGGCCGCACGAAGGGCACCGGCGCCCCGCTGGGCCAGACCGCGGAGTTCGACGAGCTGGACCTCGATGTCGGCGGCGAGGGCGGCGAGAAGGTGATCCCGGAGGACGCGCACGTCCGGCTGGCTTCACACCAGGCGCTGAACGGCGTCCGGATCCTGCGCAGGGGTTACAACTTCGTCGACGGTTCCGACGGTGTCGGGCACCTCGAGGCGGGCCTGTTCTTCCTGGCGTTCAACCGGGACACGCGCAAGCAGTACGTGCCGATGCAGCAGGCGCTGTCCTCGAAGGACGCGATGATGGAGTACGTCCAGCACACCGGTTCGGCGCACTTCGCGGTGCCGCCGGGCGTCTCGAAGACCGGTTACTGGGGCGAAGGGCTGTTCGCCTAGAACTGCGCGGCGTCGTCGATAGCATGCCTGGCATGGCCATCAAACTTGAGAACGTCGGCATCACCGTTCGCGATCTCGAAGCGGCGATCGCCTTTTTCACCGACCTGGGGCTCACGGTCGTCGGCCGGGACACGGTCAGTGGTGAGTGGACCGACACCGCCGTCGGCCTCGATGGCAACCACGCCCACATCGCCATGCTCCGGACGCCGGACGGCCAGGGGCACCTCGAGCTCTTCGAGTACATCCACCCCGAAGCGATCGAGTCGGAGCCCACTCGTCCCAACGAGATCGGCATGCACCGCGTCGCCTTCTCCGTCGACAACCTCGACGAAGCCCTCGAGACAGCCGCAAGGCACGGCTGCCATCCGCTTCGCGGCGTGGCGACGTACGAGGACGTCTACAAGCTCACGTACGTCCGCGGTCCCAGCGGCATCATCGTGATGCTCGCCGAGGAGCTCAAGAAGCACTGATCGGCGCTACTCCACCTGTTCCGTCGGATACCGGTCACGGATGCGCGTGTTGAAGAACCGGCCGTGGCTCGTCGATGCCATCAACTCGCGGTGCACGGACTCCGGCACCAGCCGGTACCGGTAGACGCTCTCGTTCACGAACTCGATCTCCAGGAGGTGCTCCTCCCGGTCGTAGCCGATCGACGCGATCGTCGAGGAGCTCACGGCGTGGCGGCGCATGTCACCCATTATCCCCTTGCCTAAAGCCTTTAGGTAAATCTATGGTGGCTTTAGGAGGTGGCTTTAGGAGGTGGCTGATGGTTCGCGTCGGGTTGACGACGGAGCGACTGGTGCAAGCGGGCGCCGAACTGGCCGACGAGCTTGGGTTCGACCGGGTCACGCCGTCTGAGCTGGCGCGCCGGTTCGACGTCAAGGTCGCGAGCCTGTATTCGCACGTCAAGAACGCGCACGACCTGCGGACGCGGGTCGCGCTGCTGGCGCTCGAAGAGCTCGCCGACCGGGCCGCCGCCGCGCTGGCCGGGCGGTCCGGGCGGGACGCGCTGGTCGCGTTCGCCGACGTCCACCGCGACTACGCCCGGGAGCACCCGGGCCGGTTCGCCGCGGCGCAGCTGCGGCTCGACGCGGAGACCGCGGCGGCGAGCGCCGGCGTGCGGCACGCGGAGCTGATGCGCGCGATCCTGCGCGGCTACGACCTCACCGGGCCGGACCAGACGCACGCCGTCCGGCTGCTCGGCAGCTTCGTCCGCGGGTTCGTCGCCCTCGAAGCCGACGGCGGCTTCGACCACAGCCCGCCCGCGGCGCCCGAAAGCTGGACCCGCCTCCTCGACGTCCTCGATTCCCTTCTCCACGATTGGCCACGCTCGTGATCACCACCCCGCTCAACGACCTCGTCCGCGGCGCCCTCGAACTCGAAGAGACCCCGCGCGGCCTGGTCCCGCACCGGCTGCCGGCCCGCGCGCGGGCGCAGAACACCGACCCGCGGCTCGCGATGGCCGAAGCGCAGCCCGCGGGCGTCCGCCTGCGGTTCCGCACGACGGCTCGCCTGATCGAGCTCGACACGCTGCCGACGAAGGTCGAGTACCCGGGCGCGCCGCCGCGTCCGGACGGCGTCTACGACCTGCTGGTCGACGGCAAGCTCGCCGCCCAGGCGACCGCGCCCGCCGGCGTGCGGTTCGCGGACCTGCCCGGGCACGACAAGGACGTCGAGATCTGGTTGCCGCACAACGAACTGACGACGCTGGTCGCGTTGCGCACGGACGCCCCGGTTTCGCCCGCGCCCCGCGCCGGCCGCGTGTGGCTGCACCACGGCAGTTCGATCAGCCAGGGTTCGAACGCGGCGAGCCCGTCGACGACGTGGACCGTGCTGGCCGCGCTTTCGGCCGGGGTCGAGCTGGTCAACCTGGGCTTCAGCGGGAACGCCCTGCTGGACCCGTTCACCGCCCGCGCGCTGCGCGACACCCCGGCGGACCTGGTCAGCGTGAAGCTCGGCATCAACGTCGTCAACGCGGACCTCATGCGGCTGCGCGCGTTCGGCCCCGCGGTGCACGGGTTCCTCGACACGATCCGCGAGGGCCATCCGTCGACGCCGCTGCTGGTCGTCTCGCCGTTGTACTGCCCGATCCACGAGCGGACCCCGGGTCCCGGCGACTTCGACCACGCGGCGCTGGCGGCGGGCGTGGTGCGCTTCCGCGCGACCGGCGAACCGGGTGAGGGGAAGCTGACGCTCGAGGTGATCCGCGACGCGCTGGCGGAGATCGTGGCGCAGCGCGAGGACCCGGCGTTGCACTACGTGGACGGGCTGTCGTTGTACGGGCCCGCCGACTACGCGGAGTTCCCGCTGCCGGACGAGCTGCACCCGGACGGCCCCGCCCACGAACGGATCGCCGCGCGGTTCGCGCCCCGGCTTGACTTCAACCTCTCTTGAAGTTGAAGGCTGCTGGCATGTTCACCGAAGCAGAGCTCGAGTACCTCGACGCCCAGCCGCTGGGCCGGCTGGCGACCCAGCAGCCGAACGGAACCCTGCAGGTCAACCCGGTCGGCTTCCGGTACAACCCGGACGAGAAGGCCATCGACGTCACCGGCCACAACCTCAGCGGCAGCAAGAAGTTCCGCAACGTCCGGGAGAACGGCCGGGTCGCGTTCGTCGTCGACGACCTGCCGTCGACGAACCCGTGGCGCGTGCGCTGCCTGGAGATCCGCGGCCGCGCGGAGGCACTGACCGGGGTGAGCCTCCCGGACAACCACTTCGACGACGCCGTGATCCGGATCCACCCGGAGCGGATCCTGGCCTTCGGGGTCGAGGACTGGGACCGGGAGCCGCTGGAGCTGGAAGCGAACATCCGCAACGTGTGACGCGAGTGGGGCGCCGGGTCCGGCGCCCCACCGGAGTCAGTACTGCTGCGTGCAGCCCGACCTGGTGCACGCCAGCTGGTGCAGGTCGGTGGTGCCGGCGGACAGGTTGATGTAAATCAGCTGGACCCCACCGACCTTGTCGATGGTGTGCCCGTGGGAGATGGTGGCGTTGGTTCCCGCTGCCGCGGAAGTGCACTTCACCAGGCTGGTGTCGGGGCCGTTCACCCCCCACGAACAGACCTCGCGGGTGCCGCTGACGGCGTGGAGGCTGCCGGACACGGTCGCCGATCGCCCGTCACCCCACGAGATCGACCCCGCGGCCAAAGTCGCGCCGTAAGTCATCCGCCACGGCGTCGTGACCGCCGCATCGGCAGTGACCGTCGTGCCCAAGAGGGTGCCGGCAACCGCGGCGGTGGTCAGGAGTGCTCGGAAGATGCGCATGAAGGTCCTCCCTCGGAAGCGGCCGGTCACGGCGACCGGCCGCACCCTCCACGCGTGAGGTCCGCCTTCGGTTGAGCCGGGCTACCGGCGCCCTCCCCAGACCGTGTAGGCCACCGCTCCCGTCACCGCCGCGATCACCGCGGTCCAGGTCGCCGCCGGGGTTCCCGCCGGCTGCAGCGTCCAGGCCGCCACCTCACTCGCCGTCGTTCCGTCGTCGCGCACGAACAACGCCACCGCCGACCACGCCACCGGCAGCGTCCAGCCGAACTGGCCGCCCGCGGTCGTCGCCGCCAGGCCCGTCAAGCCCAGCAACCCCGCCGCGTCGCGGAGGATGACCGGCAAGTCGACATTCGACGACCCCACCGCCAAGACCGCGCCCGCCGCCGTCACGCCGATCAGGGCCAGGTGCGCGAACCGGCGGCGGGGCCACGGGAGCGCCGCCGCGCGGTCGAGGTCCGGGTCCTGGCCGCTCAAGCCGATCGCCGCCACCGCGACGGCCGCCGTCAGGGCCAGGCTCGCCTGGAACACCGCCCAGCCGGCGCCGGACAGGAGCCGGATCAGGACCGTGCTCACCACCAGGGCGATCGCCGCCGCCGGCAGCTGGCGCGAGCGCGCGTACAGGACCGCCCACCTCACGGCGAAACCAGCTTCGTGAGCGGGTCGCCCTGGCAGGTCAGCAGCGCCTGCCGCGTCGCGGCGACGCGGGCCAGCTGGACGTCCGGGGGCAGCGCGCGGAACGTCGTCCACAGGCGCTCGACGGTCGAAAACTTGTCCCGGAGCCAGCCGCCGCCGTACTCCGGCAGCCGCTTCAGCTCGCCGGTGAAGTACGCCGCCGTGATCATCCGCGCGCCCTGGTCCGGCAGGTCGGCGGCGCTCGGCCGGGTGCACGTCGGCACCCCGGCGCCCGACACGATCGCGAGGCGCAAGGTGGCCGCGTCCGCCGTGAGGAGACCGTTGTTGAGCTGGAAGTCCAGGTAGACGACGTCCGCAGCCCGCGGCGGCGCCCGGTCGAACGGGGTGGGCCCGGTCCGCTCCTCGACGCGCGTCGGCGCGCCGGGCAGCTTCGCCAGCAGCGCCAACGCTTCCCGCCCCGGTGCGGCCAACGCGGCCAAGCGGTCGGCGTGGAGCTTGCTCACGCAGATCGGGCCGTCGCAGACCTTTTCCGCCGCGGTGGTGTCGATGGTGAGCACGTCCGCTTGAGTGGCCGGCAAGAGCGGCAACGCGATCGCGACACCGGCCGCCATCGGCACCAGGCTCAGCAGCCGCGTCCGCACGGAATTCGCGGCCAGCAAGAGGAATCCGGTCGCGGCGAGTCCGAGGAACCACACCGACTGGCCGAGGTCGAGCGACCCCGCGGTCGTCACCATCATCCCCCGCGGCTCGGCGAGCGCCGGCGCCAGCACCCCGGCCCGGACGGGCAGGAGCGGCTGCAGGCCCGGTTCGAGCGCCATCCAGCAGAGGATGGTGACGACGAGCGAGACGACGGCGAGCCCGGGCGCGGTCAGCGGGTGCGGCAGCAGCCGGCCGACGGCCAGGCCCAGCCAGCTCCCGGCGACCACGCCGAGGGTCCCGACGAGCAGCACGGGCACGAAGCCGACGGAGAAGAACCCGCCGTGCGCGAGGACTTCGGCCGCGCCGACGGCGAAGACGAGCAGGAAGCCCAGCGCGCTCAGCCCGCCGACGGCCCCGGCCAGCCGCGCCGCGCGCTGCCAGCCCGGCCGCGAGGTCGTGCCGAGCAGTTCGACCATGCCGGACCGGGCGTCGCGCATGCCCTGGATCGCCCCGGCCCCGACGACGATCGGCCAGAGGAACTGCAGGAGGAAGCGCACCCAGAGAGCGGCGGTGGTCGCGTGCGCCGTCCACGGCGCGGGCACCTTCCACCACGGCCCGCTGAGCAGGAACAGGAAGGCGAGCGCGACGGCGAGGACGGCGAGCCCGGCCCAGGGCGCGATGGACCGGCGGAGCTCGATGCGGAAGATCACCAGGCCCCCTTGCCCGGCTCGTGCTTCAGCAGCGCCGAGTACCCGCGCTCGATGGGGCTGTCGCCCACGTCCTCCGCCGAACCCGCGGCCGCCAGTTCGGCCGGGCTCCCCTGGAACACCAGCTTGCCCTCGGCGAACAGCACCACGTCCGTGCACGCCGTCGCGACGTCCTCCACCAGGTGCGTCGAAACCAGCACGCACGAGTCCCGCCCCAGCTCCTGGACGAGCTCGCGGAACCGGACCCGCTGGGCCGGGTCCAGGCCGGCCGTCGGCTCGTCGAGCAGCAGGATGTCCGGGTCGTTGACGATCGCCTGCGCGATCCCGACCCGCCGCACCATGCCGCCGGACAGGGTCTTCATCCGGTCGTTCGCGCGGTCGGCCAGGCCCACGCGCTCGATCGCGCGCTGCACCGCCCCGGGAATGTCCTCTTTGGACATCTCCTTCAGCCACGCCAGGTACTCGACGAACTCGCGGACCGTGAACCGCTTGTAGTACCCGAAGTCCTGCGGCAGGTACCCGATCCGGCGGCGCAGGGCACGCTGTCCGGTCCCGCCGAGCAACGTCAGCGTGCCCGACGCCGGCCGCAAGACCGTCGCCAGCGCGCGGATCAGCGTCGTCTTGCCCGCGCCGTTCGGCCCGAGCAGGCCGTGCACCCCCTTGCCGAGGGACAGGTCCAGCCCGTCCACCGCCATTTTCCGCCGGCCGACCCGCACCTTCAGCGCCTCCGCCCGGATTTCCCAGGCGTAGGTCGCGGGGGCGACTTCGGCGGCTCCGACTGCCCGCATCTCTTCCTCCCTAGTGGTGCGCGCCGAGCCGGGTGAACGTCGTCCTGCGCAGGACGACGACCACCGTGGTCAGCGCGAAGATCCCCGCCCACACCGGCAGCGCGCCGGTGCTGAGCGCAAACGCTTGCCCCTGGGCCGCGAAGCTCGGCAGCACGATGACCGCGACCCACACCGCGAGCAGCGCGTACGCCGCCCGGCTGATCCCGATCAGCCCGCCGAGCGCGAGCGTCCCCGTGGTGAAAGCCAGGCTCGGCAGCAGCCAGAGCCCCGGCGCGGTGCCGGTCAGCCACCCGGCGACGCCGAGCACCGGCAGGACGACGGCGAGCACCGCCACCGTCCGCCGCGCGACCAGGTAGAGCCCGGCCCGCGGCGTGGCCGCGACGACCTCGTACGCCGGGTCGAGCCCCCGCGCCCACGACGCCGCCACCCCGAGCACCGGCAGCACCGGCGCGAAGAGCTGCACGCCGGTGACGTCGAGCGCGACGTGCCAGACCTGGTCCAGCCCGACCGCGATCAGCGTGACCAGCCCGATCATCGCCAGCCACGGCACCATCGCCGGCGTGACCCACGTGTCGAGCCACCGCCGCCGCGACCGCCGCGGCTGCGGCAGCAGCTCGACGGCGATCCGGTCCCAGACGGCGTCCACCACCGGCTGGACGGGGGCCACCGCGGCCAGCCGTGCCCGGCACGCCGGGCACGTCTCGAGGTGCGCTTCGAGGCCCCACAGCCGGTCACCCGGGAGGTCGGCCCCCGCCGCGTACCCGGCGAGGAGCTCATCCGACGCGTGGGTCATGACAGTGCCTCCCGCATCGCGAACCGCGCCCGGCGAGCGCGGGTCTTGACGGTTCCTTCCGGCAGCCCGAGCAGGATGGCGGTCTCCCGGACGGTCAGCCCGTCGAGCACCATCGCCTGCAGGACCTGCCGCAGTTCGGGCGCGAGCTCGCGCAGCGCGTCGCCGACCTCGTCGCCGACCGACGCCGCCAGCGCCACGTCCTCCGCCGCCGGCACCGGCGCCACGTCGAGCACCACCTCCGCCGGCGGGGTGGCGTGGTGCGCCCGGCGCCGGAACGCGTCGACCAGCCGGCGCGCGGCGATCGTCCACACCCAGCCGACCGCGGTGCCGCCGGTCGCGGCACCCGCGAACGAGCCCGCCGCCCGCCACACGGCCAGGTACGTCTCCTGCATGACCTCGGCGACGACCTGCTCGTCCGCGCACCGGCGGCGCAGGCGCACGGCGAGCCACGGCGACGTGCGGCGGTACAGCTCCTCGAACGCCGCGCGGTCGCCCTTGGCCGTGCGCCGGACGAGGTGCTCCTCATCGGCGTCCTGCGGTGGCGGGTTCCTCACACCAGGCAAGACGCCGGACGGTCGCCGGCGGTTCTCACCCGAATGTGGGCTGCGTCACAGTCAGTGCGACGGCCAGAACTTGCGCCAGCCGTCGGCTTCCAGGGTCGTCGGCTCCAGTCCGGCGTCGCGCGCGGCCTGCTCGGCGCCCCGGACGTCGGCCGCGAACTCCTTCGCCAGCGCCCGCAGCTCGCCCTCCGGGTCGACGCCCGCGCGTCGCGCCGTCGCGGCGATGCGGAACAGCTGGGCGGCGGCGCCGGTGCCCGTCGGGAAGAGGTCGAGCGGGATGCCCGCGCGGCCGGAGCGCTGCCCGAGCTTGCCGGCCAGCGCCACCGCCGGCTGGCCGAGCGCGACGCCGTCCACAATGGACTTGCGCTGCTTCTCCTGCTGCTTCAGCTCTTCCCACTTGGCGTTCTGGTGCTCGACGGTGTGCACGGAATCGGCGTCGGCGAAGACGTGCGGGTGCCGGCCGACCAGCTTCGCGACGAGCTCGGCGGCGACCTCGTCGATGCCGAACGGGTCGGCCGGGTCCTCGGCCGCGACGCGCGCGTGGAAGAGCACCTGGAGCAGGACGTCACCGAGCTCCTCGCGCAGGGCTTCGCGGTCGCCCGACTCGATGGCGTCGAGCAGCTCGTAGGTCTCCTCGACGAGGTACTGCCGGAGGGAATCGTGCGTCTGGGCGGCGTCCCACGGGCAGCCGCCGGGCGAGCGGAGCCGGTCCATCACCTCGGCGGCCTCGACCAGCGGCGGCGCCGGCGTCTCGATGACCTCCGCGCCGGTCGCGATGAGCAGCGACGCCGCGGGCTCGTCGCGGGACCCGGCGAGCAGCACGATGTCCTTCATCGAGGGCGCCTCGGTGACGGCCGGGACGCCGAACACACTCGCGTCGACGTCCGTCGCCGCGTACACGGCGGTGGAGTCACGCAGGATCTTCAGGGCGGCGGCGGGCAGTGTCGCCCCGCGGACGACTACGACGACACCCGTGCTCACTGCTGGGCGGGTGCGGCACCGCGCAAGGGCAGCACGGTGCCCTTCGTGGCGTCCTGGTTCGGCGCGAGGTTCATGCCGACAACATCCCACACGCCGTACCGGGGGTTGACGCGCAGCCCGGCGTCGGCCAGGTACGGCTGCAGCAGCCGGGTGCCGATCGAGGTCAGCTGCTGGTCGGTCGGCTTCTGGGCTTCCTGGTCGGCCGGGACGGCCTTGTCGGTGCCGCGGTTGTGCACGACGAAGACGTACCAGTCGGGCTTGGCGGGCATCCGCGCCTGGAACGCGACGACGCTGTTCGCGGGCGAACCGAAGAGCGGCGTCTGCGCCAGCGAGAGGTACTGCGCGGCGCCGAAGACCTCGGTCATGCCCGCGTCGGAGAAGCCGCCCGCGCCGGGCGCGCCGGTCTGCTGCGCCTGCTGGGCTTCCTGACCGGCCTGCTGGACGGTCGCCTGGATCTTGGCGGGGTCGGCCGCGAACTGCTTCGCGAGGTCGAACGCGCGGGCGCGGGCCTGCGGGTCGGTTTCGCTGGTGGCGCTGATGCCGACGTAGTCCGCGCCGACGGACAGCTTCGGCAGGTACTTCTGCGCGAGCTGCATTTCGAGGACGACGTCGTTCGCGACCTCGTTCGGGTCGCGCAGCTTCGAGACGATCTGCGTGACGGCGACCGAGTCGCCCTGCCCGGTGTCGGTGACCGGCGCGGGCTTCTCCTGAGCGGTCAGGGCGGCGACCTTCGCCTGGTCGACGACGAGGCCTTCCTTCCGCGCGGCTCGTTGGGTGAGCTCGTGCAGGACGGTCTGGCGGACGATCTCGCGGCCCAGCTGGTCGAGCTTGTGCTCGCGGGCGAGCTTCTGGCCGTAGGGCTGTTCGCGGACGGCCTGGTCGATCATCGACTGGACGCGGTCGAGGGAGACCGAGCTGTCGCCGACGATGACGGCGCTGCCGACCTGGCTGGGGCCCGAGCCGCACCCCGCCAGGAGAAGAGCACCGGCAACGACCGCGACCAGCGCGCGAGGGCGCCCCATGATCCGCATCACAGCGCATACCCTCTCACACCATCGCACCCGAAACGCAACACCCATGGGGTACGCGCGGCGGTAATGTCGACTTATGGACCAGTGGCTGACGATCGAGGTGTTCGACGGCGAGTCCACGGCAACGTTGTGGCGCCTTTCCCACGGCGACGCGCTCACGGAGGCGGCGCTCACGAACGGCGCTGAGCAGTGGGTTTGGCACGAACACCGCTGGGGTGTGGTGCTGGAGATCGAGTTCGCATCGGAGGAGCGCCGAGACGCGTTCCGGACGCTGCCGGCGGTGACGGCGGCGCTGGACGCGGTGCCGGACCCGACCCGGGGGTTGTTGGTGTACCCGGGGCGAGGTGGGGGTGCCGGGTCGCGGATGCCGCGCCGGCCCCGGCCGTTGCCGATGGCGGGCGCCGGGGCGGTCCCGGTACCGGTCGAGTCGGTGCGGATGGGGTTGGCGGAGAGCATGCCGCCGATGTTCAGCGAAGTCGGCTGAGCAGTTCCCGCCAGGTCGGAGCGGAGGCGGTGAGGATGCCGCCTTCGCGGTCTTTGGTGTCCCGGACGAGGATCTCGCGGCCGGGGAGGACCTCGACACAGTCGCCTTGGCTGCTATGAGTGCTCTTGCGCCATGCTTCGGGCATCTGCTTCTCCGATGAGGTCGGCGATCAGTTCTCGCGATTTTGCCTCATCGAGAGCGCAGCTATCCAGCCCGCGCAGCACTCTTCGGTAAGCCTCGATCTCGCGCCGTTCTTCCAGGAACAGCGAGGTCTCCTCACTTTCGATGCAGACGACCGGCTGGTACGCGTCCGACTCCATCAGCTGGAAGTGCCCTGCCGAGGCGGGGTGACCACCCAAGTTCGCCGGGACGATCCGGATGACCATGTTTCCCTGGGCGGACAATCGCGCCAGCTGCCGCAGCTGGCCGCTCATCACCTGCGGGGAACCGACCGGGAGGCGGAGCACGAATTCGTGCAGGAAGAACCTGAATCGCACGCGCGGCCTGGTCAGGATCGCTTGGCGGGACAACCGTGCGAATACCTGCTCATCGAGCTTGTCGGGATCGGGCTGGTTGCCCATTTCGACCGCCAGGCTGCGAGCGTAGTCGCCGGTTTGCAGCAGGCCCGGCACCACGTTCGCCTGGAACACCGAGATGGCGATGGCGTGTTCTTCGTGACTCACGAGAGTTCGAATGTCTCCGGAGCGCTCGAGGAGGCCGGGCTTGCGCATCTCATCCCCCAAGGCCATCAGCTCGCGGAATTCCGCTCCCCGAACCCCCAGTTCCGTGAGGAACCGCGACAACCGCACCGGGTCCGGCCGCGTGTGCCCCCGGGTGACCGCGGAAACCCACTGCGCACTGACCTCGAGCCTCCGGGACATCTCCCGGACGCCCCAGTTCTTCTCCGCCATGCGCTGGAGCAGCCGTTCACCGAGCTGCCTGCTACGGATGTTCATCGGGCGAACGTAAGGCCACCGAAAGCGAGAACCCCGGCGCCACAACGGGAGTTCCCCCGAAGTGGCGCCGGGTGTCCGCTGCTCTTTACACCGTCGCGGGCTTCTTCGTCAGCTGCGTCAGCAACTTCGTGCACCAGTCCAGCAGCTCTTCGTCCCTCAGCGTCGGCGCACCGATCCGGCCGCCCGCCGGGCCCTCGGTCGGCTTGGGGACCGACACCGTGTTCGTCACGGCCTTGAACACCGCCTTCGGGTACAGCCTCTTCAACCGGACCATCTGCGAATCGGCCAACGGCAACGGCGCGAACCGGATCGTGTTGCCCTGGACCGCCACCTCCGTCACGCCCGCCTCGCGGCACGTGTGCCGGAACCGCGCCACCGCAAGCAGCCGGTTCACCGGCGCCGGGGGCTGCCCATAACGGTCGATCAGCTCTTCGCGGACCGCGTCCAGCCCCTCGGTGTCCGGCGCCGCCGCGATCTTGCGGTACGCCTCCAACCGCAACCTTTCCCCCGGGACGTAGTCGTGTGGGATGTGGGCGTCGATCGGGAGGTCGACGCGGACTTCGGCCAGCTCCTCGTCCTCCGTCGGCTCGGCGCCCGCGTGCCGCCGGAACGCGTCGACGGCCTCGCCGACCAACCGCACGTACAGGTCGAACCCGACACCCGCGATGTGCCCCGACTGCTCCGCCCCGAGGATGTTGCCCGCGCCGCGGATTTCCAGGTCCTTCATCGCGACCGCCATGCCCGCGCCCAGCTCGGTGTTCTGGGCGATCGTCGCCAGCCGGTCGTGCGCGGTCTCCGTCAGCGGCGCCTCCGGCGGGTATAGGAAGTACGCGTACCCGCGCTCACGCCCACGTCCGACGCGGCCGCGCAGCTGGTGCAGCTGGGCCAGACCCAGCAGGTCACCGCGTTCGACGAGCAGCGTGTTGGCGTTCGAGATGTCGAGGCCGGTCTCGACGATCGTGGTGCACACCAGGACGTCGTACTCGTTCTCCCAGAAGCCCTGGATGATCTTTTCGAGCTTGTCCTCGTTCATCTGCCCGTGCGCGGTGACGACCCGCGCCTCCGGCACCAGCTCCCGGATCCGCCGCGCGGCCTTCTCGATCGAGGAGACGCGGTTGTGGACGTAGAAGACCTGGCCGTCCCGCAGCAGCTCGCGGCGGATGGCCGCGCCGACCTGCTTGTCGTCGTACGCGCCGACGTACGTCAGGATCGGGTGGCGGTCTTCCGGCGGGGTCAGGATCGTCGACATCTCGCGGATGCCGGCGAGCGACATCTCGAGCGTGCGCGGGATCGGCGTCGCGGACATGGTGAGCACGTCGACGTGCGTGCGCAGCGCCTTGATGTGCTCCTTGTGCTCGACGCCGAAGCGCTGCTCCTCGTCGACGATCACGAGGCCGAGGTCCTTGTAGCGGATGCCCGTCTGCAGCAGGCGGTGCGTGCCGATGACGATGTCGACCTCGCCCGCGGCCAGCTGCTCCAGGATGAGGTCGGACTCGGTCTTGTTCGTGAAGCGGGACAGGCCCTTGATCGTCACCGGGAACGAGCGCATCCGCTCGTGGAAGGTGTTCAGGTGCTGCTGGGCGAGCAGCGTCGTCGGCACCAGCACCGCGACCTGCTTGCCGTCCTGCACCGCCTTGAACGCCGCGCGGACCGCGATCTCCGTCTTGCCGTAGCCGACGTCGCCGCAGATGACCCGGTCCATCGGCACGCCGCGTTCCATGTCGGCCTTGACCTCGTCGATGGCCGCGAGCTGGTCGTTCGTCTCGGTGAACGGGAAGGCGTCTTCCAGCTCGCTCTGCCACGGCGTGTCCGGGCCGAACGCGTGCCCGGGCGCGGCCTGGCGCGCCGCGTACAGCTGGACCAGCTCGGCGGCGATCTCCTTGACGGCCCTCTTGGCCTTGGCCTTGGTGTTCTTCCAGTCGGAGCCGCCGAGCTTGTTGAGCGTGGGCAGCTCGCCGCCGACGTAGCGGGAGACCTCGTCGAGCTGGTCGGTGGGGACGAACAGCCGGTCGCCCGGGTGACCGCGCTTCGACGACGCGTACTCGAGCAGCAGGTACTCGCGGGTGGCGCCCGCGACCGTGCGCTGGACCATCTCGACGAACCGGCCGATGCCGTGCTGGTCGTGGACGACGTAGTCGCCGGCCTTCAACGCCAGCGGGTCGACGGCGTTGCGCCGCCGGGACGGCATCTTGGTGTTGAGGTCCTTTGTGGACGTTCCGGCACCCGCGCCGCGGCCGGTGAGGTCCGCTTCGCTGAGCACGACCAGGGCGCGCTCGGGCGAGACGAAGCCGTCGGTGAGGCCGCCGCAGGTGACCGTGACCATGCCCGGGGCCGGCGCGCTGGTGAGGCCGTCGCCGGCTTGCGTCGCCGGGACGTCGGCGCCCGACAGCTGCTCGACCGCGCGCGCCGCGGTGCCCTGGCCGGCCACGACTAGCACCGCTGTGCCGCCCGACGCGGTGTGGGCGCGCAGGTCCGTCATGGCGCGCTCGAGCTCGCCGCGGTAAGCCGGCGCGGCCTCGATCGAGACGCGGTAGACGTCGGGGTCTTCGCTGGTCAGCTGGGTGAGCGTCCACCAGGCGCGCTTGGTGTCCTGGGCGTGGGACGCGATCTCGTCGAGGCCGCGGTAGGCGGACGCGCCGAGGTCGATCGGAGCCTGGCCGCCCGCCGCGGCCGTCGTCCAGGAGGCTTCGAGGAACTCCTGGCCGGTGCGGACGAGGTCGGCGGCGCGGGCGCGGATCTTCTCGGGGTCGGTGAGCAGGACGTGGGTGCCGACCGGCATCGCGTCGGTGAGCAGCTCCAGCTCGCCTTCGCAGAGCACCGGGATGAGCGCCTCCATGCCCTCGACGGGGATGCCGTCGGCGAGCTTGGTGAGCATCTCGGCCAGGTGGGCGTCGGCTTCGTACGTCTTCGCCAGCTCCGCGGCCTTCTCCTTGACCGGCGGCGTGAGCAGCAGCTCCCGGCACGGCGGCGCGGTGACGCGCGGGATCTCGCCGGGCAGCGACCGCTGGTCGGAGACGGCGAAGGCGCGGATCTCGCTGACCTCGTCGCCCCAGAACTCGACGCGGACGGGGTGCTGCGCGGTCGGCCCGAACAGGTCGAGGATGCCGCCGCGGACGGCGAACTCGCCGCGCTTCTCGACCATGTCGACGCGGGTGTAGGCCAGTTCGACGAGCCGTTCGAGGAGGCCCTCGAAGCTCTGTTCTTCGCCGACGACGAGGTCGACGGGGGCGAGCGAGCCGAGGCCGGGCGCCATGGGCTGGATGAGGCTGCGGACGGTGGCGACGACGACGCGCAGGGTGTCGTCTTCGGTCTTGAGCCGGTGCAGCACCTCGAGGCGGCGCCCGACGGTGTCGGCGCGCGGGGAGAGCCGTTCGTGCGGGAGGGTCTCCCAGCTGGGGAAGTCGGCGACTCTCTGCTTGCCGAGGAGGGCGCTGAGCGACGCGGTCAGCTCGTCGGCCTCGCGGCCGGTGGCGGTGACGGCGAGGACGGGCTTGGCGGCGCCCTCATCGGCGGCGAGGGCGGCGGCAACGAGCTGCCGGGCGGCGATCGGGCCTTGCAGCTCGAGCAGCGGCGCCCCGGCGCGCTCGACCACGCCACGCAGGGCCGGGTCGGGAAGGGTGGCGGTGAGGAGTCCGGACAGTGGAGCGTCGGTCACGGTCCCAGCCTACGTGCCACCCCCGACAAGTTCCCGATCACGCCTGGTGACGCAGCAGGTTCGCCACCTCCGCCAGCCGCGGCAGCTGCTCGTCGAACACCTTCGGGTCCGTGCTCGCGATCCGCAGCAGCACGTGCTCCGCCCCCTCGTACCGCCGCAGTTGGGCCGCCACCTCCGCGGCCGAGCCCGTCACCTGCATCTGGATCCCCTGGACGAACGCCGCCGGGCGGCCGTAGTTCGTCAGGCAGTACTCCTCCAGCAGCTGCTGCCCCCGTGAGACGTCGTCCTCCACCAGGACCGTCGCGAACAGCGCCGGCGTGACCGGGCGTGACGCGAGCGCGCGGATCTGCGCCAGTCCGGACACGTAGTCCGCGGGGTCCGGCGGGTACGGCAGCCACCCGTCGTACAGCCGTCCGATGCGCGAAAGCGCCCCCGGTGTGTACGCCGCCAGCCACACCGGCGGCTCGCCGACACGCGTGGGCGCCGGGAAGGACGGCAGCGAGTCGTAGTGCAGCACCGACCCGTGGAAGGAATCCGAGCCGCTCCACGCCGCCCGCCACAGCCCCACGATGTCGTCCAGCCGGGCCCGGCGGCGGGCCCACGGCACTCCCACGAACGCGAACTCCGGCTCGCTCCGCCCGGCGAACCCCGCGCCGACGGCCACCGTCACCCGGCCGCCGCTCAGAAGATCCAGGGACAGCAGCTGGTTCGCCGAGAGCACCGGGTCGCGCAACGCCGGGAGCAGCGCGGCCGTCCCCAGCGTCACCCGCGAGGTCCGGGCGGCAAAAGCACCTAGAACAGTGAAAGCGTCGAGAGGCGCGCGCGCCAGGGTGTCGCCCACCCACACCGAGTCGAGGCCGAGCTCTTCGGCGGCGACGGCGGTGTCGACCAGTTCGGGCGCCGTCCGCCCGGCGTCGAGGATGGGCTGGTAGGTCGGTACGACCAGGCCGTATTTCGTCATGCCGGAAGCCTCGGGCAAAGCGGGTATGCCCTCAATTCCCCGCGGGGAATGGCGGGCCCGAGCAAGATGAACGGGTGGACTTCGGAACGGCGCTCAAGGACTGGCGCACCCGGCGGCGGCTCAGCCAGCTCGACCTGGCGCTGCGCGCGGGCACGACGCAGCGGCACGTCAGCTTCATGGAAAGCGGCCGCTCGCTGCCCGGCCGCGGCATGGTGCTGCGCGTCGCCGAGTCGCTCGAACTGCCGCTGCGCGAACGCAACGGCCTGCTCCACGCGGCCGGCTACGCGCCGACGTACCCCGAGACGCGGCTCGACGACCCGGCGATCCGGCCGGTGCTCGACGGGCTGCGGCGGCTGCTCGACGGCCACCGCCCGTACCCGGCGATCGTCGTCGACCGCTATGGCCTGCTCGTCGCGAAGAACGACGCGTTTTCCCTGCTCACCGAGGGTGCCGCACCGGAACTCCTCAAGGAACCGGTCGACACGCTGCGGCTCGCGCTGCACCCCGAAGGCATGGCACCGCGCGTGCGGAACCTCGACGACTGGGCCCGGCACATCCTCGAGCGCCTCCGCAACGACCTGGCCCGCACCCCGGACGACCGGCTGGCCGCGCAGCTCGCCGAACTCGAGTCGTACCTGCCGCCGCAACGGCCGCCGACGGACACCCACCTCGGCTTCGCCGTCCCGGTGCGACTGTCCACTTCAGTCGGTGAACTGCGGCTGATCACGGCCATCACGACGTTCGCGACCGCCGCCGACGTCACGGTGTCGGAGCTGAAGCTGGAGACGTTCCTGCCCGCGGACGCCGAAACCGCCGAACGCCTTCAGACGACCAGCGCCGTGACGTGACCGGCCAGCAGTTCCGCGCTCGCCCACAGCACCGCCGCGCACACGCTGCCCGCCGCGAACCGGCGGTACGGCATCGCCGCCGAGCCCGCGACGCGCGGCACCAGCGTCCGCAGCCCGGCCAGGCAGCGCCCGGCGATCACCGCCGGGACGCCGTAACGCGCGATCGCCGCTTCCGCGCGGTCCCAGCGCTCCTGGCCGACGCGGCGGGCGAGCCGCGACCGCCGGAGCCGCCGTCCTTCGAGGTACGCGAGCTGGTCGCCGAGGACGGCCGCGAGCACGGCGACCGGCCACGCGAGTCCTAAATGGAGCGTGCCGCGCTCGGCGAGGAAACCCATCAGCAGCAACGTCGACAACGTCGGAAGCACGATCCCGGGCAGCAACGCGGTCTCGGCCGCGATGATCAGGAAGCACACCAGGTAGACGAGCGGCGGGGGCGCGTCAAGCAGTGGCCGCAGCAGGCTGTCCATGGCCGGTCCTCCCCACCGCCACCGGCAGCGCCGCGCGGTAGACGAACGCGGGCGGCAGGTTGCCCCAGACGACCGAAGTGCGCTCCACGACGGCGAAACGGCTTCGCAGTGAAGCGGCGAAGCGACGCGCGGGTGGCGTCCAGGCCGCGTGGGCGTACGCGAAGGTCGTGAAGCGGCCGTTGGGGGCCAGCGCCGCCGTGACCGCGTCGAGGACGCGACGCTGCCGGTCCGCGGTCATGGCCGTCCACGGCAGTCCGGAGACGACGACGTCGACGTGGTCGAGAGCGAGGTGTTCCGCCGAGCCGGTGACGACGTCGACCTGCGGAAACCGCTCGCGAAGCGAGGACGCGAAACGCGGGTTGATCTCGTACGCGGTGAAGCGTGCTTCGGGGCGAAGCAGCGCGAGAACCGCTTCGGTGAACACGCCCGTGCCCGGCCCCAGCTCGACTACGCGAACCGCGCGTTCGAGGCCGAGCCCCGCCGTCATCGTCTCGGCCAGCCGCGGCGAGCTGGGCGCGATCGCGCCGGTCAGCATCGGGTGGCGGAAGAACTCCCTGGTGATCGTCATGATCCCGACGCTAGGAACGACCGGGGTGGCCGCGAATCCGTCGGACCGACCGGTTCCGTCCTCCTGCGGGAGGACCAGGTCGAGCCGCCGGGATGACGCCGTGGGCCGCGTCGCCGCGTTACGTTCGGCGCGTGGAACGGCTCGTGAGGTGGGTACGCAGGCACCGGTGGACGGTGGACCTGCCGCTGTACGCCGTGTTCATCTTCCTGGCGCCCGGCTGGACCGGCCAGGACCCGTGGGTGCTGCGCGCGATCCCGATGCTGTTCCTGCTCCCCCTGCTGGTCCGCCGCCGGTACCCGCGCACGGTCGCGGTGCTCATCCTGGCCGCCACGCTCGTCGCCTACGTGAACGGGGTCTGGGCCTACGACCGCGGCCGAGCCGAGCTGAGCATGGCCGTGGTGCTGTTCAACCTCGTCCAGCGCGGCGACCGCCGGTTCGCCGCGCTGACCGCGGCCGGGATCCTCGCGCTCGACGTGCTGTGGGGGATCGGCCGGAGCCCCGCCACGCAGAACCCGGTCCTGAACGTCATCGTCATCGTCCCCATCCACTTCGCCGCGTGGGCGCTCGGCGAGTTCTTCCACGCCAAGGCCCAGCTGACCGCGGAGGAGAACCGGCGCGCCGAAGCGCAGGCCCGGGCGGCGATCGCCGAGGAGCGCACCCGGATCGCGCGCGAGCTGCACGACGTCCTCGCGCACAGCATGAGCGTGATCGTGCTGAACGCCGAGGGCGCGAAGCTCGCGCGGCACCGCGACCCCGAAGCCGTCGACCGCACGCTCGACACGATCGGCCGCACCGGCCGGGACGCGCTCGCCGAGCTGCGGCGCCTGCTCGAAGTCCTGCACGCCGGCCAGGCGGCGCGCAGTCCCCAGCCGACCACCGCCGAGCTGCGCGGGCTCGTCGAGCAGTGCGGGCGCGCGGTCGCGCTCGAGGTCACCGGCGACGCCGGCGGCCTGCCCGCGAGCGCCGCACTGCAGGCGTACCGGATCGTCCAGGAGGCCCTGACCAACATGATCAAGCACGCCCCGGCCGACGCGACCGGCCGCGTCGAAGTCGCCTTCGAGCCCGAGCGGATCCGGATCGAGGTGACGAACACCGGTGGGCAATCCCCGCCGGCGCCGGTGTTGCCGTCGTCCGGGCGCGGGCTGGCCGGGATGCGCCAGCGCGTCGAGATGTACCACGGCGAGCTGGCGGCCGGGCCGCTGCCGGACGGCGGGTACCGGGTCCGCGCGAGCCTGGTGGTCGGGTCGTGACCACGCGGGTACTGCTCTGCGACGACCAGGAGCTGGTGCGCGTCGGGCTGCGGATGATCGTCGAGAGCCAGGACGACCTGGTCGTCGCGGCCGAGGCGGCGAACGGCGAGGAGGCCGTCGCGAAGGCGCGCGAGCTGCGGCCGGACCTGGTGCTGATGGACGTCCGGATGCCGGTGCTCGACGGCGTCGCGGCGACCGGGCGGATCTGCGCGGAGCTGCCGGACGTGCGCGTCCTGATCATCACGACGTTCGACCTCGACGAGTACGCGTACGCGGCGTTGCGCGCCGGGGCCAGCGGGTTCCTGGTGAAGGACGCGCCATCGGAGGAGATGCTCGTGGCGATCCGCGGGGTGCTGCGCGGCGACGCGATGGTCTCGCCGTCGGTCACCCGGCGGCTGCTCGACCGCTACCTCGCCGACGACCGCGACCCGGTCGACGTCGCACGGCTCGACGTGCTGACCGAACGCGAAAAGGACGTGCTGGGGCTCATCGCGCGCGGGCTGTCCAACGGCGAGATCGCGGCGAAGCTGTACATCGGCGAGACGACCGTGAAGACGCACGTCGGGCGCATCCTCGGGAAGCTGCGGCTGCGCGACCGGGTGCACGCGGTCGTCTTCGCCTACGAGTCCGGGCTGGTGCGACCAGGCTCGTGAACCTTCCCTATTATCCTCTTGATGGGGAACGATAGAGTACTTTGCCTGACGATATACAAGTCCGAAGCCGGCGCGCGCCTCCTGCGTGAGCGCTACCTCGAGGCCCTGCGGGCGTGGCCCGGCGCCCGCGAGGAGGTGCGCGTCCCGACGCCCGAAGGCGAGACGTTCGTCGTGGTCGCGGGCCCGGCCGGCGCCCCGCCGCTGGTGCTGCTGCACGGCTCCGGCAGCAACGCGGCGGAGTGGGCACCGCGGATCCCGGCGCTGACCGGGCGGTTCCGGGTGCACGCCGTCGACATCATCGGCGAGCCGGGGCTGAGCGCCGAGACGCGGCCGCCGCTCGGCAGCGACCGGTACGCGCGCTGGCTGGACGCGGTGCTCGACCACTTCGGCGTCCCGCGCGCGGCGTTCCTGACCTCGTCGTTCGGTGGCTGGGTGGCGCTCGACTACGCGACCCGGCGCCCCGAGCGCGTCGCGGCGCTGGCGCTGCGGTGCCCGATCGGGCTCGGCCCGATGAAGAAGGGATTCGTCGTCAAGGCGGTGCTGCTGTCGCTGCTCGGCGAGAAGGGACGGCGGAAGTCCGTCGCGGGCACGATCGGCGAGCCGGAGACGTCGCCGATCGTCGAGCACCAGCTGCTGGTGTCGGCGCACTACCGGTACCGCACCGGCCCGTTCCCGGTCTTCGGCGACGCCGCGCTGAGCCGGCTGACCATGCCGGTGTACGCCGTCGCGGGCGCGGACGACGCCATGGTCGACTCGGCGACGACGAAACGGCGGCTCGAAGCGGCCGGCGCCGTCGTGGACTTCATGCCGGGCACCGGGCACTACATCCCGGGCTCGCGCGACCTGGAGTTCCTGACGGACGCGGCGGCGAACGGCGATTTCACCGCTTGATGGCAGGATGAACCGTATGCGGCGTGTGCTGGGTCTCATCGGTGCGGTGTCCCTGCTGGTCGCGGGCTGCTCGGGGGCGTCGAGCGCGCCCGTCCAGAGCGTCCCGCCGGCGTCCACGCCCCCGGCGTCGACCGGGAAGTTCAAGGTCGAGACGGTGACCGCCGGGCTGCAGCACGGCTGGGACATCGGCTTCCTGCCCGACGGCGGCATCCTCGTGCCGCAGCGGCCCGGCAAGCTCGCGCTGGTCCGCCGCGGGACGGCGACCGACGTCAAGGCCGACTTCTCCGACGTCCTCGTGCAGGGCGAAGGCGGGCTGCTCGGCATGGTGATCAGCCCGGACTTCAGCACCAGCCGCGAGTTCATCACCTGCCAGGACCACCAGGAGGGCGGCAAGGCCGTCGACATCCGGCTGGTCACGTGGAAGCTGGCCGAAGACGGCGGCTCCGCTTCGAAGGTGAAGAACCTGCTGACCGGGCTGCCGGTGAACCCGAGCGGGCGGCACTCCGGCTGCCGCCCGACGTTCGCGCCGGACGGCGCGCTGCTGGTCGGCACCGGCGACACCGCGCGGTCGACGATCGCGCAGGACCGGCACTCGCTGGGCGGCAAGGTGCTGCGGCTGGACGCGAAGACCGGGAACCCGTTGCCGGACAACCCGTTCATCACCTCGGCCGACCCGCACGAGCGGCTGATCTACACCTACGGCCACCGCAACGTGCAGGGCGTCGCGATCCGGCCGGGCAGCGGCCAGGTGATCACGGCCGAGCACGGGCCGACGTTCGACGACGAGGTCAACCTGCTCAAGCCGGGCGCGAACTACGGCTGGGACCCGTCGAAGGGCGGCACGGACTCGAGCTACGACGAGAGCGTGCCGATGACGGACCTCAAGCGCTTCCCGGACGCGGTGAGTCCACTGTGGACGTCCGGCAAGATCACCGAGGCGATCAGTGGCGACGCGTTCCTGACGGGCGCGCAGTGGGGCCCGAACGACGGCGCGCTGGTCGTGGTGGCGTTGAAGGGACAGAAGCTGCTGCTGTACCACTTGGACCCGGCGGGCAAGGTCCTGGACGTCACGCTCCCGCCGGAGTTCAACGACAAGTTCGGACGCCTGCGCGCGGTCCGCAGCGGTCCGGACGGCGCCCTGTACGTGACGACTTCGGACGGAACGGACGACAAGCTGCTGAAGGTCACGCCCGCCTGATCATGAGAAACCCACGGCCGTCGAGTGCCGTGGGCACTTCCGCCGGGGTGGCGGATCGCGGAACATGGTGTGCACCAAGAGTTTTCGCCCGCCCCCGACGAGTGTTGGACGCGGTCCGAAGATAGCGTTCCCGCGGCAGCACCGCGCTGGTCCCCGATCGTCATCGCCGACCTGACGATCGGGGACCGGCCTCCAAGTGTGTCCTATTTCCCCAGGTGAGCCCCGCCGTTGACGTGCACCACCTGTCCGGTGACGTGCCCGGCGGCGGGGCTCGCCAAGAACGTCACGACAGCGGCGACATCTTCCACCGTGCCCGGTCGCTTGTTCATCGTGTTCCCGATCAGCCACTCGCGCCGGCGGTCGGAAAGCTTGCCGTGGAAGAACTCCGTCTCACCGATCAGCCCGGGCGCCACGACGTTGGCGGTGATCCCGCGCGGGCCGAACTCCTGCGCCACGCTGACGTTCCACCCCTCGACCGCGGCTTTGGCGGCCCCGTACGAGCCGGCGCCGGTGCGCGCGGCGATGGACCCGATCGTCACGATCCGCGCGTTGTCGGCGAGACGCTCGCGCAGCGCGTGCGTCACGAGGGCCGCACTGACCACATTGGACCGGAGGTTGCGTTCGAACGCGGCCGCGAAACCGGCGAGCCCGTCGCCATCTGCGTCGAGGAAGTCGGTGTTGCCGCCGGCGTTGTTGACGAGGACGTCGACGCGCTCCGGCAACTCCCCGAGTGCGGACTCGACGCCGGCGGGATCGGCGGCGTCGAAAACGACGGGCCGCGCACCCAGAAGCGCGGCGGCTTCGGAGAGGACCTGCTCGCGGCGCCCGGTGATGGTGACCCGATCGCCGGCTTCGGCGAAAGCCGCCGCGACGGCGTACCCGATGCCGGTGCCGCCGCCCGTGACCACTACTTCCCTGCTGTTCCCCATGGCTTCGACCTTAGTGCCTAGGATCGGGCCATGACCAAGATCGACCCGGCCACGTCCGCGCTCGTGCTCGTCGACCTGCAGGCGCGGATCGTCGCGCTGCCGACCACGCCCCACTCCGGCGAGGACGTCGTCGCGAACGCGCTGCGACTGCGGACGGCGTTCCGCGAGGCCGGGGCGCCGGTGGTGATCGTCAAGGTGTCGCGGCCGGACAACCCGCCGGGCAACGAGCTGGTGTTCGACGCGCAGGACGACAAGATCGTCACGAAGTACGCGATCGGCGGCTTCGCGAACACCGACCTCGACGAATTCCTCCGCGGCAAGGGCGTCCGGACGGTGTACTTCGGCGGGATCGCGACGGAGTTCGGCGTGGAGTCGACGCTGCGCGCGGCGTCCGACCACGGCTACGACACGGTGGCGGTGTCCGACGCGATGACGGCGCTGTCCGACATCTCGCACGAGAACGCGATCACGAAGATCTTCCCGCGCTTGGGTGCGGTGCTGACGACGGACGAGGTCCTGGCGTGATCGACAAGGTGGCGTGGATCGAAGTCTCGGACGGCCGGGTCCTGGCGGCGCGCTCCCGGGGCAAGGACAAGTTCTACCTGCCGGGCGGCAAACGCGAGCCGGGCGAGACGGACGCCGAGACGCTGGTGCGCGAGATCCGCGAAGAGCTGGACGTGGAGATCACGCCGTCGACGATCGCGCCGGCGGGCGAGTTCGAGGGCCAGGCGCACGGTCGCGCGTCGGGAACGCTGGTCCGCACGACTGCTTACACGGCGGAGTACCGCGGGACGTTGCGCGCGAGCAGCGAGATCGAGGAGATCGCGTGGCTCGGTTACGAGGACCGGCCGCGGGTATCGCTGGTGGCGCAGCTGATCTTCGACCACCTCCACGAGGCCGGCGCGCTGCGGTGATCGACAAGATCGCGTGGCTGCACCTGGCCGACGGCCGAATCCTGAGCACGCGCTCGCGCGGCAAGGAGGTGTACTACCTCCCGGGCGGCAAACGCGAGCCGGGCGAGACGGACGCCGAGACGCTGGTGCGCGAGATCCGCGAGGAACTCGACGTGACGATCAAGGAGGAGTCGATCGCGCCGGCGGGGGTGTTCGAGGCGGAGGCGCACGGCCACGCGTGCACGCTCGTCCGGATGACCTGCTACACGGCGGAGTACGCCGGAACGTTGGCCGCCAGCAGCGAGATCGAAGAAGTCGTTTGGCTGACGTACGCGGACCGGGATCGGGTGTCGGCGGTGGACAAGATCATCTTCGACCACCTCCACGAGACCGGCCGGCTCAAGTAGCGAGGAACCCAGCGACGTCCGCACTGAACCGGCGCAGCTCTTCGCCCGGCGTGACGAAGGTCCGGACGGTGCAGGACCACGGACGCGCCCCGCCGCCGGCCGGTTCGAGGCCGTGCAACGTCCACGCCAGCTCCACGGACCGGCCACCGTGCGTCGCGTGGAGTTCGAGGTCGCCGCGGAACGACTTCCACACCCGCTCGCCCGGCCAGCCGCGGAAGTCGCTTTCGAGGCCGGCGGCGAAAGTTTCGAGGCCGTCGCCGTGGAGGGTCTCGACGCTGACCGCGGTGCTCATGCCGCCGCCTTCCGCCCGGGCCGCGAAATACACGACGTCGCCGTCCAAACGGCCGAGGTCCGCGAGGGTCACCAGTACGCCCGGTCCCCCGCAGGAAACGCTCACCCCAGCCGGAGCTTCGGCTTGTGCTCCAAGTGCGACAACCCGTTCCAAGCCAGATTCACCAGGTGAGCCGCGACTTCGTCCCGCTTCGGCTTCCGCGCGTCCAGCCACCACTGCCCGGTCAACGCGACCATCCCCACCAACGCCTGCGCGTACAACGCCGCCAGCTTCTCGTCATACCCGCGCGCCGCGAACTGCTGAGCCAGGATGTGCTCCACCTGGCTCGCGATGTCGTTCAGCACCGTCGAGAACGTCCCCGTCGAACTCGCCACCGGCGAATCCCGCACCAGGATCCGGAACCCGTCGTGGGAATCCTCGACGTACGACAGCAACGCCGTCGCCGCCTGTTCGAGCATCACGCGGGGGTGGCCGCCGTGCAGGGTCGAGACCATGCGGTCCAGCAACAGCTGCGTTTCGCGGTCGACGACCACTGCGTAGATGCCCTCTTTGCCGCCGAAGTGTTCGTACACCACGGGTTTCGACACGTTGGCGCGGTGCGCGATCTCCTCGATCGACGTGCCGTCGAAACCCTTCTCGGCGAACAACGCCCGCGCCACGTTCAACAACTGCTGACGCCGCTCGCTGCCGGTCATCCGGACGCGCGTCACCGGGGCGACCGGACGCGCCCCGGTGACCTGCTGTTCCCGCTTAGAACGTCGTCTCCCCGCCATCGGGGCAGCCTACAGTGAGACTTATTCAGCCGTCGGCCGCCGCACGACGTTTGCCCTGACCACAGGCTGTGCGCGTGGGCGGCGGCGGCCTAACCAGAATAAGCCTCAGACTAGCCCTTTTCCGTCGCGATACGGGCCAACCGCTGCGGAGTCGGCCAACGCACGTCGTGCACCCAGCCGAACTTTTCGAAGATCCAGATCAGCCGCGCGGAGATGTCGATCTGGCCGCGCTTCACGCCGTGACGCGCGGACGTCGGGTCCGCGTGGTGCAGGTTGTGCCACGACTCACCGAACGAAAAGATCGCCAGGGGCCAGAAGTTCGCCGACTTGTCGCGCGCCGCGAAGGGGCGCTCGCCGATCATGTGGCAGATCGAGTTGACCGACCACGTCACGTGGTGCAGCACGCAGATGCGCACCAGCCCGGCCCAGAAGAACGCGGTGACCGCGCCCCACAGCGACCACGAGATCAGCCCGCCCAGCAGCGCCGGCAGCAGCAGGCTGACCAGCGACCAGAGCCAGAACAGGTCGTCGACCTTCTTGATCGCCGGGTCCTTGACCAGGTCCGGCGCGAAGCGCTCGGCGTTGGTCTGGTCGCGCTCGAACAGCCAGCCCATGTGGGCGTGCCAGAAGCCCTTCGCGATGGCCCACGGCGAGGTGCCGAACGCCCACGGCGAGTGCGGGTCGCCGTCGCGGTCGGAGAACGCGTGGTGGCGGCGGTGGTCGGCGACCCAGGTGATCACCGGGCCCTGCAGGGCGATGCTGCCCGCGATGGCCATGAGCACGCGCAGCCACGGCTTGGCCTTGAACGAGCCGTGCGTGAAGTAGCGGTGGTACGACACGGTGATGCCGAGCCCGCTGATCGCGTAGAAGACGACGAAGATGGCGACGTCGACCCAGCTCAGTCCCCAGCCCCAGGCGAAGGGCACCGCGACCAGCAGTGCCACCAGCGGCGCGATCACGCCGAAGTAGACCGACAGTTGCACGCCGATGCCGCGCGTGCCTTCGGTGACGGGTTTGGGCCCCTTGGGGGCCGAAGGCTCCCCGGTGGGCTGAGAACGGTCGAGCGTGGCCGTCATACGCTTCACTTCTCCCTACGCGGGCTACCCTAAGACGTAGGGTGCCCTAACCTACGATGCCGTAAGTTACGGTACAGGAGGTTTCGGCGGCTGGGGAGAGCCTGAACCTCACACCGATCCTTCGTAGGGGGATACCCGGCGGACAGCCGCGTAACGCATCCCCCGCGCGGACGACACCCGATCGTCGCTATCCTGACCAGGTTCGATCCGCCGTAGTGTAATCGGCAGCACTTCAGATTTTGGTTCTGACAGTTCAGGTTCGAATCCTGGCGGCGGAGCAGCAGAAGGACCCGAACCCACGAGACCGGGAGGTTGGCGCTGACCGACGAGGCGACCGACCCCGGTGCGGCCAGGCGTCCCGCGCTGGCCGAGATGTCCGACGCCTGGCTCGTCGGGCGCGCGCGGGAGCTCATCGCCGCGGTCCAGCGGCAGGAGTACACCCAGCAGCTGCAGATCGTCGAACTGATGGACGAGCTGCTCGACGAGACCCAGCGCCGCGGCGAGCCGACGATGGTCGCGCAGCTGCTGCGCGCGTCCGCGATCGCCCGGCTGATCACCAGGGGCTTGGCGGCCGAGGCCGAACCGCGGCTCGACGAGATGCTCGCGCACACCCGACGGCACGGCCTCGCCCTGCTGCGGGCCGACGCGCACGCGCTGCGCGGCCGCCGGCTGGTCATCGCCTCGCAGGAGGACCCCGCGCTCACCGAGATCGCCCGCGCGCTGGCCATCCTCGACGACTCCGCGATCCCGAACCGGCAGGTCGGCATCCGCCAGTGGAACCGGATGCTGTGGTCGGCGCTGAACGACTGCTGGATCGTGCTGAACCAGCTCGGCGTGTACGAAGCCGCCGAGGAGGTCATCGGCCGCGCCGCCAGCGCGATCCGCGAGAGCGCGAGCCCGCACGAGATCACGCTGCAGCTGATGAACCGCGTCAAGATGCTGCTGGGCTGGGGCCTGCGGCTCGAGCGCATCGACGAGTACGACGAGAGCGCCGAGAAGTTCCGCACCGCCGCCTCCATGGCGCTGGCCGCCGAGGGTCCCTTCACCGAGTCGCTGTTCCCGCGCCGCGCGAACGTCCCGGCCGCCGACCAGGTCGGCGTCCTCGCCGCGGCGCAGGCGCTGCACAGCCCGAGCCCCGACCAGATCGACCGGCTCCGGGAGCTGCACGAAGGCACCGGCTACCCGGGTGAACGCGAGATCGTCGCCATCGCGCTGGCCCGCTGCCTGGACAAGGCGGGCCGCCGCGAAGACGCCCTCGACGTGCTGCGGCACGCCCGCGAGTCGCTGACCGACGACACCTCGCAGCCGTCGATGCGGCTCAACATCGCGCGTGAGCTGGCCCGGCTCGACACCAGCCCGGACTACGCGTCCGGCGCCAGCGAGTCGCTCATCGACTACGCGAGGCGCCTCGAGAACGAGATGTGGAGCCTGCGCGAGTCGCAGATCGCCACGCTGAACGCCCGCCGCGAGCACGAACGGCTTTCCGCCGAGCACGGCGCGATCACCCAGCAGGCGCTGCAGGACCCGCTCACCGGCCTGCCGAACCGGCGCGCGCTGGACGAGAAGCTGCGCCAGCTGGCGTCGTCGGCGGACGCGCAGCCCCTCGCGGTCGCGCTGGTCGACCTCGACGGCTTCAAGGGCGTCAACGACAAGCAGTCCCACGCCGAGGGCGACAACGTCCTGCGCGTCGTCGCGAGCACGCTGCGCGACGCGCTGCGCGGTGACGACCTCGTGGCGCGCTACGGCGGCGACGAGTTCATCGTCCTGCTGCCGGGCACGCCGGCGTCCGCGGCGAAGATGGCGCTCGGCCGCGCGGTCAAGTCCGTCGCGAACCTGCCGCACCACCTCTCGCACGGCGTCACGCTGTCCATCGGGCTCGTCTCGCTGCGGCCGCAGGAGCGCGGCGAGCAGGTGCTGGCACGCGCGGACGCGGCCATGTACCAGGCGAAACGCGGCGGCGGCAACCAGGTGGCGTCGGCCAACTCGATGGCCGCCGACCCGGCCGCCGCGTGGGCCGGCGAGGCCCCACCGACCGACCCCGCGTGGGACGCCGAAGACCACAGTTAGGATCGGTGCCCGACAGAAGCCATTTTTTGGTAACCGTTGGGAGCGCCGTTGACCGGCCCGCTGAGCACGTTGATCCTCGCCGCGGGTGAGGGCACCCGCATGCGATCCGCGACCCCGAAGGTGCTGCACCCGATCGCCGGGCGGCCCCTCGTGGAGCACGCCGTCCGGGCCGCCGCCGGCCTGGGTCCCGAGCACCTCGTGGTCGTCACCGGCCACGGCCGCGAAGCGGTCGGAGAGCACCTCGCGCGGGTCGGGGACGCCCTCGGGCGCGCGGTCGGCACCGCCGTGCAGGAAGAGCAGAAGGGCACCGGCCACGCCGTGTCCTGCGCGCTGGCGACCCTGCCCGCCGACCTCACCGGTACGGTGATCGTCAGCTACGGCGACGTCCCGCTGCTCGACACGGCGACCCTGCGCGCGCTGCTCGACGAGCACACCGAGGCGAAGAACGCGGTCACCGTGCTCACCGCCGTCGTCGCCGACCCGAGCGGCTACGGCCGCATCGTGCGCGACGGCACCGGCAAGGTCACCGGGATCGTCGAGCACAAGGACGCCACCCCGGAGCAGGCGGAGATCACCGAGATCAACTCGGGCGTCTACGCCTTCGACGCCGCTGTCCTGCGCGACGGCCTTTCGCGCCTCTCGACCGACAACGCGCAGGGCGAGCTCTACCTCACCGACGTCCTGGGCATCGCGAACGGCGACGGCCTGCACGTCGGCGCGCTCGTCGTCGACGACCCGTGGCTGACCGAGGGCGTCAACGACCGCGTCCAGCTGTCGGTGCTCGGCGCCGAGCTCAACCGCCGGATCGTGCAGCGCTGGCAGCGCGAGGGCGTCACGGTCGTCGACCCGGCCACGACCTGGATCGACGCGGGCGTGACGCTGTCGCGCGACGTCGTCATCGAGCCCGGCGTGCAGCTCAAGGGCACGACGTCGGTCGGCGAAGGCACGACGGTCGGGCCGGACAGCACCCTGACGAACATGACCATCGGCGCCCGCGCCTCCGTGGTGCGCGTCCACGGCTCCGACTCGGAGCTGGGCGACGGCGTCAACGTCGGCCCGTTCACCTACCTGCGGCCCGGCACGAAGCTGGGTGAGAAGGGCAAGCTCGGCGCGTTCGTCGAGACGAAGTCCGCCGACATCGGCGCCGGCACGAAGGTGCCGCACCTGACCTACGTCGGTGACGCCACGATCGGCGAGCACAGCAACATCGGCTGCTCCAGCGTGTTCGTGAACTACGACGGGGTGAACAAGCACCGGACCGTTATCGGGTCGTATGTCCGGATGGGGGCGGACAACACGTTCGTCGCTCCGGTGCAGGTCGGTGACGGCGCTTACAGTGGAGCGGGTGCCGTGATCCGCGAGGACGTCCCGCCGGGCACACTCGCGGTGTCGGCACCGCCGCAGCGCAACATCGAAGGCTGGGCGATCCGGCGCAGGCCGGGTACGCCCGCGGCGGAAGCGGCCCAGGCCGCGCTCGACGCCGAGTCAGCAGCAGGAACCGACGGGGAGTCGCCAGCATGAGTCCGAAGTCAGGTACGCCGAAGAAGAACTTGATGCTCTTCTCCGGACGGGCGCACCAGGAGCTCGCCGAAGAGGTCGCCAAGCACCTCAACGTGACGATCACCCCGCAGACGGCGCACACGTTCGCCAACGGCGAGCTGTTCGTCCGCTTCGAGGAGTCCGTGCGCGGCACCGACGCCTTCGTCATCCAGGCGCACACCACGCCCATCAACGAGTACGTGATGGAGCAGCTGATCATGGTGGACGCGCTCAAGCGGGCGAGCGCGAAGCGGATCACCGTGGTGATGCCGTTCTACCCGTACGCGCGCCAGGACAAGAAGCACAAGGGCCGCGAGCCGATCTCGGCGCGGCTGATCGCGGACCTGTTCAAGACCGCGGGCGCCGACCGGATCATGACCGTCGACCTGCACACCGCGCAGATCCAGGGCTTCTTCGACGGCCCGGTCGACCACCTGATGGCGCAGACCGTGCTGGCCGACCACATCAAGAAGACCTACGGCGACGCCGACATCACCGTCGTCTCGCCGGACTCGGGCCGCGTGCGGCTGGCCGAGAAGTGGGCGCAGACGCTGGGCGACCGGCCGATCGCGTTCATCCACAAGACGCGCGACCCGGACAAGCCGAACCAGGCCGTCGCCAACCGCGTGGTCGGCAAGGTCGAGGGCAAGCTCTGCGTGCTGATCGACGACATGATCGACACCGGCGGCACGATCGTGAAGGCCACCGAGGCCCTGATCGACGAGGGCGCGGCCGACGTCGTCATCGCGACGACCCACGGCATCCTGTCCGACCCTGCGACCGAGCGGCTTTCGCAGTGCAAGGCGCGCGAGGTCATCGTGACGAACTCGCTGCCGATCCCGGAGGAGAAGCGCTTCGAGGGGCTGACGGTCCTGTCGATCGCGCCGATGCTGGCCGAAGCCATCCAGCAGGTCTTCGAAGACGGCTCGGTGACGTCCCTCTTCGACGGCAACGCCTGATCCGTCCGCCGGGCGCGAACTCCGCGCCCGGCGGCGGTTCCCGGCGCTAGCGTCGCCGGCATGGGGAACTTCAAGTTCGGCGTCAGCTTCCGCGAGATCGGCAGCCGGGACGCCTGGATCGCCAAGTGCCGGCGGGCCGAAGAGCTCGGCTACGACGTCATCACCGTGCCCGACCACCTCGGCACCGGCCGGTTCGCGCCGTTCCCGGTGCTGGCCATGGCGGCCGCCGTCACCGAACGGCCGCGGCTGGGCACCCTCGTGTCCAATGTGCCCTTCTACAACCTCGCGCTCTTCGCACGCGAAGCGTCCTCGACGGCCGCGCTGCTCGACGGCCGCCTCGACCTCGGCCTCGGCGCCGGGCACATGAAAGCCGAGTTCGACGCCGCCGGGCTGCCGTGGCACAAGGCGTCCGAACGCATCGCCTACCTCGAAGAGAGCCTCGGCCACCTGCGGAAACACTTCGAGGACGAGGGCATCGACCACCCGCGGCTGCTCATCGCGGGCAACAGCGACGGCGTCCTGGAGCTGGCCGCCGAGCACGCGGACGTCGTCGGGTTCGCCGGGCTCCGGCAGCAGCCCGGGAAGCCGCCGGGCACCTTCAAGCTCGACAACGCCGAGGCGATGGACGAACGGGTGCGGTTCTTCCGGTCCAAGACCGGCCGCGAGGTCGAGTACAACATGCTGGTCCAGCACGTCGAGGTCACCGACGACCGAGACCGAGCCGCCGCGGCGTGGCACGAGCTGACCGAGCGCAGCGCCGTCGCCGACGCCCGGGAGCTCCTCGACGCGCCCCAGCTCCTGCTGGGCACGGTCGAGGAGATCGCCGGGCAGCTCGAACAGCGGCGCGAGCGCTACGGCTTCTCGTACATCACGGTCTTCGAGCCGAACCTCGAGACGTTCGCGCCCGTGCTGAAAGAGCTTCAGTGTTCAACCGAGGCTTCGCCTCGGGCCGGGGGCTCCGCCACCCGGACCCCCGAAAGCCGTCAGTAAGCGACGGTGAAGCGCGCGCGGCGGTGCTTCGGCTGCTCGATCTCGTCGACGTACGCGATCGCGAAGTCGTCGCCGCCGATGTGCGACTTGCCGTTCTCGTCGGTCACCAGGACGTCGCCGCCGAGGCGGAACTCGCCCTTGCGCTCGCCGGGGGTCCAGGCGCCGAACTCGGCGGCGGGGCTGACGTAGAACCAGTCGAGGTCCTCGGGCTGCTCGCGCAGCAGGCCGAGCACCTCGGCGTGGCTGCCGGCCTCGTCCTTGTACTCGTCCGGGAACTCCGGGGTGTCGAACAGCCGCGGGCCGCCCTCGGCGACCAGCAGGCTCGCCGCGCCACCCACGAACGACAGCCGGACGCCGTTCTCGCGCGCGATCCGGGCCAGCGACGGCACGGCGTCGATCAGCTTCTTGCCGTCGATCGCACGCGCCGGGGTGGCGACCACGAAGACGTCGGCGTCCTTCGCGAGCCCCGCCACGAACTCCTCGTCGTGCAGCGAACCCTGCCGCTCGTCGACGCCTTCGGGCGCCGAACCCGGGTTGCGCGCGACGCCGACCACCTCGTGCCCGCGGCGCACCGCCTCGGCGCCGATCTTGCCCCCGGCGTACCCGGTCCCCCCGAAAACCACCAGCTTGGCCATGTCTTTTCTCCGTTCGGTTCGGCTGTACGCAGCCGATGGTAGGAACGGAAGATCGCCTACTTCAACGGGAGCAACGCACCCCCGGGTAGGTGTCCAGCTCAGCCGCCCAGGCCGGCGAACTCCGCCGCGACCTGCTGCTTCACGGCGTTGACGTCGAGGGCCGCGCGGACCTCCGCGGTCGCGTTCGGCTTGGACAGGACCTGGTAGCTCGCCGTGCGGTTCGGCAGCTTGAACTTGACCGTGCAGGACATCTTGACCGTGGCGTACGGCTCGGCGTCGGCCGCCGCCGTGCAGGTCTGCGCACCGAGCGAGTCGGCGCTCACCTCGACCGAGAGGTTGATGTGCACGACGCTCTTGCCGCCCCCGGACGGCGAGCCGACCACGCTGTTGGAGACGTCGACGGTCGTTGTGCACGAGCCGACGAAGTCCTTGCAGTCGAGGTTGTCGTTCGTGACGACGGCACTGGCCTGGACCAGGCCTTCGAACGGCTGGCCCAGCCCGCCGACGGTGTTGTCGAGGTCGGTGTGGAACGCCTTGAGCGCGTCGCCGGCGAGCGGGTCGACGCGGAACTCGGCGCCGAACTTCGGCCCGGCCTGCGGGTCGAGCAGCGCCGGGGCGAAGCTGACGACCCGGTTCGGCTTGGCCGTCGTGACGCGCAGGACGCTGGGCGCGGCGCCGAGCTGGTAGACCTCGGTGCCGTCCGGGAGCTTCGCCTTGACCGGGTCGCTCAGCCGGTCGAGGCCGGCCAACGCCTTGCGCAGGCCGTCGGCCAGCGCCCGCGGGGCGAACCGCGCGGCGGGGTCGAGGGGCAGCTCGGAGCCGAGCGAACGCACCCAGCTCGTGCCGAACTGCGTGCCCTCGTCGATGGCGTGCGCCTTCCAGTAGTCGGCGTCGGCCTGCAGGTAGAACTGGCCCGCGGCGGCGGTCACCTGGACGACGCGGCCCTCCAGCGGCAGCCCGCCGAGGGCGGTGCCGCCGCGGGTGACCCGGAACTGCTGGTCCGCGCCGTTGACCGCCGACTTCAGGGCGAGCGCGGGCGCCTGCCCCAGGGCGGTGAGGGCGGCTTCGACCGCGGTGCGCTGCTCGGCGCGCCGGTCGGCCGTCTGCTGCCCGGCGGCGGAGACGCCGGCGGTGCCGGGGACCGCCACCTGGCAGCCGGCCAGCAGTCCGCCCAGCAGCAGCACCGCCGCCGCCGTCGTGGCCCGTCGAGCCCGCATCTTCCGCCCCCTGCTCTCCCGCTGTACCCGAGGACACCTCGGCCGGTGAAGTCCCGCCACCGGATTTGTGTCGTCACGCACCGGGGTTCAGGAGGGTTCTAGCCTGGGCCGGGCCCCCGCCGCAACCCACCGTGATGAGGTTGGTTTACACTCTTGAGGTTGTCTCGGCGAGGCGGGGCCCGTCATGGGTGCCCGGCGTGATCGACGCGGCGGCTCGAGTAGCCCCGGCTGTCGTGCACGCCTGAAACTCGCCGCCGCAACCGCCTGAACAGAACAACGCAAGCATCCCCGCCGCAGCATGCTGTCTCCCGCACCATGTTCGTGATTTGAAGGAGTGCCACACCGTGTCCGAGGTACGTCTGTCCGTCGAGCCGCGCACCGAGTTCGGCAAGGGCGCCGCGCGTCGCACGCGTCGCGCCGGCAAGATCCCCGCCGTGCTGTACGGCCACGGCTCGGACCCGCGGCACTTCGCGCTGCCGGCGATCGAGTTCGCCCGCGTCGTCCGCGAGAACGGCTCCAACGCCGTCATCACCCTCGCCATCGAGGGCTCCGACGAGCTCGCGCTGACGAAGACGATCGTCGTGCACCCGCTGAAGAACTACATCGAGCACGTCGACCTGCTGGTCGTGAAGCGCGGCGAGAAGATCGTCGTCGACGTCCCGGTCGTCGTCTCCGGCACCCCCGGCCCCGGCGGCCTGGTCAACCAGGACGTCGACACCCTGCAGGTCGAGGTCGAGGCGCTGCACATCCCGGAGCAGTTCGAGGTCTCCATCGAGGGCCTCGAGATCGGCAGCCAGGTCCTGGCCGGCCAGGTCGAGCTGCCCCAGGGCGCCACCCTGGTCACCGACCCGGAGGCGCTGGTCGTCGCCGTCAACGAGCCGCAGCGTGAAGAGGCCGACGACGAAGACGCCGCTACCGAAGCGGGCGACGAGTCGGCCGAAGCCGCCGAATAACATTTCCGCATGACCGAAGACCTGCCTGGGGCCGGCGAGCTGATCCTGCTCGCCGGCCTCGGCAATCCCGGACCCCAGTACGCCGGAAACCGGCACAACGTCGGTTTCATGGTGCTGGACGAGCTCGCCACCCGCATCGGGGGCAAGTTCAAGACGCACAAGAGCGGCGGCGAGGTGCTCGAAGGGCGCCTGGGCGGCCGCCGCGTGGTGCTGGTGAAGCCGCGGTCGTACATGAACCTCTCCGGCGGCCCGGTGGTCGGCGCGGCGCGGTTCTACAAGGTGCCGCCGACCGGGATCGTCGTGGTGCACGACGAGCTGGACGTCGACTTCGGCGCCCTGAAGCTGAAGTTCGGCGGCGGCGACAACGGCCACAACGGCCTCCGCTCGATCACGAAGTCGCTCGGCACCCGCGACTACTACCGGGTCCGGTTCGGCATCGGCCGCCCGCCCGGCCGCCAGGACCCGGCCGACTTCGTCCTGAAGGACTTCTCGACGGTCGAGCGCAAGGAGCTCCCGTTCGAGGTGGACCGCTGCGCGGACGCGACCGAGGCGCTGGTCGGCACCGGTCTCGCGGCCGCGCAGAACGCCTTCCATGCGGGCTGACATCGGTGGCAAGGTAATCCCATGACCCCTGACGAAGTCCGGGCGATCGCGTTCGGCAAACCCCGCTTCGGCCGGCGCGGCTACAACGAGGACGAGGTCGACGCGTTCCTCGACCTGATCGCCGAGGCGCTGTCCGGCCGCAACATCCTGACGGCCGACGACATCCACTACGTCGAGTTCACGATCATGCCGGTCGGCATGCGCGCGTACGACCAGGCCCAAGTCGACCTGTTCCTCGACGAGGCCGAGGCGGCGCTGGTGGCGCTGCGCAACCCGCGTCCGGCGGTCGAGGAGGCGCGCCCGCAGGGTCCGCGGAAGTGGTTCGGCCGCTCGTGACGGTGTGAGTCCGGCCACACAGCGCTGCGTAACCCCGGCTCACTCACAGGCGGACGGCGACCGCCCGTCGGGGTGAGCTTCGGGGTCCGACCCTTCCGGGGGAGCCCGTCCGCGGGTTAGGACGGTGTACGGCAGTTCGCACCGCCCAACCCCGGAATCGGAGAGTTGCATGTCGTTCACCGCCGAAGACCTCGCCGAGGTCACCTTCGGTAACGCCCCGATCGGCCGTCGTGGCTACGCCAAGCACGAGGTCGACGAGTTCGTCCGGCGCATCGCCAAGACGTTCGCCGAGGAGGACGACCTGACCGCCGCCGAAGTGCACCACGTGGTGTTCGCGAAGCCGCTGATCGGCAAGCGCGGCTACGACGAACGCGAGGTCGACGAGTTCCTCGACACCGTGGAAGACCAGCTCGCGGCGCGCACGGGCCACGCCCCGGACCTCCCCGGCGCCCGCACGTCCGACGAAGCCACGGCCGAGCGCGCCACCCCGCCGACCCTCCGGGCGGAGCGCCTCCAGCAACGCTGACCACTCCCGGCGGCGGGTCGTCACGGCCCGCCGCCGGGAGTGCGTCAGGCGTCGGCGTTCTTCTTGATCTTGTCGGCGAACTGCTGGGCCGTCGCCGCGCGCTTGACCTTGCCCGACGGCGTCTTGGGCAGGCTCCCCGCCGGCAGCACGACCACCGCGTACGGCCGCATGTCGACGGCGTCGCGCACCCGCGCCGAGACCTGCTTCATCAGGTTCTTCTCGGCCTCGGCGTCCCCCGCCAGCTTCGACTCGACGACCACCGCGAACCGCTCGCGGCGGCTGCCGGCGTCCAGCCGCACGGCCACGGCGTTGCCCGCCCGGACGCCCTCGACCGACGTCGCCGCGCGCTCGATGTCCGTCGGGTACAGGTTGCGGCCGCCCATGATGATGACGTCCTTGCGGCGGCCGCAGATGACGATCTGGCCGTCGACCAGGTAGCCGAGGTCGCCGGTGTTCAGCCAGCCCTCGTCGTCCTGCGTGGCGACCGGGCCCTCCATGGTCAGGTACCCGGGCGTCACGGCCTCGCCGCGCAGCCGGATCTCGCCGACCTGGCGGTCACCGACCCGCTCGCCCGCCTCGTTGACGATCTCCGCTTCCAGGCCGTCCAGCGGACGGCCGAGGAGCGCGAACGAGCGGACGCTGTCGGTGCCGCGCCGGGCGTCCCCTTCGGGCACGGGCACCGCGCGGTTGTCGGCCTCCAGCGCGTCGGCTTCGACGACGTCGAGCGTGAGCCCGGTGAACAGCGGCGCGAACGACACGGCGAGCGTCGCCTCCGCCATGCCGTAGGCCGGGAAAACGCATTCCGCGGGCATCTTGAACCGCGCGCCGGCGTCCACAAAGGTCTGGACGGCGGTCTCGTCGATGGGCTCGGCGCCGTTCAGGGCGATGCGCAGCTTCGAGAGGTCGTAGGCGCTGTCGTCGTCGACGCGGGCCATCCGGCGCCCGACGATGGCGTAGGCGAAGTTCGGCGCGGCCGTCGTCGTGCCGCCGTACTTGGTGATCAGCTCCGGCCAGATCAACGGCCCGGAGAGGAACTCGACGGGCGTGATCTTGACGAGCTCGACGCCGAAGGTCATCGGGACGGTCAGGAAGCCGACCATGCCCATGTCGTGGAAGGTCGGCAGCCAGGAGACCATGACGTCGACGTCGAAGTCGAACTCCGCGCGGTCGACCATGGCTTTGACGTTGGAGTACAGGTTCCCGTAGGTGATCCGCACGGCCTTGGGGTCGGCGGTCGACCCGCTGGTCAGCTGCAGGAGCGCGGTCTCGCTCTCATCGGTGACGACGACGTCCGCCAGCGGCTCGGCCTTCGTGAGGTCCGTGATGAGCTTGAACCCGATGCCCTTTTCTTCGAGCACGGGAGCGAGCTGGTCGAACGGCTCGCCGAGCAGCACGAGGTCCGACCCGATCATCCCGAGGACGCGCACGGTGTCCTCGGCCCATTCGGCGAGATCGGTGCGCGGGGTGGGCTGGTGCAGCATGGTGACGCTGCCCCCGGCCAGCCAGACGGCCTGCACGGTGGGAGCGATCAACACGGGCGCGGCGGCGAGCACGCCGACCGCGGTGCCCCGCTCGAACCCACCGGCGACGAGCCCCCCGGCGATCCGCCGGGCTTCTTCGTGCACCTCGGCCCACGTCCGCCGGACGGGTTCCTTGGGTTCCCCGGTGACCATGCCACGCTGCTGACCCCGCCCCGCCGCGGTGGCGACGAGCGTGTCCACGAACCTGCTCATGGGGCAGACATTACTGGCAGGCGTTGACCATCGCGTGTCAGCAGGTCGACATGTGTCACTCCAGCAGCTCGGACGTCTCCAGCCAGCGGCCTTCGACGTCCTCGATCTCGCCCTGGACGCCCTTCAGCTCCGCGTTCAGCTCCATCAGCTTCGCCGGATCCGTCGCCGCCTCCAGCAGCGACGCGTGGAGCTTCTCCTCCTTCGCGTGCAGCTGGTCCAGCTTGCGCTCCAGCCGGCTCAGCTCCTTCTGCGCCGCGCGCAGATCCGCCGCCGACTTCTTCGCCTCGGCCTTCTCCGCGGACGGCGCCGGGCCCGCGGCCGGCTGGGCGGCCGCGCGGCGGTTCAGGTACTCCTCGATCCCGCCCGGCAAGTGGGTGATCCGGCCGTCGCCGAACAGGGCGACGATCGTGTCGCACACCCTTTCCACCAGGTAGCGGTCGTGCGAGACCACGACCATCGTGCCCGGCCAGCCGTCGAGGAGGTCCTCCAGCTGCTGGAGCGTGTCGATGTCCAGGTCGTTCGTCGGCTCGTCGAGCAGCAGGACGTTCGGCTCGGCCATCAGCAGCCGGCACAGCTGCAGCCGGCGGCGCTCGCCGCCGGACAGGTCGCCGACCGGGGTCCACTGGCGGGCCTGCGGGAAGCCGAGCTTCTCGCCCAGCTGCGACGCCGTCATCTCCTGCTTGCCGAACACCACGCGCCCGGCCACCTGCTCGATCGCCTGCAGCACGCGCAGGTCGCCCGGCAGGTCGTCGAGCTCCTGGCGCAGGTGCGCGAGCGCCACCGTCTTGCCTTCGATCCGGCGGCCGGTCGAGCCCTCGACGTCGCCGCCGAGCAGCTTCAGCAGCGACGTCTTGCCCGAGCCGTTCACCCCGACCAGGCCGATCCGGTCGCCCGGGCCGATCCGCCAGGTGACGTGGTCGAGCAGCGTCCGCTCGCCCACCTGGTACGTCGTGTCCTCCAGCTCCAGCACGGTCTTGCCGAGCCGGCGCTTCGCGAACGCCTGCAGCTCGACGGAGTCACGCGGCGGCGGCACGTCGGCGATCAGCGCTTCGGCCGCCTCGATGCGGTAGCGCGGCTTAGACGAGCGCGCCTGCGGGCCGCGGCGCAGCCACGCCAGCTCCTTGCGGGCCAGGTTCTGCCGCTTCTCCTCGGCCGTCGCGGCCAGTCGCGCCCGCTCGGCGCGCGCGAAGATCCAGTCCGCGTAACCGCCTTCGTACTGCTCGACGCGGCCGTTCGCGACCTCCCACGTCAGCGTCGCGACCGTGTCGAGGAACCACCGGTCGTGCGTGACGACCACGACGGCGATCCGGCGCGCGAGCAGGTGGTCGGCGAGCCAGCGGACACCTTCGACGTCCAGGTGGTTGGTCGGCTCGTCCAGCACGACCAGGTCGAGCTCGCCGGTCAGCGCGGCGGCCAGGGACACCCGGCGCCGCTCGCCGCCGGAGAGGTTCGCGGTCGGCGTACCCAGCCCGATCGCGGTGATCCCGAGTCCGTCCACAATGGACCGGACGCGGGCGTCGGCCGCCCACTCGTGCTCGGCGCCGTAGCGTTCCAGGACGACGTCGCCGACCGTGCTGTCCGCCGGCAGCTCGGTGCGCTGGGTGACGACGGCCATCCGCAGGCCGCCGACATGGCTCACCCGCCCGGAATCCGGCTCGGCGAGTCCGGAAAGGACTTCCAGCAGGGTGGTCTTGCCGCCACCGTTGAGGCCGACGACGCCGATGCGCTGCCCGGCCGCGACACCCAGCGACACGCCGTCCAGGAGCGGGCGAACCCCGTAGGACTTGCTCACCGCCTCCAGGTTGACCAGGTTGGCCATCCGCTCAGCCGTTCCTTTCCGAGAAGTAGAAATCCACAGTGGACGATCAGGCGTGCACCCGCGGCGGCGTCGGCCGGTTCGCGTCGTCGCCGCCGACGACGCGGGCGCCGGGCACCGGGCCGTGCGCCACCCGGACCGTGCGGCACACCCCCGCTCCCGACAGCTCGGCGGCGACCTCGACCGCCGACTGCGCGTCTTCGCAGAGGAACGCGCACGTCGGGCCGGAACCGGAGACCGTGCCGGCGAGCGCACCCGCGTTGACGCCGGCGCGCAGCGTGCGGCGCAGGCCCGGCCGCAGCGAGACCGCCGCGGCCTGCAAGTCGTTGCCCAGCAGCAGCGCCAGCTGGCGCGGGTCGCCCGAGGCCAGCGCCTCGACGACCGGGGTGTGCGAGCCGATCCGCGGCGGGTTGCCGTCCGCGCGCAGCCGGTCGAGCTCGCCGAACACCTTCGGCGTCGAGAGGCCGCGCTCGTCGAAGGCGAGCACCCAGTGGAAGGTGTGCCGCGACAGCACCGGGACGAGCCGCTCGCCGCGCCCGGTGCCCAGCGCGGTGCCGCCGTAGAGCGCGAACGGGACGTCGCTGCCCAGGCCCGCGGCGATCTCCGCGAGCTCGTCGCGCGTGACGTCGAGGTTCCACAGGCTCGCCAGCCCGACGAGCGTCGCCGCCGCGTCCGCGCTGCCGCCCGCCATGCCGCCCGCGACCGGGATGCCCTTGCGCAGCACCACCCGGACCTTCGGGTCGCCGCTGCGGCCGACGTGCGCGGACAGCGCTTCGACCGCGCGCCACGCCAGGTTTTCGGGGCCGGTCGGGACCGTGCCCTCGCCCTCGCCGTAGATCTCCAGCCCCGGCTCTTCGGTGACGGCGACGGTCACTTCGTCGGTCAGCGACAGGGCCTGGAACACGGTCACCAGCTCGTGGTAACCGTCTTCGCGCAGGTCGTCGACCGCCAGGTGCAGGTTGACCTTGGCCGGGACCCGGACGGTGACTGGGGGCGGAACTACGGCGAGCACCCGACCAGCCTACGTGCCCGCGAAAACGCCCCGATGCGACGTGCGCATCGGGGCGTCTTCGACGTTTGGATCAGGCAGCCACGCCCTGCGGGCCGCGAGCGGTGTGCGTCACGTGGCCGCCGCGCTCGGCGACCCACGCGAGGGCCGCGTCGGCGCGCTCGCCGCGGACGCCCAGGCGGAAGCGGCCGACTGGGGTGTCGCCGATCCGGGTCAGGCCGCCGCCGATGGTGGCGAACTCGACGTCGAAGCGGCCCGCCGCCTCGGGCAGCAGCGCGCCGACCGACGCGAAGCCGACCAGCACGACGTCGACCGAGCGGTCGTAGCGCGCCGACTGCGCGCGGGTGGTCTCGATGGCGGGCAGCAGCGCCTGCGCGGTGCGGCTGGCCGGGTTCGAGATCAGGTCGAGCACCGTGCCGCGCTCGATGACCGTGCCGTCTTCGAGCACCGCGACGTCGTCGCAGACCCGGCGGACCACGCCGGCGTCCGGCGTCGTGATGACGACGGTGGTGCCCAGCTCGGAGCGGGCGCGGTCGAGCACGGTGAGCACCGAGCCGGCCTCCTCCGGGTCGATGCCGGCGGTCGGGTCGTCGGCCAGGAGCACGGCCGGCGCGGCCGCGAGGGCCTTGGCGACCGCGACGCGGCGGAGCTGACCCTCCGACAGCTCGCCCGGACGCTGCGTCGCGCGCTGCGTCAGGCCGACCAGGTCGAGCAGCGAGCCGACCCGGCTGCGGCGCTGCGGGCCGTCGACGCCGAGCTGCTCGAGCGGGGAAGCGATGTTGCCGGCGATGGTGCGCTCGGCGATCAGCTCCGGCTTGGTCGAGACAACACCCAGCTGACGGCGGATCTCGCGCAGGCGGCGGCCGTCGAGGGTGCCGGTGTTGAGGCCGTCGAGCCGGACGACGCCGCGGTCGGGGCGCTCCTGCAGCGCGATGCAACGGGCCAGGACGGACTTGCCGGACCCGGCCGGGCCGACCACGCCGAACAGCGAGCCGGCCTGGACGTCGACGCTCACGTCCCGCAGGGCGACGACCGAGTTTCCGTTGGTGGCAAAGGTTTTGGACAGGTTTTCGACGGTGATCACGAAGGCTCCAGAAAACGGGGTGCGCGCAGTGCGCGGCACCCGGCCGCAAGCAAAGTCCGTCCTGTGTGGACGGTGCGTGAAGAAGAGGTGGACCGGCTACGACAAGCTCAGTGGGAGCGTCGACATGCGGTCACGGAGCGGCGGCCTTCGTCGACAACGCGACGCCTGGTCAGGAGCAGGGGGCGAGCTACCCTCTTCATCGGAAACGGCCTCCATCGGTCCTGGCGGTAGCACCTGCCCTGTGGAGGGTGGTTGCTGCGACTTCGGCGAGCCAGGTCTCTCAGTCGCTCGGGATGGACGCTTCCGAGTAAAGCCGATCCCGAGGAGCGAAAGCAAGCCTGTTGGCCCAGATCACACGACTGGAGGTGTCCGAATCGCGAGATGGCACGGCAAGAGGCGTATTTTCACCGCGCCACGTTGACTTCCACTGTGGACCTGCTAACGCGCGGCGGCGAGCCGGGCGAAGTCCTGCACGTCCAGCTGCTCCCCGCGGGTCTTCGGGTCGATCCCGGCGGCCGCGAGCAGCTCGCCGGCCCGCTCGGCGGAGCCCGCCCAGCCGGCGAGCGCGGCGCGGAGGGTCTTCCTGCGTTGTGAGAAGGCGGCGTCGACGAGGCCGAAGAGCCGATCGCGGTCGTCCGACGCCGGAGCGTCACCGCGCTCGAAGGCGACGAGCGCCGAGTCGACGTTCGGCACCGGCCAGAACACCGAGCGCGGCACGGCGGCGACCTTGCGCGCGGGGCCGTACCAGGCGAGCTTGACGCTGGGGACGCCGTAGATCCGGCTGCCGGGGCCGGCGGCCATCCGGTCGGCGACCTCGGTCTGCACCATGACCAGGCCCTTGGTGAGCGAGGGCACCTCGGCGAGCAGGTGCAGCACGACCGGAACGGCGACGTTGTAGGGCAGGTTGGCGACGAGCGCGGTCGGCTCGCCCAGCTGCTCGCGCGTGACGCGCAGCGCATCGGCGCCGACGACGGTCAGCCGGTCCGCGGCTTCGGGGCCGCGTTCGGCGACGGTCTTGGGCAGCCGCTCGGCGAGCTTGGGATCGATCTCGACGGCGACGACCCGCGCGCCGGTGGCGAGCAGCCCGAGGGTCAGCGAACCGAGCCCGGGCCCGACCTCGAGGACGACGTCGCCCTGGCCGACGCCCGCGAGCTCGACGATCCGCCGGACGGTGTTGGGATCGTGCACGAAGTTCTGCCCGAGCTTCTTGGTCGGCCGCACGTCGAGTTCGGCCGCCAGCCCGCGGATTTCGGCCGGTCCCAGCAGTTCAACCACCGGGTGAGCTTACCGATCGTGGTCGGGCAGCACCGCGAGGGCGGCGGTGGCCAGCTCGCGCACGCGCTGCCAGTCGGGTTCGGCCACGAGGGCTTCGACTTCCCAGAGGTGCGCGTTGGCTTCGCCGCTCATGCGGGCGAGCAGGCGGTCCAGCTCGGCGAGGACCGGCGCGGCGTCACCGTGCCACGAAGCGAGGTCCTCGTAGAAGTCGTCGAACTCGGTCGCCAACTCGTCGGCGAGGCCGAGGCCGTTCTCGCGCAGCCACGCCCGCTGCTCCTCGGCGGGACGCGTCAGCCGGGTCAGCGCCTCGCGGAAGTACTCGAGCTTGCGGCGCTGGTAGTCCTCCACGGCCCCAGTGTGCCCGAAACGCGAAACGGCCCCCGTCCACGAGGGACGAGGGCCGTTTTGCGAAAAGGTCAGGCCTTCTTGCCGCAGACCGGCCAGGCGCTGTAGCTGCCGCCGCGGGCGTCGCGGACCTTCTCGGCGATCGCGATCTGCTGCTCACGCGACGCCTGGCTCGGCAGGCTCGCGTACGCGTCGCCGCCGTAGGCGTCCCACGTGCGCTTGTCGAACTGGAGGCCGCCGTAGTAGCCGTTGCCCGTGTTGATGGCCCAGTTGCCACCCGACTCGCACTGCGCGATGCGGTCCCACACGGAGCCGTCGCCGATGTCCGGCGTCGGGGCCTGCTTGGTGCCGACGTGGATGATCTTCGGCTTCGGCTGGGTGATGACCTGCTCGGAGACGCTCTCGCGGGAGACCTCTTTGCCGTTCTTCTGCGTGACCTTGTAGGTCACCATCTTCTCGCCCGGCGTGCCCGGGTCCTCGACCGAGGTCTTGCCCTTGGCGAGGTCCGGGTCGTCGACCTTCTGCTCGGGCGGGTCGATGGACTCCTTCTGGACGACCGTCGAGACGCCGGTGCGGCTGATGTGCACCTCGGCGCCGTCGGTCAGCTTGACGTCCAGACCACCCTCGGCCTGGTCCTCCGGGCCCAGGGTGAGCTTGTACTCGCCCAGGAACTCCTTCGTCGTGACCGCGGTCGTCTTCACCTGCTTCGGCGCGTTGGCGCCGTCGTACAGGGTGATGTTCTTCAGGGTCTTGATCTCGACGGTGGCGCCCTGGAGGGGCAGCTCGCCGTCCTTCGACATCGACATCCACGTGCCGGGCTTGTCCAGACCGGTCATGCCGAGCTGGCCCAGCGCGTCGCCGAGGTGCGTCGCGCGGACCCAGGAGGTGTGCTCCGAGCCGTCGACGATCATCTTCAGCTGGCGGCCGCGCTCGAGCTTGATGACGCCGCCGTCGCCGACCTCCGCCTGCGGGGACGGGGAGAGCGAGTCGTGCGCGCCCACGGACAGGCCCGCGTCCTCCAGCACCTCGCCGACGGTGTCGCCGAACGAGTGCACGGTGGTCTGCTGGCCGTCGACGTCGACGGTGACGCTCTTGTTCATCGCCAGCGCGGCCGCGCCGCCGCCGGCGATGCTGATCATGACGCTGAGGACGGCGCCCTTGAGGAAGCGGCGCTTCCAGACCTTGGTGGTCTCGCGCAGGCCCTCGTCCAGCATGGCCCGCTTGGCCTGCGGGGACGCGGTCCGGTCCGCCTCGATCTCGTCCGGGATGACGATCGGGGGCAGGTACGTCGTCTCGGCGTTGATGAGGCGGATCAACTCGTCGACGTCGACGTCGATCTCGGCCATCATCGCGTCGGCGTCGGGGCCGAGCGCGGCGAGGATGTCCTGCTGCGTGATGTTCGGGTCGTCGGAGAAGTCGAGCTGGCCATACGCGGTGTCCTCGAAATAACTGCGTTCGAGGACGGCGGAGCGCGCTCCAGCCTGTCTGCTACCTGTCACCGGGGATCGTTCCCTTTCACGAGACGACGGTCGGGGGCGCCGTCTCTACGACTGGGCGTGACGATCGGACGCTGCTGAGCACAGGTACCGACCGGCACGATCACGGGACAGTAACGGGTCGAGGCGGGTTGCGCAAACACCCCCCGGAGTGTCGTGATCCCCGTCACTCCATCAGGTGGACGATCAAGGAACCCTGATGTCGCAATGCGTTCAACCCGTTGTGACACTGGGGAGTCGGTAGACCCGCTCGGCGGTGGTCCGGACCGATTCGGCGACTTCGTGGACAGCTTCGCCCCTGAGCGCCGCGAGGTGACGGACGGTGTAAGCGGCGCCGAACGGCTCGTTCGGCCGTCCACGGAACGGGTGGGGGGTCAGAAACGGCGCGTCGGTTTCGACGAGGTACTGGTCCGGGGGGCAGAGCCGGGCCGCCTCGTGGAGCCCCTTCGCGTTCTTGAACGTCACCGTGCCCGCGAAGGAAAGGACGTACCCGGCGTCGAGGCACTTGCGGGCCATTTCCGCGTCCCCGGAAAAACAATGGAAGATTACGGCGTTCGGCGCATTCTCTTCGGCCAGGATGCGCAACACGTCGTCGTGGGCCTCGCGGTCGTGGATCATCAGCGGCTTGTCCAGCCGCTTGGCGAGGTCGATGTGCCAGCGGAACGCCTCCTGCTGGGCGTCGTGCGGCGAGTAGTCCCAGTAGTAGTCGAGGCCGGTCTCGCCGACGGCGACCACGCGGTCCTGGGCGGCCAGGCGCTCCACTTCGGACTTCTCGGCGTCGCCGAACTCCTTGGTCCGCGTCGGGTGGATCGCGACGGCGGCCCAGACCCGGCGGTCCCAGGTGGCCGCCTCGGCGGCCCAGCGGGCCGAGGCGAGGTCGTCCGCCACCGTGACGACGCGGGCGACGCCGGCGCGCTCGGCGCGGTCGACCACGGCCTTGACATCGGCCGCGGTGACCGCGCCGCACGCGTCGAGATGGGTGTGCGCGTCCACCACCGACACCGGGAGCCGGTCCGGGACCGGCGGCAGCTCGCGCTTCTCTTCACCCATGCGTACTTCTTACTCCTTGATGATCGGCGCCCACTCCGGACCGGTCTCGCCGAGCGCCGGGTCGAGCTTGGTGAACAGCGGCGACGGCTTCCGCAGGGGCTTGCCGACCTCGATCGGCTTCGACTCCCACTTCGCCTGCTCGCCCGCGTAGTCGCCGGTCAGGATCGGGTTGACCCGGCCGGCGATGTCGAGGTCGTCGACCTCCTTGAGCTCCGGCTGGGCGGCCCAGACGCCGGTGCCGCCGAGGGCCTCGTGCACCTTCTGCGCCGAGTGCGGCAGGAACGGCGTCAGCAGCGTGTTGGCGTCGCTCACCACCTGCAGCGCGGTGTGCAGCACGGTGTCGCGCCGCGTCGGGTCGTCCTTGAGCTTCCACGGCTCCTGGTCGGAGATGTACTTGTTCGCCGCGGTGACGACCTTCATCGCCTCGCTCGCCGCCAGCTTGAACCGGGACCGGGCCAGGTGCGCGCCCGCGGTGTCGAACGCCTTGCGCGACAACGCCTTCAGCTCTTCGTCGGCCGCCGTCGGGGCCTCCGGGCGCGGGATGGCGCCGACGTTCTTGTGCGCCATCGAGATGGACCGGTTGACCAGGTTGCCCCACTCGTTGGCCAGCTCGAAGTTGGTCCGGCGGACGAACTCGTCCCAGGTGAAGTCCGTGTCCTGGGTCTCCGGGCCGGCGACCGAGATGAAGTACCGCAGCGTGTCCGGGCCGAAGTCGCGCAGGAAGTCCTCGACGTAGATCACGCGCCCGCGCGAGGTCGAGAACTTCGAGCCGCTCATGGTGAGGAACTCGCTGGAGACGATCTCGTCGGGCAGGTGCAGCTTGCCGTACTTGCCGGGCTCGCCGCCCTTGTCGCCCTCGCCGTTGTGGCCGAACAGCAGCGCCGGCCAGATCTGGGCGTGGAAGGTGATGTTGTCCTTGCCCATGAAGTAGTACGAACGCGCGTCGGCGTTGTTCCACCACTCCTGCCACGCGTCCGGGTTGCCGGACCGCCGCGCCCACTCGACGCTGGCCGAGAAGTACCCGATCACCGCGTCGAACCAGACGTAGAACCGCTTCAGCGGCTGGTCGCGCCAGCCGTCGAGGGGGATCTTGACGCCCCAGTCGAGGTCGCGGGTGATCGGCCGCGGCCGCATGTCGTCGATCAGGTTCTTGGTGAAGTTGAGGACGTTCGGGCGCCAGTCGGTCTTGGTGCCCAGCCAGTCGCCGAGGGTCTTGGTGAACGCCGGCAGGTCGAGGAAGTAGTGCTCGGTCTCGACGAACTTCGGCGTCTCGCCGTTGATCCGCGACTTGGGGTTGATCAGCTCCGCGGCGTCGAGCTGGTTGCCGCAGTTGTCGCACTGGTCGCCGCGCGCGCCGTCGTACCCGCAGATCGGGCAGGTGCCCTCGACGTAGCGGTCGGGCAGCGTGCGGCCGGTGGACGGGCTGATCGCGCCGCGCGTGGTCTTCGGCACGACGTAGCCGTTGCGGTGCAGCGCCAGGAAGATCTGCTGCGTCACCTCGGCGTGGTTGCCGGTCGTGGTCCGGGTGAACAGGTCGTAGGACAGGCCGAGGCCCTGGAGGTCGTTGCCGATCTGGCGGGTGTACTTGTCCGCCGTCGCCTGCGGGGTCGAGTTCTCCTTGTCCGCCTGGACGGTGATCGGGGTGCCGTGTTCGTCGGTGCCGGACACCATGAGCACCCGGTTGCCGGCCATTCGCTGGTAGCGGGAGAAGACGTCGGACGGGACGCCGAATCCGGACACGTGGCCGATGTGGCGGGGGCCGTTGGCGTAGGGCCAGGCCACCGCGGTCAACACAGGGGTGCTCATACCTTATTAGCCTACGGAGGGCGTCACGCGCTTTGTCGAGAGGGAGGCCCGGTTGTCGGCGACACGGTTGCTCGTGCTCGGGGTGGTGCGCATGTACGGCCGCGCGCACGGCTACCAGGTGCGGCGCGAGCTGCTCAGCTGGTCGGCGGACAAGTGGGCCAACGTCCAGCCGGGGTCGATCTACCACGCGCTGAAGAAGATGACCGCCGAGGAACTGCTGGAGCAGGTCGACGTCGAGCCCGGCGACGGCGGCCCCGACCGCACGGCCTACCGGCTCACCGACGTCGGCGAGCAGGAGTACCAGGTGCTGCTGTCGAAGGCGCTGTCCGATCCTTCGCTGAACCACCCGGACCTGTCGGCCGGGATCTCGCTGATGACGACGTTGCCGCGGGCCCGGGTGATCAACCTGCTCCGGCACCGGCTGGTGCACCTGGAGGCCGAGCGGCGGCAAGCGCAGCTGATGCTCGAAGAGATCAAGGCGAGCATGGAGCTGGGGACGCCCGAGCACGTCAGCGAGCTGTACCGGCTGTGGGGCGGGATCACCGACGCGAGCCTGACCTGGCTCGAAGGCCTGGTCGCCCGGCTCGAAGCGGGCGAGTACGTGATGGCCGGCGAGTAATCAAGTTTGACTAGCACGCTCTCCCCGGGGCACAGTGGGCACTCGATTAGTCAAATTTGATTAGGAGATCCCATGATCACGGCACGCGGTCTCGAGCGGCGGTTCCGCCGCAAGGGCCGCTCTGGGGGCGAAGTACACGCGGTGAAGGGCGTCGACCTCGACGTCGAAGCGGGTGAGCTCGTCGGGTTCCTCGGGCCGAACGGCGCCGGGAAGACGACCACGCTGCGCATGCTGACCACGCTGCTGAAGCCGAGCGCGGGCACCGCGACCGTCGGCGGCCGCGACCTGCTGAAGGACCCGCTGGGGGTGCGCGAGCGGATCGGCTACGTCGCGCAAGGCGGCGGCAGCTCGCCGGAGACCAAGGTCGCCGACGAGCTCGAACTGCAGGGCCGGCTCTACCGGATGAGCAAGGCCGACGCGATCGCGCGCGGCGCCGAACTCGCCGAGCAGCTCGACCTGACCGGGCTGGACCAGCGGCTGACCCGGACGTTGTCGGGCGGCCAGCGGCGGCGGCTCGACATCGCGCTCGGGCTGATCCACTCGCCGGGGCTCGTCTTCCTCGACGAGCCGTCGACCGGGCTCGACCCGCAGAGCCGCGCCAACCTGTGGGACCACATCCGCCGGCTGCGCGCCGAGCAGGGCGTCACGGTCTTCCTCACGACCCACTACCTCGACGAGGCCGACGCGCTGTCGGATCGGCTGATCGTCATCGACGACGGCCGGATCGTCGCCGAGGGCACGCCGGACGCGCTCAAGGCCCGGGTCAACGGCGACCGCGTCGAAGTCGGCGTCGACCCGGAGCAGGGCGCCGACGCCGCTGAAATCGCCGGACGGCTCCCGGGCGCGCACGAGCTGTCCGCGGACGGCGGGACCGTCCGGTTCCGGGTGCCGCGCGGCGACGTCGCCCTGCCGGAGCTCCTGCGCGCGCTCGACGCGAAGTCCATCCCGATGCTGTCGGTCCAGGTGCACCGGCCCACGCTCGACGACGTTTTCCTGACCCTGACCGGGCGCTCGCTGCGCGAAGCGGAGGAGGGCACCCGTGCTGCGTGACACCTGGCTGATCTTCCGCCGCGACATGAAGGCGGCGCTGCGCAACCCGACCTGGGTCATGATCGGGATCATGCAGCCGCTGCTGTACCTGTTCCTGTTCGGGCCGCTGATGGTCAAGGCGATGCAGGCCCAGGGCCTGTCCGAAGTGGACGGCTGGATGCTGCTCACCCCGGCGCTGATCGCCCAGCTGGCGCTGTTCGGCAGCTCGTTCGTCGGGTTCGGGCTGCTGGCCGACTACCGCTCCGGCGTCGTCGAGCGGTTCCGGGTGACGCCGGTCAGCCGCGGCGCGCTGCTGCTGGGCAAGGTGCTGGCCAACGCGCTGCAGGCCGTCGTCCAGGCGCTGCTGATCATCGCGCTGGCGTACCTGGCGTTCGACCTCGACGCGCCGGTCGGCGGGGTGCTGCTGAGCCTGGTGATCGTGTTCCTGCTGGCGGTGTCGCTGGCGTCGTGCTCCTACGCGCTGGCGCTGACGTTGAAGAGCGAGGAGACGTTCCCCGCGCTGCTCAACGCCGTGCTCATCCCGCTGCTGCTGCTATCCGGGATCCTGCTGCCGATCACGGCCGGCGTCGCGCCGAAGTGGCTGTACACGGTTTCCCAGATCAACCCCTTCCGCCACGTCGTGGACGTCGAGCGGAACACCTTCAAGGGCGACTTCACGATGGACGCGTTGTTCACCGGCAGCGTCGTGGTGCTGGTGATGGCCGTGGTGTCCGTGTGGTGGGGCACGCGGACCTTCCAGAAGGAAAACGCCTGATCAACCAGTGTGGGTCACTGCGGGTCGGCCTCCGGCGACGTATGGTGTGCTCTCCACCGACGGGCCGGGGGCGGAATGTGACGGAACCGGAGAGCGAACGCGGGATCTCGCTGTCCCACCGGGAGCGGGTGACCGACTGGCACGCCGTCCGCGGGGCGGAGACCCGGTTCGTGTCGGTGACGATCAGCGAGAACGTCAACTGGACCAACTCCGCGGCCGAGCGCAACCTGGCCGGCGCGCAGGAGGCGGGCCTGCACGTCGGCGGCCGGCACTACGCCCGACCCGGCGCGGCGCACGACCAGGCCGACCACTTCGTCCGGACGGCCAGCCGGCTCGGCGCGTTCGCGCCCGGGTCGCTGGCGCCGGCCCTGGAGGTGGCGGCGCCGAGCGTGGACGACCGGTTCATCAAGTCGTGGATCAAGCACGTCCGGCACGCGGCGCGGATCGAGCGGGTGCTCGTCTACGCCGACCACGACTGCTGGGCGCACCGGCTGCACCCGGACCGCTGGGCCGACAGCGAGGTCGTGCTGTGGCTGGTCCGGCACAACGGCATCCCCGGCCGGCCGGGCTGGTTCCACTCGCGGCTCGGCGTGCACCAGCACGCGTACGGCCCGGACGTGCGGGGCGTCGACGGTCCGGTGGAGCAGAACGCCGTCGTGTACCCGTTCACATTGGGCGACCTGCTGCTCTGACCTGTGGTGGTATGGCGCCATGCGCGTGACGAGCAGGGCACTCCGAACGGATGTCACGCCCGCGCACGCTTTCTCGGTACTTGCTCACCACAACGCTTCCCGCGGGCTGCCGCCGCCCGCGATGCTGTCGGGTGACTGGTTCTCCTCCCGGGCGGTCCTCGCGCCTTCGCTCGCGGTTTCGCCCGCCGGGTTCCCCGATTGCCCGGAGGTCGACGCCCCGCCGGGCGTGATCGGCGGCGGGTGGTTCGGGTACCTGGCGTACGACGCCTCCGGCTTGCTTCCACCGGCCGCGTGGGGCTGGGCGGACCACGTACTGCGGTGGTCCGCTTCGGGCACCTGCTACCTCGAGTCCGTGGACGGCGGCGGGCCGTCGACGTCCACAATGGAATCGCTGCTGTCCGCTCCGCCGGCTTCTTCGCGCTGGACGGCCGGGCCGTTGCGGCGTCCGCTGCCGTCGGAGCACCGGGACGCGGTCAAGGCGTGCGTGCACGCGATCGAGGCCGGGGAGCTGTTCCAGGCGAACATCTGCAGCCGGTTCACGGGCTCGTTTTCCGGCTCACCCGCCGCTTTGTTCGCAGCCGGGGTGTCCACTTTGGATCCACGCCGGGCGGCGTTCGTTTCGGGTCCGGAGGGATCGGTGGTGTCGTTCTCGCCGGAGCTGTTCCTGGCGCGGCACGGCCGCGCGGTGCAGTCGACACCGATCAAGGGAACGCTCCCCCGCCGCGGGCCCGCCGACGACGGGAACGCTTTGCTGTTGCGCCAGTCGGTCAAGGACGTGGCGGAGAACGTGATGATCACGGACTTGGTGCGCAACGACCTCGGCCGGGTGTGCGAGGTGGGGTCGGTGACGGTGCCGTCGTTGCTGCGGGTCCGGCCGGCGCCGGGGGTGTGGCACCTGGACTCGACGGTGACGGGAGTGCTGCGCCCATCGGTTTCGGACGCTTCCCTTTTGGAGGCGACGTTCCCGCCAGGTTCGGTGACGGGCGCGCCGAAGATCCGCGCGCTGGACCTGATCGCTTCCTTGGAGCCGTGCGGACGCGGGGTCTACACGGGCGCGATCGGCCTGCTGTCCCCGGCGGCGGGGCTGGAGCTGAACGTCGCGATCCGGACGTTCGAAATCGCCGCCGGCCGGATCGAGCTGGGCGTGGGCGGCGGCATCACCGCCGATTCGGACCCGGAGGCGGAGTGGCAGGAGTGCCTTCACAAGGCGGCACCCCTGGAACGCCTACTTGCCGGGGTCGAGCAGTAGCTTGCCGACGGTCTTGCGGGAGCGCAGGGCCTCGTGCGCGCCGCGGGCGTCCGACAGCGGGAACTCGCCGCCCGGGATGGCCCTGAGCTTCTTTTCGATGACCAGCTCGAACAGCTCGTTGAGGGCGGTCCCGAAGACGTTGCCCGGCAGGCGGAAGACGTGCGGCAGCCACATGCCGCTGACGGTGGTGCTGTGGCCGAGGACGTTGCGCAGGTCGAGCGGCTTCGGGGCCTCGCGGCCGGCCATGCCGTAGAAGGCGAGGCGGCCGAACGGCGCGAGCGCGGCGATGCTCTGGTCGGTGGTCTTCCCGCCGACCATGTCGAGCACGACGTCGACGCGGCGGCCGTTGGCGTCGAGCAGCACCTCGGTCATGTCCTCGGCGCGCGAGTCGACGGCGACGTCGGCGCCGAGTTCGAGCGCGAGGGCGCGCTTCTCGTCGCTGCTGGCGGTGGCGATGACCCGGCCGGCGCCCCAGGCCTTGGCGAGCTGGACGGCGATGGTGCCGACGCCGCCGGCAGCGGCGTGCACGACGACCGATTCGCCCTTTTCGAGGTGGGCGTTCCTCTTGAGCAGGACCCAGGCGGTGGTGCCCTGGACCAGCATGGACAGCGCGGTGAGGTCATCGATGCCGTCGGGAACGGGGAAGGTGGTCGCCTCGGGCGCGACGGCCTTTTCGGCGTACCCGCCGCCACCGTTCAGCAGGGCGACGACCCGCTTTCCGCCGGTCTTGCCGACCACCTCACCACCGGGAACGAGCGGCAGCTTCGACGGCGCGAGGTAGGAGTTCTCGGCCTGGTGGGTGTCGGCGTAGTTGACGCCGATGCGCTCGACGTCGATGAGCACCTCCCCGGGGCCGGCCACGGGATCGGGCAGCTCGACCGGCGTGAGCACCTCGGGTCCGCCGAACTCGGTCACCTGCACTGCGCGCATGTTCGTTTCCCTCTCGCCGTCCGCCGCTCGATGTGAGACATTCTGACATATGTCTCACGCAGCTGCGTTCGACCTCGCCCGCGACTGGTTCCTGGCCGGCCGGAGGGTGGACATGGGCGAGCTGGCGGAGGCGCTGTCCATCAGCCGCGCGACGCTGCACCGCCGGGTCGGGTCCCGGGACCTGTTGCTCGGCGAGATCCTGTGGTCCCTGTCGTCCGCCTCGATTGCCCGGCTGTGGCCTTCGTGCGTCGGCCGAGGGGCGGCGGGGGTGGCGGACTTCGTGAGCGGGTATGTCCGGTTCGCGAATGAGTCGCCGCCGTTCCGGGACTTCCTTCGTCGGGAGCCAGAGCGGGCGTTGAGGCTGTTGACCACGCGCGCAAGCGTTTGCCAACAACGGACGACAGCGGAGTTGCAGTCGCTTTTGGAGGGTGAGGTCTCGGCGGGGAGGTTGAACCCGCCGTTGCCGGTGCCGGACTTGGCTTATCTGCTGGTGCGGATAGGTGAGTCGTTCGTGTACACGGACGTGATCACCGGGGATGCGCCGGACGCGGAGAAGGCACACGCGGCAGTGACGGCGCTGCTCACTTGATCCGCGAGGCCAGCACGGCGTCGTAAAGCTCCTTTTTGGACACTCCCGCGGCCTCGGCGACCTCCGCCGCCGCGGACTTCAAGCGCTCGCCGGCCTCCACGCGGGAAGTCACTTCGCCCACCAAATCCGCTACCGAAACCGACCGCGGCTCCGCCCCCGCCAGCACCACCGTGATCTCTCCGCGCACGCCCTCCGCGGCCCACTCGGCGAGCGAGGACAGCGAACCCCGCTTCACCTCTTCATACGTCTTCGTCAGCTCCCGGCACACCGCGGCCTGGCGGGACGCACCCAGCACCGAAGCCGCGTCCGCCAGCAACGACGCCAACCGGTGCGGGGACTCGAAGAACACCACCGTCCGGGGCTCGGACACCAACGACGACAACCACCGGGTCCGCTCCCCGGGCTTGCGCGGCGCGAAACCCTCGAAACAAAACCGGTCGCACGGCAAACCGGACAAAGCGAGCGCCGTGGTCACCGCGGACGGGCCGGGCAGGCACGTCACCGGAAGAGAAGCAGCCACACAAGCCGACACCAGGCGGAAGCCCGGATCGGACACACTGGGCATACCGGCGTCCGTCACCAGCACCACCGTCTCGCCCGCGCGTAACGATTCGAGCAACTTGGGCAGGCGCGCCGTCTCGACGTCCTCGTAGAAGCTCACCACGCGGCCGCGTGGGGTCACCTCCAGGGCGGACGTCAGCGACCGCAGGCGCCGGGTGTCCTCCGCCGCGATGACGTCGGCTTCCGCCAGTGCTTCCGCCAGGCGGGGCGAGGCGTCGCGGACGTCGCCGAGCGGGGTCGCGGCCAGGACGAGCCGGCCGGGAAGCAGCGAGGGACTCACCCGGCCAGCCTAGGCTGATCAGCGGATCCCGACGACGCACGCCCCGCCGCGCCCGTAGGATCGCCCCCGTGACCGCCGTGCTGACCCGTGCCGACGACGAGAGCGTCCGGCCGGACCCGGTCGAGGCGCTCCGGCCGCCGACCGACCGCGAAGTGACCCTGCTCGGCCGCGGCATGCCGACCGACCGGTTGCGCGGCTGGGTCGTCACCCTCGTGCTGACCGTGATCGGCGGCATCGTCCGGCTGCAGAACCTCGGCGTGCCTACGGACAAGGGCAGCCCGGTCTTCGACGAGAAGCACTACGTGCCGCAGGCGTGGCAGGTGCTGCGCAACGGCGGTTACGAGGACAACTACGGCTACGAGCTGGTCGTCCACCCGCCGCTGGCCAAGCAGCTGATCGCGATCGGCGAATGGCTGTTCGGCTACAACGGCTGGGGCTGGCGGATCATGCCCGCGCTGGCGGGCACCCTCATCATCTTCCTGACCATCCGCGTCGCCCGCCGCCTGACGCGCTCGACGCTGCTCGGCGGCATCGCGGGCATCCTGGTGATCAGCGACGGCGTGCTGCACCTGCAGTCGCGCATGGGCATGCTGGACATCTTCATCGCGCTGTTCGTGCTCGCCGCGTTCGCCTGCCTGCTCGTCGACCGCGACCAGGTGCGCGAGCGCCTCGCGACGGCGGTCCGCGAAGGCTGGGTCAACGAGTCCGTCTGGGGCCCCAAGCTCGGTTTCCGCTGGTGGCGGTTCGCGACCGGGCTGATGATCGGGCTGACCTTCGGCGTGAAGTGGTCGGCGCTGTACTACATCGTCGCGTTCGGGCTGCTGTGCGTGTTCTTCGACGTCGCGGCGCGGCGCGCGGCCGGCGTCGAACGCCCGTGGCTCGGCACGATCCGCCGCGACGTGCTGCCGGCGCTCTGGGCGATCCTGCTCATCCCGTTCCTGATGTACCTCGGCGCGTACTGGGCGTGGTTCGCGAGCGAGACGGCGACCGACCGGCACTACACGGAGATCAAGGACATCGCGCCGGGTTTCTGGTCGTGGGTCCCGGCGTCGCTGCGCTCGCTGGCCGACTACACCGGCAACGTCCTGCACTTCCACGAAACGCTGGTCACGCCGAAGGACAACCCGCACCCGTGGGAGTCGAAGCCGTGGACGTGGCCGATGGGGCTGCGCCCGATGCTCTACAGCTACGACGGCGACGTCACCGGCTGCGGCGAGGCCCGCTGCGTCAGCGCGACGATGCTGATCGGCACGCCGGCGATGTGGTGGCTGGCGATCCCGATGCTGGGCTGGTCGGTGTGGCGCTCGGTGTTCCGCGCGGACTGGCGCTACGCGGCAGTGCTGGTGGGCTACCTCGGCGGGTACGTCTTCTGGTTCACCAACATCGACCGCCAGATGTACTTCTTCTACGCGACACCGCTGGCCGCGTTCCTGGTACTGGGGTTGACGTTGTGCCTCGGCCAGATCTTGGGCAGCGCGCGGCGCGGGTTCGAGAGACGCGGGACCGGTCTGCTCGTGGTCAGCCTGTACGTCGGGCTGGTGGTGGCGAACTTCGCCTGGCTGTGGCCGATCCTGAACGGCGTCGCGATCACGACCGGCCAGTGGGAGGCCGAACGCTGGCTGCCGTCCTGGCGGTAGCTCAGCCGGCGAAGTACGACCCCGGCGTGACGCCCACCGCGCGCCGGAAGGCCGCGACGAACGCGCTCGCCGAGCTGTAGCCCACCCGGTGCGCCACCGTCTCCATCGGTGCGCCCTGGGCCAGCAGGGGCAGCGCCGCACGCAGCCGCACCTGGGTGCGCCACGTTCCGAACGGCATCCGGCACTCGCGGACGAAGATGCGCGCCAGCGTGCGCTCCGCCGCGCCGACGTCGCGGCCGAACTCTGCGAGGCTGCGCGGGTCCGCCGGGTTCGCGACCACCGCACGCTCGACGTCGCGGGCCCGCGGGTCGGCCGGCGACGGCACCACGATCGGGACGACGTCGAGGGGTTCCAGCAGGTCGAACGCCACCGCCTCGGCGCGCAACCGTGCGTCCGGGGCCACGCCGTCGCCGGTCAGGTACTCCAGGAGTTCGCGCAGCAGCGGGCGGACCACCACCATCCGCGGCGCGGGCCACGACACCGGGGACAGCGCGGGGTCGGCGTAGATGCCGCGCAGCGCCGCCCGGCCGAGCGCGCCCGTGCGGTGCTGGACGCCCGCCGGCATCCACAGCGCGCGGGTCGGCGGGAGAACCCAGCCCGCGTCGCCCGCCCTGACCGCGACGACGCCGCGGGCCGACCAGACCAGCTGGTGGACCGGGTGCTCGTGCCAGGGGAACCAGGTGCCGGCGGGCAGGTCGACCTCGCCGAGCAGCATGGCTTGGCTGTTTCGCGACATCACTTGGCAGGCTATCGGCTACCGGCCACTCGCGTGCCGAAATAGCGTCGGACGCATGCCGATGAACCTGATCCACCGCAAGATCTGCAGCTCGGAGAAGTGGGCGGCCACCGTCGAGGAACGCCTGACGCCGTGGCTGAAGGAGCGCGACCTCGGCGACGACGTCCTCGAGATCGGCCCCGGCTTCGGCGCCACCACGAACGTGCTGCTCAAGGCGGTCCCGAAGCTGACGGTCCTGGAGATCGACCCCGCGTCGAGCGAGCTGCTGCGGGCGAAGTACGGGGACCGCGCCGAGGTCGTCGAGGGCAGCGGCGCCGAGATGCCGTTCGAAGCGAACAGGTTCTCCGCCGTCGTCTGCTTCACGATGCTGCACCACGTCCCGACGAAGGAGCTGCAGGACGCGATCTTCGCCGAGGCCGCGCGGGTCCTGCGCCCGGGCGGCGCGTACTGCGGCAGCGACGGCCAGCTCAACCTCAGGTTCCGCCTGCTGCACCTCGGGGACACGATGAACGTCGTCGACGCGGCGACGTTCCCGGCGCGCCTCGAAAAGGCGGGCTTCGAGCAGGTGGAGGTCCAGCACCACCCGAAGGAGCTGCTGATCTTCGAGGCCGTGAAGCCCGGTTAGCGGCGGGGCAGCTGGTTCCCCGGCTGGCGCGGCACCACCCGCGTCACCGGGCCGTCGGGCGACTTGCCGGCCCGCGACAGCCAGCCCTCGACCTCGCGCCGCACGGCGTTCAGCGTCGGACGCCGTCGTGGCTCCGGGTCCAGCGAAGCCGCCAGCAGCCGCGCGTGTGCGCTTCGCTGGGGCAGCCGCGTCACCGGTTCGGCCCGCGCCGCCGCCATCAGGGCCGCCATCGGGGTCTCGCGGGTGCCCCGCGGGGGCTGGCCGGAGAGGGCGTAGCTGATCGTCGCCGCCAGCTGCCACGCGTCGGACGCCGGCGACGCGGCCGCGCCCATTGCCTGCTCCGGGGCCACGAAGTCGGGCGTGCCGATCATCATGCCCGTCGCCGTCATCTTCGAGTCGCCCTGGCTGCGGGCGATGCCGAAGTCGATCAGGTGGGCCAGGCCGCTCGGGTCGAGGATGACGTTCGACGGCTTGATGTCGCGGTGCAGGACGCCCTTCTCGTGCGCCGCGGCGAGCGCGCCCGCCATCGTCGCCCACAGGCGGCCGGCCGCGACGTCGTCGAGCGGGCCCTGGCCGTCGACCAGCTCGGCCAGCGGCCGGCCTTCGAGGTACTCCATGACCAGCGCGAGGCCGTCCGGCTCCTCGGCCAGGTCGTAGACCTTGACGCAGTTGGGGTGGCTGACGACGGCCAGCGCGCGGGCCTCGCGCTGCATGCGCTCGGCGGTGTCGCGGTCCGGCGCGTGCGCGATCTTCAGCGCGACCGTGCGGTTGAGCTGGGTGTCGACGGCCTGCCAGACCGTGCCGAACCCACCCGCGCCGAGCTGCTTGACGCGGCGGTAGCGGCTGCCGCCGGCGTTGCGGGAGCCGGGCGGCGGCGGGATCGGACCCGGGGCCGCGGCCAGCGCGCCGGCCATCGGCGGGGGCTCGGGCGCGGACGCCAGCGCCGTCTTCGGGTACGGCCGGTTGACCGGTGGCGGAGGGGGCGGCGGTGGGGTCGGGCGCGGCTGGACCTGCGACGGCGGCGGGCCCTGCGGCTCCTGCTCGCGCCGCGGCGGCGCGTCGGACCGGTTGATCACCGACCACGGCGGCGGCCCGACCATCGCGACCGGGATCAGGCCCAGCACGCTGAACGGCAGGAAACCCAGGAAGAAGTGCAGCGCGGTGTTCGCCTCCATGCCGACGCTGAACACCAGCATCGCGGCGAACGGGATCCAGAAGAACCGCGACGGCCACTTCGGGCCGCGGCGGAAGGCCGTGCGGCCCTGCAGCATCACGAACAGCAGCGAACCGGCACCCAGCACCGCGAACGCGACCAGGTACACGAAGAACGGCAGGTCGTCGGGGCCGGTGCTGCGGGCGGAAAAGACGTCGAAGACGGTCTGCCGGCCGCCCAGGTAGTCCACCTGGGAATTGACCCAGCAACCACCGGGGCCCCGCAGCGTCGAAAGCTCGGTCGCGGACAGGCCGGTCTTCCCCTTGGTGAACGCGGCGCGGTAGACGCCCGAGACGCCGTTGGACAGCAGCCACGGCAGCACCAGCGCGGTGACCAGGCCGATCGCGGCGAAGACCCCCAGCGTCGTGGCGTCGTAGCGGTTGCCGGTGCCCTTCCGGATGATCGACACGGCCAGCGCGCCGATGGGCGGGATCAGCGCGACGAGCGCGCCGGCCGCACTCGTGGCCCAGACCCAGTCGCCGGGGCAGAAGCCCGGGCCGAACAAGGAATGGGCTAGCGAGAGCAACGCGCTCGCGAGTCCGTTCACCGCCGGATCCCCTCACTGTCCGTATTCACGTCGTACCGCCACGCGGCGTTTCCCCGCGGTCCAGCTTAGGACGCAGCCGGCCGCCGTGAGGTTGCCGGGTCTTCAGGCTGCCCGGAATCCGGCGAGCCCGCCGCTCCCGCGTCATGATGGGGGCCGGCGCGGATGTTCGACGTGAAGGAGCGGCAATGGGCGCGTACTCCGAGGCCTACCGGCGCAGCCTGACGGACCCGGAAGCGTTTTGGCTGGCCGCGGCGGAGAAAATCAGCTGGACGAAGGCTCCGGAACGGGCGTTGGACGACTCGAACCCGCCCTTCTACCGGTGGTTCCCGGACGCCGAGCTGAACACCTCCTACAACGCCCTCGACCGGCACGTCGAGGCCGGCCGCGGCGGTCAGGCCGCACTGATCTGGGACTCTCCCGTGACCGGGAAGCAACGGACATACACCTACGAGGAGCTCCGGGACACGGTCGCGCGGTTCGCCGGTGCGCTCAGCTCGCTGGGGGTCACCAAGGGTGACCGCGTGATCGTCTACCTGCCGATGGTGCCCGAGGCGGCGATCGCGATGCTGGCCTGCGCGCGGATCGGCGCGGTGCACTCGGTGGTCTTCGGCGGCTTCGCGCCCAAGGAGCTGGCGGCGCGGATCGAGGACGCCAAACCCAAGGTGATCCTCGCGGCGTCCTGCGGCATCGAGCCGACGCGGGTCGTCGAGTACAAGCCGATCATCGACGCCGCCCTCGGCATGACGGAGCACCAGCCGGACCACGTCGTCGTGCTGCAGCGCGAGCAGGCGCCGGCCCAGCTGGGCAAGCGGGACCTCGACTGGCGCGAGCTGGCGGCCGCCGCCACCCCGGCCGACCCGGTGCCGGTCGCGGCCACCGACCCGCTCTACATCCTCTACACGTCCGGGACCACCGGGAAGCCGAAGGGCGTCGTGCGCGACACCGGCGGCCACGCCGTCGCGCTCGCCTACTCGATGGACGCCGTCTACGACGTCCACGCCGGCGACGTCTGGTGGACGGCGTCCGACGTCGGCTGGGTCGTCGGGCACTCCTACATCGTCTACGCGCCGCTGCTGGTCGGCGCGACTTCGGTCATGTACGAGGGCAAGCCGGTCGGCACGCCGGACGCGGGCGCGTTCTGGCGGGTCATCGCCGAGCACGGCGTCCAGGCGCTGTTCACCGCGCCGACCGCGCTGCGGGCCATCAAGAAGGTCGACCCGGACGCCGTCGAGCTGCCGAAGTACGACCTCAAGGCGTTCGGGACGCTCTTCATGGCCGGCGAGCGGCTCGACCCGGAGACCTACCACTGGGCGCACGAGAAGCTCGGCACGCCGGTGATCGACCACTGGTGGCAGACCGAGACCGGCTGGCCGATCGCGGCCAACCCGCGCGGCCTGGAGCCGATGGAGGTCAAGCCGGGCTCGGCGACCAAGCCCGTCCCCGGCTGGGACGTCCGGATCCTCGACCAGGCGGGCGACGAGCTGCCGGCCGGGCGTGAAGGCGCCATCACGGTCAAGCTGCCCCTGCCGCCCGGCTCGCTGCCGACGCTGTGGGGCGACGACGAGCGCTACCGCGAGGCCTACCTCTCCCGCTACGACGGCTACTACCTGACCGGCGACTCCGGCTACCTCGACGAAGACGGCTACCTGTTCGTCATGGGGCGCACCGACGACGTCATCAACGTCGCCGGCCACCGGCTTTCGACGGGTTCGATGGAGGCCGTGCTGGCGTCGCACCCGGCCGTCGCCGAGTGCGCCGTCATCGGCGTCGCCGACCAGCTCAAGGGGCAGCTGCCCCGCGGGTTCGTCGTGCTCAAGGCGGGCGCGGACATCGCCGAAGACCGGCTGCGCGACGAGCTGGTGGCGCTCGTGCGCCGGGACATCGGGCCGGTCGCCGCGTTCCGCGACGTGTCCATTGTGGACGCACTGCCGAAGACGCGGTCCGGGAAGATCCTGCGCAAGACCATGCGCGCGATCGCCGACGGCCGCGACGAGGCCGTGCCGTCCACGATCGAAGACCCGAGCGTGCTCGAGGCGATCCGGCAGGCCCTTCGTTAAGGACTGTTCCAAATGGCCCCTCTGGTCTGTACCTTTGGGAGGAGTCCCCGACCGGAGGTGCCCTGATGCGCTTGTCCAGAGCCGTCTTGACCGCGGCGATCGTGAGTCTCACGGCGGTCGGCGTCCCCGCTGCCGCGGTGGCCGCGCCGGCCGCCCCGGAACGCAGCGTGACCGACGTCGTCCCGGCGCCCGTCTCGGCCAAAGCCGACCCGAAGGGCGGCTTCAAGCTGACGCCGTCGACCGTGATCAGCGCCGGCCGCGACGCCGGCCAGGTCGCGGACTACCTGCGCGGCCTGCTGCGCCCGGCGACCGGCTACCCACTGCCGGTCGTGCCGCACGCCGCCGGCCTGCCCGCGATTTCGCTGCAGCTGGGCCACGACTCCCGGATCGGCACCGAGGGTTACGAGCTGAAGGTCGCCCGCGACGGCGTCTCGCTCAAGGCCAACACCGCGGACGGGCTCTTCGAGGGCGTCCAGTCGCTGCGGCAGCTGCTGCCGTCGGCGATCGACGCGAAGCGCGTCCAGCACCGGACGTGGACCGTCGCCGGCGGGACGATCCTCGACTACCCGCGCTTCGGCGAGCGCGGCGCGATGCTCGACGTCGCCCGGCACTTCTTCAAGCCCGACCAGGTCAAGCGGTACGTCGACCAGATCGCCCAGTACAAGATCAACACCCTGCACCTGCACCTCGCGGACGACCAGGGCTGGCGCATCGAGATCAAGAGCTGGCCGAAGCTCGCGACGGTCGGCGGCAAGACCGCCGTCGACGGCGACCCGGGCGGCTACTACACCCAGGCGCAGTACCAGGACATCGTCGCGTACGCGGCTTCGCGGCACATCACGGTGATCCCCGAGATCGACATGCCGGGCCACACGAACGCGGCGCAGTCGACTTACGCGGAGCTGAACTGCGACGGCAAGGCCGTCCCGGTGCGCACGGACACCGAGGTCGGCTACAGCTCGCTGTGCATCTCCTCGCCGACCACGTACAAGTTCGTCGAGGACGTCGTCCGCGAGCTGGCGGCCATCACCCCCGGGCCGTACCTGCACATCGGCGGCGACGAGGCGCACTCGACGCCGCCCGCCGACTACATCGCGTTCGAGAAGAAGGTGCAGCCGATCGTCGCCAAGTACGGCAAGAAGGTCACCGGCTGGCACGAGATCGCGAAGTCGGACCCGCCCGCGTCGGCGGTCCCGCAGTACTGGGACTTCGGCGGCGACAACCCGAGCGTCGCGGCCGCCGCGGCGCGCGGCAGCAAGATCCTGATGTCGCCGGCGAACTACGCGTACCTGGACATGAAGTACACCGAGCAGACGCCGCTGGGCCAGGACTGGGCGGCGCTGATCGAGGTCAAGGACGGCTACAACTGGGATCCGGCGTCGCTGGTGACCGGTGTCGGCGAGAAGCAGGTGGCAGGTGTCGAGGCGCCGCTGTGGACCGAGACGATCCGCACGAGCGCCGACATCGAGTACATGGCGTTCCCGCGGCTCCCGGGGATCGCGGAGATCGGCTGGTCCCCGAAGTCGACGCACAACTGGGACGCCTACCGCGCGCGGCTGGCGAAGCAGTCCCCGCGCTGGGCGGCCCAGGGCATCAACTTCTACCGGAGCCCGCAGGTCGACTGGAAGTAGCTACGCGCCGGCCAGGCGGGCGCGGATCGCTCGCCTGGCCAGCTCGTACGCCTGCGTTCCACCGTTCAGCACCGCGTCGGCGTTGGCCGCCCGGCCGAGGGCGTGCAGCTCGAACGCCAGGACTTCCGCGTCCGCGTCCAAGTGGCCGAGGGCGACCGCTTCGCGAGCTGTTTCGCGGATGAACGCGGCGAACGAGCCGCTCGCCGACGCCACCGCGTCGTGGACCCGGCCGGGGCGCGCGTCGAACTCCGCGCCGACGTTGAAGAAGAAGCACCCACCCGGGAACACGCGGTTTTCCGAGTAGTCCAGCCAGTTCTCGCAGATCGCGCGCAGCCGCGGCAGCCCCGGCGCCACCGCGCGGGCGGGCGTCACGACGTGCGCCTCGAAGATGCGGAAAGCCGCCTCGATCGTCGCGAGCTGCAGCTCCTCCTTCGAACCGAACAACGCGAACACGCCGCTCTTGCTCAGCTCCAGCTCGGTGGCCAGCCTGCCGAGGGACAGCCCCTCCAGGCCGTCCACCGACGCGACGTCCGCCGCCCGGCGCAGCACCAGGCGGCGGGTCGCGTCACCGCGGGCGACCCGGCCGTCAACCGGCACGCCGCGCCCGCCAACGGTCCACTGTGGACTGGATGCCGACGCTCCACTGCTCCGCCAGCGCCGGCGTCGCGAGGACGCGGTCGGCGAAGTCCAGCGCCGGCTCGACGCGCTCGGGCGGCAGCTGCCCGTAGTTCGCGAACGAGATGACGTAGACCTCGGCGACCGTCGGCGCGTCCGCGCGCTCGACCAGCTCGACCGCGCCGGACGTCGGCACGGTGCCCGGCCGCAGCACGCGCAGGTACCAGCCGCTGCGCCCGGAGCCGATCATCGCCGGGGTGATGTCCTTGCGGCCGGTCTTCATGGCGAGCTTGTAGCACGGCGACCGCGGCTGCGAGACCTGCACGAGCGCGTCGCCCCAGGCCCAGACGTCCCCGATCCGCACGTCGTCCTCGGTGAGGCCGGACAGCGAGATGTTCTCGCCGAAGTCGGCCGTCTCGACCTCGAAGCCGTCCTCACGCCAGGCGGCGTAGTGCTCGGCCGGGTAGACGTAGACCGCCTTGTCGGGGCCGCCGTGCACGGTGAGGTCGGCCTGCCGGTCGCCGTCGAGGTTCAGCTCGGTCAACCTGAGCTCCGGCGCCGTGACCAGCGCCTTCGTGATCCCGCTCAGCACCGGCTGCTCCCGCCGGTACCCCAGGACGCTCGGTTCCCCCACGTAGACGCTGTCGACGTTCATGCTCCCGAAGATAGCACGACCGTTCGTATTGTTTTCTGTCTTTAGGCTGGCGGTCATGGAACTGCTCGACCAGGCCCGCGCCCACGTCGACTCCGGCGCGTTCTTCGCCGAACTCGCCCGGCTGGTCGCCTACCCCACCGTGAGCGACGCCCCCGAGGGCCGCGCGGCGATCCAGGCCTACCTCGACGAAGTCCTGACTCCGGCGCTGACCGGCCTCGACTGCGAAGTCACCCAGCACGCCAACCCGGATCCGGCGGGCGGCCCGTTCCTGGTCGGTGTCCGCACCGAAGGAACAGACCTCCCGACGTTGCTCTGCTACGGCCACGCCGACGTCGTCGGGGAAGCCGGGCCGTGGCGCGAAGGACTCGACCCGTGGACGCTCACCGCGGACGGCGACCACTGGTACGGCCGCGGCACCGCCGACAACAAGGGCCAGCACCTGATCAACCTGACGGCGTTGCGGCTGCTCCTCGAAGCCCGCGGCACCCTCGGCTTCAACCTGAAGTTCCTCTTCGAGACCGGCGAGGAGATCGGCTCACCAGGGCTCACCGAGTTCGCCGAGCAGGAGCAGGACCTGCTGAAGGCGGACGTCCTCATCGCCTCCGACGGCCCGCGTCTCGACGCCGCGACGCCGACGTTGTTCCTCGGCGCGCGCGGCGGAATCCGGATCGACCTGGACGTCGACCTGCGCCCGGGCGGCTCCCACTCCGGGAACTGGGGCGGCATCCTGCGCAACCCGGCCACGACGCTGACCGCGGCGATCGCGAGCCTCGTCGACGGCCACGGCCGCATCCAGGTGCCCGCGCTGCTGCCGCCGGAGCTGCCGGAGTCCGTCCGCGAAGCGCTGGCCGACGTCGTCGTCGACGCGGCGGACGAGGGCTGGGGCGACCCGCGAATGAGCCCCGCCGAGCGGCTCTACGGCTGGAACACCCTGGAGGTGCTGGCGCTCGACGCCGGGAACGCCGACCGCCCGGTCAACGCCATCCCCGGCCGCGCCCGCGCGGTGCTGCAGCTGCGGTACGTCGCGGGCACCGACGTCGGCGACGTCACCGCGACGGTCCGGGAACACCTTGCCGCGCAGGGGTTCCCGATGATCGAGGTGACCACCGAGGCCAGTTTTCGCGCCAGCCGCACGCCGGTCGACGACCCGTGGGTGGCCTGGGCGCGACAGGCCCTCGACGCCGTTGTCGAGAAGCCCGTCGCCCTCCTGCCCAGCTTCGGCGGCGGCCTGCCCAACCACGTCTTCACCGACGTCCTCGGGCTGGCGACGCTGTGGCTGCCGCACTCCTACCCCGGCTGCCGGCAGCACGCGCCGGACGAGCACCTGCTCGTCCCGGTCGCCCGGGAAGGACTGGTGCTCGCCACGGCGTTGTTCGGCGCTATCGGTTCAGCGCCGCCGACTCTTCGTCGGTGAGCAGCCGCGAGCGGATCAGGAAGCGCACGCCTTCGGGCGCCTCCAAGGAAAATCCGCTCCCGCGACCCGGCACGACGTCGATCGTCAGGTGCGTGTGCTTCCAGTACTCGAACTGCGGCCCGGACATCCACACCGGTACGTCGTCGATGCCCTCGACCTCGAGGTCGCCCAAGCGGACGTCCGAGCCGCCGATCTTGAACTCCCCGGCCGGGTAGCACATCGGGGCGCTCCCGTCGCAGCACCCGCCGGACTGGTGGAACATCACCGGCCCGTGGAGCGACACCAACCGCCGCAGCAGGTCCGCGGCGGCCGGTGTCAAGTCCGCGCGCTGCGTCATCAGAAGAACCCGAGCGCCTGGTCGGAGTAGGAGACGAGCATGTTCTTCGTCTGCTGGTAGTGGTCCAGCATCATCTTGTGGTTCTCGCGGCCGATGCCGGACGCCTTGTAGCCGCCGAAGGCCGCGTGCGCCGGGTAGGCGTGGTAGTTGTTCACCCAGACGCGGCCCGCCTGGATGTCGCGTCCGGCGCGGTAGGCGGTGTTGCCGTCGCGGGACCAGACGCCGGCGCCAAGGCCGTACAGCGTGTCGTTGGCGATCTTCATGGCGTCGGCGTAGTCGTCGAACTTCGCCACCGACACGACCGGGCCGAAGATCTCCTCCTGGAAGATCCGCATCTTGTTGTCGCCGGCGAACACCGTCGGCTCGACGTAGTAGCCGCCCGACAGCTCGCCACCGAGGTCGGACCGGACGCCGCCGGTGAGGATCTCGGCGCCTTCCTGCTTGCCGATGTCGATGTAGGACAGGATCTTCTCGAGCTGGTCGTTGGACGCCTGCGCGCCGATCATCGTCTCGGTGTCGAGCGGGTGGCCCTGCTTGATCTTGCGGACGCGCTCGACGCCGTCGCCGAGGAACTTGTCGTAGATGCCGGACTGGATCAGCGCCCGCGACGGGCAGGTGCAGACCTCGCCCTGGTTGAGCGCGAAGAGCGCGAAGCCCTCCTGCGCCTTGTTGTAGAAGTCGTCGTTCCGCGCGGCGACGTCGTCGAAGAAGATGTTCGGGCTCTTGCCGCCGAGCTCGACGGTCACCGGGATGATGTTTTCGCTGGCGTACTGCAGGATCAGCCGACCGGTCGTCGTCTCACCGGTGAAGGCGACCTTCCGGACGCGGTTGCTGGAGGCGAGCGGCTTGCCGGCCTCGACGCCGAAGCCGTTGACGATGTTGACCACGCCCGGCGGGATCAGGTCGCCGATGATCGAGAACAGCAGGTGGATCGACGCCGGCGTCTGCTCGGCCGGCTTGAGCACGATCGCGTTGCCCGCGGCCAGCGCCGGGGCGAGCTTCCAGACCGCCATCAGGATCGGGAAGTTCCACGGGATGATCTGCGCGACCACGCCGAGCGGCTCGTGGAAGTGGTAGGCGACGGTGTTCTCGTCGATCTGCGAGATGCCGCCCTCCTGGGCGCGCAGGGCGCCGGCGAAGTAGCGGAAGTGGTCGATGGCCAGCGGGATGTCGGCGGCCAGGGTCTCGCGGACCGGCTTGCCGTTCTCCCACGCCTCGGCGACCGCGATCGCTTCGAGGTTCTGCTCCATCCGGTCGGCGATCTTCAGCAGGGTGTTCGCGCGTTCCTCGGCCGAGGTCCGGCCCCACGCCGGCGCCGCGCCGTGCGCCGCGTCGAGCGCCTTCTCGACGTCCTCGGCGTTGCCGCGGGCGATCTCGCAGAAGGTCTTCCCGGTGACGGGCGTCGGGTTCTCGAAGTACTGGCCGCTCGCGGGCGGTACGTACTCGCCGCCGATGTAGTGGTCGTAGCGCGTCTCGTAGCTGACGACGCTGCCTTCGGTGTTCGGTGCGGCGTACTGGACCATCTTCCCTGCCTCGTTGCTCGGAGTGACGGTTGGGCTGATGGCGGCGAAGGTAGGCGCGGCAACGTTGCACGCGCGTTGCAGCGCTGTGAGCTGGCTCTCTACCCTGGAGGACGTGGCAGAGGCGCCCGAACCGGAGATGCTGCGGGACCCCGAGTCCTACGCGCGGCTGCTGGAGCACGTCCGCGACGCGGTGCTCCAGGGCGTTCCCGGGCCGCGGCCGCCACGCTCCGTGGTCCACGACTCGTGGAACCGCTCGCTCGCCGCCCGCGTCGACCCGGACGAGGGCGAAGCCCCGTTCGTCTACTCCTCGGACGCCCTTTCGTCGCTGCGCGAAGCCCATCCGCTGGCCCCGGTGCTGCCGGTGCTGCGGCAGATGCTGGTGAGCATCGCCGACGACGCCGAGCACGTGATGATCGTGACCGACGCCGAAGGCCTGATCCTGTGGCGCGAGGGCGCGGCGGCCCAGCTGCTGCGCGGCGACCGCGTCGGGCTCACCGAAGGCACGCGGTGGAGCGAGGCGGCGATCGGCACCAACGCCATGGGCACGGCGCTGGCCACCGGCGAGCCGGTGCAGATCCACTCGGCCGAGCACCTGGTCCGGCGCTACCACACGTGGACGTGCGCGGCGGCGCCCGTGCGCGACCCCGAGACCGGCGTCCTGCTGGGCTCGATCGACGTCAGCGGACCGCTGCGCACGGTGCACCCGGCGATGATCTCGCTGGTCACGGCCACGGCCCAGCTCGCCGAAGGCCAGCTGCGCGCCCAGCTCGCGATCCGCGACGAACGCCTGCGCCGCGTCAACATGCCGCACCTGGAGGCCCTGCGCGGCCGCCCCGGCGCGCTGCTCTCCGCGGGCGGCCGGGTGCTGGCCGCCCAGGCGTGCCTGCTGCCGTCCACAGTGGACATCCGACGCGGCGGCGGGACGGTCGCCCTGCCCGACGGCCGCCTCGCGACGGTGGAGCCGCTCGACGAGGGCTACCTGCTCCGGCTCGCTTCCGGCAGTGGTGGCAGCCAACGGTCGCGGCTGCGGCTGGAGTACCTGTCGGACGGCCCGCACGTGACCACTGTGGACGGTCGTGAGATCCCGTTGACGTTGCGGCACGCGGAGATCCTGACGCTGCTCGCGTTGCACCCGAACGGCCTTTCGGCGGAACGCCTGGCCCTGCAGCTCTACGGCGAGACCGGCAACCCGGTGACGGTCCGCGCGGAGATCCACCGCCTGCGCTCCCAGCTGGGCGCCTCGGTGGTGCAGACGCGCCCGTACCGCCTCGCGGCCGACGTCGACGCGGACTTCGCCACAGCCAAGGCGCGCCTGCGCACCGGGTCGCCGTCCGATGTCCTGGACCTCTTCCGCGGGCCGCTGCTGCCGGAGTCGGAGGCCCCCGCGATCCGCGAGGAGCGCGAGACGCTCACGGCTCAGGTCCGCCAGGTGGCGCTGAACAGCGGCGACCCGGGCGTGCTGTGGTCGTTCTGGGAGACCGCCTGCGGCGTCGACGACTTCGCGGTGCTGGACGCCCTGCTGCGGACGCTGCCGGCGGCCGACCCGCGGCGGGCCGCCGTCTCGGCCCACCGCGCCCGGCTCGCCTGAGCGTCACGGCTCGAGGTCGGTCACGCCCGTGCCGGTCGCCATGTCGAACGGCACGGACGCCTGGTCGTGGACGATCACCCAGCCGTCGCCGGTCTCGCGGAGGACGAAGGTGGCCCGCACCCACATGCCCGCGACCGGCGTCCCGCCGGGCCGCGTCCCGCTGACCCGGCCGAAGCCGTGCCCGACGGCCAGGCCCGCGCTCACCGTGACGTCCAGGTCGCGCAGCTCGTAGTCCACCGTCTCGAAGATGGCGAACACCTTCGCCCAGTTCTTCAGCTTCGCGTCGACCCCGACGTGCTGCAGCGGCGGCTCGACGTCGAAGGACACGACGTCCGGGGCGTAGAGCTCCCGCAGCGCGTCGAGGTCCTTGGCCCGCAGTCCGTCGATGATCTTGCCGATGTGCCGGGCGACTTCCGATTCGCGTGTCATGCCCTTCCGACGAACCCGGACCCCTGATTGTGACGACCGAAGTAGACACCGTCTACAGAAGTTTGATAGACAGTGTCCACAAGGTGAACCACGGGTTACGGAGATCGGAATGAGCTACCACCGTTTCGTCGTCCTCGGCGACAGCTGCGCCGAAGGACTCGACGACCCGTACCCGGACCAGCGCGCCTACCGGGGCTGGGCCGACTTCGTCGCCGCCCGGCTCGCCCAGGACGAGCCCGGCTTCCGCTACGCCAACCTGGCCGTGCGCGGGCGGCGGCTCGACCAGATCGTCCCCGAGCAGGTCCCCGCGGCGACGCGGCTGGCACCCGACCTCGTCGCCCTCTTCGGCGGCGGCAACGACGTCATGAGCCGCGGGTGGGACGCGCGGACCGTCGCCCGGCGGGTCGACGCCGCCGTCCGCGCGTGCACGGAGATCTCGCCCGTGGTCGTCACGTTCACCCTCAGCGACGTCTCGCACCGGATGCCGCTCGGGCGCCGGATGCGGCCGCGGATCGTCGCGCTCAACGAGGCCATCCGCGAAGCCGCCGTCAGCTACGGCGCCCTGCTGATCGACTTGTGGCCCGACCAGGCCGTCACGGACTCGCGGTACTTCGGCACCGACCGGCTGCACCTGTCCGCGCACGGCCACCGCCGGCTCGCCGCGTACGTCCTGGGCCTGCTCGGCGTCAGCCACGACCCCGCGTGGCTCGAACCCCTGCCCGGCGCGGCGGCCCCCGGCAGCTGGCGCGCCGACGTGCACTGGCTGCTGCGCGAGGTCCTGCCGGTCGCGGTGACGCGCACGCGCAACCGGATGATCGGCCGCCAGCCCGGCGACGGCTTCTTCCCGAAGCGCCCGGACCTGCTCCCGATGACCCTGGACGAGGCGTGGGCACCCGGCAACGCCTGATCGACACCGCGTCCGAGCTGCTGGTGGACGGCGGCGTCGAGGCGGTGACGCTGCGCGGGATCGCGAAGGCGGCCGGCGTCTCGCACGGCGCGCCGCTGCGGCACTTCTCCGGCCGCGCCGAGCTGCTGTCCGCCGTGGCGACGCGCGGGTACGCGGAGTTGCTCGCCCGCCGGGACACGCTGCCGGGCAACTCGCCGCGCGAGCGGCTGACCGCCGCGTGCCACAGCTACCTCGACTTCGCGCTGGCCAACCCGGCGATGTTCGAGCTGATGTTCCGCCGCGACCTGGTCGACGCGGACGACCCGGCGCTGTCGGCGGCGGCGAGCGCGGTGTTCGACACGTTCGCGGTACTGGTGGCGGCGGTCCCGACGCCGCTCGCGCGGTCCGGCGCCGATTTGCGGCTCGTCGCGGCGTCGCTGTGGGCGGCGCTGCACGGCCTGGCGCAGCTGTGGCTGTGGGGCGGGCTGGCGGGAGCGAGCTTCGCGCCGTCCCCGGAGTCGGCGCTGGCCGTCACGCTGGACGCGTACCTGGGCTGACCGCCCGCTGCACGGCGATCATGGACGGCAGCGTCGTGAAGCCGACTTCCCGGTTGACGCGGATCATGTGCGCGTTTTCGGCACCGGTGGTGGTGCCGATCCGCGCAAGTGCGGGCCGCTCGGCGAGCAGCCACCGCACCATGTGCGCCTTGACGCTGCGGCCGAGGCCGCGACCCCGGTGCGCGGCCACCACGGCGGTGTCCCGCTGGTACCCCCAGTCCGGGCGGCGCGGGTGCACGCAGACTTCGGTGAAGGCGGCGACGTCCCCGGTGCGCTCGTGGACCGCGGCCACGATCCGCTGCTCGAGGCCCTGCGCCCGAGCCTCGGCTTCGGCGGCCCGCACCCGCGCGGGCGACCACCGCGGCCAGCGGTAGTCCGACTCCCCCAGCGGGGCGTCGTGGATCGCGCCTCGCGCGGCGGCGTAGGAATCGAGCACGGCGTCCGGCGCGCCGCCGGCCCACCACAGCAGCCGGTAGCCCGCCGGAACCGGGACGTCCCAGCGCGACGGGTCGGCCTTGGCGGTCACCAGCGCCTGCCGCACGACCGTGCGCACCCGCCGGAAACCCATGGCCGCGGCCCACCGCTCGCCCGCGGTGCCGGCGACGACCTCCCAGCCCTCGATGACCCGTCGGCCCCGCTCTCGGAGGGCGGGCAGCACGGCCCGCAGCATCGCGCCGCCGATCCCCGCGCGCCGGGCGGCCGGGTGCACGACGATGTGCGTCACCCCGATCGCGCTGTTCTCGGCGTCGAGGAAGTTCACTTGGGCCAGCGCGACGAGGTCGTCGCCGCGAAACCCGACCCAGCGTTCGGCCGTCCCCATACCGGGCAAGGGCCGCGCCCACCGCCCCACCAGTTCCGCCAACGGCAGTGGGGGCTCGCCGGGCAGATCGACGTGGTGGCTCGCCACCAGCAGGTCGTGGCAGGCGGCCATGTCGGCCGCCGCCGGGTCGAATCGCGCGATCTCCAGATCCACCGCTCCCCCTCCGGTCGTCCGTCCAGTGTTCCAGGACACGCCGACCCCCGGTGCGCGCGTCCGAACACCTGATCGAATACCCTGCCCTCCATGACCGAGTCAGACCCGCAGCTCGAGCGCATCCGCAAGCTGCTGGCCAAGGCCGAGGACCCGGCGGTCACCGAGGCTGAAGCCGAGGCCTACAACAAGAAGGCCGCCGAGCTGGTCGCGCGGTACGGGATCGACCAGGCGATGCTCGCCGCGTCCGGGGCCAGCTCCGATGACATCGGCACGCTGAAGATCCCGATGAACGACCCCTACAGCCGCGACAAGGCGAGCCTGCTGACCTCGGTCGCCTACCCGCTGCGCTGCCGGACGCTGCTGCACCGCTACGGCCAGAAGGTCGACAGCGTCACCGTTTTCGGCTACCGCTCCGACCTCGGCCGGGTCGAGCTGCTCTTCACCAGCCTGCTGCTGCAGGCGAGCACGCAGCTGACGCGCGTCCGGCCGGACGGCTTCTTCCCCGGCGAGTCGCTCGCCGCCTACCGGCGCACCTGGCTGCACGGCTTCGCCCGCGCCGTCCACGAGCGGCTGTCGCAGGCCGAGCAGGAAGCCGTCCGCACCGCGGCGCCCGGCGCGAAGTCGGCCGAGCTGGTCGTCCGCGACCGCGCGCAGATGGTGCAGCACGCGTTCGACGCCGAGTACGGCGACCTGCGCTCGGCCGCGCCCCGGCGGCTGTCGGGCAGCGGCTACCTCGACGGCCACGACGCCGGCACGCGTGCCAACCTCGACCCGTCCGCGCTCACGCGGCGGCTCAAAGCCCTGCGCTGAGCGTCGCCCGGATGCCGGTGTCCGCCGGGTGATCTTTTCGCTTCACTGGGCGCATGCGCGTTGTCGATCTTGCCTCCCGCCCTGATCTGCTCGACGCGGCTTTGGCCCTCGGCGACGTCGGCGGCCAGTTCATCTACCAGGGCGCCAGCGGCCGGATGATCACCGGCGAGCGGTTCCTGCGCCACTGGGCGCGCTACTTCCTGATCGCCCTCGACGACGAAGGCGTCCCGATGGCGCGCGCGTTGTCGGTCCCGCTGGCGTTCCCGGCGGAAGACCGCACCGAACTGCCCGACCACGGCTGGGACCAGGCGATCGAGTGGGCCGCCCAGGACGTGATGGACGGCCGCGAGCCCACCGCGTTGTGCGCGCTGGAAGTCGTCATCGCGCCACACCTGCGTGGCCGCGGGCTGGCCGCGCCGATGCTGAAAGCGCTGAAGGCGCGCGCCGCGGAAACGGGGCTGCGCAAGCTGATCGTGTCGGTCCGCCCGATCGGCAAGGAGGCCGAGCCGGCCGTCCCGATGCCGGAGTACGCGGCCCGCCGCCGCGAAGACGGCCTGCTCGCCGACCGCTGGCTGCGCACCCACGAGCGTCTCGGCGCGCGGGTGGTGAAGGTGTGCCCGTTCGCGGTGACGCTCGCCGGCTCCCTCGCCGACTGGCGCGCCTGGACGGGAGTGAAGCTCGAAGACGGCGAGAACTTCATCCCCGGCGGCATCGCCCCGGTCTACGCGTCGACCGCCTACGACACGGCGACGTACGTCGAGCCGAACGTCTGGATGGACCACCCGATGTAGCAATGCTTAACGGTGGGTCCAGAACTCTTCACTTGTCCTGATAGGACCGCTGGGGCACCGTGGATCACGTGATGCGAACAGCCGTGCTGGCTCTGTTGTGGGGTTCGGGTTTCCTCTGGATCAAGCTCGCCCTGACCGGGTTGAGCCCCATCCACCTCACGCTGATCCGTTGCGCGCTCGGCGCGTTGACGCTGCTGGTCATGGCCTTCGCGGCCGGGCAACGGCTCCCGCGCGACCGCCGGACGTGGGGACGGCTCATCGTCGCCGCGTTCTTCTGCAACGCGCTGCCCTTCGCGCTCTTCGGCATCGGGGAACGCACGGTGGACTCGGGCGTCGCGGGCGTCATGAACGCGACGACGCCGTTGTGGTCGCTGCTGATCGGCGTCCTGCTCGGCACGGACCGCCGCCTCGGCCCGGCGCGACTGGCCGGGCTGGCCCTCGGGTTCGCCGGCGTGCTGGTGATCTTCGCGCCCTGGGAGCACTCGGGGCTGCTGAGCCCGGGCGCGCTGGCGCTGCTCGGCGCCGGCCTCAGCTACGCGATCGCGTTCGCTTACATGGCCCGGAAACTGCCACCCGGCGGAGCGCCGCTCGCGGTCTCGGCCGCCCAGCTGATGACGGCGACCGCGTTGACGGCCCTGGCGCTGCCGGTGGCCACGACGGCCCCGCACCTGAACCTGACCGCGGTGCTGGCGGTGACGGTTCTCGGCGTGTTCGGGACGGGGATCACTTTCTACCTCAACTACCGGGTCCTCACGGACGAAGGCCCGACGGCGGCGGCGACGGTCGGCTACCTGCTCCCGGTGGTCTCGATCGCCCTCGGCGCGCTCTTCCTCGGCGAACCGCTGTCCCCGCGCGTGCTCGGCGGCATGGTGGTCGTGCTGGTCGCCGTCGGCTTGACCCGCCGGCGGCCGGCTCAGGCGAAGCTGCCGGCCAGCTCGCCGGGCGCCCTCGCGACCCCGAAGTAGTCACCCGTCCCCAGCTCCGCGCCGGCCGTTCGCCACCAGTCCGCCTGGTCTTCCGTGTGGATCCCGTCCACGACCAGCGTGGCGCCGACCTGGCGGACCAGCGGGACGAGCGCGCTCAGGAACGTCGAATCCGACCACGCCTGCCACTCCGCGAGCCTGCGGTCGACGCGGACGATGCCGACCGGCAGCTCCTCGACCGCGCGCAGGTCGTCCGGGCCGAGCCCGAACTCGTCGAGCATGACGCACACGCCGAGGGCGGCCAGCGCGGTGACGTTGTCGAGGACGCCAGACACCTTCAACGCGCCGACCGGAACACCGAGCATCAGCTGCTCCGGCGGCAGGCCGGTGTCCGACAGCAATCGCGTCACGCGCGTGCCGAGCGCGTCGTCCGAGACCTGGTGGCCGGTCAGCCCGGCGACCACCGGCAGCCGCGAACCCGCGCGCTGGCGCCACCATTCGCCTTGCCGGCCCGCCGCGCGCAGCAGCCAGTCGCCGAGCGGCAGCACGAGCCCGGTCGACTCGGCGAGCTCCGCGCAGCGTTCGTGCCGCAGGGCCGCGGCGCCCGGCCGATCCCAGTGCAGACGGGCCTCGTACCCGGCGACCTCGCCGTCGGCCAGCCGCGCGAGGGGCCGGTAGCGCACCGCGATCTCGCCGTTCTCCCAGGCGCCGGCCATGCCCACCGCCAGCGCCTGCGTCCGGCGGTCTTCCGCGTCGGCGTCGCGGTCGAACATCTTCCACTGGCCGCGCCGCCGCACCTTGGCGCGCCGCAGCGTCTGGTCGGCCGCGCGCAGCAGTTCCGCCGGGTCGATGCTCTCGGCGGGCCGGTGGACCACGCCCGCGCTGGCCGACAACGCGAGGCCGTGCCCTTCGACGAAGAACGGCTCGGCCAGCTCGTCGTTGATCGCGCGGACGATGGCGGCGATGTCCGGCGTCGTCGCGGAGTTCTCGACCAGGATGCCGAACTCGTCGGCGTAGAACCTTGCGATCATCGCCTTTTCCCGGGCCATCACGGACTTCAGCCGCTGGGCGAAGTGCACCAGCAGCTGCTCGCCGACGCGGCGGCCGAGGCTGTTGCAGACCATGCCGAACGCGTCGAGGTCGACGTGGAACAGCGTGACCCCGTACTCCGGGTCCGCCCGCCGCAGCGCCGCTTCGAGGTGGGTGCCGAAGTACTGGCGGTTCGGCAGCCCGGTCAGCACGTCGTGCAGGGCCTGCCGGCTCAGTTCGCCCTGCAGCAGCATCAGCTCGGTGCCGTCCTCGACCACGACGACGAAGTGGCCGGGCTGGTCTTCGGCGTCGCGCAGCAGTGACGCGGTGAGCGAGATGCGGGCGACGTCGCCGTCCTTGCGCAGCAGCCGCTGGGACTGCCGGATCCGTTCCTTGCCACCGCTGACGAGCGACGTCATCGCCTCGCGGAGGACCTCGACGGTCTCCGGGTGCACGTGGTCGGCCAGCCGCGACCCGGTCAGCTCGCCCGCCGGGTGCCCGAGCATCTCGGCCAGCGCGGCGTTCGCGCGCACGATCCGGCCGTCGAGGGCGACCAGCGCGATGCCGCTCGCCGACGACGTCACGACTTCTTCGAAGCGGGCTTCGCTCTGCTTCAGGTTCCACTGCGCGTCTCGCACCGCCTTGAGCAGCGACAGGTGCATGATCTCCTGCTGGTCCAGCACGCTTCGCTCGTGAGCGAGCAGGAACCCGCAGGAAAGCGCGCCCAGCGCCACCACGATCCGCTCGGTGAAGCGCTCCGCCGGCCGCAGTTCCGGCAGCGCCGGCAGGCCCTTCCCGAGGACGTCGAGCGTGCACCGCAGCCCCGGCTCGCCGACGTAGCCGAGCCCGACCAGCCGCGCGCCGATCCGCTCGGCGGGCGCGGTGTCCGCGGACGAGCCGCGCAGGGATTCGACCAGCGTGTCGAGCATTCCGCGTAGTTCTTCGTCGAGGAGCTCGCGGCTCAGCGACACGACGGTCACGCCGCTGAGCAGGTACGCCCATTTCCGGGCGAGCACGGTCCGCGCACGTTCCGGATCCGGCCCCGCCGGCGTTTCCGGTCGTTCTTCGATCATCGGCATCTGGGGCGCCCGCTCAGCTCTTTCGGCCGATTCCGGCGTAGACCAGCATGTTCATCTCGGCCGCCGCGGAGATGTCCGCCGGCCCGGACGGCCGCCATTCCCCGCAGCCGACCAGTCCCGGTTCGACGATTTCGAAACCGGTGAACAGTTCGGCCACCTGGCTGTGCGTCCGCAGCGTCACCTGATCGGGGCTGCGGCTTTCTTTGATCACTTCCGTCGCTTCCCCGAGGTTTTCGCCCTGGTGGTCGCCGGTGACGTGGGTGATCGCGAGGAAACTGCCCGGCACGAGCGCCGAACCGTACCGGCCCACGAGGTCGAGCGGCCCGGATTCGTCCGGGATCCAGTGCAACATCAACAGCATCAGCAGCCCGACCGGTTTTTCGAGATCGATGAGCTCGCGCACCTGCGGTGATTCGAAGATCTTCTCCGGATCCCGCATGTCGGCCTGCACGATCGCCGCGCGGTCGTTTCCCGCGAGCATGAGTTCGCTGTGCGCGACCGCCACCGGATCGCGGTCGACGTACACCACGCGGCAGTCCGGGTCCTGCGCCTGCGCGACTTCGTGGACGTTCGCCACCGTCGGGATCCCCGAACCGATGTCGAGGAACTGGCGGATCCCGTTGGCCGTCATGAACCGCACCGCGCGCCCCAGAAACGCGCGGTTCACGCGCGCCGCGTCGCGCAGCCCGGGCATCGCGCGTTCGATCTGCTCGCCCACCCCGCGATCGACGGCGAAGTTGTGGCCGCCACCGAGCATGAAGTCGTAAGTGCGCGCCATGCTGGGCACGGAGATATCGACACCCGGTGGTACCCATTCCGGTGATCGTGTCACGAAAAACACCTTCTCAGCCGCGTCGGACGGGAAAGAGCTTAGCGATTCCCGAACGGCGGGTGACTGCGCCATCCGCGTGAGGGCACACCACCCGATCGGGCACTGTCCCGTTCGCCCGGACGCGCCTACCGTAGGCCGTCTCCTTGGGAAATCCACACAATGGCGTAACGAGGAGTCCGCATGACCGTCCCGGATGCCCCGGGCCGGTGGCCTTTTCTCGGGCACACTCCGGCACTGCTGCGGCAACGCTTCGCATTCACCGATTCCCTGCACGAACACGGAGAAATCGTCAAACTCCACCTCGGCCCGATGCCCGCCTACTTCGTCACCAGCCCGCGGCTCGCCCACGAAGTGCTGGTCACGGCGGGACCGAAGTTCCGCAAGGGCGTCATGTTCGACAAGTTCAAGCCGTTCGTCGGAAACGGCTTGGTGCTTTCGAACGGGGACTTCCACCGCCGGCAGCGGCGGCTGATGCAGCCGGCGTTCCACCGCGACCGCCTGGCCGCGTACGCGGAGACGATGCGGCGCGCGGCGACCGAATTGAGCGATTCGTGGCGGCCCGGCGAAGTGCGGCAGCTCGACGAAGACCTGCAGGGACTCGCCGTGACGATCGTCGGCGAGGCCTTGTTCCACACGGAAATCGGGAAACAGGCGGTCGACGAAGCCCGGAGGTCCATTTACCTCATCATCCAGCAGGGGATGATTCGCGCGTTGTCGCCGAAGTTCGTCGAGAACCTCCCGGTGCCCGGCAACCGCCGGTTCGACGAAGCGATCGAGCGGATGCGCGGAATCGTCGTGGACGTGATCCGCGACTGGCGCACCGAAAACGTGGACCACGGCGACTTGCTGTCGATGCTCCTGCTGGCCGGGATGACCGACGAGCAGGCCCGCGACGAGGTGCTCACGCTGCTCACCGCCGGCATCGAGACGACCGCGCTCGCGCTGTCCTGGACGTTCCACGAGCTCGGCCGGCACGCGGACGTGGAAGCCCGGGTGCACGCCGAGGTCGACGAGGTGCTGGGCGGGCGCCCGGTCACCGTCGACGACCTGCCGCGGCTGACCTACGTCCGGCAGGTGGTCGACGAGGTCCTGCGCTGCTACCCGCTGTGGATGCTGATGCGCCGGACGCTCGAAGAGGTCGACCTCGGCGGCACGCGGATCCCGGCGGGCGCCGAGGTGATCGTCAGCCCGCACGCCCTGCACCACGACCCCGCGTCGTTCCCCGACCCGGACCGGTTCGATCCCGGCCGCTGGGAGCCGGACCGAGCGGCGCAGTTGCCCAAGGGCGCGTTCATCCCGTTCGGCGCCGGCGGGCGGCAGTGCATCGGAAACCGCTTCGCCCAGAACGAAATCGTCATCACGGTGGCCACGGTGGCCGCGCGCTGGCGGCTGGTCCCGCTCCCGGACCGGGCGGTGCGCGTGAAGTTCACCTCCGCCGCCTACCCGGACAGCCTGCCGATGACGGCTGTCCCCCGTCACCAGTAGGAGGACTTTCCCCGTGCTACGCAGAATTTGTGCTGTCTTCGTGCTGTTCGCGGCCACGCTTTTCGTGCCCGCCCCGGCTTTCGCGACGACGTGCGAGGACCTGTACGTCCCGGTCACGGTGGCTCTCCTGCCGCAGACGATGCACGGCCGCCTGTGCGCCCCGCCCGGGGCGACGACGGTGGCGGTCCTCATCCCCGGCGGCACGTACAACGCGTCCTATTGGGACATCGGCTACACCCCGGAAACCCATTCGTTCCGGTTGGCGGTGAACGGGTCCGGAATCGCGACGCTGGCGCTCGACCGCCTCGGCACCGGGCAGAGCTCGAAGCCGTTGAGCACGCTGCTGAGCGCGTCCGTCCAGGCGACGGCGGCGCACCAGGTGGTCCAGGCGGTGCGGCCCCGGTTCGCGAAGGTGGTCATCGGCGGTCACTCGATCGGGTCGGCGATGGCGATGATCGAGGCGGGCCGCTACCGCGACGTCGACGGCGTGCTCGTCACCGGGATGACGCACCGGATGAACCTGGTCTCGGTGATCCCGACGCTGGCCGGCATGCGCCCGGCGCCGCTGGACCCGGCCACGCCCGGCCGCGACGCGGGCTACCTGACGACCGACCCGGGCACCCGCTACACGGCCTTCCACACCCCGGGCCCGTACGACGACGCGGCGATCGCCTACGACGAGTCCACAAAGGACGTTTTCGCCGCGACGGAGGCGGTGGACAGCCTGACGTTGACGACGGTGGTCACCCCGGCATCGCAGCAGATCACCGCTCCGGTCCTGCTGGTGGTCGGCGACGACCCGAACTTCTGCGGGCTCTTGGGCAGCGACTGCTCGTCCCCCGCGGCCTTGCAGGCGTCCGAGGCGCCGTTCTTCGGCACTTCGCGGCTGCAGGCGTACATCCTGAACGGCTACGGCCACGCGATCAACTACGCCCCGAACGCGCCGCGGTACTTCGGCGTCGTGGGAAATTGGCTTAAAACCCTGCCGTAACGGTAGATCGGACGGGCACGACCCTCATTCGGCGATGAGGGGAGCCCGTCATGCCGGACTACGCCGACCAGCACGAGCTGTTGGACGAATGCGTCCGCGGCAAGCACCGCGACGAGTCGTTGACGGCTCTCCGGTACTACTTCGACGACTGCACGGGCCGCTGGTTCGAGCGCTACGCCGGCGGCGGCGACGAACCGTCGGTCGCCAACACGGTGACCGAAGCCGACGTCCTGGCGCTCAACTTCCTGAGCATCACCAGCCTGGCGAACGTGGCCATCGACGCGACGATGACGCACGCGCTCAAGATCCGCGAGCTGCTGGAGCAGATCCCCCCGGACGTCCCGATGCACGAGGCCTCGTGGTCGGCGTACGAACCGGGCGCACCGGCCTTCCGGCTGTGGGAGCTGTTCCGCCAGTGCGGCGGCAACCACCGCCCGGTGACGGCGTCCAAGCTCCTGGCCCGCAAGCGCCCCCACCTGACCCCGGTGTACGACAGCCAGGTCCGGACGGTCCTGAAGGCCCCGGCCAGCCCGTGGCACTGCCTGTGGACCTGGTTCGACCAGGACCGCACGAGAGCGCCGGCGCTGGAGGAGCTGCGGAAGGAGGCGGGCGGCATCGACGACATCAGCCTGCTGAGGTGCCTCGACGTCGTGTTGTGGATGCGCGCCCGCCGCGGGGTCACCAGGTGACGGGCAGCTCGTGCACCCCGTAGATGTTCATGTCGGTCCGCAGCTTCACCTCATCCGCCGCGACGGCGAGCCGCAGCGTCGGGAACCGCCGCAGCAACCCCTCGAACCCCGCCCGCATCTCGATCCTCGCCAGCTGCTGCCCCAGGCACTGGTGAACGCCGTGCCCGAAGGACAGCAACCCCCGCGCGTTGCGCCGGAAGTCCAAGACGTCCGGGTTCTCGAACCGCTCCGGGTCCCGGTTGGCGGCCAGCAACGACACGACGACCGTCGACCCCGCAGGGATCGTTTCGCCCCCGAGCGAAAGGTCCTCCGTCGCGTAGCGGAAGAAGATGTCGGCCACGGACAGGTACCGCAGCAGCTCCTCCACGGCCCCCGGCAGCAACTCCGGCTCGGAGCGGAGCGAAGCCAGCTCGGCCGGGTGCTCCAGCAGCGCGAACGTCCCCAGGGACAGCATGTTCGCCGTCGTCTCGTGGCCGGCGATCAGCAGCAGGAACGCCGCCCCGGTCAGCTCCTCGATCGTCAGGTCCTCGTGCCGGGCCAGGTCCGAGAGGATGTCTTCGGTCGGCGAAGAACGCTTGCGCGTGACCAATTCGGACAGGTACGTGTTCAGCGCGATGTACGCGCCCATCTTCTGCTCGAGCGTCTGGTCGCGGACCATGAACTGCGCCGAGTTCGCCTGAAAACTCCCGCGGTCCTCGTACGGGACGCCGAGCAGTTCGCAGATCACCAGCGACGGCACGGGCAGCGCGAACTCGGCGACCAGGTCGACCGGCGGCGTCAGCGCCTCCAGGTGGTCCAGCTGCTGCTCCACGACGTCGGCGATGCGCTCTTCGAGCTGCTTCATCCGCTTGACGGTGAACGCGCCGGTCAGGCGTTTGCGCAGCCGGCCGTGGTCCGGCGGGTCCATCGCGATGAACATGCCCGGCAGCTGCGGGGACGGCTCGGTCGCGACGGGCATGCCGGGCGTCTCGTACGGCACATGGACGACGTCGAGGTCCAGCCGCGAGCTGAACCGCGTGTCGGCCATCATCTGGCGCACCGCTTCGTAGCCCGTGACGAGCCAGCCCTCGTGGCCGTCCGGGAAAACCATCGGGCTGACCGGTCGCACGGAACGCAGCCGGGTGATCTCGCGGGGCGGGTCGAAGGGGCCCGCGTCGCGCTCCATCGGCAGTCCCTGCGGGATGTCGCTCATCGGAGGTCCTTTCGTGGTGGTTGTGCCGACCACCCTCGCCGCCCGGCCTGACACGGCGCTGACACGGACCGGCCACCGCCACGCCCGTGGCATGATCGGCCGGGTGCACATCGGGATACTGGGGTCCTTCGAAGTCCGCGCGGACGACGGCGTCGTGGCCGACGTACCGGGCGCCCGCCTGCGCGGACTGCTGATCGCCCTCGCGCTGGAGCCGGGGCGGGTCGTCCCGAAGGCGACGCTCGTCGACTGGATCTGGGGCGAGCAGCCGCCGGCCGACGCCGCGAACGCGTTGCAGCGCTTGGTTTCCCGGCTGCGGAAGGTGCTTCCCGAAGGCGCGGTCGAGGGTCGTCCGGCCGGCTACCGGCTGGTGGTGGACCCCGACGCCGTCGACGCCGTGCGGTTCGAACGCCTCGTCGCCCAGGCCGGCGATGACGTCCGGCAGCTGCGTGAGGCACTGGCGTTGTGGCGGGGCGCGGCCATGCAGGACGTCGGCCTGACCGAGAGCGCCGCGTTCGACGCCGCGGTCACGCGGCTCGAAGGCCTCCGGCTGGCCGCCCTCGAAGACCGGTTCGACGCGGAAACCGACTTCGGCCAGGGCGTCGTCACCGAGCTGACCGACCTGGTGGCCGCGCACCCGGCCCGGGAGCGGCTCGTCGGCGCGCTGATGCGCGGCCTGGTCGCGACCGGCCGGGACACCGAGGCCCTGCGCGTCTACGAGCGCACGCGCGAGACGCTGGCCGACGAACTGGGCGTCGACCCGTCGCCGGAGCTGGCCGCCCTGCACGTCGCGCTGCTGCGCGGCGAGCTGACCCGGCGCGAAGAGCCGCGCAAGACGAACCTGCGTGCCGAGCTGACCAGTTACGTCGGCAAGGACGACGACGTGACCGCCGTCCGCGGGCTCGTCACCGAACACCGGCTCACCACGCTGGTCGGACCGGGCGGCTCGGGCAAGACCCGGCTGGCCACCGAGACGGCCCGCACGCTGCTCGGCGACGTCCCGGACGGCGTCTGGCTGGTGGAGCTCGCGCCGACCGAGGGCGACGTGGCCCAGGCGACGCTCGCCGCGCTCAAGCTGCGCGACGCCCTGCTCGGCGACGCGCCGGAGGCCGAACCCACCGACCGCGTCATCGCCGCGCTGCAGGACCGCGACCTGGTGCTGGTCCTGGACAACTGCGAGCACGTCATCGAGTCCGCGGCGGCCTTCGCCCACCGGGTGCTCGGTGAGTGCCGCCGGCTGCGCATCCTCGCGACGAGCCGCGAACCCCTCGGCATCACCGGTGAGGCGCTGTGGCCGGTCGCCCCGCTCGTGGTGCCGGCCGAGGACGCCGACCCCGCGAAGATCGAGGAAGCCCCCGCCGTCCAGCTGCTGCGGGACCGGGCCGGCGCGGTGCGCAAGGACTTCGTGGCCGACGCCCCGACGCTCGCCCGCGTCTGCCGCGCGCTGGACGGGATGCCCCTGGCCATCGAGCTCGCCGCGGCCAGGCTGCGCACGATGTCGCTCGACCAGCTCGCCAACCGGCTCGACGACCGGTTCCGCCTGCTGACCGGCGGCAGCCGCACGGCGCTGCCGCGGCACCGGACGCTGCGCGCGGTCATCGACTGGAGCTGGGAACTGCTCGCCGACGATGAACGCGCGGTCCTGAGCCGGCTCTCGGTGTTCGCCGGCGGAGCGAGCCTGGAGGCGGCCGAGCGGGTCTGCGGGAACGACGCCGTCGAGGAGATCCTGACCACGCTGGCCGAGAAGTCGCTGGTGGTCACCGCGGGCGACCAGGCGCCGCGCTACCGGATGCTCGGCACGATCAAGGAGTACGCCGGGCAGCGGCTCGCCGAAGCGGGGGAAACGGATTCGGCGCGTCAGGCGCACCTCGCGTACTTCACCGAGCTCGCCGAAACCGCGGAGCCGCACCTGCGCCGGGCCGAACAGCTGGAGTGGCTCGCCACCCTCGACGCCGAGCACGACAACATCGCCGCGGCGATGCGCGGTGCGCTGGCGGCGGGCGACGCGGCCGGGGCGATGCGGCTCGCGGCGGCCGCGGGCTGGTACTGGTGGCTCGCCGGGCACAAGTCCGAGGGCAACGAACTGCTGATGGCGGCCACCGCGGTGCCGGGCGAAGTGGCCGACGAAACCCGCGCGACGGTCTACGCGTTCGTCACCGGGTTCCTGACCGCCGGCCGGGAGAGCGACCAGAACCAGGCCGTCGAGTGGATCCACCAGGTGCACGAGATCGGCTCGCGGCTGCCCCACCGCCACCCGGCGGTGTCGCTCGTCGCCGCGCTGGAGCGCATCCTGCGGGAGCCGGACGCGTTCACGTCCGCGTGGGAACCGCTGGTCACCGACGAAGACCCCTGGGTCCGCGCCCTGGCCCGGTTGCAGCTCGGCAAGATGCGGATCCAGCTCGGCCGGGAAGGGCAGGACGCGGACGCGTACTTCGAGACGGCCCTCACCGAGTTCCGCGCGATCGGCGAGCGGTGGGGCACGTCGTTCGCCCAGACCGAGCTGGCCGACCTGATCGCCATGCGCGGCGACTTCGCCGGGGCGTGCGAGCACTACGAAGCCGCGATCGCGATCGTCACCGAGGTCGGCGCCGTCGAGGACGCCGTGCGGATGCGCGCGCGGCAGGCCCAGCTGTACTGGCTGGCCGGGGACGAAGAGTCGAGCGCGACCGCCATCGCGGACGCGCAGCGGTACGCGGAACGGGTCGCCTGGCGAGACGCGCTGACCGAGCTGGCCCTGTCGAAGGCGGAGCTCGCCCGCTGGAGCGGCGACTTCGCGCAGGCCCGCCGCCAGCTCGACGTCGCGACGGCGATGCTGGGCGCGGCGGCCGAACGGGCCCAGGTCCGCGCGGTGGTCCAGGACCTGCTCGCCTATCTGACCGATGATCCCGCCGAAGCCGTCGAGCACCGGGCCGCGGCGTTGGCGGCGGCGGCCGAGGTGGGCCACCCGCCGCTGACCGCGCAGGTCCTCGTCGGCATCGCGGATCTGGCGCTGCGGCGCGAGGAGTACGAGCAGGCCGCGCGGCTGCTGGCGGCGAGCGCCGGCGTGCGCGGCCTGCCGGACCGGTCCCGGCCGGACGTGGCCCGGATCGAGCAGGCCGCGCGGAGCCGCCTCGGTGACGAGGGGTTCACCGAGGCGGCTGCGGAGGGGGCGCGGGCGGACTGGCGGGAGCTCGCCGAGGTCACGCTCGCTTCTTGAACGTCGACCGCGCCCAGAAGTAGCCGGCGAGGGCGATGCCGAGGCACCAGGCGACGGCGGTGATCGCGTAACCGGTGGACGGCGTGCCGTTGAGCAGGCCGCGCACGGTTTCGATGATCGGCGTGAAGGGCTGGTACTCCGCGAACTGCCGCAGGCCCGGCCCCATCTTGTCCGCCGGGGCGATCGCGCTGCTGAAGAACGGCAGCATGACCAGCGGCACGGAAGCCAGCCCCGCCGTCTCCGGCGACTTGGCGAACAGTCCCAACGCGACGGTCAGCCAGCCGGCCGCGAAAGCCAGCAGCACGACCATGCCGAGCACGCCGAGCCAGTCGAGGAAGCTCGCGTTAGGACGGAAGCCCAGCGCGAAGGCGACTCCGACGAGGGCGGCGATGGCGACCAGGTTCGTCAGGACGCTCGCGACGACGTGCCCGGTCAGCACCGCGCCCCGCGAGACGTCCATGACCTTGAAGCGGTTGATGATGCCCTTGGTCATGTCGGAGTTCACCGACGTCGCGGTCGCGCCGAGGCCGTAGCAGACGGCCAGCAGCATGAGGCCGGGCGTCGCGTAGTCGACGTAGTTCACGCCGACGTCGAACGCGTCTCCGAGCATGTAGACGAACATCAGCATGATCACGATCGGCATCAGGACCGCGTTGAACACCGAGGTCGGGTTCCGGGCGATGTGCTTGAAGTTGCGGCGCAGCATGACAGTCTGGGCGCTCATTTGGCCGGGACCTCCGTGGTGTGGCCCGTCAGGGCGAGGAAAACGTCGTCGAGATCAGGGGTGTGGACGGAGAACTCTTCGGCGCCGATGGCGTACTCGTCGAGCCGGTCGAGCAGGTTGCGCAGCGACTTCGTGCCGCCGTCGCCGGGCACTCGCAGGGTCAGCGCGTCGTCGTCGCGGGTGGAGCCGCTGATGACCCGGGAGGCCGCGTCGAGTTCGGATACGGACGTGAACCGGAGCCGGACGTGCGTACCGGGGATCTGCCGCTTGAGCTCGTCGGGCGTGCCCTGGGCGACGAGCCGCCCCCGGTCGAGCACGGCGATCTTGTCGGCGAGCTGGTCGGCTTCGTCGAGGTACTGGGTGGTGAGGAAGATGGTGACGCCGTCGGCGACCAGGTCCTTGACGATGGACCACATGGTGCGCCGGCTGCGCGGGTCGAGGCCGGTGGTGGGCTCGTCGAGGAAGATGATCCGCGGGTCCCCGACGAGCGTCATGGCGAGGTCCAGCTTCCGCCGCATCCCCCCGGAGTAGGTGGACGCGGGCTTCCGCGCGGACTCGGTGAGTTCGAAGCGCTCGAGGAGGTCCTCGACCACCCGCTTCCCGTTCTTGACGGGGCTCAGATCGACCATGAGCTGCAGGTTTTCCTGCCCGGTGAGCAGCTCATCGACGGCGGCGAACTGCCCGGTGACCCCGATGGCCTTCCGCACGGCCTTGGCATCGGAGTCGATGTCATACCCGGCGACCCGCACGCTCCCGCCGTCGGCCTGGGTCAGGGTGGTGAGGATGTTGACGGTGGTGGTCTTGCCGGCCCCGTTGGGCCCGAGAAGGGAGAAAACGCTGCCGGCGGGAACATCGAGATCGATCCCGTCGAGAACGACTTTGTCTTGGTAGGCCTTCCGAAGCCCGGAGGCGCTGATCGCCGAAGTGGTCATGGGAGGAACTTTGAAGGGCGGCCCTGACACCGACCTGACCCCGAACTGACACGGCTCCTGTCACGGTCTCGCACGGCTCAAAAGTGACCTTGCGCTGGCAAGATTCCCGCTCATGAAGAAGCTCGGGGCGATTCTCGCGCTGTCGCTGGCCGCGGTCGTGGCTTGCGATCCCGGGAGCCTGCCGCCCGGTGAACCGACGGGCGCGCTCGGTTTCACCGTGCGACCGGGCGCGATCGAGTACCCGGCATCGGACGGCTCGGTCTCGGCCTACGAGGGCCTGATGACGCTGGTGCCGGTCGACGGCTGCGTGCTCGGCTTCGGCAGCTACCGGACGGGCAACAGCGGTAGCGTCCCGGCGACCTGGCTGGGCGGGGACGGCTGCACCCGGCTGGTGCTCGGCCCCTTACCGGGCCGCGGGCTGGAGCAGGCCGCGACCGCCTTCGCGGCCACCGCCGCCGTGCCGGGAGCGGACGGGGCGGTGATCGGGCTCGACCAGTGGTTCTACCGGCGGGACCGCTCCGGCGAGGTCGTCCGGCTGTTCCGGCCAGAGCTCGACCGGAAGGTGGTGGCTTTGGCCCGCGCGGGCCGGAACCTGGTCGGCGTAGGTACCCGTCCGGGTCCCGGCGGGGCAAAACCGGTCGCGTGGGTGTCCGGCGACGAGGGCCGCACCGCGCGCGAGATCGAGTTGCCGAGCGACGGCCCGGGCTACTGGTCGCCCAACGCGATCGCGGCGGAGGGTGCTCAGGTCCTCGTGGCCGGCTCCCTCGGCGCGAGCCCACTGGTCTGGGCCTCCGGTGACGCAGGCGAGACTTGGACGGTGTCGAAGGTCCAGAGCGACCTCCAGATCGGCACGGTGCTGAGGGTAGGCGGCAACTGGCTGCTGGCCGGCGGAAACGCGGCGGGCGCGGTGGTGATGACGGGCGCACCGGGCAACTGGAGGCTCACCGACCCGGCAGCGCTGGGCGACGGCAGGGTAATCGGCGGGACCGTCGACAAAGCGGGCAAGCCGGTACTGATCGGGGAGCGCATCGAGCGGGATTCGAGCGCGTCGAGCCGACCCTGCTCGGTGGTTTGGGCACTCGGCGCCGGCGGTTGGCAGCGAGGCGAACTGGGCTGTCCAAGGGATACGGTCAGCGCGGCGGCGAGCTTGCCGGACGGCCGGGTGCTCCTGGCGAGCAGCCGTGACCTCTGGATCCGGCCTTGAAAACGCTGCCACGGACACGAAAAAGGCCCGCACTCTGCTGAGTGCGAGCCTTCAAAACGTGGACCTCCGGGGAACCCACTACAACACGAACGTGCAGGTCAGGACGCTTGAAGCTCTTGTCTGGCGTCTTCCGATCACGGCTACGCCCGCTACACCTTCACCCAAACGGCGTAAGCCGCAACGCGCTAGGCAGCTGAGCGACCTGCAGGTCGACGAGCTCACCGCTGCCTACCAGGCTGGCGGCACCGTGTACGACCTCGCCGAGCGATTCAAGATCAATCGGAAGACCGTGAGCGGCATCTTGCACCGCGCCGGCGTGCAGATCCGAGGACGGCTGACCACGGAGCAAGTCGACGAAGCGGCACGGCTCTACGCAGCAGGGTGGTCACTGGCCCGGGTCGCAGCCAAGCTCGACACGACGGCGAACACCGTCCGTATCCGGCTGCTTGAGCGTGGCGTGACGATGCGAGACGCGCAGGGACGGGAGCGGTAGCGTGCGCTCACTCCCACGCCTCATCGGCAAGCGGCGCCTCGTTTAGCCGATCCCTGCGTGCACGCCAGTCTGGCATCGCCTTGTCCATAAGCCTCGAGAAGCGCTGACCATGGCTGCGTTCGATCAGATGGTTCATCTCGTGCACCACGATGTACTCGAGGCACTCTGGATGCTTCTTTGCGAGTTCAAGGTTGAACCAGAGGTGGCCAGTCTCGCGGTTGCAAGAACCCCACTTAGTCTTCATCCGCCTGATGCTCCACCGGGGGACGGAAACATCGAGTACCGGCTCCCACTTGGCCACGAGGTCCGGAATTACACGCCTTGCCTGCTCGCGGTACCAGTCGTCAAGGAGGAGGCGACGTTGATCAGAAGGAGTACTTGCCGGGACATAGAGCAGCAAGCGGCCACCTCCGACTTCAAAGTGTGCCCGCCCTGGCCGTTCGATAACCCGCAGACGGTACCGGACACCCCACACGTAATGCGACTCACCACTGACCATCTCGCGCTCGGACTGGCGCCGAGCGTTTTCGAACTGCTCACGTTGGCGTTTGATCCACGGCAGCCTCTGTATGACCGCGAGGCGTACTTGATCGTCATCAAAACGCTCCGGTGCCGCAACCCGGACACGCCCCATCGGTGGATAGACGCCGATGTGCAGGTTTTTGATGTCCTTGTACACGACGTCGACATCAATCCCACGAATAGTGAGGTACGCACTAGTGGTACTCATGGCGCGCTTTCACTAGTTCGAATAGTTCCTCAAGCCGATCAAAGTTGTCGGGAAGCACGCGCTTGAGCGCGTTGCGGACCCTGCGCTCCTTAAGCGGGTTGCCCACCCACGAGTCGGGCCTCGTGTTCCTCACGATAGCGTCGATAGCGATCGGCAGCTCCGCGTCGGAGGCAAAGAAGTCAACCAGGGCGCGCCTCGCGCCATCGTTGGCCCAGTCGGGATACTTAGTATCCGACTCCTTCGCACCGAGCTTTTTCGCAGCTTCGAGAAGCCTCGCGAGGTACGCCTCGTACTCAAGGGCGCCCGCGCGCCGTTCCTCGATTATTGCGTCCAGCAACTCTGACATCTTGTCGTAGTACTTCGGGTTCATCGCACGCTCGTCGACGATGACCCTACGCATGTTGTTAGTGATCGTTTCGGCGACGGCTTCGGGATCCCGCTTGATCCCATCGGGGAGCTTGTCAATCGCGCCGGCACCCATCTGCACGATGAGTTCAATGAGGCCGGTGTCCTCAAAGTTCGATACGACCTCGGAGGCTCCCGCCTGAATATAAGTGTCAAGCAAGAAGCGCATGCCGGCCTCGTACTGCTTGAAGTCGACATTTTCCTTCGCGCCGATCTTAACTTCGTCTCGCACGGCGGCGTAATGGGAGATTTCAGCCTTGATCGCCAGCTCCTCCTCAGAGGTGTACCCTGCGACGGTCATCTCGTTGGCCAGGTTGCCATAGGCGCGAGCTACGGCCGACACGGCCTTGTACAACTGTACTCGCTTGAGCTCATTGGCCTTGATCTGCTCCGCGTTACCCGGTTCGGCAGCAACGAAGTACAATTGATACTGCCGCGTTCCCCTCGGTGGGGCGACCGGCTCACAGATCGCACGGATACGCTCTAGCGCGTCGTCGAGATCTTCCTTCGCCTTCTCGAAACGATCAGCTAAGAGACCCTCGACATCTTTCTTATCGAAACCCTCGAGAGGACCAGAAGTGTAGTTCTTGATCGCTGATTCCAGCGAGTTGAAGAGGTCCTGGTAATCGACGATGTAGCCATAGTCCTTATCCTCACCATCGAGTCGATTGACACGGCAGATTGCCTGAAACAGGCCGTGATCCTGCATCCTCTTGTCGATGTAGAGGTAAGTCGCGCTTGGCGCGTCGAAGCCAGTCAGCAGCTTGTCGACCACAATGAGTAGTCGCATCTGGCCAGGTTCATTGATGAACTTTTCCTTAACCTCTTTCTCGAACTGATCAACCTTCTTCATGGCGTCGTCTTCAGATTCACCAAAGTGATCAGCGAGCATCTTGCGGTAGATATGATACTGGCGAATCTTCTCTGTGTTGCCTTCGCCAGAGTCTTCTTTGGAGATGTCTCCAGGACTTGGTTCGTAGCTAGTGATAATTGCACATTTGCCCTGAAAGCCAGCATTGCAGAACAGCTCGTAGAACTTGCAAGCCTGGTAAATACTACCACCCACGAGCAGCGCGTTGCCTCGCCCATCCATCAGGCGAGGCCTGGTCTCCATATCCAGCAAAATGTCCTGGACGATCTGCTTGGCGCGAGGCTCAGAGGAAACGACCTTTCGCATCGTTCCCCAACGCTTCTTTAGCTCGGCCTTGGACAGGTCCGTCATATCCCTCGTCTTGGCCTCGAACCACCTGTCCACCTGCTCAGGCGAGGTCAGATTCTGGTCTATGTTGCGGGCCTCGTAGCGCAAGTCGACCACGACGCCGTCTCGGACTGCCTCATCGAACTTGTAGGTGTGAATGAACGTACCGAACTGGCCGATGGTGGCAGATTTATCGTCTTTGAGCAGCGGTGTTCCGGTGAAGCCGATGAACATCGCGTTGGGCAGTAGCTCCTTCATCGCCTTGTGCATCAGGCCAGACTGCGTGCGATGTGCCTCATCGACGAAGACGAACAGGTTTCCCTTGGCCTTGAAGTCCTTGGGGATCTTGGCGTTGAGCTCCTTGATGAAGTCCGCTCCGGCCTCATCACGAGCCGAGTCCTCAGTAGATCCGCGGAACTTATGCACCAAAGAGCAGATGAGCCACTCGGCAGACTTGTTCAGGGTATCGATCAGATCGATACCGTTACTGCTGCGATAGATCTGCTCGCCGACGCCCTTAAAGACTTTTTCGATCTGCTCGTCCAGATCAATCCGGTCGGTGATCAGCAAGACCCGCGGGTCGGTGCCAACCTGAGACTCCCGTATCCACTTAGCCAGCCAGACCATCGTGAGAGACTTGCCGGCGCCCTGGGTGTGCCAGAGAATGCCGCCCTCACGCCGGGCAATCCGCACCTGCGCAGCCTTGACCCCGAAGTACTGGTTTGGCCGGCAGGTCTTCTTGACACCCGCGTCGAAGACGATGAAGTCATGAACGATCTCGAGCAGCCGATGCTTCGCGCACACCTGCGCGAGTCCTAGGTCGAGAGGCTCCTCGACGCCAGCGGAGTCACGCTCGATTTCCGCACGCGTGACTGGGTCGATGTCGGAGGTCAGCCGCCAGTTCAACCAGTACTTCTCCGGCGTGTCGATTACGCCGTAATGTAGGCCTTCGACATCATTTCCGGCCATAACCAGCTGAACTGTGGAAAAGAACGAGCGGATGAACTCGGGCCTCTGATTCCCGATTGTCTGGCGGATGCCCTCGCTCGCGGCCACCCGCGACCGCTTAAGCTCGAGCGTGACAAGCGCCAGACCGTTGACGTAGAGCACGATGTCGGGCCGCTTCGCGTGCTGCCCGAAAACCGTCACTTCTTCAACCGCTGCAAAGTGATTCGCTTGCGGGTCGCGCCAGTCGATGAGCCAGACCGTCTGGTGGTGCTCGCCCGCCCCGGGCTTCACTTTCACGCCGTAGCGCAACAGTTCATAGACCTCGCGGTTGGCCTCATAAAGACCGCGGCCGCCGCCAACCGCAGCGGCCTTCTTGAGCAGATCAATCGCCTTCGTGATCAGGTTGTCGTCGTAGCCGCGGGTCTTAAGGTTCTGTGTCAGGAGATCGATCTCGATATTCGAGTTGCCCTTACGATGCTCCCAGTTTCCCAGATAGTCGTAGCGGAGCCGCTCTTGAAAGAGCTTGATTACACGCTCCTGTGTCCTACGCTCCGCCTGTCCAACGTCACTCATAAAGCAGGCTCCTGAACAGAGAGACGAGTACGTCCGCTGAGCAGTTCTTGTGACATGCCCTGTTTGATCGCCCGTGCCTTCGCGATTGCCTGCAAGACATTCTCGACATCTCGATCGATTGCGTCGACCGCTGTGACGATACCGCTTTGGACACTCTCGTCTGGAACCCAGATCGACAGTCGCTGGAGCAGTTGTGTGTCGAGCACACCAGTTCCGCTCCCAGCGGACGACACCAGATCGAGCACTTGAGCACTCCGAGCCTGCAGCGCATACATTAAGTACTCCGGCAAGATCCCAGGCTTAGGGATTAACGCCTTCACATCTTGGTTAAAGCTAACTGGACGCGTTGCCATCCCAATCCGGGTCTCGCGATGCAGAGCCATGCCGCGTACTAAGATGAGGGTCGCACCGGCAGGAGCAATCTTGCTTCCTGCGCGCAGCCCAGCCTCAGTGAGATGCTGATCCGAGGTGTAAACTCGAGAGTGCTTGAGAGTTGCAGCGCTTATCCAGGGGATCGTTCCACCCCAGTAGGTAGCATTATTCCGATCAGGAGTTCCCCCCGATAGCCAGGTTGTAATTGCGCCTAGCTGGATCTCGTCTCCAGGCCCCAGTGAGCCCTCGAAAAAAGCGTGGCCCATCAGAAGCTGCTGCAGCATGGCTTGCTTGATCGCCTGCTTCTTAGCGATCAAACGTTCAAGAATTCTAATATGAGTAGAGATGTCATCTAGCACACCTGATATAGCTCGCTGCTCAGGAATATCCGGCAGCATAACGGTCACTGACTTCAAGTCGCGCTGACCAACGTTTGCACGAATACCACCTTGACCACTAGATGTGATCTGGCGGCGCACAGCGGGGGCGCGAAGCGCATACTTTGCATATTCGACGCACAGATTGCTCGTAACAGGACGGCCTCGGAAGACAAAGCCACCAAAGACGACTGGCGCATCCCCCAAATATACGGAAGCCAGCCCGACCTCGTCTTGCGTCTCCGATGTACGATTAAACAGGACATCACCCCGCCGAACCTCGTAGCGAGCCTTCGCTTTTGGCGGAAGAGTGACTAGACCCGAGATATCAGACTCCCGCAGCGACTCATTCTCGATAACTTCGAGAACATTAATGAACGGAGTCCCGGATCCGTAGGAAGACTTGCCAGCATTAATGCCGTTGCTGAGCTTAAACAGATCGCCTAGCTGAAATTCCTTCCAACCAGTTGGCAACGCTGAAGAGTTCATGGTTTGACCCCCATCGCAGCCAAGTGCCTCCTAACTTTCCGACCTGTCTTCGCCATGTCAGTTTCAAGCGCGCCAACAGTGTTGACGTAGCGATCACCGAGCTCTTGAATTCGCGCGACCAGTGCCAGCGTGAGCGAGTTAACTTCGCCCGAAATGCGCTTAGCGACAGTGCCGTACCACTTGTCGTCTAGCACGAGAACCTTGGTCTCATCCTCGGTGAGACTCCCGTATTTATTCAGCGCGGCGGTGTTGAGAGCCACTTGGGCATCCTTGACGGCCCTCTTCGCCACGGCCTCAGTGTTATAGAGCCTGATCAACCGCTGAAGCGCCTCAACCTCGTCGCGATCCAGACCTTCGTACCTGGCAGCCTGAAGCCGACCTGTCGCCAGAACCTTGTTGAGCTTGCCGTCATACATGGCTTCAGCCAGCAAGCCGTCCTCGACGGCGTGCTGCTCGACATACTCCTCAACGGCGCGGCTAGCTTCCTCAGCCGTGGCCACAAGTTCGTCGAGTTCGTCCTGCTCGTCGGCAAAATAACGAGCGACTATTAGGTCCGGCGGGATTAGGTCCATCTTGTACCTGGTAGCGCTGCGTCCAGATCCGACCGCAAGATCCGGCGTCTCGGACAGCTTGCGGTCCTTGTCGTCGATGGCCTTGCGAGGCTTGGAGGCGTCGCCCCAGCCCTCGTTCATGATCAGGAAAACGTCGTCGTGCATGACGTCATGCCAGTAGGTCATAAGTTGCTCGTAGACGTCATACTCGTCCAGCAACGGCACGGGCTTGAACCGTGCCAGGAGGTCGTCGCTGATCGTGGCGATGAGGTCGTTCGGCTGTGTGTTGGCTTCAATGCTCGCCAGGGCGTCGCGGTGGTCGTTGAACCACGTCGTGGTCAGATCGCGCGCCTCGTCGGCGAACTTCTGGAACTCGGGCGAGTCGAGGATGGCCTGCTGGACGTCGCGCACATCGATGGTCAGGTCGCTGTAGCCGGGACGGTTCGGCTTGAAGAGCTGGCTCCTGAGTTGCGGGAACGCCTCCCAGTAACCACTGAGGGCATCGAGATCTCGGTCCGGGATGCCGCCGTGTAGGTGAGCGTGCAGGTCTTGGATGTCCTCGGGCTCCGACGAGTCGATGTAGCGCGGGATGTTGAGGTTGTAGTCGTTCTTCGGGTCGGCGATCTCGCTGAGCGGCACCATGCGCGAGTACCGTTCGATTTCGGCCTGGCGAGTGAAGACATCGACGATCTTGTGGATGTCCTGGCTGCGTAGGCGGTTCTTCGGGCCATCTTTTATGAAGCCCTTCGACGCGTCGACCATGAAGACGCCGGTTCGCCCGACAGCGTTCTCCTTGTCCAACACAATGATGCAGGCCGGGATGCCGGTGCCGTAGAAAAGGTTCGGGGGCAGGCCGATGATACCCTTGATGAAACCCTGCCTGAGCAGGCGCTGTCGGATCGTCGCCTCGGCATTGCCGCGGAACAGCACGCCGTGCGGCAGGATGACAGCGGCTTTGCCCTTGCTCTTGAGCGATTTGAGGATGTGCAACAGGAAGGCGTAGTCGCCGTTCTTTTCCGGCGGCCGGCCGTACTCGAATCGGCCGAACTCGTTCTCCAAGCCGTTGCTCCACGACTTTACCGAGAACGGAGGATTGGCAACGGCGTAATCGAAGACTCGAAGTTGCGAGCCTGTAGTGAAGTACGGACTGGTGATCGTGTCGCCTTTGGCAAGTTCATGATCGTCGTAACCATGAAGGATCATGTTCATCTTCGCCAGAGCCCAGGTCGCGTTGTCCTTCTCCTGGCCGTAGATGGACAACCCGTACTTGCTTTCGTCCGCTACCTTGATCAACAGCGAACCCGAGCCACAGGTCGGGTCATATACCGTCCGCGCGTGCGGAGTATTGCGTGGGATCTGCAGAATCTTCGCCACCACCCGTGAAACCTCGGCCGGCGTATAGAACTGTCCCTTGCTCTTACCCGAGTCGGTGGCGAAGTGCCGCATCAGGTACTCGTAGGCGTCGCCGAGCAGGTCATCGCCCTCGGCGCGGGAGCCGCGAAAGTCCAGATCGTTGAAGATCGCGACCAGCTTAGAGAGCCGGTCCTGCATCTCCTTCCCTTTACCGAGCTTCTCCTCGTCGTCGAAGTCGGCCAAGTCGATCACGTTGCGCAGGCCATTGGCGTCGGCAAGTGCGCCGATGATCGTGTTGAGTCGTTCGCCGATCTCCTTGTCGCCCTTGGCTGCCAGCATGTCGTCGAACGAGCCACCCTTAGGAACGACGATCAGGTTGTCGGGGTCGGCCTTGGCCTTGTCCGACACGTACTTCACGAACAGCAATGTGAGGATGTAGTCCTTGTACTGGCTGGCATCCATACCACCGCGCAGCTCATCGCAGCTGCGCCAAAGGGAGCTGTAGAGGTCAGACTTCTTGAGGGCCACAGCTACGCCACCGCCTTCGAGCCGGCCGACGCCAACCGACTGAGTCCTGCGGTCTGCTTGAGGTCAAGTGACCTAGCCATCTTAGCCGTCCGTCCTTCGCTCACTGAGTAGCACCAGCTTGTCACCTAGTGTGACTCCCTGTCGGTGTCGGTTCACGATAGTCGGCCCCACCGACAGTCTGAGGCGGGCTCCTTCGGCGCGTCGGGGGCCAACCGAGGAGAAAGGGCCCATGAGCTGGGGTTTCGCGGCAACTCACGAGCAGCGCACGCGTAGCTTGGATGGCACTACCCCAGCCGCCGAACCGTCCAGGCAGCGTCCTTTAGAGCTCCTTGATCGAGTCGAGGGCGTACGGGATGCCAGCGAACCGGCACGGCGTGACCACAACTCCACGCCCCACGTCCAACACGGAGCAGGCCACCTGGCAGTGCTGGCGGCTGTCTAGCTGTTGCGGTGCCGACCTGTAAGCGGCGCCCCACCTGACCAGCTCACTGTTGACAGAAACAGCCGAGCTCGTGGCTGCTGCTGACTCGAGACCACCGTGCCGGCGACTGCAACGACGAGACTGCCCAGATAGAGTTGGCTGGCGGCGATGGCGACGAGGGGAGCGGTGCATGAGCAAGGCGCACGCTAGGTATGTGAGGAAGGCGATCGAGAGCCGGTTCTTAGACCTCATCGATCTCTCGGACCAGACCAACCCATCGCCAGACGCACGTCACCAGGCATTTCTCAGCAGGGGCCTTGCGGCCCTGGCCCGTCAGCTGATGAGCCCATGTACTGACGTCATCGCGGCGCAGTCGGTCGTCGACGGCCGAGGAGACTGGGGAATCGATGCGGTCGCCGTCGACCCGCCCTCTCCGCAGTCGCACATTTGGCTCATCCAAGCGAAGTGGAGCGACGACCTCAAGGGCAAGTTTGGCATGGACGAGGTCAACCGGATGATCGACGGCCTCGACTATATCGTCGACCTGAAATTTGATGAATTCAACAACCGATTTAGGCGACACGTTTCTCGGCTCGAAGAAGCACTCGACAACGCCAGCCCAAAGATCACCCTCGTCTTAGCTTTAATGCGCGTCGAACCTTTGAACCCTGACATAGAGCAACTACTTAGGACAAAGATATCAAATTTCAACCAAGTCGAGGAGATGGTAAACTACAAAATCCTGGATCTTCGCGATTTTCACAGAGCACTTCTTGGCGACGCTGCCGCTCCGAAGATCGATACCCGCGTGCAACTCCAAGGATTCGGCCAAGAGACCAACCCTGCCCGGGCCTTCTATGGCACGATGACGGCACCTGACGTCGCCGACTTGTTTAGCGAGCACCGACGCGGGCTGTTCGCTCGAAATATCCGCGACGTACTCGACCTAACCGACGTTAACGTAAAAATCAGGAATACCTTGCTTGAGCAACCGGAGCACTTCTGGTACTTCAGCAACGGCATTACAGTTCTATGTGAATCCATCAGACCCATCGGCAGGAGCCTGCCCGGCACCGTGGGTGATTTCGCCCTCTCTGGCGCAAGTGTCGTAAATGGCGCACAAACCGTAAGCGCGATCCACAGGGCTTTCAGCGAAAACCCTGACCAAGCGCAGCACGGACGCGTTCTAGTGAGGTTGATCTCACTAGAGAGTTGTCCACCCGGATTCGGGGACCAGGTTACTACCAACACCAATACGCAGAACCCGATTGAAGATCGCGACTTCAAGTCCCTAGATGACGTCCAGACAACGCTTCGAGATGAATTTGCCCTAGCTCTGGGCTTGAGTTATGTAATTCGACGCGGAGAACAAGTCCCCGACCCGGAGCACGGCTGCTCTATAACCGAAGCAGCGGAGGCGTTGGCCGCTACCCACGACAAGCCAGAGTATGCGGCACTAGCCAAGCGCGATCAGTCTGCACTCTGGCAGGACGAGGCTTACCACGAGCTGTTTGGCGCCGCACCTAACGTTCACAGAGTTTGGAGAAGCATCCAGCTACTGCGCGCTGTCCGCAACGAGCTCGCCCTGCTACGTGACTCGTCGGTGTCGCGATCCGCGGCGATGGCAGTGTATGGCGACTTGCTGATAACACACGTCGTCTACCAGCGACTCGATAACAGCGAAATCGAAGACCCTGTCAGTAAGTGGAACCAGCAGCTCGGTCAAGTCCCCAAGCTCGTTGAAGACGCCATGGAATGGTCACTTCAGTCTATAAACCGGGAGTTCGGCCCAAAGAGTCACATCATCGCCGCAGTTCGCAATACGGAACGTATACGCCGAGTGGTACGCAGCGCGGTTGATGGCATGTCACCTGACTCTTCACTCGCAACCGGAGGCCGCAAGCGTGCACCACGCGTTCGTCAGGTCGAGACGGTCAAGACTCTATTGGCAGCGCAACGCATTCCGGATGGCACAGTCCTGGAGTTCCGACCGATTACGCGGACTGATCGCCGCGAGATGGCAACCTGGCTTGATGAAGATGCGGCGCGAAGCCAGGCCATTTGGCGCAATGATGATCGCGCGCAGTTGCAGTGGCAGGCAGACAAGAAGTGGTACTCGGCAACTGGCTTGGTGCGCAAGATGCGCACCATAGCGTACGGCATGGACCAGCCTGTGCAGGGCACGCTCTACTGGTACCTACCCGATGAGGGATCGCTAATCGATCTCGCCGACGCTATTCGGGCCGAGCAAGATCTAGTCTTGGAGGAGGATTCGGTAGCTAACGAGGCCTAGATCTCATTCTGGTCAGCCCCTTCGGCGAGTAGGTCCTATCGGTATTGGCGGCGCTGAGCCGCGAGGATTTCGGCGCGCACCTGTTCCGGCAGCTTGGCGAGGAATACCTCGATACGCTGGTCGCGCAGCGCGGCAGCCGCCCACGATCGACCGGCTTGGAACGGCTTGGCGGCAGCCTCGTCAGAGAAGCACAAGATCAGCCGCGGCCGCACCGGCAGCGTCGACGCGATCCAGGCGAGCTTGAAGGCATCGGCCAGAACCTTGTGTTTCTGCGCAACCTTTGGCGGTCCCTGGTGTGCCCATGCCTCGACCAGAACGGTGCGGGCGTCATCAGCCCCGTCGACCTCAACCCGTGCGCCGGTCGCCGTCACTATCCGCTGTGGGCGTAGCTCGAGCCCGAGCGTGTCGGCCACACAGGCAATCATCACGCCTTCGGCGGCTCGCTGCTCAGCGCTCGAGCCCGGCGCCACCTCAATCGGGCTGTTAGCAGGTCCGTGCGAGGCCGGTAAGCCGCCGGCGGGAGCGTCTACCTGCGGTCCCTTCAGGACGTTGACAAGTTTGCCGGCGTCGCCGATATATCGCTGAAGCAGTCCATCGGCGGCGAGCCGTCGACAGATCTGGTTGATCGTCTGCCGCTGGGCGACATCAAGACGCTGAGCGAGCTCATCGTCATCCCACGGCCGTCCGCTGGTCCGAAGGGTCTCGAGGACGCGTTCCGCGATCGTCCTTCCGTTCGTCTCGGTCATGTCGACTCCGCCGCGGTTGCGACACCGGCCCCAACGACCGGCTTGACGGTTTTCACCATCGCTCGAAGCCGGCCATCGAACTCACTATGCAAGCTGCGCGCCCGCTCGGCGCTCCAGCGAGCAGCGTTCGTTCGGGCTTGCGCATCGCTGTCCTCCAGGACGAACCCCTCAAGGTAGGTCGAAATCCGACTGCCGCGCTTCTCACTGATGCGATCCCAGGTCAGCTTGAACCCGAGCCGCTCGTGTATCGAGTCGGCCTCAGCCTCAAGCTGGTCGAAGATCTCCTTCGTGGACGCCTGCTCGCCGGAATCGAGGTAGAGGTCGACGCGATAGCCAGCCTTGCTGAAGGAGAATGCGTAGTAGCCGAACGGACCCGACGCGAACGAACTCCAGTTACTTACCTGCGGTCGCGGTGTCTTGATGACCGGGTAGATGCTGGCCAGAACATCGAAAGCTTCCTCGAAGAAAGCAGCCCGCGCCTGGTTGATCTCGGGGACTGGCGAGGCCTTCGATGCCTGCTTGGCGGCCTTGCTCCAGTTGTTCGGCTCCACGACGACGTCGAGCACAGGCGCCTTCGCCGAGCCACCGATCTGGACAACGCTCAACTCGATCCCGAAGACGCGGACGTCACTGTCCGTACGCTCGTTGATCCAGGTCAGCGCGCTGCGGTGTTCGTCCCGCAGCCTCGTGGTGATCCAGACAGCCGTCGACGCCTCAAGCCCGCTGGCGTAGACGAGCAGCTGGCCGAGATGCATGTGGTTGCTCGGCTCGAGTTGGTTCTCGATGATGACCGTCTTACCGTCCGGGTCAGTTGCGTGGATGTCCAGCCGGAAGTCGCCGACCAGGACCTCGTGGGCAACGACCGTCAAGGGCAAGCCGATCGCGTCGCTGAGCACGTCGATGTTCTCGGCGAGCCAGGGGGTGAAGTCGACCGCTTCGTGCTTCCAGATCTCCCGCGGGTTCGCGAGCCGTTCTAGGCGGCCGAGACCGTACGCGTCCATACCCATCGCTCACAGCTAACATGCCCAGGCCGTCGGCGCTACGTTCGGCAAGGAGTTTCCAAGGTGCTCGTCGGCCACGTTGAGTACTGACGTCTACCTCGCGCCACACTGTCTCCATGTCGAAGTCCGCTCTCGAGGTCGTCAAGGGGTTCGCTGACTGGTCGCCGTGGGTACCGTTCACCGCTGCTCGCGAGACGGCGCCTCGTCTACCCGGCGTCTACCTCGCTCGCGAAGGTGTGGCCGGCGACCTCGTCTATGTGGGAATGGCCGGCGAGCGGAGCGGTACCGGCATCCGCGGACGGCTGGCCCGATACGCCAGCGGTAAGGCGATCGCCAGTGGACTCGGCGAAGCCGCCTTCGACCGCGCTCTCGCGGATCCGGGATGGCTCCGCGCACGCCTTGCCGAGGCCGAGGGCGACCAGTCGAAACGGGCGACGCAGTGGGGGCGGCTGTCGTTCGAACGGGCTGACCTGCACATCTGCTGGTCAACCACAGACAGCGCAGCCTCTGCAGCCGCCCTGGAAGCTGGAGTCCTCGCTGCGCTACGTGAACACGATAGCCTGTGGAACCGCAGGTGAGGGGCCGCTTAGCGCAGAGATCACTCCGCTCGCCGTCACTCTCTGGAGTCGATCTTCTAGTCATGTAAGTCTTGCCCCGGGTGGGCTGCCATGAGGAGGCGGCGGCGAGGAGGAGGGCCTAGTGACATCGCTGGAAGAAAAGCTGGCCAGGTACGCGAAGCCCTCGAGCAACAATGAGAAGGAGAAGCAAGACCGCGCCGAACGCATGGTGCGAAACGCAGTCAAGCAATGGGCCAACGAGCAAAACGTTAGCGTCAGGTACCTACCAAAAGGTTCGTACGCAAACAACACCAATGTGCGACTTGATAGCGATGTTGATATCGCAGTGATACACAAGGGGTTTCACTATTTCGACGACAGCGCCCTACGCCCAGAGCATCGACACTCGGAACGAAGCGCAAAGGGCAACTACCTCAAGGGAACCGAGTTTCGAAGGAGTCTTGGCGCATCGCTCGAAGCGCGCTTTGGCAAAGCTTGCGACAACTCAGGAAAGACGGCAATCGAACTCGCCGAGAATACAGGACGAGTTAAGGCGGACATAGTCCCATCGTTTGCTTTTCACAAGTATGAATACAACTTGTTCGGCATGGTCGCTTACCACGAAGGAACAAAAGTCTTTCGCCTAGACGGAACCGCCGTGATCAACTACCCCGAGCAACAACTCGCCAATGGCAAGAAAAAGAACGCAGCCACAGGAGGTCGATACAAGAAACTTGTTCGAATCCTGAAGCGCACCGAGAACGACCTATCAGAAGCGAAGGAGATCGACCCTCTGCCCAGCTATTTCATGGAATGCCTCATGTACATCGTCCCCAACGATCGATTTGGACACATCAGCTTCAACCCCCTCACTCTCGACCTCGTTCACGCTGCGTCGTACATACTTGGCCGCGTGAAGACAGATGCCGATACCTCGAAGTTGCGCGAACCCAATGGCATCAAAGCCTTGTTTGGCGACGGCCAACCCTGGAGCGTCAAGGACGCTCGAATGCTCGTAGAAGCAACCTTGGACCGCTACGGCCTGGTGCGAAAGTGATCAACAAGACGCAAACAAAGCTTGCCATCGGTATCGCTGCTGCAATCTGGTTCGCACTGGCAGTCTTCGCCAAGCAGCCAGTACAGACAACAGCACTCAAGACTCTTTCAATCGCCGGCACGATCGTTACAATCTTGTTCTTGCTGTACGATCGGTTCGTCTGGAAGTGGCGCCCGGTTCGAGCGGTCACCAAGAAGCCCCTTGTCGCCGGCACGTGGCGCGGCGTATTGATGTCGGACTACATACGCCCTGGCGAGAAAAGCAAGGTTCCGCCGATCCCGACCGTAATACGCTTGAAGCAAACTAACTCAACCCTTGTCGCCACACTCTTCACCAGCGAGTCAGAATCAATCTCCGAGCAAGCGCAGCTAATCAAGGAGGACGATGACCGTTGGCGACTAAGCTGGGTATACCGTAATACACCCCGACAGCAGGTGCAGGAACATAGCGAGCCACACCGAGGCGTCTGCGATCTCTATCTATCCGGCAAGGACGGAGAACGCTTGAAAGGTCGTTACTTCACAGGCCGAAAAACAACTGGAGAAATTGATCTCGCAGAGTGGAGCAAGCACAGCTACCACGACGCTGAATCAGCTCTTGCCAGCGACGACTTCAGATCTGCGAAGCCGTTCGTTTCTTGGTTTTAGCACCAGAGCCCGCCGCCGAGCCGCTGTCCAACCGAATGAAGATCGACAATCATTTTGGCAACTGGCGTCGCTGGACGTCCCACGCGGGCCCACGTAACCGCCTCGTCGTTCGTAGCGACTTACCTGTGTCGTCACAACTGGGAGGTGCCTGATGCAACGTCAGGCCACATGGCGGGCACTCGCCGCCACGTACGCCGTCATCGCCGGGATGCAGGTCTACTTGGCCATCTCGATGAACGCCGCCTGGGCGTGGGCGCTGGGAGTCGTCTTCGCACTCGCGGCGGTTGGCTCCGGCTTCGCGGCGTGGCGAGCTCGGCGCCCGCCAGCCGTCACGGATCTCCCCGAACTCGCCTCGCCGGTGATGGCTCTGGCCAGAGAAACGCGTAACACGGTCAACTTCTCCAGCGACCTCAGGTCCAGGCACTGACGCTGAGGGGAGGGGTGTCGTGCGGGTCGATGCCAGCGGACTACCTCTTGCCAGTGACTACGTGCCCCAGCACGAGCTGCTGGACCTCCATGTGCTTGGCAGCGGCCGGACAGCCGCGGTCGACGCGCTCACGCGGTACTTCAACGAGGACGCCGCCCAGCCTCGCTACACGGGCCGCTGGTTCGAACGGTTCACCGGCGGCGGCGATCGGCCGGGCATCGCCGACACCGTCACCGAAGCCGACGTCCTGGCACTCAACTTCCTGAGCATCACGGACCTGGCGAACGTCGCCATCGACACGACGATCACCTACGCAGCGGAGATCACCGAGCTACTCGAGCAGATCCCGACCGACCTGGCGATGCACGAGGCGCCGTGGACGACGTACGCGGCCGGTTCGCCGGCGAGCAGGTTGTGGTGGCTCCTTAAGCGCTGCGGCGGCAAGGACCGGTGGGTCACGGCAAACAAGTTGCTTGCCCGGAAGCGACCTCACCTGCTGCCGGTCTACGACAGCCAGGTCAAATTTGTGCTCGGCACCCCGGAGAGCGTCTGGGCCTGCTTCTGGACGTGGTTTCAGGACGACTCGCGGCGAGCCGAGGCTGTGGCGGAACTGCGCGCCGATGCCGGCGGCATTGACGACATCAGCCTGCTGCGCTGCCTCGACGTCATTCTCTGGATGCAGGCGACCGGGCGAAACTCCGAACCGCCCACGACGAACGGAGCGCAGACATGACCGCCGCCACCGGGCCCGGCAACGCCGAGCAGGTCGCCGTCTTCATCGACTTCGAGAACTTGGCAATCGGCGCCGCCAACAGCCTGCCTGACCAGGCCAATCCGGTGCCGTACGCCGCGCTCGAGCTCGTCTGCCGCGACTACGGCAACGCCTCGATCCGCCGCGCCTACGCCGACTGGGCGAAGCCGCAGTTCGGCAAGTACCAGAACGACCTCGCCATGAACGGCGTCGACCTGATCCAGATCCAGCGGTTCGGGATCCAGCAGAAGAACGCCGCCGACATCCGGATGGCCGTCGATGCCATGGAAACGCTGATCACGCACCCGGACATCGGGACGTACCTGCTGGTGGCCGGCGACGGCGACTACTCCCCGCTCGTGCAGCGGCTGCGGGAGTTCGGCAAGCACGTCGTCGGTGTCGGCACCGAGGCCTCGGCCAGCCCGCGGTTGGTCTCAGTCTGCTCCGAGTACAAGTACTGGGGCACCCTCGTCGCCGCCGTCGAGCCGAGCGCGAAGCCCACGGTAGAGAAGACGTTCGACATCAAGCATGCCGAAGAGCTGATGATCCGGGCGATTAAGCAGAGCAACACGCCGACGCCGGTCGCTGCCTGGCTCAAAGCCCGGATGCTGACTCTTGACCCGGCCTTCGACGAGCGGAACTACGGCTGCCGGAGCTTCAAGGAGTTCCTCGGCCTGCTACCCAACACCGTGGCAGTGCAGGCCAGCGACGGACCTGGTGACTTGCGCGTTCGGCTGATCGAGTCGGTTCCCGCGCCACGTGTCCAGACTTAAATTTTCTCTCCAATCTGCCGTGTTAGCGTCAACCGAACGAAAACCCGTGGCCCGGACCTCTAAACTCGTGTTTTGGAGACGCGCCGTCGCCCATATTCGTCCACCAGACCGTAGGTACTTCGGCAGCACTGTCACACGCCGTCGCCCTAGGCGGCGGCGGATCAATCTCCCCTAAATCAGCAACTGGCAGCTCCGCATCCAGATTCAAAACAGGGTCTACTGCTAAGCCGGAAGCCACATTGCCGCTTAGCGAGCCGTCTTCAACCGACGGGGGGTCATTCAAGTCCTTTTTGATGTCAGCCGCCAGGACGTCCTTCAAGAGGCCTTCTAGGGAGTCCCCCGATTTGTCACCATTGAGCGTCACATCAGCAACGCGCAGGCACTGGGCCACCTGGTGCAAATGTGGCCCCAGCACGACAGTTGCACACAGCCGGCCGACAACCTCCCCCAAGAACGGCGGCAGACCAAAGAGATCTGTCGCCAACCAGGCGAACCCTTTAGCAACAAAAGTCGGGATCTTATCAATAACGGCAGCCGTCGAGCCCAGCAGGGTCCGCTCCTGGGGAGTATCGCCGCCTACCACGACGTACGAGACAGCGTCGACGACCTTCTCGGCACTTACCTTTGCAGTGGCAGCAACCGGCCCAGAGGACAGTGAGTTCGCAACAAATTTCACACACGTTTCAGATTGCGTTCGCGGACTGCCAACTTCAAGAGGACGAACGATGTATACGGCCTCCTTGGATTGTTGCGCACACTCCTTTACCGACAGAAGATTCGAGGCTTGCGTCGAGCTGCAAGTGCCACACTTACCTTCGTTTCCAGGCTTCGCGAGGGTAACCACATGTTCACGGTTCGACCTCTTGGTCAGCAACCACATTGACGAACAGTCGATACATGCGAAGAGGTCTGAAGTTGCCCCCTCTTCATCGTCATCGTGCTGATCGTCCGTGGACCAACGAGTGTGATGCGCTTCTTCGAGCTCAGCCACGCGAGCGTTTAGTCGCCTGACCGTTTCGCCCATCAGCTCATTCCTTTGAGCTGCGCCGTCAGACAGTTGTTGATATTCACTGCACCGGCCTAAAAGGTCCTGATAGTTTGCTCGCTCGTCAGCCAGGTTCTGAGCTAGATCTGCGCGCAGCTTCCGCTCGTCGGCGAGAGTTCGGGCAAGCGTCTCGTAAGCCGTCTGCACGTCGGCCAGTGTCTGAGCGAGCGCTTGGCGCCTCATGCGCTCCCTGTCAAGAGACTGGGCGGACGCATCCGACTGCCGCCAGACGTAGTACTGGACAACTTCCCGTACCGGTCCCCAGCGAATAAGCAACGACCGCAACCGCGCTCCCATATGACAACGATACGCAGGCGGACACATCATTTGAACTGCGTTGCTCAACTGCAACCGATAGAGGACCTCAGGTTACTTCCGTCCACGTATGCCGAGTTTCGATGGGGTGCACATCTCGACCAGCGAGCTGCGAGGTAACGATCGCCGTCAGCGTCGCCGAGTTGGGGTCGAACCGAAGAGCAAGGCCGAGAGCGCGGTACGCATCGGGCGTCGCCGCGCTGTCCTTGCGTTGGCCTACGCCTGGTAGCCCAGCCAACTGGTTCGTTGCGACCCACGGATCAATCCGCTGCAGGACGGCATCCTCACGGAGATAGACCGTGGCTGGATGGTCGGCCGGCCTCGCTCTGGTCGGCAGCGTCCGAGCGAGGCAGCGGTAGTAAATGCGACCACCGTTGACGGAACCCCCCATTTTGCGGCCACAGAGCGCGCAGCGGATCAGTCCCCGGAAGCGGTACTGGTGCACCGTACGGCGCGCGGCGCGTTCGATCATGCTGCCGCCACGAGCCTTGGCGCGGCGCAGCAGTTGAACTTGGGTGAACGCCGCTACCGAGACGATGCCCGGGTGTGCGGGCCGCTCCGAGCGCACAACATCGCCTGGATCGGCTCGCCGGAACCGAACGGCGTGGCCGGCGGCCACGTCATCGGGGTCAAGCAGGACATCGTGCTTCGTCCAGCGACCGAACACGGCGTAGCCCGTGTAGCGCGGGTTCTCCAGGATCGCGCGAACCGTGCTGGCCTGCCAACCGTCGCCCCGTCGGTGTCGGTTCTGTGCCGGACACCGCGCAGACGGGCACGGGATTCCGTCGCGGTTCAAGGCCGAGGCGATCTCACGGTCGGTGCAGCTCTCCAGGTACTCAGCGAAGATTCGCGCCACGACCACCGCCGCCTCCGGGTCGAGCTCCAGGACCCGTAGCCGAAGCCCTTCGGCGGCTTTGCGCGGATGCGGGTGCGGACCGCCGTCGACCACGACATAGCCGTAGGGGGCGCGGCCGCCCTGGTGTCGACCTTCGTTGCGGACCTGCACGTCCATCGCCGCACGTACCCGTAGCTGGACGTGCCGGCGCTCAGACTCGCTCATCCCTCCAAGCAGGCTCATCAGCATCGCATGCGACGGGTTCCGCGCCTCGTAACGCCCACCCAGCTCGGGCACCCACAGGTCAACGCCGTACGCCGCAAGTCTCGGCGCGGTCAAGGAGAACTGATTGCCGAACCAACATCGGGTTCCCTCGCCGACCACGACGGCGGCCCACCCGCGGCCGCGGTCCTTCAGGTCGAGTAGGAGCTGCGTGGCGGCCGGCCGCCGATGCCATGGCACCGAGCGGGACTCTCCGACATCGAAGTACTCAGCGACAATCTCTCCGCCCCGCGGCTCGATGAACCGGCGGGCGTTGCCGAGTTGCCAGCCTCGCGAGGTCTGCGGATCCTGATTGTCCTCGGTGGAGCATCGGCCGTAGAACGCAGTGGCATCCACAGTCGCATCAACCGGCTTCGCTGCTCCCTTACCCCACAACGCGTCCAAGGCAGCCCAGGGATCATGCTGAACGCTGCTGGTCATGGCCACCTCCAACCGTGCGGCAGTCCGACTCACGCTCGCCGCAGACCCCAGATGCTCAGTGTCGACCCGTGGGAATGACGCTGCCGCGATGTTCACTCCGACGAGTGGCCGTCCCGCGGAGGGCACCTCCGCCAACGGGCGTGGCCGCCCAGGTGCGAAACTGGGTGAAACGTGACGAATCAAGGAGCGCGGCGTGGTCTCTGACGCCCTCGAAGGACCGGTCCCGGCGTCGACCGGACGAGGCCAGCCGATCCTCAGCCTGCTGGACAAGGCCATCGGCGCGCAGGCACCGCTGGTCCAAAAGAACATCGCCCGGGCGCGCCACCGCAACCCAGAGGCAACACCGGCAGAGGTCGTCCGCACCCTGGAGCGGATGTACATCAGCGCCTTGGCGTCAACGGGGGCTGCAGTCGGGGCCACCGCGGCCGCGCCCGCCGTCGGTACGGGGATCGCGCTGGCGCTGTCGGCGGGCGAGTTCTTCTCCTCGCTCGAACTGAGCACCCTGTTCGTGCTCTCGCTCGCCGAGATCCACGGGGTCCAGCTGGACGAGATCGAACGCCGCCGCACGCTCGTCATGGGAATCCTGCTCGGCGAGTCCGGCTCCACAAGCATTGGCAAGGTCGCCGAGCGCACCGGTCAGCATTGGGCCCGTCATCTCGTCGACAAAGTGCCAGCAGCAACACTGCTCAAGATCAACAAGGTCTTGGGCAAGAACTTCGTCACCAAGTACGGCACCAAGCAGGGGATCATCGTGCTCGGCCGGGTGGTCCCGTTCGGCATCGGCGCGGCGATCGGCGGCGGCGCCAACGCCACCGTGGCTGCCCTGTCCATCCGCGCCGCCCGACGCGCGTTCGGCCCGGCACCGCAGGCGTGGCCCGCGGCATCGCCGGATCCCGAGCCATTGATGCCGGACTCTCAGCTTGTTCCTCCTGATCAGTGCCCCTGACCGGCACCGAAGCCAGCTGACTCCCCGACAACTCACCGCTGAAGTTCACTGAGGGGTCGACAGCTGGGACGTGGCCTGCATCGGCGGAGGCCCATCATGGACCTCCGCCGATCCCGGGTTAGGACAGGTGATCCATGAACCAGATGACTAGCTTGATAACTTGAATCACACAGTACACGGCCTTGCATGACCGCCAAGCCCATTTCTTTTCTTTCTCCTTGTCGCTAGACTGGACCCGATTGAACACAACCTTTTCATTGAACTTCATAGTATTTCCTTTCCCAAATAGTACCTCCGACCTGCAGAACCTTCTTGCGTCGGTGCAACCACCATAATCGACTAGCGCCTCGACAAAAAGGGGGTGCACCTCACTTCTGGAACCGGCCGAGTCAAACCATTTAAAGAAAGAAATTTGGAGTTAAAGGTCATAAAAATCTGACCAGCGGGATCAGGTCGAACAGCGAAGGCGACAGCAGACACGCAAGGCACCTATGGTGACTGAGATCACATCTTGGCTAGACGATCGCTGCGCCGAATGGGTGGTGCGCCGCCTAGTTGCTCACCGCGCTCAGCTGTGCTCGTAGAGTGGACGCCGATCTTGGTCATCCACGGGGAGGTGCGATGCCAGACGGCTTTGCTGTCGACGTCGAGGCGCTGAAGAACGCCGGGCTCGGGCTGTCCGATCTACTCGGCGATCTCGACGAGCTGCAGATCGAAAACATCGACTGCGACCGGAAGTTCATCGGGCACACCAAGCTGGCCGACTCGTACGAGTCCTTCACGACCCGCTGGGCACTCGGCATCGAGAACCTGACCAAGGACGGCGAGCAGCTGTCCCGCCGCCTGGTCGACGCCGCCGGCGCCTACATCAAGGCCGACCAGGCGCACGAGCACAAGCTCAAGGGCATCTTCGACGACACCGGCACAGACCCAGGCGCGACGGCGATGAGCGATGGCTGAGCTCGGCGAGACGGACGACCCGAAAGCTCTCGTACCCGGCGAGGCGAAGGAGATCCGAGCGTCGACAGTCCACCTCACCGTGTACGGCGACACCATGATCCGCATCGGCGAGGGCTTCAAGAAACTGGACACCGGCGGCTGGTCGGGACCAGCAGCGGACGCGTACCACGAGCGCACCCACGCCGAACCAGCCCGCTGGCTGACCGCTGGCGACGCCTTCCATGCGGCCGCCGCGGCGATCAATGGCTACGCCTCGACGCTCGACTGGGCACAGGGACAGGCACAACAAGCCATCGACCTGTGGAAACAGGGAGAGGACGCTACCCGCCAGGGCCGCACCGCCTATGACCGCGATGTCGCGGCAGCCGAGCAGGAGGCGGCCTCCCGCGGTGAACCGCCGCCGACCGCGGCGCCCTTCCAGGATCCCGGTGAGTCGAAGCGTGCTCGGGCGCGCTCGCTCCTGCACGAGGCCCGCAGCCAGCTGGATTCGGCGGGCGACCAGGCGGTCGGCCAGGCCGACAAGGCCCAGGCCGGCGCCCCGGAAGAGCCGACGTTCCTCGACGACATCGGTGACGGGCTGACGTCGGCCGCCGAGTTCGTCGGCCACAACCTCGGAGTCGCGCTCGGCGATGTCACGAGCAACGTCATGAACGCGGCCGGCGACTTCGCGAGCGACGTCGTCCACGTCGCCGGGGACATCGTCCACGACCTCGGGGACGGCGTCGGCGGGGTGCTCCGCGACGTCGGCGAGTTGACCGGCTCGGACGACCTGAAGAACGCCGGCACCACCGTCACCTCATCCATGCATGATGCTGCGGACGCCGTCGACCGCGCCGGAGACACGGCCGACCACTGGCTGCAGGAGCGCGGCAACGACGCCAAGGCGTTTCTCAGCGGCGACGAGCCGGAGCCCAAGGGCCCGCACTACGTGATCATCGACCAGGGCGACTATCCCGAAGCCGCCGACCACGCCCGCGAAGCCCAGATGGGCATGTCCTGGCGCGGTGACGAGTCGTTCCCGCGGACCCAGCCGTCCGACGTCACGATCGACCGGGAGGGCGCCGAGGACCGGCGCACGGAGTCGATGAAGCAGGTCCCGCAGACCCGGCCTGGCTACGATCGCGACGAGTACCCACCGGCTGTGTTCCTGGAAGGCGGCGAAGGCTCGTCCGTGAAGTACATCGACCCGTTCGACAACCGCGGCGCTGGCTCCTCGGTGAAGAACCAGATCCGCGACCTGGACAACGGCGAACGTGTCACCATCCTGGTGGACTGACAGATGATCGACCTACGACCGCTCGACCAGCTGCTCGCCGTGGCCCGCGCGCCGCTCGGACCGCGCATCGAGCTGGACCTGGGCCACGACACCGGGCCGCTGGCCGAACTCGCCGAGCTGCTCACGCGGTTGAACGGCTTCACCGTCTTCAACGCCGGGGTGCAGGTCTTCCACGCCGGAACAGCCGGCCTTGGCCCTGAGCTCGCCCGCTGGAACGAGCCGTCGACGTGGAAAGACACCTACGCCGGGCTGGCCGACGGCCTGTTCTGCTTCGGCCAGGACCTCTTCGGCTGCCAGTTCGCGGTCACGGACAACCGCGAGGTCGTCGTCTTTGATCCGGAGACCGCCGACCGCACGCCCATCGGCGCCGGCCTCGACGACTGGGCAGCGTGGTTGCTCGACGATCCGGCGGTCCGCGGCGCCCACCAGTTCGCCACCGCCTGGCAGGACGAGCGCGGGGCACTCGGGCACGACCAGCGCCTGATCCCGCTGCAGATGTTCACCATGGGCGGGACATACGACTTCGATAACCTCGTCGCCAAGGACGCCATCACCTGCATGCGCATCCGCGGCCCGCTTGCCCAGACGATCCACGACCTACCGGACGGAGCTCAGGTACACGTCATGGCTGAACGCACCCCGGCCGCGAAGCCCGGCAGCAAGCAGCTTGCCTACGCCGAACTCGACGTCTTCGCCGACTACAACAGCTTTATGGTGCAGGACGAAACCGCGCGGTTCGATCCGGACCGGGCGTGGACCAAGGCCCTGATCGCGGACATGATCGCGGCACGCGAGGGTGTGATCGGGGTCGGCACCGCACGGAGGATGACAGTCTCCGTCATCCTCGACGTCCGGTCGGAGGCGCCCGACGACAACTTCGACGGCTGGGATCACGTCACCGAGGCCGGCCTGCGCGTGGAGTCGGGGAAGGTCATCGTGTCGATGCTGGACTACAGCGACGCGATTCCGCGAACGGCCGTTCCAGCAGGCGACTACGCGGCGCGTGTGTACGCCAAGGGGTTCGACACGATCTCGAACGACGGTGTACACGGCCAGGATCTCTATCATGTGGTGCTGTGGCCAGGCGACATCAAGAAACCTCGCGTCCTGGTTGGCTACCCGGAGCCGCTGCCAGGAGGCTGATCCGGGCGGCGGCTCGTGCAGTCTAAGAAGCTCAGTCGGCTAGCGGCCGAAAACCGCAGTCATCACCTAATCCCGGAAAGGCATATTGATACTAAGTGCGCGCATGACTGGAAATAAAAGCTTTGACAGCATCGGCGAGCTGACTACTATTTTGCTCGGGAATCCAATGAGTGGCAGAATCCAAGTCCTTGCGCAAGTAAGATCCCGACACCCATTTATCGGTTCGTAAAGCTGCGCGCCTGCTCACAAAACTGTCACATTCACCCACTACGTACAACGTCGGAACAGTGACGCGACCCGTCTTGAAGCCCAGACTAAGGTCCAGCGGCAGGGCTCGATACCAATTGATCGCACTCGTTAATAATCCCGTATCCTTACCAAACGCCTCCGAATAACGTCGCGCTATCGACTCATCCAGCCCGCTCTTCACAAGAAATGCTCGCAATACCTCTCCGTTTCGAGAACGGAGCACAGCCTCTGGCAGCCAGGGAATTTGGAAGAAAATCATGTACCACGAGGAGAGCAGTTGCTTTCCAAATAAGAACGTCTCAACGAACGCCCTCGGATGTGGAGTCGCCACGACAGTCAATGTTGCAATTTTCTCCGGGAAGCGACTTGCTAGCGACCATGCCACCAGTCCTCCCCAGTCGTGCCCAACGAGGTGGACGCGATCAAACTGCCCAGCCAGGAGAAGGGCCTCAACATCTTTCACCAGCTCCGAAATCACGTAGTCTCGCCGGCGCCGAGGACGCGCGCCAGGTGAATAACCACGCTGATCCGGTGCGATTACCCTGAACCCGGACGACACCAGGTCTGCGGCAACTGAGAGCCAAGCGCCAGAGTTTTGAGGGAATCCATGTAGCGCTACCACAGGTTCAGCACTTGAGCGTCCGCTGTCGAGAACCCTAAATGTCAGACCATTTCTCGAATAACTCTTCACGCAACCTCTCTCCCGAACTCGCAGACTTTAAGTTCACTACTAGCACTATATCAGGAACGACTATTCGACACCAGAGCTCGGTATGAGCCTCGGATCGACACCTGCCTCAAGGGATCGCGCACAGCGAGCCATGAACGGCTTCATGATCTCAATTCCCGACAGCCCCGGAAGGCCGCCACAGATTTCGTCGAGCCGCAAATATCCCTCTTGCACAGCATTATCCTGCAGCAGCGGACGAAATATGCGAACCCACCGATCATAGCCGAACAGGTCCACACCGGGTGGCCGCCAGTATTTTTCCAGCACTTCGCGCACAAATCGTTGGCATACTACGCTGCCGGACATAACTGCGATCGCACCTTTGCGATAGAAACGCATGTGGCGACCTTCTTGGCTCGACATCTGCATGAGAATATCCCTGGCAATCTCGTCGTCCAGAGTGCGCGCAAGAGCCTTATACGTGGTGACAGCGATGTACTCCACTGTCGTACCAAGGGCAAAATACGCAGCAAGAGCACCTCTTCGATACAGACTGGTTGCACGAAGCGCAGGCACTGCGACGATCGACCGCCGGTCACGATGAAAGGTGCTGTGGTCAAACGACGACGGCAGGGATGCGTCGCCGGTGTATTTACGAGCGAGTGCTGCGAGAGCCCGACCATGGTCAGCTTCTTCCACCAACCAGACCGAGTTGAACTGCCTAACGGGGTCCAGTCGAGCGGAACCGCTGTGCTTGAGTTTGTTTTGCATATAGAAAGAATCATCCTCGATTCCAGACAAGCCGGCGAGAAGTACGGCCATCTCAGGCCGGTCCTGTTGCCTGACTTGTTCGATCCGTCCACGCCAGTCTATTGGCCCCCAATGTTCAAGGAAGATCTGCAGGTTGTCGTGCAGCGTTTCAACGTAGCCTGGCACAAGATTCACGAAAATCCTCCACTCTATCAAATATGGAACAGAACTAAGAGTAGTGCTATTACGGCAGCAGAGTCGGCGATAAGGCTTATTACGAAGATCGACGTGTCGCGAAACGATTTGAAAGGCAGCGTTGGAACACTTCTGATGACTTCCATTCGCCTTGAGATCGTGTCCTGAATAGCAATTTTCTCATGTTCGGGCAGAGTCGGATCAATCGCCTGCACGGTATTGTCGAGTCTCTCTAGCTCGTCAGCCTTGAAGCGACGAATCGTGCGGCCCACGAACAGGAATGGGAACCCAAGATGAACCGGCAAGCTTACCATCCACTGGAAGGATGCCACAGCCATCGGGCCAACCAGGCTACCCGGCGGCATCGTTATCGCTACACACGCGAGGGCGACGCCATGCATAGCCAACTCAGTATACGTAGCAACAAGAGACTCCCGGACGACTGCCCAACCAAAATAGCCATCAGTATTAACAGGATCGGCCCCAAACCTGATAGCCGACCTGCTGCGCCATAATCCCTCGATAATGCAGTATCCCACGATATTTTGCTGGGTTATTATATATACACCCCACGTTGCAACAATGAAGTACAAGCCGTACCCAAGCACGCCTTTCTCCGGAGATGCCCACCAGTTCGAATAAGCTTCTTTGGCCCAGGTGGCAATGTCTCCCTGACCAGGGTAGAGCGTGTAGAACATACCCGATCGCGATTGCTTGCCTATTAGCTCGACAACAGCTAGGGCAATAACTATGACTATGATCGGCGCCAACCGACCAGCCGACCTTATCCTTCGATTGGCTCGCGACATTTGAGACCGAATGAGAGAGCCGTCATCCAGAAGTTGGATCGCTCCCCTGCCGACCATGCTACTAATGAGGCGCGTATACGTACCCCACTGCTTCCGTATCACAAAGGGCGTGGCTGCAAGTATTACAATTCCAATTGCCGAGTAAATGTCTCGGGTAATTGGAAACCAAGCACTTGGTCCAACACTGCAGTCGCCGTTGAGCGGTTGATCAAACCCGGTCAGCTTTCGAATATCGGCACACAGTCGACCCATGACTACCTGTTGCGGAGGCTGCATGAAGCCGAGAACTATGAGTACAACAATAGTCACAACCACAGGAGCTAAAACAAGCAATGCATCTCGCTTGCGAGATCGGTAGCAGTAGCGCAGGAAGGTAGGCTCACCAGGAAATGGCTGGATGTCGACAACTGAGACTCGCCCATTGCCAGACGGCCCCGATCCGTTTAGGTGAGCCCCGGTGCCAGCACTCTGCGCCGTATTGAAGGCAGCTGAGCCTTGAGAAGTATTCTGATTTGAACTCATGGTTCAGATGCCTCAATCGCGCGGACAGTAGTTAGCCCCAAGGTCGTGCATAGCCGCAACCCTGTTACGCCAGGGCTATGCCCGCAGCCGAACCGTTGCCGGGCCGTCACCCGACTCCAACAATGCTCGACCGACACACTGATCGGCATCCGGCCCAGCCTTCCACCGATGCTGACAGACGAGGATGCGTACCTACGCTTGCAGGCGACCGCCGCTCGCACACGACAGCCACGGCTCTTCGGGCAAGCTCTCCACCATGCCCGATAAGTCCATTTAGCCGGAATCTTGTCCAGCATCTCGGCTCCGAGCGCGAGCCTTGTACTGAACTCTCTCGCTCCCTGACACACCCTGCCTACCTCGATCCAGTACCTTCGTAGGTTGACGGTACGGACGCTCTGTCGCGCGGATGTCGCTCGAAACGAGGAGACCGCCTGCACATGCCCCGAACAGGCAAAACAGCTCATCAGCAACGCGCAGAGCGAGCCGCTGGCCTGTATCTGAGGGAGCTCCTGTCGGCGCCAGGGCCGGCTCGGGACCGGTGGGAAGCGCTGGCCGACGAGATCCGCCCCGGTGAGATCACTCAGGCTGCCGTGTGTCAGGTACTCGCGCTTTACATGTGGGACCAGGCCATCGAGCCGGACGGAAATAAGACTCTGCCGCGGAAGCTCAAGGATCCTGTCAGCAAGGCCCTGCGCGGTCTTGGCATGAGTCCTCGCCTACTGCGGTGTTTCCTTGGCGCCTTCATGTTCTCCGATAAGGCTGTGACGCACATTCGCGCACTGTATCGGGGAGATCGGCGACCAAGCGTCATCGTAGGGGTGCTGCCATCACCTGATCAGATGCCTGAATACCGGGCACATGACTACGAAACACTTAAACTGCAAGAACACCACTGGCTGGGGGCGGACGGACTTCCTTCACGACACCGCACGGAAATCATGATCCGAGCGCGTGTTGACGGAATATCGTCATATCAGTACCGCATTGATACTCCCCATGCTCGCGTTAGAGCGGTTCGCGGCGGAGAAGGCGGGGCCCTTCATCAGCTGGGACCAGATATCTGGGCAGTCGATCTCAAGTTTCCCCATACACTGAAGGCCGGGGAGGAGCACTACATCGAGTTCTGGACGCTCCTTAAGTACGACGTCGCACCTCCGCCGGAGATGCGACGTGGCAGTCATGAACGAGTTGAGCACCTCGATATACGAGTCGAATTCCATCCCGATAAGTTGCCTAGGAGTGTCTTCTGGGGCGAGTGGGCTCACTACGCCGGGCCCGGCAACAAGCTGATTGATCGCGATGAACACGTACTTGATGAACATTTCGCCGTGCACCGATATGTCGAAGCGATCGAACGGTCGGTGGTCGGCTTTTATTGGGAGTGGTGACATACTAGCGCTCAACATACTGGAGCGTATCGACTACTTTTCATTGTGATTATGAGCCACGCGCCCGGAGTTCATTTTCCAGCACCCACACGAACGCCGCGCCCGCCCGCGGGAAGACCCAGCCGTCAAATCCCACATCGATCGTCCTAGCTGGCGCCGTCGCGGGCGACCGCTCGACGCGCGAGGCGCCCGGGCTGGCGAAGTAGTCCAGCACGTTGACGTGCCGGATGCCCGCCTGCCCGTAGTTGAGCTGGATACTCAGCCCCTTGGTCGGCCGAGGCATGTCGAGGTACAGCAGGTGACCGTGGCGCTGCACGAGAATCCGGTAGGTGTACGAGATCGTCACTTCGTTGCCCGTCGTTGCAGCCTTGCCGAGAGCGACCGTATACACCTGCGCGCCACGACGGACAGTGCGCCGAACAGGCCGTTCCTTGCCATCAACAGCGAACTGGACGAGCTCGAACGTGTCCTGCGAACTCGCGTCGAGAGTCCCGACCTTCTCGAACATCCACTGGCCGGCGACCGTCGGATCGCGAAGCAGCTCCCGGTACTCCACCTGGTCGCTGGTGCTGACGAACCGTAGGGTCGGTGCGGTTGGCGTGACCTCGTACTCCCAGCGGATCGTGGCGACGAACATCGAGTCCTTGCCCTCGGTCGGTCCGCCATCCCAGGGACTGAGGGACACTGACACATCGACGTTGCGCCATCGCTCTGGCGAGCGGATGACCTGTTCGCGCAGGTCAGCGTAGGCATCACGGGCAAGCTCGGCGTCGCCGAGCCGGAGCCCGATCGCGTTGGCCGCGATCTTGTCGAGCGTCTCGTCCGACGCGATGCTCCGAATCGTCTCGGGCTCGAACGCGAAGCTGTCCAAGACCACGTCGCGGATAGCCGGCGCTTCCTGCCGGATGGCATGGCGGAGCTGTTCGTTCGTGCGGGCCGCGGTCTCCTTACGCGCGTAGTACTCGAAGATGACCGCGATGACACCGGCGCTGAGCAGCGCACTGCCGATCTCGCCAGTCGGCCAACCCACGAGCCAGCTCAATACCGGCACCGCATCGACCAGGTGCGACACGGCGATCAAGGAGACGCCGAGGAGCGCAGTTACCAAGCCGGCGAGCCGGAGCTTGGTCTTGTAGAGCTGGTCAAGCAGGTGGTTCATCTGCCACTTATTGTACCAAGCTTTGTTTTCCGGTTGAATAGCAAAACGCGAGGTCCTGGACGAGTACAGCGTCCAGGACCTCGCGCTTCTCGGTCTGCGCGGTCGGGTCAGCCGCCGGTGCCACCGCCACCACCGCCACCGAACGTGGTCTTCTGCATGTCGTCACCTCCCCTCAAAAGTGCTGGTAAAAGGCCGATTCCCTCGACCGACGGCGACAATATCCTATTTTGGGATATTGGCAAGGGTTACGGTCCGCTACCCGTCGTGGACAAGTCGATCTACTCTGCGGAGTACCAGCGGCTCTGCGCGCTCCTCCGCGAACTGCGCCACGAAGCCGGATTGACGCAGGTGCAGGTCGCCGAGCGGCTCGATGAGCCGCAGTCCTTCGTGAGCAAGTACGAGGCTGGCGAACGGCGGCTCGATGTCGTCGAGCTGCACCAGGTCGGGGCGGCACTCGGGACCACCGTCGTCGCGATCCTCCAGCGCCTCTGGCCCGAGGGCTGACCCTTCTGCCTGACCTCAGCGTCCGGTATCTGGATCAAGTTCCGCGTAGGCGAAGCCGCCCGACCTCCGCGCAGCGAGGGACTTGTCGAGCTGCGACCACAGCCGCGGCTTGAGGAGAGGCTTCGCCTCGGTCAGTGTCACGAATTGCAGGCCAGCGAGTTCCTCGTCGGTCAGACGCAGGTTCGCCACCGCCGCGTCGTCGAGCTCGCCGCCGTCGAAGAGGAACACCAGCTGGTCGTCCCACGGTCCGTGCTGCGGTACCCACTCGACCAGCAGCAGCCGGCCGACCGTCAGCGTCAACCCGAGCTCTTCGCGCAGCTCCCGCTCGGCAGCAGCTCGGGGCTTCTCGTTCGCCTCGACCATCCCGCCGGGGATGTCCCAGCCTTCCTTGTAGGTGGGATCCACCAACAGGACGCGGCCGGACCGGTCGGTGATCAGGACGTCGGCAGCGACACGCTTGCGCGCCTGCTTGGCGTTGCCTTCGGCGAGGTACGCGAAGCGGGCCTCGTCGTCCTCAGTCACACCGGCCACAACGTGTCGGATTCCGGCGCAGCCGCAGGTTGCAAGACATGAGAGCAGTCTGCCAGGAACAGCCGTACGGCGGGAACTGAGCGGTGGGGCTTCAGCGACGCTTCGAGGTCGGCGAGTCGACTTCGCACGCGCTTGGAGGTCAGCGACCCGGCCACCGCACAGATCTCGCGGCCTAGCGCGGCCGCCTCGTCGATCTCACCGCCACCGGCGAGTACTTCAGCGAGCGTCAGCTGCCCGAACGCCCGGCTTCGCACGCGGTCGCCGACGCGTAGCTCAAGTACGCGGCGTGCCTGTCGTTCGGCCTGACGTCGGTCGCCGAGGGCGTCGTAGCAGAGGGCTGCCTCGCTGGCGAGAGAGGCTTCGTCGAACTGACTGATCCATTCTGCCGGTGCGTCTTCGTCCAGCCGCTCTAGGACGTGTTCCGCGTCCATGAGGGCTCGGCGGCTGGCTTCAGCCTCGCCTTGCATGGCGAACCCGCGGGCGCTCATGGCGTGCAGCCGAGCTGACAGCCGCTGCCGGGCAGGACCGCGCTCGGCATGCGTCAAGCCGACCTGGGCGATCCGGACGGCGTCCGTTGCCTGGTGGAGCTGGCCGGCGAGGTGGCTCATGCTGGCGCAGATGTTGGCCAGAAGCGCGGGGTGATCCGCGGCTTTGGCGAGCCGGTACGACTGGCTGAAGTGGCGCTGCGCGTGCTGGTCGCGGCCACTGTCGTGAGCCATCCAACCAGCGATTTCGGTCAGCGAGGCGGCCGCCTCGAACAAGCGCTCGCCCAGGATGTCGCTCGCCGGATCGAAGAGCCGCGGACTGATCTCGGTCTGCAGGTAGTGGACCACGGTGGAATAGATCTGGCCGCCGCCGACCTTCCGGTCCGCCACCTGGAATGCGGTGGCCATGGCCTGGATGGCGGCGAGGTCAGCTTGCCGATCTGGCCGAGGCGGTTGGGCGGGGCGAAGGAATTGTACGTCGGCCTGCGGCGGACGTCGCCGCTCTTCGACGCGAGCGACCGCGACTTCGCCGGGTTGCTCGCTGCGAGGATCGGCCTCTGCGTACGTCTGGCCTTCGCGCAGCAGTTCCTCGAGGCGGTCTGCGCTGACGTTCAGTACAGCGGCCAACTTGGGTCGCTTGTACGGCAATGGCTCCGTCTTCCCGGATTCCCAGTTGCCAACCGTCTTGACGTCGACGGTAAGAGCCTCAGCGAGCCGTTCCTGTGTGTAGCCAGCTGCCCGCCGTGCTCGTGCCAGTTCGTCGCGCTTGGCGACCATACGTACCCCTCCGTATGCGGTCCGTGCCGCCTGGCCACATTACCGCAGGTCAGCCCCGTTGGTTGCCGGTCTTTTTCGCCAACTTTCCCGATCTTTGCCCTGGAATCCCTTCGCAGCGTCGACCAAGGTCAGGAGCGGCATCCGGCGCTGGGGCAGCCATCCCTCGCCTCCGGGACCGCAGGTCTCCTTCCCTTGGGGAAGCCTCGCTACCTGCGGTACAAGGCCCCTGGCGTCGGATGCCGCGCCACGATCGATGACAGAACGGACGGAGCGGTCACCATGGCCGTACGAACGATCGACCTGCACACGGGCCCACGAGTGTCCTGCGCCTGGCAACGACGGCTTAACCGGCTGTCGGCCACGGCCGGTGAGCGGATCCCCGAGCCCGTGCAGCTCTACAGCCTGATCACCCTGACGTTCGTGCTACACGAGCCGGATCCCGCGAGCGGCGCCTGCGCTTGCTGCACCGCCGTCTGGCCCTGTGACATCCTTCGGCAGGCCTACCGGCTACGCGAAGGCTTCTAGGCGGCGCTGTGGTGACCGGGCTGTCCCTCGACGACCTCTTCGCCGAGCTGCGCCACCGCAAGTGGACGCTCTACCTCTTCGGCCGCCCAGCCGCGCCGGACCTGTACGCCGCGACGTTCCGATGGCCGGCATGCACCGACGTACTCATCATCCGTGACGAACGTCGTGCCACCGCGTACCGGACACCGAGCTTCCCCGGTACTGATGTCTTCCGCCCGTCGGTGGTCTCCTGGCAGTACGGAGCGGAGCCGCTCTGGACCCTTCGCGCCGTGCTCACGATTGGCGCACCGGGTCAGGCGGACGCGCCCTTCCAGGTTCTTGCCCCCGCTCCGGGATCCGGAGTTCCCCTCGAAATGGGTCAGCCGGTCATGATCCGGCCGACCGGCCTCGTCCAAGACCCCACGCCGAAAACCGCGCGGTGATAAGGAAATGGAGTAGCAGACCATGACGACCAGTATGTCACTCACTGACGCTGACGAGCGTTTCGGACTCGGCGTCCGCCGGGGATTCGTTCCGACGGCGGAGCCCGTCTCGGACACGGAGGTCACCCCGTTCGGACTGACGCTGCGGACCGCACCCATTCCGCGCAACGTCGTCGTGCTAACCCATTCTGGGGAAGGCGGCATGACGATGGCCACGGAGAGCGTCACTGAGCAGTCTACGGACGGCCAGGACGAAGGGGACACCCGCTACGACACGGCCAACGACATCGGCTGACGGCACCAACAAATAGGGACTCGTTAACGCCATGATCCTCGAATCGGGTCGCACCACCGGAACCGTGCTGGTGCTGACGGAGCCTACCGATAAGTCAGCAGATCTCGTCGTCCGGGAGCTGGAGCGCCGGAACGCACAGGTATTCCGAGCAGACACCGGCGATTTCCCGCTGTCGCTGAGCGTGAGCGCCTGGTTCGATGGCTCCTGGGACGGCGAGATCCGCAGCCCGGACGGCTCGGTCGGCCTGCGCGACATCCGCAGTGTGTATGTCCGCAGGCCGACCGCGTTCACCTTCCCGCCGTCCATGAACGACGCCGAACAACGTTTCGCCGCGCGAGAAGCCCGCCGCGCAGTCGGCGGGCTCCTGATGAGCCTGCCGGGATGCTCGTGGGTGAACCATCCATCACGAGCAGCGGACGCGGAGTACAAGCCCCTCCAGCTCATCACCGCCGCGGCGTGCGGGTTGGCCGTACCGCGCACCGCTATCACGAACGTCCCCGGCGACGCCGCCGACCTCAGCGACCGCCTGGGCGGCTCCGTCGTCTACAAGACGCTCTCTGGCGCCTCTGTACCTGATGGAGAGCGCGTCTCGCTCGTCTACACGACACCGATCACGGTCGCCGACATGTCCGATGATCGGGTTGCGCTCACGGCGCACCAGTTCCAGGAACGCGTGCCGAAGGTCCGGGACGTGCGGGCAACCGTTGTCGGCAAACACGTGTTCGCGGCGAGCATCCTCGTAACCGACGAGGCCGCCGGCGACTTGCTCGACTGGCGCGCGGACTACACCGCACTGCGCTACGAACCCGTGAGCCTTCCGGAAGGCGTGGAGTCGGCGCTCCTGATGATGACCGAGCAACTCGGTCTAAGCTTCGCCGCGGCCGACTTCGTCGTCACCGCCGACGACACCCACTACTTCGTCGACTTGAACCCCAACGGGCAATGGGGCTGGATAGAGGACGCGACGGCCCTGCCCATCGCGGAGGCCATCGCCGCCCTACTCACAGGAGAAGATCAGTGACCGACGTGATCGAGCAAGACAGCAAGCTCAGCCAGCTGGCCGCCGACCTCAACCACGCCCTCATCGAGCACCTGGCGGCTTCCGGAAAGCTGAACGCCCGCGCATGGAGAACCGCGTTCGAGGACGTTCCTCGCCACCTATTCGCGCCGCGCTTCACCCTTCCGGACAACCTGGGCGGTCACACCCTGGACGTGGCCGACAGCGCCCACCGGGAGGAGTGGCTGCGCGCGGTTTACCACGACGAGGCGCTCCTGACGATCTTCGACGAGCGCGAGATGGCGACGACGTCGTGTTCTGCGCCGTCGGTGGTGGCGACCATGCTGGAATCGAGCCAGGCGACCGAGGGAAACGCCGTGCTGGAAATCGGTACGGGGACCGGATGGACGGCGGGCCTGCTTTCCCACCGTCTCGGCTCGGAGGCTGTCACCTCCGTGGATATCGATCCGCGATGCGTCGCCGAGGCGCGGGAACGTCTGAATCCCCTCGGCCTGGATCCGACGCTCACGGTCGCGGACGGCTACCTCGGCTTCCCGGCACGCGCGCCGTACGACCGGATCATCGCCACAGCATCCCTGCGGAGGGTGCCGCCGGTCTGGCTGCAGCAGGTGCGGCCAGGTGGCACCATCTTGACCGACTTGCGTGGCGACTTCGCCGGCAATCTCGCCCGCCTCACCGTGAACAAGGACGGGTCCGCCAGTGGTCGCTTCCTGCCGGAGCGGGCGAACTTCATGCCGCTTCGCAGCGAGGAGGAGCACCTCGACGATCTGCCCGAGCTGGCGTCTCGCGCCGTTAGCGCTCCGGGCGCAACGCGACGTACCTACCTCGGGCCTACCGTCCTCCGAACGTGGGAGTTCGCCTTCCTCGTGCAGTTGTCGATGCCTGGAGCACGAGCTGGCCGGATCAGGATCAAGGGCGGCCCAATGTACTTCTGCCTCACGGACCCGCGTAGCGAGTCATGGGCACGCGTCGAGGTAAAGGCCGGCGACGCCGAGCGCGAGGTAGCACAGGGCGGAGATCGACGCTTATGGGACGAGCTGGAGGCCGCATACGAGCTTTGGACCCGGCTCGATCAGCCTCAGCCCGTAGATTTTACGATCACGGTTTCGCCGGACGGTCGCCAGGCCGTGTCCCTCCCGGCCACCGACAAGCAGTGGTCTCTGCCCTTGTAGCGCGAGCCGACGATGAAGTCCCCGTACCCGTCTGCGTCTTCCTCGCCACCGTGACGCTGTCGCTACACGTGGACGCCATCCCCGTACCGGCTGATTGCGACGAGGCGGGCAATCTGTCGGTGAGCGACGTCGCAACCCGGACCACACCGAAGGCCTGGTCTGAGTCGACCGCCCCACGCGACCTGCCCGCCCAAGCTGCCGGTTTGCCACCGGGAGCAGGACATCTCACTCGCCCGTCAGTACGCCGCCAGCTTCCGTAAGGTAGTTGGCCGCCACACGAACTCTGGGGGTAAGACATTGGTCGACTCGACATTCCTCGCGCAGCTCACCTCCGAAGCCACGGCCGCGGGCGTCCAGCAATTCGTCGTCGGCGCCGTCGTGCAGTCTCAGGACGAGGTCCTGCTGCTCCGCCGACCCGCCGATGACTTCGTGGGCGGGCTCTGGGAACTGCCCAGTGGCAAGGTCGAACCGGGCGAAGCGCTCGACGCGGCACTCGTCCGCGAAGTCAAGGAAGAAACCGGGCTCGACGTCTCGATCATTGGGTACTACCTCGGCAGCTTCGACTACACCTCCGGCAGCGACAAGGCGAGCAGGCAGTTCAACTTCGCCGTCGACGTCGCCGCGGCGAAGCCGGTCGTACTCCAGGAGCACGACGTCTACCAGTGGGCCAAGCTCGATGGCGAGCTGCCGGTGACGGATGCCGTCAAGACGGTCCTCAAGGCCTACGCCGAAACCCGCCAGGGCGACTAGCTGGCGGTTTCACGCAGCGAAGTAACAGACGTACCCATCTGGGCACTGCCGCGACGCTGACGGCGGTGCCCAGATGGGTACACCAGCGGTTGGATAGCAGGTACAGGGGAACCTCAAGCCGGGCCAGGTCCGGGGCTGCCTTTTTCAGCCCCGGACCTGGCCCACCTCCTTCTTACGCCGCGGCTATCAGCCGAGACGCACCCGGTTGGCCTGCCAGCGGCTCAGCCGCAGCAGTCCCACCAAGCCCACCAGTGCGGCGCCAGCCGCTGTCAGCACAACCGATCCTGCGAGCAAGATGCCGCAGATCACGGCGCCGAGCACAACCAGAAGCAGCGTCGAACGCCAGATGTGCGCTGGGTCGCCGAACAAGATCTGCCGCAGCAGCTCCCACACCGGATGCGGCGAGACGTGGTCACGCTGCAACCTCCGGCAAGGCGGCTCGAGCACCGTGCCAGGCGAGCTGGTCACGATGGCCGGCTCGGCGGCCGACTCGAAGAGTTCCTCAAGGCCGACGTAGCTCGGATCGTTGTCAAGTGTGATCCGATCGGGGGATCGTCGCTCTGGCATGTCGCCACCTAGCGGCGGTAACGTCGACATGTTCGTTGCCTCTCTCAATATTTGCGTGTTGGACGGGCGGTGCGAACATCGACGCGGCTCCCAGTTCCAGCTGGGGGCCGCGTCTGCATGCCTGGGTTACCCCAGGCGGTGCTGAGGTCATCTTGGCGGAAAACCACGTACCTACGGCGCAGTAACAACGCCATTCCGGCACCCCAGTCGACGACCGGTATTTACGGCACGACGAGCGGTCAGCAAAGTGATTGTGCGTGACTAAGCGCTGGTCAGGCACCGTTTAGCATGATTGAGCGTCACTCATTCGAGTGACGCTACTACGCATATTTGGGAATGCTTGGACGGATACATGACACTCGCAACTCTTTCGAGTGAACACGCTAGGAAGATCGAGATGCGTGCGCCTCAGCGGTAATCAGGGGGTGCAGACGACCGTGCAGGTGCAGCGGAGGGTGATGCGTGCGAGTGCACGAGCCAGCACCTGCGACGAAGCCGCCAGCGGACTCGTCATGCCGACAGCTCGATGAGAATCTGCTACCTTTTGCCTCCTCGGCCGAGGAACGACGCGCTACCGATCACCGCAAGGATCATAGCGAGACCATAGACGATCGGGTTATTTACATAAACATAGAGCATGAATCCGTTTAGTTGCCCACAGTCTTGCTGAGGGTTAGAAGAGATGGGGCAAGTTGTTCCTGCGCCAAGGATGGCGGTCAAGAATGCGAACCCTATCACGACCAGGGCAATGGAGAAGATGGATGCAACGACCACTGGCAACTTTCCAATAAGATCTCTTCTTATCGACCTGTAGAGATAAACGCCGCCGAACAACGCAACCAGCAGGGCGGGAACGGCCGGGAAGAACAAGATATCGAATGGGCTACTTAGCCCGCGAGTCAGTGAGCTAAAGTCCTGCACGAATATACAGAGACCAATTACGAACATGAAAGCCACAGGTACAGCAAGTACGTCACTACGCTTGTAGTGTACTTTGCGCTCCGGCGAAGCCACCCTGCTGGATGCCGAGCCATTTTTAGATGAGTTTTTTAGATTGTTTGTCATACTGACTACCATAATAACAATTTGAGGTTTTGCTTACAACGTCAAAATGAAGATGCCCCCGTCCCGGCCGCCCTTTTGGAGCGAACCAGAGACGAGGGTTGACTCTTCAGTCGGCAGGGATTATCCGGCGTTGATCTTGGCGCTCATCACGTTGGCGTATGCCTGCTGACCCGCCGAGTTCGGGTGGAACACGTAGGCTTCGTTGTGCAGGACTTGGTCCAGGTTCTGGAAATACGAGGTACCAGTGTCGCAGATGCCATGCCCGACGAAGGGCGAGCCAGCGGCGTTCACGGGTACGTAGTGCAGTCGAGCGTTATTAATGCTGCCGATCGCCGTTGAGATCTTGGCGTCCAGCTTGGTCACGATGTCGCGAGCTGCCCAGGCATCTTCCCACGGGTAGTAGGGAGAGCCCGTGCCGTTGGTGCCCGAGTTGTACATGTAGGCACATCGTGAGTCGAACGCGTCGCTCGGCTGCTTGTTCGCGATTACCTGGGGGTAGTCCATCACGTAGATGTTGGCGTTCGGAAACTCCGCGAGGATCTTCTGGTAGGTCGTCGCCAGCGCACTCGGCAGGTCGTTGTTGATCTTTCCAATTGCGCTGTTGTAGGCGGAGCTTCCAGATTGACAGGTGCTGAGGACGCACGCCTTGGCGAAGTCCGCGAACCCGATGTCGTTGCCGCCGATCGTCAGGGTGACGACCTGCGTCGTACTGTCCGGCCACAGGTCGAGCTGCGTGCCTTCGTTCCACTGCACTGTGTCCGTAATGTTGCTGGTCACGGCACCCGAGCACGCCCGGAAGCCATCGCTCCCGAGCGACGGGATCTTGGAACTGGTCCCGGCAATCAGCCGCGCGTAGGCGGTGGTACTGCGGTGGCACGTGTTCACGCCGGGGAGATCGGTAGCCGCCTCGAAGGGCGGCACACCTTCTCCCGAGGAGAACGAGTCGCCAAGGGCAACATAGGCCGTCGCCGGACGCGGCGTCCTCGTGATGACGGCTCCGCGCGGATAGTCCAGGCCGAGACCTGGAATCTTTACCGCGTAGAGTTTGGTCTCCAGGTATTCGCCGCACGCTCCTTTGCATACGGCGAGGAAGTAGAGGGTGTTTGGCCCGGTCGTTGGGCCGTTCGTTCCTTGTCCTCCCACGTTGTAGCCGTTGACACCGCCGGCCTGCTTGTCGAGGTTGCCGCGCATGATCTGGTCATACACGACAGTCCCAGCGCCATCGAAGACTCCGATGGAGATAGCAGGCATGGTGTTGTTGGATGGGTCGTTTGTCTGCAAGCTCCCTTCGCGCAACACCGCGATCTTTCCACTGACGTCCACGGAGACGTACGTGTTGTTCCACGGGTTTCCACTCGCGTCCTGGTTGGAAAATTCTTGTTCCCAGGACTTCTGGCCCAGGGCGTTCAATCTCACGATTGCGCGCACCCGCTCCGTGGTCGGCGCCCCACCAACGACCTTCAGTCGAGTGATCTGAACGACGACTCCGCCGTCTGGCGTGGGGTAGGCGCTGTTGTACTGCGGGTTATAGCCGAACAGTGACTCCGGCGCCGTCCAGTCGGCCGCGTCGCGGAACAGGTTGTATGCGACGAGCTTGATGCTGGCCGTGCTGCCCGATCCGGTGAAGATGGGATAGAACAGGCGGCCGTCGGCGCTGATCTGCTTCGCACGAGTGAGGTACGCCCCACTCGGCGAGGTGCCCAGCTTCTTGCCGCCGTACGCGTAGAGGTAGGCCTGCCCGTTGTTGATGTAGGCGATGCCGTCCTTCACTGCGTAGAGCTCGGCGGAGCAGAGGCCGGACCCGGTAAGCGCGACGTCCAGCACCTTCTTCGGCTGAGTCGTACCTGGCTCCACCTCGGGAGTCAGGCCGATCAACCGGGTGCCGTTCGTGTTGCTAATCGCGTAGACATTGCCGTCTGCGCCGACAACCGGTGCGCCACCTTGCGAAGTACAACCGACGTCGTACTTCCACTTCAAGGTGTTGCCGGTGTACGCCAGCAGGCTGGCATACACGTAGCTTCCGCTGGCGTTCTTGCCGTACGGTCTCCCGTAGAGATCACCGTTTCCGGCAACAGCCGGGTGGTAGATGCAGTTCGGGACACCGTCGACCAGCTGGTTCGGATCCAGTTCGCGGACGACCTGGCCGGAGCTGTTGAGGGACTTCAGGTTGCTGTACACGTTGTTCGAGTAGTCGCAACCATTCGTCACCCCAGACGGGCTGGTGACGGTATCCCAGACGTACCGGCTGCTCTTGATCGCTGGCCACTGAAGTTCCGGGATGGACTCGGCGGCCGACGCTGTCCCCGAAGAGACGAACGTTACCGCTGATGCGATCAGACCCGCGAGTGCGAGCATGACCGGCATACGCGTTTTACGCATGATGGCTTTGCACCACTTTCCTGATTTCTGAAATGTGAACGTACGAAGACAAAAGGGCGGCTCGACCGGATTGCGGGGAGCCACCCTCGTTGCGTCTTTTACTGAAGAGCCATGTTATTTATGACATAATTAGCCGCTCGTGCATATGGTGCAAAATACAACGATACGTCAACTAGCGATTTGTAGTGGTATTTACATCGTGGGCGAACCTACGGTTGCACTTGTTGGCAACCTGAGTGATCAATAGGAGTGCTGACCCCCTAGCGAGCACAAGCCTCCCTCGTCGGCGTCCTGCGGCCTACCAGGCGAACCAACCAGGTTCGCCGGCCGCAACTCACCGAGGAGGAACTCGCCATGAGCGAGCCGACTACCGCCGCGGGCTCAGGCCAACTCAGGACACTGGCCGTCCGCATCACGGAGGATCTTCGCGCGCAGCTGGACATCGTCGCCCAGCTGACCGGCCGCAGCACGACCGAGGAGATTCGCCTGGCCCTGGAGCACTGGATCGAGAAGACCAAGGCCGACCCGGTCATCCTCAAGAAGGCCGAAGCGGTCAGGACCGAGATCGAACGCAAGGCTCAGACCGAACGCGCGGCGATTGCCGCCATCTTCGGCAGCGCGAGCGAGAAGCCAGCTGAGCCGAAGCCGACGCCTGGTACACCTTCAGGCGCACGTCGAGGCAAGCCCGGCAGTGAGCAGTCCTGAGGCTTCACACGAGGCACCAGGCCAGCGGGAGCCATTCGGAACCTCGAATACCATTTCGAGCTCCGATGGTTCCCGCTGTCTACCTTCCTTGCGCGCCCTACTACGTTCCTGCCTCTAACTCAATCTTGATTTCAAAGGTTACGAACACGGAGTATTGACCACTGTGACGAATTATGCCGTCTTGCTTGTCGTAGCCGAGCAGAATCCCCGGCTTGACCAGCAGTCCAGCACGCATAGCTTCACCCTGGAAGTCCTCTGGGACCTGAAGGCCGCCCGCGGGCAAGCCGAGAGTTATGATCCTCGTCGTCCCGCGTTGATATGTCAGTTTCATTGGTTGTGGTGAAATGAAATTGCAGCTCGACCAAACCGATTGAGCATTGTTTGCGGATAAAGTGGCCGCTACGCCAGGGTTGAATATCGGCCCCACCGGAAGGTCAACAACTAGACGAGCATTGAACATCCGCGCCGGGGCGGTTCTTTGCGCTCCATCATCAAGGGAGTCCGCAACATCGTTGAATACTCCAACCTGACAGTGGTACACGTGACCATCTTCCGCGATGAGCTGATTGCCTAGCGGATCGGAACGACTCTTGTCTTGACAGGTGATGACATTACGTTCGTCCCCATACGTGGGGTTATCAGTGATGCTATTGAACACGGCGTATGCGGCCGGGCTAGTGCTGGTGAATAGCTCGCGATCTGGGCCCCACCCGCCACGATTATCAAACTTGATCGACCCGGTCGGTAACGTGGGCTTCTCGGTCACGGTAGCTGGGACCGGCGCGATCGAGGACGCGTCTTTCGCGCCAGACGGGGTACCGCCGTCATTCGCCAAGGAAAAAGCCGTTACGACAGCAGCGATAAGCACGACCGCGCCAGCCAGCGCATACCAGGGCCGCCCGGTTCGGCCAAGGACCTGGAACCCACTGCTGCGTGTCTGCGGCGGCAACGTCGGGACGCTCACATCTGGCACGTCGGTCGCAAAAGAGGACGTGGTTGCGTTTTCGTCCGCTGCGGCGGGCGACGGGACGTCGTCATCTGATTTCTTTGCGGCAGGTTCGACATCGTCGGCAAACTGGGCTCGGAGGGCACTGGCGACTTCTTCGTCGGCTAAGTGCACCCTGAGCGCAACGAGCAGAGCCGCAAGCAGCTCGACCCGCTTCCTGCTCATACCTCCCGTGTTTTTCCAGCCCATCCACTGAGCTGCGCGGAGCTGCCGCTCGGTCGCGGGCCCCGACTTGCCTACTTTCTCCATCATCTTGGACCAGGTTGTTTCGTGCTGCTCAAGCCTGACGGCCAAGATTTTCGAGAACGCCTCTTCGTCCGTCATCTGCAGCAGCTCGCCGGCGGCGGCAACTCGGAACGCGTCGACCTGGCGCGCCTTGTGATGCGTTGTCGTGCCGAGCCCAGCAAGGGCTGCTTCCCGGCTGTCGCGAAGCACCGCGTTCAGGATCGCCTCAAGAAGGTTGACCCGACGACCAACTGCTAGAGGTCCGAGCTCTAGTTCCCCTTGCACCATCGAGGCCAAGCCCTGACATGACTCAAGAGCAATACGGGAAGCCCCCACGCGAGCAAGGTAGGCAAGGTCTTCTTCCGGCGTCCGCTCTGCCGTCACAACTTCGTCACGCACGGTAGCGTCGCTCCATCCGCCCAGGGTCGAAGGCTCCCAGGTTACTTTGTCCCAGCTTGCGGCATGCCCCTGCGGCGGCAGCGACGTGACACCCTCATGCCAACGATATTTGCTATTGCAAATATTCAATAAATATGTTAATATGTGAAATGGGTCGGCCTTCAATCACCTGGAGGCCAGCATGCGCATTCCTATGGGTTTCCTCGATGAAACCGCCATCGAGTCTTTTCGCGAGTTCACTACCGGAACATCACCCGAAGAACTGCTTCCCGAACACCATCGGTGCTTGGCGGATTACATCCGTTCGTGGGTGAAAAGCGGCTATGGCGTCCGCGTGTGCCAAGGAGACTTTCAACGGTTCACGCTGGCGATCATCGCCATCATCGAAGAGTGGCATCAAACGCCCGATCTCCTCGACTACTCGTACTACGTCAGTGATGACCCCGAGAATGTCGAGGAAGCCACCATCGAACGCCGGGTGGCGACGATCTTCGACGGCGTCGGGGGCTACTCGCACGAGATCCTCGACCCGTACTTCTTCGCCAAGGCGACGTGGCAGGAGCTGCACGGCAACCGTCCGCTCAGTCCCTACGACGCGCGCCCCACCAGCGAAAGCCACTGAACAACCCGCCAGGCCGACCCACGCCCGCTTCCCCAAGGAGCGGGCTTTTCCTGCCTTTACGAGCCTACCTCCCGACTGGCTCCCCGATACCTCCCCGATGCTCTGACCTGCAGGTTTACACGTTCCCCGGGATCCCCTGGGGAAGATCAGGGGAAGATTTTTGCCCTCCATTCGACTCGTGTTCAAGTGGTTGCACGCCGCCGATCGGCGCCCGCGGAAGAAGCAATCAGCACCCGCGGATTCACAGCACTCAACTAGTCGAGGAGTCACTCATGGCCCGGAACCACTACACCCCTCTCGTTAACACACGCAAACGCGCACAGATTGCACACCAAGAAGCTGAACTGCGCTCGCTCGCCCGTGAGCTACGTCAGCCCCACCCCGACTTCCTTCCGCTGCCTGTGCGGAACGAAGAGAAGGAAAAGCGCAGCGCACGTATAGAACACAAGCGTCGCGCTAAGCCCGCGCGGAATAACAACTGAATTTCGGGTGGGGCCGCCTACGGCGCGGCCCCACCCGCCTCGGCAACGCCGACAGAAAAGTCACGCAAGGAAACCCAAGAGAAGGGAGCCACCCGTGTCCTATTTTGCCAAGAAGAACCTGACCCGTTCGGCCGTGAAGCTGACCATCGCGGCCGTCGCGCTGGGTGTCGTGGTCGCCGCCGTGTCCGCCTGCGGTTCGGCATCAAATTCGGCCGGTCAACTGGCCGCCGACCAGCAGATCCTCGCGACCTGCGACGCCGCGGCCCCGCCGGCCACCGACGTGCAGCTGGATGGCAGCGGCTCGAGCAACTCGGACGCCATCGTGGAGGAGCGGTTCAAGGCCATCGAGTCGGTCGTGCGCACCACGGCGATCTGCGGCGGCCGCTTACGTGTGAGCGTCTTCTCGTCGACGAGCGCCGCGACGAACATCCTCATCGACAAGTCGCTCCGGCTCGACGGCGCGACCGACAACGCCCGACTGAAGAAGCTCCCGCCCCTGGTCACGGACGTCATGAAGACGATTCGCGCGAGCTACGGCTCGGCCGCCAAGTCGCTGCCCAGCGGCGGCACGGACATCAGCGCGGAGTACCGGCTGGCCAGTGAGTGGCTCGCCCAAGTCGGCGCACCGCACCGCCTGTACCTCTACCTGCTGACCGACGGCTTCCAGAACGTCGGCGTCACGCTGGACCAGGGCGCCATCACGAAGCAGCAGGCCGCCGACCTGGCCGGACGCGTCGCAGTGCCGCAGTTGCCCGGCTCCTCGATCGTGGTCGCCGGCCTCGGCCGCGTCGCGAGCGATCCGCCGAGCTCGGACGTCGTCGACGGGCTGGTCGCGTTCTACGACGCGCTCTGCAAGAAGACGGCGGCCGCGTCCTGCGCCTCGGTGACCGACTACGCGGTGAGCGGCCGATGAGCCTCCTCCGTGCAGCGGGTGACCCCGCAGATCAGACGGCAGCGTGGCGGCGAGAAGCCGACGCGGTCACGCTGCCGCGTCTCGACGGCGCGGCCGCCTGCCCGCGCCCGGGCAACGTCGGCACGACGTACGTGCAGCACCAGTACCAGGCGCTCGCCGGTGAACAAGAGTCCCTCTGGTCAGCCGAGGGCGAATCCGCCGCTCGGCCGCACCAGGCGGAAGCTGCAGGTCAGATGGCCGCGGCGGGCGCGACCGAGTTTCTCCTCCACGAAAGCGAGGGCCACGTCCGGGAAGCCCATGCAGATCGTCAGCACGCGGCTCGCACCCTCAGCCAGCACGTCAAGCGCTCCTCCGGCGCCAAGCTGCGGTACTGGGTCGGGCTGCCGGTCCTGTGGCTCGGTGACACCTGCGGCGTGTGGGCAGCGGCCGTGACCAGCGGCGACGTCGTGTACATCGCCCTCTTCCTGGCGCTCGCGTCGGGGATGGCGGGCATCTGTTCGGGCCTGGTCGGAGCCGAGCTCAAGACCATCCGACTCGCCAAGGCGCGCCAGCGCGATCTCGAGCAGCTGACCGACGACGAGCAGCGCTACCAGCAGCTATTCGTCGGTCCCGGCGGCGGCATGGCCATCGTCAAGCTGGTCGGGTTGGTCTCGCTGCTCGTCGTCGGACTCATCGCGATCGGCATCGGCTCGCTCCGGGCCTCCATCGAGGGAAGCGCGGCCGGGATGACGTACGGGATGCTCGCGGCGGCGACGGCGCTGGCCTCGGGCCTTCTCGGGTACTCGGCAGCAGATGACGTCGCCGACCTCCTGGACATGCTGGCCAAGCGAGTGCATCGCGCCGAAGTCCACCACCTCCGGCTCGCCGAATCGGCACCGCTCACCCGGCGGGCGACGGCGCTCACCAATGCGCGTTCGCTGCTCGACGAGCACGCCCTCCGCGGACAGGCGGCCGCCGAACACATGGAGTCGCTGGCCTGGCACGTCCACGTCCGAAACCCGGCCGTCCTCGGACACGGCTTCCCGGCCGGCGAACAGGGCGGGGTGATCGGACGACGGCCGCGGCGGGGAGGTGCCGCGTGATTCGGCCGTCACGGCTGCTTCCAGGCACTCTTCGCGGTGGCCACGTGCTGGGAATGACCGGCTGCGCGGGTGAGCCAGACCCGGCGCTCGATACGGATCAACGGACGTACCAACTCGGCGACCCCGGGGAGCCGTCCCCGATCCCGACGCTGCTCATTGCGGTCTTCGACGACTCCGGCTCGGTCACGGGACGCGGCGGCAACGATCCGTTGTCTAAGCGCTACGCCGAAGCCGAGCACGCCTTCCGGGGCATCTCGAACCGCGGCTCGAAGCGGGAACTGGGAGCCATCCTGCACTTCGACTCACCGTCCAGGGGCGACGTCGCGCCAATACCGCTTACGCGACGAGGCATGGCCGCGCTGGGCCGTGGGCTCCGCTTTCCCAGTGATGCGGTCGGCTCAAGTTCCCTCGAGCCGAGCCTCCAGCAAGCGACCCAGCTTGCCGAGGGCTACCCCCAGCACGCAACCACTCTGGTCGTCTTGTCGGACTTCCTGCTTCTGGACGCTGACCCATCGCAGGTCTTGTCCGACCTCGTGACCTTCCCCGGCGACGTTCACGCCGTCGTTCTGGGGAGTCAGGTGCCCGACGGCGTCCTCGCCGGCGACATCACGGTCACCGAGATCAGCTACGACAGCCACCCCGGTGCCGTAGCGAAGGCGCTCTTTAACAGCCTGGTTGCCCACCGGCCAGGGAGCAGCGCGACCACCTCGATAGAAGACTCGTAGTTAATTCCACAACAATCCGATCAGGAACAGCGATGCGGCCTATCCTGCACACTTCATCCCAGAAGGGCACCGTCGGTTCGGTCGAACATTCGCCCGAACCTTCGACCGAACCGACGGTTTCCCTCTCGCCCACTCATCGTCCATAACTAGGCACAGACCTGGCAGGCCGCTCACCAACTCCCGGACCAGGAACAGAAAGGAGAGTTATGCGTGATGACAGACAACAAGCCCGCAGCGATGACCACGAAGCGTTTTCGAACCATCCTGGTTGATCCGCCGTGGGATGTGCTCCAAAAAGGAAGCTACGGCGCCGGACGCCACTACCAACTCATGACGCTGGACAGCATCAAGGCGATGCCCATCGGCGACCTCGCCGAGGACAGCGCGCATCTCTGGCTGTGGGTCACCAATGCCACATTGCGCGACGGCTACGACGTCGCCGAAAGCTGGGGCTTCACCGTACGTTCGCCGCTGACCTGGGTGAAGTTCCATCTCGGACTTGGCCGGTACCTCCGTAACTCGACGGAGCATCTGCTGTTGGCCACCCGCGGCAAGGCACCGGTCCGGTTCCGCTCCCAGCCGACCTGGCTCAACGCGCCGGTCCAGGACCACTCCCACAAGCCGGAAGAGCAGTACGCCCTCATCGAGCGAGTCTCCCCCGGTCCCTACCTGGAGCTCTTCGCCCGCCGCCGACCGCCCTCGAACGCCGACTGGTCGGTGTGGGGCAACGAAGTTGATGCCGACATCACCATTCCCGGGTATCCCGTGCCGAGCGATCGCCAGCCTGCCGGAGGTGCCCGGTGAACGACAAAGGTGGCTCGAGGAACCCGCTTGCCTGGCTGCTCCACGCAAGTCTCGTCATGCTTGGCGCATCCATCGCGCTCAACCTGGCGGTCGCCTTCCTCCGGCCCGTCGTGCCGTGGCTGATCGCCGGCCTCACCGTCGCCTTCCTCGTCTGGTGCGTGGTCGCTTTCATCCGGTGGCGACGTTCCCGCTGGTAACCCCCGTTGACCGACACATGTCAGACACACGCGTTGTTAAATAAACAAACATTATTGACGTTTTGTCCAAAGTAGGTAATAAGTTAAGCCGTTGCCGAGTGTTGAATCCATGCAGCACAAGCACGATACGGAGAAAGTGAGGTGATCTATGACCCCAGCCCCCAAGAAGACAAGTAAGAACCGAAAGGAGCGTCGTGAACGCCGTTTAAGGGTCCGTAGTGTTCGCCGGGATACACCGGATATGCGCAAGCTCTCCAAAGCCATCATCGGGCTCGCGTTCGCCGAGGCCGAGCGCGAAGCACAGGCCCAAGCCGCCGAATCCCAGCAGCCTGGCACCGGCGACTCGCCCCCACCCGCGAAGAAGGGCGGTCGCCATGGCGCCTGACGCTGGTCACCTCGTCTTTTCCCAACTCCACCTGCCACGTCCGCTCGAGTCTTCCGCGGTTCTCCGGTTCCTCGAACGTCTCGCGTCCGACCGAGACGAACCGCGAGTCATCTTCGAAGCACGCGCCAGTGAGACCGGCACCCAGCATCTGCTCGGCTGTCGAGTCACTGACGTGCACCCGATCAGGCGCCTCCTCGGCGACCTGCTGCCTGGCACGATCCTCACCGGCGCCGGGTCGTCAGATCCGGACCCTCGTCCGGACGTCGACGTCGCCCGGCAGCTTCGGCTGCAGTCAACCAGCCTGCCGCTTCGCATGGACGGAGCCGAGCAGACGACGCTGGCGCTGCTCTCGGCACTTGCCGCGCGTCTTCATGCAGGCGAAGCGCTGGTGCTCCAGGTCATCCTAGGCCCACGGCATGCCCCAAGGTCGGTTCACAGCGACGCGCCCGATCCCGACGGCACCTTGCTCGACGCCCTGACCGCGGGGGCTCGGTCTGCCAGCTCGGAGACGCGTCAGCGCCTCAAGGACAGGCTGTCGCGAAGCGGCTTTAGTGCCACCATCCGGCTCGGCGCCGCCAGCAACGACAGCGATCGGCGGCGGCGGTTCATCACGGGCCTGTTCAGCGCGATCTCCACCGCGCGCACCCCGGGAGTGCAGATCACCCTGGTGCCGGAGAAGGCGAAGGCGCTCAACGACGCACGACTGCCCTGGCGCTGGCCGTTGCACCTGGCGGCACCCGAACTCGTCGGTCTTCTCGCCTGGCCGATCGGCGAGGGCGAGCTGCCTGGACTCCCACCCCTTCACCCGAAGCCGCTTCGCGCTGCCCAGGCTGTGCATACCGGCCCGCGGGTCTTCGCGGCGAGCGCGGCGCCGGGCGACGACCGCCAGATCGGCATCTCGCCGAAGGACCAGACGTATCACGGCATCGCCTACGGTCCGAGCGGCTCCGGCAAGACCACGGCCATCGAGCACCTGATCCTTGCGGACATCGAGGCGGGCCAAGCCGTCGCGGTACTCGACCCGAAGCGCCAGCTGATCGACAACCTCATGGCCCACATCCCCGAACGCCGAGTCGGCGACGTCGTCGAGCTCAACGCCGGCGACGCCACACCGGTCGGCTTCAACCCGCTCGACGTCGGCGAGCGCGACCCGGACGTCGTCGTCGACGGCATCCTGTCGGTCTTCGCAGCTGTCTTCAGCGACGGCTGGGGACCGCGGACGCAGGACATCTTCTCCGCCTGCCTCCGCACGCTAGCCAGAGCCAGTACGCCTAAGGAACCGGCCACGTTGGTTGACCTGACCCGGCTGCTGACCGACCCCGTGTTCCGCCGACGGCAGGTCGGCCGCATCCAAGGTGACGTCGCTCTGGCCGGCTTCTGGGCGTGGTACGACGCGCAGACGCCTCAAGCGCAGGCCGCGGCGATCGCGCCGCCCCTCAACAAGCTGCGCCAGTTCCTGCTCCGGCCAGCGCTGATCCGGATGCTGGACCAGAAGAACGGCCGCTTCCGGCTTCGCGATCTGTTCCGCGAGAACAAGATCGTCCTGGTGCCGCTCAACGAAGGCCTCATCGGGCCCGGCACCGCCAGCCTGCTCGGCAGCCTGATCGTGGCAGACATCTGGCAGGCCACGCAGGAGCGCGCCGGGGACCCCGGGGCGGGCACGCACCCAGCGACGATCTACATCGACGAGGCGCCGCGCTTCTTGAACCTCCCCGTCTCGATGGCCGACGCGCTCGCCGTGTCTCGTTCCCTCGGCGTCGGCTGGTTCCTGGCCGCCCAGTTCCGCTCCCAGTTCCCACCGGCCCTCGCGCGGGCAGTCGACATGAACGCAAGATCCAAGATCCAGTTCGCCACGGAGTACGAGGACGCCCGGGACACCGCCAAACTCACCCGCGACCTGACGCCCGAGGACTTCATGTCGCTGCCGCAGTTCCACGCCTACGCCAACCTCGTGGCGAACGGTCACCCCTCGGGCTGGGCGCTCGTCAAGACGCTGCCACCGACGCCGCCGACAATCGACCCGGCCGTCGTCCGCGCCGCCTCACAGGCCAACTACGCACCGATCGAAGACGTCGCTCCGCCGAGCACCTCCGAGCCAGACGTCGAACCCGAAGTCGCTCCTGAGCCCAAACCAGCACCTCAACCAATCGAACGGATCGGGCGGAAGCGGAGATCAGCATGAAACGACGAACTGACGACAGAAGCAGTATCTCCACCCGTATGTTCGCCCATACCTCCGTGTCGACCACCACTCCGCATCCCGGCAGGTCACACCCCCTACCTATCCCTTCCTGGGATGGGACTGACCCCCAAATTGGGGGTCACCGGGCGGACCGAGGAGACGGCGCATGAGCCCGACCGACGTCACCGCCTTGCTGCTCCATCTGTCCGACCGAGACATCTCGATCTTGCAGTCGATCAGTACGCACCGCCTGCTCTCGACCGCTCAGATCCGGCGACTGCATTTCGCTCGCGGACACGCCAGCCTCGGCGCCGCGTCCGGCGCCGTCATGCGGGTCCTGACCCGCCTCGAAGAGAAGAACCTGGTCGCTCGCCTTGGGCGACGCATCGGCGGCGTCCGGGCCGGGTCGTCCGGCATTACCTGGCAGCTCGGTGCAACCGGCGAGCGCCTGATCCGCACCATGGAAGGCAAGAAGTACCGTCGCCGGTTCGTCGAGCCGGGCGCCACCTTCGCGGCCCACACCATCGCCACGGCCGAACTCGCCGTCACGCTGCACGAGCTCGGTCAGACCGGCGTGATTGAGGTAGCCAGCATCGAGACAGAACCGTCCTGCTGGCGCTCCTTCGCCGGCCCACACGGCACGCTCGAGTGGCTCAAGCCCGACCTCTTCGCCATCACGGTGAGCGGCGACTACGAGGACCACTGGTACGTCGAGGCGGACCTCGCCACCGAACATCCCACCGTCGTCGTTCGCAAGGCGAAGATCTACCAGCGCTACGCGGCGACAGGGGCGCACCAGGCGCGACACGGCCTCTTCCCCGCAGTCGTCTGGGTCGTCCCGGACGCCGCTCGTGAGCGTGCGCTTCAGGCCGCATTGGCGGCCGACAAGGCCATTCAGCCAGGGCTCTTCCAAGTCGTGACGACGACGGAGTTCCGACAGCTCATCACCAGCGGGGTGCCCGATCCGCCGGTGGCCGCTCAGCCCCACCACCAGAACCAACTCATCTTGAAAGGAGGGACCACCTGATGGAAAGACAACCACACCAACCTGAATCCGACGACGACAGCGAGCATCCGCGCGACTTCACCGCAGAGCGGCAGCAGCCGCGCCGCCCCAGGATCTACGTGGCCGACCTAGCCAGCACGGAGCGCGGCATCGAGCACGGCCTGTGGATCGACGCCGACCAGACGCCAAGCGAGATCGACGCGGACATCGAAGCGATGCTCGCAAGCTCGCCGGTACCGGGCGCCAAACTCTGGACGGTCCGCTCCGCTGAAGACTTCGACGGTGTCGACCTGTCGACGATCACCGACAGCACGGTCATCTCGGACCTTGCCCGCGGCCTCGTCGAGCACGGCCGGGCGTTCGCAGCCTGGGCGCGGTTCGTCGGCAACGACCGCACTCGCCTCGCCGAGTTCCGGGACTCCTACACCGGCAGTTACCAATCCCGTGAAGCGTGGGCGTGGGCCCTCGTGGAGAGCCTCGGCTGGCACCAGGAGCTCGATCGGCGGATCACCGACACGTTGATACGCCCGTACGTCGTCTTCGATTACGAGGCGGTCGCTCAGGATGCTGCGGCCAGCTGGCAGGTCCTGACTGACCCCGACGGCACCGTCCATGTCTTCGCTCGCTGAGGCGGCGCCGTACGCAACCACACGCACATCGAAAGGAGGTACTACTTGGAACAACAACCACAGAATCCACACGACCGGAACCGGCGTATCCCCGCCCGGGAGAAGCTGGAGTCCGGCGAAATCGACCTCACGGGGAGCGTCCAACAGCCGGACGCCTTGGCTGACGTCATCTTCGACGCCGTCACGGAGGCCGGCGGGGTCGGCGAGAAGATCCCCGACTGGGGCGCCCGGGTCATCGCCCGCGAGCTCGCCAACCGCATCCCAGTGCCTGGCACCCTTCACCACTACGCCGTCACCGGCAGCGTCGATCACGCCGGGCTCGCCCGTGAACTCTCGATCCACGCGCAGTTCGGCGACGTCCAGACGAAAGAGCTCGCCGACCTGCTCGGGCTCTACCTGATCAAGCAGCCCGGCGGACGTCCGGGCCATCCGAGTGACGGCACGTCGCTTGTCGAGCGGGGGCTCCGCGAGCATGGCGCGCCCTTCTGGGCCTACCTGCAGCTACACGACGTCGAGTCGGGCAGCGACGACCTGGTCGAACGCTTCAACGACTTCCACATCGGCAGCTTCGCCAGCTTGAACGACATCGTCGAGGAGTTCACCGAGATCAAGGATTTCAAGGCTGCCGTCAAGGAAGCTGAGGATCGCTGGGGCTTCGAAGACTTCGTCAAGTTCGACCAGGAGCGTCTTGAGCGCACCGTCCGCGCCACCTGGGACGTCATCGAGTTCGATGGGAAGTTCCATGTCTTCATGCGCTAGCGGTGGCGCCACACAGACAGCGTCGAGGCTTCGAATAAATTCAATAATCGGAATACTGTTGCAGAATAGTCAACAATGGGTGCTTTCGCGCGTAAACGGAGGTAAAATAGGGAAACAAATAACGGAGACCTTCACGAAGATGACTGACGATGCCGCACGCCGTTTCGGCGAATACCTTAGAGACCTACGGACGCAGCGAAAGCAGAGCGTTCGCGGCCTTGCTGTAGCAGCGGGAATCGACAGCGGCACCGTCACGCGTCTTGAACACGGCGAGATCCACGCGCCCAGCCCGGACACGCTGAAGCAGCTGGCCAGGGCGCTCAAGGTTCCGCTCGCCGACCTGTTCGCCATGGCCGAGTACGTCACGGCAGGCGAGCTGCCAGACCTCGCGCCCTACCTCAACACAAAATTCGGACACCTACCCGATGAGACCCGAGCCGCGATGGCCCAGTACTGCACCGAACAAGCCAGCTCGTATGACGACCAATCAAATCATCCGTCGAGCATAGAGATAAAGGAGAACGAACAATGAGAATAACAGACCAAGAACAAATCGTCATAGACGCACACATCATCGCAGGCCTGCGCGCCTTCGCGGTCGATTGGAAGGGATCACTCCAGGAGGAACTAGTAGTTGCAGAAGATCAAGCAGGATTCCTTCGATACTTGTCAGCTGAGACCAGCATAGACAACCGCATCTTCCGGATGATGAAGAAATTTGACGCAAGCTTCTGCGACGCTTCGCTTTCTTTTGAGAACTCAGACGCCGCCGACCCAACGACTCGCGGAGACTGGATCACTCGGCTGCATACCGACTCGCCAGACCATGCCGCACTTTTCCTAACACTGCACAAATTAAAACACATCATCGACGCATCTGAATACCAGAGCAAAGGCCCTAGACCAGAGCAAGAATATGAGTTACTCGCAAATCATTTCGCCACTAAGGTACTCCTGGGAGAACAGGATGCCATGGCGCCCACCAAAGAAAGGAGGGGATCTCATGAACACTTCGAATGCTCGCCCATCAGCCACGACAGAACCCAACGAGCCGCCGAGACTACTCACCATAACTGAAGTATGCGAGCGACTTAGCGTAAGTCGCTGGCAAGTATACGCCCTGATAAACCTACGAAAGCTGAAGACCATACGCATCGGTCGCCGACGACTCGTCGCCGAGCCCGACCTCACCTTACTCATCGAAGAGCTACGCGAAGAGGGAGATTCACTGTGAGCCGCAAGGCAAACGGTGAAGGATCGATCTACCACCGCAGCGACGGCCGGTGGGCAGGCTCAGCGTTCGTCGACACCGTGGGAGGCAAGCGCAAGCGTATTCACGTCTACGCTGCAACACGCCGTGAGGCACATGATCGTCTCGAAGACAAGCTTGCCACAGCCCGACGCGGCATCCCTACACCCGATACCGAGTGGTCGGTGGGCGCCTACCTTGATTACTGGCTCACGGACGTCGTAGCGACGAAGAACCGGCCGCGCACCGTCGAGCTCTACTCATCAACTGTACGGCTCTACCTGAAACCCGCTCTCGGGAAGGTGCGCCTCAGCAAGCTCTCCGTACAGACGGTGCAGACGCTGCTCAACGATCACCTGGCTCAAGGCCGCTCGATCCGTCTTGTTCAGCTGATGCGCAGTGTCCTGCGAGCCGCGCTCAGCCGCGCCCAGCGCGAGGAACTGATTCCCCGCAACGTCGCCAAACTAGTCGAACTGGAGGCCTGGAAGCGCAAGCCGATCCAGCCCTGGAACCTCGACGAGGCCATGCGATTCCTCCAAGCAGCTGAAGGGCACCGGTGGTATCTCGCCTACGTCATGTTGCTGGCGTACGGCATGCGCCGCGGCGAGGTGCTCGGGCTGCGCTGGTGCGATCTCGACATCGAGCGCGGGATCGTGCACGTCACTCAGCAGTTGCAGCGGGTTGGTTCGGTGCTCGAGCTAGGCCCGGTGAAGACCGAAGCCGGACAGCGTGACCTGCCGTTGCTTGCGTTGCTTCGCGACGGCTTTGAGCGCCTGTATCGAGAGCGACAGGTCGAGCAAGGTGAAGACCTAGTCTTCCTCAGCAGCACCGGTACCCCGGTCGATCCGAAGAACTTCGTCCGAACCTTCCACGAGATCCGCGAGAGGGCCGGCCTGCCCCGCATCACAGTGCACCACACACGCCATACGGCCGCGACGCTTCTCAAGAACATGGGCGTACCGGCTCGCGATGCGCAGCTCATCCTCGGCCACTCTCATGTCACGACGACGCAGCAGCTGTACCAGCATGGCGACTTGAGCGGCCAGACGAAGGCACTTGAACGTATCGAGCAGCTTCTAACAGGGGGCGCTGCTGTCAAAACTGCTGTCAACGATGAGTTTTCCACAGGTGAAAGCACGATATTACGTGCACTCACCCCTGGAGGGCCATCTGAGACTCGAACTCAGGACACCCTGCTTAAGAGGAAGATGTTGTCAGAAATACAGGCAATTTCGACCCCTGTTACCAAGCACCTGCGCGCACGCTCTTACGCACATGTCGTCGGGTGGGTTGCTGTCAAAATCTGCTGCAACGACGACTCACGCTTGTTCACAGTAGCCACCCAAGTCCGAGTCTGGATCGATCTATTGCAGCTCATTCGCGAGGCCGAAACCACAGCTTTGGCTCAACGATGCTTCCCTTTCGCCCTACTTCCAGCTTCTGTCTTACGAGGAAATCCTTCGGCTGACCCACGCGAACACACCAACTAGAGGGGAGGTCCCATGACCGAGCAAGCCTTGAACCGCAACGTCGCGCGGTACGCGACTGGCGAACGTCGCCGTAAGCGCGCCGTGCTCTACCTCCGAGTATCGACGCCCGGACAGGTTCACACCGACTACAACCCGGAAGGCATCTCGATCCCGGCCCAACGCGAGGCTGGCAAGCACAAAGCTGAACAACTCGACGCGGACATCGTCCGAGAGTTCGTCGAGCCAGGCCGCACGGCCACCAGCATCGACAAGCGGCCAACGTTCCAGGAGATGGTCGCTTGGGTGAAGTCCCAGAAGGACATCGACTACGTCATCGTCCACCACTTCAACCGGGTCTTCCGAAACAGCGTCGACGCGGGCATCACGAAGCGAGACCTGAAGAAGGTCGGCACTCGGGTCGTCTCCACCATCCTCGACATGGGCGAAAGCCCTGAGAGCGCCATGGTGGAAACCATCCTCCACGCCGTCGATCAGTACCAGTCTGAGGCCAGCGGCGCAGACATCAGCTACAAGATGGGCCAGAAGGTCCGCAACGGCGGCACCGTCGGCATCGCCCGGCTCGGCTACCTGAACGTCCGCGAGCCGAAGCCTGAGGGTGGCGAGATCCGCACGATCGCGATCGACCCGGAGCGCGCGCCACTCGTCCAACTTGCATTCGAGCTGTACTCGACCGGCGACTACACGCTGGCAGACCTGGACGAGGAGTTGTACGAGCGGGGCCTACGTACCCGGCCGACACCTCGGCGGCCGGCCAAGCGGGTCTCGATCAACAAGCTGTCGCTGATGCTGCGCGACCGGTACTACATCGGCTACGTGATGCACCAGGGCGAAGAGATCCGCGGCCGCCACGAGCCACTCATCGACCCCGTCCTGTTCGACCATGTTCAAGCCATCGCTAGCACACGAACAGCCGCGAAGGAGCGTCGACGCGTGCATCACCACTACCTCAAGGGATCGCTGTTCTGTGGTCGCTGCTGGAAGAACGGCACCACGTCGCGCATGATCATCCAGCACACGGTCAATTCGCGCGGCTACGAGTACACGTACTTCTTCTGCCGGAACAAGCAGAGCGGCCGCTGCAGCGCCCCGCACGTCAACGTCCTACACGTCGAGGAGGCTGTTGAGGCGCACTACGCGACTGTCCGATTCAATCCTGGCTTCATCGCCGACGTCCGCGCCCACGTCGCGGCCACCCTCCAGGACGAGCGTGCGGCAACGCGTTTGCTACAACAACAGCTCACCGCACAGCTCCGTGACCTGGGCACCCAGGAAGAGAAGTTGATCGACCTGGCCGCCGGCGGCGACGAGACGATGCCTCAGGAGCGGATCAAGGAGAAGCTCCGCGACATCGGTCGGCAACGTCAGCGCCTCACTGAACGCCTGGACGAGACCACCGAGGACCTCTCGGAAGCTGCCCGGCTTGTCGACCTGTGCCTCATCCTGCTTGAGGATCCACAGGAGCTGTACCGGCGCTGCGACGACGAACAGCGGCGGCTACTTAACCAAGCGCTGTTCGAACACATCTACATCGAGGACGAAGACGTCACCGACTTCGACTTGCGCGAGCCGTTTGCCACGCTGCGCTCAGTTGAGGAGCGGCACCTGAGCGCGAGCAGTAACAAGCCTGATCCTGGTGCTGCCGCGACGCTGCCCACAGATGGCATAAGGAGTGTCTCCGGATCCGGAGACACTCCTTATGCCATGAACGATGTTGAAGTCCTACTAGCGGGCATGGACTTGGTCCAATGTTCTAGTAAGCCCTCCAGTGTGGAGCTGAGGGGAATCGAACCCCTGACCTTCTCGATGCGAACGAGACGCGCTACCAACTGCGCTACAGCCCCTTGGTTGTGCTCGTAGAGCGTATCAGTGCCCTACGAGCACCCGGCACGGGGGGTCACTCCCCGACGGCCCGCCGGTAAGGCCCGGTCCCCGGCTCGTCGAGCTCCTCGAACGCCGGGTCCTCGTCGTCCAGATCGACGACCACCGCGCTGCGACGGACCCGCGAAGTCGGCGACGGACGACGCTCGACCACCTCGCGGCGGACCGGCTCGACGACGTCCACGTCCTCGACGTCCTCGACCGGCTCCTCGACCTCGGAGAAGGAATCGGACGGGCGCGGAGCCGGACGCCGAGGCGCCCGCGTGCTGTTGAACCGGGCCAGCCGGCGCTGCCGGATCTCCTCCTCGATCCGCACCTGCCGGCGCAGGTACACGAGGTACCCGACCAGCACGACGTCGGCGAGCGCGTGGCCCCACCAGACCAGCGGCACGAGGAAGCCCGCGATGCCCGCCGTGGCCACCGCGATCACCAGCAGGATGACGACCACGCGCTGCCGGAAGCTGTACTTCGCGCGCGCCGCGATCTCCGCCGCTTCGGGGTCGAAGCCGCCGCGACCAGGCCGGTAAGCGGCGCGTTCGGCCCGCTCCGCCCGCTCGGCGCGGGACGGCTGCGGGAGCGGCTCTGGCTCGGGCTCCGGTTCGTCGACCTCGTCTTCGAGCTCGAGTTCGGCTTCGAGCTCCGCGAGGTCGTCCTCGACCGAAGGCCGGGACTTCACTGGCTCGTCGGACATGGCGAATTCCTCCCGGTCTTCGTTGCGTCCACTGCGCACGACCCTGGCCGCGAGCGCGGAGTCGGCCGTGCGGGCCACTTGCTGCCGCTTTCGCGCGACCATGGGCACGAGAACGACGAGCCATGCCGCGGCGAGCGCGACGATGATCACGGAGCTGGGCATCTCCCGTCACCTCCCCCGATCCTTCCACCTGAAATCACGCTAGTCACAGGAGTAACAGATCGGGCGGAGGCTCGCCGGGTTCGATCACGGAAATGCCTCACCGGATTAGGTGAAACTCACAGCATGTGGTAACGCGCTCAGTGCTCCGGGTGGGTAATCACCGTCAGGCGTAATCGGCGCGTCCCGACGCGACCAGCCGTGACACCAGGCCGGCCCCGGTCTCCTCGCGCGTGATGGCGAAGCAGTAGTGGTCCCGCCAGCCGCCCGCGACGTCGAGGTACCGCTCGAACAGGCCCTCCTGCCGGTACCCCGCCTTGGTGAGAACCCGCAGGCTGGCAGCGTTTTCCGGCCGTACGGTGGCCTCCAGCCGGTGCAGTCCGCCCAGCCCGAAGGCGTGGTCGGTGACCAGCGCGACGGCGGCCGTCGCGACCCCGCCGCGGACCACCTCCGAGGACACCCAATAGCCGATCCACGCGGACCGCAGCGACGCCCGAATGACGTTACCCACAGTGATCTGGCCCGCGAGCCGCCCGTCGAGGGTGATCGTGAACGGCAGGCACTGACCACGCCGTGCGAGCGAACGCAACGCAGCCCACTGCGACGGCCACGACCAGAAGGCGTTGCGTTCCGGCCACGGGCCGACGCCGGTCGGCTCCCACATCTCGAGGTGCGCCCGGTCGCGGAGCCGGATCCGGCTCCAGTCACCCGCGTCGCGCAGCCGCACCGGCCGGATCGCGACCACCCCGGCGGGCACCCGCAGCGGACCGAGCCGGGCCGGCCAGCCCGGGTGCCGGCTTTCGACCGGGTAGGACACGCCCGACACGGAGTTCATCAGGCCCGTTGGGCCAGGAAGGTGACCTGGACCTGCTCGCCTGCGGGGACGTCGGTCAGCTCTTCGGGCACGTTGATCAGGCAGTTCGCCTCGGCCAGCGACGCGAGCAGGTGCGCCCCGGACTGGCCGAGCGGCTGGACGAGGTACTCGCCGTTGGACTCGTCGCGCAGGAGCTGGCCGCGCAGGTACCCGCGCCGTCCCTCGGTCGAGGTGATCGGCGACAGCAGCCGCGCCCCGACGATCCGCCGGTGCGGGTTGCGCGTCCCGCGCGCCGCCCGGATCAGCGGCCGGACCAGCACCTCGAACACGACCAGCGCGCTCATCGGGTTGCCGGGGATCAGGAACGTCGGCACCGAGTCGGGGCCGAGCCGGCCGAACCCCTGCACCGAACCCGGGTGCATCGCGACGCGCGTCATGTCGATCCGGCCGAGGTCGGACAGCGCGGCGTGGACCTCGTCGCCGGTCGCGCCCCCGGCGCCGCCCGCGACCACGACGATCTCCGACATCAGCAGCCGGCCTTCGACGATCTCCCGCAGCCGCTTCGGCTCGCTCGGCACGATGCCGACCCGGCTGACCTCGGCGCCCGCGTCCCGCGCGGCCGCGGCCAGCGCGTAGGAGTTGACGTCGTAGACCTGCCCGACCGACGGCGTCCGGTCGATGTCGACCAGCTCGTCGCCGACGGACACGATCGACACCCGGGGCCGGGGGTAGACGAGGACCTTCGCCCGGCCGACCGCGGCCAGCAGGCCGACCTGCGCCGAGCCGATCGTGTCGCCGCGGCGCACCGCGACGTCGCCGATCTGGACGTCCTCACCGGCCCGGCGCACGTACCCGGCCGAGGGCACCGAGCGGTGCACGGTGACCCGGGCCTGGTGCCCGTCGGTGTAGGCGAGTGGGACGACGGCGTCGGCGAGCGTCGGCAGCGGCGCGCCGGTGTCGACGCGCACGGCCTGGCCGGGCTGCAGGCGCCGCGGCTGGCGCGAGCCCGCCGCGATCTCGCCGACGACCGGCAGCTGCACCGGCTCCTGCCCGGCCGTGCGCACGTCGACGCTGCGCACGGCGTAACCGTCGATCGCGGCCTGGTCGAAGCCGGGCAACGCGTGCTCGGCGACGACCTCCTCGGCGCAGAGCAGCCCCTGGGCCTCGGAAATCGCCACGCGCACCGGCTGGGGCCGGACGGCGGCTTCCAAGGTCATCGAGATCTGCGCGTCGACCGAGCGCAGCTCGGCTTCGTCGCCGGCCACTTCGGGCGGTGCCGCGTCGAGGGATTCCGTCATGGGCGATCTGTCCCGATCCGTTCCGTGAGCCACGCCCGTAAAGATGGACCGTACTCGGGCGTTTCAAGCGCGAAGTCGACCGCGGCGCGCAGGAAACCACCCGGATTCCCCAGGTCGTGGCGTCCACCGCGGTGGACGACGACGTGCACGGGGTGCCCTTCGGTGATCAGCAGCGCGACCGCGTCGGTCAGCTGCAGCTCGCCGCCGCTGCCCGGCTCGATCCGCTTCAGCGCGTCGAAGATCGCCCGGTCGAGCAGGTAGCGGCCGGCCGCGGCGTACGTCGAGGGCGCGTCCTCCGGCTTCGGCTTCTCGACCATGCCGTGCACGCGCTTGACGTCGTCGTCGTCGGTGTCGGTGACGTCGAAGACGCCGTACGGCGAGATCTCCGCCTTCGGGATGTCGAACGCGCAGAGCACGCTGCCGCCGAATTCGGCCCGGACCGCGCTCATCTTCTCGAGCACGCCGGTGGGCAGCACCAGGTCGTCCGGGAGCAGCACGGCGACGGCCTCGTCGTCCGGGCGCAGGTTCGGCTCGGCCTGCGCGACGGCGTGGCCGAGACCGAGGGCCTGCTCCTGGATGGCGGTCTCGACGGCGAGCAGGTCGGAGCCGCGGCGGACCTTCGCCAGCAGCTCGTTCTTCCCCTTGGCCTCGAGGTTCTTCTCCAGCTCGGGTTGCTTCTCGAAGTACCGGACGACGGCGTCCTTGCCCGGCGAGGTCACGATGACCAGGCGTTCGGCGCCCGCGGCGGCGGCTTCGGCCGCGACCAGCTCGATCCCCGGCGTGTCGACCACCGGTAGCAGTTCCTTGGGCACGGCCTTCGTCGCCGGGAGGAAGCGCGTCCCGAGGCCGGCGGCCGGCACGATCGCGGTTCTGAACGTCTTGGAGGTTGCGGCGCCCGTCATGGGCGCAAAGCCTAACGTGAGGTCATGCACGCGCTGGGCAATGAGCACCTGAGCAAGGCGGAGTGGCGTGGGCGGCTGACGCTCGCGCGGGCGGACCAGACCGCCGAATCGCACGCCCAGGAGACGTCGGCGCTGGTCAGCGCGGTGTCGAAGGTCACATCCGGCACGGTGTGCGCGTACCTGCCGTTCGGCACCGAACCGGGCACGACGGCGCTCGTCGACGCGCTCGCGGCCGGCGGTGCGCGCGTGTTGCTGCCGGTCATCCGGTCGCGGACGGACCCGCTCGACTGGGCCGAGTACACGGGCGAGGCCGATCTGGTGCCCAGCCGGTTCCGCGGGATCCGCGAGCCGGGCGGAAAACGCCTGGGTACCGAGGCTGTCGGAGCGGCCGGGCTGATCTTGGTGCCCGCGCTGGCCGTCGACCACCGGGGCGTCCGGCTCGGCCGGGGCGCCGGCCACTACGATCGCTCGCTGGTGTTCGCGGCGCCCGGTGCGGCGCTGCTGGCCGTCGTCCGGGACGAAGAGCTGGTCGAACGGCTGCCGGGGGAACCCCACGACGTGCGCATGAGCGGGGCCTTGACGCCGGGTCGAGGCGTGCTCGAGCTGCCGATGTGAGCAACGAGGAATTGCTTTCGGGGAATGCTTTCAAGCACAATTGGGTTAGCACTCTGGTCGGATGAGTGCCAGCAAAGGAGCCGTCAGTGCCTACGTACCAGTACGCCTGCAAAGAATGCGACCACCGGTTCGAAGCCGTGCAGTCGTTCTCGGACCCCAGCCTGACCGTCTGCCCGCAGTGCTCCGGCGCGCTGCGCAAGGTCTTCAGCTCGGTCGGCGTGGTCTTCAAGGGCAGCGGGTTCTACCGCACCGATTCGCGCGACTCGAGCAAGTCGAGCACCGCGTCGACCCCGGCGAAGACCGAGACCAAGACGGAGACGAAGTCCGACACGAGCTCGGCATCTTCCTCTTCGAGTACGACGAAGACGACCGCCGCGGCCTCCTGAGCCGCGGAGTTATCCACAACACCCCGGTTGTCCACAGGCGCCGGACGTGGCCCTTCCGGCGGCCCGTCCGGCTTCCCTAACGTCGATCTCGTGCGGCACACCGCCGCACCCGATCCAGCCGAGGGGGCACCGTGGACGTGCTGGCGAAGTTCCACCCACCTGATCTGACCCGGCTGCGGGGCAGGCGGACGCGGCTCGTGCGCCGCTGGCTCGCCGTCTGCCTGCTGCTGGCCGGTGCGCTGCTGTTCGCCTACCCCGGTTCCGCGCGGGGTGCGCCGACGACCCCGACCGTCGTCGCGGCGCACGACCTCCCTTCCGGTGCGGCGCTGCGCGCTTCCGACGTCCGCGTCGCCGATCTCCCCGATTCCGCACGGCCGGCGGGCGCGTTGAGCACCCCGGCCGGCGTCGACGGCCGTCTGCTGGCAGGCGCTGTCCGCGCCGGCGAACCCTTGACCGACGTCCGGCTGGCAACAGCCATCCCCGGAGCGGGTGATCCCGCGACGGCGACGGTCCCGGTCCGCCTGGCCGACGCCGGCGTCGCCGAACTGCTGGAGCCCGGCGGGCGCGTCGACGTCGTGGCGGCGTCGGAACCGGGAGTACCGGCGTCCGTGCTGGCCGGCGGGGCGACGGTGGTGGCGGTCGGGCATCAAGAAGCGTCCGCGGCGAAGGGACCGCTGGTGCTGCTGCGGCTCCCGGAGGCGGTGGCGACGAAGGTGGCGGCGATTTCACTGGAGCGACCGGTAACGGTTACTCTCCGCTAGCTCGCACCGTCCCCGATCGAGGAGAACCAGTGTTCAAAGGCTTCAAAGACTTCCTGATGCGCGGCAACGTCGTCGACCTCGCCGTCGCGGTGGTCATCGGCTCGGCGTTCACGGCGATCGTCACGGCGTTCACCAACGGCCTCATCAAGCCGCTGATCAGCACGATCGGCGGCACAGACGCCGCGAAGGGCCTCGGCTACCAGATCTTCCAGAACAACCAGGCCACGTTCCTGGACTTCGGCGGCGTGATCAACGCGGCGATCAACTTCGTGCTGGTCGCGGCGGTCGTCTACTTCGTGATCGTGCTGCCGGTGAAGCACGTCCAGGAGCGGCGCAAGCGGGGCCAGGAGCCGGGCCCGTCGGAGCCCACGGACGTCGAGCTGCTGATCGAGATCCGCGACCTGCTGCGCGCCCAGTCCCAGCGCGGCACCGGCCGCGACTGAGTGGGATCACCGATCGTGGTGCGGCGGCCGGTTCTCCCGGTACCAGTCGTCCGGGAGCCCGGTACGCCGCTCGACGTCCCGCTCATCGGAGGTCGTCTCGGGCAGGACGTCCCCGAAGATCTCATCGACCCGCCGACGCTGGTCGCTGGTCGTCTGGGGATCGCGCTTGGGGCCGGACATAACTCAAGTGTCCCACGACGCGCTGATTGACAACTCCAGAGCGAATCCCGGGTGGCGCGCCACCGCCTCGCCCGGCGATCAGCCACCTCTCGACGGCCCCGGCCGGCGCATTTCAACCCCGTCGGCGGGCTCGCACTTCGCCCCGCCACCCGCGGATCTGGTCCTCGCTGTGCAGGAACCCCGGGCCCGGCCCGGCGGGGAGGTCGATGCCCCCGAGCAAGCCGAGCGCCCACAGCTGATCCTCGTCGAGATCGACCAGACCCGCGAAGTCATCGCTGAGCCATCGCATGGCCCAGCGATCGGCCGCGTCGCAGCTGATCTGCCCGGAGAGGACACCGTCGAACCAGTCCTCGATCTCACCCCGGCCCAGGCATGCTTCAGGCCGGGAGCGACACCTCGTCACCCCCGGCCTGGTAAGCGAAGGATCAGACCTCTTCGAGGCCCGAAAGCTCGTCGATCACGTGCGGCACGAGCGAGGTCAGCGTCGCCATCCCGTCGCGCACCGCGGACCGCGAGCCGGCGAGGTTCACCACGAGGGTGCTGCCGGAAACCCCGGCGAGCCCGCGCGAGATCCCCGCGTCCACGGCCCCGGCGGCCAGCCCGGAAGCCCGGATGGCCTCGCTGATGCCCGGGATCGGCCGGTCGAGCACGCCGGCCGTGGCGTCCGGAGTCCGGTCACGCGGCAGCACACCGGTGCCGCCGACCGTGATCACCAGGTCGGCACCGCCGATCACGGCGGTGTTGAGCGCGTTGCGGATACCCGCGGTCTCGGCCTCGACGACCACGACACCGTCGACGATGAAGCCCGCTTCTTCGAGCAGCTCCGTGACCAGCGGGCCAGTGGTGTCCTCGTGCTCGCCGTGCGCCACGCGATCGTCCACGATGACCACGAGGGCCCGGCCCAGCCGTTGTGCACTCCGTTCCATGCCGCCACCGTAGTCGGTTTCGCCCTCCGGCCGCCGGGAGGTGCCGGGTGAGTTCTGACGATTCCGTGACGTGCCACCTCAGCCGTGAGCGGGGCGAGGCGAACGCCCCTAGCGTGGCCGGTGTGCGCGTACTGGTCACCGGCGGAGCCGGGTTCATCGGGTCCCACATCGCCGATCTGCTCGCCGACGGCGGCGACGAGGTCGTAGTGCTCGACAACCTCCTGCCGACGGCCCACGGCTCCCGCACGCCGCCGTCGTACACCGGCCGGCACCGGTTCCTGCGCGGCGACGTCACCGACGCCGAGCTCGTCGCCGAGCTGCTGGACGGCGTCGACGCGGTCTGCCACCAGGCGGCGGTCGTCGGGCACGGCGTCGACCCGTCCGACGCGCCGTCGTACGCCCTGCACAACGACTACGGCACGGCGGTCCTGCTGGCCGGCATGCACGCGGCCGGGGTGCGGAAGCTCGTGCTGGCGTCCTCGATGGTGGTCTACGGCGAAGGCCGGTACGCGTGCCCGGACCACGGCGTCGTCCCACCGTCACCGCGCCGCGCGTCCGATGTGGACGCAGGCCGGTTCGAGCCGCGGTGCCCGGCGTGCGACGCCGAGTTGAGCTGGCAGCTGGTGCCCGAGGACGCGCCGCTGAACCCGCGCAGCACGTACGCGGCGACGAAGCTCGCGCAGGAGCACCTGGCCGGTGCGTGGGCCCGCCAGACGGGCGGGACCGTGTGGGCGGTGCGCTACCACAACGTCTACGGCCCGCGAATGCCGCAGAACACGCCGTACGCCGGGGTGGCATCGCTGTTCCGCTCGGCCCTGCTGCGCGGCGAAGCACCCCGGGTCCTGGAGGACGGCCGCCAGCAGCGCGACTTCGTCCACGTCCACGACGTCGCCAGGGCGAACGTCCTGGCCCTCCGGACAGCCGGTCCGGAAGGCGAGATCACGCCGGTCAACGTCTGCTCGGGCACCCCGCACACGGTGGGCGAACTGGCCGAGGAGCTGTCACGCGCTTGCGACGGCCCGACCCCGGAGGTGGCCGGAGGCGCCCGCCCGGCCGACGTCCGCCACGTGGTGGCCGACCCGGCCCGCGCCCGCGAACTGCTGGGTTTCAAGGCCGAGATCGGGTTCGAGGAGGGCATCGCCGGCTTCGCGACGGCCGAGCTGCGCGAACCGGTCTGACCCGGGAATAGTTCGATCACAGTCGAACTTGGCAAGGTCATGCAGCGGATCACAGTGGGCGACTACACGATCGAGGCACTGACCGACGGGCTCGTCCGGCTCCCGGCCCTGTTCTTCCCCGGCCTGGATCCGGCCGAGCACTCCGGAGTCCTCGACCCCGACGGCACGGTGCACGTGCCGGTCGGCGGGTTCCTGGTCCGCGGCCAGGGCCGGACGATCCTGGTCGACGCCGGGTTCGGGCCGCGGGAGATGGGCTACCCGGCCGGCATGGCCCCGGCGGGCGGCGACCCCGCACCGATGGGGACCGGAGGCGACCTCCTGACGGCGTTGGGCGGCGCCGGCGTCCGGCCCGAAGACGTCGACACCGTCTTCGTCACGCACCTGCACGCCGACCACGTCGGCTGGCTGGCACCCGAAGGCACACCGGCCTTCAAGCAGGCGCGGGTCATCCACGGGATCGCGGACTGGGAACCGCTGATCGGCGGGCTGCCCCACGACGACTGGAGCCGCGTCGGGCTGGAGGCGGTGCGGGCGGCCGGGAGCATCGAGGCGATCCACGGGGACGCCGTCGCGCTGGCCCCGGGCATCACCGCGCGGCACACGCCGGGCCACACTCCCGGCCACTACGTGCTGGACGTCGAGGCGGACGACGAACGCCTGGTCCTGCTCGGCGACGTCATCCACACCCCGGTGCAGCTGCGCGACGACCGGGTCCGGTTCCTCGGCGACTTCGACCCGGACGAGGCGGCCCGCACCCGGCAGCGCTGGCTGGCCGAGATCGCGGGCACGAGCACGGTGGTCGCGGCGGCCCACTTCCCCGGAATGGAGTTCCTGAGGCTCGGTCCGGACCGCGAACCCTTGGCGGTCTAGGACATCGCCAACGGCAGCCGGACCTCGAAGCGGCACCCGGGCCCGTGGTTGTGGACCCCGATCTTCCCGCGGTGCGCCTCCACGAGCCCCTTGGTGATGGCCAGCCCGAGCCCGCCACCACTCGTCGTCCCGCCGCGCTCGGGTGTCCGGGCCTGCGTCCCGCGGAAGGCGACGTCGAACACGCGGGTGATCTCGTCGTCCGGGATGCCGCCGCAGGAGTCGTCGACGGCCAGGAGGGCCTCGTCGCCGTCGACGCCGATCTGCACCGCGACCGTCCCGTCCGGCGGGGTGTGGCGGATCGCGTTGGAGACCAGGTTCCGCACGATCCGGGCCAGTTCCGGGTCGCTGCCGGTCACGACCGGCCACGTCGACGCGTTGGCGAGCACTCGCACCCGCTTCCGCTCGGCGACCGGTGACTGGGCGGCGACGGCGTCGCTGACGACGTCCCGCAGCGGCACCGCGGACATCGTGAGCTCGAGGGCGCCGGCCGTGATCCGCGAGAGTTCGAACAGGTCGCCGACCATCGCGGACAGCCGGGTGGTCTCGCCGCTGATCCGCTGGGCGTAGTCGGCGACCTCGTGGCGTTCGGACACCACGCCGTCGGCGAGCGCCTCGGCCATCGCCTGGATGCCGGCCAGCGGGCTGCGCAGGTCGTGGCTGATCCAGGCGACCAGCTCGCGCCGCGACGCCTCGGCCGCGCGCTCGCGGTCGCGCGCCTCGCGCTCCCAGACACTGCGGCGCGCGATGGCCCGGCCGAGGATGATCGCCGCCGGCACGGTGCACACGGCGACGAGCAGGCAGACCAGCAGCATCGTGGTCAGCGCCGGGGTGAACATGAACCCGCTGACACCCAGGACGCCGACCAGCGTGGACAGCACCGGGATCAGCACCAGCACCGTGAGCGTGGTGGCCAGCGAGCCGCGGCGCAGGACGTAGAGCACTGCCCCGCCGAGCGCGGCGATCGGCAGGGAGAAGAGCAACGCCAGCGGCAGGATGTGCCAGAGGTGCGTCAACGTCTCCGCGAAGGACTCGCCGGGCTCGATCACGGCTGCTCCCGGTCGTAGCGGTAGCCGACACCCCACACCGTCGCCACCCGGGTCGGCTTGGCCGGGTCGCGCTCGATCTTTTCGCGCAACCGTCGCACGTGGACGGTCACCGTGGACTGGTCGCCGAAGTCCCAGCCCCACACCTTCTCGAGCAGGTCCGCGCGCGAGTAGGCGACGCCGGGGTGGGCGAGGAAGAACGCCAGCAGGTCGAACTCCCGCGAGGTCAGCGGCAGCTCGCGGCCGGCGAGCGTCGCGGTGCGCGCGGTCATCTGCAGACGGAGGTCGCCGTCCGCCAGCTCGGCGGCGGCCGGTACCGGACGCGGCATCCGCGCGCGGCGCAGCACCGACGCGACGCGCAGGGCGAGTTCCTTGGGGCTGAACGGTTTCGTGACGTAGTCGTCGGCGCCCAGCTGGAGCCCGGCGATCCGATTCTCCTCCTCGCCGAGGGCGGTGAGCATGACGATCGGCACCTGGCTGACCTGGCGCAGCCGCTTGCACACCTCGAGGCCGTTGATGCCCGGCATCATGACGTCGAGGACGACCAAGTCGGGCTCGTGGGCGGCGAACTTGGCCAGCCCGTCGGCACCGTCGCCGGCCTGGTCGACGGTGAACCCGGCGACCTCGAGGTAGCGGCGGACGACGTCGCGGACCGTCTCGTCGTCGTCGACCACGAGCACGCGCCCGGCTTGATCGTTCATCACTTCTCCCTCACCAGCCGGTCAGCAGCAGGTGGTTGACCGCCAGGGCCGTCGCCGCCTGGGCCGCGAGCCACCATCCGCGTCCGGGCCGCGGCAGCAGGGCCGTCAACGGCAGCAACCACACCCCGAACGGTAGCCAGATCCGTTCGGTCTCGGCTTTCGACAGGCCCGAGACGTCGGCGAACACGATGGTGAGCAGGGCGGCGAGGCCCAGGAGCAGCACCGGGTCGGTGAACAGGCCGCGCGGCCCGCGGGCAAAGCCACGCCGGATGGCGGCGATCACGGCGGGACCGAGCGCGACGGCCACCGCGGCCAGGTCCGCCCACATCCAGTACGAATAGGGCCGGACCAGCGCGACGCCTTGGTAGTAGCGCTCGACGACCAGGTGGTAGCCGTCGAGCCACCAGAACCCGGCCCACGCGAAAACGCCGACGACGGCCAGCGCCGCGACAATGGCCAAGGCGGCGGCGCGCCACTGCCGGCCGAGGACGGCCACGGCCAGCGCGAGCAGGCCGAGCAGCACCAGGCCGTACGACAGGAAGATCCCGAAGCCGAGCAACACGCCGGCCGCCAGCCCGGCCGGCACGGCGTACCGGCGGCCGTGCCCGAACCCCTTGGCGGACAAGGCGAGCAGCGCCAGCCCGGTGGCCGTCGTCCCGGCGAACAGGCCGTCCGCCGACACGCCGATCCACACCGCGCCGGGCGTAAGGACGGCGAAGGGCAGCACCGCGCGAGCCGCGTCTGGCCGGCCGAGCAGCGAGACCGTCGCGGGCACGGCCACCGCGACCAGGGCGCCGACGAGCACGACGGCCGCCGCGGCCCAGGCGCCGCCGTGCAGGCCGAGCCGGTCCAGCCAGACGAAGACGAGCGTCGCGCCCGGTGGGTGCCCGGACACGTGCGTCGTCCACGAGTTCGGCTGGAAGTCGAGGATGCGGGACGAGAACTCGCGCAGCATCCGCGGGATGTCGGTGATGCCGGGGACCTCGTGGAGGTACTCCTGCGGGATGGTGAGGTGCCCGGCGAACCCGCGTGCCCAGCCGTCGACCATGGCCAGGGAGAAGATCCAGGCGAGCGAGGCCAGGTAGCCGGCGGCGAGCGCCCGGCGCCACGGAAGGCGGGCGGCCAGGGCGGGGCCGTGCAGCACGACCGCGACGGCGACGAGGACGGCGAAGATCGAGCCCGGGCCGACGTGGGGCAGCCAGTCCGCGAACAGCGGGGGCGCCGACACGAAGATGATCACGCCGGAGTGCGGCCGGTTGTAGTACGCGCCGACCGCGGCGGCCACGGCCACGAGCACCACGGCCGCCGCGACGGCGAGGAGATCGGCCCGGGTGGCGCGGTGGCCGGGCCGATCGGGCGCCGGGGGTTCGGTTTCGCGGGCAGGCGGCTCGGCGAGCCGGGCTGCCGGGTTCGGCTCGCTCATCGCCGTCCACCCTAAGCCCGCGAGGCGTGGTCCGCGGGCTCGCCGGGGCAGCCGTAACGACCCGGTAAGAACTCGTCACTCGTCATGATTCAGTAAGCACTGCAAGGGTTTCCCGCAGTCCACGCCGGACTTACGGTCGGCGCCGTGACTGACTCAGGAGTGGACGTGGTCCTCCCTTGCCTCGACGAAGCGGGCGCCCTCCCCGGCGTGCTGGCCGGGCTGCCACCGGGCTACCGCGCGATCGTGGTCGACAACGGTTCGGCCGACGGCTCGCCCGACGTGGCGGCCTCGCTCGGCGCGAAGGTCGTGCACGAGCCGCGTCGCGGCTACGGCGCGGCCGTGCACGCGGGTCTGGAGGCCGCCACCGCGGACATCGTGTGCTTCGCCGACGCCGACGGTTCCCTGGACCTGCGCGACCTGCCGCGGCTGGTGACCGCGGTCGAGGGTGGCGCCGACCTGGCCGTCGGACGGCGGGTGCCGACCGGGCCCGGGGTGTGGCCGTGGCACGCGCGAGCCGGCAACGTCGTGCTGGCGCGGCTACTGCGCCGCCGCGGGCTGCCGGTGCGGGACATCGCGCCCCTGCGCGCCGCGGACCGGCGGGCACTGCTCGATCTCGGCGTCGCGGACCGCGCGTTCGGCTACCCGCTCGAGCTGCTGATCAAGGCTCAGCGCGCCGGGTGGCGGGTGCGGGAGTTCGACGTCCGCTACGGCGAGCGCGCCAAGGGGACGAAGTCGAAGGTGTCCGGCTCGGTGCGCGGCACGGTGCGCGCGGTCCGCGACTTCGGGCGGGTGCTGGCGCGATGACGGCCCGGTTCGTGCTGCTGGTCGTGGCCAAGGCGCCGGTACCGGGGCTCGCCAAGACCAGGCTGACCCCGCCGGCGACCCCGGCGCAGGCCGCGCGGATCGCCGCGGCCGCGTTGCTGGACACGCTCGACGCCGTGTGCGCGGTCCCCGGCGCCGCGCCGGTCGTCGCGATGACCGGTGACCTCGGCGCCGCCGCGCTGGCCCCCGAGATCGGGGAGGCGCTGCGCTACGTCACCACGATTCCCCAGCGTGGCTGGGACTTCGGGGCTCGCCTGGCGCACGCCCACGCCGACGCCGCCACGGTGCACGCGGGCTTGCCGATCCTCCAGATCGGCATGGACACCCCGCAGGTCACCCCGGCGTCCCTGGCCGCGGCCGCCGCGCCGGTCGTGGACGGCGGGCACGACTCGGTGCTCGCCCCGGCCGCCGACGGCGGCTGGTGGGCACTGGGCCTCGCCGACCCGCGGCACGCGCAGGTCCTCGCAGGCGTCCCGATGTCCCGTGACGACACCGGCGAACGCACGGTGCGCGCGCTCACCGCGTGCGGGTTGCGACCGCAGCTCGCCGCGACACTGTCCGATGTGGACACCATGGCGGATGCGCGCGCGGTGGCGGCGCTGTGCCCGGACGGCCGCTTCGCCCGTGCCGTCGCGGCCGTGCACGGGCAGGCGGTCGCATGAAGACGGCCCTGCTCGGCAACGAGTTCGACCGCGGTCTGCTCGGCCACCACTGCTGGCTCGAGCTGGCGAACGGCGAGCGGGTGGACCTGCCAGTCGAGCGCTGGACCGCGCCGTCCGACGGCGACGAGGTGCTGCTCGACGCCTGCACCGGCCCGACCCTCGACATCGGCTGTGGCCCCGGCCGGCTCACCGCGGCCCTGGCCGGACGCGGAGTCGTCGCGCTGGGCGTGGACAGCTCGCGCACGGCCGTCCGGCTGACCCGTCGTCGCGGCGGAAGTGCGTTGCACCGCAACGTCTTCGACCACGTTCCCGGCGAAGGACGGTGGCGGCACGCGCTGCTCGCCGACGGCAACATCGGCATCGGCGGCGACCCGGTCGTCCTGCTGCGCCGCGCGGCGCAGCTGATCGCGCCCGACGGCGACGTCCTCGTCGAACTGGAGCCGCCCGGCCGCGGCCTGCGGCACGAGCGCGTCCGGCTGCGGCCCGGGCACGCCGACGTCGCCTGGTTCACGTGGGCGTGGGTCGGCGTGGACGCGATCGCCGGAGTCGCCCTGCGCGCCGGGTTGCGCGTCGCCTGGACCACCCGGCACGGCCACCGTTGGTTCGCGCGATTGGAGCGGTCGTGAAGCTGCCGATTCCCCAGGAAGAACAGTTCAAGGCGCCGGCGCACAACGAGCGCGTGACGTCGAAGATCGGGCTGGCGCTCGCGGTCACGTTCACGACCTGCTTCGTGACCGGCCTGATCAGCCACCTGATCCAGCACCCGCCGGAGTGGTTCTTCTGGCCCAGCCGCCCGGTCGGGCTCTACCGCGTCACGCAGGGGCTGCACGTGATCTCCGGCATCGCGTCGATCCCGTTGCTACTGGCGAAGCTGTGGAGCGTCTACCCGAAGCTGTTCGGCCGTCCGCTCGTCCGCTCGCTGCCGCACGCGCTGGAGCGCCTGTCGATCCTGGTGCTCTCGGGTGCGGCGTTCTTCGAGCTGACGACGGGGTTGCTGAACGTCGCGCAGAACTACCCGTGGGGCTTCTACTTCCCGCAGGTGCACTACGCGGTGGCGTGGCTGGCGATCGGGTCGATCCTGGTGCACGTGGCGGTGAAGCTGCCGGTCATCCGCCGGGCGCTGACCCGCGGCGTAACCGAAGACGAGTCGACGGCCGCCGGGCTGTCCCGGCGCGGGTTCCTCCGCACGACCGGGCTCGCGACGGGCGTCGCGGTCGTCGCCACGGCCGGCGCGACGGTCCCGTTCCTGCGCGGGGTTTCCGGGCTTTCCTGGAAGACGAGCAAGGGCACGCAAGGCCTCCCGGTGAACCGGACGGCCGCGGCCGCGGGCATCACGTGGTCTGAGTCGTGGCGGCTCTCGGTCGTGACTCCGAGCGGCACGAAGAAGTTCTCGCTCGACGAGCTGCGCGCACTCCCGCAGACGACGGCCGAGCTGCCGATCGCGTGCGTGGAGGGCTGGAGCCAGTCGGCGACCTGGCGCGGGGTTTCCCTGCCTGCGCTGCTGAAAGCCGTCGGGGTGGCACCGGGCACGGCGGTGCGGGTGTCCTCTTCGGAGCGTTCCGGGCTGTACGGCGTGAGCGTCCTGCCCGGCGAGCACACGGCGGACGAGCTGACGCTGCTCGCCCTCGAGCTGAACGGCGAGGTGCTCGACCTCGACCACGGCTTCCCGTGCCGGATCATCGCCCCGAACCGGCCCGGCGTGCTGCAGACGAAGTGGGTCACGAACCTGGAGGCGCTGTGAAGATCGCTCGCACGCTGCTCGTTTTGCCGGGCCTCGCGGCGCTGGCGTGGGGCGTGGTGCTGTTCGCCGAGTACGCGCTGCCGCTGCGGCCGGACGTGTTCGGCACGGTCGGCTGGATCGTCGGCGGCCCGCTGGTCAACGACGGCGTGGTCGCCCCGCTGACGGCGATCCTCGGCATCGTCCTGGCCCGAGTCCTCCCGCGGCCGTGGCGGGTCCCGGTGGTCACGGGCACGGTCATCACTGGGGTGCTGCTGATCGTGGCGTTCCCGCTGCTCTGGCGCCCGTACGGAACCCCGCCGATGCCAGGCCTCCACGACGGCAACCCGGCCTTGGGCTTGCTTTTGACGCTTGCGGCGGTCTGGCTGGTAGCGCTGGCGACCCCTCTGGTCCGCCGTGTCGTCCGCCCAGACATGCGTGTCGTTCCTGCGAGTACACGAGATGCCGCACCGGACACGCGAACCGTCTCGCCAAGCCCGCAAGGTACGCCGGCCGAGCCTTCCGGCGCGCCAGCCGAGCCACCCGGTACACGCGTCGACCCGCCCAGCTCGCGCCCAACCCCTCCCGGCACGCCGACCGACCCAACCGGCAAGCCAACCACCCCTCCCGGCTCCTGACCCCACCCACAAATGCGGCCACGCGCGACCGGCATGGAATGCCTGGGTCGCGCGTGGCCTTGGGGGTCCGGCCCCGAGGTGCGGGGGTCGAGCCGATGTTTGGTCTCGGCCGCACCAGGCGGCCGAGCGTCTGGAAGGGATCAGTTGGCCGGGACGGGCTGGCCGCCGAGCGTCACCTCGACCGTGCGGCCGTCGGCGAGCGTGAACGTCGCCTTCTCGTCCGGGGCGCGGGTGCGGATCGCCGCGACCAGCGTGTCGGACGTGTCGATGTTCCGGTCGTCGATCTTCGTCACGACGTCGCCGGACTTGAGGCCGGCCTTCTCCGCCGGGCTGCCGGGGGTGATGGCGCCGAGCTTCGCGCCGCCCTGCGGGGCGTCCGTGACCTGGGCGCCGATGTAGGTCTGCACCGCCTGGCCGGTCTTGATGATCGTGTCCGCCGTGCGGCGGGCCTGGTCGATCGGGATGGCGAACCCGATGCCGACGTTGCCGCTCTCGGAACCGCCCTGGCCCTGGCCGCCGGACGCCGACTGCGGACTGTAGATCGCCGAGTTGATGCCGATGACCTGCCCGGACATGTTCGCGAGCGGGCCACCCGAGTTGCCCGGGTTGATCGCCGCGTCGGTCTGGACGGCGTCCATCACCGTTTCCTGCCCGCCCTGGCCGCCGCCCGCGCGCACCGGCCGGTGCAGCGAGCTGACGATGCCCGAGGTGACCGTGCCGGCCAGCTCGAACGGCGAACCGATGGCCACGACCGACTGACCGACGCGCAGGTCGTCGGACCGGCCGATCTCGACCGGGGTCAGGTTGCTGACCCCGTCGACCTTGACGACCGCGATGTCGGTCGTCGGGTCGCGGCCGATGACCTTGGCGGGGGCCTTCTTGCCGTCCTGGAACACGGCCCGGATCTGGCCGCCGTTCGCGGCGACCTCGACGACGTGGTTGTTGGTCAGGATGTAGCCGTCGGTGCTGATGACGAACCCGGAGCCTTCGCCGGCCCCCTGCTGTCCGCTCACCTGCAGCTCGACGACGCTGGGCGACAGCTTCTGCGCGACCGCTTCGACCGAGCCGGCCGGCGCGTTGCCGGTCTGCTGGGCCGGCTTCGGCGCGTCGAGAGCGTTGCCGACCGGACCGCCGGACGAGCCCCCGGTGAGGTACCCGACGGCCCCGCCCGCGATGCCGCCGACCAGCAGCGCGACCAGCGCGACGCCGGCGAGCAGCTTGCCGCCGGACCGCTTCGGCTGCGCGGGCGGCGGTGCCGACGGCGTGCCGTAGGCGCCCGTGCCGGGCTGTGCGTAGGGGTTCGGGTTGGGGTAGACGCTCTGCTGGGTCTGGCCCGGCGCCGCCCCCTGCGCGGACCAGGGGTTCGCGGTCTGCTGCGCCCCGTAGGACGGATCGGCCCCGGTCACCGCGTGGTAGGACGGCTCCGGCGCCGAGTACTGCGGCGTGCCGCCGGACTCGGGCGTGGCGGCGGCCTGGTCACCGTACGGGCTCCCCGCCCAACCGCCCTGAGCCGCCTGCTGGCCGGTCTCGGGGTGCCGCGGCGCCGCGGGGTCGTGCGCGCTGGGGTCGTTCTCGGTCATGTCCCTCACCTTGCGCGATGGTCCTGAGAGGTTCCTGAGCCGAACCTGTGCATCGGAGATGAGTATGGCCGGATCAGCCCGCCGCGCGGAGCCGTTCCGCGATTTGCTCCGGCGTCGCGTCGTTGATCCACACCGCCATGCCCGATTCGGACCCCGCCAGGTACTTCAGCTTGTCCTTGGCGCGCAACACCGAGAACAGTTCCAGGTGGAGCCAGCCGAGCTCGCGGTCGCGGCGCACCGGCGCCTGGTGCCACGCGGCGATGTACGGCAACGGCCGGTCGTACAGCGCGTCGCAACGGCGGAGGACGTCCAGGTAGACGGCGGCGAAGTCGTCCCGTTCGGCGTCGGTCAGCGCCGGGATGTCTGCGACCTGCCGGTGCGGCACCACGTGCACCTCGATCGGCCAGCGGGCGGCCGGCGGCACGTACGCCGTCCAGTGTTCGCCGGACGCCACCACGCGCGCACCGGACTTCTGCTCGGCGGCCAGCACGTCGCCGAGCACCGGACGGCCGTGTTCGGCCTGGTAGGCGCGGGCGACGTCGAGCATCCGCTCGGTCTTCGGCGTGACGAACGGGTAGCCGTAGATCTGCCCGTGCGGGTGCGACAGCGTGACGCCGATCTCCTCGCCGCGGTTCTCGAACGGGAAGACCTGTTCCACACCGGGCACTTCGGACAGCGCGGCGGTGCGGTCGGCCCACGCGTCGACGACGGCCCGCACCTGCTCCGGGCTCAGCCGCGAGAAAGCGCCCTCGTGGTCGCTGGTGAAGCAGACGACCTCGCAGCGGCCGCGCCCGGGCCGCACCGGCACCAGCCCCAGACCATCCACAGTGGACGGCTCGCCGATGACGTCCTCGGCGAAGGACGGGAAGCGGTTCTCGAAGACGACGACGTCGTAGTCGCTTTCGGGGATCTCGCTCGGTTTGCCGGGCTTGCTCGGGCACAGCGGGCAGAGGTCCGCCGGCGGCTTGTACGTCCGCGTCTGCCGGTGCGCGGCCATCGCGACCCACTCACCGGTCAGCGGGTCCAGCCGGATTTCCGACGCGGCCGCGACCGGCGGCAGGTCTCGGGTGTCCTCGGCGACGCGGTCGGGCGCGCCGGGCTGGTCGAAGTAGATGATCTCGCGGCCGTCGGCCAGGTGTCGTACGGTGCGCTTCACGCTTCTTGGGCCTCGTCCGTCTCCGCCGTCTCGGCGATCATGAGTTCCCCCGCCCGTTCGGCGAGTACTTCCTTGGCCTCGTCGGGAATCCCGTCATCGGTGACGACGACGTCGGCCTCGTCCAGGTCGGCGATCGTGGAGATCCCGACGGTGCCCCACTTGGTGTGGTCGGCGAGCACGACGAGCTTGCGCCCGGCCTCGACCAGCGCGCGGTCGGTCTCGCTCTCGGTCAGGTTCGGCGTCGTGAAGCCCGGCCCGTCGGCCATCCCGTGCACGCCGAGGAAGACGACGTCGAGGTGCAGCGACCGCAGGCTGTGCACGGCGACCGGGCCGACCAGCGCGTCCGACGGCGTCCGCACCCCGCCGGTGAGCACGACGGTGCGGTCCGGCTGCGTCGACCCGCGGAGGACGTCGGCGACCTGGATCGAGTTGGTCACGATGGTGAGCCCGGGGATCGCGTCGAGCGCGCGGGCGAGCGTCCAGGTGGTGGTGCCGGCGGAGATGCCGATCGCGGTGCCGGGCCGCACGAGTGTCGCGGCGAGCTCGGCGATGGCCTCCTTTTGCGTGCGCTGGCGCACGGACTTCGCCTCGAAGCCGGGTTCGTCGGTGCTCTTGCCGACGATCGAGGTGGCGCCGCCGTAGACCTTCTCGACGAGCCCGCGCCCGGCGAGGACGTCGAGGTCGCGGCGCACCGTCATATCGGACACGCCCAGCCTGGTCACGAGGTCACTGACCCGGACCGCCCCGGTCCGGCGTGCCTCTTCCAGGATCACCGCCTGTCGCTGACGCGCAAGCACCGCTCAACTCCATCCCCGTCTTCAACCACACAAAATCCTACACGATTCAACACAGGATTCGCAGAGCCGACGAGGGTGAACTTCGAAACGGCAGGTCATGGAACCGGCCTCCGCGTCGCAGGTGAACAACCCCACCGTGGACGGCGCAGCGCGCGAAAGTCAGCCGGGCGCCCCCGGCAGCCGGATCGTCATCAACGCGCCGCCCTCGGGCGCCCGCGACGCGTACACCGCGCCGCCGTGCCGCTCGGCCGCGTGCTTCACGATCGCCAGGCCCAGACCGGAGCCGGGCAGCGTGCGCGCCTCCGACGAGCGGTAGAACCGGTCGAACACCTTCGGCAGGTCCTCCTCGGCGATGCCCGGGCCCTCGTCGGCGACCTCGACCACGGCCGTGCCGTCGCCGAGCGGGTAGAGCCGCACCCAGACCGTCGCGTCCGGCGGCGAGAACTTCACCGCGTTGTCCAGCAGGTTCAGCACCGCGCGTTCGATCGAGCTGTTGTCGCCGGTGAGCACCCACGGCTGTAGCGAGACGTCGAAGTTGATCTCGCCCGCCCGCCGTCGCGCCCGGTCAAGCGCGCGCTCGACGACGTCAAGCAGCTCGACGCGCTCGAACCGCTCGCGCGGCTCGTCCTGGCGCGCGAGCTCGACGAGGTCGCCGATGAGCTGGGTCAGCTCGTCGAGCTGGCCGCTGATGTCGGCGACGATGTCGATGCGGTCGGCGTCCGGCAGCGGCGGCGCGCCCGGCTTGCTCGCGGCGAGCAGCAGCTCGAGGTTGGTGCGCAGCGACGTCAACGGCGTCCGCAGCTCGTGGCCGGCGTCCGCGACCAGCTGGCGCTGGCGTTCCTGGGAGTCCGCGACCGTGCCGAGCATCGTGTTGAACGTCGTGGTGAGGCGCGCCAGCTCGTCGTCGCCGCTGACCGGGATCGGCCGCAGGTCGCCGGTCTTGGCGACGCGCTCGGCGGCCGACGTCAGCCGGTCGACCGGGCGCAGACCGGCCCGCGCGACCGCGGTGCCCGCCGCGGCGGCGACCAGGATGCCGGCGCCGCCGATCAGGAACAGCACGAGCGCGAGCTCGTTCAGCGTCCGCTTGGTCGGGCCCATCGACTGGGCGAGCACGATGGCCTCGCCGTGCCCGGATGGCAGCGCGACCACGCGGCTGTCGGTGCGGAAGTCCGTCCGCATCGACTCCGGCGAGTCGCCGTTCGCGACGGCCAGCTCGCGCTGGTCGAACGGCGGCGCCGAGCTCGACAGCGGGTAGGTCATCACGGCGTGCTGGACGTCGGGCGCGGCGTTGAGCTGCCCGATCTGCAGGTCGGCGCTGGCCAGGAAGGCACCCGGCACCTGCCGCAGCTCGGTCTGCACCTGCGGCGACGCGACGGCGGCCTGCGCGCGCGCCATCAGGCCGTCGTCCAGCTGCTGGTAGAGGTTGCTGCGCACGACCATGTACGCGCCGATCGACACCAGGGCGACGGCGCCGGCGACGCAGGCGGCGGCGAGCAGCGTCACCCGGCCGCGCAGCGAGAACCGGCGCGTCCCCCAGCGCGTGCCGCGGGGGTCACCGGGCTCGCCGGCGTCGATCACGGTGGGGTTTCCCTCAGGACGTACCCCACCCCCCGCACCGTGTGGATCAGCCTCGGCTCCCCCTCGGCCTCCGTCTTGCGGCGCAAGTAGCCGACGTAGACCTCCAGCGCGTTGCCCGACGTCGGGAAGTCGTAACCCCATACTTCCTCCAGGATCCGGCCCCGCGTGAGGACGTGCTTCGGGTAGGAGAGGAACAGTTCCAGCAGTGCGAACTCGGTCCGGGTCAGGCTGATCTCGCGGCCGCCGCGGCGGACCTCGCGCGTGCCCGGGTCGAGGGTCAGGTCGGCGAAGGACAGGACTTCCGTCGCCTGGCCGTTCTGGCCCTCGGGGACGGCGCGGCGCAGCAGCGCCCGCAGCCGGGCGAGCAGCTCCTCCAGCGCGAACGGCTTCGGCAGGTAGTCGTCGGCGCCGGCGTCCAGCCCGGACACCCGGTCGGAGACGGTGTCGCGCGCGGTCAGCACGAGAATCGGTAGGTCGTCGCCGGTGCTGCGCAGGCGGCGAGCCACCTCGAGGCCGTCGAGCCGGGGCATCATGACGTCTAGGACCATGGCGTCCGGCCGGTCGGCGATGATCGCCTCGAGGGCTTGCGCACCGTCGCTGGCCAGCTCGACCTGGTAGCCGTTGAACTCCAGGGACCGCCGAAGCGACTCACGGACGGCGCGGTCGTCGTCCACCACAAGGATGCGCATGGCGTCAGTCTTACTCAGCGTGCTGAGACTCGCCTAAGAACACACACAGAACTAACAAAGAGATCCTCACTCCGGCGGTCGCGCGACGGGCGCGTTCCAGTGCCGCCAGAGCGCGATCATCCGGATGGCGACCACTCCCGCGGCCGAGACCACGGTGACCGGCCCCTCCGGCAGTTGCAGGGAGTGACCGACGGCGACGAGCACCGAGCCGGCCAGCGCGGCCACCGCGTAGATCTCTTTCCGCAGGACGAGGGGGATTTCCCGGAGCAGCAGATCGCGCACGGCACCGCCGCCGATGCCGGTCGTCATGCCGATCAGGCACGCGGCGTAGACGGTCGCGCCGGCGTTCAGGGCGATGGTCGTCCCGGCGGTGGCGAAGACGCCGAGCCCGAGCGCGTCGGCGAGCAGCACGCCCCGCCGCAGCCGCGCGACCTGCGGGTGGAAGGTGAAGACGACCAAGGCGGTCGCCGCGCAGACGGCGAGGTAGGGCCAGTTCCGCAGCGTCGTGGGCGGGTGGATGCCGAGCAGGACGTCCCGGATGACGCCGCCGCCGAGCGCGGTGGTGAGCCCGACGACCACGACGCCGAAGACGTCGAGCCGAGCCCGCACGGCGGCGAGCGCCCCGGACGCCGCGAAGGCGACGAGCCCGAGGAACTCCAGCGCCGTGAGCAGCATCTACTGGTCGAGCAGGCCCCCGCGGTAGGCCAGCAGAGCGGCCTGCACGCGGTTGGCGGCGCCGATCTTCGAGAGCACGGCGGAGACGTACCCCTTGACGGTGGCTTCGGAGAGGTGAAGGCGCCCGCCGATCTCGGCGTTGGAGAGGCCCTGCCCGATGAGCGCGACGACCTCCCGTTCGCGTTCGGACAGTGAGGCGAGCAGCTTCCGGGCAGGCTGAGCAGCGCGTTGTTCATCCCGGTGGGACTGAACCATCCGCGCGGCGACACCCGGGTCCAGGACGGCGCCCCCACGCGCGAGGTCCCTGACGGCTCGCAGGAGGGCGGCCGGATCGATGTCCTTCAGCAGGAAGCCGTTGGCACCGAGCCTGAGGGCGAGACTGACGTACTCATCGATGTCGAAGGTGGTCAGCATGGCAACGGTGGGCGGATCGGGGAGGGCGAGGATGGCCCGGAGCGCGCGAATGCCGTCGTCAGGGGCGCGCATCTTGATGTCGAGCAGGGCGACGTCCGGGTGGTACCGCCGGGCAACTTCCACTGCGGATCTGCCGTCGGAGGCTTCGCCCACGATCTCGATGTCCTGAGCCCCGGACATCATCGCGCGCAACCCCGAGCGCACCAGTTCCTCGTCGTCGGCGAACATGAGCTTGATCAACGAAGCCCTCCGCAACAGCCAGTAGGAGGCGGCTCCCCGCGTCCCGTTAACGAAGGTTACCTACTGTTGTTCAGCAGTTCGAAACCAGACACGACCAGGTGAGGCACTGGTCCGTCCAGGTCAGGTGCGGTCGGCCGTCCGGCAGGGTGTATCCCCAGGGTTGGTCGCGCCCCAGAACCACTCACCTGGGTGACGACGAGAGTCTGGTCGCCCCTGCTGCCGGGCTGACCTTCGGCAGGCTAAGCTGAGCTTGGCAGCAGCAGGCCCTCGTAGCTCAGGGGATAGAGCACCGCTCTCCTAAAGCGGGTGTCGCAGGTTCGAATCCTGCCGGGGGCACCTACTGGACGGCATCCGAGGCGTGCCGTTCGCGACGTCTAGCGTCTGCAGCTTGCCTGCACTGTTGCAGCCGTGCCACGAGTGACACGCGGGACCTCCCGTCACTCAGGCTACGCCAACTGACATCAGACCGACTGCTGGTTACTGATCGGTAAAGCGCATGACGCTCGGGTTTCGGTCAGCTGATGCAACCAACTCGCGTCGAAATTCGCCCCCGACTGGCCATTGAAGTGGTACAACTTTCCTGATGACTAGCAGTGAGCAACCGGAGGCGAACGTGACAACCGGACTCGATGATCGCCCCAACGCGACCATGTTCACGGTAGAGAATCTCGTGACCATGGCCCGATCGGGAGAGATTCGAATTCCCCATTTCCAACGTGACTTCCGCTGGCAGCGCCAAGATGTTGTGCGGCTTTTCGACAGCATTGTCCGAGGCTACCCAGTTGGCTCCCTTTTGTTATGGCGACGACCAGCAACAGCGCAAACACTCAAGCTCGGCTCACTGGAGATCGAGGCTCCAGACGTCAGCGCGGCAAGGTGGGTGGTAGACGGGCAACAGCGCATAACCAGCCTCGCCAGCGCACTGATCCCCGAAGCGAGCAGGGATCCGCGGTTCGCACTTGCGTACAACTTACGCGATCAAGAATTCGTACCCGCGCCGCCCGAAGATGAGCCCCTAGTCATCCCACTGCCAGTACTATTCAACTTGACTCGCGTACTGCAGTGGTTTCAGAAGTTCCCCGAAACTCTTGAATACGTGGATCGCGCAAATAATATCACGCAAACACTGCGCCAGTTTCAAATTCCGGCATACGAGGTCACGCAGAACGACGTAAAAGTCTTGCAAGACATTTTCGACCGAATGAACAATTACGGAAAAAGGCTGAGTAGAGCTGAGATATTTTCAGCACTCTTTGCGGACGATGAATCCATTAAGAACCGGCTCACGTTCGACAGAATCGCCGAACACCTTGACGAGGACCTGGGATTCGGAACGGTTGACAACGACACAATTCTCATGGCAATGCTGGCTCGCAGAGGCCCCGACGTAAAACGAGAGATTAGAAATGAATTCGGAGGCGAAGAGGGTATACCGCGCGGCCACCAGCCTGGGCGCGCGATTATCGACTTCCCCGACGAGGCTCGCGATACCGCGTACCGACTTGGAGAGAGCGCAATGCGCCGCGCGATCTCGTTTCTCCAAGAGGAAGCAAACGTTCCACACGTGGGCATGCTGCCCTATCGTCACTTGCTAGTTGTTCTTACGCGACTATTTGCTCACCATCCTAATCCGGACCCCAGAAACATCCGCCTTCTTCGGAGGTGGTTCTGGCGTGCCGCAGTTGTTGGTCCAGAAGTATTCAAGGGAAGTACTACTGGCGCCATACGTTTCTTAGTGTTTGCGGTAAAACCAGACGACCTTACCGGGTCAATCCAAGAGCTCCTCAAACTTGTCGAGTATCCAGACACTCCGCCCCCTGACCTACGACGTTTTCGCAGTAATGAGGCTGCCACCAAAACGGTCTTGTGCGCCTGGTGGGCAAATATGCCTCGATCTCTCGATGACGGTAACCCATTTGCTCGAGACGACCTCTCACGCGTGCTAATAGACCGACCTACCGCCCTTGATGCAGTGCGCTACATTGTGCCCAGAAATACAGTTCCTCACGAATACCGACTCTGGGCAGCAAACAGAGCCCTCGTACCCCTCACGGAGGCCACTTCGACTTCGATTGAATCCATTATTGCACAACGACCTCTAAAGCTCTCAGAGAGTGCTTGGCGGGCAGCACTCGCGTCCCACCTAATATCCTCCGACATGGCAGACCTGATTGTCAGAGGGCAGACTGTGGATTTTCTCAAGGCACGCCAAGCGGCTCTGCAATCTCAGCTGACATCTTTCCTTAAGCGCATGTGCGAGTGGAGCTTCGAAAGCACGCCGCCGCTTACTTCACTTCTGATCGAAGATTCAACGGAGGAAGAAGGCATTGCGTGAAACGCAGCATGCCGTTTGGCTTAAGAACCGCCACGTTGGCGTGCTTCACCAACGCGGCGACCACACGCGCTTGACATTCGATGTTTCTTACCGGGAGGACCCAGACCGACCTGTACTGGGTCTACATTTCGAAGAGACCGTATTATCGCCCCAAGCATCCGCACTTCGAGCCCCCCCATGGTTTTCAAACTTGTTACCAGAGGGCCGAGTTCGCGATTGGGTTGCCGAAGACCGAGGCGTTTCAGTCGACAGGGAGATGGAAATTCTCTCCCACGTCGGAAGAGACCTCCCCGGAGCTGTGCGCATATTACCGATAGATCTTCAGCCCATAGAAGAGGCAGCATCCTGGGAGGCCCCAGACAGTCGAGCCCCTTCTCCAGGAGCGGAGAGTCACCCCGGCTGGCGAATCTCTCTGGCCGGCGTGCAACTGAAGTTCGCCATGATCTCGAAAGATGACCGCTTGACCATTCCAGGATTCGGAGAAGGGAGCGATTGGATTGTAAAGCTGCCGGATCAACAATTCAGCATGTTACCACAAAATGAATTTGCAATGATGCATCTTGCACGAAAGTCCGGAATTGATATTCCGAGCATCACGCTAGTTCATCGCGACCAATTATCTGGACTTCCCTCCAACATATGGCCAGGCAGGGAAGAATGGGCCTATGCAATCAAACGATTTGACCGCGGACCAAACAGGGAGCTCATTCACATCGAAGATCTCGCACAAGTCAGAAACTTCTACCCCCGAGACAAGTACAAGGGAAACTTTGAGACAATTGCTTCCCTTATCTACAGGAAGCACGACGTCGACGCGTTGCGAGAATTCTCACGCAGGATGGCCTTTATTATCCTAATCAGCAACGGTGATGCCCACCTCAAGAACTGGTCTCTGATCTATCGAAACGAGCAGATTCCCACACTTTCTCCAGCCTACGACTTGGTGTCGACGGACATCTATAGAGCGGAGTCCGGAAAAGAAGATCTTGGCCTTAAGCTCGGCGGCTCAAGACGGTTTGAAGACGTTTCACTAGAGACATTTAACAGACTAGAGCGCCGCCTGAGCGCCACCAATGCCGGGCTGGCCGATCAAGTTGTGGAGACAGTGGAGCGGGTCAGAGCAAATTGGGCAGAATTAGCAGAAACGCTCAAGCTACCCTCCGGGCTATCCAAGTATCTGAACGAAACAATCGACGCACGAAGCAAAACACTACTGAGGCCTTGACAGGAGCGCTCACGTGAGTTTGTTAGGTTCTATAGTCCACTCTCCCAACGGGCTCCATACGCCAACCCCGGCGTGAGGCCCCGGAACCGCAGGTGTACCTCCCCCGACGGGTCCACCGGCTCCGGACGCCCCCGGAATCCCGGATCCGACACGTCCCGCTGGAACGCGCCGCCCAGCACCCGAACTTCCGGAGGAAAAGGCGCACCACCGAACCGCACCCGCAAGTCGAACTGGCCACAGGGGTGCCGGGGCACGCACACCATGTGCGAGTCCAACGACGGCGGCCGGAATAGGATCGCGTAGTCGAGCGACTCTCCCCGGGACAACGGGCGTGGGAGCTCCAGACCGTAACCCCAGCGGGATGACGTCTCCATTCCGTGGTCCACCAACGTCCCTCCATAGAGCACAGTGACCGACGGACGGCCGGCTGGGAGAGACACCGCCAGGTCGACCGTGCGAAGGCCGTCCTGGTCGGCGACGATCCGGCGCTGCTCGAGCACCAGCAGCTCCTCCAGTGCCAGCGCCAGCGACAGTGACGAAGTGTGCCATTGATCAGATGACGCAGGCATCGTTGACGACGATGAGGCCAGTTCCGCCAGCAACACGATCGCCTCGTCCACGCGACGGCGGACCGTTCGCGGGTCGCGGTCCACCCGGGACGCTGCCCACTTGACCCTGTCCTGATACAGCGGCTGGCGGGCCTCCGCACAGATCGCGAAGGCCGCCAATGCCGCCAACCTCAAGTCGTCCGGTAAATCCGATGCCCACTCAGTCAAGCGGCCGGACACCTTCTCCCTGATCGCCACCTGGCCGTCGTCCGACGCGACCGCGCATGCCGTACGCAGGCGGGGCCCGACGCGGCCTTCGAGCCGGCCCGCCAGTCCTCGGCCCTTGCGCAGCGTCTTCAGCTCCTGGACCAGCTCTGCGCGCTCCACGGCGTTCTCCTTCAGTGCGTCTCCATGGTCAGCACCCCCTCGGCGACAGGGTGCGGTCGGGCGGTGGACCGAAAGTGGACAGAACGTGCATCACCGAGGCGATCAGCGCCGTCCCCAGGCGGACGCCGTCTCGGCCCAGGTAGCGGCGGAACGTCCCGATGCGGCCCAGCGCCTCTTCGTCCGCGTCGCCGACGCCGAACGTGACCACTCGGGGTCGGCGCTCCCAGGTCGGGTCCACCAGCCGCGCGAAGGCCGCCGGCCAGGTGACCGGGTCCGTCGGCTGGCCGTCGGACAGGAAGAACACCAGCGGGCGGTGGACGCGCACCCGGTGCGTCTCCAGGAGCCGGACGTCCAGGTCGATGGCCGACCGCAGGAACGTGAACACCGGGCCGAAGTTGGTGCCCGCGCACCGGCCCGGCGGCGGCAGCTCGGCGACCTCGCCCGCCAGGTACAGCCCGTGCACCGCCGAGGGCTCCTCCCCGAAGCCGATTACGCTGCACAGCACCCGGTCGGCGATCGACGCGTCCGCGTGGACGGCGCCGCGGAATTCGCGCAGGCCCTCGTTCAGCTCTTCGAGGTGGTCGGCCATCGAAAGCGAGACGTCGCACGCCAAGTAACACGGCAACACGTCGGACCCCATACCGGTTTCTCCTTCACCCCTGATTCGACCGGCGGAGTCTGGCAACCCCGCGTGTATCGAACGTGCAAGAAATGCGGATTACCGAAACTCCAACGGCCGATTGCGCGACATCAACGGGGGAAAGCAAGCTGACGGCGGGGAGGCTGTGTGGAGTTCCGGATGCTCGGCCCGCTGGAGGCGTGGCACGACGGCGTGCCGGTGCCGCTGGGTGACCAGCAGCAGCGGTTCGTCCTCGTCGTGCTGCTCCTGAACGCGAACAAGCCGGTGTCGACCGCGCGGCTCACGGAGATCGTCTGGACCGGGCGGGAAACCAAACCCACCCTGGTCCGCGGCTACGTCAAGCGGCTGCGCGACATCGGCGTGAGCATCGAGACCACGCCGACCGGCTATCTCCTGCGGCTCGGCGACGACCAGCTCGACACCGTCCGGTTCGAGCGGCTGCGCGCCGAGGCCGGCCGGACCGACGATCCGCGGCGGAAGATCGAACTGCTGCGGGAGGCCGTCGGCCTGTGGCGGGGGCGGTTCCTCGAGGACATCGACATCGACCGCGTCGGCGGGCCGGAGGTCGTGGTCCCGGAGGAAACCCTGCCGGACGCCGTCGGCGACCTCGCCGAACTCGAGCTGGACGCCGGCGACCACCGCTCGGCGCGCGACCGGCTGCGGCCGCTCGTGCGGTCCGACCCGGCCAGCCAGAAGCACGCCGGGCTCCTCATGCGCGCGCTGCTCGCCGGCGGTGACCAGGTCGGCGCGCTGCGCGTGTTCCAGAGCACCCGCGCCGCCCTCGGCGAGCTGCGGATGGAGCCCGGTCCGGTGCTGCGCAACCTCGCCGCGCGTGCCGAACACGGCGAGCCGCCGAGCTCGCTGCCGTCGCGGCCCGGCGGGTTCACCGGCCGCGCCACCGAACTCGCGGCGATCGAGGCGGCCGCCAGGGCCGGCCGGAACGCGGTCTGGATCAGCGGCGCGCCCGGCGTCGGCAAGACCGGCCTCGCCATCGAGGCCGCGCACCGCCTGCGCGACCGCTTCCCCGACGGGCAGCTGCTGGCCCGCCTCAACGGCTTCACCCCCGGCGTCGCCGAGACCAGCGTCGGCGACGCGCTCACCGAGCTGCTGGTCGAACTCGGCGTGCCCGCTGAACAGATCCCGGCCACCGTCGGCCGGAAGGCCACGCTCTACCAGACGACGCTGTGGGGCACGCGCACGCTGGTCGTGCTCGACAACGCCGCGACGCCGGAGCAGATCCGGCCGCTGCTGCCCGAGGCCGACGGCTGCCTCGCCGTCATCACGAGCCGGCGGATGGGTGACGTCGGCGAGCCGGTCCGGCTTTCGCCGTTGCCGCCGGACGAGGCGGCCGAGCTGTTCACCGCGTTGTCCGGCCCGGCGCGGGTGCGCGGGCGGGCGGCCGACGTCGCGCTGGTCGTCAAGCGCTGCGGGTACCTGCCGATGCCGATCCGGGTGGCGGCCGCGCTGTTCCGGCGGCACGAGCGGTGGCCGCTGGAGCACCTGCTGCACCTGCTCGAAGAGGACGGCCCCTGGGGCGAGGACGACGGCATCGCCGCCGTGCGGGTGTCCTACCAGCAGCTCGGCGAGCCGCAGCGCGCCATGTTCCGGCTGCTCGGCAGCCTGCCCGGCCCGGACGTCGGCGTCGCGGGCGGCGCGGCGCTGGCCGGCTGCGGCGTCGCCGAGGCGCGGTCGCTGCTCGACGACCTGCACGAGGTCAGCCTGCTCGAGGAGGCCGCGCCGGAGCGGTACCAGATGCTGGACCCGCTCAAGGAATTCGCCGCCGTCGAGCCGGCGTCCGAGCAGGCACTGGTGCGGCTGCTGGACTTCTACCTCGTCACGCTCGCGGCCGCGGTCGGCGCCGCGTACCCGTTCGACCGGGCGCAGCTGCCCGCGCCCGACCGCTCCTGCCCGGTGACGCCGAAGTTCGCCGACGAGGCTGCCGGGCTGCGGTGGATCGTCACCGAACGGGACAACCTCGTGGCCGCGATCGGCTACGCCGCCCGGCACGGCCTGCCCGAGCACACCTGGCGGCTGGCCGTGCTGCTGTGGCGCTACTTCAACACGACCAACCAGTTCGAAGACTGGATCGGCACGCTCGAACTCGCCTGGGAGACCGTCTCGGCCGACTCCGGCAACGACTACGGCCAGGCGCACGTCCTGCTCCGGCTCGCCACCGCGCACGACCGGCGCGGGCAGCTTTCCGAGGCGCTCGAGCTGGCCGCGCGCGCGTTGCCGAAGTGGCGGCGCCTCGGCGATCCGCGGGGCGAGGCGGCGACGTTGTGCGCGCTCGCGATCCCGACGATGGAGCTGGGCAAGCACGAGCAGGCGATGGCGCACCTCGAAGCCGCGCTGGCCAAGTACGAGCAGAGCGAGGACCGGCGCGGCGAGGCCCACGCGTTGAGCATGCTCGGCTACCTCAACGAGCTGCACGGCCACCTCGACGTCGCGCTGCGCCAGCACTCGGCGGCCGCGCGGATGCTGCGCGAAGTCGGGCACGTCCAGGGACTGGCGCACGCGCTGAACAACCTCGGGTCCGTGCAGGAGCATCTCGGTCTGCTTTCGGAGGCTTCGGCCAGTTACACGCAGGCGCACGGGCACGCCGCCGAAGTCGGCGACCACTGCGTCGAGGCGTACGCGCTGAACAACATCGGCAACGTGCACCGCCAGCAGGGCCGGTTCACCGAAGCGGTGCGGTACCACGACAAGGCGCGCGAGGTGGCGGCGAACGTGCCGGACGCCGACCTGCGCACCCAGCTCTACCTCGACCGCGGCGCGACGGCGTTGGCCCGGGGCGCCCGCCAGGACGCGTTGGCGGCGTGCGAAGCAGCGTTGGACCTGGCCGTCGGGGACGGGAACCGCACCTACCAGGCGCGGGCGCGTCGCGGGGTCGCGGAAACGCTGCACGCGATGGGCGAGCACGAGCGCGCCGTCAAGCACTGGGACGCGGCCGCGACCGGGTTCGCCGACCTCGGCTTGCCGGAGGCCGGCGAGGTGCGGGAAACACGCGCGGCCTTCGACTGCGCCTGCGCCTGATACCGGGCCGGCCGACGTCGCGGCCGGCCCGGCGCGCGGCTCAACCGTGCCAGGGGTTGCCGTCGGTCCCCGCCGGCGGCGGCGTGCTGCTCGACGGCGGGGTGCTGCCGCCGCCGTCCGCGGACGCCGTGGTCGAACCGATGATCGGCGCCGCGGCGATGATGCAGAGCGCGAGCACGGGGCCGCCGATCTTGGCCAGCTTCTTGGGCATGGACATGACGAATCCTCCAAGGGAATGGGATTTGACCAGGGATTCCGGAGGAATTTCCGGCCCTGCACCCAGGATTCGTCATGTGACTTGGTGCAACAAGGCGTTTCCTGTTTCCCGTTGGAATAGGAAACAGTCAACGGCGGGGAACCAGAAAGGCGCCGGCGAGCAGCAGGCCGCCGGCAACAGCAAGGGCCGTCGTGGTCGTCGTCGCGTTCAGGAGGGCGCCCAGGACCGCCACGCCCAGGACCGCGCCCGTCTGGCGGGACGCGTTCAGGGCGCCGCCCGCCATTCCCGCCAGCTCACGCGGTGCCGAGCCGACCACCGCGGTCAGCAGCGACGGGATCGCCAGTGAGACCCCGAAGCCCAGCAGCGCCAGCGCGACCACGGACAAAGCGGGAAAGAATGCCTGAAGCAGCGTGCCGGACGCCATCAGCAAGAAACCCGAAATCGCCGGGACTCGCGGGCCGATGCGGGCCACCAACCGGCCCGTGAAGATCGGGTTGAACGCCGTCGGGATTGTCAACGGCAGGAATGCCAGCCCCGTCGTCGACGGTGAATAACCACGCGATTGCTGGAAATACAGCGAGAGCACGAACAACACCCCCGACAACCCGAAGTTCACGATCGCGCCCGCCAGGAGGTTCCGGGACAGCAGCGACACCGGCAGCATCGCGTCCGGACGCCGTTGCGATGCCACGAACACCACCGCCGCCACCAGGAACACCGGCAGCAGCCAGAACGCCGACTCCACCAGGGCGTACGTCAATGTCGACAAAGCGACCACGGCGGATACCTGGCCCACCCAGTCGACCCGGCCCGGCTTGGGCGGCGTCGGTGGAGCCGTCCGGGACAACGCCAGCGCGACCAGCGCCACCGGGACGTTCACCAGGAAGATCGCGCGCCACCCGAAGGCCTGGGTCAGGACGCCGCCCAGCAGCGGGCCCGCCACCAGGCCCGTTCCGCTCACCGCCGCCCACACGCCCATCGCCTTCGCCCGGGCCGCGGTGACCGGGTAGGCCGTCGCGATCAGCGACAGCGAGGACGGCACCAGCAGCGCGCCCGCCACGCCGAGCAACGCGCGCAGGGCGATCAGCGCGGCCGGCGACGGGGAAACCGCGGACAGCAAGGACAACGTGCCGAACGAGAGCAAGCCGGTGCGGAACACGCGGCGAGCACCGAAGCGGTCCGACCACGCTCCGGCCGTCAACAGGAACGCCGCGAACGTCAGCGTGTAGCCGTTGGAAATCCATTGCTGGTCCGGCAAAGACGGCGACAAGGACGGCAACGCCACCGTCACGATCGTCGTGTCCAGCATGACCAGGAAGTAGCCCAGCGAGAGGCCCGTGAGAAGTCTTGCCACACCAGGAAGCCTGGACGCTCCGTGACACCGGCGGAAGCGGGGAGTTACGATGGCGGGTATCGGGAACGCCGATGGGGGATCTCATGGAACTGCGCCACCTGCGCACCTTCCGCGTCGTCGCGCGGACGCTCAACCTCACGCGGGCCGCCGCCGAACTGCACTACGCGCAGTCCAGCGTCACCGAACAGATCCAGGCCCTCGAAGCCGAACTCGGGGCGAAGCTCTTCGACCGCGGCAACCGGACGCTCACCGCCGCCGGGAAACGCCTCGTCGGGTACGCCGACCAGGTGCTGGAACTCGTCGAGGAAGCCAAGGCCGCCGTCGACGACGAACGCGGCGAACCCGACGGCGACCTGACCATCGGCGCGCTCGAAACCCTGTGCGCGCACTGGGTTCCCGGCATCCTCAGCGCCTACCGGACCCGGTGGCCGCGCGTCAGGCTGACCCTCGAGGAGGGTGGCCGCGGCGAGCTGTACCAAAGCGTCCGGGAGTCCGAAGTGGACGTTTGCTTCACGTTCGGCGACCCACCGCGGGACCCGACTTTCGCGACCCGGAAGGTCGGCGAAACACCGCTCGTCGTCATCGTGCCACCCGGCCATCCCTTGGCAGCGAAGGAAGAACTCCGGACCGAGGACCTCCGCGGGGTCGGGTTCCTCGCGACGCCGAAGGGCTGCGGCTTCCGGGAAATGCTGGACCGGATCGACGGACCGGTCATCGACACCGAGGTCGGCAGCCTCGCCGCCCTCGGCCGGTGCGTCGCCGCCGGGATGGGGTGCGGGATCGTGCCCGCCCTGGTCAACCACCCCGGCGCCGTCGCCGTTCCGCTGGCCGGCGAGACCGCCGACGTCACGATGACCTGGCGGCGGCGCGACGAACACAAACCCGGCATCGCCGCGCTGCTCGCTAGCGCTTGACCACGGACAGTCCGTCCGCGACCACGACTCCGTTGTGGACGACCGTGCGGTCCTTGCCGCGGTCCATCACCGCACTGGCCGGCGTTTCGCCGTCGACCAAGACGAGGTCCGCTCGATCGCCGACCGCCAGGCCGGGGCGATCGGAAACGCCGGCCAGGCGGGGGACGTCGTGGCTCATGATCGACGCCCCACCCATCGTGGCCACCGCCAGCGCCAGCTCGATGTGCTCGTCACGGCGGAAGCCGCGGGTGAACGCCAGCTGCCACGTCCGGTCCAGCAGGTCGCAGTTGCCGTACGGGCTCCAGTAGTCGCGCTGGCCGTCCTCGCCGAGTCCGATTCGGACTCCCGACGCCACCAAGTCCAAAAGGGACAGTTGACCGGCGGCGGACGGCGCCACCGTCGTCATCGCGATGTCCAGCGCGGCGAAGTCGTCGATGACCCGGCGGCTGACCGACTCGGAAATCGAGCCCAGGTCGTACGCGTGGGACATCGTCACCTTGCCGCGCATGTCCAGCGCCCGGACGCGCTCGATGACCAGGTCCGTCGAGAACAGGCCCAGGTGCCCGGGTTCGTGCAGGTGGATGTCCACTTCGGCCTGGTGCTTCTCGGCCAGGCCGAACACCGCGTCCAGGTGCCCCTTGGGGTCGCGGTCCAGCGTGCACGGGTCGATGCCGCCGATCACCGTCGCGCCGGACCGCATCGCCGCGTCCAGCAGCTCCAGCGTGCCCGGTTCCCGCAGGATGCCCGCCTGCGCGAACGCCATCACCTGCACCTCGGCCTGAGAGGCGAACTTCTCCCGTGCGGCCAGCACGGCGTCGAGCTTCTCCAGCCGGCAGTCGACGTCGACCTGCGCGTAGCTGCGGACGCGGGTCGTGCCGTGGGCGATCATCCGCTCGAGCGTTCCCGCGACGCGCCCGGGCAGCGGGACCTCCGCCGACCGCCAGTTCTCCCGGTCGTTCGTCATCATCGCCACCACGCCCGGGCCGCCGGTGTGCGGCCGGAACGGCAGCCCGATCCGCGTCGAGTCCAGGTGCACGTGGACGTCGCTGAACGCGGGGAACAGCAACCGGCCACGGCCTTCGACGGTCGCCGGCCCCGGCGAGTGCGGACGGACCGCCCCGATCCGGTCGCCGTTCAGCTCGACGTCACTGCGCTCGCCGCCCCAGGGGCGGACATCACTGATCAACACCACGGACACGCTACTTGCCGAGCGCGTCCACACCGGCCTGGGCGAACGCCTCGTCCTGCGCCCCGGACGGCGCACCGGCGACCCCCACGGCGGCGATCGGGGCGCCACCGGCCGCGACCGGGACCGCGCCGGCCAGGAACAGGGTGCCGTCGATGTCCTTCAGCGTCGGGGTCTGCTGCAGGCGGCCGACCAGTTCGGACGTCTTCGCGTTCCACGACACCGCCGTGAACGCCTTCTCCTGCGCCGAGCTGTAGGACTGCGGGCCCGCGCCGTCGCCGCGCAGGGTCAGGATCGTGTTGCCGTCGCGGTCCACCACGGCGACCGAGACGTGCTGGCCGGCCTTGCCGGCGGCGTCCAACGCGGCCTGCGCGGCCTTCGAAGCGGCGGCGATCGACAGGTGCGACGTCTGGATGACGCCCTTGTGGGTGGCCGGGGCCGGGGCGGCGGTGGCCGGGACAGCGGCGAACGAAACAGCGCCGACGGCGGCGAGCCCGGCGACGGCGGCGGCGATGCGGATACCGGTCGAGTTCATGGTTTGCTCCTCGTCATCAAGCGGTTCGACGACTCCAGCTTCAGCCCGGAACCGGGTGGATCCGGTCGGCGTCCCGGCTGACACCGGGGTCATCCGATCGGCTGATGCGCGGCCTCCGGGCCGGGTCGACGCTGGTGTCGGACGAGGAAGGAGCCAGCATGGAAGACATGGAAGACGCCGACGCGCGATGGCTCGCCGCCGCCATGCATTCGGCGTTCCTCCTGCTGGTGCTCGGCTCGGCCGTCCGGTTCCTCACGCGCCACGACGGCACTCCCCTGGCACCGTGGGTGATCGGCTTCACCGCGGCGCTGGTCGTCGCGTACGGCGCCGGCCTGTTCGTCGACCGGCACCTCGCCTGGCTGACCGTGGTCCTGGCGCTCTGGGTCGTGCTGGTGGTGCTCGCCCCCAGCTTCGCGTGGTCGGCGATCCCGCTGCTGGTCACCGGCCTGCGCACGCTGCCGACCGGGCAGGCGCTCGCGCTCGTCGCCGTGATCACGGCGCTGGTGGTCGTCTCGCAGAACCGGCTCGCCGACGGCTTCGACCCCAACCTCACGATCGTGCCGATCGCGATCGCCCTGGTCACCGCGGCGGTGATCACCTACATGCGCCGCCAGGCCGAGCGGCTGAGCGAGTCGGAACGACGCGCCGGCGTGCTGGCCGAGCGCGGCCGCGTGTCCCGGGAAATCCACGACGCGCTCGCGCAGGGCCTGTCCAGCCAGGCGATGCTGCTGCAGGCCGCCGACCAGGCGTGGGACCGGCCCGAGCTGGCCCGCGAACACCTCCGCGCCGCCGAGCGCGTCGGCGCGGCCAACCTTTCCGAAGCGCGGCGGCTCGTGCAGGACCTGACGCCCGCCGACCTCGCCGACGCCACGGTCGAAGAGGCGTTGCGGGCCGTGGCCGGCCGGGCCGGGGTGCCGGTCGAAGTCCGCGTCGACGGCGCCGAGCCGCCGCTTCCGCAGCGCGTCCAGTCCACTTTGGTGCGCATCGCCCAAGGCGCGCTGGCCAACGCGCGCGAGCACGCGGACGCCGGCCACGTCGTGCTCACCCTCACCTACCTCGACGACCAGGTCGTGCTCGACGTCGCCGACGACGGCCGGGGCTTCCTCGAAGCGGCGCCTTCCGACGGGAACCGCGGGCACGGGCTCCCGGCCATGCGCGTCCGGGCCCAGCAGCTCGGTGGCAGGCTGACCGTGGAGTCCGCGCCCGGCCAGGGCACGGTGATCTCGGCCGCGATCCCCTTGGAGACCTCGTGACGATCGGTGACAACCAGGGCTCCGCCCTGGGCCGGGGGCTCCGCCACCCGGAACCCCCGACGAGCATCCGGGTCCTGGTGTGCGACGACCACGCCGTCGTGCGCGCCGGGCTGCGCGCGCTGCTGGCGGGCGCGGACGGCATCGAGGTCGTCGGCGAGAGCGCGAGCGGGGAGGAAGCCGTCGCGACCGCCGCCGCCCTGCGCCCGGACGTCGTGCTGATGGACATCCAGCTCGGCGACGGCATCGACGGGATCGAGGCGACGCGGCGGATCCGGAGCACGCCCAGCGCGCCCCGGATCCTCGTCCTGACCACGTACGACACCGACGCGGACATCAGCCGCGCGATCGCCGCCGGGGCGACCGGCTACCTCCTGAAAGCCGGGTCCGCCACCGAGCTGTACGCGGCGATCGAGGCGGCCGCGGCCGGGCGCACCGCGGTGTCGCCGCCGGTCGCCGACCGGATGATGGCCCAGCTGCGCGCCCCGCGGCCGACGCTCACCGGCCGCGAACGCGACATCCTCCGCCAGCTCGCCCAGGGCCTGGGCAACAAGGAGATCGCCCGCGCGCTGTTCATCAGCGAGGCGACGGTCAAGACCCACCTGAGCCGGATCTACGCCAAGCTCGAAGTGGACACCCGCGCGGGAGCGGTCGCCGTGGCCAAGGAACAGCGCCTGCTGGACTGATCAGCGATTGTCCAAGATGGACAAGTCCTCTTCGGACAGTTCCCAGGGTGAACGCAAGGGCGATCGGCTGGGCCCCCGGCGAGCCCGCGCTCGTGCTCGGCGACGGCAACTTGGCTGACAACGCTGTCGAGCCCGCCGCCCGGTTACTGCGCGAAGCGGGTGGTTGAGGTCTTCTCAAACGCCCATCGAGGTGGAAAGCTGCTGTCCGAACGACGGGCCTGACCAAAGGTCCGCTTCTGACAACGTTGTCACCCTCCGGGAGGTGCGCCCATGTGGTCGCAGAGCAGACGGATGGCCGCCGCGGTGGCCGTGGGGGTGGTGGTCGCCGGCCTGGCGCCCGCCGTCGCGCAGGCCGCGCCCGCGCCGGTCGATCCCATCGGCCTGGTCAACCCGTTCGTCGGCACGCAGAACTTCGGCAACACGTTCCCCGGCGCGAGCGCGCCCTTCGGCATGGTGCAGGTCAGCCCGGACACCGGCGGTCAGGGCGGCTACGACTACCTGCAGAACGCGATCTACGGCTTCAGCCAGACGCACCTGTCCGGAGTCGGCTGCGGCGTCATGGGCGAGCTGCCGATCATGCCGACGACCGGTGCCGTCGACAACGTTGACAAGGACGCCTACAAGTCCGAGTACAGCCACGACGACGAGCACGCCGAGCCGGGCTACTACCGCGTCGGGCTCAAGAAGTACGGCGTGAACGCCGAGCTCACGGCGACCGCGCGCACCGGCTGGCAGCGCTACACGTTCCCCTCGACCGGGCAGGCGAACGTCCTGTTCAACACCGGTCAGGCCAACCAGTCCGTCAAGGACTCCGAGATCCACGTCGTCGGCGACCGGACGCTCGAAGGCCGCGTCCGCGCGGGCGGGTTCTGCGCCGGCCACGACGAGCACACCGTCTACTTCACGGCGACGTTCGACCGGCCGTTCAGCTCGTTCGGCACCTGGCGTGGCTCGACGCGCACCGACGGCAGCCGCGATGCCGCGGGCACCGGGAACAACGGCGCCTGGGCGAGCTTCGACGCGACCACCGACCACGACGTCGTCCTCAAGGTCGGCCTGTCGTACACCGGGCTCGACGGCGCGCGGAAGAACCTGGCGGCGGAGACGTCGAGCAGCTTCGACTTCGACGCCACGAAGACCGCGCTGCACCAGCAGTGGGTCGACAAGCTCGGCGCCATCAAGATCGGCGGCGGCACGACCGAGCGCCAGACGGCGTTCTACACCGCGCTCTACCACGCGCAGCTGCACCCGAACCTGGCCGGCGACACCGATGGCGCGTACACCGGCTTCGACGGCAAGGTGCACACCGCGAGCGGCTACACGCCGTACCAGAACTTCTCGCTCTGGGACACCTACCGGCCGCAGAACCAGCTGCTCGAAATGCTCGAACCGCAGGTCGCGCGCGATGTCGCGCTGTCGGTCGTGGCCATCGGCCGCGACGGCGGGTGGCTGCCGCGCTGGGCGCTGGCCGAGAGCGAAACCAACATCATGACCGGCGACCCGGTGACACCGTTCCTCGTCGAGGAGTGGTCGAAGGGCCTGCTCGCCGGACACGAAGAAGAGGCGTACGCGCTGCTCAAGAAGAACGCGACGAGCACGCCACCCGCCGACTCGCCGTACAACGGCCGCTCCGGCGTCAACTACTACAACGACCGCGGGTACATCCCGAGCGGCCTGGAGCTCGGCAAGGACTGCGCGGCCAAGGGCGGCGACAACGACTGCGAGCACCCGGCGTCCGCGACCATGGAGTACTCGGCGGCCGACGCGGCGCTGGCGTTGATGGCCCGCGGGCTCGGCCACGGCGCCGACGCGAAGATGTTCGCCGACCGCGGGCAGTGGTACCGCAACCTGTGGGACTCTTCGATCCAGCAGTTCCGCCCGCGCACGACCGAGGGCACGTTCCTCACGCCGTACAACCCGGTCGACGCCGACCACCAGTTCCACGAGGGCGGCGCGTACCAGTACCAGTGGCTCGTGCCGCAGGACCCGGCCGGGCTCGTCTCGCTGATGGGCGGCAAGAAGACGACGGAGAAGCGGCTCGACTCCTTCTTCGCCTACGGCAACCTGTTGAAGGACCCGGCGGGCACCGCGCGCAACGACTGGATCTCCAGCCCGTACGACTACTACGGCAAGGCGACCTACAACCCGAACAACGAGCCCGACCTGCTCGCGCCGTACATGTACCTGTGGGCGGGCGCGCCGGCCAAGACGGCGACCGTCGTCCGCGCCGCGATGACGTTGTTCACCACCGGCCCGGACGGCATGACCGGCAACGACGACCTCGGCACGATGTCGGCCTGGTACGTCTTCTCCTCGCTCGGGCTGTACCCGACGATGAGCGGCGCGAACTTCCTCGCGCTGTCGAGCCCGCAGTTCGAAACGGCGACCGTCCGGATCGGACAGTACGGCCGCTCGCAGGGCGGCACGCTGACGGTGAACGCGCCGGGTGCCTCCGACGCGAACCGGTACGTGCAGAGCGTTTCGCTCAACGGCCGGAACGTCCGGGAAACGTCCCTCGACTGGTCCGCTGTGGCGCACGGCGGCGTCCTGAACCACAAGCTCGGGTCGAAGCCGTCCTCGTGGGGCACGGGTTCGGAGCCGCCGTCGGTGAACAACGCCGCCGGTGACCCGCGGCGGCACGTCGACGCGTCGCTGCGGCAGACGTCCGTCGTGATCCCGGCGGGCGCGGCGCAGCAGGTGCACCTCGACCTGGACGTCCTCGCGCAGAACCCGGCGCTGCAGCCGGTGACGGTTTCCGCGACGGCGCCGACGGGCTGGAAGGTCCAGGTCCAGCCGGTCGACCTGATCTGGTCGGGGCGGCTGCCGGTGCAGAAGACGGTGCCGATCACGGTGACCGTGCCGGCCGGGACCGCGCTCGGCACGTACCCGGTGCAGGTCAAGGTGTCCGGGCTGGGCGCGAACAGCGTTACCCGGTCGGCCACGGTCGAGGTCCGGACGCCGTCGGCTTGCGCGTCTTCGGGCACGTCGTGCGCGGTCGACCTGGGCCGCGACTACAACCACGACGGCACGGCGACGGTGGCGTCGTCGTCGGAGGGCAACTTCGACGGCGGCGGCTGGAGCTACGACGCGTCGCTCCTGCCGCCGGCGGGCCCGGTGACCTGGGACGGCGTCACGTACGCGGCTCCCGACGCTTCGGGGACTTCGCCCAACTTCGTGGAGGCTCGCGGGCAGTCGTTGCTGCTGCCGGCGGGTCAGCACGCGGCGTTGAAGCTGGTCGGGTCGTCGCACAACGGCCCGGTGTCGACGACGCTGACGGCGCACTACACCGACGGCACGAGCGCCGACCTCGCGGCGACGTTCGCCGACTGGGCCGGCTCGGGCGCGTCGGTGGTGCTCGACATGCCGCACCGCATCAAGGCGGGCAGCGGGATCGACGGACCGCCGGTCCGGCTGTTCGGCATCTCGGCGGCGCTGGATTCCGCCAAGACGCTGCAGTCGGTGAGCCTGCCGAACGACCCGCGGGTCGAGATCTACGCGCTCACCCTGGCGTGATGGTCCGGTTCGCCGGGTCCGTCCCGGCGAACCGCTCCACCAGGTCAGGGAAGCCGAACACGGTGATGCGCGCGATGCCGCCCTTGCCGAGGGTCAGGACCGCGATGCCGAACGGCTCGCCGCGGTACCAGGCCGCCGCCGCGGGCTGGCCGTTCGCCCGGGTCGGCGTCATGTGCCACTCGCCCGGCTCGCCCATTACGTGTCGCAAGAACGCGACACAAGTCGTCTTTCCGGCGAACCACGACCGGGACGGCACCGGCTCGATCACCGCGTCGTCGCGCAGGATCTGCTCCAGCGCCGCCAGGTCCGAGTTCATGAACGCGCTCATGTAGCGGTTCAGGAGTTCGCGTTGATCGGGCTCGGTCAGCTCGCCGACTTCGCCGGCCGCGTCGAGAGTCGCGCGGGCGCGTTGCAGCATGCTCTTCACCGCCGCGACCGAGGTGCCCAGCAGCTCGGCGACCTCGGCCGCCGGGAACGCCAGCACCTCGCGCAGGATCAGCACCGCGCGCTGGCGCGGCGGGAGCAGCTGCAGGCCGGCGATCAGGGCGAGCCGGACGCCGTCGCGGGCCACGGCGATCTCCGCCGGGTCGTCGGTTTCCGGCGTGACCAAGGCGTCGGGGATCGGCCGTGGCCACTGGTCACCGGGCTCGGCGGGGACCGGCGGAGCGTCGGGGTCGGCCGCGGGCGCGCCCAGCCCGGACGGCAGCGGCCGCCGTCCCCGCTGCTCGAGCGCGGTCAGGCAGGCGTTCGTCGCGATCCGGTAGAGCCACGACCGCAGCGACGAACGGCCTTCGAAGCGGTCGTACGCCCGGAAGGCGCGCAGGTAGGTCTCCTGCACGACGTCCTCGGCCTCGTCCGGCGTGCCGAGCATGCGGTAGCAGTGGGCCAGCAGCTCACGCCGGTAGGGCTCGAAATCCACGGTCACACTCTGGTCGACCGGCGCGGTGAGCGAAAGGAATCGGTCAGGGCGAAGTCCGGATCTCCGGCTGGGGCGCTCGGTCGTGTTTGCGGAACTCGACCCACCGCCTGCTCACATCGGCCCACAGCTCCTGCTGTTCAGCGTAGAAAGCATCGAGCCGATCGCGGCGCAAGTCCGCGGCGGCCGTGGTGACCAGGTAGTAGTCCATCTCATCGCGCAGCCGGTTCATCCGGTACTGCGTTTCTTCCATGAGCAGCCAGCGCGAGCGCCAGGTGAAGAAGGTTTCGAGGCCGGTCAGCACCGTGACCGCCGCGACCAGCGGCAATGCGATCGAGGCGCGTAGGGGGATCTCGGGGATGCCGAGCACGATCGTGGACAGCGCGGTGAGGACCAGCGCGGCGATCCGCACCCGCGAAGCGGGCTTCTTGAACCGCTTCTTCCGGGAGTCGATCCACTCGATGTCCGCGGAGACGAGGTCGCGGAAGCCCAGGAAGACATCCCGGAGGGGAAGGTCGGGCTGCCGCCCGACCAACTCCAGGAATCCGCGCTCGGAGGTGAGTTCGATCGGCGACGAGGTCCGGCGTCGGGGCCACATCCGGCCAGGTTGGCGGAGTCCCGGCCCCCGCGGCAAGCGTCAGGCGACGATGCGCGGCTCGGACGCCAGCCTCGACAACGCCTCCGTGAGCCGCCGGGCCGCGACGTTCCACTCCTCCAGTGCGCTGCCCCGGCCCAGCGCCGCCGTTCGCAACGACCGTCTCAGCTCTGGGTCCGCGTACCAGCGGTGCAGCGCGTCCGCCAGGGCGAACGGGTCGTTCGGCTCCACCAGCACTCCCGGCATCTCGCCGTCCGCGTCCACGCCGAGCGCGTCGTACACCCCGCCGACCTCGGTGGCCAGTACCGGGATGCCGCGGGCCAGTGCCTGGGCGATGCACATCCCCGACATCGGCGCGCGCGCCGGGATGACCAGCAGGTCTGCCGCGTTGTAGGCCGCGCCGAGATCCACCGCGTCGCCGGTGAGGGTGATCCGGCCGCCGAGGCCGAGCCGCTCGATCGACCAGCCCAGCTCGTCGACGTACCCCGGCTCCACCTCGAGCGAGCCCGTCATGACGCAGGACAGCGCCAGGTGGTCGACCTCGCCGAGGGCTTGGACCAGCAGGTCCTGGCCGTTGCGGCGGGTGACGTCGCCGACGCAGAGCAGGCGGGACACACCGTCCGCGCCCGCGGCGAGCGGCGCCGCGTCGGTGCCGGGCTTGGCCACGTAGACGCGGCCCGGGTCGAGGTCGTGGCGGTCGATCAGCAGCCGGGCCAGCCACGGGCTGGTCGCGACGACCATCCCGGCCATCCGCAGCGTCTCGCGCTCGCACGCGTCCAGCTCCGCCGCGTGCGCCGGGTCGAGGCCCGGCTCGTCGGCCAGGGCCTGGTGCACCAGCACGGCCAGCCGCAGCCGCCGCGCGTGCGGCACGACGATCTCGGGCACGCCGGACGCGATCACGCCGTCGAGCAGCACGACCGTCCGGTCCGGCAGCGCGGCCAGGGACCGGGCCAGGCGACGGCGGGCCGTCGCGTCGGGCGTCGGCCAGTCGCCGGCGATCGGCAGCTCCAGCACGGGCTGGCCGACGGCGGGCAGGTTCTGGCACATGCGCTTGTCGTACGTGTCCGCCGCCGGCGGCACGGCCGGGAGGAGGAACACCATCGGGTCGGCAGGCCTCATCGCTCAACCTCCAGCGTGGATCGACGGCGGGACGCCTCAACCGTCACACGCGGCCTGGAGCTGAACGGTTCAACTCTGGGCGTCGATCATCCAAACGCCGTTCACCTGGACCATGGTGAAGGTGTCGTTCTCGGCCTGGCCGCCGTTGTAGAGGATCCGGGCCGTGACCCGGTTCGGGCCGGCGTCCTTCACGTTGGTCGCGTCCACCGACTTGAACTGCTTCCACCAGCTCACATACCGCTCGTACGTCTGGTGGCGCGACGCCCTGAAGTTGTCCGTGAGCAGCTTCCACGCCTCCGCCGGGTTGTTCGGCAGCAGCGAGTAGTAGGCGGACAGGGCCTGGGCGGCGCTCTGGGTCGACGACACCGGCGAAACCGGCGGCGAAGTGGGCGGCGGCGCCGTGGTCGACGGGGTCTCCGAAGCCGAAGTCGCGGGGGACGGCGTCGTCGAAGGTGCCGCCGACGCCGAGGTCGACGTCTGCGACGCCGCCGGCGGGGCGGCGTTGTCCTGCGGCGGCTGCTGGCGCACGACCAGCAGGATCGCGACGACGACCGCGATGCACAGCAGCGCCGCGCCGGCCCCGACGGCGATCAGGCCCTTGCGCGCGCCCGGCGTCACCGCGGCGACCTCGCCGCCCGGCGGCACGGCGACCGTGGCCGGCACGGTCGCCACCGCGGACACCGAGGCGGCCTCCGTCTCCGGGATCGTCTCCGCGAGCACCGACTCGCCGGGCTCCGCGTCCGGCAGCAGCGCCCGCAGCTCCTGCTCGACCTCGTCCATCGACGGCCGGTCGGCCGGCTCGGTCGCGAGCATCCGCAGCAGCAGCGGGGTGAGCCGGCCCGCCTTCTCCGGCGGCTCGATCTCCCCGCTGGACGCCTTGTAGAGCAAGGCGATCGGGTTGTCCGCCGTGCCGAACGGCGACTTGCCCTCGACCGCCGCGTAGAGCGTGGCGCCGAGGGAGAAGACGTCGGCGGCGAAGCTCGCGTCCTCGCCGCGGGCCACCTCGGGCGCGAGGTACGCGGGCGTGCCGGCGATCTCGCCGGTGGCCGTCAGCTTGACGTCACCGATCGCGCGGGAGATGCCGAAGTCGGTGATCTTCGCCGTGCCGTCCTCGGACACGAGGATGTTCGCCGGCTTCACGTCGCGGTGCACGATCCCGGCGCGGTGCGCGCCGGCCAGCGCCGAGCTGATCTGCGCGCCGACGCGGACGGCGTCGTCCACCGAGGCCGGCTCCTCGCCGATGACGACGGCGAAACTCTTGGACGGCAGGTATTCCATGATCAACCACGGCCGGTCCTCCTCTTCGAGGACGGCGAACACGGTGATCGCGTGGGAATGCTGGAGCCGGGCGGCGATCCGCGCCTCGCGCATCGCGCGGTTCTTCGCCTCTTCGGTGCGGCTCTCGTCGTGGTCGTGCGGGAGCAGGAGTTCCTTGATCGCCACGGTGCGGTCGAGCATTTCGTCCTGCGCCCGCCACACCGTGCCCATCGCGCCGCCGCCGATCGGCTCCAGCAGCCGGTACCGATCGCGGATCCGGCGACTTTCCACGAGCATCCACCATTCTCAAAAAGTGTGCCGACGAGATCCGGCCAGCATGCCAGGATCATCCGCCGGCCGGTACCAACGTAGCCGAAAACCTTGGACGGGCAGCGCAATCGCGCGCTGTGGCGCTGCCCACCGTGTACCCCGGAATCTTAACGAACAACCCCGTACGCGCGATCAAGTGCGTCCACGATCTCCTTGCGCAGCCCCGCGGCGACCGCGATCGTCGACGACGAACCGACCGTGTGCTCGCTGCCGTCGCGGTCCACGACGGCCCCTCCGGCCTCGCGCACGAGCAGCACGCCGGCCATGGTGTCCCACGGGTTGTTGGACAGGATCAGTGCGGCGTCGAGCTTTCCGTCCGCCACCCAGGAGAGGTCGATCGCCGCGGTGCCGAGCATCCGGATCTTCTGCGCCCGCGCGCCGAGGTCCGACAGCAACCGCAGCCGGGTCGCGTTCTTCTCCTCCGCCAGCCGGCCGATCGCGAAGTCGCCGACGGCGATCATCGCGTCGGACATTTCCGTCGCCGCCGACGCGCCGACGCGCTCTCCGTTCGCGAAAGCACCTTCGCCGCGCGCGGCGGTGTACGTGACACCGAGGTACGGCAGGGCGATCGCGGCGACCGTGCTGTGCTCGCCGTCCACCAGAGCCAAGGAAATCCCGCAGAGTGGAATTCCGCGGGCGAAGTTCGCGGTGCCGTCGATCGGGTCGAGCGCCCACCAGCGGCCGCCGCCGTCACCGCTGCGGCCGCGCTCCTCGCCGAGGACGCCGATCTCCGGCGTCTCCGCGGTGAGGAACTCCCGCAGCGCGTCCTCGACCGCCGTGTCGACGTCGGTCACCAGGTCGCGATCGCCTTTCGCGGAAACGGAAAAGCTCGGGCGCGACCGGACGATCTCCGTCGCCTTCGCCACGGCTTCGCGCGCGACGTCGAGTAGTGCGGCATGCTCGCTCATGACTCCAACCTAAGTGAAGGGACGTGCTCATGACCGACCTCTTCCCGCTCGCCACCAGCGTCGACGAGCAGGAGCGGGGCGCGGCGGTCGCGGTGCTGCCGGTCGGCAGCTTCGAGCAGCACGGCGCCCACCTCCCCCTATCCACCGACACGGTCATCGCGGCGACGCTCGCGAAGGCCGTCGCCGACTCCTACCCCGTCCTCCACCTGCCCCCGATCACGATCTCGTGCTCGCACGAGCACGCGGGGTGGGCCGGCACGGTGAGCATCTCGGCCCGCACGCTGCACGCCGTGGTCACCGACGTCGCCGCGTCGCTGAAGGCGTCCGGGATCGGACGGCTCGTGCTGGTCAACGGGCACGGCGGCAACTACGTACTGTCCAATGTGGTCCAGGAGGCGGCCGGCGCGATGGCGCTGTTCCCCGGCGTCGCGGACTGGCAGGCGGCGCACACCGCGGCCGGCCTGCGGACGTCGCTGGACGACGACATGCACGCCGGCGAGCTGGAGACGTCGATCCTGCTGCACGCCCACCCGCACCTGGTCCGGCCGGGCCACGCGGACGCCGACCACGTCACCGACCGGGAACACCTGCTGACGCTGGGCCTGCGGGCGTACACGGAGTCGGGGGTGGTCGGCCGCCCGTCGCTGGCGACCGCGGCGAAGGGGCACGTCGTGCTGGACACGCTGGTCCAGCGCTTCGCCGGCGTCCTCGAGGCGCTAGGCGCCGGATAGGTGCGGGAGCAGGTGGTCCATCCGCTCGGCTTTCGTGCGCAGGTACCGCAGGCTCTCCGGGTTCGGCGGAACCAGCAGCGGAACCCGCTCGCTGATCCGGATTCCGTAGCGCGTGAGCTGTTCGACCTTGCGCGGGTTGTTCGACAGCAGCCGCACCGACCGGACGCCGAGGTCGGTCAGGATGCCCGCCGCCGCGTGGTAGTCGCGGGCGTCGACCGGCAGGCCCTGCGCCACGTTCGCGTCGACCGTGTCGAGGCCCTCGTCCTGCTGCAGCCGCATCGCCTCGAGCTTCGCGAGCAGGCCGATCCCGCGGCCCTCGTGGCCCTGGACGTAGACCACCACGCCCGCGCCCTCCTCGACGATCCGGTCCAGCGCGGCCGCCAGCTGGTCGCCGCACTCGCAGTGGGTCGAGCCGAAGACGTCGCCGGTCAGGCATTCGCTGTGCACCCGGACCAGTGCGCCGAGCGGGGCGACGTCGCCGTGGACCAGCGCGACCTGCTCGGTGCCGGTGCGGTCGAGGTACCCGACCGCCCGGAACGTCCCGTGCCGCGTCGGCAGCCGGGTTTCGACGACCCGCTCCACCACGGCCCGGCGCGGCAGATCCCCGAGGACTTCGCTTGCGGTCATGTCTGCAACCCCACTTCCGATTCGATCCCGGCGGCGGCCGCGGTGCGCGGAGCAGGCACGACACCGGTGTGCGGAGCGCGGGTCACGCGGAACCCGGCGACGCTCCGGACGAGCAGGACACCGGCGCCGGGCAGGCTCGCGACCAGCGTGAGCACGCCGTAGACGACAGCGACGGTGACACCTTGGGCGGCACCCAGACCGGCCGCGCCGAAGAGCAGGGCGCAGACGCCCTCGCGCGGGCCGAAGCCGCCGACGTTGAGCGGGAGGCCCATCGCGAGCAGCGCGAGGACCATCAGGGGCACGAGCTGCCACACCGGCGCGCCGACCCCGGCGACGCGGGCGGCGACGACGAACAGCGCCAGGTGCCCGGCCAGCGTCGCGGCCGACAGGAAGCCCACGCCCGGCCAGGTCTCGCGGGTGAACAGGCCGAGCCGCAGGTCGGCGAGGGTGACGGCGAAGCCGCGGCGGACCTTCGACTCGCTGTGGATCCAGCGTCCGCCGAACACCCGGCCGGCGACGACCGCGGCGACGGCGGCCAGCACGACGACCACGCCGGTGACCGTCACGACCTCGCGGAACGCACCGGGCACGACGTCCGGCGAGACCAGCACGACGGCGACGGCGGACGCGATCAGCACGAGCTGCCCGGCGGTGCGCTCCAGGACGACGGCGCGCACGCCACGCGGCACGTCACCCGAGTCGCGGCCGTGCTGCACCGCGCGGTGGACGTCGCCGAGGACGCCCGCGGGCAGCACGCCGTTGAGGAACAGCGCGCGGTAGTAGTCGGCGACGGCGGTGCGCAGCGAAAGCCGCAGGCCGAGCCGGGTGGCGACGATCTGCCAGCGGCCCGCGCTGAACAGCGTCGTCGCGAAGCCGATGACCAGGGCGGCGAGCACGCCGGGCACGCTGATCCGGCCGAGGCCGTCGAGGAACGCGGCGCTCCCGAGCTGCCAGACGAGGACGCCGAGGATGGCGAAGGCGCCGAAGATCCGCAGCCAGGCCAGCGCGCGCTTCACGCCGCCACCTCCAGGCTCGGCGGCAGGACCAGCAGGTCGCCGTGGTGGATGACCGCGCGCAGCTCGCCGGCCTGGGCCATCTCGAGCCGGCGCTGCAGGTAGACGTCGGCGACCGGACGCAGCTCCGGCAGCTGCTCGACGGCGGCGCCGACCCAGCCTTCGAGCCACTGCCGCTGCAGTTCCGCCTGGTCCGGGCCGAGCCGCCACGCGCTTTCGGCGCGCCGGACCGTGGCGCCGAGCCGGCCGAACGCGGTCGCGGCGACGTCCAGCGCGTTCGGGCCGAGCAGCCGGCGGCCGCCGGTGATCCGGCGCTGGTGGGCGTTGAACGCGGCGGCGATCGCGGGGTCGAGCGGGTCGGCGGGCGAGAGCTCCACCCGGCCGGTCACCGACAGCATCAGCAGCGCCGCGCAGCCGGCCTCGACGACCGCCCGGGCCAGGGCCGTGACCTCGTCCCGGGTCAGCAGGTCGAGCAGGGCGGACGCGGTGACCAGCGACGTCCCGGCGAGGTCGGCGGCCCGCAGCGCGGTGACGTCCCGCTGCTCGGCGACGACGTCGACGGGGCTGCCGTCCAGCGCCGTGGCCGGCAGGGCGGTCCGGGCGCGGGTCAGCAGCTCGGTGTCGTGGTCGTGCAGGATCCAGTGCTGCGTGCCGGGCAGCCGCGCGGCCAGCCAGCGGCCGAGCGAGCCGGTGCCGCAGCCGAGGTCGCGGACGGTGAAGTCCTCGGGCAGGTGCGCGCGCAGCGGCGCCAGCAGCTCGGTGGCGCGGGCGGCGGCGTCGGCGGGTTCGCGCAGGTACAGCCACTCCGGCGCGAACGCGGCAGTGCTGACTGATTCGCTCGCGGGCTCGCTCATGCCGCCGCCTCCTGCCGCTGCAGGACGTCGGCGATCCGGCGGGCGGTGTCGTCCCAGCTGGTCAGCGTCCCGCGGCGCAGCTTCGCCGAGGCGCGCAAGCGCGTCCGCAGGTCGGGCTCGGTGAGCCAGCGGCGCAGGGCGGCGCCGAGCGCCTCGACGTCGTCGCCGGGCACGAGCATGCCCGGCACCGAGCCGTCCGGGGCGACGCCGACGGTGTCGGGCAGCGCGTCGACGTCGGTGGTCAGCACCGGCACGCCGCGGGCGAGGGCCTCGGTGACGACCATGCCGAAGGTCTCGGCGCGCGAAGGCAGCACGAGCAGGTCGGCGGTGTGGTAGGTCGCGGCCAGCGCCGCGCCCGTCCGGGGGCCGGTGAGCGTGAAGCGGGCGCCGAGCCGGTGTTCGCGCAGCCGCTCGACGTACTTCGTCTCGCGGCGGATCCCGCCGACGCACTCGCAGGTCCAGCGCAGGTCGGCGACGGTTTCCAGGGCCTGGGCGAGCAGGCCCTGGCCCTTGCGCGGGGTCACGGTGGCCACGCAGACCAGCCGGGACATCCCGTCGGTGCCGACTGCGGGCGGCGCGGGGTCGACGCCCGGCGGCACGGCGTGCACCCGGTGCGGGGCGAGGCCGTGGTGCTCGACCAGCCGGCGCGCGGCCCACTCGCTGGTCGCGACGACCGAGCTCGCGGCCTGGAGCGTGTCGCGCTCGAGGGCGTCGAGCTCGGCGGCGAGCGCGGGCGGCAAGCCGGTCTCGTCGGCCAGCGGCAGGTGCACCAGCACCGACAGCGAGAGCCGGCGCGCCTGCGGGACGATCACCTCGGGCACGCCGCAGGCGACCAGGCCGTCCAGCAGGACCGCGGACCCGGTGGGCAGCGCGGACAGCAGGTGGCCGAGGACCGCGCGGGCCTCGGTGTCCGGGCGCGGCCAGGTGCCGGAGACGGCGATCTCGTGGACGTCGAAACCGGCCTCGACGAGCCGGTCGCACATCCGCCGGTCGTAGGTGTTGCCGCCGGACGGGACGGACGCGTCGTCGACGTCCCCGGGGAGGACCACGTACAGGCTGTTCACAGCGCACGCTCGTAACTCGCCCAGGCGACGTGCGATTCCTTCAACGAGACGGCGATGCCTTCGAGGCCGCGCGCGCCTTCACCGAGGCGTCCGGCGTGGACGGCGTCGGCGAGGCGGTCGGCGATGACCTTCGCGAGGTACTCGGTGGAGGTGTTGATGCCCTTGAACACCGGCTCGTCGTCGAGGTTGCGGTAGTTCAGGTCGCTCAGCACCGCCCCGAGCTCTTCCGTGGCCTTGCCGATGTCGACGACGATGTTGTCCTCGTCGAGCTCGGCGCGGCGGAAGGTCGCATCCACCACGAAGGTCGCGCCGTGCAGGCGTTGCGCGGGTCCGAAGACTTCCCCGCGGAAGCTGTGGGCGACCATCACGTGGTCACGGACGGTGATGCTGAACACCAAGACCTCCGATGCGTTCGGGTGGACGTGGTCACTGCGGCTGATACACAACACGGAGGCAGAGGGCGGAAAGTTCATTCGCGGCCAACCGGGGTAACACGGTTGGAAGATCCTCAAACATGCACTCGCCGCTGACCAGCGCTTCGAACGCCGGATCGGCCAGCAGTTCGAGGGCGAGACCGAGCCGCTGGGCGTAGTCGCGGTCGGGCCGCGCGACCGTCCCGACCTGGCTGCTGCGGATGGTCAGCCGTCGCGAGTGGAAGTTCTCCCCGAGCGGCACGCTGATCCGGCGGTCGCCGTACCAGGACATCTCGACGACCTCGCCTTCCGGCGCGAGCAGCTCCAGCGCGCGGGCGAGACCGGCTTCCGACGCGCTCGCGTGCACGACCAGGTCGCAGTCGGCCTTCGCGGCTTCGGGCGTCGAGAAGTCGACGCCGAGCGCTTCGGCGATCTCGGCCCGCGCGGGGTCGACGTCGATCAGCTGCACGCGGGTGGCCGGGAAGCCCTGGAGCAGTTTCGCGACGCTGCAGCCGACCATCCCGGCGCCGATGACGGCGATCCGGTCGCCGAGCTGCGGCTTCGCGTCCCAGACGGCGTTCACCGCGGTCTCGACGGTGCCGGCGAGGATCGCGCGGCCCGGCGGGACGGCGTCCGGCACCGGCGTCACGGCGCTCGCGGGGACGACGAACGCGGTCTGGTGCGGGTAGAGGCAGAACACCGTCTTGCCCTCGAGCTCGGCCGGGCCCCGCTCGACGATGCCGACGTTGAGGTAGCCGTACTTCACCGGACCCGGGAACTCGCCCTCCTGGAACGGCGCGCGCATGACGTCGTGCTGGCTCGCCGGGACGCCGCCGCGGAAGACGAGGGTTTCGGTGCCGCGGGAGACGCCGGAGAAGAGCGTGCGGACGAGGACTTCGCCGTGTTCCGGGTCACGAAGCGTCACGGACCGGAGCGCGCCTTCGCCGGGGCTTTGAACCCAGAAAGCCTGTTCCACGTGTTCTCCCTTGCAGGCGACCGGAGGCTGTGTCGCCGCCACCTTATGAGCAGCCGTGCCGATTCGCGGAGTAAAAGATGATCAAGAACGAGGTTCTCCTACGCTCGGTGGTACCCCTGTCGGTGCTCGCCGCCGGGGTCTTCGCGAGCGGTGTCCTCGCCGGGGCGACCGGGCTCGCGTACGGCGTGGCGCTGGTGTTGCTGACGGGCTGGGGCCTGCGGCGCAGCGGCCGGGGCGCGTTCGGCCCGGCGGACTGGATCACGTTCGCCCGCGCGGTCCTGGTGGGCTGCGCGGCCGAGCTGATCGCCGCCGGCGGTCACCCGCTGTGGTGGCTGGTCGGCCTGGTCGGGGTGGCCCTGGCGATGGACGGCTTCGACGGCCAGGTCGCCCGCCGCACGGGCACGGCGTCGGAGTTCGGCGCGCGGTTCGACATGGAGGTCGACGCGTTCCTGATCCTGCTGCTGTGCATCCAGGTGTCCCGGACGCTGGGGCTGTGGGTGCTGGCGATCGGCTTGATGCGCTACGCGTTCGTGGCGGCTTCGTGGGCGTTCCCGTGGTTGACCGCGCCGCTGTACCCGAGCATGGCCCGCAAGACGGTGGCCGCGGTGCAGGGTGTCGTGCTCCTGGTCGCGGTGTCCGGCTTGCTGCCCTGGGCTCTGTCGTTCGCGTTGGTCGTGGCGGCGCTGGGGTCGCTGGTCTGGTCGTTCGGCCGGGACACGGTCTGGCTGGCCCGCCACCGCGAGCAGGTGGAGCCGGGCCGGATCGTCGAGATCACCCGCGCGACGCTGCGCCGCCCGCACGGCGCCGCCTGGCGCGGCCACAACCAGGCGGCTTAGCCCGACTCGCGGGCCGCCCGGGCCCGGCGTTTGCCCTCGTGCATCGCCACCACCCGGGCGATCGGGATCGTGTGCCCCTCCGCCACCAGGTCGTCCGGCAGCGCGAACGGCTCCGGCATCTCCCCCGTCCACGGGTCACCGCCGTCGAGCAGGCCCGGCACGGTGTGCACCGTGAAGTCCGCGGGCTTGACGCCGTCGAGGTCGGCCCACGCGACCGGGAACGACACCGGCGCGCCCGGGCGGTGCCGGGGGCTGTAGACCGACACCACCGTCGCGCCGCCCGCGCGCGTCGAATCCAGGAACACCTTGCCCTCGCGGCGGTCCTTGACGAACTCCGTCGTCCCGAGCGCCGGGTCGATGCGCTCGGCCCGGGCCGCGACCGCCCGCGTCGCGGCGGCGATGTCCTCCGTCGACTGGCCGGGCGCGAGTGGCACGAAGACGTGCACGCCCTTGGAACCGCTCGTCTTCACCGCGCCGTCGAGGCCGTCGTTGCGCAACGCTTCGCGCACCAGCTTCGCGGCGCCGACGGCGAGTGAGAAGGGTCCGTCTTCGGGCGGGTCGAGGTCGAGGATGAGGTGCGTCGGGCCGTTGCCGGGCTCCCCGCGGTAGAGCGACGTGTGGAACTCGATCGCGCGCTGGTTGCCGAACCAGATCAGCGTGCGGAGGTCGTTGCAGAGTGCGTAGTGGACGTCCCGTTTGGACGTCTCGGCCCACACGCTGACCCGCTCGACCCAGTCCGGCGTGTACTTCGGCAGGTTCTTCTGCATGAACGGGCCTTGGCCGCGCAGCACCCGCAGCACGGTCAGCAGCCGGTCCTGCAGTTCGGGGAGCATCCGATCGGAGACGGCTTCGAGGTAGTCGAGCCACTCCCGCTTGGTCACCCCGGCGCCCGGGAAGACCTCCTGGTCGAGACTGCTCAACTTGACGCCGTGGCGTACCTCGTCGCTCATTGACCCACCTTTTCGCCCTCGCGGGAGGCGGTCAACTCTCAAACGAGCGGACGCCCGGTCCGCAGCCGCCGGCGCAGGTCCCAGAGACAGAGGTTGTACGGGAACCGCCGCAACGGGCCGGGCAGTACGCGCGTCACCCGGCCGATGGCCGCCAAAAGCGTCTCGAACCTGCGCTGGTCCGCGGCCGTCCAGGGCAGGCGCATCTCGTCGCGGAAGTGCTGCGGCAGGAAGCCCGTCGTGACGAAGCGGCTGAACCGCCGGCCGAGCGCCGCCGCCGGCGGTGGCAGGTACCGCAGGTCGACGAGGTCGGTGAGGTAGCGGCGGATGGTGTCGTCGATGCCGGTCGCGGCGACTCCGGCGGTCCAGTACTCCTCGAAGGCGGCTCGGTCGGGCGGCCACATCTCCGGGCGGACCTGCAGCGTGGTGCCGAGCCGGGCGGCGTCCCGGTAGAACGTGGCCGGTTCGCCGCCGACGAACGCCAGGTAGACGTCTTCGAAACCCTTGTACAGGCAGGCCGCGACCCACAGCTGGAGATCGGTGTCGAAGGCGTTGTACGCGACGGGACTGTCCGCGGTCGACCGCACCTGGGCGTGGGCCGCGTTGACGCCGCGGCGGTAGGCGGCGCGTTCGGCGTCGGTGCCCATCGAGGCGACCGCGAGGTAGGTCAACGTGGTCCGCGTCCGCTTGAGCGGGTGCCGGAAGAGGTTGCCGCTGTCGACCTTGCTTTCGAGCACGCCGTACCCGACGGGCGCGCGGGACAGCTGCATGATCACGTTGGCGGTGCCGGCCAGCAGCCCCGCCCCGACCACGGCGTCCTCGAGCGCGGTTTCGGTCACGCCATCCAGGGAACGACACTGTTGACGACGTGTCAAGAGCGGTAGCTGCCCCGGGCGAACGCGATCAGGGCCCGGGCCGCCGGGCTGAGCGGCCCGTCGGTCCGCCACGCCAGCGCCAGCACACCCCGCAGCCCGGGCCCGGTGATCGTCACGACCCGCAGCTCCCCCTCGTGGTAGCGGGCCAGCGACTCCGGCACGACCGCCACACCCAGGTCACGCATCGCCAGCTGCACCAAGACGTTCGGGTCGGCCGCCTCGAACGCGATCCGCGGCGTCAGCCCCTCTCGCACGAAGGCCGCGTCCAACGCCGTGCGCAGGCCCGTGCCCTTCGGCAACGCCATCAAGGGCAGGCCGGCCAGGTCCGCGATCGCCACCTCGGCCCGGTCGGCCAGCAAGCCCGACGTCACCGCCACGAACGGCTCGTCGATCAGGACCTGCGTCGCGATGCCCGGTGGCGGGTCGGTCGCCAGCCCGACCACCGCCAGGTCGAGCCGGCCTTCGCGCAGGGCCGCCAGCATCTCGTCCGAGTTCGCCTCGGAGAGCGTGATCTCGACCGCCGGGTAGCGCTCGTGAAAGCGGGCCAGCAGGTCGGGCAGTTTCACCGGCCCCGCCGACGTCACCGCGCCGATCGCGACCTGGCCGCGGACCAGCCCGGCCAGCTCGTCGACGGCTTCGCGCACCCCCTTCACCGCCGCGAGCGCCGCCCGCGCGTGCGGGAGCGCGGCGGCGCCGACGTCGGTGAGCCGGACCGTGCGGCCCGACCGGTCCAGCAGCTCCTGCCCCAGCTCCCGCTCGAGCCGTTTGACCTGCGCGCTCACCCCGGGCTGGGCGACGTGCAGCCGTTCCGCCGCGCGCGTGAAGTTGCCTTCCTCGGCGACGGCGACGAAGTAGGCGAGCTGGTGGAGTTCCATAAGCACTGATTCTAGTCATCAGAAAAGCTAGATCTTGGACTTCTGATCGGCGCGGCCCGAAGCTGGAGACATGCAGACATTCCGTCCCGGCGAGAACGGTTACGCCGAAGAGATCGCGGGTTTCCAGACGTCCGTGGCCACCCAGCCCGCGGTGGTCGTCGCCGCCGAGAGCGCGGACGACGTCGTCGCCGCCGTGAAGTACGCCGCCGAGCACGACCTGGCCGTCACCGTCCAGGCCACCGGACACGGCCGGACCGCCGGCACCGACGGCCTCCTCATCACTACGCGCCGGATGACCGGCGTCGAGATCGACGCCGTCGCCAAGACCGCGCGGGTCGAAGCCGGGGTCCGGTGGGGCGCGGTGATCGAGGCCGCCGCGAAGCACGGGCTGGCCCCGCTCAGCGGCTCGTCGCCCGACGTCGGCGTCGTCGGCTACACGCTCAGCGGCGGCTTCGGGCTGATGGCCCGGCGCTACGGCCGCGCGGCCGACCACGTCCGCGCGATCGACGTCGTCACCCCCGACGGCGAGCTCCGCACGGTGACGCCGGGGTCCGAACTGTTCTGGGCCCTGCTCGGCGGCCGTGCCGGCCTCGGCGTCGTGACGGCGCTGGAGTTCGGCCTGGTCCCGGTCACCGAGCTGTACGGCGGCGGGCTGTATTTCGACGCGGCGGACCTGCCCGCGGTGCTGCGCGCGTGGCGGACGTGGGCGGTGGCCGCGCCCGACGAGCTGACGACGTCGATCGCGGTGGTCCCGCTGCCCGACCTGCCGTTCCTGCCCGAGCCGATCCGCGGGAAGCACGTCGCGAACATCCGGATCGCCTACCTCGGCGAGGACGGCGACCGGCTCGTCGAGCCGCTACGGGCGGCCGCGCCGGTGCTGCTCGACACGCTGAAGCGGTTGCCGTACACGGATTCCGGCTCGATCGCGAGCGACCCGCCGCACCCGCACCCGTACCACGGGACGAACGCGACGGTGGAAGTCCTGAACGACGCGATGGTGGCGTCGATCGTCGAGCACGCGGGCCCGGGCGCGCCGGTGGAGACGGTGCTGATCATCGACCGGCTGGGCGGCGAGCTGGCCCGGCGCCCGGCCGGCGGCGTCGGCTGGGACTCGGCGGCGGAGTTCGTGGTGCGGGCGCTGTCGGTCGTCGAGGACGGCGTCGACACGATCCGCCGCGCGCACGCGAAGCTGTTCGACGCGCTGGCGCCGTGGTCCACCGGCCGGCTGCTGCCGTTCCTCTACGGCGAACACTCGGCCGCGGAGCTGGCGACGGCCTTCCCGGCCGGGGACCGCGCCCGGCTGACGCAGCTCAAGGCGAAGTACGACCCGGCCGGGCGGTTCGGCTGAGGGTCAGCGCTCGAGGACGACGATCGGGATGAGCCGCGTGGTCTTCGTCTCGTAGTCGGCGAAGCCCTCGGCGTGCGCGACCATGCCGGCGTACAGGCGGTCGCGCTCGGCGCGGTCTTCGATCACGGTGGCCGTGGCCTCGAACTTCTCGGTGCCCACCTCGACGGTGACCTTCGGGTTGGCGACGAGGTTGTGGAACCAGGCCGGGTTCTTCGGGGCGCCGCCCATGGAGGCGGCGATCACGAGGCGGTCGCCGTCGCGGGTGTAGACCAGCGGCGACAGGCGCTCCTGGCCGCTCTTGGCGCCGATCGTGGTGAGCAGGAGCACGTTCTTGCCCTCGAACATGCCCTTGACCACACCGCCGTTGGCCCGGAACTCCTCGACGACCTGGTTGTTGAACGCGTTCATGTCAGCTGGCGCGGTCATGGATTCCCCTGTTCTGGCCGGTACGCTCGACCGGGTGTGGAGTACGCTCGGGTTCACCCGAAGCGTTTGCTTTGCAAACAAAGCTACCGACGGGAGGCAGGCGGTGTCAACGGAGGCCGGACCGAGTGTCGAGGACGGTGTGCGCCGGCTCCTGCTGTTGATGCCGCGCCTGGTGGGCCGCGCGAAGCGGACGCCGGTACCGGAGGAGCTCAACGGCTGCGCGCTCGCGCCGCGGCACCTGTCGCTGCTGTCGTACCTGCTCTTCGACGGGCCGATGACCGTCACGGAACTGGCCGGCCGGCTGGAGGTCGCGCCGACGACGGCGAGCCTGATGGTCGGCGACCTGAGCCGCCAGGGCGTCCTGAACCGCGACGAGGACCCGGCCGACCGGCGCCGCACGATCGTCAGCATCACGCCGGACAAGCGCCCGGCGGTCGACGAGTGGCTGGCGCGCGGCGCGAAGGCGTGGAGCGACGCGCTGGCGCCGTTGACGCCGGCCGAGCGCCAGCTGGTGATCTCGACGTTGGAGGCCTACGAACGCGGAACGTGCGAAGGGCCGGGCTGCTAGCTCAGTCTTCCGCGCGCTTTTCGCGGGCCAGCTTGCGCTGCGCCTCCGCGCGTTCGCGGCACTTGCGGAGGAACTCCTCGTCGTCGTCCGGGTTCCCGGCCGCGAACCGGCCCGGCCGGTCGTACTCCGGGTACGCCGGCGCGTTCCGCTCGTACGGCCCGCGCACCCGCGCCGCCGGCTGCGGACGGCCCGCCACCAGCCAGACGATCGACCCCACCAGCGGCACCACCAGCACGACCAGCAGCCACAAGCCCTTCGGCAGGTTGCGGCAGGACAGCTCGTCCGTCGTGATCACGTCGACCAGGCAGAAGATCCACAGCCCGAGCGTGACGAAGCCCAGCAGGCCATCGAAATACAGCAATTCCCGCGCCTTCCCCAGAAGATGAACGCGGTAATTCTTAGCAGAACCCGCCGGCGTTTCGGTTCCGGGTCACCCGCAGCACAGCGGGCATCCGGAGATTCGGCGCCGGCACCCACGCCGGTTCCGCTTCTGTCAGGCGAAAACCGCGCAGCGCCTGGAGAACGCCGGTGGCGAGGGCGATCGCGTGCCGCGAGCCCGGGCATTCGCGCGGCCCGGCGCCGAACGGCGTCCCGGTCAGCTCGACGACGACGTCCTGCCCGTCCACCCGGCGGCGGGTGCTCAGCACCGGCGGCTGCGCCCCGGCGACCGCCTCCTCGGCGGTGTTTCCGTTGCGCGCCACCAGGAGCGCGTTCCCGATCAGCCCGGCGGTGGCGTCACAGGCCTGGACGAGCAGTCCGATCCGCGCCGCCGCGAGTTCGGTCGGTCCGCCGCACGCGGCGAGCAGCCGGCCCAGCGCGTCCTCCGCGGCGGCGTCCGGCACGACGTGCGGGTGGTAGGCGGCCGCGACCGCCACCACGTCGGCGGGCGTCACCAGCAGGCCCAGCTCCCCCGCCAGCACGGCGATCGGCACCGGCCGCGCGACCACGGCCATCACGTCGACGCCGTCGCCGAGCACCCGGCTCGCGACTTCGAATGCTTTGCGCCGCAACACTTCCGGGTCGACTTGAGCCAACGCCGAAACCGCGAGCGCGCGCCGGCGGACGTGGTCGGGACCATTGCTGAAGCGGGAAACCGTCGCTCGCAGCCAGGCCACGCTCCCCAGCGGAACGTCGACGGGAACGGGCGGAACCGGAGCGGAAAGCGAAGTCATGCGGTGAAGGTAGCCACGGAAAACGTCGGCGACGGCCGAAGCTTCTAAAGGAGCGAGGCCGGAAACCAGGTCGCTTGCGGACCACCGCACCGCGTCACGCGCGGCACGGCGTGCTCGAACCACCAGGCCTCGGTGACGCGGCCGTCCGGCAGCCGGTAGGTCGGCGGCCCGGCGACGCGCGCGAGGCCGGCCGCCTGCAGCGAGCGCGCGCTCGCGATGTTGCCGACCTCGGCGCCGGCGCGGACCCGCGGCAGGCCGAGGTGGTCGTGCGCCAGCGTCAGCCCGGCCGCGAAGAGGACCCGGCCGTTGCCGCGCCCGCGGTAGTCCGGCGCGAGGTAGCCGCCGGTCTCCGGGCCGCCGTCCTCCCCGGTGTGCACGCTCACCAGGCCGACGCACCGGTTGGCCTCGACGTCGATCATCACGAGGTCGACCGACTGCGGATCGGGCGACACCCAGTCCGGGCCGGTCCCGGGCACGACGCGCAGCGCGTCGGCCCGCGCGCCCCTCGCGACGATGGAGTCGGCTTGCCAGCCGAGCCACCGCTGGGCGGCGGGATCACTGCCGCAGGCGACGGCGGCGGCGTACTCCCACGCGGTCGGCGTCCGGAAGAGGAACCGCCCCTCGCGCAGCACGTGGCCCTGCCGGTCGCAGGTCCGCTTGGTCATCAAGCGCCCGCGGCGGGTGAGCCGGTCGAAGATCCCCTTGGTGGCTGGCAGCATCGCGGCGAAATCGTAGCGGAGCGATCGGCGCGGGAGTTGCTATCGTGGCCCGATGACGGCCGTACCCGAGGCAACCGAACTGGACGGCTCCGGCCGTGCGGCCCAGCCTCGCCAGCTCATCGTGACGGTGTACGGCCTCTACTCGCGCACCGAGGGCGGGTGGCTCTCGGTCGCCTCGCTGATCGACCTGCTCGCCGCCGTCGGTGTCGACGAGCCCGCCGTGCGCTCCTCCATCTCCCGGCTCAAGCGGCGCGGGATCCTCGAAGCCGTTCGCCGCGGCGCGACCGCGGGCTACGAGCTGTCCGACGCCGCCCGGGACATCCTGCGCGAGGGCGACGAGCGGATCTTCCGCCGCGGGCGCGCGACCCCGGCCGACGGCTGGCTGCTCGCGGTGTTCTCCGTGCCGGAGACCGAGCGCCACAAGCGCCACCTCCTGCGCACCCAGCTCGCCCGGATGGGCTTCGGCACCGCCGCGTCCGGCGTCTGGATCGCCCCGGCCCACCTGCACGCGGCGACCGAAGAGGCGCTGACCCGGCTCGGCCTGGCCGGGTACGCCGACCTGTTCCGCGCCGACCACCTGGCCTTCGGCGACGTCCGGGCGAAGATCCGCGACTGGTGGGCCCTCGACCGGCTCGACGAGCTGTACACGACGTTCCTCGACGAGCACGGCCCCGCGCTGCGCCGCAAGTCCGTGACCGACGAGCAGGCCTTCGCCGACTACGTCCGCGTGCTGACCGGCTGGCGGCGGATGCCCTACCTCGACCCCGGCCTGCCCGCGGAGTTCCTGCCCCGCGACTGGTCCGGGATCCGCGCGGCCGACCTGTTCTTCGAGCTGCACGCGCAGCTGGAAGACCCGGCCCGCGCGTTCGTCGCCAAGTCGATCAACCTCGGCTGACGACCGCGAAGCCCTGGACCTCGACCAAGGCCTCCTCGTCCCACAGCCGGGAGACGCCGATGCCGGCCATCGCCGGGTACTCGGTGCCCGCGAGCCGCTTCCACACCGCGCCGATTTCGCGCGCGTGGGCGCGGTAGTCCGCCATGTCGACGATGTAGATCGTCACGCTGCACAGGTCTTCCGGCGAACCGCCCGCCGCGCGCAACGACGTCAGCAGGTTGCCGAGCGCGCGCTCGAACTGCTCGACGACGCCGTCGCCGACGATCTTGTTCGACGCGTCCAGCGCCGTCTGGCCGGCGAGGAAGACGACCCGGCCCTCGGCCACGACCGCGTGCGAGAACCCGGACGGCTTGCCCAGCTCCGGCGGGTTGATGCGTTCCATGCGGCACACCGTACGCCATCTTTCGCGTTATTGACGGTCGTACCGGTGACGACATATCCTCGACGACGTGCGTATCGCGGTCATCGGTGGCGGCCCGGCGGGTCTGTACTTCGCCGCGCTGGCGAAGCAGCTCGGTCCCGGTCACGAAATCACCGTCTGGGAACGCAACGCGCCGGACGACACGTTCGGCTTCGGCGTCGTGTTCTCCGACGAGACGCTCGGCGGCATCGAGCACGCCGACGCGTCGGTGCACGAAGCCATGAAGGCCGAGTTCGCCCGCTGGGACGACATCGACGTCCACTACCGCGGCACGGTCACCACCTCGGGCGGCCACGGCTTCGCCGCGATGAGCCGCAAGCGCCTGCTCGGCATCCTGCAGGGCCGCTGCGCCGAGCTCGGCGTCGGCCTCCACTTCCGGGAGGAGGCCCCGGCCGACCTCTCGGGCTACGACCTGGTCATCGCCGCCGACGGCGTCAACTCGGCGATCCGCGCCCGGTACGCCGAGACGTTCCGGCCGAGCGTCGAGACCCGCCGGTGCCACTACATCTGGCTCGGCACGGACCTGGTGTTCGACGCCTTCAAGTTCTACGTCCTCGAGACGCCGGCCGGGATCATGCAGATCCACGGCTACCCGTACGGCCGCGACGGCAGCACGTTCATCCTCGAGGTGCACGACGACGTCTGGCAGCGCGCGTTCGGGCCCATCGCGGCGACCTCGCTCCCGCCGGGCGAGAGCGACGAGAAGTCCATCGCGATGATCCGCGACCTGTGCTCGGACATCCTGGGCGACCACCGGATCATGGCCAACAACTCGAAGTGGGTCACGTTCGGCACCGTGCGCTGCGAGACTTGGGTGCACGACAACGTCGTCCTGCTCGGCGACGCGGCGCACACCGCGCACTTCTCGATCGGCTCCGGCACGAAGCTGGCGATGGAGGACGCGCTCGCGCTGGCCGCGTGCCTGCACGAAAACGACGGCGTCGCTTCGGCGTTGAAGGCCTACGAGCTGGAACGGCGGCCGGTCGTCCAGTCGACGCAGCGGGCCGCGCAGGCGAGCCTGGAGTGGTTCGAGAACATCGCGCAGTACACCCACCAGGACCCGCCGCAGTTCGCGTTCAACATCCTCACGCGCAGCCGCCGGGTGACCCACGACAACCTCCGCTTGCGCGACCCGGAGTTCGCCGCCGAGCTGGACCACTGGTTCGCGCGGTCGCTCGGGACGACGTCGCGGCCGCCGATGTTCCAGCCGTTCTCCTTGGGTGGTCTGGAACTGCCGAACCGGATCGTCGTGTCCCCGATGGACATGTACTCCGCCGAGGACGGTGTCCCGGGCGACTTCCACCTGGTCCACCTGGGCAGCAAGGCCCTCGGCGGGGCCGGGCTGGTGATGACCGAGATGGTGTGCGTCTCCCCCGAAGGCCGCATCACGCCCGGTTGCGGCGGGTTGTACACGGCCGAACAGGAAGCGGCGTGGAAGCGCGTAGTCGACTTCGTGCACACGCAGTCCCCCGCCCGCATCGGTGTCCAATTGGGACACTCGGGTCGCAAGGGCTCGACGAAGCTGATGTGGGACGGCATCGACGAGCCGTTGCCTTCGGACAACTGGGAAGTCTGCGCCCCTTCGGCGTTGCCGTACTCCTCGCGGAACCAAGTGCCGCGCGAACTGTCCACATCGGAGCTTTCGGAGATCCGCGACCAGTTCGTCTCGTGCGCGGAGGCTGCCGCTCGCGCCGGGTTCGACGTTCTCGAACTGCACTGCGCGCACGGGTATCTGCTGTCGTCGTTCCTCTCGCCGTTGACCAACCAGCGGACCGACGCCTACGGCGGGTCGCTGGAGAACCGGCTGCGGTTCCCGCTGGAGGTCTTCGACGCGGTGCGTGCCGCCTGGCCCGCCGAGCGGCCGATGACCGTCCGGATCTCGGCGACCGACTGGTGCGAAGGCGGCATCGACGCCGACGACGCCGTCGAAATCGCGCGCGCGTTCGCTTCGCACGGGGCCGCGGGCATCGACGTCTCGACCGGGCAGGTCGTCAGCGAGGAGCGTCCGCAGTACGGCCGCAGCTACCAGACGCCGTACGCCGACCGGATCCGCAACGAGATCGGGCGTGAGTACGGGATCGCGGTGATCGCGGTCGGCGCGATTTCGTCGTACGACGACGTCAACTCGCTGATCCTCGCGGGCCGCGCGGACCTCTGCGCGCTGGGCCGAACGCACCTCTACGATCCACAGTGGACACTGCACGCGGCGGCCGAGCAGGACTACCCGCTGCCGTGGCCGAAGCCGTTCGCCGCCGGCCGCCGCAAGCCCCAGACCGGCCGCAGCGACGGGCCGGAGCCGCGTCTCGACCTCGTCCGCTCCGGACCGACGGGGACCGCCCATGCCCGCTGGCGACCGGGAGCTTCGTCATGACGTTCACCCTCGATCCCGACCAGCAGGCGTTCGCCGCGGAAGTGCGGCGGCTGGGCGCGGAGCAGCTGCGCCCGCTCGCCGAGTCCGGTGTGGAGGGTGCGGTGAACCGGCCGCTCCTCAAGGAGATGGGTGCGCTCGGCCTGCTCGCGCGGCTCTTCCCGGGCGTCTCTTCGGGGTCGCCTTCCCGCCAGGCGGCCGCGACCGACCTGTGCATCCTGCGGGAGAACCTGGCCACGGTGAACACCGAGGCCGAGACGGCGCTCGCGTTGCAGGGATTGGGAAGTTACCCGATCCTGCAGTCCGGACAGGACAGTCAGGTCGCGAAGTGGCTGCCCGCCGTGGCGGCTGGCGACGCGGTGGCGGCGTTCGCGCTGACCGAGCCGGACGCGGGTTCGGACGCGGCAGCGCTGTCCCTGGCAGCGGAGGCCGACGGCGACGGCTGGCGCCTGACCGGCTCGAAGATGTGGATCTCGAACGCCCCCGAAGCCGACTTCTACACGGTGTTCGCCCGCACGACACCCGGCGCGGGCTCGCGCGGGGTCAGCGCGTTCGTCGTCCCGGCCGACCGCCCGGGCCTGGGCGGCGAGCACCTGGACCTGGTGAGCCCGCACCCGATCGGCACGGTCACGTTCGACGGCGTCGAGGTCCGGCGCGAGGAGCTGCTCGGCGAGGAGAACCGCGGGTTCGCGGTGGCGATGCGGACGCTGGACCTGTTCCGCCCGAGCGTCGGCGCGTTCGCCGTCGGGATGGCGCAGGCCGCGCTGGACGCCACTGTTTCCCATACGAGCCAACGGGAAGCGTTCGGCGGCCCGCTTATCAAGCAGCAGGCGGTGGCGCACGCGTTGGCGGAGATGGCGACGCGCACGGAGGCCGCGCGGCTGCTGGTCTACGCGGCCGCGGGCGCGTACGACGCGGGCGAGCAGAACCTCGGCGGCCGCGCGGCGATGGCGAAGCTGTTCGCCACGGAGGCGGCGCAGTTCGTCGTCGACTCGGCGGTCCAGCTGCACGGCGCCCGCGCCTTGCGACGCGGGCACCTGCTCGAACACCTCTACCGGGAGGTCCGCGCGCCCCGGATCTACGAAGGGGCGTCGGAGATCCAGCGAACGATCATCGCGAGATGGCTGGCTTCCTCGCGGGCCGGTGCTCCAGGATCAGCTGGCTGACGATCGCCGCGAACGCCAGGCCGCCCCACGAGGAAATCGCTCCGACGCTCTGGCTGAACGCCAGTTCGCTACCCCCGAAAGTGGTCGGGATCTGCGGTTCCAGCACGATCATGGCGATCGGCGAGATCACCCGGTTCACGATGATCGAGAAGGTCAACGTCACGCTGCGGATCATCCACTTGCGGTGGTCGCCGAAGCGCCGGTCGCGCACCGCCCGCCAGCCGGCGATCGTGCACCCGATCCACAGCACGGCTGCGAGCACGTCGCTGACCCGGGTGACCGGGCCGAACGGGCTCTGCGACCCGATCGTGAGGGCCATCAACCCGGAGGGCAGCACGCCGGCGAAGACGTACGCGCGGCCGACGTTGCGGTGGATCACCGGGTGGGTCCGCCGCAGCCAGGGCCAGATCTGCAGCACGGCGCCGCCCATGGCGATCGAGCCGAAGATGACGTGCGCGACGAGGAACCAGTAGTGCGCCGGGAAGCCCTCGGGCTGCGGCACCCGCGACCGGGCGGGGTCGAGCGCCAGGTAGGGGGGCAGCGAGAAGGACAGGAAGGCGAGCACGAGCAGGGCCAGCGGGCCGATCCACGGCCGTCGCCACCAGGCTTTTCGCGCCGTCTGAGGTACGGGCCGGGCCGCGGTTCGGACTGCCATGATTCCCCTCCGTCGTCGGGATCCGTCCCAGCCGACGTTAGGGGTTGCCCGGGGGCGCGAACCATGGTGCGCACCACCGACGCGGGGGTGGGGCGTACCCCACCCCCGATCGAGTGACCTTGCTCAGCTGCCGCGGACCCGCCGCACGGTGTCGCGGTAGAAGTAGCCGCTCTGCTTGATCGTGCGCTCCTGCGTCTCGTAGTCCACCCGGATCAGGCCGAACCGCTTCGCGTACCCGTACGCCCACTCGAAGTTGTCCAAAAGGGACCACGCGAAGTACCCGCGCACGTCGGCACCCGCCTCGCGCGCTGCCGCGACCGCGGCGATGTGCGATGCCAAGTACGCCGTGCGCTGCTCGTCGCGGACGAAACCCGAGGTGTCCGGGTCGTCGTCGAACGCCGAGCCGTTCTCCGTGATGTACATCGGGAGGCCCGGGTAGTCGCGGCCCAGGCGCGTCAGCAGCTCGGTGAACTTGCCCGGCAGGATCTCCCAGCCCATCGCCGTCGTCGGCTCGCCGAACGGGACCACCCGGGATGCCGGGACGCCCTCGTCGTCGACCGCGCGGCCCGTCTCGTCGACGCCCGAGAACTGCTGGCCGAAGTAGTAGTTCACGCCCAGGAAGTCCAGCGGCGTCGAAATCACCGAAAGGTCGCCGTCCTGGACCGGAAGACGAACCCCGCGGTCAGCCAGGTCCTCCACCACGTCGTCCGGGTAGCGCCCGTGCACCAGCGGGTCCAGGTAGACCCGGACGCCGAGGCCGTCGGCCTGCCGGGCCGCGCGGACGTCCTCCGGGGAGTCCGTCGCCGGGTCCGCCGTGCACATGTTCAGCGTGATGCCGAACTCGGTGTCCGGCGGGGCGGCCTCACGCATCCGCTGCGTCGCGAGGCCGTGACCCAGCAGCAGGTGGTGCACCGCGTGCAGCCCGGCCGTGTAGTCACGACGGCCCGGCGCCATCACGCCGTGCACGTACCCGTGCATCGCCGAGCACCAGGGCTCGTTCAACGTCGTCCAGTGCCGGACCCGGTCCTTCAGCCGGTCGAACACCAGCATCGCGTAGTCCGCGAACCGGTACGCCGTATCGCGCGCCGGCCAGCCGCCCGCGTCCTCCAGCTCCTGCGGCAGGTCCCAGTGGTACAGCGTGAGCCACGGCGTGATCCCGCGGCTCAGCGTCTCGTCGACCAGCCGGTCGTAGAACCCGATCCCGGCCTCGTTGACGCCGCCGCGGCCGCGCGGCTGGACCCGCGGCCACGCCACGGAAAACCGGTACGTGTCCGCACCGAGATCGCTCACCAGCTCGATGTCCGACGGCATCCGGTGGTAGTGGTCGCACGCCACGTCGCCGGTGTCGTTGTTGTCGATGGCCCAGGGGACCTGGCAGAAGGTGTCCCAAATGGACGGAGTGCGCCCGTCTTCCGCGACCGCGCCTTCGATCTGGTACGCGGCGGTGGCCACGCCCCAGCGGAAGTCCGGCGGCAGCGTGTCGATCAGCGCCTGCTGTTCGGCGGTCGCGGCGGTGGTCTCGGTCAAGGCGGGTCTCCTCCAGGTGGACCGGATAGGACAGACGGCGTTCAGGGGGTCGCGACCGGGTGCAGGAAGCAAGCCACTTCCCGTGACGGGTCGCCGCCGGGCAAGCCCAGCTCGGGCACCTTCGAGTCGCACGGCTCGAAGGCTTTGGGACACCGCGGGTGGAACGCGCAGCCGGCCGGCATGCCGCGCGTGTCCGGCGGCGATCCCGGGATCCCGGCCAGCTCGCGACGCGGCCCGCGCAGCGCGGGGAACGAGTTCAGCAAGCCGAAGCTGTACGGGTGCAGTGCGTCCCGGTAGAGCGCCGACGCCGGCGCCTGCTCGACGATCCGGCCGCCGTACATGATCGCGATCCGGTCCGAGAACTCGACCAGCAGCGAAAGGTCGTGCGTGATGAACAGGACCGAGAACCCCAGCCGTTCCCGAAGTTCCACGAGCTGGCCGAGGATCTGCCGCTGCATGACGACGTCGAGCGCGGTCGTCGGCTCGTCCATGATGACGACCCGCGGTTCGAGCGCGAGCGCCATCGCGATCATCACGCGCTGGCGCATGCCGCCGGAGAGCTGGTGCGGGTACGCTTCCAGCCGGTCGGCCGAGATCCCGACCAGCTTGAGCAGGTCTTTCGCGCGGGCCACGCGGGCCGCCTTCGTCGAGCGCGGCTCGTGCGCCTTGATGACGTCGACCAGCTGCGTGACGACCTTGTGCACCGGGTTCAGCGAGTTCATCGCGCCCTGGAACACGATGGAAGTCTCCGCCCACCGGAAGTCCCGGAGCTGCCGGTCCGTCAGGCGAAGGACGTCGTAGGGCTCGCCGTCGGCCGGGTGGTAGATGACCTGACCACCGCGGATCACGCCCGGCGGCGCGAGCAGCCGCGTCAGCCCGTAGGCCAAAGTGGACTTCCCGCTGCCGCTTTCCCCGGCCAGGCCGAGGACTTCGCCGCGGTGCAGCGTCAGGTCCACGTCCCGGACCGCGCGCACGGCCTCCTCGCCGACGCCGTAGTCGACGTCCAGGCCCTTGATCTCCAAGACCGGGTCCATCATGGCTGCTCCTCCCGCCCGAGCACGGGCGTGAAGCCCACGCGCATGCGATGCGTCCGCCCGTCGGCGCCCTTGACGCGGGCCTTGCCGCTGCCGCGCAGCCGCGGGCTGACGAACTCGTCGATGCCGAAGTTGAGCAGGGACAACGCGGTGCCGAGGATCGCGATGGCCAGCCCGGCCGGCACGAACCACCACCACGCGCCCTGCGCGAGGGCCTGCTGGCTCTGCGCCCAGAACAGGATCGTGCCCCAGTTCCAGTTGGACAGCCCGGAGACGCCGACGAACGCGAGCGTGATCTCCGACATCACCGCGAAGATCACCGTGCCGACGAAGCTGGACGCGATCACCGCGGTCAGGTTCGGCAGGATCTCGAAGAAGATGATCCGCCAGGTCGACTCGCCGGTCGCCCGGGCCGCTTCGACGTATTCCCGGCCGCGCAGCGAAAGCGTCTGCGCTCTGAGGACTCGCGCGCCCCACGCCCACGACGTGAAGCCGATGATCACGGCCACCAGGTAGTCACCGCCGGTGGGCACCGCGCTGCCGATGATGATGATCAGCGGCAGCGCCGGGATCACCAGGAACACATTGGACAGTGCGGACAGCCCTTCCCCGGGCGTCCCGCCGAGGTAGCCCGACGTCACGCCGACGAGCACCGCGAGGATCGTCGCCACGATCCCGGCGGTCAGCCCGACCAGCATGACGCTGCGCGTGCCGACCACGACCTGGCTGAAGATGTCCTGGCCCAGGTGGGTGGTGCCGAACCAGTGCCGGCCCGAGGGCGACTCCATCAGGTCGTTGCTGCGCGCCGACGGGTCGTACGGCGCGATCCACTCACCGACGATCGCGATCACCACGAAGAAGACGATGACGGCGAGCCCGGTGACCGTCTTGCCGCCGGTCAGGAACCGGAACCGGCGCCGCTTCGACCGGCCGGCGACCGCGTCGACGGGGAGGGCTCGGGCGGCTTTGACGTCCGCCGCGGGTACGGCCATGTCAGCCCTCCTTCCGGGTGCGCGGGTCGAGCGCGAGGTAGGCGACGTCGGCGAAGAGGTTCGCCACCAGCACCGACAGCGTGATGATCAGGAAGATGCCCTGCATCAGCGGGTAGTCCTGCGAGCCGACCGCCTGGAACAGCTGGTAGCCGACGCCCGGGTAGGAGAAGACGATCTCCACCAGCAGCGTGCCGCCGACGATGAACCCGAGCGCCAGCGCGAAGCCGGACACGCTGGGCAGCAGCGCGTTGCGCGCCGCGTACCCGACCATCACCCGGCGCTCGGGCAGGCCCTTGGCGTGCGCGACCGTGACGTAGTCCTCCGACGCGACGGTGACCATCATGTTCCGCATGCCCAGGATCCAGCTGCCCATCGAGCTGATCAGGATGGTCAGCGCGGGCAGCAGGCTGTGCTGGATCGCGCTGCCGATGAACGTGCCGTCCCAGCCCGGGATGGTGCCGGGGTCGTAGCCGCCGGACGACGGGAAGAAGCTGCCCGGACCGGCCAGCAGCGTCAGCGCGATCAGGCCGAGCCAGAAGTACGGGATCGACGAGAGGAACGTCGTCACCGGCAGCAGGCCGTCGACCCACGAGCCGCGCTTCCAGCCGGCGACCACGCCGAGCCCGGTACCGAGCGCGAAGCCCACGATCGTGGTGATGCCGACCAGGATGATCGTCCACGGCAGGCTGTCGCTCAGCAGGTCGGACACCGGCGTCGGGAAGAACGTGAACGAGATCCCGAGGTCACCGCGGAAGAGCTGGCCCCAGTAGTCGAAGTACTGGGAGATCAGGCTTTCGTTCTTGTCGAGTCCGAAGAGGACGTACAGCGACTGGACGGCGTCCTGGCTGATCATGCCCTGGTTCTTCGCGATCAGCGACTGCACGGGGTCGCCCGGGATCATCCGCGGGATGAAGAAGTTGATGGTGACGGCGGCCCAGGCCGTGAAGACGTAGAAGGCCAGCCGTTGCAGCAGGTACCTCATCGGGCGGCCCCGTCGTACAGCCAGCACGCGGCCCAGTGGCCGGGTGCGTCGTCGACCTCGAACCGCGGCGGCAGGTCGGTCTTGCAGCGTTCCATCGCGACCGGGCAGCGCGGGTGGAACCGGCACCCGGACGGCGGGTCGATCAGGCTCGGCGGCTCACCCGCCCCGCGCTCGGCCGGCACCTCGCCGGGGTCGAGCTCGGCCGCGCCGCCGGCCAGCCGGTCGGGGTCGGGCGCGGAGTCGATGAGCAGCCGCGTGTACGGGTGCGCCGGGTTCTGCGTGATGGTCTCGCTGTCGCCGCCCTCGACCATCCGGCCGGCGTACATCACCATCGTCTCGTCGGCGAAGTAGCGCGCGGACGCGATGTCGTGCGTGATGTAAAGGATCGCCAGGTGCAGGCGTTCCTTGAGGTCCCGCAACAGGTTCAGCACGCCGAGCCGGATGGAGACGTCCAACATGGACACCGGCTCGTCGGCCAGCAGTGCCTCCGGGTCGGCGCCGAGCGCCCGCGCGATCGCGACGCGCTGGCGCTGCCCGCCGGACAGCTCGTGCGGGAACTTGTCGATGTACCGCTCGGGCGGGGTCAGCTGGACGCGGGAAAGCAGCTCGTGCAACGACTTCTCGAGGTCGTCGCCCGCGCGGCCGTGGATCTTGAGCGCCCGCGTCAGGTGGTAGCGCACGGTGTGCACCGGGTTCAGCGACGCGAACGGGTCCTGGAAGATCATCTGGACCCGGCGCGCGTAGGTGCGGAACGCCTTGCCGTGCTTGACGTTCACCGTCTCGCCGTGCAGCCGGATGTCGCCGCCGGTGCGCGGGTAGAGCCCCGCGAGCAGGCGGGCGACGGTCGACTTGCCCGAGCCGGACTCGCCGACCAGCGCCGTGACCCGGCCCCGCCGCAGCGTCAGGGTGACGTCGTCGACGGCCTGGACGGCGCGACGCGGGCCGGTGAGGCCCGCGCGTCCGCGCCGCCGGACAGGGAAGTGCTTGGTGAGTCCCGCCGCCTCGAGGACGACGGGGAGGTCCCCCTCCGACCCGACGGCGACGGGGTCGGAGGGGGACTGCTCGGTCGTTGCCACGGACTCCGCCATTGCTCAGGCCGCGGGCTTCAGGTGCAGGACGATGTCGAGCGCGTTGCGCAGCGTGGGCTGCGCCGGGCCGTACGGGTTGGCGTCGTCCGGCCAGCCGACCCAGTTCTTCGTGCTGTACTCGCCGCCGGAGTTGGCCGCCGAGGTCGGGACCATCGGCTGCTGGTCGATCATGATCTTCTGCAGCGTCGCCATGGCGGCGGTGCGGGCGGCGTCGTCCTCGGCGTTGGCGTAGGTCTCGAGCGCCTTGGTCGCCTCGTCGTTCTTGAAGCGGCCGTAGTTGCCGTTGATGCCACCCTGGCCGGTCGGCTTGTAGCGGTTGCCGTCCATGACGTCGCGGTACATGTCGTACGGCGTCGCACCGTCGTTGGTCCAGTGCATCAGGCCTTCGAAGTCACCGGTGTCGACCGACTTGATCCACGCGTCCTGGTTCATCTTCTCGACCGTGGCGGTGATGCCGATCTGCGCCAGGTTGTCCTTGATGATCTCCAGGTCGGTGATGTAGTCCGACCAGCCCGACGGGACCGTCAGCTTGAGGGTGACCGGCTTGCCGCTCGGGTCGGCCAGCTTGTCGCCGTTGAACTTGTAGCCCGCGCCGGTCAGCAGCGACTTGGCGCCCGGGACGTCGACCTGGACCGTCTGGCCCTTGTACTGCGGCGCGATGAACGGGTCGCCCGCCGGCGTGGGGATGCCGGTGACCTGGTCGTTCTTCGGGTAGAAGTAGCCGGCCTCGCCCTGGTTGAAGATGTCGTCGCGGTTGATCACCTTGCTGACCGCCTGACGCAGCTTCGCGTCGTTCCAGGGGGCCTTCTCGGTGTTGAACCACAGGCCGTGCACGGCCAGCTGCGCCGGGAACCACAGCTTGTAGTGCTGCGGGTCCTTGTTCGTGTAGACGGCCTTGTAGTTCGGGATGAAGACGAAGCTCCACTCCGACGCCCCGCTGACCAGCGCGCTGACCTGCGCGTTGTTGTCGGTGTAGGAGGTGTAGCGGATCTCCTTGACCTTCGGCGCTTCCTGCCAGTAGCCGGCGTCGCGCCGGGTGACGATCATCGTCTGCGGCGTGAACGACTTGAGCGTGTACGGCCCGGTGCCGATCGGGTTCTTCACGGTGTCGAGCGCCGGGTCCTTGACCGACTGCCAGACGTGCTTCGGCACGACGAGCGTCTGCAGGATCTTGAGCTGGTTGACGAACTGGGACGTCTCGAAGCCCAGCGTGACCTGGTTTCCGGCCGCGGTGATGTCCTTGTACGGCACGGCGTCGACGTTCAGCGCCTTGTTGTCGCGCAGCAGCTGGAACGTGTAGGCGACGTCCTCGGCGGTCATCGGCTGGTTGTCGGAGAACTTGACGCCGTCACGGACGGTCAGGACCAGCTTCTTGTAGTTGTCCGACCAGTCCCACTTCGTCGCCAGCCAGGGCTTGCCCGGCTCCTGCGGCTTGACGCGGTTGTGCATGACGAGGGGCTCGTAGATCATCCACCGGTAACCCATGTTCGACAGGGCGGACGTCTCGAGGAACGGGTTGTTGTTCTCCGATTGCGGGCCGTCGGGCTTGCCCACGTTGAGCACCTGGTCCGGGTTGCTCTGCGCGGCGTTCGAGCTGCCGCCCGAACACGCGGTCAGGCCGCTCAGGGCCATCGCGGCCACCAGCGCTGCGACGATGGAGCGCTTGACTCGCATCGTTCCTCCTAGTCATCGACGACGTGCGTAGATGTCGACTGGTAGCGAGCCCCGACCGCCGGCGACCGAACGACGTCCCGAAGTCAACCCGGGTGACTCGGGTCACGTCAATAACACGGCGGTAACGTTTTGTACCTAAGTTTAAGTACTGAAAGAACTGGCGGTCTGGACCTGTCTCGGTGATTACTCCTTGCGACGCAAGGGAATCAGCCGGTCCGGCCCCCGTTCGCGAGCAGCTGCGCGATGGGCAGGGTGGCCGCGCCGAGCGCGACCGCGTCCGGCCCGAGGCTGCCGAGGACGACCTCGGTGCGCCCGGCCAGGTAGTCGAGCGCGTGCCGGCCCACCGCGTCGCGCACGGCGGGCAGGATCGCCGGTCCCATGATCGCCCCCGCCGAGCCGGAGAGCACCACCCGGTCCGGGCTGAGCAGGTTGATCAGGTTCGCGATGCCGATCCCGAGGTACTCGCCGGTCTCCGCGAGGACGTCGGCGGCGGGGCCGTCGTCGCGGGCTTCGGCGACGATCCGCGCCAGCTCGTTGTCGCTTTCATCCCCGATGACCGGCTGCTTTCCGACGCGGTCGGCGTAGTGCCGGACGATCGCCTCGGTGCCGACGTAGGCCTCCAGGCAGCCGTGCGAGCCGCACCGGCAGGCCGCGCCGCCCGCCTTGACGACGGTGTGCCCCCACTCGCTGGTGGTGATGCCGGGGTGCGACGGCCCGGCGGTCGCGACGGCGGCCCCGACACCCACGCCGAGCAGGGCGACGATCGCGCGTTCGGCACCCCGGCCGGCGCCGCGCCAGGCCTCGACCTGACCGAGCGTGCGGGCGCGGTTGTCCAGGTGGAGGGGCGCGCCGATGTGCGGGTGGATGAGGTCGGCGAAGGCGACGCCGCGCCAGCCGAGGGTGGGCGCGTGCACGATCCCGCCGTCGCGGACCGCGCCGGGCACGCCGATGCCGACGCCGAACACCGCGTCCGGTTCGCCCCCTTCGAGCACTTCGGCGATGCCGGTTCGCACCAAACCGGCCACTTCGTCCGGGTCCAAGCGGGTGCCGACGAGCGGGTGGCGGACCGTGCCGAGCGTCCCGAGTGCGCAGTCGAACAATCCGACCTCGACGTGCGTTTCGCCGACGTCGACGCCGACGACGTGCCCGAAGTCGGGGCGCACGGCGAGCAGCGTCCGCGGCCGTCCGCCGTCGGATTCGACCGAGCCGGCCTCGGCGACGACGCCGTCGGCGATGAGCTCGGAGACGACGTTGGTAACGGTGGCGGCCGACAGTCCCGATTCAGCTACTAGTTCCAGCCTGCTGACGGGGCCGCGGAGGTAGAGGGAGGACAGGAGTGCCGCGCGGTTGTGCCGCCGGAGGTCTCGAGTTGTCTGGCGTACCACCTGGGTCACCTGGGGGATTGTGCCAGATACCACCCATGTCACTATGGGTTCGGGACTTAGTTCACCACTTAATACATAGCCACAACTTACGGTGATCAGGCATCCTGGTCGCAGCCGGTGAGAGTTTCAGATGGGTTGCCCATGGCGAGCAAGCGCACCACCGTCCGTGATCTGCGGCGGCACAACCGTTCCCTGCTGCTGTCGAAACTGTACTTCGACGGCCCGCTGTCGCGGCACGAACTGAGCCAGCTCACCGGATTGAGTGCGGCGACGGTCAGCAACGTGACCGCCGAACTGGGCGAAGAGCGCCTCATCACGGAGGCGGGCCAGGTCGAGTCCGACGGCGGCCGGCCGCGAGTGCTGCTGCGCGTCGACCCGGCGTACGGGCACGTCGCGGGGGTCGACATCGGCGAGACGGGCGTCAAGGTGGAGCTGTTCGACCTGGCGATGACCCGCCTGGCAACGGTGGACCACCCGCTCCCGAAGGCCCCGGACCCGGCAACGGCGGTCGAGCAGGTGACATCGGGGTTGCGCGAGGTGTTCGCGAGCGCGGGCATCGACGAAGCAACGGTGCTGGGCGTGGGCATCGGCGTCCCGGGCACGGTCGAGCAGGGCGCGAGGGTGCTGGTCCACGCACCGACGGTGGGCTGGGACGCGGTGCCGCTGGTATCACTGCTGCAGGACGCGGGGGTGTCGTTGCCGTTGTTCGTCGACAACGGAGCGAAGACGCAGGGCCAGGCGGAGATGTGGTTCGGCGCGGGCCGGGGAGCCCGCCACGCGGTGATAGCACTGATCGGCTCGGGCGTGGGCGCGGCGGTGGTGACGGACGGAACGACGTACCGGGGATCGACGAGCAGCGCGGGCGAGTGGGGCCACACAACGATCGCGTACGGAGGGCAGCAATGCCGCTGCGGAGCGCTCGGCTGCCTGGAGGCGTACATCGGCGCGGGCGGAGTGCTGGCGAGGTACCGGCGAGTGCGGGGGAAGGAAGTCCCGGGCGAGGACGAGCAGGCCCAGTTCGCGGCCCTCCTGGAGGCAGCCCCGAAGTCCAAGACGGCGGCAAAGGTACTGGACGAGACGGCCGGCTACCTGGGCGCGGGGATAGCGAACTTGATCAACTTGTTCAACCCGGAGCGCATAGTGATCGGCGGCTGGGCAGGCTTGGCCCTGGGCGAGCAGCTGCTGCCAAGAATCCGCGAAGCGGCGAGCGAGCACGCACTGAGGCACCCGTTCAGCCAGACATCAATCCAGCTGGGCTCCCTGGGCCTGGACGCGGTGGCAACAGGAGCAGCAACGCTACCGGTAGCGGACCTGCTGGAGCAGGGAGCAACATCGAAGATCGCCAAGCCAGGAGCCCCCAACTCAGACGCGGCGTGAGGCAAAAGCAAGGGGAACCCGAGAACAGGAACGGACGAGAACCCAGACTCCCCCGCACCCCGATCCGAAGCCAGAACACGGCCGGCGGCACCGGGTCAAGGCATCTTTCCCGCCTTGACGCGGTGTCGCCGGCCGTAGTCACAATGAGGGCTTCGGGGTGCCGGAAGGAGCGACGAGCTCGAGTGCAGAGCACGTGCCCCGCTGACCGGGAACCCGCCCCACCAGCATCGCACCCCAAACCCGCCACCCACTCACCCTTAATTCGGGTTGAAAAAAAATGACCGCCCGACGGTTGCCCGGCTTGTCTGGACCATGCATACTTTGTTGCCAGGCACAACAAAGCACCCGGCAAAGACGTCGCCGCCCGTAAAGTCCGACCCCGCCCACGGACCGCGTGCGCCGGCGAAACGGTCGCGCCTGCCGCCGCCCCGGCATGCGAGGCCACCTCCCCCTCCCCGCGTTCCGTGCTGCGCGCGGAACGCCGTTCCCCCCACGGTGAGAGAGGCGACAACGATGTCCACCTCGTTCCGAAAAGCCCGAAAGAGAACAGCCGCGCTCCTCGCCGCGGCCTCCCTGCTGTTCCTCGGCCAGCAGGTCCTGACCCCCGTAGCGGCCGAGGCCGCCGCCACCTTCACCGACGACTTCAACGGCCCCGCGGGCGCCGCCGTCGACGGGTCGAAGTGGCAGCTCGAAACCGGCGACAACGTCAACAACCACGAGCGGCAGTACTACACCTCCGGCACCAACAACGCCCAGCTCGACGGCCAGGGCCACCTCGTCATCACCGCCAAGAAGGAAAACCCCGGCAACTACAACTGCTGGTACGGCCGCTGCGAGTACACCTCCGCGCGGATGAACACCGCCGGCAAGTTCAGCCAGGCCTACGGTCACTTCGAGACGCGCATGAAGCTCCCGCGCGGGCAGGGCATGTGGCCCGCGTTCTGGATGCTCGGCGGCGGCAACTGGCCGACCGACGGCGAGATCGACGTCATGGAGAACGTCGGGTTCGAGCCGAACACCGTGCACGGCACCATCCACGGCCCGGGCTACTCCGGCTCCGGCGGCATCGGCGCGGCCTACAACGGCCCGAACTTCTCCGACGACTTCCACACCTACGCCGTCGACTGGTCGCCCAACCAGATCAAGTGGTACGTCGACGGCAACCTCTACCAGACGCGCACGCCGGCCGACCTGAACGGCAACCGCTGGGTCTACGACCACAACTTCTTCATCATCCTCAACCTCGCCGTCGGCGGGTACTGGCCCGGCGACCCGAACAGCAGCACGCAGTTCCCGCAGCAGCTGGTCGTCGACTACGTCCACGTCACCAGCGACACCGGGGGCGGCACCCCGCCGAGCGGCCGGACCGGCACCATCACCGGCATCGGCGGCAAGTGCGTCGACGTCGCGGGGGCGAACACCGCCAACGGCACACCGATCCAGATCACCGACTGCAACGGCAACGCCGCGCAGAACTGGACCATCGGCACCGACGGCACGATCCGCGCGCTCGGCAAGTGCATGGACGTCAGCGCCGCGGGCACCGCGGACGGGACCCCCGTGCAGCTCTACGACTGCAACGGAACCGTGGCCCAGCAATGGGCGATCAGCGGGGCGAAGGACATCGTGAACCCCAACGCGAACAAGTGCCTCGACGCCACCGGCAATTCGAGTGCGAACGGCACCCGCCTGCAGATCTGGACCTGCGGCGGCACGGCCAACCAGAAGTGGAACACTCCCTGATCCATCCCCCCGGGTAGGCGGGCCCCGCCCGGCCCGCCTGCCCGGCACTCTTTCCTTCCCCCACAAGGAGAATCCCAGTGCGACGAATGTTCGTCGCGCTAATGGGGTGTGCCCTGTTAGCGCTTTCTTTCCTCACCGGCTCCGCCCAAGCCGCCGTCGAGGCCGGTCCGTCCGCGAGCCAGCTGCTCGCGAAGACCCAGACCTGCCAGCAGATTTCGAACGGCAAATATTCCTTCGACGAAGGCGGCGCGGCCACCGTGCCCGTCTGCCAGGCCAACGGCGCGGTGTTCTTCACGGCCGACATGGACATCGACTGCGACGGGGTCCGGACGACCCAGTGCAACGAGAACACCGACTGCTGCTTCTACCCCGACACCGCGTTCCACACCTCGACCGACCAGCCGCTCAACGCGGCCCAGCTGCCGTACATCGTCCTGCCGCAGCCGACGTCCACTTGGGACTACCGCAATTACGGCATCGACGGCGGTTCGGTCGTGGCGGTGATCTACAACAACAAGGTCACCTACGCCGTCGTCGGCGACACGGGTCCGACGAGCATCATCGGTGAGGCGTCCTACGCGACCGCCGTCAACCTCGGCATCAAACCGGACCCGTCCAACGGCGGCACCGAGGGCCCGGTGACGTACATCGTGTTCCCGAACACGCACGTCGACCCGATCGAGAACCACGCCAACGCCACGAGCCTCGGCGAGCAGGTCGCGACGCAGTTCGCCGGCGGCACCACGACGCCGCCCACGCAGAACGCCGGGCGGATCACCGGCCTCGGCGGCAAGTGCGTCGACGTCGCCGGCGCGAACAACGCCAACGGCACCGCCGTCCAGCTGTACGACTGCAACGGCACGACCGCTCAACAGTGGACAGTCGGCAGCGACGGGACCGTAAAAGCACTTGGCAAGTGCCTCGACGTCACCAGTGCCGGCACGGCCAACGGCACGCCGACCCAGCTGTGGGACTGCAACGGTTCCGCCGCGCAGAAGTGGTCGGCCAACGGATCGCAGAACCTCGTGAACGCCGGCTCCGGCAAGTGCCTCGACGCCACCGGGAACTCGAGCGCCAACGGGACCCGGCTCCAGATCTGGACCTGCGGGTCCGGTGCGAACCAGAAGTGGACGCTGCCATGAAGAAACTGCTCACCCTGCTCGGCGTGACCGCGCTCGCCGCGGCCACCTTCGCCGCGCCCGCGCAGGCCGCGGGCGAGACCGTGAACGTCTGGCTCACCACCACCAGCGACTCCGGCGGCCGGACGGTCACCCGCGGCCTGCAGCAGCAGACGCCGGTCACCTTCGCCTCGGGCACCGGGTCCGGCGGTGTGACCATCAACGTCAACGAAAACACCACCTACCAGCAGTTCGAAGGCGGTGGAGCGTCCTTCACGGACACCGCCGCGTGGCTGCTGAACTCCAGCGGGGCGCTGTCCCAGGCCACCCGCGACGACACGATGCGCAAGCTGTTCGACCCGAACACCGGCATCGGGCTGAGCTTCATCCGCAACCCGCTCGGCGCGTCCGACCTGGCCCGCTACAGCTACACCTTCGACGACATGCCGGCCGGGCAGACCGACCCGAACCTGACGCACTTCTCGATCGCCCACGACCAGGCCGACGTGCTGCCGCTCACCAAGCAGGCCAAGCAGCTCAACCCGCAGGCCAAGGTGATGGCGTCGCCGTGGAGCGCGCCGCCGTGGATGAAGGACAACGACAGCTACCTGCTCGGCTGGGTCGAGTCGCAGTACTACCCGGCCTACGCGCAGTACTTCGTCAAGTACCTCCAGGCCTACCAGGCCGCGGGCGTGCCGATCGACTACGTCTCGATGCAGAACGAGCCGACGTGCTGCTCGAGCTACCCGTCGACCAACTGGAACGGCGCCGGGCTGGCGTACTTCGCCAAGAACAACCTGCTGCCGGCCCTGCAGGGTGCCGGACTGTCCACAAAGGTCCTCGCGCTCGACTGGAACTGGGACACCTACGCGTCCTACGGCGCCCCGACCCTGGACGACCCGGCGATCCGCAACCACCCCAACTTCGGCGGCGTCGCCTGGCACGGCTACGGCGGCGACATCTCGCAGCAGACGACGACGCACAACCAGTACCCGAACGTCAACGCCTACTCGACCGAGCACTCCGGGGGCACCTGGATCTCGAACCAGCAGGCCGAGGACATGAACAACATCGTCGACTACACGCGCAACTGGTCGAAGAGCTTCGTCAAGTGGAGCCTCGGCGTCGACCAGAACATGGGCCCGCACAACGGCGGCTGCGGCACCTGCACCGGCCTGATCACCGTCCACAACGGAGACTCGCGCAGCGGGCAGGTCGACTACACCGTCGAGTACTACACGATGGGCCACCTGACGAAGTTCGTGAAGCCCGGCGCGTACCGGATCGACTCGAACGACAACTCGACCGTCCGCAATGTCGTTTGGAAGAACCCGGACGGCTCGAAGGCGCTCATCGCGTACAACTCCGGCACGGGCAACCAGAGCGTGCGCGTGAACTGGGGCAACTCGTCGTTCACCTACACCCTGCCCGGCCACACCTCGGCCACCTTCACCTGGAACGGCAACCAGGGCACCGGCGGGGGCGGCACCGGCAAGACCGGCCCGATCACCGGCCTCGGCGGCAAGTGCATCGACGTCGCCGGCGCCAGCAGCGCCAACGGCACCGCGGTCCAGCTCTACGACTGCAACGGCTCGAGCGCGCAGCAGTGGACCGTCGGCACCGACGGCACGATCCGCGCGCTCGGCAAGTGCCTCGACGTGACCGGACAGTCCACAGCGGACGGTGCGCAGCTGCAGCTCTGGGACTGCGGCGGCACGGCCAACCAGCAGTGGGCGGCCACCGCGGCCCGGGACCTCGTCGGGGCCGGGTCGAACAAGTGCGTCGACGCGACCGGCAACTCCAGCGCCAACGGCACCCGGCTGCAGATCTGGACGTGCACCGGCGCCGCCAACCAGAAGTGGAACGTGCCCGCATGAAGAAGACAGCAGTATTCGGTGCGCTGATCGCCGCGTCGGCGCTGGTGCTCGCACCGGGCGTCGCGCAGGCGGCGACCGGCCCGATCACCGGCATCGCCGGCAAGTGCGTCGACGTCAACGCGGCGAGCACCGCCAACGGCACGGCGATCCAGCTCTACGACTGCAACGGAACCAACGCCCAACAGTGGACGGTCGGCTCCGACGGGTCCCTGCAGGCACTGGGCAAGTGCCTGGACGTCACGAGCGCGGGCACCGCGAACGGCACCACGGTCCAGCTCTGGGACTGCAACGGCTCCGCCGCCCAGAAGTGGACGGCCAACGCGGCGAAGAACCTGGTCAACACCGGTTCGGGCAAGTGCCTCGACGCGACCGGCAACTCCAGCGCGAACGGCACGCGGCTGCAGATCTGGACGTGCGCGAGCACGGCCAACCAGCAGTGGACGCTCCCGTCCGGCGGCACCACGCCGCCGCCGAGCGGGCCGGGCGTAATGGCCGTGGCGCCTTACCTCTACAACGGCTGGGGCAACCCGCCGAGCCCGCAGACGATCCAGAACGCCACCGGCGTCAAGTGGTTCACGCTGGCGTTCATCCTGTCCAACGGCTACTGCAACCCGATGTGGGACGGCGGCCGGGCGCTCACCGGCGGTGTCGACCAGAACACCATCAACGCCGTGCGCGCGGGCGGCGGCGACGTCATCCCGTCGTTCGGCGGCTACTCCGGCAACAAGCTGGAGTCGTCGTGCGGCAGCGCGGGTGAGCTGGCGGCGGGCTACCAGAAGGTGATCAGCGCCTACGGCCTCAAGGCGATCGACATCGACATCGAGGCCGACGCCTACAGCAACCCGACCGTGCAGCAGCGCACGGTCGACGCGCTGAAGACGGTGCGGGCGAACAACCCGGGCATCAAGCTGTACGTCACGTTCGGCACCGGACAGTCCGGTCCGGACAACAGCCTGGTGAACCGGGCGGCGCAGTCCGGGCTGACGGTCGACGGCTGGGTCATCATGCCGTTCGACTTCGGCGGCGCCGGCCAGAACATGGGCACGCTGACCCAGCGCGCGGCCGAAGGGCTCAAGAACGTCGTCAAGACCGCGTACGGCTACGACGACGACACGGCCTACCGGCACATGGGCATCTCGTCGATGAACGGCATCACGGACAACAACGAGACGGTCACGCTGAACGACTTCACCACCATCCTGGCCTACGCGAACTCCCACCACCTGGCCCGGTTGACGTTCTGGTCGGCCAACCGCGACCGCCCGTGCCCGGGCGCCTACCCGAACGACGACACGTGTTCGGGTGTTTCCCAGCAGGCGTGGGACTTCACGAGGATCTTCGCCCGCTACGCCGGCTGACGGCGTGCAACAGCAGGCCCGGCCTGGGTTCCGGCCGGGCCTGCCGCGCGTTCGAGGGCTGCCGGACCGTGACACTGGGGAGGCCCCGGCCCGGCAGCGGTGGGCTCCGCCTGCCGCTGGGGGTCTCCGGCGGCGAAACCGCTTTCGCAGGCTATCGAGCCGAGCGGGAATTGGGGACCGTCAAAATGCCGGGGTGCCCGAACGGGCAGCCGTAGACTGGCCGCCGTGCCCGAATCGACAGTGGACGCCGTGCTCGCCGAGCTGGCCGCGCTCGAGGACCCCAAGGCCCGCGCGGTCAACGAGAAGCACGGCGACGACCACGGCGTCAACCTCGGCAAGCTGCGCGCGGTCGCGAAGCGGCTGAAGACGCAGCAGGACCTCGCCCGCGATCTCTGGGCCACCGGCGACACGGCGGCGAAGCTCCTGGCCACCCTGATCTGCCGCCCGAAGGCGTTCGGCCGCGACGAGCTGGACGCCATGCTGCGGACCGCGCGCACCCCCAAGGCGCACGACTGGCTCGTGAATTACGTGGTGAAGAAGAGCCCGCACGCCGAAGAACTGCGCCGGACCTGGTTCGCCGACCCGGATCCCGTGGTCGCGAGCGCCGGCTGGGCGCTGACCACCGACCGCGTGGCGGACCACCCCGAAGACCTCGACGGCCTCCTCGACCTCATCGAGAAGGAGATGAAGGACGCGCCGGACCGGCTGCAGTGGGCGATGAACAGCTGCCTGGCCCGGATCGGGATCGAGCACGAGAGCCACCGCGCCCGCGCGATCGACATCGGCGAGCGCCTCGAGGTGCTCAAGGACTACCCGACCCCGCCGAACTGCACGTCGCCGTTCGCGCCGGTCTGGATCGCCGAAATGGTGCGCCGGCAGGCCTAGCTAGTCGGCCGCGACCGCCGCCCGGGCCGCTTCGGCGCGGTCCGCGTACGCCTCGACCAGCTGTTCCTCGGCGTCCTCGAGGTACTTCATCAGCAGCTGCTCCGCGCCCGGCCCGTCGCCGGCCTCGATGCGGTCCAGGATCTCGTGGTTGCGCGGCAGGTAGCGCTCGTGGAAGCGCCGCGGCTCGGCCATGATGTGGAAGACCAGCCGCAGCTCGGCGGTCAGCCGGCCGACCAGCTCGTTGACGCGCTCGCTGCCGGACAGCGCGGCCAGCTCCTGGTGGAACCACACGTTCGCGGTGCCGAGGTCCTTCCAGTTCCCGGTGCGCGCGGCCTCGTCGCCGATCTCGACCTTCTCCTTGATCCGCTGGAAGGTCGCCGGCTTCGCCGTCACCCCGCGGACCGCGGCGCACTCGATGATCTTGCGGACGCGGTAGATGTCGACGACGTCCTCGACGCTCGGGATGCGGACGAAGACCCCGCGGTTGAGCTCGTGGGCCAGCAGCCGCTCGTGCGTGAGCAGCCGGAACGCCTCGCGCAGCGTGTTGCGGGAGACGCCGAGCGCGTTGCCGATGTCCTGCTCCGAGAGCCGGCCGCCGGGCAGGAAGAAGCCTTCCGCGATGCGCTTGCGCAGGACGCCGGCGACCCGCTCGGCCGTGCTCTTGCGGCTGACCAGGCCGCGGTCGGCCTCCAGGCCCGGGAGCCCGCTGTCTTCGATGACCACGCCCACGATGGTACCCGTCACACTAAGGACGATGTAATTGCCGTCTTGTGGAATTGTTCAACAATCCCTAGTGTGTGAGGCGCGCCACGATGAGACACTGGCCAGGAGGTGCCCATGACTGCGACAACTGCTACCGAGGCTCGGCCGTTCGACTGGTTCCGCACGCTCGGCAAACGCGGGCGCCGCGCCTTCGTGGGCGCCTTCGGCGGCTACGGGCTGGACTCGTTCGACTACCAGACCCTGCCGCTCGGCCTGGCCGCGATCACCGCGTACTTCGGGATATCCAGCGGCGAAGCCGGCCTGCTCGGCACGACGACGCTGGTCGTGTCGGCCGTCGGCGGGGTCGGGGCCGGCATGCTGGCCGACCGGATCGGCCGCGTCCGCACGCTGCAGATCACCATCGCGATGTACACGATCTTCACCGTGCTCTGCGGGTTCGCGCCCAACTTCGAGACGCTGCTGGTCTTTCGCGCCCTGCAGGGCCTGGGCTTCGGTGGTGAGTGGGCGGCCGGCGCCGCGCTGGTCGCGGAGTACTCGCAGGCCAAGTACCGCGGCCGGACCGTGGCGTTCGTGCAGAGCGCGTGGGCGGTCGGTTGGGGCCTGTCGGTGATCGTCTACACCGTGGTGTTCAGCGTCGCGAGCGACGACGTCGCCTGGCGGATCATGTTCTGGACCGGCATCATCCCGGCGCTGCTCGTGCTGTGGGTCCGCAAGAGCGTCAAGGACGCCCCGCGCGCCGAAGAGCGGCTCAAGACCGAGCGCGTGAAAGGCACGCTGGTCAAGATCTTCCAGGCCGACCTGCTGCGCACGACGCTCTTCGCCGCGCTGCTCGCCACCGGCGTCCAGGGCGGGTACTACACGATCTCGACGTGGCTGCCGTCCTACCTGAAGAAGACGCGCGAGCTGACCGTGATCGGCACCGGCGGCTACCTCGCGTTCCTCATCACCGGTGCGTTCGTCGGCTACGTCTGCGGCGGCTACCTCACGGACCTGATGGGGCGCAAGAAGACCTTCCTGACGTTCGCGCTGCTCTCGGCCGCGCTGATCGTCGCGTACACGCAGATCCCCAAGGGCGCCAACGGGCTCGTGCTCGTCCTCGGCTTCCCGCTCGGCTTCTCGATGTCCGCGATCTTCAGCGGTTTCGGGGCGTACCTCGCCGAGCTGTACCCGACGGCGCTGCGCGGGACGGGACAGGGCTTCACCTACAACTTCGGCCGCGCGGTCGGCGCGATCTTCCCGACCGTCGTCGGCTTCCTCGGCGCGGGCGGCGCGATCGTGTTCGGCGCGCTCGGCTACGGCATCGCCGTGCTCGCCCTGCTGGGGCTTCCGGAGACTCGGGGCATCGAACTCGTCGACTGAGGGGGAACTCATGACGACCTTTGAGGAACCCGCGACGCTCACTCCCGCGCAAGCGCGCGAAGCGTTCCGCCGCGGCACCGCCCACCCCACGACGGGCTGGGCCAACGGCTTCACCCAGACGAACCTGATCGCCGTGCCCGAGGACTGGGCCTACGACGTCCTGCTGTTCTGCACCCGCAACCCGCAGCCGTGCCCGCTGCTCGACGTCACCGACCCCGGCGACCCGGCCACCCGCCTCGCCGAGGGCGCGGACCTGCGCACCGACCTGCCGCGCTACCGGATCTGGCAGAACGGCGTGCTGGCCGGCGAGGTGTCCGACGCGACCGGCCTCTGGCGCAGCGACATGGTCGCGTTCTCGATCGGCTGCAGCTTCACGTTCGAGACGGCGCTGGCCGCCGAGGGCGTCCCGCTGCGGCACGTCGACCAGGGCCGCAACGTCGCGATGTACGTGACGAACCGGCAGTGCGAACCCGCCGGGCGGCTGTTCGGGCCGATGGTCGTGTCGATGCGGCAGATCCCGGAGAACCGCGTCGACGACGCCGTCCGGATCACCCGCGCGATGCCGGCCGTGCACGGCGCGCCGGTGCACATCGGCGACCCGCGTGCGCTGGGCATCGACGACCTTTCCCGGCCGGACTTCGGCGACCCGGTGGACGCGGAGCCGGGCGACGTCCCGGTGTTCTGGGCCTGCGGCGTCACCCCGCAGGCGGCGCTGATGGCGTCGCGGCCCCCCTTTGCGATCACCCACGCGCCGGGGTACATGTTCATCACGGACCGGCTCGACAGCGAATACCGGGTGGGCTGAAATGGATCTGAACAGCGATCTCGGCGAGGGCTTCGGCGCCTGGAAGATGGGCGACGACGAAGCCATGCTCGACATCGTGACCAGCGCGAACGTCGCGTGCGGCTTCCACGCCGGCGACCCGTCGGTGATGCGGCGGGTGTGCGACCTGGCGGCCGAACGCGGCGTCGCGATCGGGGCGCACGTCGGCTACCACGACCTGGCCGGGTTCGGCCGGCGCGCGCTCGACATCGCACCGGACGACCTGGCGAACGAGGTGCTCTACCAGATCGGTGCGCTGGACGCGTTCGCCCGCGCGGCGGGCAGCCGCGTGACGTACGTGAAGCCGCACGGCGCGCTGTACAACACCGCGGCGGTGGACGTCGAGCAGGCGGCGGCGATCGTCGACGGCCTGCGCCGGTACGACCCCGCGCTCGCGCTGCTCTGCCTGCCGAACTCGGAAATGCAGCGGCAAGCGGAAAAAGCGGGCGTGGTGGCGTACGCGGAGGCGTTCGCGGACCGGGCGTACACCGCCGACGGCAAGCTCGTCTCGCGCAAGGAGCCGGGCGCGGTGCTGCACGACGGTTCGGCGGTGGCCGAGCGCGCGGTGGGGATGGCCACCGGCGGCGGCGTCGTGACGGCGGACGGCGGGCAGCTCGACCTGCTCCCGGACTCCTTGTGCGTGCACGGGGACACGCCGGGCGCGGTCGACCTCGCCCGGCGGATCCGCGAAGGCCTGACCGCCGCGGACGTCCCGCTGACCGCGTTCACCGGATGACCGTCCGGCTGCTGCCGTGCGGGCGGCGCGCGGTGCTCGTGGAACTCGACGACGTGCTCGGCTTCCAAGCGGCGTTGACGCGGTTGTCCTTGCCCGGCGTCGAAGAGCTGGTCCCGGCGGCCCGGACGCTGCTGGTCCGCTTCGACCCCGCGGTGACGGACGCGGACCGGCTCGGCGCGGTGCTGCGCGAAGTGTCCCCTGTGGACAGTGAGGTGTCCGCGTCGGCCGAAGTGGTCGTCCCGGTGGTGTACGACGGCGAGGACCTCGCCGACGTCGCGGCCGAGGCGGGCCTGTCGATCGACACGCTGATTTCCCGGCACAGCGAGGGTTCCTACGTCTCGGCGTTCTGCGGGTTCGCGCCCGGCTTCGCGTACCTGTCCGGATTGGACCCGGCGCTGCACGTCTCGCGCCGGTCCACGCCCCGGACGCGGATCCCGGCGGGCTCGGTGGCGATCGCCGGCGAGTACAGCGCGGTCTACCCGAGCGCGTCGCCGGGTGGCTGGCGGCTGCTCGGCCGGACGACCGTGCCGGTGTGGGACGTCGAGCGCGACCCGCCGAACCTGCTGCCGCCGGGCACGCGCGTGCGGTTCGAGGCGGTGCGGTCGTGAAGCTCGAAGTGGTGCGACCGGGATTTTCGACGACGGTGCAGGACCTCGGCCGGCCCGGCCACGCGGCGCTCGGCGTCTCCCGCTCCGGCGCCGCCGACCGCGCGTCGTTCGAGCTGGCCAACCGGCTCGTCGGCAACCCTTCGGACGCCGCGGCGCTGGAGGTGACGCTGGGTGGACTGGTGCTGCGCGCGTCGAGCGTCACGACGGTGGCGGTGACCGGAGCTTCGTGCGCGGTCTCGCCGGGTGGCATGAACGGCCCGATCACGCTCCGGCCGGGCGACGAACTGGTGCTGGGCATGGCGTCGGCGGGCTTGCGCTGCTACGTCGCGGTGCGCGGCGGCATCGACGTCCCACCGGTGCTCGGTTCACGCTCGACGGACACCCTCGGAAAGCTCGGCCCACCACCGCTCGCGGCCGGGATGCTGCTGCCGGTCGGCACGCCCGGGGCCTTCCCGGTGGTCGACTTGGCCCCGCGCCCGGCTTTGCCGTCGTCGCCCGTCCTGCGCGTGACGCCGGGACCGCGTCGCGACTGGTTCGCCGCCCCCGACGAGCTGCTGTCCACTGTGTACACGGTCTCGCCCGACTCGGACCGCGTCGGCATCCGGCTCACCGGACCGCCCTTGCAGCGCGCCCGCTCCGGCGAGCTGCCGTCCGAGGCGTGCGTGCCGGGATCGCTGCAGGTGCCACCATCGGGCCGCCCGATCCTGTTCCACGCGGACTCCCCGACGACGGGCGGCTACCCGGTGATCGCGGTCGTCGAGGAGGCCGACCTGGACGTCGCCGCTCAGCTGCGCCCGGGCCAGACTGTCCGCTTCACGTGGTCGTGACCACCAGCCAGACGACGTTGGTGAGGACGATCGCGAGCCAGCCTTCAGAGATCTTTTTTGCAACATTTGCCTAGCTCGACGATCACGAATTCGTGTGAGCAGTAACCGCGTCGACATGGTCGCCGACTTCACGGAAGCGAGCACCCGGTTGCCTCGATCTCGCTGAAGCGACCCGAAGGATGACCATGTCGTACGATCTCACCAACCGACTTGTCGTGGGAGTGGCCTCAAGCGCACTGTTCGACCTCAAGAAGTCGAACGATCTTCGAAGAGCAAGGAGAGGACGCTTACCGTCGGCATCAGGAAGAGAATCTCGACAACGCGCTGACTCCAGGCGTCGCCTTTCCCTTCATCAAACGGTTGCTCTCACTCAACAACCTCGCCAACGCTGATTATCCCCCGGTCGAGGTCATCGTCCTGTCGAAAATGACCCCGACACAGGGATGCGTGTCATGCGCTCTATCAACCACCATGGTCTTTCGATCACAAGGGCGATATTCACACAGGGGCGATCGCCGTACAGGTACATGTCCGCGCTGAACATGTCGCTATTCCTGTCTGCCGACGAGGCGGATGTGCGCGATGCGATCGGACTGGGACTTCCCGCAGGCCGTGTCATGGAGTCGTCGTTCGTGGACGACGACGATGAGGACCTCCGCATCGCCTTCGACTTCGACGGCGTCCTTGCGAACGACGAGTCGGAACGAGTGATGCAGTCCGGAACCCTCGAGGACTTCTACAGCTACGAGGTAGCGAATGCAGTAACTCCGCACACGCCAGGACCTCTGCGCGACTTCTTGGCGAACATGAACCGTCTGCAGCGCCTCGAGGAAGAGCGGCGACTGACCGACCCCTCCTACAAAACTCGCGTACGAATTTCAATCGTGACCGCAAGGAACTCACCTTCTCACGAGCGCGCCGTCACCAGCCTCAAGTCGTGGGGCGTAACCGTCAACGAAGCCTTCTTCCTGGGCGGGATAAACAAGAGCGTCATTCTGGACGTCATGAAACCTCACGTGTTCTTCGACGATCAAGCGCGGCATCTTGAGAAGACAACCCAGATCCCCAGCGTTCACGTCCCTTTCGGGATTATCAACGAGAAGTCGCCCTCAGGCGAGGACCCGAAGTAGACCTCGACCGCAGGCTAGCTTCGAGGCGCTCCACTCAGGACGATCAGCCAGGCGACGTTCGTGACCGCGATCGCGATCCAAGCTGCCCACGCCGCTGAGGGCACGAGCCAGGTGGTGACGACCCCCAGTGCCACCGTCCCCACCAGCGGCCAGGTGCGCGGGCGCGGCAGGTGCCCGGCTTCCGCCAGATAGGCCTCCAGGGCCTCCGCGACCTGGTCGTCGATCTCGTCGCGCAACCGCGCGTCCAGCTCAGACATGCGCCGGGACCGCCGGGCGCGGCAGCGCCACCGACAGGCACGCCAGCGCCAGCGGCACCTCCAAACCGGCCATGAGCAGCGAGAACACGACGTCGTCGCCGGCTGTCACCACGTCGAACCAGGCGTCGGCCAGCAGCAGCGTCGCCGTGCCGATCGCCGCGAACGGCGTCCGCGGGTCGCCGCGGCCGAGCAGCCACGCGGTGGCCAGCAGGCCGAGCGCCTCCGCCGCGTCGAAGCCCGTCCAGGCCAGCCGCCAGTTTCGCGCCTCCGCGACGTCCGGCAGCGTCATCCCCAGTACCGCGATCCACGGCAGCAGGCACAGACCCGCCACCCAGAACAGTCTTTTCATCAGAACCCCCGATCTCCCGATCCAAGGTAGCCGATTGCAGAGGTTCTTTGCAAACAGTCTCTGTAGTACGCTCTGGGCATGGTCGACCGTCCCGAACGCCGCGTCCTCACGGGCGCGGACCTCAAGGCCTTCTACAAGGCACTGGCCAACCCGGTGCGCCGCGACATCCTGTCCTACCTGGGCAAACACGGTGAAGCGAACTCGACGAGCGTCGCGAAGGCCCTCGGCGAGAGCACCGGGACGACCTCCTACCACCTCCGCCGGCTCGCCGACCTCGACCTGATCGCGGAGATCGAGGAGCGCTCGACCGGCCGCGAACGCTGGTGGCGGTCGCTGATGAAGGACATCTACACCCCGCCGGGCCTGGAGATGACGCCGGACGAGCGCGAAGCCGCGCACAAGCTCGGCGCGCTCAAGATGAGCCACGACCTCGGCCTGGTCACGCGGGCGTACGCGGGCTACGACAGCGCCGACGGCTGGAACCAGATCTACCGCGGCGGCCTGACCCTCACGAAGGAGCAGGTCGCGTCGTTCGTCGAGGAGTACCAGAACCTGCTCTGGAAGTACGTCACCGAGCCGGGCCACCACCCGCCGGGCTCGCGCGCGGTCGCCGTCCGGCTGATCGTCGTCCCCGAGGAAGAAGAGTCCACAGAGGACTAGAGACCTGAGACGCGCAGCGTGATGTTCAGCCGTCCGGTCAGGCCGAGCGCCGGGTCCGCCGTGCCCGGCAGCGTCTTCGGCACCCCGTGGTAGGCGAGCCGGGACGGGCCGCCGAACACGAACACGTCCCCCGAGCGCAGCTCGACGTCGGTGTACGGCCGGCCGCGCGTTTCGGTGTTGCCGAAGCGGAACACGCACGCGTCGCCGAGGCTGAAGGACACCACCGGTGCCGGGCTGCGCTCGTCCTTGTCCTGGTGCAGGCCCATCTTCGCGGCGGCGTCGTAGAAGTTGACCAGCGCGATGTCCGGTGCGTAGTCCTCGGCGGGTGCGCCGTACGCGTCCGCCAGCGCGCGGCGGCCGAGGTCGCCGAGCCAGTCCGGGAACGGCAGCACCGGCGTCCCCTCACCGGTCGTGCGCGAGTAGCCGTACGGGTACCAGTGCCAGCCGAGGCAGACCGATTTCACCGACATCACGCCGCCGTTGGGCAGCCGGGTGTGGCGGTAGCCGGCGAAGCCGCGGCAGGCCGCGACGAGCTCGCGCTGTTCGTCGAAGCCGAGCCAGTCGGGCACGTGGACGGCACCGGGCGCGAGTTCGGTGCGCGGGCGCGGCAGGAGGGCGTCCATCACCTCGATTGTGCCGGAGACTCCTGCCGGGCACGTTCGGTGATCGTCGAAGGCACGATTCGGTGACCGCGGAACGTCACGCCCGCGATGGTGAACAGCCGCAGGAGTCGCCCGAACGAACCAACCGGGCGCTCCTGCGGCCGAATCCCCTCGCGTTGGGCCACCATGCGCTAGACGTTCCCACACCTGAATGTCACAAGGCCAGCGTGGATCAGCTACGAACCGGTCACTTGACCTGGGTGCCGCGGATCAGTCACGAAACGTCACGACGGTGACGCCCGCGCGCGCCGGCACGGGGTCGTTCATCGCGGCCAGCGCGGCCGGGACGTCGTCGAGGCCGATCCGCTGCCCGATGAGCGCGGCGAGGTCGATGCCGGCCGTCTCGACGACGCGCAGCAGCTCCGGGTACTCGTGCGCCTGCAGGCCGTGGATGCCGACGAGCTCCAGCTCGCCGCCGATGACCCGGTGCATCGGGATCGGCGCGACGCCCTGCGCGGGCGGCATCAGCCCGGCCTGGACGTGCCGGCCGCGCTTGCGGAGGCTGCCCACCGACGCCGCGCAGGTCGACGGCGCGCCGAGGCAGTCCAGCGACACGTGCGTGCCGCCCCCGGTCAGCTCGCGGACGTGCTCGGCGACGGCTTCCGGGCCGTCGAACGCCGACGAGTCGACGGTGATGGCGGCACCCGACTTCGCGGCGAGCTGCAGCGCCGACGGCGAGACGTCGACGGCCACGACCTTCGCGCCGGCCGCGACCGCCAGCAGCACCGCGGAGATGCCGACGCCGCCGCAGCCGTACACCGAAACCCACTGCCCGGCGGTGACCCGGCCTTGCCGCAGCACCGCGCGGAACGCCGTCCCGAAGCGGCAGCCGAGCGCGGCGGCTTCGGCGGCGCCGAGCGAGTCCGGCAGCGCGACGAGGTTCGTCTCGGCGTGCTCGATGGCGACGCGCTCGGCGAAGGAACCCCAGTGCGTCGCGCCGGGCTGGAACTCGCGGTCGCAGATCTGCTGGTCGCCGCGGGCGCACTGGGGGCAGGTGCCGCAGGCGCAGACGAACGGCACGGTGACGCGCGCGCCGAGCTCCCAGCCGCGCACGCCTTCGCCGAGCGCGACGATCCGGCCGGCGAGCTCGTGCCCGGCGACGTGCGGCAGCTTCACCGCGGCGTCGTGGCCCTGCCACGTGTGCCAGTCGCTGCGGCAGACACCGGTGGCGTCGACCTCGAGCACCGCGCCACCGGGCGGCGCCACCGGCTCGGGCACGTCCCGCACGACCGGCGGGACGCAGAACTCCTCCATGACGACAGCTCGCATGACCACGAGCCTACGTGCTCAGGTGAGCGGTTTTCCGTTGATACCGCTCAGTTGAGCGCGGGTGGCTGCGCGTGGAACCGGGTTCTGCCGCGCGGCGGGCCGAGGAGCCTGCTGAGCGAGCCGTCCGGCACGTTCAGGATGTCCTCGAGATTCCGCAACGCCTCCAACGATTCCGGCCGCTCGGGCCGGCACCGCCCGGACTGCCAGTGGCTGAGGGTGGCCAGGCTGACCGTGGTTCCCCTGCCGCGCAAGCGATAGCGGATCCGGTCGAGGCCGAGGCCGCGTGCCCTGATCGCCGCGCGCAGCGCGACGTCGAACGGCCCGGCGGCCAGGAGGTGACCCAGTTCCGCCTGTTCCCCCCGGTCGATGGTGCGAGTTCGCTGACCGGTCATCACAACGCTCCGAAGCACTCCCGAGTACGAAAATTGGAGCGTAGGCCCAGCTTCGCAAGATCGGAAGGGCCCTCACCCACCTGCGAGCCGCACCTGCGCGGCGATCTCGGCGAACGGTTCCGCGTAGCCCGAGTTGATCGTGACGTAGGAAATCCCCCACCGCTCCCGCCAATCGAGAAGCCTTTCCACCGCTTGACCTGGATCAGCGGGCAGCACCGTGACGGCCCCGCCGGCGGCGAGCTCCGGGACGTCGACCCCGGCCCACCGCGCGATCCCGGGCGACGGCGCGTCCCCGACGGCCATCAGGTTCAGCCCGAGCTCGATGTCCGGCAACCGTTCTTCAGCAAGCTTACGGAATCGATCCACAATGGACTCGGCCTCGGCTTCGGTGGTTTGCGGCCGCCAGGTGAAGGTGAGGGTGTCGGCTTCTTGCGCGGCGAGCGCCAGCATTTTCGGTCCCCCGCCGGCGAGCACCAGCCGCGGCCGGTCCGCGGTCTCCTTGAGGACGGCGATCGTCTCGGCCATCCGTGTGATGCGCTCACCCGGTCCGCCGAACTCCCGGCCGAGGCTTGCGGTGTGCGCTTCGGCCCCGGGGCGCCCGACACCGAGCCCGAGTTCGAAGCGACCGCCGGTCTGCTGGTGCAACGTCCGCACCTGCCAGGCGAGCGCTTTGGCGTCCCGGAACGGATCGGCGAGCACGAAGGTCCCGAGCGTGAGGTCCAGGGTGACCGCGGCGGCGGCCCCGAGCAGGACGAAGGGATCGGCGGTACCGACGGGATCGGTGGCGAGCAGGGTGTCGAAGCCGAGCTTCTCGACCCGCTCGGCCTGAGCGGTCCACGAGGTGAGATCGGCGGCATAACCGGCGACGACGCCGAAGCGGAAGGGTTTCATGAAGCCATGGTCGCGGCGGCGGGGTCGTCACCACATCCGCTTCACGACGTCACTCGGGCGTACGCCCCTCAGCGTCCTAACGCCTTGGTTACCGATCGTAACAGCGAAGAGGGCTGATCCGTTGCCGCGTTCGCAACCGTTCTGACCATCGTCCTCACGACGTCGGGAACCACATCGGTCAACGGCACGCTTTCCTTGCTGTGCGACATGCAGTGCACCAAGTCCACCGCTGACGGCTACGACGGCTATTCCGACCTCAGTGACGGCTCGCAGGTCACCCTCGTGAACGAAAGCGGCCGAGTCGTGGCGACCACCGAGCTGCACCGGACTCCCGGCGAGGAGACGAAGATCGTCGACGGGATGTGGGTTCGCACGTTCACCTTCACGTTCGCCGACGTGCCGAGCGCGTGGGGTTCCAGCTCTCGCTGGGTGGCTAGCGCAGGGTGACCGACAGGGCCTGCGCGATCTCCTTGCCGATGGCGTGCGTCGCCGCGTCGGGCGGCGAGCCCACCTTCACCACCATCGGCCCCCCGAACGGCTGGCGCTCGACGACCTCGATGCGTTCGCCCAGGTTGATCGCGTGTTCCGTCAAGTACCTCAGCAGCTCCGGGTCCGTGTCCCACACCCGGACGATCTCGCCCACCGCGCCCGGCTCCAGGTCGTCCAGGATCCGGACCGACAGCTCCTCCACGCTGCCGTCCGGGGCCGGGATCGGGTCGCCGTGGGGGTCGCGGACCGGGTTGCCCAGCTTCGCTGCGATGCGCTCGACCAGCCGGTCCGACACCGCGTGCTCCAGGGCGTCCGCCTCCGCGTGGACCTCGTCCCACGTGTAGCCGAGCTCGGACACCAGGTACGTCTCGATCAGCCGGTGGCGCCGCAGCACCGAGCGCGCCAGGAGGCGGCCGTCGGCCGTCAGCTCGATCCCGCGGTACGGCATGTGCGTGACCAAGCCCAGCTGGGACAGCTTCGTGACCATCCCCGACGCCGAGGACGGGCTGACCTCCAGCCGGCCGGCGAGCGAGGTGTTCGTGACCGCCTCACCCCGCTCGACCAGGCCGTAGATCACCCGGACGTAGTCCTCGACCGACGAGGACCTCCGGACCGAACCATCTCCCATGCCGCATACGATACGGGGCGGGGTTCTTTCTCGTGAAAGTTCACGGCCGCCAGCGGTAGCGGATCCAGCCCGGCACCGGCTCGGCGCCGAGCTGGGCGTAGAACGCCGCGCCTTTTTCGTTGCCCTCCTGCATGTCCCACTCGACGCGGCCGCTCGTGCGGTTGCGCAGCTCGTCGAGCAGCTCGCTGCCGAGCCCGAAGCGCCGGTGGGCGGGACGGACGAACAGGTCGTCCAGCCAGATCCCCGGCCGGGCCTCCCACGTGGAGAAGTTCCAGCTGCAGAAGGCGAAGCCGGCGACCGTGCCGGGCTCGCCCGGCGGGGTCGCGATCAGCACCCACGCCTTCGGGTCCGGCCCGAACAGGTGACCGCTCATCTCCGCGCGGTCCAGCTTCAGGTCGTGGTTGTCCTCGTAGACGGCGTGCTCCTCGATGAGCGCGCAGATCTCTTCGATGTCTTCGAAGACGGCGTCGCGGACGGGCATCTCGCCTCCTTTTCTGTCGGTGGTGGTCGTTATGGTCGGACGCGGAGGTGGTCGATGTCGCCGGAGGAGAAGTTCGAGAACCTGGTCGACGAGTTCACCGGACGCCCGGGCATCACGCCACCCGGCGCGACCGGTGGGTTCGGGCGCACGGCCCTGCGTGCGCACGGCCGGATCTTCGCGATGTTCGTGCGCGGGCAGCTGGTGCTGAAACTGCCCCGGGCGCGGGTCGACGCACTGGTCGAGGGCGGGCACGGGGTGCGCTTCGACGCGAACAAGGGCACCCCGATGAAGGAGTGGCTGGCGCTGGACACGGCGTCGGCGCAGCCCTGGTCCGCGCTGGCGGAAGAAGCACTCGAGTTCGTGGGGAGGAAGTGAGCCATCACGCTTGATAACGCAGTTCGCCGCCGACGGCGGTGCCTTGCACGCTGAGTCCTTCACCAGCGAGGTCGTCCAAAGCGGACTCGTCCAGGGGCGAACCGGACAGCACGGCGAAGTCGGCGAGCTTCCCGGGTTCGAGCGTGCCCAGGTCACGCTCGGCGAAGGTCGCGTACGCCGAGCCGAACGTGTACGCGCGCAACGCCTGCTCCGGCGTCAACGCCTCTTCGGGTGCGAAGGGGGCGCCTGACGCCGTGCGCCGACGCACCATGTCGGCCAGCGCGAGCAGCGGCGCGCCGTTCACGACGGGCCGGTCCGAGGACGCGGGAAGCACGCAACCCGCGTCGAGGACGCTTCGCAGCCGGTAGCACCACGGGACGCGCGCTTCGCCGAGCGCGGCGCGCATGCCGTCGCCGAGCTCGTTGACGAACCGGCCCTGCGGTGACGGGATGAGCCCGAGCGAAGCGAGCCGGGACAGCTCCGCGGGCTGGAGCACCGCGCAGTGCTCGATGCGGTGGCGGTGGTCCGTGCGCGGCGAAGCGGCCAACGCGGCTTCGTATGCGTCGAGGACGACGGTGATCGCGCGGTCGCCGATCGCGTGCGTCGCGATCTGCCAGCCGGCGTCGTGGGCGCGGCGGATCGTGCGCGCGAGCTCGTCCTCGGGCACCTGGAAGTAGCCGCGGTTGTCCGGCTCGCCGTCGAAGGGGTCGTGCATCGCGCAGGTGCGTCCCACCAGGGATCCGTCGGCGAACAACTTCATCGGGCCGACGCGCAGCCACTCGTCGCCGAGGCCGGTGCGCAGGCCGAGGTCGAGGCCGAAGCCGGCGTCGTCGGGCAGGTCGTGCAACACGCTCGCGGCGACCATCACGGTGCTGCGCACGCGCAGCACGCCCTGGTCGCGCGCCTCCTGGTAGGCGGCCAGCTCGGCGGGTGTCTCGCCGACCAGTCCACCGCCGATCCCGGCCTCCTGGACGCTGGTGATGCCCTCCGAGAGGTACTGCTCGGACGCCCGGCCGAGCCCGCGCACGACCCGCGAAACCGGCGTCGGGTACGTCAGCGGGCGCAGCAGCAGCTGGGCCTGCTCGCGCAGCAGGCCGGTCGGCGAGCCGTCCGGCGAGAGCACGACGTCGCCGCCGACCGGGACGTGCGCCAGGTCGAGCTGGTCGAGCACGGCCGAGTTGACCACGGTCATGTGCCCGGACGTGTGCTTGAGCCGCACGAGCATCCCCGGCGCCGCGCGGTCGAGGCCGTGCCGGTCGGGGTGCCCGCCGGCGAGCTTGTTCTGGTCGTACCCACTGCCGACCACCCAGCTCCCGGGCAGCAGCGTCGCGGCGCGCGCGGCGACGGCGTCGTAGACCTCCTCGACGCTGCGGCAGTCGCTGAGCGGGACGTCGTCGAGGCCCATCCCGAACCACGCCATGTGGTTGTGCGCGTCGTGGAAGCCGGGCACGACGAACCCGCCGGCCAGGTCGACCCGCGAGCGCGCGGACAGCTCGAGGGCATCGGAACCCAGCGCGACGACCCGGCCATGCAGGACGGCGAGCGCACTGGTGACGCCTGCGCCTGTCCACACCGTGGCGTTCTCGTAGACCGCATCGACCCGCATGAGTCCGAGGCTATCGATCGATCGATCGAACGTCTAGCATCGCCCTCATGCCCACCGTGGACTTCGCCGTCGAGGACGGCATCGCGCACATCCGGCTGAACCGGCCCGAGCGGCTGAACGCGGTCGCCGCCGTGCTGGTCGACGACTTCCTCGCCGCCCTCGACGCCGCCGCCCGCAGCGACGCCCGCGTCGTCGTGCTGTCCGGGAACGGCCGGGCCTTCTGCGCCGGCCACGACCTCAAGGAACCCACCCCCGCGGGTGATTCGCGGGCGCGGCTGGACCGGCTCCAGGACGTCACGCGGCGGCTGCGCGGGCTGCGCCAGCCGGTCATCGCGGCGGTGCACGGCTACGCGATCGGCGCCGGCGCGGAGTTCGCGCTGGGCTGCGACCTGATCCTGGCCGCCGAAGACGCCGTCTTCGCGTTCCCCGAGGTCTCGCTGGGCCTGAGCGTCACCGGCGCGGCGTCGCGGCTGCTCCCGCTGCTCGTCGGCCCGCTCAAGGCGAAGGAGCTCCTGCTGCTCGGCGAGCGCTTCGACGGCCGGAAGGCCGCGGAGCTGGGCATGGTCAACGCCGCCGTCCCCGCCGAGCAGCTCCAGGCCGAGGCGCTGAGCTGGGCCAAGCGGATCGCCGAGCACCCGCCCGCGGCCGCGGCGATGGCCAAGCGCGTCCTCGACGCGAGTACCGACCTCGAACCGGCCCTCGAGCTGGAGGTCAGCCACGCGCTGATCACCGAAACCTCGGCCGCGGTCGCCGCGTCGACGGAAGCCTTCCGGAGCCGGGCGTGACGCCGCTCGCCGAGATCGGGACCCTGGCGCAGCTCGTCACGCGGGCCGCCGCGCTGTGGCCGGACCGCACGGCGTGGGTCTTCGATCACCTGGACCGGACGTTCACGTTCGCGGACGTCGACCGCGAAAGCGCACGGATCGCCGCGGCGCTGGCCGAGCGCGGCATCGGCCCCGGCGACCGGGTCGCGGTGATGCTGCGCAACCAGCCCGAATTCCCGCTGACGTGGCTGGCGCTGGCCAAGATCGGCGCGCAGCTGGTGCCGGTCAACACGAACTACCAGGAGTTCGACGGCGCTCACGTTCTCCGCCACTCCGGCGCGAAACTGGCCGTCGCGGCCCCGGAGTTCACCGATCTCCTCGGCCGGATCGGGCTGACCGACGTCATCACGCCGGACGAGCTCCGCACCGACGCCGAACCGCCGGACTTCACCCCGGTGCCCGAGCTGCCGGTCAACATCCAGTACACGTCCGGCACGACCGGCGCGCCCAAGGGCTGCGTCCTGCCGAACCGGTACTGGACGACCCTCGCGGTGAGCCTGGCCACCGACTTCCCCGCCGTCGGCGAGGACGACGTCGTGCTCACAGCGCAGCCGTTCCACTACATCGATCCACAGTGGAACGTCGCGTTGGGACTGGCCGCCGGCGCCACCCTCGTCGTGCTGGACCGCTTCCACCCCAGCACGTTCTGGGCGAAGGTCCGCGAGCACGGCGTCACCTGGTTCTACTGCCTCGGCCTGATGCCGACGCTGCTGCTGCGCCAGGAACCGTCCGAAGCCGACCGCGACCACCGGGTGCGCGCGATCTGCGCGTCCGCGATCCCGCACGAGCTGCACGCCGAACTGGAGGCGCGCTGGGGCGTGCCGTGGTACGAGGCGTTCGGGATGACCGAGACCGGCGGCGACATCCGGATGACGGCGGCCGACCACGACGAGACCGTCGGCACCGGCTGCATCGGCCGGCCGAGCCGCGACCGCGAGGCGATGATCGCCGGCACCGACGGGAAGCCGCTGCCGCGCGGGGAAACCGGCGAGCTGCTGCTCCGCGGGATCGGCCTGATGCACGGCTACCACGACGACCCGGCCGCGACGGCGAAGGCGTTCGAGAACGGCTGGTTCCACACCGGCGACCTCGCGCGGATGGACGACGCCGGCCGCGTCTACTACGTCGGCCGCACCAAGGACATGATCCGCCGCAGCGGCGAGAACGTGTCGGCCGACGAGGTCGAGCGCGCGCTGCTGCTGCACCCGTCGGTCAAGCTGGCCGCGGTCGTCGCGGTGCCCGACGAGCTGCGCGGCGAGGAGATCAAGGCGTACGTCGTCTGCGACGGCGAGCGCCCGGAACCGGCCGCCCTGGTCGCGTTCTGCTCGGAAAAGCTGGCGTACTTCAAGGTTCCGCGGTTCTGGGCGTTCGCCGACGAGCTGCCGATGACGCCGTCGGAGCGCGTCGCCAAGGGCGAGCTGCGGAAGGTGGCCGACCCGCGCGCCGGGTCGTGGGACGCCAAGGCGGCGGCATGGCTGTGACCAGCCGGGAGCGCGTCCGCGCGGCGGCGGTGAAGCTGTTCGCCACCAAGGGTTTCCACGGCACCGGCATCCGCGATCTGGCGCAGGAGGCCGAACTCTCGTCGGCGAGCCTGTACCACTACATGGGCACCAAGGAGGATCTGCTCGCGGAGATCATGCACACGGCGCTGAACCGCCTGCTGGACGCCGCTCGCGAGGCGACGGCCGGCAGCGTGGACCCGGTGCACCGGCTGCGCACGCTGGTCGCGCTGCACGTCCTCGCGCACGCGGTCGGCCCGGCGGAAACCCGCGTGGTGGACAACGAAGTCGACGTGTTGTCGCCGTCGGCGCGCGAGCCGGTGGTGGCGCTGCGGGACGCGTACGAACACCTGTGGGCCGCGGCGATCGAAGAAGGTGTCGCGGCCGGGGTGTTCCACACCGAACACCCGGCGGTGACCCGGCTCGCACTGCTGGAGATGTGCAGCGGCGTGGCCCGCTGGTATTCGCCGTCGGGGCCGCTGGCGCTGGACCAGCTCGCCGAGCACTACGCGGAGCTGGTCTCGCGGGCCCTGGGCTGCACCGCACCGCCGGGCGTGGCCGACTTGCGACGCTGCCGGGAAATCGTCGCGAAAGAGTGGGGCATGTCCGTTTAGCGGCGCTTTTACCTGTGTACGCCTTGCCCAGACGGCGTGCGTGGGGGACGCTCGAAGGGTGACTGAGGAAACGATCCAACTGGAACTGGACGACTCGGGTCTCGCGCCGGGCCTCCCGGCGCCGGCACACCCCCGCGATCAGGTGCAGGATGTCCCTTATCGCCCCGTCGAGTTCCGTGATGACGATCTCCCCACCGCCTTGGAGCGGTGCTCGAAGTGGCTACGGCAGGCACAGGAGTGGCTGGGCGAACCCCTCGACGTCCTGGCCATCCACCTCGACTACGACGACCGCCAGGGTTCGCCGTACTACGACGTGAAGCTCCTGTGCAACGAAGAGGACCTGGCCGGCGTCCCGATCGCCATTCGCAACAAGCAGTAGTCAGCAAGCAGTACGCAGCCGAACAGCCGTCAAGGCCGCCGGAGAGGGCGGCCTTGACGGCTTCACGCGTTTCGGGGGGACTCAGCCCAGGACGCCGCCGACCTTCACGTGCCCCTTGAGCAGGTTGCGCGCGATCGTGCGGCGCTGGATCTCGTCGGTGCCTTCGTAGATGCGCAGCAGCCGCAGCTCGCGGTACCACCGCTCGATCGGCAGCTCCCGCGTGTAGCCCATGCCGCCGTGGATCTGCAGGACGCGGTCGACGATCTCGTTGGCCTTCTGGCCGCCGTACAGCTTCGCCATCGACTGCGCGTGCCGCGAGTCGATGCCCTGGTCCACCTGCCAGGCCGCGTTGAGCACCAGCCACCGCAGCGCCTCGAGCTCGACACCGGAGTCGGCGATCATCCACTGGATGGCCTGGCGTTCGGCGATCTTCTGCCCGAACGTCTCCCGCGTGTTGGCGTGCTCGATGGCCATCGAGATCAGCCGCTCGCACGAACCGATCGCGCGCGCCGGCAGGAGGTAGCGGCCCTGGCCGATCCACTGCATCGCGAGCTCGAACCCGCGGCCCTCTTCACCGAGGATCTGCGTCTCCGGGACGCGGACGTCCTGGAAGATCAGCGACGCCGGGCCCCACTCGCCCATGGTGTCGATGTACTCGGACTTCCAGCCGGCCTCGCGGTCGACGAGGAAGCACGTGACGCCGCCGTTCGCGCCCTTCTCCGGGTCGGTGATGGCGAAGACCATCGTGAAGTCGGCTTCGTTGCCGCCGGTGATGAACGTCTTCTCGCCGTTGATGATCCAGTCGGTGCCGTCCTTGCGGGCGGTGGTCCGGATGGCCTTGGCGTCCGACCCGGCGCCCGGCTCGGTGATCGCGAAGCACGACTTGCGCTCGCCCGAGATGGTCGGCAGCAGGTAGGTCTGCTTCTGCTCCTCGTTGGCGTGGAACAGGATGTTGTCCGCGGCGCCGCCGAAGCGGAACGGCACGAAGGTGCGGCCGAGCTCGGCCTCCAGCAGCGCGGCCATCACGGCGGACAGGCCCATGCCGCCGTACTCCTCGGGCGTGAAGACGCCCCAGAAGCCGGACTCCTTCGCCTTCAGCTGGAGGTCCTTCAGCTCCTCGCCGGTGAGGCCGGGCTGGTGGGCGCGCTCACGCCGCAGGACCTCCTGCTCGAGCGGGATCAGCTCCCGCTGGACGAACGTGCGGACCCAGTCGCGCACTTCCCGTTCTTCGGTGCTGAGAGAAAAGTCCATACCGACGCTGCTCCTCCGACACGCTTTTGGGGGTCCAGGGGGCTCGCCCCCGGCCGGGGCCTGGGGCTCGGCCCCAGACAACACTGTCACTGGCTAAGCGCTTGCTTAGTCCAGGGTACCTCCTGACCGCGTGATTACCCCAGACCTCTCCCCGAATTCGTGACAACCGCTCCGGCGCCCGGGAGGATCGGAGGCGTGATGGAGATCGTGGTCCGCTGGTCCTCGCCGCTGCCCGCCGAAGAGCGCTTCCTGCGTCTGCTGGACGACGTCGAGCAGGGCCGGTTCGAGGCGTACCGGCAGGACGCCGACAAGCGCCGCTTCCTCACCGGCCGCGTGCTGGCGAAGACGGTGGCGGCCGAGTGGCTCGGGGTCCCGGTGGACTCGGTGAAGTTCGACGCGACCTGCGAAGACTGCGGCAAGCAGCACGGCCGGCCGCACGTCCCGGGCGCCGACCTGACGCTGTCGATCTCGCACTCGGGCGACCTGATCGGCGTCGCGGCAACCCCGTCGGTCCCGGTGGGCCTGGACGTCGAGACGGCGACCCGGCGCGCCGACGACGGCCTGATCGAATACGCCCTCAGCCCCGCCGAAGCGGCCCACCTGACCGGTCTGACCGACGCCGAAAAGGCGAACGCGTTCTTCGTCTACTGGACGCGCAAGGAAGCGGTGATGAAGGCCACCGGCAAGGGCCTGCGCATCCCGCTGAAGAGCATCACGTTCTCGCGCTTCGACGAGCCGCCCCGGCTGGTGGAGTCGGGCGACCCGGCGCTGGAGCCGGCCCGCACGCGGCTGGTGGACCTGAAGGCCGCGGACGGCTACCGCGCGGCCATCGCCGTCCTGACCACCGACGAGCTGTCGGTGACCGAGGAGCTCTGGGCCCCCTAGACGCTGTCCTCCAGGCCCATCGCGGCCAGCAGCGTGCGGAACTTCGCCGTCGTCTCGTCCAGCTCCGCCCGCGGGTCCGACGCCGCCACGATGCCGCCGCCCGCGTACAGCCGCATCGACGTCGACGCGATCTCGGCGCAGCGGATCGCCACCGCCCACTCGCCGTCGCCCGCCGCGTCGACCCAGCCGACCGCTCCCGCGTAGTAGTCGCGGTCGAACGGCTCCAGCTCCTGGACCAGCTCGCGCGCGCCCTCGGTCGGGGTGCCGCAGATCGCCGGCGTCGGGTGCAGGGCCGCCGCGAGGTCCAGCGCCGTGACGTCCGGGTCGGCCAGCTCGCCCGTGATCGGCGTGCGCAGGTGCCAGATCGCCGGGGTCGTGACCAGCTCCGGCTCGGCCGGGACGTCCAGGGTCCGGCAGAACGGCCGCAGCGCCTCGACGAGGTAGTCGATCACCACCGCGTGCTCCAGCTGGTCCTTGCGGGACGTCCGCAGCGCCTCACCGTTGGCGCGGTCGGTCGCCGGGTCGGCCGACCGCGGCATCGAGCCCGCGTGCGGCGACGAGAACACCGTGCGGCCGGTCCGGCGCAGCAGCAGCTCGGGCGTGGCGCCGACGAGCGTGCGGCCACCGGGCACCTCGGCCGCGTACGTGAAGTGCCGGGGGTTGCCGACCGCCAGGTTCCGCACGACGCGCTCAGCGGACACCGGCGCGGCGAACTCGAGGTCGAGAGCCCGGGCCAAGACGGCTTTGCGCAGGTCACGCTCACCCAGCGCGGAGACCGCGGACCGGACGGAAGCCATGTGCTGCTCGGGCGAGGGCACCGCGCGCACCCGCACGGGCGCCGGGAGGACCTCGCGCGAAAGCGAAGGCACGCCCTCGGAGCGGTGGACGGTCCGGGGCACGACGAGGTGGCCCGGCACCTTCGTGTCGGGCCCGGTGTCGAACGGGAGGACGCCGACGGCCAGCGGGGCTCCGGTCGAGGCCAGGACGCCGGGGATCGCCGCGGCGAGCTGCCGCGGGTCCGTGTCCGTGACGGTCCGGATCGTGCCCTGCGCGAGGAGTGCGCGCTGGGCCGTCGTGAAGAGGAAGTCGCCTCGCTGGTAGCGGGCGGCGAGGTCAGCCGGGGTCGCCGGGTCAGGAGAACTCACAAGACCTAGCGTCCCAGGCTTCGGGAGATCCGCGAGGGGAGTGTCACGAGCGACACTCCCCTCGCGGGAGCTCCGGGGTGACGAGCTACTTGAGCGCGTCGATGAGCGCCTCGCGCTGGCGCTCGCCCAGGCCGGCGGCCCGCCGGTCCGGGTCGATGCCGGCCTGCTCGAGCAGGGCGGCGACCTTCACCGCGCCGAGGCCGGGGACGGCCTTCAGCAGCTGGGTGACCTTCGTCTTCCCGATGGTCTTGTTCTCCTTGGCCTGCTTGAGCACCTTTTCGATGCTCTCCTTGCCGGACTTGATCGACGCGAGCAGCTCCGAACGCGCCTTGCGAGCCTCGGCGGCCTTGGCCAGGGCCTCGGCGCGCTGCTCCGGAGTCAACGTAGGCAGAGCCAACGTAGTGTCCTTTCCTCTCAGGTCTCCGCTTTCGCGGCCGACAGCTTTTCTGAGTGCTTGCTCCTGCAAGCGCTGCTCAGCCGTCTCTTGCCACGGCCCCAGTAAACGCCACCGGCTTCGTGGCCGTGCAACCGACACGCACTTATTACCCCCGGAGGTGATACCGGGCAACCCGCTCCGGCCTGCGGAAACGCTCCCAAGAAGTGGCCGGAGTGGCCAGACTCACCCGGAAGTGAAGCCTCCGTTACGGCGTGCATTTCCTCGCCTATAAGGAAAAGCGTAAAAATTGATGATCTTGATCATCGTCCGGTCGTCCCCCGATCGCGCGACGACCGTGACCGAACGGAGCCGTTGTTGACCATGCCCGCTTCACCCGATCCGCACTAGAGTCGGCGCAACCCCAGTCCACCGGCGAACGACCCCCGGGAGCGACCATGTTGAGCACCATGCAGGACGGCCAGCTGTCGCTGGCGAACCTGCTCCGCCACGGCACGTCGGTGCACTCGGCGAGCGAAGTCATCACCTGGACCGGTTCAGAAGCCCGTCGCGAGACCTACGGCGAACTCGGCCGCAACGCCGCCCGCCTCGCGAACGCGCTCCGGAGCCTCGGCGTCACGGGCGACCAGCGCGTCGGCACGTTCATGTGGAACAACGCCGAACACCTGGCCGCCTACCTGGCCGTCCCGGCGATGGGCGCCGTGCTGCACACCCTGAACATCCGCCTGTTCCCCGAGCAGCTGACCTTCGTCGCCAACCACGCCGAGGACCAGGTCGTCATCGTCGACGGCACGCTGGTCCCGCTGCTGGCGAAGCAGCTGCCGGAGTTCAAGACCGTCCGGCACGTCATCGTGGCCAACGGCGACGCGGCGACGCTTCAAGCCCCGGACGGCGTCCAGGTGCACGCCTACGCCGACCTGCTGGCCGGCCAGCCGGACACGTTCGACTGGCCCGACGTGGACGAACGCTCGGCCGCCGCGATGTGCTACACCTCGGGCACGACGGGTGACCCCAAGGGCGTCGCCTACTCGCACCGCTCGATCTGGCTGCACTCGATGCAGGTCTGCATGAGCGACAGCATGAACCTCGCGCAGAGCGACACGGCGCTGGCGATCGTGCCGATGTTCCACGCGATGGCGTGGGGCCTGCCGTACGCGGCGCTGATGGTCGGCGCGTCCCTGCTGATGCCGGACCGGTTCCTCCAGCCGGCGCCGATCTCGGCGATGCTGGCCGCCGTGAAGCCGACGTTCGCCGGCGCCGTCCCGACCGTCTGGCAGGGCCTGCTCGCCCACCTCGACGCGAACCCGCAGGACATCTCCCACCTGCGCGAGGTCGTCGTCGGCGGCTCGGCCGTGCCGCCGTCGCTGATGCACGCGTTCGAGGAGAAGCACAAGGTGTCGATCCTGCACGCCTGGGGCATGACCGAGACGTCGCCGCTGGGCAGCGTCGCCCGCCCGCCGGCCGGCGCGACCGGCGAGGAAGCCTGGAAGTACCGCTACACGCAGGGCCGCTTCCCGGCGTCCGTGCGCGCCCGGCTGATCGACGACGACGGCTCCGTGCTGCCCTGGGACAACGAGGCCGTCGGCGAGCTCGAGGTCCAGGGCCCGTGGATCGCCGGCTCCTACTACGGCGGCGCGGAGATCGACCCGGACAAGTTCCACGACGGCTGGCTGCGCACCGGCGACGTCGGCAAGGTCAGCGCGGACGGCTACCTCACGCTGACCGACCGCGCCAAGGACGTCATCAAGTCCGGCGGCGAGTGGATCTCCTCGGTCGACCTGGAGAACCAGGTCATGGGCCACCCGGCCGTCGCCGAGGCCGCGGTCGTCGGCATCCCCGACGAGAAGTGGGACGAGCGGCCGCTGGTCGCCGTCGTGCTCAAGGAGGGCCAGACGGCCACGCCCGAGGAGCTGCGCGACTTCCTGTCCGACAAGGTCGCGAAGTGGCAGCTGCCGGAGAACTGGACCTTCGTGGACGAAGTGCCCAAGACGAGCGTCGGCAAGTTCGACAAGAAGCGGATCCGCGCGTCCTACTCCGAGGGAAAGCTCGACATCGCCCAGCTCTAACGGGTAAATCTCCGGCGAGTCTGCACGCTTGGGACGGCCACCATGGGGGAACCTACGTCCCTCATGGTGGCCTTCAGACCACGTCGGAGGGGTTCTGGGGATGCATAACAGGCGCACGTTCTTGGCACTGGCGGGTGTCGGCGCGCTGGCGGCGGCTTGCGGGTCGAACACGGGACGGCAGGGCACCGCGCCGCCGTCGACCGCGTACTCGGCGGGCCCGCCGCCGTCCGACGCGCCGAAGGTCACGCTCCAGCAGTGGTACCACGCGTACGGCGAGGACGGCGTCCAGGAAGCGGTCAAGCGCTACGCCGCCAGCTATCCCGGCGCGAGCGTTAACGTCCAGTGGAACCCCGGCGACTACGACTCGAAGATCGTCACCGCGCTGCAGAACAGCGCCGTCCCGGACGTCTTCGAGGCGCAGGTCAAGATCGACTGGGTGCGGCAGAACCAGGTCGTGTCGCTCGACGACGTCATCGCGCCGGTCCGGAACGACTTCAGCCCGGCCGTGCTGGCCGCGCAGACCGTCGAAGGCAAGGTCTACGGCATCCCGCAGGCCGTGGACACGCAGGTCCTCTTCTACCGCAAGAGCCTGCTGCAGGCCGCGGGCGTCCAGCCGCCGCAGACGGTCGACGAGCTGATCGACGCGGCCGCGAAGCTGACGAAGGACGGGGTCAAGGGCTTCTTCGCCGGCAACGACGGCGGCGTCGCCGTCCTCACCGGGCCGCTCCTGTGGTCGGCCGGCCTCGACTACCTCAAGAACGGCAACCGCGAGGTCGGCTTCGACGACCCGCGCGCGGCGACCGCGCTCGCGAAGCTGCACACCTTGAACGCCAACGGTTCCCTGCTGCTCGGCGCGCCGGCGGACTGGTCGGACCCGGGCGCGTTCGTCGACGGGCTCGCCGCGATGCAGTGGACCGGGCTGTGGAACGTGCCGAAGATCCGGCAGGCGTTCGACGACGACTTCGGCGTCCTGCCGTTCCCCCGCCTCGACGCGACGGGTGCGCCGTCGGTGCCGGTCGGCGCGTACGGCGCGATGGTCAACGCCAAGAGCGCGCACGTCGCCGAGGCCAAGGCGTTCGTGAAGTGGCTGTGGATCGACAAGACCGACGACCAGCTGGAGTTCGCGACGAAGTTCGGCTTCCACGTCCCGGCGCGCCAGAGCCTGGTCGGCCAGGCGAACAGCCTCGCGACGGGGCCGGCCGCGGACGCCGCCCGGTTCGTCCGGGAGAACGGCCACCTCGTCGGCGGTCCGGTGTGGACGCAGCAGTCGAACACCGCGTTGTCCGACGCGGTCGCGAAGATCGCGAAGGAGGGAGCGGACCCGGTCGAGCAGACCAAGACGGCGGTCGGAGTCGCTCAGGCTGAGCTGAAGCGCCTGTTCGGGTGAAGCGGCGCGACGCGCGCGCGTTCTGGTTGTTCGTCGGGCCGTTCCTGCTCGGGCTGGCGGTGTTCGCGTACCTGCCGATCGGCTGGAGCGCGTACCTGTCCTTCTTCGACGCGCGCAACACGGTGGCCCCGACCGAGTTCGTCGGGCTGGACAACTACGGGCACATGCTGACCGACGAGCCGTTCCTGTCGAGCCTGGGGACGTTCAGCGTGTTCGCGGTCTTCATCGTGCCACTGACGTTCGCGCTGTCGCTGGCGCTCGCCCTCGGCGTCAACCGGCTGCGGTTCGCGCGGGCGTTCTTCCGGTCGGTGTTCTTCCTGCCGTTCGCGTGCTCGTACGTCGTGGCGTCGCTGATCTGGAAGACGTCGCTGTTCTCCGGGGTCCGCTACGGACTGGCGAACAGCGTGCTGTCCTTGTTCGGCGCCGACCCGGTCGCCTGGACGGGGACGGTCGACCCGCCGCTGTACTGGATCGTGCTGGTGACGGCGCGGCTGTGGCTGCAGCTCGGGTTCTACATGATCCTGTTCATCGCGGCGCTGCAACGGATCCCGAGGCACCTGTACGAGGCTGCGTGGCTCGACGGCGCGAAGCCGGGCTGGCAGGTCTTCCGGTACATCACGCTCCCCCAGCTGCGCGCGACGGCGGTGGCGGTGCTCCTGCTGAACCTGATCAACGCGTACCAGGCGTTCGACGAGTTCTACAACATCATGGGGGACGCCCGGGGCTACCCGCCGTTCGCGCGGCCACCGCTGGTGTACCTGTACTACACGTCGCTGGGGTCGGGCGGCCAGGACCTGGGCCGCGGCAGCGCGGGCGCGGTGATCCTGGCCCTGATCATCGCCCTGGTGACATTGCTGCAGGGCCGCGTCTTCCGCTTCGGGCGGGTGTCGTGAAGGCGGCCCTGCGCTGGACGGCGCTCGCCGTCGCGGCGGTGCTGTTCCTGCTGCCGTTCTACCTGCTGGTGCGCAACGGCCTGGCGTCCCGGGCGGAGATCACCGCGCCCGGCTGGACGTTCTTCCCGTCCACAGTGCACTGGGAGAACTTCTCGAAGCTGTTCTCGCTCACAGACGTCCCGTTCGCGCGCAGCCTGCTGAACTCGGTGATCGTGGCGGTCCTGCAGACGCTCGGTCTCCTGGTGATCTGTTCGCTGGCGGGCTACGGCCTGGCCCGGATCCCGTACCGGCACTCGCGGTTCGTGTTCTACGCGGTCCTGGCGACGCTGATGATCCCGACGTCGGTGACGTTCGTGCCGAGCTTCGTGGTGGTCTCGTCGCTGGGCTGGCTGTCGGACTTCCGCGGGCTGGTGATCCCGGGGCTGTTCAGCGCGTTCAGCGTGTTCCTCTTCCGGCAGTACTTCCTGGACTTCCCGCGCGAGTTGGAGGAAGCCGGCCGGGTCGACGGGCTCAGTCGCTGGGGCGTGTTCTGGCGGATCGTCGTCCCGAACTCGAAGGGGTTCTTCGCGGCGATCGCGGTGATCACGGTGATCGGCAGCTGGAACGCGTTCCTCTGGCCACTGATCATCGCTCAGTCGCCGGACTCGTGGACGGTCCAGGTCGCGCTGTCCGGGTTGCTGACGGCGCAGAACCCCCAGCTGAACCTGCTGTTCATCGCGGCGGCGGTGTCGATCCTGCCGATCGTGCTGCTCTTCGCGTTCCTGCAGCGGTACCTGGTCCGCGGGGTGACGGAGTCGGGTCTGACGGGCTGAGTAACGTGCGGCACCGTCCAGGCGACTTCGCCGGTGACGGACAGAAGTGGGTGCCCTGTGACCAGTTACGACCCTTACCAGCCGGATCAGCCGCAGTTCCCGCCCCCGGCCGATCCCGTTTACCCGCCTTCGGCGCCGCAGTACGCGGTCCAGCCGTACGTGACGCAGCCGCAGCCGTACGCGGGGTACGCGCCGCAGCCCGGTTACGGCGCATACCCGGGGTACCAGCCGTTGACGACCAGCGGAATGGCGGTGGCGGGCATGGTCGTCGGCATCGTCGCCCTGGTCACGTTCTGGATCCCGTTCGTCGACCTGGTCCTCGGGTTCCTGGCGATCGGCCTGTCCTGGGGCGGGATGATGCAGGCGGACCGGCCCGGCTACACCGGCAAGGGCATGGGCATCGCCGGCCTGATCTGCGGGATCATCGCGGTGATCCCGGCGCTGATCGTGATGCTGTTCTTCTTCGGCCTGTTCGCCGCGGCCGGGACCGCGTGCGGGATCGCCTGCTGACCGTTCCGGCGCCCGAAATCCCCACGACGTTCGGCGGTACTCCCCGCACCGAGGCCTGTGACAGGGTGGATTGAACTGTCACGGTGAATGTTTTTCACGTTCACCCCGCGTCCACCCACGTCCGGCACGGTGCTGGGCAACCGAGAAGACTGGGGAGCGAACAACCATGGCCGAACTCACCCGGCGCGCCGTCACGACCGCGGGCGCCGCCGGTCTCGGACTGCTGCTGTGCACGCCCACCGCGAACGCCCTCGACCGCGCACTGCGGCTCACGAGCACGCGCTCGGTCACGACGTCCGGCACCACGCTCGAGCAGGTCGCCACCGCCGTCACCGCCGGGCCGGCCTACACCCGCCTCCAGGGCGGCCCCGGCTGGCCGCTCGTCGTCCGCAGCGACCTCGCGACGCCGAAGACCGGGCGCGACGACCGCCGCCGCGCGCTCAGCGCGTTCGTGCAGTTCACCGACCTGCACATCACCGACACCGAGAGCCCCGCGCGCTTCGAGTACCTGCACCCGTTCATCGGCTCGGCGCACCGGCCGCAGGAGGCACTCGGCACCGTCGCGACGAGCGCGCTCGTCGAGCGCGTCAACAGCGTGCGGCAGGGGCCGTTCACCGGGCGGCCGTTCGACCTCATGGTCACCACCGGCGACAACACCGACAACCACGAGCTGATCGAGCTCGACTGGTTCCTCAAGGTCCTCAACGGCGGCAGCGTCACGCCGAACTCGGGCGACCCGAACGCCTACGAGGGCGTCCAGAACTCCGGCAACCACGAGTTCTGGAACCCGGGCACGCCGGGCAGCGACGACTACTCGGCCAAGGGCTTCCCGCAGATCCCCGGCCTGCTCGAAGCCGGCATCAAGCCGTTCACCGCGCCCGGCCTGGACGTCCCGTGGTTCTGCACCTTCGGCAACCACGACGACAGCATCGTCGGCTCGCTGCCGGCGCAGATCCCCGGCATCGACGCCTGGTACACCGGCCGGTACAAGGTCATCGGCAAGGACGAGAGCACCGCGAAGAAGCTCGCCGACGCCATCAAGAAGCCGGGCTCGAGCGTGCCGGTCGCCGAGCTGTTCGGCGGCTCGGGCACCATCCGCGAGGTCACGCCGGACGCGCGCCGCCGCCCGTTCGACACCGGCGAGTTCGTCCGCGCGCACCTCGACACGGCCAACACCGGCCCCGGCCCGGTCGGGCACGGCTTCGGCAGCGCCAACGCCGACGGCAAGAACGTCTACTACACGTTCCGGATCGCGCCGGGCATCACCGGGATCAGCCTCGACACGACGACCGACGCCGGGTTCGCCGACGGCTCGATCGGCCTGGCGCAGTTCAACTGGGTCGAGTCGACGTTGAAGCGGGGCAGCTCGACGTACTACGACTTCTTCGGCCGCAAGGTCACCCACGACGTCACCGACGAGCTGTTCCTGCTGTTCAGCCACCACACCAGCGGCACGATGACCAACCTGCTGCCGGACTCGCGCCACCTGCTCGACCCGCGCCTCAACGGCGACGCGTTCGTCGGGCTCCTCAAGCGGTTCCCGAACGTGCTGGCCTGGGTCAACGGCCACACGCACCTCAACAAGATCACGCCGCACGCGGGGAACACGCCGCAGCAGGGCTTCTGGGAGATCAACACGGCGTCGCACATCGACTTCCCGCAGCACGCGCGGATCGTCGAGGTCGCGGACAACGCCGACGGCACGTTGTCGCTGTTCACGACGCTGATCGAGGCCGAAGCGCCGTACGCCGTGGACTACGGCGACCGGACGCCGCAAGCGCTTGCGTCGCTGTACCGCGAGCTGTCGTACAACGACATCCACACCAATCTCGGCCGCGTCGGGGATCCCGCGGACCACAACACCGAGCTGCTGCTCGTCAACCCGCTGAGCTGAACGCGTTACCTCCGGCGTAATCGCCCTCGGGCCGGGCGTGCGGCAAGGTGACCGCATGACCGATCCCGAGGGCACGCAGCTCTTCCACCGTTCCATGCCGTTCTCCGAGCGCCTCGGCGTCGAGGTGCTGGAACACGGGCGTGAGCTCGTCCGCAGCCGGCTGAAGTGGGACGAGAGCCTGTGCACGCTCGGCGGCGCGCTGCACGGGGGCGCGCTCATGGCGCTGGCCGACTCGACCGGCGCCGTGTGCGCGTTCCTCAACCTGCCCGAGGGCGGCCAGGGCACGACGACCGTCGAGTCGAAGACGAACTTCCTGCGCGCGGTGCGTTCGGGCTACGCCGTTGCGTCGTCCAGACCACTGCACGCTGGCCGCAAGTTCGTCGTGGTGGAGACCGAGATCCACGACGACGACGGCAAGTTGGTCGCGAAAGTGACACAGACGCAGGCCGTCCTCTAGGTACCTGTTTACAGACCCGGCCGGACCGGCGAAAATCCCTGCCTACTGGGTGGGTCTATCAGGGAGCCGGGATGCGCGTACGCAAGTTGTTCACCTTATTGTCAGTGGTTGTGTTGACCGCTGTAACCGCGCAAGTGGCCGAGGCCGCGCCCGCCCGGCCCCACGACGACGAGGCGATCGATTACCACGAGTGGAACGGCGGCCGCTTCCACGAAGGCGACTTCGCCGGGCTCGCGCTGACCCGCGACGGCCTGCGCATCACGCGCCCGGCCGGCACGGTCGAGCACACCGAGCCGGAGCTGGGCACGACGAGAACGTACGAGTACGGCCGGTGGACGTCGCCGGAGTACCGCGAAGGCTTCGGCGCGACGCAACTGGTCGCGTCCTGGAACGCGCAGACGCCGGCGAAGACGTGGCTGCAGGTCGAGGCGCGCGGCCGGACGTCGGCCGGCACCGAGACCGCGTGGTACGTGATGGGCCGCTGGGCCAGCGGTGACGCCGACATCCTGCGGACCAGCGTCGACGGCCAGGACGACGCAAACGCACTGGTCGACGTCGACACGCTGGTGATGAAGACGGGCGTGACGCTGAAGTCGTACCAGCTGCGGATCGACCTCTACCGCGAAGCCGGGTCGCACGCGACGCCGTCGGTGACGTCGCTGGGCGCGATGACCTCGGCGGTGCCGGACCGCTTCGACGTGCAGACGACGAAGCCGGGCCGCGCCACCGGGATCGAGCTGAAGGTGCCGGCCTACGCGCAGAACCTCCACAAGGGACAGTTCCCGCAGTACGGCGGGGGCGGCGAAGCCTGGTGCAGCCCGACGTCGACGGAGATGGTGGCCGAGTACTGGGGCAAGAAGCCGTCAGCGGCGGAGATGTCCTGGATCCCGGCGGACTACGTCGACCCGTCGGTGGCGTTCGCGGCGCGCTACACCTACGACCACGCGTACGACGGCACGGGCAACTGGCCGTTCAACACGGCGTACGCGGCGTCGCGCGGCTTGCGCGGCCACATCACGCGGCTGCACTCGCTGAACGAGCTCGAGAACTACATCGCCCGCGGGATCCCGGTGATCACGTCCCAGTCGTTCCTGTCGTCGGAACTGGACGGCGCGGGCTACGGGACGTCCGGGCACATCATGGTGGTCGTCGGCTTCACGAAGGACGGCGACGTGATCGCGAACGACCCGGCGTCGAGCAGCAACGACCGCGTGCGCAACGTGTACAAGCGCGACCAGTTCGAGAAGATCTGGCAGCGGACCAAGCGCTACCGCGCGGACGGGTCCGTGGCGAGCGGCCCGGGCGGCGTCGCGTACATCATCACCCCGGCCTGACCGGATCGGCGGGGCGCCGGGCGGCGCCCCGCCGGACCTCACCAGGTCTTGCCGGCCTGCTCCCGGATCGCGCGGTTGATCCGGTTGAAGAAGCCGGTCAGCGCGATGTGCAGGACGATCGCCGACAGCTGCTTCTCGTCGAAGTGCCCGGCGGCGGCCGCCCAGATCTCGTCGGTCACGCCCGGCTGGCCGTCCTCGATCCGCGTCGCCGCTTCGGTCAGCGCGAGCGCGGCCCGCTCCGGCTCGGTGAAGAACGGCGTCTCGCGCCAGGTGACGACGCTGTGCAGCCGTTCGTCGGTCTCGCCGTGCTTCTTCGCCGAGTGGACACCCCCGTAGACGCACGGCGCGCAGCTGTTGATCTGGCTGGCCCGCAGGTGGACCAGCTCGAGCAGCAGCGGGTCGACGCCGGCGCCGTACACGACCTTGAACAGCTGCTGGACCGCTCCCGTCACCTCGGGGCCGCTGGTGCTCTTGAGCCGCGCTTCCATCGTTCCTCCTGGTGTTACCTGTGGTGGTTCGGATCCGTCATCCCCATGACGGAGCGGAACCGAGGAAGGTAACGACATGCCCGACACGATGACCGAGGTCTTCGAGGCGCAGCGCGACCGGCTGCGCGCGGTGGCCCACCGCGTGCTGGGTTCGCACGCCGACGCCGAGGACGTGGTCCAGGAGGCGTGGCTGCGGCTGTCCCGCCAGGACGCGGCGACGATCGGCAACCTCGACGGCTGGCTGACGACGGTGGTCGGCCGGATCAGCCTGGACGTGCTGCGCTCGCGCCGGTCCCGGCCCGAGGCGCCGTACGACGAGATCGTCGTGGCGGTCGACGAAAGCCCGGCCCCGGACGACGACGCCGAGCTGGCGGACTCGGTCGGGCTCGCGCTGCTGGTGGTGCTGGAGTCCCTCGCGCCGGGCGAGCGGCTGGCGTTCGTGCTGCACGACCTGTTCGCCGTGCCGTTCGAGGAGATCGGCCGCATCCTCGGCAAGTCCCCGGGCGCGACGAAGATGCTGGCGAGCCGCGCGCGCAAGAAGGTCCGGACACCGGCGGGTCCTTCCGGTGCGGGGAGGTCGCAGCGCGAGGTGGTGAACGCGTTCTTGAGGGCGGCCCGCGACGGCGATTTCGAGGAGCTGCTGCGGGTCCTGGACCCGGACGTCCGCTTGACGGTCGACACCCCGGACGGCGTGGTGGTGGTCCTGGGAGCGACGAACGTGGCGGCGGGAGCGCGCGTCGGAGCGGCGGCGGGCGGCCAGGAGGTCCTGGTCGGCGGCCTGCCGGGCGTGGTGGCGTGGTACCCGGACGGGACCCCGATGTCGGTGGTGGCGTTCACGGTGGTCGGCGGCCGGATCACCGGCATCGCAGGGGTCGCCGACCCGGCGCGCCTGGCGTCGATGGAGCTGCCCGAGCCGCCCGGAACTGTCGGTACCGCCCGCTAAGCTGGAAGACGGGGGCCGGAGGCCCGTGCCAGACTGCCGCAACCATGCGCCCCCTGCTGTTCCTCGACGTCGACGGCCCGCTGATCCCGTTCGGGCGCGGTTCCGGCGAGTACGCGCACTTCACGGACGCCGACCTGGGCAATCCCCTGCTGTCCCGGGTCGACCCGGGCCTCGGCCCGCGGCTGCTGGCGCTCGGGTGCGACCTGGTCTGGGCCACGACGTGGCTGGACGACGCCAACGAAGCCGTCGCGCCGCTGCTGGGCCTGCCGCCGCTGCCCGTGCTCGATTTCCCCGAGGAAGACACCGGACCGGGGCCGCACTGGAAGACCCCGCGGATCGTCGAGCACGCGGCGGGCCGCCCGTTCGCCTGGGTCGACGACGAAACCACCGACGCCGACCGGACGTGGGTCGCCCGCCACCACCCGGGGCCGGCTTTGGTGCACACCGTCGCCGCGAGCACGGGGCTCACCGGCCACGACTTCGAAACCCTCGCCAGCTGGGTCGCCACAGTTGCGTAACACGCAACATGTTGCGCACAAACCACCAAGACTCACTCATGCGGATGTCGCCATCTCCGCGTGATCCGTGATTAGCTGCGGGCAGAGCCAGCAAAGCCGGAAGGTGGATTCGCATGCCGTACGAGGTCCAGGGGGTCGTTTCGCGGGCGAAGGGCGAGCCCGTCTCGCTGGAGACCGTCCTCGTGCCCGATCCCGGGCCCGGCGAGGCCGTCGTGAACGTGCAGGCCTGCGGGGTCTGCCACACCGACCTGCACTACCGCGAAGGCGGGATCAACGACGAGTTCCCGTTCCTGCTCGGCCACGAGGCCGCCGGGGTCGTCGAGGCCGTCGGCGAGGGCGTCACCGACGTCGCGCCCGGCGACTACGTCATCCTCAACTGGCGCGCCGTCTGCGGCACCTGCCGGGCCTGCAAGCGCGGGAAGCCGTGGTACTGCTTCTCGACCTTCAACGCGGCGCAGCCCATGACCCTCCAGGACGGCACCAAGCTCTCGCCCGCCCTCGGCATCGGCGCCTTCCTCGAGAAGACCCTCGTCCACAGCGGACAGTGCACGAAGGTGAACCGCGAGGCCGAGCCCGCGGTCGCCGGACTGCTCGGCTGCGGCGTGATGGCCGGGCTCGGAGCCGCCATCAACACCGGCGCCGTCACGCGGGGCGACTCCGTCGCCGTCATCGGCTGCGGTGGGGTGGGCGACGCCGCCATCGCCGGCGCGAAGCTGGCGGGCGCCACCACGATCGTCGCGATCGACATGGACGACCGGAAGCTGGACTGGGCCAAGGACTTCGGCGCGACGCACACCGTCAACAGCAAGGGCCTCTCCGAAGAGGCGGTCGTCGAGGCCATGCAGGACGCCACGAACAGCTTCGGCCCGGACGTCGTGATCGACGCCGTCGGACGCCCGGAGACCTGGCGGCAGGCCTTCTACGGGCGCGACCTGGCCGGCACCGTCGTGCTGGTCGGCGTCCCGACGCCGGAGATGCGCCTGGACGACCTGCCGCTGATCGACTTCTTCTCGCGCGGCGGCTCGCTCAAGTCGTCCTGGTACGGCGACTGCCTGCCGAGCCGGGACTTCCCGATGCTCGTCGACCTCTACCTGCAGGGCCGGCTGCCGCTCGACAAGTTCGTCACCGAGCGGATCGGCGTCGACGGCGTCGAGCAGGCCTTCGAGCGCATGCACCACGGTGACGTCCTGCGCAGCGTGGTGACGTTCTGACTCTCTTCAGCGACGCGGACTACCCGGCCGACCCCTACCCGGGGGCCCGGCCGGGCTTCTCGTTCGTGCACGAAAACGGGGCCGGGTACCCGCTGGACACCGCGCCGGCGGGCTGGCGCGGCCGGCAGGCCGTGCTCGCCTACGGCTCCAACGCCAACCCGTCGAAGATCAGCTGGATGCGCGCCGAACTCGGGCTCGAGGGCCCGGTCGTCGTCGCGCACGCGCGCTGCGACGGCCTCGCCGCCGTGTGGGCGTCCGGGCTGCGCTTCCGCGACGGCCAGCGCCCGGCGACGCTCACCGCGCTGCCCGGCGTCGAGGAGCACGCCGTCTGGTTCGTGACGCCGGAGCAGCTTGTGGTGCTGGACCGCTGCGAAGGCCGCGGCAACCGCTACCACCTGGTCCGGCTCACCGAGCCGGACATCACGTTGGAGGACGGCAGCCGCGTCACCGACGTGCTGGCCTACATCGGCGCGGTGCCGATCCGCTACCCGCTGCTGGTCGACGGGAAGCCGGTGCGCACGGCCGACGTCCCGCAGGCGCAGGCCGTCGAGCTGGACGGCGTCCCGGCCGACGGCCCCGGCGTCGCCTGCGAGGTCGTCGAGCCGCCGGACGGGCGCACCTTCCCCTAGACCAGCTTGCCCGGGTTGAGGATCCCGGTCGGGTCCACTGTGGACTTCGCCGCGCGCAGCACTTCGACGCCCAGCGAGCCGATCTCCGCCCGCAGGTACGGCGCGTGGTCGACGCCGACGGCGTGGTGGTGCGAAATCGTGCCCAGGCCGACGATCGCCTCGCAGGCCGCCGCCTTCGCGCGCTGCCACTGGCCGACCGGGTCCTTCTCGTCGCGGGCCGTCAGCACCGTGAAGTAGAGCGACGCGCCCGTCTCGTACGCGTGCGAGATGTGGCACATCACGATCGCCCGGCCGAGCGACGCCGTCAGCGCCGCGCGGACGTCGTCGCGCAGTTCATCCACATTGGACCAATAGGCGGCGGTTTCCAGCGTCTCGACGCAGACACCTCGGTCCAGCAGGGCATCCCGCTGCCGCGGCCCGGCGAACCGGCCGTGGCGCCACGACTCGCCGAGCGCCTTGCCGACGCGCACGGCACCCGCGGCCTTCAGCCGGCGCGTCGTCTCGCGGCGGCGCAGCTTCACGTCGCGCGCGGTGCCTTCCCAGCCGACGATGAGGAAACACGGGTGCGGCACCCCGCGCGCGGCGAGGTACCGGCGCAGCGCCGCCGTCTTGAGGCCGGCGTTCAGCGCCAGCGAAACCCCGGTCTCGTCCACATCGGACAGCCGGGTGACGTCGGCGAGCGCGTGGTGCTGCGCGAGGTCGCGGACGGCCTCGCGGCCCGCTTCCCAGCCGGGCAGGGCGTAGCCCTCGTACCGGCGGACCGGCGGCGCGGGACGGACCCGCAGCGACACCTCCGTGATCACGCCGAGCGTGCCTTCGCTGCCGATCGCGAGCTGGCGCAGGTCCGGCCCGGCCGCCGACGCCGGTGCGACGCCGAGCTTCCACTCGCCGCGCGGAGTGGCCAGCCGCACGCCGGTGACCATGTCCTCGAACCGGCCGTAGCCCGACGACGCCTGCCCGGCCGAGCGCGTCGCCGCGAAGCCGCCGATGGTGGCGCGCTCGAACGACTGCGGGATGTGCCCGAGCGTCAGGCCGTGCTCGCCGAGGAGGCGCTCGGCCTCGGGCCCGCGGACGCCGGCCTGCAGGACCGCGATGCGCGACTCGGCGTCGACCGACACCAGCGCGTCGAGCCGGACGAGGTCGAGCGCGATCACCGACGCCTTGTCGCCGCGCAGGGCCGCGACGCCGCCGACGACCGAGGTGCCGCCGCCGAAGGGGACGACCCCGACGTCGTGGGTCACGCAGACGTCGAGCACTTCCTGGACTTCGTCCGGGTCGGCGGGCAGCACGACCGCGTCCGGCACCGGGAAGTCCGCGCCGGGCGAACGGCGGCGCAGCAGGTCGAGGTAGGACAGCCCGGTCGCGCGCGCCAGCCGTGCCGCGGCGTCGACCAGCACGTTCTCCGCGCCGACCACTTTCGACAACGCGGCGGCAGCAGATTCGTCCAGTTTCGGTGACGGTATTTCCACCGGCAAATTCCCGGCCAGGGCAGCACCGGAACCCGCCTGGCCTATACGCTGTTCAAGCCACTTGGCCGCCCGCGCGGGCAGCCGGGCGGCGTCGGCGGCTTCCGGGGCCCAGGACCGTCGAAGGCGGTGGTCAATGAGCGCGTTCACCGATACAGTGTGACACATGGACGTGAAACGTCACACCACTTCGACCGCGGGATCGTCCGCGCTCGCGGACACCCGCAACCGCCAGACGGCGACGCGCGTGGCCGATGACGTGCTGCTCGACGCCGCGCGCTCGTGCGTGCTGGCCGTCGGTGTGCGCCGCACCACACTCGCCGAAATCGCCCGGACCGCGCGCGTCAGCCGGATGACGGTCTACCGCCGCTTCCCCGACGTCCGCAGCGTGCTCGCGGCGCTGATGACCCGCGAGTTCAGCGGGCTGCTGCGCACGGCGAGCGAGCGCGGCGCCGACGCCGCGAACAGCCGCGAGCGGCTCGTGCTCATCGCGGCGGCCGGCGTCCGAGCGCTGTCGGCCGACCCGCTGTTCCGCACGCTGCTCGACGTCGACCCCGAGCTGGTGCTCCCGTACATCGTGGAGCGGCTGGGCGCGACGCAGAAGTTCGCCGAGCAGGCGCTGCACGGGCTCTTGGAGGCCGGCCACCAGGACGGCTCGATCCGGCGCGCGCCGGTCGCGGTGCAGTCCCGGGCGGTGCTGCTGGTGGTCCAGTCCTTCGCGTTCTCGCTGCGGCCGGCGACGGCGGACGTCGGCGAGGCGGCGCTGCTGGCGGAGTTCACCCACGTGCTCGACGCGGCGCTGAAGCCGTGACGTCCGGCTCGCTCAACGCGCGGCGCCGCGAACACGAGCTCGCGGAGCTGGCGGCGGGCGAGCGGGTCGACGTCGTCGTGGTCGGCGGCGGCGTCACCGGAACGGGCATCGCTCTGGACGCGGCCTCGCGCGGGTTGTCGGTGGCGCTGGTCGAGGCGCACGACCTGGCGTTCGGGACGTCCCGCTGGTCGTCGAAGCTCGTCCACGGCGGCTTGCGGTACCTGGCGCACGGCGAGCTGGGCCTGGCGCACGAGAGCGCGGTCGAGCGCGGTGTCCTGATGACGCGCACGGCCCCGCACCTCACGCGCGCGATGCCGCAGCTGTTCCCGTTGTACCCCAGCACATCCCGGGCCCAGCAGGCGCTCGTCGCCGCCGGTTTGCGAGCCGGGGACGCCCTCCGCCGGGCGGCGCGCACGCCGTCATCGGTGCTGCCGCGGCCGCGGTCGATCCCCACCGCCGAGGCGTTGGCCCTTGCGCCCGGCTTGTCCCCGCGTGGCCTGCGCGGCGCACTGCTGGCCTACGACGGCGCGTTGGTCGACGACGCCCGGCTGGTGGTGTCCCTGGCCCGGACGGCGGCGTCGTTCGGGGCCCGGATCTTGACGCGGTTGTCGGCGACGTCGCTGTCGGCGGACCGGGTTTCGGCGGTCGACGGCGTTTCGGGTTCCACTGTGGACATCCACGCGCGCCAGGTGATCAACGCGACCGGGGTGTGGGCGGGCACGCTGACGGGCGCGGTCCGGCTACGGCCGTCACTGGGATCACACCTGGTGCTGGCGCCGGGGACGGTCCCGATGGGCACGACGTCGGTGAACATCGGCGTGCCGGGCGAGACGAACCGGTTCGTGTTCCTGCTCCCCCAGCCGGACGGCCGCGTCTACTTGGGACTGACGGACGAGCCGGTTCCCGGCCCGATCCCGGACGTCCCGGCGGTGCCCGAGTCCGATGTGGACTTCCTGCTGTCACTGGCTTCCTCGGTGCTGGCCCGGCCGTTGACCCGAGACGACGTGGCCGGGTCCTACGCCGGGCTGCGGCCGTTGGTCGAGGGCGGCGGGAGGTCGGCGGACCTGTCCCGGAAGCACGCCGTCCTGGCGGGTTCGGACGGGTTGCTGACCGTGGTCGGCGGCAAGCTGACGACGTACCGCCGAATGGCGGAGGACGCGGTCGACGCGGCGGTGAAGCTGGCCTGCCTCAGCGCGTCGCCGTGCCGGACCGCGCGGTTGCCCCTGCTCGGTGCGGCACCGAGGTCGAGTCTGTCCCTTGTGGACGCTTCACCGCGGTTGGTGGCCCGCTACGGGACGGAAGCGCCGCGGGTGGCGGCGTTGGGCGAGCTGGACGCGGAGTTCGCGGCCCCGGTGGCACCGGGGACGGACATCACGGCGGCCGAGGTGGTGTGGGCGGTCCGGAACGAGGGGGCACTCGACGTGGCGGACGTGCTGGAACGCCGGACACGGCTGGCACTGATCCCATCGGACGCGGAAGCCGCGCGGGCGCGGGTGGCGGAGCTTGTCGACAAGTCACTCGCCGGGTTGGCCTGAGCCGCCAGCCGCCCCACCGACACGCCCCGCCGGCACACCTCGCCCCACCGGCACGCCCCGCCCCCACCGGCACGCCACGCGCCACCGGCACGCCTCGCCCCACCGGCACGCCCCGCCCCCACCGGCACGCCACGCCCCACCAACACGCCCCGCCCCGCCGGCATGTCTCGCCCCGCCGGCATGTCTCGCCCCACCGGCATGCCCCGCTCCACCGGCATGCCCCGCTCCACCGGCATGCCCCGCTCCACCGGCACGCCCCGCCCTTCCCTGGGGGGCGTGCCCACGTCCAGTCTATCGGCGAGCACCGACAGTAAACTCGCCCCAAGCGCCGAGGCAGCCACCTGTCCACATCACAGCCACCCTGTGGACACCACTTGATGTGCACTTAACTTGACGACCCGTTGGGTTTTTGCAACAGTACGTTCATGAGTCCGGTCAGGCGCGGCAAGGAGCTGCCGATCTACAACCGGCTCCCCGTGCTCCGGGCCGAGCGCGGACTGAGCCGCGCCGCGCTTGCCACCGCCGTCGACGTCAACCCGCAGACCATCGGCGCGCTCGAGCGGGGGGACCACTATCCGAGCCTGGACCTGGCCTTCCGGATCTGCGCGGTGTTCGACCTGCCGGTCGAAGCGGTGTTCAGCCGCGAGCCGTTCACGCCGTTGTCCACCCAGGTCTACCGCGAGGGGGGAGCATGACCACGAAACTCGCCGCCTACTGGGAACGCCAGCTGGACAAGATGGACCAACGGGAGCTCCGGCACGCCAAGAGGATGCCCGGCTGGCGCACCCGGAAGCACCGCCGGGCCCTCGCCGTCGTCGTGGCGGCCGCCGACCTCGGCCTGATCGCCGCGGCGTCGATCTTCACGACCGGCGGCGACTGGGTCTACGGCGCCGTCTGGATGAGCAGCATGCTAGTCGGCGCCGGTTCGTTCGTGCTGCTGCGGATCCTCACCGGCCGGATGAGCGGGGGCTTCTCGCGGCTGCTGGACGAACGCGAGCGCGAATGGCGCCACCGCGTCACCTACATCGGCTTCCAGATCCTGAGCTACCTGATGATCGCCGCGATGATCTACAGCATCGTGGTGGCGGACACCGAAGACGGCGGCTTCCGCGGCGCGATGATGCTGTCCGCGCTGCTGGTCACCGGCACCACCATCCCGACGATCATCCTGGGCTGGGCGCTGCCGGACGACGACCCCGAGGACTTCGAAGAGGGGAACGCATGAAGGGGACACTGGAGATCGACGGGATCTCCAAGCGCTACGGCGCCAAGGTCGCGCTGGACGGCGTCACGTTCGACGTCCGCGCCGGGGAGCTGTTCGGCTTCGTCGGCAGCAACGGCGCCGGCAAGACCACCACCATGCGGATCGCGCTCGGCGTGCTGGCCGCCGACGGCGGCGAGGTGCGCTTCGACGGCGAACCGATCACCCACGAAACCCGCACCCACATCGGTTACATGCCCGAAGAACGCGGGCTCTACCCGAAGATGAAGGTCCTGGAGCAGCTCGTCTACCTGGCCGAGCTGCACGGCCTCACCGCGAACGAGGCCCACCGCAACGCCGAGACCTGGATCGGGAGGCTCGGGCTGACCGAGCGCCGCAAGGACGAGGTGCAGAAGCTCAGCCTCGGCAACCAGCAGCGCGTCCAGCTGGCCGCCGCGCTGGTGCACGACCCGGCCGTGCTGGTGCTCGACGAGCCGTTCTCCGGCCTCGACCCGCTCGCCGTGGACGTCATGAGCGCCGTGCTGCGCGAGAAGGCCGCGGCCGGCGTGCCGGTCGTGTTCTCCAGCCACCAGCTCGACCTCGTCGAGCGGCTGTGCGACCGGGTCGGGATCATCCGCAGCGGCCGGATGGTCGCGGTCGGCACGGTCGACGAGCTGACGGCGGGCGCGAGCAGCAAGCTCGTCGTCACCGCGCCCGCCGCGCCCGAAGGCTGGGCCGCGGGCGTGCCCGGCGTGCGCGTCCTGGAAAACCACGGCGCCACCGCGGTCCTCGACCTCGACCCGAGCGCCGACGACCAGGCCGTGCTCGCCGCCGCGCTGGCGACCGGGCCGGTCACCGAGTTCAGCCGCCGGCGCCGGTCGCTGACCGAGCTGTTCCGCGACGCTGTCTCAGAAGAGGGGGTTCGGCGATGAAGAAGCTCAGCGGCCGGCGGGCCGTCTGGCTGGTGATGAAGCGCGAGCTGAACACCCGCCTGCGCACGCGCTCGTTCGTCATCGGCACCGTGGTGCTGCTCGTGCTGCTGCTGGGGTACGTCGGGTTCCAGACGTCGCTGGCGGGCTCGGCGGACAAGAGCACGGTCGGGCTCACCGGCCAGGCGACCGGGATCGCGCAGCAGCTGCAGGTCGCGGCGGCGCAGTCCGGGCGGCACATCGACACGGTCACCGTCACCGACCCGGCCGAGGGCCGCGCGAAGGTCGAGGGCGGCGACCTCGACGCGCTCGTCTCGGGCAGCGCGGCGAAGCTGACCGCCACCTACAAGTCCTCTTTGGACGATCAGCTCCGCAGGGTGCTCGACCAGGTGGCGCAGCAGCAGGTCCTCGACGGCGTGCTGTCGTCCGCGCAGCTCGAGCCGGCCCAGGTGATGGCCCAGGTCGACGGCACCCACGTGCACGACGACCCGATCTCGCCGGAACCCGCGGACCACACGCAACGGCTCATCGTCGGCCTGATCGTCGCGTTCCTGCTCTACCTCAGCATCATCACCTACGGGATGATGGTCGCCCAGGGCGTCGTCGAGGAGAAGTCGAGCCGGGTCGTGGAGATCCTGCTCGCCAGCGTGCGGCCGTGGCAGCTGCTGCTGGGCAAGGTGATCGGGCTCGGCCTGGTCGGGCTGACGCAGCTGGTGATCCTCGGCGCGGCCGGGCTCGCCGCCGCGTCGGCGACCGGGGTGTTCTCCCTGTCCGGCTTCGCCACCGGCACGCTGCTGTGGGGCCTGCTCTGGTACCTGCTCGGCTTCCTGCTGTACGCCACGATCTACGGCGCGCTCGGGTCACTCGTGTCGCGGCAGGAGGACACGCAGTCGGTGGTCTCGCCGCTCAACATCATCCTCATCGTCGGGTTCATCGCCGGGATCAACCTGCTGCTGCGGGACCCGTCCGGCTCGGGAACGAAGGTGCTGTCGCTGATCCCGCTGCTGTCGCCGATCCTGATGCCGGCCCGGATCTCGACCGGGGCGGCGGCGGGCTGGGAGATCGCGCTGTCGCTCGGGCTGACCGTCGCGCTGGTCGCGCTGCTGACCTGGCTCGGCGGCAAGATCTACGGCAACAGCGTGCTGCGCATCGGCAGCCGCATCAAGCTGTCGGAGGCGTTGCGCGGCTGATCACGACGTGATCTTGCCGTACCGCTCCAAGGACACCTGGCGCTCGTGGGCGTGGTCGACCATGGGCTCCGGGTAGTCCTTGGGGCGGTCTTTCAGCTTGTGGACGGCCTTCCCCTCGACCGAGCGCAGCTCCGGCACGTACTTGCGGACGTAGTCGCCGTCCGGGTCGAACTTCTCCCCCTGCGTCGTCGGGTTGAAGATCCGGAAGTACGGCGCCGCGTCGGTGCCGCAGCCGGCGACCCACTGCCAATTCAGCTGGTTCGAGGCGAGGTCGCCGTCGACGAGGTGCTTCATGAAGTGCCGCGCGCCGAGCCACCACGGCAGGTGCAGGTCCTTCACCAAGAAGCTCGCGACGACCATCCGCACGCGGTTGTGCATCCAGCCCTCGGCCAGCAGCTGCCGCATCCCGGCGTCGACGATCGGGTAGCCGGTCTTGCCCGCGCACCAGCGCTCGAAGGCCTCGGGGTCGTTGTCGTGCAACATGGCGTCGAAGCGCTTGTCGTAGTTCTCCCGCGCGGTTTCCGGGCGGTTCCACAGGACGTCGGCGTGGAACTCGCGCCAGCAGATCTCACTCCGCAGCGACTTCGCGCCGACGCGGTCGTCACCCGCCAAGTCGGCCAGGATGGTCCGCGGGTGGATGCACCCCCAGCGCAGGTACGGCGAAAGCCGGGTCGTGCCCGCGCGGTCCGGCCGGTCGCGGTCGGCGTCGTACGTCTCGATCGGGCCGTCGAGGAAGTCGTGCCAGACGTCCAGTGCGGCCTGCTCGCCCGGCTCGGGCAGGGTCGCGGAAACCTTGGGCGGCTTGGGGATCTTCAGCGACTTCGGCGGTTCGACCCAGTCCACAAGGGACGGTCCGGTGTCGGCGGGCGAGTGCCAGCCGCGCGCGGTCCAGGCGCGGTGGAACGGCGTGAAGACGCGGTAGGGTTCGCCGTCGGGCTTGGTGACGCGGCCCGGCGTCACGGCGTACGGCGAGCCCGTCTCGACCCAGCCGATGTCGTGCTCCGCCAACGCCTTCGCGACCTCGGCGTCGCGCCGGCGGCCGTACGGGCCGGTGTCGGCGCTGACGTGCACCGCGGCCGCGCCGATCTTCTTCGCCGCCCGGACGACCTCCACCGCCGGCGCGCCGCGGACCAGCATCAGCCGGCCGCCGAGCTGCTCGTCCAGCTTCTCCAGGCACCCGTAGAGGAACGCCTCCCGCGGCGCGCCACCCGGCTTCAGCAGTGCCTCGTCGAGGACGTACAGCGCGAGGACGTGCTTGCTGTGCTTCGACGCCTCGAGCAGGGCGGCGTGGTCACCCAGCCGCAGGTCGCGGCGGAACCACAGGACGACGGGTGCTTCGCGAGTCACGACGGACAACGATAAGCGCCCCGCCGTGCGGGTGCACGACGGGGCGTTCATCGATCAGCTGAAAAACTCAGCGCTCCGACATCGGGGTGTAGTCCCGCGAAGCGTGGCCGGTGTAGATCTGCCGCGGGCGGCCGATCTTGGTGGCCGGGTCGTTGATCATCTCGCGCCAGTGCGCGATCCAGCCCGGGAGCCGGCCGAGCGCGAACAGCACCGTGAAGAACTTCGTCGGGAAGCCCAGCGCCCGGTAGATCAGGCCGGTGTAGAAGTCCACGTTCGGGTACAGCTTGCGCTCGATGAAGTAGTCGTCCGAAAGGGCGGTCTCTTCGAGCTTCTTGGCGATCTCGAGCAGCTGGTCGCCGCCCTTGAGCTTGCCGAGGATCTCGTCGGCGGTGTTCTTGATGATCTTCGCGCGCGGGTCGTAGTTCTTGTAGACCCGGTGCCCGAAGCCCATCAGCTTCACGCCCTTTTCCTTGTTCTTCACCCGCTCCACGAACTTGGCGACATCGCCGCCGTCGCGCTGGATGCCCTCGAGCATGTCGAGCACCGCGGAGTTCGCGCCGCCGTGCAGCGGGCCGAACAGGGCGTTGATGCCGGCCGAGATCGAGGCGAACAGGTTCGCCTCGGACGAGCCGACCAGGCGCACGGTCGAGGTCGAGCAGTTCTGCTCGTGGTCGGCGTGCAGGATGAACAGCAGGTCGAGCGCCTTGGCGGCCTCGGGGTCGACCTCGTACGGCTCGGCCGGGAAGCCGAAGGTCATCCGCAGGAAGTTCTCGACCAGGCCGAGCGAGTTGTCCGGGTACAGCAGCGGCTGGCCGACGGACTTCTTGTACGCGTACGCGGCCAGGGTCGGCAGCTTGGCCAGGAGCCGGACCGTGGACAGCTCGACGTTCGGCTCGTCGAACGGGTCGAGCGAGTCCTGGTAGAAGGTCGACAGGGCCGACACCGCGCTGGACAGCACCGGCATCGGGTGGGCGTCGCGCGGGAAGCCGCTGAAGAACGCCTTGAGGTCTTCGTGCAGCAGCGTGTGGCGCTGGATCTTCTCGGTGAAGTCGGCCAGCTGGGTCTCGGTCGGCAGCTCGCCGTAGATCAGGAGGTAGGAGACCTCCACGAAGGTCGACTTCTCGGCCAGCTGCTCGATCGGGTAGCCCCGGTAGCGGAGGATCCCGGCGTCACCGTCGATGTAGGCGATGGCGGACGACGCGGCGCCGGTGTTGACGAACCCGGGGTCGTAGGTGATGTACCCCGTCTGCGCCAGCAGCTTCCCCAGTTCGATCCCGGGCGCGCCCTCGACCGGGTGGACGATCTTGAACTCGTGCTCGCCACTCGGCAGGGTCAGCTTCGCGGTTTCGCCGCCGGACTGCCCCGCAGTCGTCGCGTCGGACATGCAAGTCCCTCTCACGTTCGGCACGGGTCGGCGGCGCCTGCGGGTTCCACAGGTAGCCACGTGTTCACGCGAGGAAACACTGGCGCCTCGCTGCACACCGCCCCGCTGGGGTATGAAGAATGCCCCTCAACGTTAGTCGAGAAACGTGCGTTCGCGCAGCGGTGGCGTTGCTCCTGGGTGCCCCTTTGGGACCAGGTTCACACGGCGGCCGCCATATCGGCGGACGTGGGCGGCTCGGCACCGCTGCGCGAAACCGTGATGGATGCCGCTTTCGCCGCGAATTCGAGGGCTTCGCGCCACGCGCTCGCGTCGAGAGATGCCAGGTCGGTGACGTCGTGGGTGTGCAGCCAGGCCAGCAGCGCGCCCTGGACGGTGTCGCCGGCGCCGATGGTGTCGACGACGGTCACCTTGCGCGACGGGACGTGGGCCAGCTCACCTGCGGCGGTGATCACCGCGACGCCGTCGGCCCCGCGGGTGAGCACCACGGCGTCCACACCGGACTCGACCCACGTCTTCGCGGCGGCGACCGGGTCGGTGCCGCCGGTGAGCCACGCGGCGTCGTCGTCGGAGATCTTGAGCAGGCGAACGTCCGGCAGCCAGGAGGTGAACCGGGCGCGGTAGGCGGCCGGGTCGGTGATCAGCGCCTCACGGATGTTCGGGTCGAGGACGGTCAGTACGCCGCGCGCGGCCTCGCGCCGCAGCATCGCCTCGTAGGCCGACGCGCCGGGCTCGAGGACCATCCCGAGGGTGCCGAGCGAGAGCGCGGTCACGTTCTCCGGAAGCGGTCCCGGGTCGGCGACGAGCCGGTCCGCGGTGCCTTCGACGTAGAACGTGTAGCGCGCGGCGCCCTTCGCGTCGAGCGCGACGACGGCGAGCGTCGTCGGCTCGTCGCCGCGCTGCAGCAACGACGTGTCGACGTCGGAAGCGTGCAGGCGCTCGACCATCGCGTCGCCGAAGCGGTCGGTGGACACGCGCGAGAGGAACGCCGCCGGCACGCCGAGGCGCCCGGCCGCCAGCGCGACGTTGTACGGCCCACCGCCGAGCCGCGGCAGCAGCGCGCGCAGCCCACCGTCCACAGTGGAATCCAGGGGGTCACCGGGGACCAGGTCGACCAGAGCTTCTCCGCCTACGACGATCACGCCGGGAGTTTAATGGAGTTCCGGCTGACAATTCCTGTCCGCTATTTGTTCAGCCCGCCGAGCAGCAGTTCACCCAGAGCGGTGAAGGCTTCGGCGTCGGAGACGTCGATCCGCCGGCCGAGCACCCCGGTCTGGATGCCTTCGATGATCAGGTTCGCCATCTCGGCGACGAGCCGCGCGTGGACGTCGCGGAAGACGCCGTCGGCGACGCCCTTGTCGATGAACTGCCGCAGCCGCTGCGCCGCGAACCGGCTGTTGACCTGGTAGGCGTCGCGGGCCGGGCCGAACTCGGCGAGGTCGCGCATGAACTCCGGCGACGCCCGGTTCAGGTGCTCGGCGACACCGGCCAGGTACTCCCCGATGAGCTTGCGGGCGTCGTCGATCCCGGCGACGCGCTCCTCGATCCGCTCGCCGGCGCCCCGGAAGAAGTGGGTGACGACCTTGACGGCGAGCTGCTCCTTGCTGGGCGCGAGCGCGTAGAGCGTCGACTTCGAGCAGCGCAGGCGCCCGGCGAGGTCGTCGAGGGTGAAGTCCGCGAAGCCCTCGGCGAGGAAGAGCGCCTCGAGGTCACCGAGCAGGGCGCGCTGGCGCGCGGTCGGCCGGCGGCGGGGTTCGGGGGGCATCGGCTCACTATCTCCTACGTCTTCCGGCCACCCCAGGCCTGTCGTACTGTACTCTAAACGAGCCCACAGTACTGTTTTCAGTACCGCTTTGGAGGACAAGGATGCCCGCCGAACGCTTGCTGCCGGATTCGGACGCCGAAGACCTGGTCGCGCTGGCCCGGGAGATCGCGCGCGACGAGCTCGCGCCCCGCGCGGCGGCGGCCGAGGAAGCGGAGCAGTTCCCGCGGGAGCAGTTCCGCCTGCTGGGCAAGTCGGGCCTGCTGGGGCTGCCGTACCCGGAGCGCTGGGGCGGCGGCGAAGTGTCGTACGAGGTGTACCTGCAGGTCTTGGAGGAGATCGCGGCGGCGTGGATGACGGTCGGCGTCGGCCTGTCGGTGCACACGATGTCCTGCTACGCGCTGGCGGAGTACGGCACGGACGACCAGCGCGCCGAGTGGCTGCCGGAGATGCTCGAAGGTTCGCTGCTGGGCGCGTACGCGCTGTCGGAGACGCAGGCGGGCTCGGACGCGGCCGCTTTGTCGACCCGCGCGCGTCTCGACGGTGCGGACTACGTCGTCAACGGTACGAAGGCGTGGATCACGCACGCGGGAGTGGCCGACTTCTACACGACGATGGTCCGGACGGGCTCGGAAGAGATCTCGTGCCTGCTGGTGCCCGGCGCCACCGACGGGCTCTCGGCGGCGCCTCGCGAGCGGAAGATGGGACTCACCGGCTCGCCGACGGCCCAGCTGATCTTCGACGGCGCCCGGGTGCCTTCGTCGCGGCTGCTGGGTGCCCCCGGTGACGGGCTGCGGATCGCGCTAGCGTCGCTGAGCTCGGGCCGGCTCGGGATCGCGGCGTGCGCGGTCGGCTTGGCGCAGGCGGCGCTGGACGAAGCGGTGGCGTACGCGAAGGGCCGGTCGCAGTTCGGCCGTCCGATCATCGACTTCCAGGGGGTGGAGTTCCTCCTGGCCGACATGGCGGCGATCGTCGAGTCCTCGCGAGCCTGCTACCTGGAGGCAGCCCGCCGACGTGACCGCGGGCTGCCGTTCCAGCGGCAGGCGTCGATCGCGAAGCTGGTCGCGACCGACGGCGCGATGAAGGTGACCACGGACGCGGTCCAGGTCCTCGGCGGGGCCGGGTACACGCGGGACTTCCCGGTGGAACGCTACATGCGCGAAGCGAAGGTGCCGCAGATCTTCGAAGGGACGAACCAGATCCAGCGGCTGGTCATCGCCCGTGAGCTGAAGAAGGCCTGAAGCTCGTTTCCCAGACGCGCATCGGCCACCCCCCTTTCTTTTCCCGCACGGGTGCGGCCGGCTCACCGCCGGCCGCACCCGCGCCCCCTCGGTCCGGTCGGGCTATCGGTTGTCGCCGTCCTGCGGGACCGACGCCGGAACGGACGGGCTCACCCGGGCGATGTCGCCGCTGAGCACCCACGCGCGCTGACTGGGCGCGAAGCGGGGTGAAAGCAGGCCGTCGTTGATCTCCCGGGTCACCGCGACGCGGTTGTAGGCGGTCGCGGGCAGGAACAGCCGGTCGTTGGACTGACCGCCGTCGGACGTGCCCTCGAGGTCCGCTTCGACGGCGTCGACGATGCCGTCGTGGTTGCCGTCGACCCGCGCGACCTCGGCCGCGTAGGCGTCGAAGATCCGCTGGCTCAGGCTGTGCTCGTACGGCTCGAAGGACGCGGTCCGCAGGTACACGTCCAGCATCACTTCGTTGCCGAGCCCGCTCGGGACGAACCGGAGCCGCTTCTCCTTGTGGTCGTCGTTGTTCGGCATCGGGCGGTCCGGGTCGTCCGGGCTGGTGTTGAGCAGCCGGTCCGGGTCCCGCGGGATGTTCGGGTTGTCGCCGTCGACCTGCGGCTTGTTCTTCACGCCCGACGGGCCCGAGCCCGGCACGATCGACGACAGCGCGCCGATCCTGCCCCTCTCGAACGTGCCGGGGATCCCGCCGGTGAACGGCAGCTCGTACGTGGGCGGCACCCAGTTCGTGTACTGGTTGAGCTCCCAGTACGAGTGGAGGTCGCTCTGCTGCGTGGCGTTGTAGGCGCCCAGCGACAGCTGGATCGGCACGAGGTTGGACACCTTGTCCGGCCAGTGGTCGGTCGCGGACGGCTCGCGCGGCGCCTTGCCGTCGGTGGTGAAGACCGCGCCCGGCTTGTTGTGGTGGTCCCCCGTCTTCGCCAGCGCCGCGGCGTCCGCGGCGGTGATCGTCCCGAAGGCGGCGTGCCCGTCGGTGCGCGGCGCGGCGACGGCCGGCACCGTCACGTCGTGGATCATCCAGCCCTCGTACCAGCCGGACTCGTTGTTGATGACGAACAGCCCCGAGATGTCGGTGAACATGTCGACGAACGAACCGGGGTCGTTCGGGTCGGTCGGCAGGCCGGGCTTGGGCTCGACGACCACCCGCAGGCCGCCCAGCGTGGGCAGGTCGTGGTTCGGCCCGGTGGCCGTCGGCGCGACGCCGTCGTTGATCCCCGGAATGGTCGTGGTGAACACGTTCGGTTGGAAATTCTTCGTGTCGAGCAGGTAGTACTGGAATAACTGACTCGGCGACGGCGCTTCGGAAAACGCGGTCATCGGCGGAAACGTCGACGGCCGACCGGCCAGCAACGCCAGGCGATCTTTCAGCGGCTGCGGCAGAAAACGGATGTCACCCCGGTCGTTGAAACCGCCTCCCTGCTGCGTAACGGCTTCGGCTCCGCCGGACAACGCGGCGGTCGCCCCCAGCGTCAATGCCGCGGCCACCGCGGTCGCGGCCTTGCGCTTGCTCATCATGATTGCTCCTCGCATGAAACGGGCAGTCCCCGCGCTCGCCGGCAGGGGCGCGGAGGAGAAATCAAGGTGGCCCCTCACCGAAAGGTATGCACCCGGGTTACATCGCGGGGTATGGTCGGCAACATCGGAACCGGCGATGTGGAGTCCCGATGGAGGGGAAGTCCGAACCGGACTGGGAAACCGTTTACCGAGAGAATGTCGTCTGGGTTTACCGGCTGATGCTGAAAAAGGTGGGAAACCCCGCGGACGCCGAGGATCTCACCGGCGAAGTGTTCCTCGCCGTGTTGAAACCGTTGCGCGCGAGCGCGAGCGCGCCCGAGGTCCGCGCTTACCTGCTGGCGACCGCGCGCACCGTGCTCGCCGCGCATTGGCGGCGCTTGTTCGGGCGCGAGATCACCACGATCGGCCTCGACGAAACAACGGAAATACCCGACCGCGGCCATCGGACGGCGAACGGCCCGGCCGTTCCGGCGACGGACCGGCGGGTCGCCGCGATACTCGCCGAATTGCCCGAGCGCGCGCGGAAAGTCCTGCAATTGCGATTCTTGGAGTCCTACTCACTGCAAGACGCCGCCGAGGAGCTGGGCGTCAGCCTGGCCAACGTCAAGGTGATCCAGCACCGGGCCCTGCGGCTCGCCGCGCAAGCGGCGGCACGGATCGAGGAGCGGGCATGAACGACGTGGACCGCTTCGCCGACAGCCTCCTCGGGCAGCGCACGCCGGAGCCGTTCCGGCCGGACGACGAGCAGGTGGCCCAGATGCGCGCGGCCATCGAGCTGCAGGCGGCCCGGCTCCACGCGGCCGAGGCGCTGCCGGATGAGGACTTCGTCGCCCGTCTCGGCCGCGAACTGGCGGCCGGGCAGACGCCGCCGTCCGCCACGCCGTTGCGTCGGCGCCGTGTGGTCCGGACGGCCGGGATCGCCGCCGCCTCACTCGCGGCGGGCGTCGGGATCGACCGCCTGGTCCGCGCCCCGGCGACTCCGCAGCAGCAGCAGGAACCGGGCGAGTGGCGGACGGTGGCGGCGAGCAAGGACGTCCCGGAGGGCGGCCTGCGCGAGTTCGAGCTGGACACCGTGACCGGCTTCGTCCAGCGGACCCCGGAGGGCCTGCGGGCGGTGTCCTCGACGTGCACCCACCTGGGCTGCCGCCTGCGCCTGGCGAACCCCGAACGGCAGCTGGTCTGCCCGTGCCACGGCGCGACCTTCGCGTTGACCGGCGAGATCGTGCGCTACGACCTGCCGGTCGAGATCCCGCCGCTGCCGGTGTTCGAGGCCCGCGAACAGGACGGTGACATCCAGATCTACACGCCCTTCAAGCGGGCGTAGCCGATTGAGCGAAAGGTGTCACACGCTCGGTACAGATAGCGTTACTCATGGTTGCACCTGAGCCGTGAGACAATGCCTGCCGACGTAAGGAGACGCTGTGATCGAACTTCCTCAGCCGGGCTCCGCTCGTCGGTGGGAGATCCCCGATCACCTGCTGACGATCGAGGAGTACGCGGCACTCGGTGAAACCGACACCGGTTTCACCGAGCTCGTGGAGGGTCGCGTCGTGATGTCACCGAGCCCCAGCAGGCGCCACAACAAGGCCGCTTACCTGCTGGGCCGACAGCTGGAATCGCAGCTACCAGCCGAACTCGACTTCACGCTGGACATCGACGTGGACCTGGGTTTGGCACCGCGTGGTGAACCGGGTTTCTCGCGTCGCCCCGACTTGCTGATCACCTACCGCGGGGCGCGTGCTCGCGTGGATCGGGAAGACAGCATGTACCGCGCCGACGAAGTGGTTCTGGTCGTCGAGATCGTGTCGCCGGGCTCGAAACGCACCGACTACCACGTCAAGCACGACGAGTACGCCGACGCGGGAATCCCGCATTACTGGATCGTCGACACGAGCGACCCCATCTCGCTGGTCGCCTGCCACCAGGCCGGGGAATTCGGCTATCAGGACGCTTCCGCGGTCACCGGAACCTTCACCACCGACGTCCCGTTCCCGGTCAAGATCGACCTCGACGCGCTGCTCGATTGATCGGACAGCACGCCGGAACCGCCCGGTTACCGGCGTGCCGTCCGAAACTCAGCGGGTCTCGCGGTAGCGGCGGTCCTTCGACACGCCCTCGCCCAGGGTCTCGTCGAAGTGGTACACCTCGTCGCCGCGGACGAACACGCGCAGCGCCCGGTTCATCACATCGAGTGGGTCGCCGGACCACAGAACCACGTCCGCGTCCAGGCCCGGCTTCAGCGAGCCGATCTGCTCGTCCAGGCCCAGCATCGACGCCGGGTTGACGGTCAGCGACCGCAGCGCCGTCGCCGGGTCGAGGCCGTCCTTGACCGCCAGGGCCGCCTGGTAGACCAGGAAGTTGATCGGGATCACCGGGTGGTCGGTGGTGATCGCGATCTTCACGCCGGCGCGGGCCAGGATGCCCGCCGACCGCAGCGTCCGGTTGCGCAGCTCGACCTTGGACTTCGTCGTGAACAGCGGCCCGAGGATGACCGGCACGTCCCGCTCGGCCAGCAGGTCGGCGATCAGGTGCCCCTCGGTGCCGTGGTTGATGACCAGCTTGTAGCCGAACTCGTCGGCCAGCCGCAGCGCCGTCACGATGTCGTCGGCGCGGTGGACGTGCTGGTCCCAGTACAGCTCGCCGTCGAGGACCTTCGACAGCGTCTCCAGCGTCAGGTCGACCTCGTGCGGCTTGCCCTCGGACTCGGCGTGCGCGCGCTTCGCCTGGTAGTTGCGGGCCTTGGTGAAGGCCTCGCGCAGGATCGCCGCGACACCCAGCCGCGTTGACGGCGTCTGCTTCTTGTCGCCGTACACGCGCTTCGGGTTCTCGCCGAGCGCGCTCTTCACGCTGACCTGTTCGGCGAAGACCATGTCGAGGATGCTGCGGCCCCAGGTCTTGACGCCGATCGTCTGGCCACCGATCGGGTTGCCCGACCCGGGCTTGATGACGACGCTCGTGACGCCGCCGGCCAGGGCGTCGTCGAAGCCGGACTCGTACGGGTCGATGCCGTCGATGGCGCGGAACCGGGCGCCGTTCGGGTCGGTCATCTCGTTGGTGTCGTTGCCGGCCCAGCCTTCGCCGTCCTCGTGGACGCCGAGGTGGACGTGGGCGTCGATGAACCCGGGCAGCACCCAGGTACCGGCCGCGTCGACCAGTTCGGCGTCTTCCGGGATGTCGACATCGGCCTCGGTCCCGACCGCGACGATCTTGCCGCCGTCGATCAGAACGGTGCCGCCGTCGATGGGATCACCCTCGATGGGGACGACATAGCCCCCGACAATTGCCTTCGCCATAGTTCGCCACGCTAACGAACTCTCTCAGGCGCGTGCACGCGGGCCTTCTCCAAGTGCACCAGTTCGTGGTTGTTCTCCGGCGTCCGGTGCGTCTCGCGGTACCCGTTCTTGGCGTACAACGCCAGCGGCCCAACGCTCTTCGACCCCGTGAAGAGGCGAAACAGCGTCACCGAGGGCGGGGCCGAAGACTCCGCGAACCGCAGCAACGACCCACCCAGCCCGAACCCCTGCCGGTCCGGCGCGACGACCAACCGCCCGATCACCCCCACCGGACCGGTCACCGTCAACCGGACCGACGCCACCAAGCGCCCCGACTCCCGGATCCCCCACGACAAGCCGGTCAGGGCCGCCCGCGTTTGCTCCAACGTCTCCAACAGCGGTGGCAGGTCCCAGTCGTCGTGGGCGCGGGCCTCCGTCACGTACGCCGCTCGTTGCAGCGTCAGCACTTCGCCCGCGTCCGCCACCCCCAGCCGGTTCACTGGACGCGGATGCCCCAGCTGCCCGACCACGACGACGCCGGCTCCAGCTCGATCAGGTCCGTGCCCGTGTTGAGCGCGTCCGCCGGGCAGGTCATCGGCTCGATCGCGACCGCGCGGCCGCGGCCGACCAGGTCGTCCGGGGTGAACACCTGCGCCCAGCGGAAGTCCGGGCCGGTCCAGACAACCAGGTGCTGCTCCTCGTGGGACAGCACGAAGTGGTGCTGGCCGTCCGCGGCCGCCGACAGCGAGCCGAACGCCGTGTCCAGGTCGACGCCCGCCAGCACCCGTCCGGAGCGGAAGTCGTACTCCGTGCCCTCGACGTCCTGCTCCGGCGCGTACGGCATCTGCTCGTCACCGAGGTAGGGCCGCACGCGGCTCGCCGGCAGCGTCAGGGTCAGCTCGTCGGTCGGGACGTCGCCGATCCGGAAGTACGGGTGCGTGCCGACGCCGACGCCGATCGGCTGCTCGCCCTCGTTGCGGATCTCGTGGGTGATGGTCAGCTCGCGCGGCGCGAGCTCGTACGTCACGGTCGCCCGCAGCGGCACCGGCCAGCCGGGCTGCACCTCGACGTCGACGGCCAGGGTGATCGACGACTCGGCGTGCTCCAGCAGCTCCCACTCGAGGTGGCGGGTCAGGCCGTGGATCGCGTTGCCGCGCGCCTCCTCGGTGATCTCGAGCTGCTGCTCCTCACCCTGGAACGTCCACTTGCCGGCCTTCGTCCGGTTCGGCCAGGGCAGCAGCACCTGCCCGGCGCCCTTCGGCGGCTTCTCGTCTTCGGGGAACTCCTCGACGTACGGCACTCCGCCGACTTCGAAGGCGCGCAGTCCCGCGCCGATTTCGGTGACGACGGCGCGCGCGTTGCCGCGGGTGATCTCGAACTGCTGACCGGTCGGGTTGCCCATGCGGACGACCTTACCGATCCAGAATGTAACTAGACCGGTCGTCATAGTTTGAGCTACAGTCGGCGCCATGGTCCGTCGCACCGATACGCGGCAGCGGATGCTCGACACCGCCGCCGACCTGTTCCAGACCCAGGGCTACCACGCCACCGGCCTCACCCAGCTGACGACGGCCGGCGGCGCCCCGAAGGGGTCGCTCTACTTCCACTTCCCCGGCGGCAAGGAGCAGCTCGCCGCCGAAGCCGTCCGGCTGTCGGGCGAACGCACCGGCGCGATGCTCGAGGCGATTCTCCGGGACGCGCCCGACGCGCCGACCGCGATCGACCGGGCCGTCGAAGCGCTGGCGGCTTTCCTGACCGGATCGGACTTCCAGCGCGGGTGTCCACTCGCGACAGTCGCACTGGACGCCGCCGCGGAGAGCGAACCGATCCGAGAAGCCTGTGTGGACGGATATTCGTCGTGGCACGGCATCCTGCGTGAATACCTTGCGCGGCAACAGCTTTCCGAAGAGCGGTCGGACGAGCTCGCCACCGTCGTGCTCGCCGCGATCGAAGGCGGGCTGCTGCTGGCCCGCACCCGCCGCGACCCGGCGCCGCTGCGCGCCGTCGCCACCCACCTGCACGCCACCCTCGAACGGGAGCTCTCCTGATGCGCGTCCACCACCTGAACTGCGGCACCATGCGCCCGCTCGGCGGCAAGCTGATCGACGGGCGGCCGGGCCTGTTCCGGCGCGCCACCATGGTCTGCCACTGCCTGCTGCTGGAGACGGACACGGGTCTCGTGCTCGTCGAGACCGGCATGGGCACGCCGGCCGCCGTCGACCGGGAGGCCTGGCTGGGAGCGGGTTTCGTCCGGCAGTCCAACCCGGTCGCCGACCCTGCGCGGACCGCGATCGCGCAGATCCGCGCGCTCGGGTTCGACCCGGCGGACGTCCGCGACATCGTGCTGACCCACCTCGACCTCGACCACGCCGGCGGCCTGATCGACTTCCCGTGGGCCCGCGTGCACGTCTACGCCGAAGAGCTGCGGGCGTTCACCGAGCCGCGTGACGCCGCCGAACGCGGTCGCTACCGCCGGATCCAGTTCGCACACGGTCCACAGTGGATGTCCTATGCGGACACCGGCGAACCGTGGTTCGGCTTCGACGCCGTCCGGCAGCTGGACGGGCTGCCGCCGGAGATCCTGCTGGTCCCGCTGTCCGGGCACACGCGCGGGCACGCCGGGGTCGCCGTCGACACCGGCGCCGGCTGGCTGCTCAACGCCGGTGACTCGTACTTCTTCCACGGCCAGGTCGCCGCCGACCCGCACTGCCCGCCGGGCCTGAAGTGGTTCGAGGGCCACATGGAGACGGTCAAGCGCGCCAGGCTGGACAATCACCGCCGCCTGCGCCAGCTTGTTCAGGAGCACGGCGACGAGGTGAGCGTCTTCGCCGCGCACGACGAGACCGAATTCGTACGGCTAAGCTCCAGGAGCAGGGTATGAAGGTGCACCACCTCAACTGCGGATCGATGCGCCCGGCGGGCGGCAAGCTGCTCGACGGCGAGCCCGGCCTGCTGCGGCGCGCGGAGCTGGTCGCCCACTGCCTGCTGATCGAGACCGGCGACGGGCTGGTGCTGGTCGACACCGGGTTCGGCACCCAGGGCGTGGCCAAGCCGGGCGAGTGGCTCGGGCGGCCGTTCCTCGCGATGGTGGGCGCCAAACCCGCGGCCGCCGAGACGGCCGTCGCGCAGATCCGCGCGCTCGGCCTGGACCCGGCCGACGTCCGGCACATCGTGATGACGCACCTCGACGTCGACCACGCGGGCGGGCTGGCGGACTTCCCGAACGCCGTCGTGCACGTCCGGGCCGAGGAGCACCGGGCGGCGACGTCGCCGGCGAACGCGGCGGAGAAGAACCGCTACCGCGCCGCGCAGTTCGCGCACCGCCCGTTGTGGAGCACCTACGACGAGACGGGCGAGCCGTGGTTCGGCTTCGAGGCGGTCCGCTCGCTGAAGGGCCTGCCGGAGGAGATCCTGCTGGTCCCGCTGACGGGCCACACGCGCGGTCACACGGGCGTCGCGGTCGACACCGGCGACGGCTGGCTCCTGCACGCCGGCGACGCGTACTTCTTCCACGGCCAGCTGGACCCGGTCGCGCCGCATTGCCCGCCGGGCCTGACGGTGTTCCAGAACATCGTCCAGACGCTGCGCCGCCCGCGGCTGCAGAACCTGGCACGGCTGCACGAACTGGCGCGCGACCACCAGGACGAGGTCACGGTGTTCTCCGCGCACAGCCCGGTCGAACTGGCGGCGCTGCGCCGCTGATCGATGCAGCTCGTCGGGTGGGCCTGATCAGCTCGCGTCGAGGGCCGTCTTGACCAGCGGGGCCATCTGCTCCGGCGTCATCTTGGCCGGGCCGGTGTAGTTGACGAGCACGGGCGTGCCCGACACCAGCTCGGCCGAGGCGAGCGTCGCCGTCTTCTGCTCGTCGACGTAGTAGACGGCGCCGTCCGGGAAGCCGGCGACGTCCTGCGCGCCGGCCTTCGCCTTCTTGATGGACGCGACCATGTCGGCCGGCTTCGCCTGGCGGCCCTCGTAACGGGTCACCGCGAACGCGCCCGCGGCCTTGCCGTTCAGCTGGTACTCGCAGCTGCGGGCCTTGCCGCCGTTGGCCGCGTTGTCCTGCACCGGGCCCGCGACCGCCTGGAGGTTGTCCAGGGACAGGGCCTTCGACACGGCGGCGGCGGGCAGCAGCTTGCACGGGTCGAGCGACGCGGCGGCCGCGTTCGAACTCGGCTTCGGCGCTGCGGACGGCTTCGACGACGACGGCGCCTTCGACGGCTCGTCGCCCGAGGAGCAGGCGGTCAACGCGGCAAAAGCGACCAAAACGACGGCGAGGGTACGCATATCCGGCACCCTAGCCCGAACGGCCTAGGCCGTAGGAGCCCGGTACCGCCAGAACGCCGGGAGCAGGAACATCGACGCGCACACGGACACGATCACCAGCACACCGCCGACGGACGCGGCGGCCGCGGTGCCGAACGCGGCCGCGCCCCAGCCGTGCACGAGGTCGGCGACCCGCGGGCCGCCGGCGACCACGACCGTGAAGACGCCCTGGAGCCGGCCGCGCATCTCGTCGGTGGTCGCGACCTGCAGGATCGCCATCCGGTAGACGGCGCTGACCATGTCCGCCGCGCCGGCCGCGGCCATGAAGACGACGGCGAGCCACAGCGAGTGCGCGAGCCCGAACGCCGCCACGGCCGCGCCCCAGGCGCAGATCGCCACGACGACCGCGACGCCCTGGCGCTGGATGCGCGTCAGCCAGCCGGAGAAGAGGCCGATCAGCATCGCGCCGGCGGGCAGGGCGGCGTAGAGCCAGCCGAGCGCGGGGCCCCCGCCGGGTGGGTCGCCGAAGGTGCGTTCGGCCATCTCCGGGATCAGCGCGCGCGGCATGCCGAAGACCATCGCGATGATGTCGGCGACGAACGAGGCGAGCAGCACCTTCTTGGTGGCGAGGTACTTGAAGCCGTCGATGACGTCGCTGAGGCCCGCGCGGCGCGAGGGGCCGTTGAGCGGCGGGAGGGCCGGCAGCCGCCAGACGGCGATGAGCGTGATGGTGAGGGCGACGACGTCGATCAGGTAGAGGGTCGAGAGGCCGAGCACGGGGATGAGCGCGCCGGCGAGCAGCGGCCCGAAGACGGCGCCGAAGGTGGACATCGTCGTGCTCAGGGCGTTGGCGGAGGGCAGCAGCTCGTCGGGCACGAGCCGCGCGACGACGGCGCCGCGCGTGGGCATGTTGATCGCGAAGAGCGCCTGGTTGACGGCGAGCAGCCCGAGGACGAGCCAGACGGAGCCGAAGTTCAGGAAGGCCTGCAGCCAGAGCAGGGCGGAGGTGACCGCGACGAGGACGTTGGTGACGACGAGCAGCTTCCGCCGATCGACGGCATCGGCGACGGCGCCGCCCCAGAGCCCGAAGAAGAGCAGCGGAACGAGGGCGACGAGCCCGGTGAGGCCGACGTAGGCGGAGGACCCGGTGAGGTCGAAGACCTGCTTCGGCACGGCGACGGCGGTCAGCTGAGTCCCGACGGCGGTGACCACAGTGGACAGCCAGAGCCGCCGGAAGGCGGGGATCTTGAGAGGCCGGGTATCGACGATGACGCGGCCGAGGAGTCCGCGCAAACCACCCGCGCGAGGTGGCGCGGTCTCGGGCTCAGAGGTCACAACCAATGAGCTTAGCTCGGCTAACTACCTGGGGTCGCGTGATTTCCGTCGCCTGCGGGTGGGGGGCTTCGAGGTGTCGCTGGCGGGTGGGAGCGCTTTCGCCGAGGTAGCGGGTTCGGGGCGCGGTTCTCGGTCAGCGGTTTCGAGGCGCGGTTCTGGGATTCCCAAGGGGTGGTTCCCACTGAGCGGCTCCCAGGCCCGCGGTTCCAAGGGAGCGATTCCGGAGGAGCGGTTCCCGCCGAACGACTCCCCGGCCTGCAGTCCCAAGCGAGCGATTCCGGAGGAGCGGCTCCCGCCCAGCGACTCCCTGGCCTGCGGTCCCAACCC
>NZ_JBIWPI010000002.1:1161060-1276003 GCF_044768185.1 Amycolatopsis sp. NPDC101161
CGAGCAACTCCTGAGGAGTGGCTCCCACCAAGCGGCTCCCAGGCCACGGTCCCGACCGAGCGACTCCCGAAGAGTGGTCCCCGCCCAGCGACTCCCTGGCCTGCGGTCCCAACCGAGCAACTCCTGAGGAGTGGCTCCCACCAAGCGGCTCCCAGGCCACGGTCCCGACCGAGCGACTCCCGAAGAGTGGTCCCCGCCCAGCGACTCCCAGGCCCACGGCACCGAGCGAGCGACTCCGAAGGAGTGACTCCAGCGGCTCCTCGGCCCCGGTCCCAAGCGAGCGACTCCCAAGGAGTGGCTCCCGCCGAACGGCTCTCCGGCCTGGGGTCCCGAGCGAGCAACTCCCGACGGGCGGTCCCCACCGAGCAGTTCCCAGGCCCGCGATCCCACGCGAGCGACTCCCAAGGCACGCGATCCCGGCCCCGCGGTTTCCAGGGCACTCCGTCCTGCCGAACAACTCCCAAGGCGAGGCCCTACCAACCGGCTCCCGGACCCCGCGGCTCCCGCCGAGCGATTCCTCCGCCGAGCCCGCCGAACGGTCCCGTTGCGCGGCTCCCGCCGAGCAGCCCCGCCGAGCAGCCCCGCCGAGCAGAGCCCTCCCTCCCTGGGGGAGCCCCCCGCTTTCAGCGTATCGGCACCACCCGACAAAAAGCCGGAAAACCGCAGGTGAGCCCCACGTCCATCCACATCACGAACAGCCTGTGGACAGCCAACCGAGCCACCACCGGCTCACCGAAAGCCCCCAAGAAAATCCCAAAAAGCCGCGGCCGCGACATGGTCACCCACATCACGGCCGCGGCTGTGCACAAACTCAGGGAGCGACGCGCTCGATGTTCCACCCGTCGTCGTTCCGTACGTACCGGAGCCGGTCGTGCATGCGGTCCTCGCGGCCCTGCCAAAACTCCACCAGGTCCGGCCGGATCCGCCAGCCGCCCCAGTGGGGCGGGGCCGGGATCTGCTCGACGTCGGCGAACCGGCGCTCGATTCCGCTCAACGCGTTGTCCAACGCGCGCCGGCCATCGACCACACGGGACTGCGGGGACGCCCAGGCCCCCAGCTGCGAGCCGCGCGGGCGCTGGGCCCAGTACTCCGCCGTCTCCTTGACGCCGACCTTCTCGACCTCGCCGCGCACGTGGACCTGGCGGTGCAGTGCGTACCAGGGGAACGTCACCGACGCGTAGCGCGTCGCCGTCAGGTCGTGGCTCTTCGACGACGTGTAGTTCGTGTAGAACACCACGCCGCGGTCGTCGAGGCCCTTGCACAGCACCGTCCGGGACGACGGCCGGCCTTCGGCGTCCGCCGTCGCCAGCACCATCGCGTTCGGTTCGGCGATCCCGGCGGCGACGGCCTGGTTCAGCCAGCCCTGCAGCTGATCGGTCCAGGTGGCCGCCAGGGCGGATTCGTCGAACGCGGCACCGTCGTACGCCACCCGCATCCCGGGCAAGCGAACCACGGCGTCTTCGATCTCCGGCATCATCGCCAAACCTCCACGCCCGGTCGGGGCATCAGTCGACTTCGGCTCTAGGCACGTTAGGGCCTCGCGAGCTGCGGCGGAACCCACTGAACGGTGACACCCGCCACGCCAGGCCGTAACCACTGGACAACAAGCTGTAACCCGTGCGTTACCCGCTGGACCAGGATCGATACAGCCCGGCTCTACCTTCGGCCCGTTCCCCACCACCCGGAGGCAGGCATGACCGACACCCTGTCGAACGCCGAAGAAACCGCTCCCCCGGAACGCCGGTACGCCCCGCTCGCGGCGAACGAAAACCGCGAGGACTACTCACTGCGCTTCGCCGCTCATTCGTTCCGGAAATGGTCACCGTTCGTGGTCGCGACGACGGCGCTGGGCGGCATCGCCTACCTCGCCGACTTCGCGATCGGCGCCAGCATCGTCCTCTCCTACGGCTTCACCTCCGGCGTGCTGGCGATCCTCGCCGCGGCCGTCGTCATCTTCGTGACCGGCGTGCCCATCGCGGCCGCCTGCGCGAAGTCCGGAGTGGACATGGACCTGCTGACCCGCGGAGCCGGCTTCGGCTACTTCGGGTCGACGCTGACGTCGCTCGTCTACGCGAGCTTCACCGTCATCTTCTTCTCGCTCGAAGGCTCGATCATGGGCCAGGCGTTCGAGCTCGCGCTCGGCATCCCGCTGCCCATCGGCTACCTGCTCGCGACGCTCATCGTGCTGCCCTTCGCGCTCTACGGCATGGGCGCGGTCGCGAAGATGCAGACCTGGACGCAGCCGCTGTGGATCGCCGGGCTGGTGCTGCCGTTCGTCGTCGTGCTGGTCCGGGAGCCGGGCAAGTTCGCCGAGTTCGCGCACTTCGGCGGTACCGAGGGCACCGGCTCCGGGTTCTCCGCGATCGGGTTCGGGCTCGGCATGGGCGTCGCGCTGTCGCTGATCGGGCAGATCGGCGAGCAGGCCGACTACCTGCGGTTCATGCCCGAGAAGACGGCGGAGAACAAGCGGTCGTGGTGGGCCGCGGTGCTCGCCGCCGGCCCCGGCTGGGTGATCCTCGGCGCCGCGAAGCAGATCGGCGGCGCGCTCCTGGCGTTCCTCGCGCTCGGCGTCGTCGGGAAGACGCACGCGCTGGAGCCGATCGCGCCGTACCTCGAAGCGGTGAAACCGGCGCTCGGCCCGGTGGCGCTGACGTTCGCCGCGCTGTTCGTCGTCGTCTCGCAGATCAAGATCAACACGACGAACGCGTACTCGGGCTCGCTGTCGTTCGCGAACTTCTTCTCCCGCGTGCTGCACAAGCACCCCGGCCGCGTCTGGTACGTGCTGGTCAACTGCGGGATCGCGCTGGCGCTGATGGAGTTCGGCGCGTTCGGGTTCCTCAACAAGATCCTGGGCTTCTACTCGAACGTCGCGATCGCGTGGATCGGCGCGGTCTGCGCCGACCTGGTGATCGCGAAGCCGCTCGGGCTCTCGCCGCGCTACATCGAGTTCAAGCGGGCTTACCTGCACAAGATCAACCCGGTCGGGTTCGGCTCGATGGTCGTCGCGTCGGCGGTGTCGATCGTGGCGTACTTCGGCGCGTTCGGGCCGTTCCTCGCCGCGTTCAGCCCGCTGCTCGCGCTGGTCATCGCGATCGTGCTGGTGCCGACGCTCGCGGTGGCGACGCGCGGGAAGTACTACCTGGCGCGGGAGAACACGGTCGCCGGGCCGGGGATCGACGTCGACCTGCTGGCGACGCACACCTGCTCGGTCTGCGGCGACCCGTACGAGCTCCCCGACGTCGCCGACTGCGCGAAGCAGGACGGCCCCATCTGCTCACTGTGCTGCACGCTGGACAACACCTGCCACGACATGTGCCAGCAGGCGGGCCCGGTGTCGCTCGGCTTGCCGACGGTCCGCGCCTCCTAGAGAGTCCGTGCGGGCCCTTTCCCGGCCTCCCCGGCCGGGAAAGGGCCCTCACGTGAGCCGGCTTCCCCCCGGGTCCCCCTCCCGGCTCGACTCCTTCACGTTCGAGGCCCCGCCGGGGTTGCCCGGGATTTCCAAGATCTTTTCCGGCCGCATGATGGCGGCCAGCATCAGCGCGCGCAGTTCCGCGCCGACGTCCTCGACCGGCAGCGGCGGCTCGTGCGCCTGCCACTCGCGCAGCAGCCCGGTGGCCGCGCCGACCAGGGCGATCGCCGTCAGCCGGTAGTCGCGGTCGGGGGCGACGCCGTGTTCGGCCGCGCGCCGCGCCTCCGTCTCGATGAACGCCGCCCAGCGGTCGACCCACACCTGGTGCTGTTCCTCGAGCTCCGCGCTGACGCCAACGGCTTCGACGTAGTTGAGGCGCGGCAGCCGCGGGTCGACGGTGACGGTGTCGATGAAGACGTCCAGCAGCGTCGCGATGCGGGTCATCGCGTCGGCGTCGGCGACCTTGTCGAGCGCCGCGGTGACGTGGTCGAGGGCGAGGCTGTTGATCCGGTCGTGGAGGGTGCGCAGCACGTCCTCCTTACCGGTGAACTCCTCGTAGAAGTTCCGCGTCGAGACGCCGGCGCGGCCGCACACCTCGGTGATCTTCGTGTGCCGGAAACCGGCGGAGGTGAACAGCTCGAGCCCGGCCGTGAGCAGCCGCTCGCGGCGATCGGCGCGACGTTGTTCGGGTGCGACGCCGCCGTACGTGCGAGCCACCGGTTGTCTCCTCCTTCTGAGGGATTGCCAGATCCTACCGGGCTGGCTACTTTGTGAAAATCTCGATTACCAAAGAGCCGGAGGCAACGGTGCTTCGTCGGTTGCTGGTCGCCGTCACCCTGTTTTTCGCGGTGCTCACCCCCGCGGCGCACGCGGATCCCGGTGTCCTCCTGTCCGCGCAGCCGACGACGGTGTCCGTCGGCCCGCTCCCCGCGCCGGTCCGGGCGTGGCACCTGCTGTACCGCTCGACGTCGGCGACGGGCGCGCCGGACGCGGTCTCCGGAACGCTGCTGGTGCCGCCGACGCCGTGGGTGCGCGGCGGCCCGCGTCCGCTGATCACGTACGCGGTCGGGACGCACGGGCTCGGCGACCAGTGCGCGCCGTCGAACTTGCTGGCGCACGGCGTCGAGAACGAAAGCGCGTTGCTGGCCCAGGCGTTGTCGCAGGGCTGGGCGGTGGTCGTGACGGACTACGAGGGGCTCGGGACGCCGGGGACGCACACGTACGCGGTGGGCCAGTCGGAGGGCCGGGCGGTGCTGGACGCGGCGCGGGCGGCCGTTTCGGTGCCGGGGGCGGGGTTGTCGCCGTCCGGCCCGGTGGGCGTGTTCGGCTATTCGCAGGGCGGCCAGTCGGCGGCGTGGGCGGCGGAGCTGCAGGCGTCGTACGCGCCGTCGGTGAACGTGGTCGGCGTGGCGGCGGGCGGGGTCCCGGCGGACCTGAACGCGGTCTTCGCCGCGAACGACGGCGGCGCGGCGTTCGGCCTGGTGCTGGGCGCGGCAACGGGTTTCGCGGCGGCGTACCCGGACGTCCCGTTCGCGTCGATCCTGAACGACCGCGGCCGCGAGGCGGTGGCCCGGGTGTCCCGGGCGTGCACGGTGGAACTGGGTGCGGCGGCGCCGTTCGCGCACTTGACGGACTTCGTGACGGTGCCGGACCCGATCCACGACCCGCGCTGGCAGGCTCGGCTGGCGCAGAACTACCTGGGGACGACGGCCCCTTCGATGCCGGTGTTCCTGTACCACGCGACATTGGACGAGCTGATCCCGTTCGGCGTGGGGACGGCGTTGCGGGACCGGTGGGAGGCGGCCGGCGCGAAGGTGACGTGGCAGGAGTTCCCGCTGCTGGAACACATCGGCGGGGTGTCGGTCGGCGGCCCGGTGGCGATGACCTGGCTGGGCACGAAGTTCTGAGAGTTCCGCTCGCCGGGGACGGACGCAGGGGGTCCGTCCCCGGCGAGCGGCGCGACCCACCCGAAACTGTCGGTCCCTCCCGGTAGCGTGGAAAACGGGGGCTGCTCAGAACGCCGCGGCCCCGGCCTCCGTCAGCCCCTTCATCGCCGCCACGGCATCCGGAGCCAGCGAAGTCACCAGCGAGCCACCGGCGGCGAGCGGGCTGCGCGACCACCACTCGCCCGATGCCGCCGGCAGCTCCGGCCCGCCGACCACCAAGTCCGACGCCAGCACCCGGCGGCCCGCCAGCACCGCCAGGCTCCCGTCCAGACCCGAGCCGATCGACAGCGTCTGACGCAGCACCGGCACGGAATCCCGTGTCACCTCAAGGGAAGTCGTCAGCGAGCCCGGACGCTCACCCGTCCGCCCGAGGACCAGCACCTCCCGCGTGTGCAGGTAGGCATCCGACGCCAGCGAGGCGCGGAACACCGCCGAGTGCCGAGCCCGGGACGTGATCACCGTCGGCTCCGGCAGGTACTCCAGCGACCCACCTTCGGCGACCGATACGTCCACTGTGGACAAGGACGACTCACCGTGGAGACCGGGCAGCGCCAGCGTCGCCGCCACGCCGGACAACCGGAGCGAAGCCCCCGGCCCCACTCGCACCGTGAGCAGCAGGTCGTCGCCGCCCAGCGGGGACGTCGCCGAGTTGACCAGGTGGACCACCGCCGCCGGACCGCGGCCGCGGCGGGGGAACAACGTCAACGGCGCCATCGACCGCAGTTCACGCAGCACCGTGCGCGTCCCGTCGAAGCACGCCGTCAAGCGGGCGTGGGCCTTCACAGCAGGGAACGCACCCAGTCGGCCACCGCCGGCGCGTCCGGGGTGTCCACAAGGGACTGCGTGATCACCGGGAGCTCCCCGCGCATCCGGTGCGCGTCCGACGTCATCACCGCCATGTCCGCGTTCACCAGGTGCGCGATGTCGATCTTGTTGATCACCAGCAGGTCCGCCGTCGTGACGCCGGGGCCGCCCTTGCGCGGCACCTTGTCGCCGCCCGCCACGTCCACCACGAAGATCTGGCTGTCGGCCAGACCGCGGCTGAACACCGCCGTCAGGTTGTCGCCGCCGCTCTCGATGATCACCAGGTCCAGGCCCGGGAACTTCTCTTCCAGGCGCTCGACCGCGTCGAGGTTCGCGGTGATGTCGTCGCGGATCGCCGTGTGCGGGCACGCTCCCGTTTGGACCGCCTCGATCCGCGCCGGGTCCAGAACTCCGGCGCGACGCAGGAAGTCCGCGTCCTCGGTCGTGTAGATGTCGTTCGTGACGACGGCGAGGTTGACCTCGTCACCGAGGGCGCGGCACAGCGCCGCGGTCAGCGCCGTCTTGCCCGAACCCACCGGGCCGCCGATGCCGATGCGGTACGCGCGCCCGGCCGTCGGCGCGGCGTCGTAGTGGTCGGGTTCGGCGGCCGTCGGGTCGAAGTTGACCTCGTGGAAGTGTCCGTGGCCGTGGCCTTCAGCTGGCAAAGAGACGCACCTCTTCCTGGTGGTGCCGGGCGTGGGCCTCGGCGAACAGATCCAACGCGGGCGACCCCGGCGAGGGCAGCGACGCCGGGTCGTCCCCCGCCACCGCGGCCGCGTCCGAACAAACCGAAGCGAGGTCCAGCCGCGCCACGACGGCGTTGACCGCGAAGGGATCCAGACCCAGCAGCCGCACCGCCGCGCTCGCCGGCCCGCTGACCGACAGGTATGCGACAGCCATCGCGGCGTCGTACGGCGACCCGCCCGCGACGCCGACGAGGGCGCCGAGCATCACAGGGTGGTGGGGCCGCGGCGTCTCGGCCAGCAACGCCTCCAGAACGGGAGACGGCCAGGCGATCCGTCCGGCGCGAGCGGTCCCCCGCCCTTGCGCCCGCGACGCCTCTCGTTGCGCGAGCGAAGGAGTTCGAGCGTCCAACTCGACGTCGAGAAGGGACCAGTGTCCGGAAAGGACGGAGCGCGCCGCGGCGTGCGCGGAGGCGGCAGCGAAAACCGCGGCGAGGAACCCCGCCGTCCGCAACCGTCCGGAAAGGAACCCCGGCAGGTCGCGCACGGACGTCACCAGCCGCCGCGAGACGACTTCCTCCAACCCGCCACTGTGGACGTGCCCGCCGCCGGGGAAGCGGGAGTCCGCGAGGATCAGCGCCGAAAGGTCCATCAGACACTGCCCATCAAAAGAGGAAGTACCGTTGGGCCATCGGCAGTTCCGTCACCGGCTGCGGCTCGATCAGCTCGCCGTCGACGTGCACGGCGAAGCTGTCCGGCTCGACGCGGACGTCCGGGGTGGCGTCGTTGAGCACCATGTCCGCCTTGGTCCGCCCGCGCATGTTCGACACGGCGACCAGCGGCCGCGTGATGCCGAACGTCTCACGCAGCCCGCTGTCCAAAGCGGACGGTGCGACGAAGTGCAGGCTCAGCGCCGCCCCGATGTTCGCCCCGAACATGGGGCGCGCCATGACCGGCTGCGGCGTCGGGATGGACGCGTTCGCGTCGCCCATCGCCGCCCACGCCGGGAACCCACCCTTCAGTACGACGTGCGGGCGGACGCCGAAGAACTTCGGCTCCCACAGGACGAGGTCGGCGAGCTTGCCGACCTCGACCGAGCCGATTTCGGTCTCCATGCCGTGCGCGATGGCCGGGTTGATCGTGTACTTGGCGACGTAACGACGAGCGCGCAGGTTGTCGGCCGCGCCGTCGCCGGGCAGCGCGCCGCGACGGCGTTTCATCACGTGCGCGGTCTGCCACGTCCGGATGATCACCTCGCCGATCCGGCCCATCGCCTGCGAGTCCGAGCTCATCATCGAGATGGCGCCCAAGTCGTGCAGCACGTCTTCGGCGGCGATGGTCGACGGCCGGATCCGGCTCTCGGCGAACGCGAGGTCCTCCGGCACCGACGGGTTGAGGTGGTGGCAGACGACCAGCATGTCGAGGTGCTCGTCGAGCGTGTTGACGGTGTGCGGCCGGGTCGGGTTGGTCGACGACGGCAGCACGTTCGGCAGCGAAACGACCTCGATGATGTCCGGCGCGTGCCCGCCGCCGGCGCCCTCGGTGTGGTACGCGTTGATCGAACGCCCGCCGATGGCGTCCACAGTGGACTCCAGGAAGCCGGCTTCGTTCAGCGTGTCCGTGTGGATCGCGACCTGGACGCCGGCCTCGTCGGCGATGGTCAGGCAGGCGTCGATCGCCGCCGGCGTCGTGCCCCAGTCCTCGTGCAGCTTGAAGCCGCCCGCGCCGGCCGCGAGCTGCTCGCGCAGCGCCTCGTGCCGGACCGTGTTCCCCTTGCCCAGCAAGAGGACGTTGACGGGGTAACCGTCCATGGCGGACAGCATCCGGCCGAGGTTCCACGCGCCGGGCGTGACGGTCGTGGCCTTGGTGCCCTCGTTCGGACCGGTCCCGCCGCCGACCAAAGTGGTCAGTCCCGCGGCCAGCGCCGTGTCGACGAGCTGCGGGCAGATGAAGTGGACGTGGCAGTCGATGCCGCCCGCGGTGAGGATCTTGCCGTTGCCGGCCAGGACCTCCGTCGACGGCCCGATGACCAGGGCCGGGTCGACGCCGTCCATCGTGTCCGGGTTGCCCGCTTTGCCGATGCCGACGATCCGGCCGTCGCGCACGCCGACGTCGGCCTTGACGACGCCCCAGTGGTCGAGGATCACCGCGCCGGTGATGACCAGGTCGGGCGCGCCCTCGGCGCGGGTCGCCATGCCCTGGCCCATCGACTCGCGGATGACCTTGCCGCCGCCGAAGAGCACCTCGTCGCCGGAGCCGCCGGCCCCCATCGAGCGATCCTCGGTGACCTCGATCAGCAGGTCGGTGTCGGCGAGCCGGATCCGGTCGCCGGTGGTCGGGCCGAACAGCTCGGCGTAGCGCTCGCGGTCGATCTGCGGCATTTCAGAAGTCTCCCGAAAATTCGGACCGCAGACCCGGAACGCGGCGCGCGCCGGCGAGCGGAACAAGATCGACTTCCCGTTCGACGCCGGGTTCGAAGCGCACCGACGTCCCCGCCGGGACGTCCAGCCGGTGGCCGCGGGCGGCGTCGCGGTCGAATTCGAGGCCGGGGTTCACCGCGGCGAAGTGGTAGTGCGAGCCGACCTGGACCGGCCGGTCGCCGAGGTTGCGCACGGGCAGCCGGACGCGCGGGCGGCCGGGGTTCAGCTCGACCGGCTCGTCGCCGGGAATGATCTCACCTGGGTGCATCCGTCCGCCTTCACACGATCGGGTCATGCACGGTGACGAGCTTCGTGCCGTCCGGGAAAGTGGCCTCCACCTGCACCGAGTCCACCATTTCGGGCACGCCGTCGAGCACCTGCGCCCGGGAGAGCACGGTCCGGCCGCTGGCCACGAGCTCGCTGACCGTGCGCCCGTCGCGGGCCCCTTCGAGGACGTGGTCGGTGATCAGCGCGACCGCTTCCGGGTAGTTCAGCCGGACGCCGCGGTCCAGCCGCTTCCGCGCGACGTCGGCCGCCACGTGGACGAGCAGCTTGTCGCGCTCCTGCGGGCTGAGGTGCATGAGCTAGGTCTATCACCCGGACCACGGCCGCGCCTGGTTCGGAAACATACCTTTAACCTGGGCTTCGTCACACTGAGTGGTGAAAATTCTCCGGTCGGACGGCTTCGGTGACTGAATCGTTCTCGTAATCGTGACCGAAACCACCGCTTCTTTCGATTGCCCCCCGGCGATCGAGGGAGCAAGGTCTATCCATCCGTGCGATGGTGCGCGCTTTCCGTGCGCTATTCCGTCCGCGCGAGCACCACCACCAAGACGGGGAAAAAAGCGCACCGAAAGGTTCCGCGAAACAGTGACTACCTCCACGATCAGCAAGCCACAGCCGTCCGGCCAACCCGACGACGGCTTCCGACCGGGACTGGAAGGCGTCGTCGCCTTCCACACCGAGATCGCCGAACCCGACCGGGACGGCGGTGCGCTGCGCTACCGCGGCGTCGACATCGAGGACCTCGCCGGCAAGGTGACCTTCGGTGACGTATGGGGCCTCCTCGTGGACGGCCGGTTCGGCCACGGCCTGCCGCCCGCCGAGCCCTTCCCGCTGCCGGTGCACACCGGCGACGTCCGGGTGGACGTCCAGGCCGCGCTGGCCATGCTCGCGCCGATCTGGGGCTACCGCCCGCTGCTCGACATCACCGACGAAGAGGCCCGCGAGCAGCTGGCCCGCGCCTCGGTGATGGCCCTCTCCTACGTCGCGCAGTCGGCCCGCGGCATCGGCCAGCCGGCCGTGCCGCAGACCCGCGTCGACGAGGCCCACTCGATCACCGAGCGGTTCCTGATCCGCTGGCGCGGCGAGCCCGACCCGGCGCACGTCAAGGCGCTGGACGCCTACTGGGTGTCGGCGGCCGAGCACGGCCTCAACGCGTCGACCTTCACCGCCCGCGTCATCGCCTCCACCGGCGCGGACGTCGCGGCGGCCATGTCCGGCGCCATCGGCGCGATGTCGGGCCCGCTGCACGGCGGCGCCCCGGCGCGCGTCCTGCCGATGATCGAAGAGGTCGAGCGCACCGGCGACCCGGCGGGCCTGGTCAAGGGCATCCTCGACCGCAAGGAGCGCCTGATGGGCTTCGGGCACCGCGTCTACCGGGCCGAAGACCCGCGGGCGCGCGTGCTGCGCCGCACGTGCAAGGAGCTGGGCGCGGCCCGCTACGAGGCGGCCGCCGCGCTGGAGCAGGCGGCGCTGAAGGAGCTGCGCGAGCGGCGCCCGGACCACCCGATCGAGACGAACGTCGAGTTCTGGGCCGCCGTCATCCTGGACTTCGCCCAGGTCCCGCCGCACATGATGCCCGCGATGTTCAGCTCGGCGCGCACCGCCGGCTGGGCCGCGCACATCCTCGAGCAGAAGCGCACCGGACGTCTGGTGCGGCCGTCGGCCAAGTACGTCGGCCCGGCACCGCGGACCCCGGAAGACGTCGAGGGCTGGGAACTGGTCACCAAGCACTGACGCTGTTCACGAGACGGCCGGTGCCTTCAGGGTGCCGGCCGTTTCGTGTTTCGCGGTCGCGTCGAGCATCGCGGTGAGCTGGTCGACGAGCCAGGTGTCGAGGTGCTCACGCGGGACCGTGCGTTCCTGGAGCCAGCTCAGCAGGGCACCTTCGACGACCGCCGTCCAGCAGCGCAGGGTCAGGGACAGCAGCGGCGAAGGATCCTCGACGCCGAGGGCGTCCAGGATCAGGGCCACCGCGCGGTTGCGGACCTCGTCGATCGCCGCGTCCGTTTCGGACGTCGCGATCACGGATCCGCTGCGCAGCAACGCGATGTAGCCCGCGCGGTAGTGGTCGGCAACGTCGATCAGGCCGCGGACGGCTGCTTTGAGCCGGGTCTCCGGCGGTCCCTCCTCGAGCCCGGCCAGACCGTCGATGAGCCCGACGGTGACCGTGCGCAGCGCCTCGACCTGCAGTTCACGCAGGCTGGAGAAGTACCGGTAGAACAGCGGCCGCGACACCTCGGCGCGCCCGACGATGTCGTCCACGGTCACCAGCTCCGGCGCCCGTGAGCCGAACAGGTCGAGCGCGGCCCGGATCAGGTCGTCGCGACGGGCCTGCGGCGACATCCGCCGCGGCCGGCTCACGGCGTCAGGTCCAGCTTCGCCGCCGCCCGCAACAGCCCCGGCGTCAGTCGCGAAAGGACCAGCGCGGCCTTCGCCTCCGGGGTGGACGGTGCGATCGCGGTGTCCTTCTCCACGGCCCGCAGGATGTCGCGCGCGACGCCTTCCGGGCCGAACCCGCGCCGGGCGTAGAGCTTCGAGCTTTCCTTCTGACGCCGGCGTTGTTCCTCTTCGGAAACCCCGACGAACGTCGTCGTGTTCGTGATGTTCGTCTTGACGATGCCCGGGCACACCGCCGTGACGCCGATGTGGTGTTCGGCCAGCTCGGCGCGCAGGCAGACGCTCAACGTCAGCACGGCGGACTTCGTCGTCGCGTACGCGGTGAGGATCTTCGACGGCAGGTAGGCCGCCGCCGAAGCGAGGTTGACGATCTGGCCGCCCTCGGCGCGTTCGGCGAGCATCGGCGCGAACGCGCGGCAACCGTGGATGACGCCCCAGAGGTTGACGTCGATGACGCGTTCCCAGTCTTCGACGGACGTGTCGAGGAACGGGCCGGACATGCCGATCCCGGCGTTGTTGACCACGATGTCCGGGACGCCGTGGTTCTCGCGCACATCGCGGGCGAAGCGGTGCACGGCTTCGCCGTCCGAAGAGTCCACTGTGTACTCGGCGACGCCGTGGTCTTCCAGCAGCTTCAAGGTTTCCGCGGCGCTGGACGCGTCGATGTCGGTGACGATTACGTCGGCACCCTCGGCGGCGAAAGCGAGCGCGGTGGCCCGGCCGATGCCGCTGCCGGCGCCGGTGACAACGACCAGCTTGTGCGCGAACCGCCCGGTTCCCACCCGCGCCCGACGCAGACCGCGGCTCTCGGCGCCGGTTTCGGCGTACTCGATCAGCTCGGCGGCGGCCCGGGCGACCACGTCCGGCTTGGCGCGGGTGACCCAGTGCGTCCCGACGACCCGGCGGATCCGCAGGTCGGGAACCCAGCGCGCGACCTCGGTCTGCAGCGGCGTCGTGACGTAGGCGTCGCCGGTCGGCGCGAGCACCTGCACCGGGACGTCGACGGCACGCGGCGCGGGCCGGGACAGCCGGGTGAACATGTTGGCGCGGTAGAGCTCGAGGCCGTGGCGGCCGTCGGACTTGTCCGGCGGCGCGGCGTCGGGCTCCATGCGCTGGATCTGCTTGCCCAGCAGGCCGGTGCGCCACAGCAGGTCCGGGATCAGCGGCACCTGGAACGCGAGGATGTACCACGAGTGCAGGAACTGGCTCAGGGCGTTCTTGAGCCGCTTCGGCGTCGGGCGGGTGAGCTGCGCGCGGAACCACGCGCCGGCGTGGTCGAGGCTCGGCCCGGAGATCGACGTGTAGGACGCGACCCGGCCGCGCAGCGCGTCGCCGGTGACGGCGTGCCAGGTCTGGATCGAGCCCCAGTCGTGCGCGACCAGGTGCACCTTCCCGGCCGGCTGCACCGCCTCGACGACCGCACGCAGGTCGTCGGCCAGCTGGTCCAGCCGGTAGGACGCGCGTCCCGGCGGCTTGCCCGACTGTCCGGCCCCGCGGACGTCGTAGGTGACGACCCGGTGGTCCGCCGTCAGCGACGCGGCCACCCCGCCCCACATCGAGCTGTTGTCGGGGTAGCCGTGCACGAGCACGACCGTGGGTCCGTCTTCCCGGCCGTCGATGGTGACGGAGAGGCGGACACCGTCGCTGGCGGTCACCCACTTGTGAGACATTCTGTCATGTTAGACAAGTTGTCAATAGCTGCGTTCACCCTCGCGGCGGTTCCGCGTGACCGAAAGTTCATTTTTTGCTTGTATGACAGCGTTTTCACGGTTTCCCGTGGAACCAAGCAGGCTCGGCTGACGACTCTGTCCACCGAACGGTGGACACCGGGATTCAGCTGAGCGTTGCTCCCGATCAAGGCGCCGCGGGACCAGGCTGTGAGCCATGACCACAGCAGTGAGCGTGCGCGGCCTGCGCAAGCAGTACCCCGGTCACCTGGCGGTGGCCGGGCTCGACCTCGACATCGCCGCGGGCGAGGTGTTCTCCCTGCTCGGCCCGAACGGCGCCGGCAAGACCACCACCGTCGAGATCCTCGAAGGCCACCGGCAGCGGACCGCCGGCGAGGTCACCGTGCTCGGCAAGGACCCCGGCAAGGCCGGGCGCGCATGGCGGTCGAAGATCGGCATCGTCCTGCAGACGGCCAACGACGCCGCCGAGCTGAGCGTCGCCGAGACCGTCCGGCACTTCGCGAAGTACTACCCCGACCCGCGCGACCCCGACGAGGTCATCGAGAAGGTCGGCCTCACCGAGAAGGCGAAGGCCCGCGTCAAGTCGCTATCGGGCGGCCAGCGGCGCCGCGTCGACGTCGCGCTCGGCATCATCGGGCGGCCCGAGCTGCTCTTCCTCGACGAGCCGACCACCGGCTTCGACCCGGAGGCGCGCCGGCAGTTCTGGAAGCTGATCAGCGACCTCGCCGCCGAGGGCACGACCATCCTGCTGACCACCCACTACCTCGACGAGGCCGAGGCGCTCGCCGACCGAGTCGCGGTGATCGCGCGCGGGGAGATCGTCGCGCAGGACACGCCGCAGAACCTCGGCGGCCGGGCCGCTGCCGAGGCGACCGTGCGGTGGACCGACGAACGCGGCGCGCACGTCGAGCGCACCGCGTACCCGACCAAGCTCGTCACCGAGCTCTCTGCTGGGGGTAGGGAGCTCGCCGGGCTGACGGTGACCAGGCCGAGCCTGGAGGACATCTACCTGGACCTGATCGGAGACAAGGCATGACCACGCTCACCCTCCCCGGCCCGCTGTCGCTCGGGCTGGCCCGAGGCGGCACCGAGCTGCGGCAGTTCTTCCGGCACAAGGAACAGGTGGTCTTCACCTTCTCCCTGCCCGCGGTCCTGATGATCCTGCTCGGGTCCATCCTGGACGGTCCGACCGCCCTCGCGGGCGTCACGTCCGGGCAGCTGCTGGCGGCCGGGATGATCGGCTCCGGCATCGTCTCGACGTCGTTCAACAGCATCGCGACCGGCGTCTCCGGCGACCGCGAAACCGGTGCCCTCAAACGCCTTCGCGGCACGCCGATGCCACCCGCGTCCTACTTCATCGGCAAGATGGTGCTGGTCGCGGTGTCCAGCCTGGCCCAGACCGTCCTGATGTCCGCCGTCGCCGTGCTCCTCTTCGGACTCCGGCTGCCGTCCGATCCGGCCAAGTGGCTGACGCTGCTCTGGGTGTTCGCGCTCGGCATCGTTTCGTGCACGCTGCTCGGCATCGCGATCAGCTCGCTGGCCAAGTCGACCAACGGCGCCGTCGCGATCGTGCAGATGCTGTACCTGGTGCTGCAGTTCATCTCCGGCGTGTTCGTCTCGCCGATCACGAACCTGCCCAAGGTTATGGTGGACATCGCGTCGTTCTTCCCGTTGAAGTGGATCTGCCAGGGTTTCCGGTCGGTGTTCCTGCCGGACGCCGCGGTGAGGATGGAGATGGCTGGGTCATGGGAGCTCCCGCGGGTGGCGCTGGTGCTGGGGATCTGGTGCGTGGCGGGCGCGGTGCTGGCGCGGCTGACGTTCCGGTGGACCGACACGAAGTGAAAGATGCCTGGGACCGGTTCAACTGGCTCTGGGAAATCCTCTTCGCAGTGGCGTACCTGGCCACGACGACGCTGGTGGTGCTGGACGAAGCCGATCCGGTGCACACCCTCGTCGCGGTCGGGGCGCTGACCGCGCTCGCGCTGGCCTACCTGCTGTGGGGACGGCGGGTAGTGCGCGACGACGGCCACCTGAAGCAGCGGTGGCTGCTGGCGGTGGTCGTCGTCGCGCTGGTCGCGGTCGCGATGTTCGCGAACACGACGTCCAGCTTCATCCTGTTCATGGTGTGCCCGCTGCTGTTCTCGACGCTAGAGTTCCGCCCGGCCGCGGTGCTCACGTCGGCGGTGATCGTGCTGAGCCCGCTGTCCTCGATCGCCGCCAACGGGCTGCGGGGGCCGGCGCTGCACATCCTGCTGCCGATGACCGCGATCCTCGTCGTGTTCGGGATCCTGTCCGGCAAGTTCATCCTGCACGTCATCGAGGAGAGCCGGGGGCGGGCGGACCTGATCGCGAAGCTCGAGGAGAGCCAGGCCGAGGTCGCCCGGCTCTCCCGCGAGGCGGGCACGGCGGCCGAACGCGAACGGCTGGCGCGCGAGATCCACGACACGCTGGCCCAGGGGTTCACCAGCATCGTCACGCTCGCCCAGGCCATCGAGTCCGAAGTGGACACCGACCCGGCGGCGGCCCGGCGCCACGCCGAGCTGGCCGCCCGCACGGCGCGGGACAACCTCACCGAGGCCCGTGCGATGGTCGCCGCGCTGGCCCCGGCCGACCTCGCCTCGGGGTCTCTTGTGGACGCCGTCCGCCGCCAAGCCGACCGGCTCGCGGACGAGACGGCGGTGTCCGTCCGGTACGAAGTGGACGATGCCCTCCCGGCGATCGGCATGGCGGGCGAAGTGGTCCTGCTGCGGGGCGCGCAGGAGGCACTGAACAACGTCCGGCGGCACGCGGCCGCGTCGTCGGTGTCGGTGCGGCTGTCCGTTGTGGACGACGCGGTCCGGCTGTCCGTCCGGGACGACGGCGTGGGCTTCGACCCCGCCGGCGCCAGCGGGTTCGGGCTGCGCGGCATGCGGTCCCGGGCCGAGCAGGTGGGTGGCACACTGAGCGTCCGGAGTGGCCCGAGCGGCACCGAACTCACCTTGGAGGTGCCGGCTTGATCCGCGTCATGCTCGTCGACGACCACCCGGTCGTCCGCGAAGGCCTCCGGGGCATGCTCGAAGCCGAACCCGACCTGACGGTGGTCGGCGAGGCGGGCTCGGGCGACGAAGCCGTCGCGCTCGACCGCGTCGCGCGGCCGGACGTCGTGCTGATGGACCTGCGGATGCCGGGCCTGGACGGCGTCGGCGCGACGAAACGCATCCTGCGCGACCAGCCGGGCCGCCGGATCGTCGTCCTGACGACGTACGAAACGGACGCGGACATCCTGCGCGCGGTCGAGGCGGGCGCGTCGGGCTACCTGCTGAAGGACGCGTCGCGCACGGAACTGGCGAACGCGATCCGCGCCGCTTCGCGCGGGGAGACGGTACTGGCGCCGTCGGTGGCCGGGAAGCTGGTCAACCGGGTGCGCAACCCGGAGCCGCAGCCGCTGTCGGCGCGCGAGGTCGAGGTGCTGCGGCTGGTCGCGACGGGCGGGACGAACGCGGACATCGGCCGGGCGCTGCACATCAGTGAGGCGACGGTCAAAACGCACCTGCTGCGGGTGTTCGGCAAGCTCGGCGTGTCGGACCGGACGGCCGCGGTGACGACGGCGATGGCCCGGAACCTGCTCGGCTGAGCGCCGCGCGGCAGAATGCTTTCATGCTTGAGTCGACCGAACACGCCCTGCTCCGCCGGATCGCCCACGAGCAGGCCGCCTGCCGGGCTCCCTCGCTCGTCGCCGCCGTGGTGCGGGACGGGGAGATCGTCTGGTCCGGGGCCCGGGGGCGCGTCGGCGACCAGCCGCCGGGCACCGACACCCAGTACCGGCTGGGCTCGATCACCAAAACCCTCGTGGCCACCGCCGTCATGCGGCTGCGCGACGAAGGCCTGCTCGACCTCAACGACCCCCTCGAGAAGCACGTCCCGGGGACGCCGTTCGGCGCCGCGACCGTCGCGCAGCTGCTCTCGCACACCTCCGGCCTGACGTCCGAATCGCCCGGCCTGTGGTGGGAGCGCACGCCCGGTGGCGACTGGGACGCGCTCGTCGGAAGCCTCGCCGAGGGGGCGACCAAGCACCGGCCGGGCGCGCGGTTCCACTACTCGAACGTCGGCTACGGCGTGCTCGGCGAGCTGATCTCGCGCCACCGCGGCAAGGGCTGGCTCTCCGTGCTCGACGAGGAGGTCCTCGGGGCGCTCGGGATGACGCGCACCACGCCGCACCCGGTCGGCGCGCACGCCGACGGCTTCGCCGTGCACCCCTTCGCCGACGTCCTGCTGCCGGAACCCAGCCCGGACGCCGGGGCGATGGCGCCCGCCGGCCAGCTGTGGTCGACGGCGAAGGACCTCGGCCGCTGGACGGCGTTCCTCGGCGGGCACGGCGGCGGCGTCCTGTCGCCGGACACGATCGAGCAGATGCGGACGATGGTCACCGTCGACGACACCGACGTCTGGACGACCGGCTTCGGCCTCGGCCTGATGCTGGTCCGCTACCAGGGCCGCCGGCTGGCCGGGCACACCGGCTCGATGCCGGGCTTCCTCGCCGTCACGCTGGTCGACCCGGTCGCGCAGACCGGCGCACTGGTGCTCACGAACTCGACGTCCGGCGTCGGCATCACCCAGCTCTGCCTGGACCTGATCACGACGACGGACGACCTGGAGCCGCGCCTGCCCGCCGAGTGGCAGCCGGCCGCCGTCGACCCCGCGCTGCTGGCGCTGACCGGGCTCTGGCACTGGGGCCCGACGCCGTACCACCTGCGAATCCAGGGAGACGGGCTGCTCCTGCTGGCCCCGGCCGAGGGCGCCGGCCGCAGCTCCCGCTTCCGCGCGACGGGCCGCGACACGTACATCGGCCTCGACGGGTACTACGCGGGCGAGACGCTGGAGGTGGGCCGCGACGCCGACGGGGTCGCGACGCACCTGGACCTGGCGACGTTCATCTTCACCCGAACGCCGTACGACCCGGCCGCGCCGGTGCCGGGCGGTGTCGAGAACTGGCGCTGACCCGCCGGGCCCCGCTCACACCCCCAGGGTGGTGAGCGGGGCCCGCAAGCCAGTGCTGGAACCTACCGGCGGCCGGAACCGGCGGGAACCGTGTTTTTACCCCCACGGCCCGCGTGCCCGATGGTCCTGACGGCGTAGCTGTCCCCGTCCGGCAGACCGGCGACCGCGATGAGCCACGGCAGCCACCACCGCGGGCACTTCCTCCCCGTTCGCGGCCGTGAAGCTACCGAACGTCCCGGAATCGCCGACAGCGATTCACCCCCACGGCCCGCCGCGAGAAGCCCCCGGACGGGCGGGCCCCTTAGAGTCGAGTACGGGCGTCCCGGTGCCCGGAACGCCCTTTGTTTCACATACTGGACAGCGAAGAACCACCTTCACCAGCCGCATCCCGACCTGAGAGACTGGCCACATGACCGACGCTGAGTTGACCATCCCCGCAGACCTCAAGCCGGCCGACGGCCGCTTCGGCTGCGGACCGTCGAAGGTCCGCGCCGAGCAGCTGAGTGCACTGGCGGAGTCCGGCTCCACCTACCTCGGCACGTCGCACCGGCAGAAGCCGGTCAAGTCCCTCGTCGGGCGCGTGCGGGCGGGCCTGTCCGAGCTGTTCTCGCTGCCCGAGGGCTACGAGGTGATCCTCGGCAACGGCGGCACCACGGCGTTCTGGGACGCGGCCGCCTTCGGCCTGGTCCGCGAGCGCTCGCAGCACTTCACCTACGGCGAGTTCTCCTCGAAGTTCGCCTCCGTGACCAAGGGCGCGCCGTTCCTGGCCGACCCGATCGTCGTCAAGGCCGACGCCGGCAGCGCGCCGGACATCGCCTACGAAGCCGGCGCGGACCTCGTCGGCTGGGCGCACAACGAGACGTCGACCGGTGTGGCCGTGCCGGTCCGCCGCCCCGAAGGTTCCGAAGGCGCGCTCGTCGCGATCGACGCGACCTCCGGCGCCGGCGGCCTCCCCGTCAAGGCCGAGGACTTCGACGTCTACTACTTCGCGCCGCAGAAGTCGTTCGCCGCGGACGGTGGCCTCTGGATCGCGCTGGCCTCGCCGGCCGCGGTCGAGCGGATCGGCGAGATCGGCGGGAGCGACCGCTGGATCCCCGAGTTCCTGTCGCTGACCACGGCGCTGGACAACTCCCGCAAGGACCAGACGTACAACACCCCGGCCGTGGCCACGCTGTTCCTGCTCGCCGAGCAGATCGAGTGGATGAACGGCCAGGGCGGCCTCGAGTGGACGACCGCGCGCACGAAGGACTCCTCGTCGCGGCTGTACGAGTGGGCCGAGAAGACGAGCTACACGACGCCGTTCGTGAAGGACCCGGACCTGCGCTCGCAGGTCGTCGGCACGGTGGACTTCAGTGACGAGGTCGACGCCGCCGCGGTGGCGAAGGTGTTGCGCGCCAACGGGATCGTCGACACCGAGCCGTACCGCAAGCTGGGCCGCAACCAGCTGCGCGTCGGCCTGTTCCCGGCCATCGACCCGGACGACGTCACCAAGCTGACGCAGGCCGTCGAGTACGTGGTCGAGCGCCTCAGCTGACCAGAGGTTCCTTCGAGGGGACCTTCGCCGCTTCGGTGGCGGAGGTCCCCTTTTCCGTGCTCAGGCGGCGGGCGGCGAACGCGGCCAGGACCAGCAGCGCGAGGCCGTACAGCTCGTAGGACTCGGTCGCCAGCCACCAGCCCACCGACGGCGCCGGGCGCGGGGCGAACCACATCGGGCCGACGATGAACAGCGTCAGCCCGGCCACGACGACCGCGGCCGCCGTCCACCGGATCGCCCGGCCGAAGCGCCACGCGTACCACCCGGCGAGGACGAGGATCGGCACGCACCACGTCCAGTGGTGAGTCCACGAGATCGGCGACACGAGCAGGCCGCCGAGCGCACAGGCGGTCAACCCGAGCACGGGCTCGGCGCGCGCGACGATCACCGCGACCAGGGCCATCACCACCAGCGCGGCCAGCACCCAGGCGAACTCCGGCCAGCCGGCGCGCACGGTCAGGCCGTGCAGCGACTGGTTGCCGACGTAGTCGACGCCGCCGATGCGGCCCGCGTCGAAGACGAGCTTCGTCCAGTAGGTGAAGGACGCCGACGGCCGGATCAGCCACAGCAGCGCTCCCGCCGCGACGAACCCGGCGACCACGCGCGCGGCCGAGCGGAAGTCGCGGCGGAACAGGAAGTAGACGACGAAGACGGCCGGCGTCAGCTTGATCGCCGCGGCCACGCCGATGAGCAGGCCCTTCGTCCGCCGGCGGTCACCGGGGAGCAGGATGTCGAGGACGACCAGGACCATGAGCAGCGCGTTGATCTGGCCGAAGCCGAGCGTCGAGCGGACCGGCTCGAGCAGGGCCCCGGCGAGCTGCGCGCCGATCGCGACCAGGGCGGCGACCGCCCGGCCGTTGACCTTGGTGGCGTCGGTGAGCGAGCCGTTGAGCGTCGCGACGTAGAGGTAGGCGACGACGCCGGTCGCGACGATCGACGCGATGCTGACCAGCTTCATCGTGACGGCGAAGGGCAGCAGCGTGCCGGGCCAGAACGCGGCCGCGGCGAACGGCGTGTAGGTGAACGGCAGCAGGATCTGGTGCGTGGTCGGTACCCACGCGTCGTACGGCGATCCCTGTTCGGCCAGCGCCTTGGCGCCCCCGAGGTAGACCTCGAGGTCCAGGCCGTCGAACCGCTTGAGGACGAGCACGAGGATCACGGCGACGACTTCGAGTGCGGCGAGCGCCCACGCCAGCTTCCGCCCAGTCAACGCTCCCCCTCGAACCCAGGTCTTCGACCGGCCGAGATTACCGGGCGCTCAGCAGCAGCTGTGCACCGGCAAGCCCACTGACCTGGCGTTCGCGCCCGCGCTCGTCGCGGCTTCGACGTCGGCCAGCAGCCGGTCCAGCGCCGCGCGGCCGTAGACCCGGCCGGCCGCCACGACCGTGTCGATCCGCCGGACCGCGCGGATGTCGGACAGGGGGTTCGCGTCGAGGAGCACCAGGTCGGCCACCTTGCCGGGGCTGATCGTGCCCGCGGTCGCGGACCGGCCGAGGAACGCCGCCGCGTCCCGGGTCGCCACCTGCAGCGCCCGCCGCGGCGACAGGCCCGCGTCGACCAGGTGCGCCAGCTCGTCGTGCAGGCTGAAGCCGGGGAAGACGTACGGGTTCAGGCAGTCCGTGCCGGCGAGGAGGGGGACGCCCGCCCGGTGCGCCGCGCCGGCGAGCTCGACCTGGGCGTGGAAGTAGGCGGCCTGCTGCGCGATCTCCTCGGGGGTGACCGGCGTGCGGATCCGCACCTGCTCGGCCCAGCCGTCCCGCACGTCCCGCGGGATGTACTTCAGCCGCGGATCGTGCGCGAAGGTGTCGGCGGGCGAGCACATCACCTTGTTGACGACCATCGTCGGGGTCAGCCGGGTTTCGTTGCCCACCAGGCGGGCGAAGAACTCGTGGGCGCGCCACGGGCTGTACGCCTCGGTCGCGCGCCGGTCCAGCTCCCGGGCCATGACGAAGAACGAGCGCGGGTTCGCCGGGTCGAACGGCGTCGCGGCCAGCGTCCGGAGGAACTCGTCCCGGTGCGCCGACGTGTAGACGGGGACGCCGAAGAGGTGCTCGAAGCTGCGCTGGCCGGCGTCGCTCGCGACCGGTTGCGGAACCCGGTACGGCCAGTGCCCGGCAACCGGCAGCCCGGCCCGGCGGCACTCGTCGGCGATCGCCGCGAAGGCCTCCGCGCCCAGGTAGGAGTAGACCTTGACGAAGTCGGCGCCCTCGGCGAGAGCGGTCCGGACGGCGGCGCGTCCGTCAGCCGCCGTCGCCACCTTCGTCACGGGCGGCTGCAGCATGGAGACGGGACCGTCGATGATCGAGCTGCCCATGACGACCCGGGGGCCGGCCAGCTCCCCGCGCACGATCTTGTCGCGTGCCGCGCGGTTTTCGGTGTAGCCCCACATCTCGCGGATCCCGGTGACGCCGTTGGCCAGGTACAGCGGCGGGAAGATCGCTTCGAGGTCGAGGCCGTGCGTGTGCAGGTCCCAGAGGCCGGGCACGAGGTACCGGCCCCGGCCGTCGACGGTCCGGACCCCGGTCAGCGGCGGCAGGTGCGCGGCGGGGCCGGTCCAGGCGATCCGGTCGCCGACGAGCACGACGGCCGAGTCCGGGAGGGGCGGGCCATCGGTGCCGTCGACGAGGGTGGCCCCGAGAGCGACGACGGGTTCCGAGCCGGCCGCGGCGGCCTCCTGAGCGAAAACGGCGGGAGCGATCCCCGCGGTGGCGAGCCCCGCGCCGGCGGCTGCCAGCCATCGAAGGAAGTCCCGCCGGTTCGCCTCGACCAGCACCACGGCCGCCCCCTTCGCTCGGGTCCGTGGCTCATTCAACCCGCCCGGAGGAGGGCGCGGTTCTCCTAGAGTGCGGTGTTCCGGCTGCGCACGTTCAGAGGTAGCGAAGGCAGCGCTTTCCCGTGAAAGCGCTGCCTTCGCCGGCCCCGGGGCGGCCGGCCGAGCCGCGCCGGGGGTGGCGGGCCGGCCGAACCGAGCCCGCCACCCCGTGCCGACCGCCCCGGGTGCACCTCAAGCCAGCGCCTGCGTCGGAGTCAGTCGGGCGGCGCCGGGGGTGGCGAGCCCCGCGTGCCGACCCGGTGCACCTCAGGCCAGCGCCTGCGTCGGAGCCAGCCGGGCCGCGCGCACCGCCGGGTAGGCCCCCGCGATCGCCCCCACCAGCGCCGCCACCCCGACACCGCCCGCGAGCGTCGCCCACGGCAACACCGCCGGCCACCCCTGGCTCAGCGCGTACCCCGCCGTCACCAGCACCCCGGCCAGCACCCCCGCCAGCCCGCCCAGCCCCGACAACAGCACCGACTCCGCCAGGAACTGCCCGCGGATCTGCCGCTTCGTCGCCCCGAGCGCGCGGCGGAGACCGATCTCGCGCCGTCTCTCCAGCACCGAAATCACCATCGTGTTCGCCACCCCGACCCCGCCGACCAGCAACGCCACCCCGCCCAGCCCCAAGAACAGCGCGCTGTACGTCGTGTCGGTGAGCTTCTGCGCGGCGAGCGCGTCCGACGGGCGGCGGACCTGGACCTCGTTCGGCGCCTGCGGGTTCAGCGTCGCACCCAGCACCGTACGCACACTGTCCACTTGGGACTCCTCGGCGCGGACGTACACAGTGGACGGATGGCCGTCGAACCCGAGCAGCCGCTTCGCGACGTCCCAGCCGACCAGGGCCGACCGCTCGATCTCCGGTGCCAGGGGCATCGGCGAGAGGATCCCGACCACCGTGAACCACTGCGTCCCGATCAGCACCTGCGGCGGCCGCGCCGGGTCGACGCGGTCGATCCCGAGCCGGGCCGCGGCCTGCGCCCCGAGCACCGTCACCGGGTAGTCCTGGTTGCCCGCCGCGAGAAAGGCACCGGCGCGCACCTTTCCGCCGAGCACGGCCAGCAGGTCCGGCTTCGCCGCGTACACCGCGAGCCCGGACGTGTCGTCCGGCGCGATCTTGTCGCTGCGCCGCACGCTCGCCGACGTGTTCCCGGTCCCGCTCGCCGCCTGCACCGGCGCGATCCGCTTCGCCATCGGGACGGCGTCGTCGGGCAACACCGCGTTGTCGCCGAAGAGCGTTTGCCCCGGCCCGGCGGTGAGCAGGTTCGTGCCGAGCGCGGCCAGCCGGTCGTGCAGGGCCTGCCCGCCGGACGCCGGGATCGCCAGCACCGCGACCATCGCCGCGACGCCGATCGCGATGCCCAGCGCGGAAAGCACCGCGCGCACCGGCCGCGTCCGCATGCCGTGGGCGCCGAGCGCGACGACGTCCGGCGGCTTGAGCCGGGCCGGTTCCGGCAGCAGCACCGCGGTCATCGCGCACCCACCAGGCCGGTGTCGAGGCGCAGGTGCCCGTCGAGCAGCTCGATCCGGCGCGGCATGCCCGCCGCGATCTCCCGGTCGTGGGTGATCACGACGATCGTGGTGCCGTCCGCGGACAGCTCGCCGAGCAGTGAAAGCACGGACGCGCCGGTGCCGGTGTCGAGGTTGCCGGTCGGCTCGTCGGCCAGCAGGATCGACGGCTCGTTGACCACGGCCCGCGCGATCGCGACGCGCTGGCGTTCCCCGCCGGACAGCTCCCCCGGCCGGTGCCACGCCCGGTGCCCCAGCTTGACGCGGTCGAGCGCGGCCAGCGCCCGCTCGCGCCGCCGTCGCCGCGGCACCCCGGCGTAGAGCAGGCCGGTGCACACGTTGTCCACCGCACTCATCCCTTCGTCGAGGAAGAACTGCTGGAACACGAACCCGATCCAGCGCGAGCGCAGCGCCGAGACCTTCCGGTCCGGCAGCGCGGCGACGTCGTGGCCGTGCAGCTCGACGCGCCCCGACGACGGCCGGTCGAGCGTGCCCATCAGGTGCAGCAACGTCGACTTCCCCGACCCGGACGGCCCGACGATCGCCACCATCTCGCCGTTTTCCAGCGACAGCGAGACGCCGTCGAGGGCGGCGACCCCACCGGGGTAGGTGCGCGTGACCTCGTGGACGCGCAGCACGGGCGTCACGACGTCGTCACCACCCGCATGCCCGCGGTCAGACCGTTCCCGGTGACCTCGACCTTGCCGCCGCTGAACAGTCCTGTTTGGACAGCGATCAGCCGGCGCTGCCCGTTCTCGTCGACCTCGACGGCGTACCCGCCCTCGGCGAGCGCGAGCAACGCCCCGACCGGAACCGCGAGCACGCCCTGGTGGACGTCCTTGGTGAACCGGACGCTCGCCGGCGCGGAATCGAGCGTGCCCCCGGCCGCCGGGTCGTCCAGCTTGACGGTCACGGTGATCTTGGGCTTGCCGTCGTCCTGGCCGGCGGCATCCTTGCCCTCGACGGCGGTCCGCCCGACGTCGGTGATCGTGCCCTGCGTGGTTTTACCGTTGATCGTCACGGACGCCTTCGCGCCCTGCTGCGCGAGATCCTGCTTCGCCGCGTCCAGCTTCACCTGCACCGACCGGACGGTCCCGGTCGTCTTGAGCACCTCGCCCTGCGCGGGCGCCCCCGGCTTGGCCGCCAGCGCCGACACGCGGACCTCGCCCGCCGCCAGCACGACGTCACCCTGGCCGAACGCGCCGGTCTGCTCCAGCCCCAGCGACTTCTGCCACTTCTTCAGCGCGGCCGCCGTCGCCGCCGTGAACTTCTTGTCCGGGGTGCCGAACCCGCCGAAGCCGCACGCCTTGAGGTTCTCCTCCAGCTGCTTGACGTCGGCGCCGTCGTCCGCGCCCGTGGCGAGGTCGCGGTAGAAGGGCAGCGTGCCGTAGAACAGCGGCACCGGCTTCGCGTCCACGCCGTACACCGGCTGGCAGCGGGTGATCGTGGCGCCGGCCGCGGGCAGCGACGTGATCGTGCCCGGCTTGCGGCCCTGGACACTGGATTCGTCGCCGTAGCCGAGGGTGCCGTCGGCTTCTTCCTCTTCGCTGAGGTCGGTCTTGACGACCTCGGCCGTCTCGACCGCCGGCGGCGCGGCCTCCTTGACCGGCGTCGCGCTCGACACCCGGGTCAGGATGACGACCGAGCCGGTGCCCAGCACCACGACGAGGACCGCGCCGGCGACGAACCAGCGCGTCCGGCCGCGGCGGCGCGGCTTGAGGTGGGTCACTTCGCTCACTTTCCGGCCTCGCTGCTGACGCTCATGCCCATCCCGCACGCCTTGGCGGCGGCTTCGAACTTCTTCGGGTCGTCGCCCGGCCCGCCGACCCGCATCGCGCCCTTGCCGCTCGGGTCGGGGTCCGGCATGTCGATGCCGTGGTCGCGCATGCACTTGGCGTCCTTGCGCATCTTGTCGAGCTCCTCGGCGCTCGGCGGCTTCATCTCGCCGCCGTTGGGCATGAGGTGCTTGCACGCGGTCTGCGCGGCGTCGAGCTTCCCGCTGTCCTTCGCGTCGCCGCCCAGCGTGATCGCCATGCCCTTGCCGTCACCGGCCGGCTTGGGGTCGGGCATGTCGACGCCGTGCTCGCGCATGCACTTGGCGAAGTCGCGCATCTTGTCCTCGTCGCTCTTGCCGCTGCTGTCGGCCGCCGTGGGTCCGCCCGACTTCGGCGGCGTCGAGATCGACGCGACCTTCGACCCCTCGTCGGCCTTCGCGCCGCAGCCCCCGAGCAGCAGCGCCGCCCCGAGCGCCGCGACGAAGATCCGTGTCCGCATGGCTCGCTCCTTTCGTCCTCCGGATGGGTGCCAGGTCTACGGATCGGGGCATTCGGGCGCGCTAAGCGACGTCGCTTATGCGGTCCTTATGGCCCTCCTGCGCAGACTGGGCGGGTGCGCGTGCTGGTGGTGGAGGACGAACGGCTGCTGGCCGACTCCGTGGCGGAGGGGCTGCGGCGGTTCTCGATGGCCGTCGACGTCTGCTACGACGGCGAGCAGGCCCTGGAACGCGTCGGCGTGCACGGCTACGACGTCGTGGTCCTCGACCGCGACCTGCCGAAGGTGCACGGCGACGCCGTGTGCGCCGCGGTCGTCCGGGCGGGCGGCGAGGCGCGCGTGCTGATGCTGACCGCGGCCGCCGACGTCACCGACCGCGTCGCCGGCCTGGGCCTCGGCGCCGACGACTACCTGACGAAGCCGTTCGCGTTCGCCGAGCTGGTCGCGCGGGTGCAGGCGCTGTCGCGGCGCGCGCGGCCCGCGCTGCCGCCGGTGCTGGAGCGCGACGGCGTCGTGCTCGACCTGCCGCGCCACCAGGCCGCGCGCGACGGCCGGTTCCTGCTGCTCTCACCGAAGGAGTTCGCCGTGCTCGAAGTGCTCATGCGGGCCGAGGGCGCGGTGGTCAGCGCCGAGGACCTGCTCGAGAAGGCGTGGGACGAGCACGCCGACCCGTTCACGAACGCGGTGCGCGTCGCCGTGATGACGTTGCGGCGCAAGCTCGGCGACCCGCCGGTGATCGGGACCGTGCCCGGCGCCGGCTACCGGTTCGGCACGCCGTGAACACGCTTTCGGTCCGGACGAAGCTGACGGCCTGGTACGGCGGGCTGTTCCTGCTCGCCGGGCTGGTCCTGGTCGTCCTCAACTACCTGCTGGTGCAGAGCGAGCTGCCGGACCCGGCCCGGGTCGCCTCGACGACGATCGGCTCGGCCGACGCGCTCTACGGCGTCCAGGCCGGCACGGTCGCGGGCTCCCCGGGCGTGGCGGTGCGGCTGCTCAGCGGGTCACTGGAGGACTACCGCTCCTCGACGCTGTCGACGCTGCTGGTCGGCTCGGCGATCGCGCTGGTCGCGACGGCGGCGCTGGCCGTGCTGTTCGGCTGGCTGATGGCCGGCCGCGCGCTGCGGCCCCTGCACGACATCACGTCGGCGGCGCGGCGGCTGGAAGCGGGCAAGCTCGACCGGCGGATCAACCTGGAGGGGCCGCCCGACGAGCTGAAGGAGCTGGCGGACACCTTCGACGGCATGCTCGACCGGCTCGCGGAGTCGTTCGACAGCCAGAAGCGGTTCGTCGCGAACGCGTCCCACGAGCTGCGGACGCCCCTGGCCGTGCAGCGGACGCTGGTCGAGGTGGCGATGGCCGACCCCGAAGCGGCGCCGGAGCTGCGGAAGCTCGGCACGCACCTGCTGCACACGAACGAGCGCAGCGAACGGATGATCGAGGGCTTGCTGGTCCTGGCCCGCAGCGACCGCGGCCTGCAGGCGCGGACGCCGGTCCGGCTGGACGAGGTGACCGCGTCGGTGGTCCGCGCGACGGCGGCCCAGGCGTCGGCGGCCGGGGTGGCCGTCGAGACGAGGCTGCGGCCGCGCGTGGTGGCGGGCGACCCGGTCCTGCTCGAGCGGCTGGTGACGAACCTGGTCGTCAACGCGATCACGTACAACGCCTCGGGCGGCTGGGTCTACGTCGAAGTCCGCGGCGAGCCGGCCCTGGAGGTGCGGAACTCGGGACCGGTGGTGCCGCCCGAGGCCGTGCCGACGCTGTTCGAGCCGTTCCGCCGGGTGGGGTCGGAGCGCACCGGGGACACGCGCAACGCGGGGCTCGGGTTGTCGATCGTGCGCTCGGTGGCGTCGGCGCACGGGGGTTACGCCGAAGCCCAGCCCGGGCGGCGCGGCGGGCTCACCGTGACGGTCCGCCTGCCGCCGTCTTGATCCACTCGATCGTGACTTACCGTGTCCGGCGTGTCACCCGGCGGGCGCCGACCTGGGTCGTCGATGATGCGGGGGTCGCCAAGTGAACAGTGGGCAGTTCGTCGCGGACTCGGCGCGCCTCGCACGTCAAGCCGACGCGCCGTTCTAACGTGGGCACCCACAACGGTGAAGAAGATCGGGGAGGCGAGAACAATGCGGGCGCTGCGAGTGGTCGGGCTGCACGAGGACGGGAAGTCCATCGTGCTCGAAGACCCGGCGAGCCGTACTCGTTTCCTGCTCCCGGCCGATGAGCGGCTGCGCGCGGCGGCGCGAGGTGACATCACGCGCCTCGGCCAGATCGAAATCGAGTTGGAGAGCCAGATGCGCCCACGCGAGATCCAGCAGCGCATCCGCGCCGGCGAGTCCGTCGAGCAGGTCGCCGCCGGCGCGGGCGTCTCGACGCAGCGCGTCGAGCGCTACGCCTACCCCGTCCTGCTCGAGCGGTCCCGGACCGCCGAGCTCGCGCAGAGCGCCCACCCGGTCCGCGAAGACGGCCCCGACGTGCAGACGCTCGGCGAGGTCGTCGCGTACGGCTTCGGCGTCCGCGGGCACGACTACTCGCAGGCCACCTGGGACTCGTGGAAGGGCGACGACGGCCGCTGGGTCGTCGTGCTGCGGTGGAAGGCCGGCCGGTCGGACAACCGCGCGCACTGGGCGTTCTCGCCGGGGGCGCACGGCGGCACGGTCGTGGCGCTCGACGAGAACGCCGAGGTCCTGCTCGACCCGAACGCCTACCGCGCACCCCGCACGGTCCGCGCCCTCGAACCGGCCCGCGAGGCGGAGTTCCAGCCGACGCTGGACTCGGTCGAACCGGAGCGCGCCGAATTGCCGTCGGCCGAGCCGGACCCGGACGACGACACGCGCGAGATCCCGCGCGTCCCGGCGGATCCGGAAGAGGACCACGCCGACCAGCCGCGGCCGAAGCCCAAGAAGAATCACCCGATCGTGCCGTCCTGGGAGGACGTGCTGCTCGGGGTCCGCTCGCAGCGCGGTTAATCCAGCCGCGCGGCGAGCGTCTTCGGCGCGACCTGCCGGTAGGCCTCGCGCACGATCCGCTCGACCTCACCCCAGTCGACGTCGACGTCCAGCCGCACGCCCAGCCACCCGCGGTGCCCGACGTAGGCGGGCCGGAAGAACCGTTCGGGCTCGGTCCGCACGAGTTCTTCCTGCACGCCGGGCGGTGCCGGGCACCAGAAGGCGAGCCGGCCGTCGCCGTGGTGGTCGTCGTGGAACATGACGAAGGTCTTCTTGCCGCGCACGAACCAAGCCGTGGCTGAGCCGCTCGGTCGCTTCGGGCAGGGCCAGGCACAACTTCCGCAACGCGTCCAGCTGCCGCATGCCGCCAGGTTACGATGTCACGCTGAGGGAGGGATCGGTCATGCAGCGTGACATTCGATGACGACCACCGCGCACCCCGTCGAACAGGCGTGGCTGCTGCGGCTCGGCGAGTTGCGGTTCCGCGTCTTCTCCGGCACGCCGGTCGTCGAGGTCTCGCCGGTGCATTGGGGACTCGACGCCGCCGCCGTCCGGCAGACCGCGGCCGGGCGCGGGTACCGCGAAACGCCGTCCGGCCAGGCCGGGTGCCTGCGGTTCGAGCGGACGCCCAGCCGGCACTTCGACCGGGGCCCCGGCACGGACGCCGACCGCCGCCGGCTCGCGAAGCTGCTCGGCGGGGAGGAGCAGTTCTGGGCGAGCCTGCGCCGGCTGCGGCTGAGCCGGGCGGACGTCGGCGCGGTCGCGGCCGCCGCCGGGATGGCCGTGGTGGCCGAGGTCGCCGACCCCACCGACCGGCTCCTGCTGCTGCGCCGCGCCGGGCTGCCGGACGAGGAGCTGCGGCCCCGCGCCCGGCCGCGGATCACCCGCCGGCACGTCCGGTCCGCCCTGGGCGCCCTGTTGGCCGCCTGCGTGCTGGGCGCGGTCGTCTGGGTCAAGCTGGCTCCGAGCTTCTGGCCGTTGCTGCCGATCACGGTGGCCGCCGCCGCGGTCGGTGCGGGTGAGCTGGCGATCCGGGTCGTCGCGGGCCGGTCGCCGCGCCTGCCGTGGCTGGACGCGCCGTTCGACGGCAGCCCCCGGGTGCCGGTGCCGTTCCCCGCGTCGCTGTCCACCGAGCTGCTCGGCGAGGTCGCCTCGCTCTACGGCTACTTCTACGCCGGCCCGTTCGTCACCCGCGGCGACACCGAGTCGTTCCTCTTCGCCAAGTGCCGTCCCGGACTGGTGTTCGGCACGCCGGACGGCCCGCTCGCACCGCCCGTCTTCGAGTCCCCGGCCGAGCCGCCCGGCCGGGAACAGTGGCTGCGCAACCACCTCGAAGGCTGCGACGAGCTGTGGGTGAGCGTCCGGCACGCGAAGCTCACGCCCGCCCGGATCGCCGGGATCGCCGGCACCGAGGGTCTGCTCCCCGTCGCCGAGTTCGCCGACGCGACCGACCGGATCCTGCTGCTACGCCGTCCGTCGGCACCGCCACCGGCTCCCGGGCGGAAGTTCCGGATGTCGTTCACGGGCTTCCTCGCCCCGGCGGTCTGGGTCGTGCTGTGCTTCGGCGGCAGCTGCGTGACGGCGGCCATCACCGGCGAGGAGCGCGTTCTCGCGCTCGGCTTCGGCCTCACCGCGCTGGGCGTGCCGCCGCTGATGTGGGTGCTTCGGGTCTTTCCCCGGTCGGCGCGCGTCGGCTGGCTGGCGAAGGAGTTCACCGGCAAGAACAGCGTGGCGTTCTTCTCCGGCCAGTTCGACGTCTCCCCCGAGCTGGTCCGTCAGATCGCCGCGTTCCACGGCTACCACTTCCGCAGCCAGACCTCGACGCGCGCGCAGGGGACGCTCGTCACCTACGCCCGGCACCGCTAGAAGGCGATCACCAGCACGCCGATCCACGCGATCACGACCCCGCCCGCCGCGCCGTACGCGGCCCACCGCAAGATCGGCGTCCGGCGGATCAGCCACAGCGACGGCGTGATCCCGGCCGTCACGACGACCGACGCCACCAGCGCCAGCCACCCGCTCGTCTCCCGGGCCAGCGTCGAGGCCAGCGCCAGCATCGCCACGACGACCACGGCCGCGATGAACGCCGACACCGTCAACCCGGTCAGCCACGGCGTCGGTTCCCCCGGCGGGTCGAGCGGCCCGAGCACGGTCCGGACGAACTTCCGGCCGGGCGCACCCTCGCGCGGGGGTGGGTCGACGACCGTGTCCGCGCCCGTCACCGGGTCCACGAACCGCACGGTCGTGCCCATCACCGAGGCGAGCCGGCCGGCCAGCTGACGGCCGCGCTGCGAAACGACCGCGCCCGCCTCGGCCCCCGACCCCGCCGAGACAGCGGACGCCACGCGCGCCCACTCGTGCAGGGCCTGGGCCAGGTCGGCGCCGATCGCGAGCTTGTGCGGGTCGACCTCGCGCGCGTGTTCCCCGCCCGGTCCGGCCAGCACGGCGCGCTCACCGCGGATCCGCAGCTCCATGGACCTGAACCTTAGTCGGCCCGCGCCAGTTCGTAGAAGGCCACGGCGGCGGCCGTCGCGATGTTGAGGGAGTCGACTCCGGCCGGCATGGGTATCCGGACCGCGTGATCAGCCGCCGCCAGCGCCGTTTCCGTCAGCCCGGGACCTTCGGCGCCGAACAGCAGGGCCACCCGGCCGGGTACGTGCGCCCGGAGGTCCCGCAGCGGGATCGAGCCCGGTCGCGGCGTGAACGCGGCCACGGCGAACCCGCGCGCCTTGAGGTCGTCGAGCCCGCCGGGCCAGTCCGCGAGGTGCCCGAACGGCACGCGCAGGACGTGCCCCATCGACACGCGCACGCTGCGCCGGTAGAGCGGGTCGGAACAGCCGGGGCCGAGCAGGACGCCGTCGACGCCGAGCGCGGCCGCGTTGCGGAAGAGCGCGCCGAGGTTTTCGTGGTCGCCGACGCCTTCCAGCACGGCGATCGTGCCGGCGCCCTCGACGACGTCGAAAACCGTGAGCGGCGCCGGCCGGTCCGCGACGGCGAGGACCCCGCGGTTGAGGTGGAAGCCGACGATGTCCGCCATCGTCTCCGCGGAAGCGGCGTACCGGGGCACGTCGAGCCCGGCGAGGTCGTCCGCCAGCTCGGCGAACCGCCGTTCGACGCCCAGCAGGGCCCGGACCGGGTACCGGGACGCCAGCAGCCGGGACACCACGACCGTGCCCTCGGCGATGACGAGTCCCTTGCCACCCGGGCGGTCCGGGCGGCGGTCCGCTGTGGACAGGTCGCGAAAATCGTCCACGCGCGGGTCGTCGATGTCGTCGATGTGGATCACGCCCATCCGCCCAGTCTGTCACCCGCTTGCCGGGCACTTCACTGGTCCGAACGTCGAACGGCCGGTGGTACGAACGGGCTCAATTTGCTGTCAGTTAACTCGTCGTGACGGAGAGCACCAGTTTGGCCGCTAGCACGGGTGCATCGCCTGTGTAACGGTTGTCCGCCAGGACCTGAAACACGTCCTAGTTCCACGCCGACGCAAAGCAGGGATGGTCATGGGGATGGACCTCGCGGCTCAACCGTTCAACACGCTGGACCGCGGACGGTACCGCCGCAAGGTGCAGCGTTGCCTGGACACATTGGCCCGCATGCTCACCGACGGCAGCTTTTCGTTCCCCCGCAAGAACATCGGCCTCGAGGTGGAGCTCAACCTCGTCGACCGCGAGCTGCGCCCGTCGATGACGAACACCGCCGTGCTGGAGGCACTGGACGACCCGTCGTTCACCACCGAGCTGGGCCAGCACAACATCGAGCTGAACGTGCCGCCGCGGCCGCTGGCCGGCGATTCGGCCCTGCAACTGGAAGACGACCTCCGCGCGTACCTCGCGACGGCGGCGTCGAAGGCGCGCGACACCGGTTCGCAGCTGGCCATGATCGGCATCCTCCCGACGTTGAAGCACGAGCACTTCGACCAGAAGTGGCTCACCAACAACGCCCGCTACTCGACGCTGAACGACCAGATCTTCGCCGCGCGCGGCGAACGCACGGTGCTCGCGATGGAGGGCACGGCACTGCCGGGCCAGCAGCCCGAACGCCTGCGCAGCTACGCCGAGTCGATCCTGCCCGAGGCCGCCTGCACCAGCGTCCAGCTGCACCTGCAGGTCGCGCCCGAGGAGTTCGCGGCGCACTGGAACGCGGCGCAGTGCCTGGCCGGGCCCCAGATCGCGCTCGCGACGAACTCGCCGTTTCTGCTGGGCAAGGCGCTCTGGAACGAAACGCGCATCCCGCTGTTCCTGCAGGCGACCGACACCCGGCCCGAAGAGCTGAAGAACCAGGGCGTGCGGCCGCGCGTCTGGTTCGGCGAGCGCTGGATCACGTCGATCTTCGACCTGTTCGAGGAGAACGTCCGCTACTTCCCCGGCCTGCTCCCGGAAACCGACGCCGAAGACCCGATCGAGGCGCTCGACGCCGGACAGGCGCCGAAGCTGACCGAGCTGCGCATGCACAACGGGACGATCTGGCGCTGGAACCGCCCGGTGTACGACGTCGTGGACGGCCTGCCGCACCTGCGCGTCGAAAACCGGGTGCTGCCCGCCGGGCCGACGGTCGTCGACACGGTCGCGAACGCGGCGTTCTTCTACGGCGCCCAGCGCGCGCTCGCCGAGGCGGAACGCCCGGTGTGGAGCCAGATGTCCTTCCAGGCGGCGGAAGAGAACCTCTACGCCGGCGCCCGCCGCGGCTTCGAAGCGCAGCTGTACTGGCCGGGCATCGGCTGGATCCCGCCGGACGAGCTGGCGCTGCGCGTGCTGCTCCCGCTTGCCCACGAGGGCCTGCGCCGCTCCGACGTCTCCGACGAAGCCCGCGAGCGCTACCTCGGGATCATCGAGCGCCGTTGCCTCGCCCGCCGGACGGGGGCGACCTGGCAGCGCGACTACGTCCTGCGCGCGCAGGAACGCGGGCTCGACCGGGAAGCGGCGCTGACCCGCATGCTGGGCCGCTACCTGGAACTGTCGGAGTCCGGCGAGCCGGTGCACACCTGGCAGCTGAGCGATTGACCGCTAGCCTGGGTCGATGCCGAAGATTCTCGGTGAGTCGCTGGAGGCGCACCGGCGCGAAGTCCGCACGCGCGTCTTCGAAGTCCTGCGCGCCCAGCTGTACGAACGCGGCTTCGACGCGATCACGCTCGCCGGCGTCGCCTCGGCGGCCGGGGTGGGCCGGACCGCGCTGTACAACCACTTCCCGGACAAGGAAAGCCTGCTCGTCGCGTTCGTCGAGGACGAGGCGGCCCGGTACGTCACCAAGCTGACCGAAGCCGTCGAGGCGCAGGCCGACCCGGTCGACCAGCTCGCGACGTTCGTCCGGCTGCAGCTGCGCGTGCTGGCCGAGTTCCACATGCCACCGGGCACGGCGCTCGCGTCGGCGCTGGCCCCCGCGGCCTACCGCCGGATCAGCGCGCACGCCGACCCGATCACCGACCGGCTGCGCGCGATCCTGGCCGGCGGCGTCGACCTCGGGCGCTGGCCCGCCGAGGACCCGGACGTCCTGATCCCGATGATCACCGCCGCGCTGGGCAACCGGGCGCTCGTCGACGGGCCCCCTGAGCAGCTGGAAGACGTCGTCGAAGCCGCCGTCCGGTTCGTGCTGCGCGCGGTCGGGGCTTCGATTTAGGGTGGCCTAACCCGGAAAAATGCCCTACGATCTTTCTGACAGCGTGTCAGATCGATCGCCGGGAGGCCTGCCCCATGTCGGTGACCACGGACGCTCGCCCGTTCTCGGCGACCCTGCGCGCGTCGACGCTCGAGGTGCACGAGAAGGCGAACTACTCGACGTACATGCGCGCCCTGCTCGGCGGTGAGCTGACCCAGGAGGGCTACACCCGGCTGGCGATCCAGTACTACTTCGTCTACGGCGCCATCGAGGCGGCGAGCGATCGCATGGCCGGCGACCCGGTCGGGGGCGAGTTCGTCTTCGACGAGCTGCGCCGGCTGCCGAACCTGGAGCGCGACCTGGCCCACCTGGTCGGCCCGGACTGGCGCTCGACGATCTCGCCGCTCGCGTCCACCCGGGCTTACGTCTCGCGGATCGAGGAAGCGTCTTCGTGGGCGGGCGGGTACGTCGCCCACCACTACACGCGCTACCTGGGCGACATCGCCGGCGGCCAGGCCATCCGGCGGCTGCTGGAGCGCCAGTACGACGTCGCCGAGGCGGGCACTCTCTTCTACCACTTCGACGGGATCGGCAGCGCCCCGCGTTTCCGGGACCAGTACCGCGCGAAGCTGGACAACGCGCCGTGGGACGAGGCCGACCGCGCCCGCGTGATCGACGAGACACTGGTGGCGTTCGAGTGCAACGTCGCCGTGTTCGACGAGCTGGCTTCACGCCTGGACGACTTCCGTGCGTGATCTCACAGCTCGTTGACCTCCAGTTAAGTCCAGGTAGCAGGCTCGGTTTCGGGCGGCGGACCCTCGGGTACGCCACCTACGGAGCCGCCGTCCCACGCAGTGACGGCCACGCGCCCCCGCTCGCCGCGGAGGGCGGTGTGCTACTAGGTTCGGTACCGGAAACTTGTGTCGAAGACAGAAGGAGGGCCAATGGCCCGCTACGAGCTGCCCGATCTCGACTACGACTACGGCGCCCTCGCGCCCCACATCTCCGGCGAGATCAACGAGCTGCACCACAGCAAGCACCACGCGACCTACGTCAAGGGCGCGAACGACACGCTCGACAAGCTCGAAGCCGCCCGCGAAGCGAACGACTTCGGCTCGATCGTCGGCCTGGAGACCACGCTGGCCTTCAACCTGGCCGGCCACGCCAACCACGTCGTGTGGTGGAAGATCCTGTCGCCGGAAGGCGGCGACAAGCCGACCGGCGAGCTGGCCGCGGCGATCGACGAGGCGTTCGGCTCCTTCGACAAGTTCAAGGCGCAGTTCACCGCCGTCTCGACCACGATCCAGGGCAACGGCTGGGGCGCGCTCTCCTGGGACCCGATCGGCAAGACGCTGATCACCCAGCAGCTGCGCGACCACCACAACAACCTGATCCTGCCGACCGTGCCGATCCTGCTGGTCGACGTCTGGGAGCACGCGTTCTACCTGGACTACAAGAACGTGAAGCCGGACTACGTCAAGGCTCTGTGGAACATCTTCAACTGGGCCGAGATCTCCAAGCGGTTCGACAACGCCGTCGCCGGCGGCAACGGCCTGCTGCTGGGCTGAGTCCTACGGCAAACGGGGCCTTCCCTTCGGGGAGGGCCCCGTTTTTCGTCGGCGGGTGAAATGACTTGACCTCGAGCGCGGTCGAGGTGTTTGAGTGTTCGCCATGGACGTCGACGCGTATCTGGACCGCCTCGGCGTCGCGTGGCCGGCGACACCCGACCTCGCGACGCTGCGCCACCTGCAGGAACGCCACCTGGCCGCGGTGCCGTTCGAAAACCTGAGCGTCCACCTGGGGGAGCCGATCGAGCTGACAGAAGAGGCGCTGTTCGGCAAGATCGTCCGCCGCCGCCGGGGCGGGTTCTGCTACGAGCTGAACGGGCTCTTCGCGGCGCTGCTGCGCTCGTTGGGGTACGACGCGGCACTGCACGCGGCTCAGGTGTTCCGCCCGGACGGCACGCTGGGCCCGCCCCTGGACCACGCGGCGATCGTCGTTTCGCTGGACGAGGAAGAGTGGCTGGTCGACGTCGGGTTCGGCCGCTTCTCCCGGCACCCGCTGCGACTGTCCGGCGTGGACGCGCAGTCCGATCCGGACGGCGAGTTCCTGCTGCTGGACGCGTCCCACGGCGACGTCGACGTCCTGCAGGACGGCAAGCCGCAGTACCGCCTGGAACGCCGTCCGCGGCCGCTGTCGGACTTCGTCCCGATGGCTTGGTGGCAGGCGACTTCGCCGTCGTCGCACTTCACGAAGTCGTTGACGTGTTCCCGCCCGACGTCCCAGGGCCGCGTGACGCTCTCGGGAGACCGGCTGATCGAGACGGTCGACGGCGTCCGGCACGAGGTCGTCCTGGCTTCCGAAGCGGCGATCCGGACGGCGTACCGGGTCTACTTCGGCCTGACGCTGAACCGGCTGCCCACGCCACCGGGTGAGAGTCCCTTGACGAGCGGCGCACTCAGCCCGACACTGCCGTGAAGTGAACGAAGCCCCGGCCTGGGGTTCCCAGGGCCGGGGCTCCGTCCGTTCCCGAACTGACTGCCGCTCCCACCACGAAGCGGACATGTATGAGGTTAGCCTAACCTCATAACTTCGGGCAAGGGGTCTCATGAGGAGACCCGGATCTCACTCGTTCGAGTGACAGCGGTGTTCTGAACCGCCCTTTTTTGTCGGTGCGTGCCGATACGGTTACGCCGTGAACATGAGGGGGATGAAGAAGGACCGCACCGTGCTGATCGCGGTGTCGTTGACGGCGGTCTTCATGCTGGTGGGCGGACTGGCCTGGTGGTCGTCCCACGACTCGCCGGCGGAAGCACCGAGGGCACTGCCTGCCGTGTGGCCGTCGGCGCACGGCGAGGCGATCCGCCCGGTCCCGATGCCGACCGGGGAGATGGCCGCGGCTCTGCCGTTCGGCACGCGGGGCCAGGTGCTCTGCAACGCCGTTCCGGCGGACACCTGGCGCAAGGTGCTGGGCGGCCCGGTCCTGCGCGAGGTGTCGGGCGACGACTGCCACGTGGTCACCGAGGAGCTGGAGGTCACCGCGAGCACCTACGACCGGCTGCCGATGGACGGCGTCGAACCGGTCGCGGTCACCGTGGCCGCGCACCAGGGGACGATGACGAAGAGCCCCACCGCCCCCGCCACCGACGCCGTGCTGACCGTCCGGCTCGCCGACACCGGCGAACAGTGGGCCGCCCCCGAGCTCCAGCTCCGGGTCGCGAACCAGCTGGGCGTCCGCGCGGAGCACGACTTCCGGGGGATGGCGGAGGAACTCGGCACCGCGATGGTCGGCGCGATCACCACGCCGGGACCATCCCTGCCGAGCCCGGAAGAGCAGGCACACCCACCCGAGCTGAGCCCGATCACCGGCACCGGCATCGCCGATGCCGCCTACCCGCTGATCGTGCGGCAGCTCTGCACCCAGCTGGCCCGGGGGCTCGGCCTCCCCCTCGACCAGGTCCAACCCGACTGGCCGTCAGCCTGCGGGCGCAAAGCCGACGGAGCCGAGGTCACGCTCGCGTACAACCCCAGCAGCCCGACGCAGGTTTTCGCCGACAGCTTCGCGGGCCGGCCCGCGGACGTCAGCGAACAAGGTGGGGTCATCGAAGTCCAGCTCGTCAACGGCTCCGCCCAAACCCTCGTCGTCAAGATGTTCGACCTCGACCGGACGATGCCGGGGATCCGCGAGCTGGCCGAGAAGGTGGTCCCCCCGCTACTGGGCCGCTAGGCGAGTAATGCGCAACTCGGTCAGTGGTCGCAGATCGCCATGCGCACCTGCCGCTCGTCGATCTTCGGATCGGCCGGCGCCCAGGCGACGGGTAGCCCGGCCGGGGTGCGAGCGGCAGAAGCCGGCCGGATGGTCATCACCACCCAGACGTACGCATTACTCGTCTAGACCTTCGCCCGCTTCAGCACCCGAAGCCCGAACCCCCGCTGAACCGGCCAGGAAACCCCACCCCGCCGGATCAGCACGATCGCGCAAACCACCGCGGCCAACGCCGAAACCGCCCCACCGATGTAGAAGGGAGACCGCCCGCCGAACTCCTGAGCCATCCACCCCACCATCGGGCCGCCGATCGGGTTGCCGCCGATGAGCACCAGCACGTACAGCCCCATCACGCGGCCGCGCATCTCGGGGCTGACCGACGTCTGCACCAGCGCGTTCGCCGTGTTGAGGAACGTCATCGTGGCGAAGCCGAGGGGGATCAGGCCGAGGCCGAACGTCAGGTACGTCGGCATGAACGCCGTGATCAGCTCGAACACGCCGAGGAAGAACGCGGACACGAGCATCAGCCGCACCCGCGGCCGGCCCTTCGTGCCGCGGCGGGCCGACATGATCGCGCCGGTGAACGTGCCGACCGCGACCAGGGTCGACAGCAAGCCGTAGCCGTCGGCCGCCGTGTGGAAGACGTTCGCCGCGACGATCGGGAGGGAGCTGAAGTACGTGATGCCGAACGTGCTGACGAACAGCACCAGCACCATCACCGTCATCAGGTCCGAGCGCCGCCGGACGTAGCGCAGGCCCTCGGCGAGCTGGCCCTTCTCGCGCGGCACCGCCGCGACGCGGAAGAGCTTGTCCGGGTTCATCAGGACTAGCCCGGCGATCACCGCGACCGTGCTCAGCGCGTTCGCGATGAACAGCCAGCCGGTGCCGATCCACGTGATCGCGAACCCGGCGATCGCCGGCCCGACGATCCGCGCCATGTTGAAGATCGACGAGTTCAGCGCGACGGCGTTCGCGATCTGGTCCCGGCCGACCATTTCGGCGACGAACGACTGCCGCGTCGGCACTTCGAGCGACGCCGTGATGCCGAGCGTGAAGCACAGGACGTAGACCTGCCACAGCGCCACGAGCCCGGTGATGTCGAGGACGCCGAGCACCACGGCCTGCGAACACGCCGCCGCCTGGATCCAGGTGAGCAGCCGCCGCTTGTCGACGCGGTCGGCGAGAACGCCGGCCCAGAGCGAAAGGAACAACGTGGGCGCGAACTGCAGCGCGACGGCGATGCCGAGGGCGATCGGGTTGTTGCCGCTGAGGGTGAACACCAGCCAGTCCTGGGCGATGCGCTGCATCCAGGTGCCGATGTTCGAGATGACCTGGCCGGTGAAGAACAGCCGGTAGTTGCGGACCCGCAGCGAGGCGAACATGCTGCCGCGCTTGGCCGGAGACGGTGGTGAAGCGGACGGCGGTGAAGCCGTTTCCCGGGTAGCAGTGGTCTGGATCGAACGCTTCGTTTCGCTACCCGTGGCCGTCACCGTGGTTAGTTCCCCGCCATCCTGTCTATGATTTCGGCGGCTTTGGAGAGCACTTCACGCTCTTCGTCGCCGAGTTCCGCCAATTGCCGGTCCAGCCACGCCTCCCGCACGGAGATGGCCTTGCGAACGTAGGCCAGCCCGCTCTCGGACAGCTCGACGATGGCTTGCCTGCCATCGGTCGGGTGGGGGCGCCGCTCGACGAAACGCATCTCCTCGAGCGCGGCGATCACCCTCGTCATCGAGGGCGGCTGGACGCCTTCCTTCGCGGCGAGCTGACCCGGGGTCAGCGCACCGCACTTGTGCAAGGTGGACAGCGCGGCGACCTGAGTCAGCGTGAGGTCGTCCCCGACGCGCTGTGCCCGCAGCCGGCGGTTGAGCCGGACCACCGCGAGACGCAGACGGCTCGCCAAGGAGCGCTCGTGCGTGTCGCCGGACATATAGTTAGCATACCTTACGAAACTTCAGGCGAACGGGTGATCTCCACCGCAACCCCCGCGCCCGCCAGGCGTCCTCCTCTCGGAGAAACCTGGGGGTTCGATGAACAAGAAGCTGGTGGGCTCGGCCGTGGTCGGCGCGGTCGTGCTCGGGATCGTGGTGATCCAGGTCCTGCCCTCCGGGGGCGCGACCCCGCCGCCGGCCCCGGCCCCCGCCACCGAGAGCGTCACGGCACCGCCGAGCACGCAGGTCGGCCACCTGCAGGTCTACCGGTCACCGGACGCCGCCGACGGCCGCGGCTGGAACTTCGAGATCCCGGTCCCGGACTGGGCGGTGGCGAACGTGGACGAGCGCGCCACCCGCACCGATCCGACCGGCCGGCTGGTGCTGGAAACCAACCGGATCCCCCTCACCCAGGAGGATCCGCTGAGCGGCCTGCGCGCCCTCGAGCACTCCACCCACCACGAGTCCGGCTACCACCTCACGTCGGTCGCCGAGCACGCCCAGGTCGGCAGCTGCGACGCCGCCGAGTGGGACTACACCTACGACCGCGCCGGGGTCGCGCGGCAGGTGAGCCTGGTCGCCGTGGGCATCGGCGACACCATGGTCACCATCGGCTTCGACGCGCCCGCGGCGGACTTCGCCGCGAACCGGTCCGTCTTGGACCGCGCCCTCGAGGTCAGCGACGCGGGCTGATCACTTGAACGCCGCCTGGATCGGCCCGACCGCGAAGTACGCGACGAACGCCACCGCGATCACCCACATCAGCGGGTGCACCTGGCGGGCCTTGCCGGTGGCCGCGCGGATGACGACGTAGCTGACGAAGCCGGCGCCGATGCCGTTGGCGATCGAGTAGGTGAACGGCATGACGACGATGGTCAGGAACGCGGGCAGCGCGATCGAGTAGTCGGTGAAGTCGATGTCGCGGACCTGCGCCATCAGCATCGCGCCGACCACGACCAGCGCCGGCGCGGCCGCTTCGACCGGCACGACCTGGTAGAGCGGCGTCAGGAACATCGCGGCGATGAACAGCACGCCGGTGACGATGTTCGCGAGGCCCGTCCGCGCGCCCTCGGCGATGCCGGCCGCCGACTCGACGAACACCGTGTTCGAGCTGGCCGAGCCGAACCCGCCCGCCGCGCCCGCGAGGCCCTCGACGAACAGCGCCTTGCCGACGTTGGGCAGCTGGCCGTCCTTCGGCAGCAGGTCGGCCTCCTTCGCGAGGCCGGTCATGGTGCCCATCGCGTCGAAGAAGTCGGCCAGGACCAGCGTGAAGACCAGCAGGCAGACGGTGATGATCGGCAGCCGCGTCCAGGCGCCGAACGAGACGTCGCCGACCAGCGACAGGTTCGGCAGGCCGACGACCTGGTCCGGCAGCGCCGGGTAGCCGAGGTTCCAGCCCTTCGGGTTCGTGCCCTGCGACGGCCCGGCCTTGACGATCGCCTCGACGACGATGGCCAGCACGGTCGAGGACAGCACGCCGATCAGGATCGCGCCCTTGACCTTGCGCGCGACCAGGATGCCGGTGACCAGCAGGCCGACGACGAACACCGCGGTCGGCCAGGAGGCGATGGAGCCGTTGATGCCCAGGCCGACCGGGACGGTCGTGTGCGCGGCGTCCGGCAGCCGGCGCACGAACCCGGCGTCGACCAGGCCGATCAGGCAGATGAACACGCCGATGCCGACGGCGATCGCGGACTTCAGCGCGGCCGGCACGGCCCGGAACACCGCGGTGCGGAACCCGGTCAGCACCAGCAGGACGATGATCACGCCCTCGATGACGACCAGGCCCATCGCCTCGGGCCAGGTCATCTGCGGGGCGATGGTGACCGCGACCAGGCTGTTGATGCCGAGGCCGGTCGCGATGGCGAACGGGTAGTTCGCGACCAGGCCCATGAGGATGGTCATCACGCCGGCGACGAGCGCCGTCACCGCCGCGACCTGCGGTACGGGCAGGATGCCGCCGAGGAGGTCCTTGTGCGCGCCCGCGTCGTCGGCCGAGAAGCTGCCGATGATCAGCGGGTTCAGCACCACGATGTAGGCCATCGTGACGAAGGTGACCAAGCCGCCGCGCAGTTCGCGCGGGACGGTCGAGCCCCGTTCGGTGATCTTGAAGAACCGGTCCAGTGTGGACGTCCCGGCGCGGGTCGTCTCCTGCTCCGCCATTTGGCCTGCCCATTCTGTCGCTGCTGCGGAGTACCCTTCACCACGTGAGTGAACCGATCAATCCACCGGAGGTTACGGGCTCGTTGCGGCACACGCCGGAGCTGCCCAAGAAGCTGACCGACCTGACGCCGGTGGTGATCGTAGGCACCTCGATCTGGGCTGTCGCGCTGGTGGTGCTCTTCTTCACGACTTCGGGGCTGTGGGTGCAGACGGCGCTGTCCGGGTTCGTGCTCGGGTTCGTCGGCCTGGCGATCATCGGCTGGCAGCGCGCCGCCGCCCGCCGGGGCTCGAAGTCGGCCCAGCGGGTCTAGCTCAGCAGGGTCCTCGGCGAGGGGTCGTCGAGCAGCGCCGTGATGAGGTGCCGGTCGGGCCAGCGGTCGGCCGCCCAGGCGAACGCGCGGGCGAGGCCCTCGGAGGTGTCGGCCGCGTGCAGCCGGCCGTCGGACCACCACTGGACGTCGTGTTCGGCGCCCTGGATCCGCACGGTGAGCGGGTCGTGCACCAGGACACCACCCTCGGGCAGCCGGACGCCGAGCTGGTCGGCGACGAGCTTGAGCGCGGGCAGGTCGGCCCAGGGCGCGTACTCGCCTTCGCTGATGACCTCGGCTTCTTCCGAGCTGGCGAGGGGCTCGTCGAGCAGATACGACAGCCGGTCGGGGTCGGCGGGCGCGACCACGTACTCGTGCGGTTCCAGCGCGCCGGCCACCCACGGGACGTCGAGGATCAGCGCGCCCCCGACGACCGAGCCGTCCGCTGCCCGCAGGCCGCCCGGTTCGTGGACCTCGAACCCGGACTCGACGACCGCGTCGTACGCACGCGCCGCGAGCCCCGGAGTGATCCGCCGTTCCGGGTCGGCGAGCCGGTGCAGCACGTCCTGCGCCTCGTCCACAGTGGACAGGGTCAGCCCGGTCCGCACCCCGGCGGTTTCGAGGAGATCGGTGCTCAGCCCCAGGTCGGGAACCTCGTCGTAGAGCCCGGCCAGATCGGCGTCCGGCAAGCGCCATTCGTTCGGCGCGAGCCCGCCGAGCACGGCGTACTGCGCGATCCACCAGCGCGCGTGCCCGTTCGGCGTGCGCAGGGCGTGCCAGGTCTCGGGCCGAGCGGCGAGCAGCCGGAGCGCGGCCGGCCAGGCGTCGTCACCGACGAGATCGAGATCCCGGACGGCGACGAGCGTCGACGGCGGTTCCGGCAGCGAGTCCCACCAGGCTTCTTCGTCGGGCAGGTCGTGATCGGGTTCGCGCGGCTCGTCGTCGACGACGAGCGCGAACGAGTCGAGCACCCCGGCGGCCTTGAGCGTGCCGGCCGGCCAGTCTTCGGCGAAGTCCTCGTCGAGAACGTCGAGCGCGCCATCCTCGTCGAAGACTTCTTCGTCGAAGACGTCCAGCAGCGGCGAATTCGGAAGCACGAGCTCGTCGGCGCGTCGCCAGGTGTCGGTGGCGGGCAGCGCGAGCGCGCCGACCCAGCGTGGGGCGTCGTCCCCGCAGTCGGCGACCAGCCGCAGGACGGCACCGGCGAGCGTCGTACCGTCCAATCCGGACCGGACGTCTTCGACACTGCGCTCGACGGCGTCGCGCAGCTGGTCGGCGTTGAGCAGCTCCCGGGCGTCGGCATGCTTGGCGCCCAGCCGTTCCAGCAGCGGATGCGACGCGGCGGGGTGCACCAGTCGCAGCCCCGGAATGTCCACATCGGACAGCAGCTCGAGCAGCTCAGCTGATCCCTCGACGAGCAGGCACCCACGCGCCCCAGGCAGCGTCCGGCCGTCGGACAACGGGACGGGCAGGCCGTCCAGCCGTTCACTCGCGAGAGCGTGGGATTCGACGACCCGGGCGAGCGCCGCGTAGACGTCGTGCCACCAGCTCGGTTCCCGGGAGGTGCCGGTAAGCGTTTCCAGCACTTCTTCAACGCTCACGACTTGCACGGAAACGGCTTTCAGCACACTGGCGGGCGCGGCGCCCTTGAGCAGTCCCGGAACGACGTCGGCGATCAGCTCGGGCAGTCCTTCGACATCGACGTCGAGGACTTTCGCCTGCCTTCCGGCGACGTCCCGACCGTCCTGAGTGGACAGCCACGGTTCGGCGCTGAGACTGGCGATGACTTCGTCGCGCAGCTGTGCGTCCACAGTGGACTTCGGAAACCCAGGCGTGGGCACAAGCGCGAACCGTTGCTCCGCCGGCAGCATCCGCACCAGCTGGACGTACTCGGCAGCGGCCTTCTTGAGCGCGGCTGTCAGTCCAGCCCCCGGAAGGGCCCGCCGTCGCGAGGGTTCGACGGGCACGGTCGCGAGAAGCCGGGCGGGCAGCGAGAGCCCGTCATCGGTCGGGGTGGGTGCGTGCAGAACGTCTTCTTCGAGGGGCTGCGGAAGGCCGTGTTCGTCAACCGGAACGGCCCACACGACATCGCCCCGATGAGTCAGCCACCGGGTTTCCTTGCCCGGCCCCCGAATCTCGACAACATCGTCGTGGCTGCGACGAGTCCAAACGCGACCGTCCACATCGGCTTCGGCGAGCCAAGGCAGGGCGAGGAGAAGATCCCCGATGTCGTCGGCAAGCTGGTCGAGAAGGGCTTGCCCGTCAACGTCATCCCTGAGCGGCAGACGAACTTCGGTGTCGAACCCTTCGGGAACTGTGGCCTCTACCGGCCAGGGCAGCCTGAGAACGGGAACATCCCCTTGGATCCCGGCCGCAGCACGAGTCTTCTCGGCGGAGAAGAGGACACCACCGCTGGTCGAGACCACACTGGGAGCGTCGGAAACGGTCCGAACGGCGGCAAAACCGACCCCGAAGCGTCCAACGGTATCGCCGGTCTTCCCGGAGGCCCGCAGCGAGGCAAGAGAGGCAACGCCCCTCGCATCAAGGGGCGCACCGGTGTTGGCGAACCGAAGCTCCCGGTCCACAAGAGACACCCGGATCCTCCCGGGCGTCCCCTGAGCCATGGCGGCATCGGCGGCATTCTGGGCAAGCTCGACGAAGAGCCGGTCCCGATAGGCCCCGACGCGCAGGTCCCGTTCGACGTTGGTGTCCTCGATCAGCCGAGTGGGCGAGTCCCGCCAGGCGCGCAGGGTGGAGTCCCGGAGCCGCGCGGTGCCGAAGGGATCGGCCCCGGCGGCGTCAGAGATCCCGCTGCTCACGAGCGGCTTCACCGGTGGTGTCGATACGGGCCTGAGCTTCATCAGCCGGCGCAGGCTCGGTCTCGCCAGTCTCAGGGGCGGCCGAGTCACCGGCCTCGGTGACAACGGAGTCGGTGAGAGCAGCAGCAGGCAGCTCATCAACCGGCGCGGTCTCGGTCGCCTGAGCCTGAGCGGGCTCACCCGCTTTGCTCTGCACCGGCGCCGACCCACCAACCTCCGACTCGGTCACCTCGGCAACATCGCCCGCCGACTGACCGACCTCCGGTGCATCGACCTCAGCCGACTCGCCCGCCACCGCAGCCGGTTCACTCACCGAATCCTCGCCGGCCTCGGGCTCAGTCACCTCAGCCGGGGTCGGCTCAACAACCGCATCGGTCACCTCGGCCTGAGTGGGCTCCGCCTCGGCCGGCTCAGGAACATCAGCCTCGACCGGAGCCGACTGGCCACCCGCATCAGCCTGAACCGGCTCGGCCTCCACCGGCGCAGCAGCCTCGGCTGCATGCGGCTCGGCGCCCGCATCGGCGGCGGCAGTGTGCTCAGCCTCGGGCTCCGCCACCGCGGCCTGCGGCTCGACAACAGCCTCGGCCCCAGCGTGCTCGGGTTCCGTCTCTGCGGCTTGCGGCTCGGCTACAGCATCGCTCTGCGCAGCAATCGGCTCGGCAGTCGCGGCGGTTGCCGCTTCGGCCTGCTCGGAATCCGCCACAGCCGCGGGAGCAGCCACCTCGGCCGCATCGCTCTGCGCCGACTCGCCTACCCCGGCATCGGCAGGCGCTTCCACCTGCGCCGACTCCTCCGCCTGCGGCTCACCAACCGCGCCAGCCTCTTCGACCTGCGTGGGAGCGGGCTCGGCGACTCCTGCCACCGCTTCCGTCTGCGCCACGTCGGACTCGGTCGGCTCGACATCGGCCTGCGGCTCGGCGACCACGCCAGCCTCTTCGGCCTGCGCCGGAGCCGGCTCGGCGACGACACCCGCCGCTCCTGTCTGCGCCACCTCGGACTCAGCCGGCTCGGCGACTGCATCGGTCGACGCCGCGAGCGGCTCGGCAGCCGCGGGAGTTGCCACGTCGGCCTGCTCGGAATCCGTTGCCGCCGCGACAGCGGCCACCTCAGCCACATCGCTCTGCGCCGACTCGCCTACCTCGGCATCGGCAGCAACAGGCGCTTCCACCTGCGCCGATTCCTCGGCCTCGACCGCCTGCGGCTCACTGAGCGCGCCAGTCTCGTCGGCCTGCGCCGGAGCCGGCTCGGCGACTGCTGCTGCCGCTTCTGCCTGCGTCGCGTTGGACTCAACCGGCTCACCAGCCGCCTCAGCGCGCTCCGCGTCCGGCTCGGCCGCGACTGGCTCAGCAACAACCGCCGTCTGCTCGGCCGCTACCTCCGGCTCCACCTCCGCCGGCGACACGTCCGCCTCCGCGATCGCCGTCTCCGGCTCGGCCACCGCCGCCGACTCCGTCACCTCCGACGGCACCGGCGTGAAGTCCAACAGCGAATCGTCGTAAACCAGCTCGGCCACCGGGACCGAGGACGTCACCTCGACCTCGACCTCCGAGTGCGCCCCACAGCCGTACTCCACGTCCACCACGTGGCCGTCCGCTGGGGAGATGTCGTTGCTGCACACCCCGAACACCCCGCGCAACGAACCCGCCAGCGGCACGAAGAACCCGCACGTCCCGCACACGTCCGGCGCGCTGCGCGCCATGTCGGACCGCGGGCCGAACTCGCCTCCGTGCCAGCGGGAGGCCGCCTCCGTGCGGCCGAAACGGGACAACACGTGGACGCGCCCCAGACCCGCGTCGCGCGCTACTTCCTCCACCGCCGGGTCGTCCGACTGCAGGTACGCCGGGGCCAGGCGGGGGTCGTTCTCGTCCGTCGGGAAGATGTCGCCGACGCCCAGGTCGCCCGCGCGGACGCGGCGCTCCCACGGCACCCACGGCGGGGCGATCAGCGCCGACGGGCCCGGCACCAGGACGACCTCGCTGACCGTCACCGGCTCGTCGTCGCCCGCCAGGGCGACCGTCACCGACCAGCGCCAGCCGCGGTAGCCCGGGACCTGGGCCTCGAACAGGTGACTCGCCGTGACCGCGTCCTCACGCGAGACACCCACGTGGGTGCCGATCTGCTCCTCGGGCGTTTCTTCGAGCACCGCCGCGCGCGCGAACTCCACCGCATCGGCGAGCTTGCGCTGCACGGAACCGTCGTCGAGGGTCAGCAGCAGCGTCATGCGGCCAATTGTGCCGCACGCCTCCCCGGCGGCCGTGCCAGGCTGTTCATCGTGCGCACGCCGATCGTCACCACCCTGCTGGCGGCCGCCGCGCTCGGCGGCTGCGCCGGCGCCCCCGGCCAGGAAACCGCCCCCGAACAGCTCACCGTCCAGGTCGTCTCGACCTTGCCGCACGACCCCGCCGCCTTCACAGAAGGCCTCGAGTTCGCCGGCGACGTCCTTTACGAGAGCACCGGCCTCGCCGGGCAGTCGACGCTCACCGCGGGCCCGGCCGGCGGACCGCCCACCACGAAGGCCTCCCTCCCCGCGCCGCTCTTCGGCGAGGGCGTCACCGTCCTCGGGCCGACGCTCTGGCAGCTCACCTGGCAGGACGGCGTCGCCATCGAACGCGACGCCAAAACCCTCGCCGAGCTGCGGCGGGTCAGCTACGAAGGCGAGGGCTGGGGCCTCTGCCACCAGGCCGACGGACGGCTCGTCATGAGCAACGGCTCGTCCCGGCTGACCTTCCGCGACCCGAAGACCTTCGCCGTCACCGGCAGCGTGGACGTCGGGCAAGACCAGCTCAACGAGCTCGAATGCGTCGGCGACGACGTCTACGCAAACGTTTGGCACACCGACACCGTCCTGCGGATCGACGCCGCCACCGGGCACGTCACCGGGACGATCGACGCCGGCCGGCTGCGCGCCCAGGTGAACGCGACCGACAGCGAGGACGTGCTCAACGGCATAGCGGCCGTTCCCGGCACCGACGAATATCTGCTCACCGGGAAGCAGTGGCCGGTCACGTTCCGGGTGAGGTTCGTCCCGAAGAACGCCTAAAGCACGGATGAGCAGGCGGAACCGACCCCCGGTAAGGCAGGATTGAGACGTGGCACTCTTCGGCTCCCGCTCCGACGGCTCCGGCTCGCAGCCGCGCGGCCGGAAGTCGAAGCGACGCTGGACGCCGGAGCCGGGCGCCGGGCAGGCCAAGCCGTGGCGCGAGGCCGTCGCCCCGCAGCCCACCCGCGTCGAGCACCGCAGCGCGCCGCCGCCCACCCGCGTGGAGCGGCCCGCCCCGCCGCGGGCCCCCTACTACGACGCGAACGAAGCTCCGACCGCCGCCGCGCCGACCGGGTACCGGCCCCCACCGCCACCGCCGCCGCGGGGCGCCCGGCCGTACCCGCCGCACGACCCGAACCGCACCGAACCTGTCCGCCGTGAGCCGCCCGGCTTCTACCAGGGCGAGCGCCGGCCCGGCAGCGGTGAGTACGAGCACTACGACACCGGCGGCTACGCGGGCGAGCCGCGGCCGCCGGAGCCGGAACCCCCGGCGCCGCGCGAGGAACCGCGGACGCCCGGCGGCACGCCGAAGCTACCGAAGAAGATCACCGTCACGCGGGTCGCGGCGATGCGCAGCCGGCAGCTGACCGGCCAGGCCGTCGGCGCCTTCCAGCGCGCGACGAAGGCCGACGGCGCCGAGAAGTCCGGCCTGACCTCGCTGACCTACGCCGTGATGCTGAACTACGCCAGCGACGCGGCGATGGCGATTGCGCTGGCCAACACCCTCTTCTTCGCCGCGACCAGCGGCGAGAGCAAGGGCAAGGTCGCGCTCTACCTGCTCATCACGATCGCGCCGTTCGCGCTGGTCGCACCGGTGATCGGGCCCGCGCTCGACCGGGTGCAGCGCGGCCGGCGGCTGGCGATGTGCGCGTCGTCGGTCGGCCAGGGGCTGATGGCCGTCGTGATGGCGCTGCACTTCGACGACTGGCTGCTCTACCCGGCGGCACTCGGGATGATGGTGCTCTCCAAGTCGTTCACCGTGCTCAAGGCCGCGGTGACGCCCCGGGTGCTGCCGTCCGAGATCACGCTGTCCAAGACGAACGCCCGGCTGACGACGTTCGGCCTGGTCGCCGCGGGTGTGTTCGGCGCGGTGGCCAGCGGCGTCAACGCGATCTCCGGCTCGGCGGGCGCGCTCTGGTTCACCGCGCTGATCTGCGTCGCCGCGGCCGTGCAGTCGATGCGGATCCCGGCCTGGGTCGAGGCGACCGAGGGCGAGGTCCCGACGTCGCTGTCGGCGCACCCGACCGAGAAGAAACGACGGCAGCCGATGGGGCGCCACATCGTCGTCGCGCTGTGGGGCAACGGCTCGGTGCGCGTCCTCACCGGCTTCCTCATGATGTTCGCCGCGTTCGCGGTGAAGGCCCAGACCGAGGGCAGCGGGCAGACGCCGTTCATGCAGCTGCTGCTGCTCGGCGTGATCGGCGCCGCGGCCGGCGCCGGCGGGTTCCTCGGCAACGCGCTGGGCTCGCGCCTGCACTTCGGCAGCCCGGACCAGGTGATCGTCGGGTGCGTGGCGGGCTGCGTGCTCGCCGCGCTGGTCGCGACGATCCTGCCCGGCCTGGCCACGGCCGCGATCGTCGGCCTGGTCGGCGCGACGGCCAGCGCGCTGGCCAAGATCAGCCTCGACGCCGTGATCCAGGAGGACCTGCCCGAGGAGTCGCGCGCGTCGGCGTTCGGCCGCTCGGAAACCGTGCTGCAGCTGGCCTGGTGCCTCGGCGGCGCGGTCGGCCTGCTGCTGCCGCCGACGTACTGGATCGGCTTCCTGGTGATCACGATCGTGCTGGCCGTCGGGTGTGCGCAGACGTACCTGGTGCGCCGCGGCGGCTCGCTCGTGCCGGGGCTCGGCGGCGACCGGCCGCTGCGTCCCGCGCCGACCGGCAGCTTCCCGGCCCAGGGCCTGCCCAGGGACTCCGCGCCCCGCCGGTAGGCTCCGGAACCATGCGACGTTCCCGGGTGGTGGCCCTGCTTGCGGCCGGTGGGTTCGCGGTGGCCGGCTGCTCGGCGCCCGGCCCGGCCGAGGTCACCTTCTACGCAGACGGCCACACGATCAACACCACGCCGGTGCTCACCTGCGACTACTCGCAGCAGCTCGCGCAACCGTGCAGCGCCAAGGGCGACACGCGCACGCTGAAGGTCCGCCCGGGCAAGCCCGTGCAGATCTCCGTGCCCGGCGAGGTCGCCGAGGCGCCGTGGCAGATCGTCTACGAGTACGTCACCCCGCAGGGCGAGTTCAAGCAGAGCGACCCGATCCCGTTCACGTCGCTGGACCGCTACGCCTACACCGTGACGCCGCCGACGCCCGCCGACCGCATTTCGGCGGTGGACGTGCAGAAGTACACGGCCGTGCTCAACTCGAGCACCGGCGAGTCCGGGCTACTGCCCAGCGACGTCTGGGGTCTGCGGCTGGAGGCGTAGCGATCGCTCTTTAGGGATCGATGTCGCGGGCGACCGCGCGCATGATCTCGGCGATCTGCTTGGTGTGCTTGCGGTCCGGGTAGCGGTTGCGCCGCAGGTCCGGCTGCACCTTCAGCTCCAGCAGCTTGATCATGTCCTCGATCAGGCCGTGCAGTTCCTCGGCCGGGCGCCGGCGCGCCTCGGCGACGGACGGCGGCGGGTCGAGCAGCCGGACGGAGAGCGCTTGCGGACCGCGGCGGCCGTCGGCGACGCCGAACTCCAGCCGCTGCCCGGCTTTGAGCCCCTCGACGCCCTGCGGCAGCGCGGCCTTGCGGATGTAGACGTCGGCGCCACCGTCCTGCGTGACGAACCCGAACCCCTTCTCCGCGTCGTACCACTTGACCTTGCCGGTCGGCACTTCCCTCACCAGTCCTTCTGTGTCCCGCTCACGACGAACGCGCCCGGGGGCGTACCCAGGGCGCGCTGGGTAAAGGGTATCTCGCCACATGCCCTGGGGAGAAGTCGATACCGGCGGATACCCTCTTGCGTCATGAAGAGCACGACGAAGGAGGCCGGCGTGGCCGCTCCCGGCAAACCGTTCCTGATGCGCATCGGCATCGGGCTTTTCGGTCTCGGCATGCTGGCCGTGCTGACGGTCTTCATCATGTTCGCCGCCGGCCTGGAGAACCTGCCGATCTGGCTGTCGGTCGCCGCCGGTGTCGTCACGCCGCTGGGCCTCCTGCTGGGCTTGATCGCGCTGGTCCGCGAGGCGCGCGCCAAGAACTAAGGGACGGTCGCGAACGTCTTCTCGAACCACTCCGGGAACTCCGTCAGCGAGTCGAACACCACCTCCGCTCCTTCGCTCAGCAGGAGCGTGCGGTCGCACGGCCCGGTGGTGACGCCGACCGCGATCGCGCCGGCGGCCAGCGCGCCGCGGATGTCACCCGCGTGATCTCCGACATACACGCGCGCGTCGTGCGCCAGGAGCGCCTCGGCCTTCCGCGTCGACCACAGCTCGCCGACGACTTCGTCGACGTCCAAGCCGAGCGCGTCCACGTGCAGCTGCGCGTTGGGCCCGTACTTGCCGGTGACGACCAGCGTGCGGCCGCCCGCGGCCCGCACCGCCCGGAGCGACTCGACCGCGCCCGGCAACGCGACCGTGCTCGGCACGACCACTTCGGGGTACATCGCGCGGAATCGGTCGACGAGCCCCGGGATGCGTTCCTCGGGCGCTTCGAAGCCGCGCAGGATGTCGTCGAGCGGCGGGCCGAGGTTGGCCGCGAACGCCTCGCCGTCCAGCGGCAGGCCGGATTCGGCGCCGAGCGCGTTCATCGCCGCGGCCATGCCCGGCCGCGCGTCGATCAGTGTCATGTCGAGGTCGAACCCCACCGTGATGCCCACAACCCACACGGTAGCCGCCACCACCGACAGTTTTACACGTCAACCGATCATGTACATCGTCTTGACAGCGGAGCGATCTGTGTCAAGGTGAGGGTGTGACCAGCTTCACTGACCGGACGAAGGCGTCCCTGCGGGAAGCGCTCCTCGACGCCGCCGCCGACCTGCTGCCGGACCGCGGCCACGCGGGCCTGCGGATGGCCGACGTCGCGGCCAAGGCCGGGGTGAGCAGGCAGACCGTCTACAACGAGTTCGGCAACAAGGCGGCGCTGACCCAGGCGGTGGCGCTGCGGACCGCGGCGGAGTTCCTCGACGGGATCCGCCAGCGGTTCGAAACGGCGGACGGGCTGCTCGCGGGCATCCACCACGCCGTCGTCTACACGATCGAGCACGCGCGGGAGAACCGCCTGGTCGCGGCGGCGCTCGGGACCGAAGCGGGCGAGGACCTGCTGCCGCTGCTCACGAGCCGGGGCGAGCCGATCCTCACCGCGGCCGCGGACCTCGCCGCCGAGCAGTACCGGGAACTCGAACCGGGCTTGTCGGCCGAAGCCGCCGCCCTGCTCGCGGAGACCGCCGTGCGGCTTTCCCTGTCGCACCTCGTGCTCCCGACGCACTCGGCGACGGAGGCGGCCGACGCCGTCACCGCGGTGCTGGCACCCACCATCCGCCAATTCGTCCACAATGGAGTGACACGATGACCGACACGCTGTCCGAGCTGCGGACCGGCTTCTCCTCGCTGCGCAAGGGCGGGCTGAACTGGGACTCGTTCCCGCTGCGCCTGTTCGTCAAGGGCAACAAGAAGTTCTGGAACCCGGCGGACATCGACTTCAGCCGCGAACGCGAAGGCTGGGACACGCTCAACGACGAGCAGAAGCGTTCGACGACCTACCTCGTCGCCCAGTTCATCGCCGGCGAAGAGGCCGTCACCGAGGACATCCAGCCGTTCATGCGGGCGATGTCGGCGACCGGCCGCTTCGGCGACGAGATGTACCTGACGCAGTTCTGCTTCGAGGAGGCCAAGCACACGGAAGTGTTCCGGCGCTGGATGGACGCCGTCGGGCTGACCGAGGACCTCCACCCGTACGTCGGGGAGAACCCGCACTACCGCAAGCTCTTCTACGAAGAACTACCGCAGTCGCTGCGGGCGCTGGAGGACGATCCCAGCCCGCTCAACCAGATCCGCGCGAGCGTGACGTACAACCACGTGATCGAGGGCAGCCTCGCGCTGACGGGCTACTACTCGTGGCAGCTGATCTGCACGCAGAACGACATCCTGCCGGGCATGCAGGAACTGGTCCGCCGCATCGGCGACGACGAGCGCCGCCACATGGCGTGGGGCACGTTCACGTGCCGCCGCCACGTCGCCGCGGACGACTCGCTGTGGGACGCGGTCCAGCAGCGGATGGGTGAACTGCTTCCGCACGCGCTGAACATGATCCAGTGGGTCCAGGACCAGTTCGAGGAGGTCCCCTTCGACAACGACCCGGAGGAGATCATCCAGTACGCGGCGGACCGCGCCCAGCGCCGCCTGGGCGCGATCGAGTCGGCGCGCGGGATGCCGGTCGAGCAGATCGACATCGACTACTCGCCGGAGCAGCTGGAGGAGACGTTCGGCGAAGAGGACGCGAAGGCGATCGCCGAAGCGGCTGCGGCGGCCGGCTGACGGACAGCAGCCGCGTCAGGCGTGTTTCGTCGCGGCTGCTTCCTCCAAGCCCAGGAGGCTGATCGATTTCTCGCGCATCTCGACCTTGCGGACCTTGCCCGTCACCGTCATCGGGAACTCCTCGACGACGTGGACGTACCGCGGGACCTTGTAGCGCGCCAGCTTGCCTTCGCAGAACTCGCGCACCTTCTCCGCCGTCAACGGCTCCGCGCCTTCGCGCATGCGGATCCACGCCATCAGCTCTTCGCCGTACTTCTCGTCCGGGACGCCGATGACCTGCGCGTCGAGGATGTCCGGGTGCGTGTAGAGGAACTCCTCGATCTCGCGCGGGTACAGGTTTTCGCCGCCGCGGATGACCATGTCCTTGATGCGGCCGGTGATGTTGAGGTAGCCGTCACCGTCCATGATCGCCAGGTCGCCCGTGTGCATCCAGCGCGCCCTGTCGATCGCTTCCGCCGTTTTGTCCGGCTGCTCCCAGTACCCGAGCATCACCGAGTACCCGCGCGTGCACAGCTCGCCCGGCTCGCCGCGCGGCACCGTCAGGCCGGTTTCCGGGTCGACGACCTTGACCTCCAGGTGCGGCCCGACCCGCCCGACCGTCGAGACGCGGCGCTCGATCGAGTCGTCCGCGCGGGTCTGCGTCGACACCGGCGACGTCTCGGTCATGCCGTAGCAGATCGACACCTCGCCCATGCCCATCCGGTCGATGACCTGCTTCATCACCTCGACCGGGCACGGCGAGCCCGCCATGATGCCGGTGCGCAGCGACGACAGGTCGAAGCTCGCGAAGTCCGGGTGGTTCAGCTCGGCGATGAACATCGTCGGCACGCCGTAGAGCGACGTGCACTGCTCGGCCGAGACCGCTTCGAGCGTCGCTTTCGGATCGAACGCGGGCGCCGGGATGACCATGCACGAGCCGTGGCTGGTGCACGCGAGGTTGCCCATCACCATGCCGAAGCAGTGGTAGAAGGGCACCGGGATGCAGACCTTGTCGAACTCGGTGTAGTTGCAGAGCTCGCCGACGAAGTAGCCGTTGTTCAGGATGTTGTGGTGGGACAGCGTGGCGCCCTTGGGGAAGCCGGTGGTCCCGGAGGTGTACTGGATGTTGATCGGGTCGTCGGCCGAGAGGGCGGCCTGCTTTTCGACGAGCGCCGCCGGGTCGCCCTGCCAGCCCGCGTCCATCAGCGCTTGCCAGCTCTCGCCGCCGAGGATGACGACGTGCTCGAGCGCGGCGCACTTCTCACGTACTTCGTCGACCATCGCCGGGTAGTCGGACGTCTTGAACTTGTCGGAGGCGACCAGCAGCCGGACGCCGGCCTGGTTGAGCACGTACTCGAGCTCGTGCGACCGGTAGGCGGGGTTGATGTTGACCAGGATCGCGCCGATCTTGGCCGTCGCGTACTGCAGGAAGGTCCATTCGGCCCGGTTCGGCGACCAGATCCCGACCCGGTCGCCCTTGCCGATGCCCCGCGCGACCAGGCCCAGGGCGAGGGCGTTCACCTCGGCGGCGAGCTCCCGGTAGGTCCACCGGCGGCCGGCGGTCCGGTCGACGAGGGCGTCCCGCTCCCCGAACGCGGCCACGGTCCGGTCGAAGTTGTCCCCGATGGTGTCGCCGAGCAGCGGGACCTCGGAGATTCCCGAGGCATAGCTCGGCAGGGCGGGCGCGTCAGGCATGGTGCCTCCCAGTGACGTCTTCGTCGGGCGACCCGAGTCTAGGAAGCGAACCCGCTCGCAGCCAGCTCAGCGGGGTACGGGTGATCGGGACGGCAGACCCAGCCGGTCGTGACCGTCTCCTTCACCTCGACCAGCACGGGCCGGAACGTGGCCGGGTCGATCGCGCAGCTGTGCCGCACCACCTCGTCGAAGAACCATTCGGAGGTGATCACCACGAGCACGCCGGGCGAGTCCCGCAGCGCGTTCTTGACCGGTTGCGCCTCGAGCAGCCGGAACGCCTTGTTGATCGCCGGCGCGGTCACGCCCCGATCGTCGAAGGCGACTTCACCGGCGTGCAGCGCCATCCGCAGCCGGATGCGCTCCTCGGCCGGGTGGCTCCTGTTGTGCTGCCGCAAGGCGTCGGCCAAGGCGTACGGCAGCGATTCGACCAGAGGGCCTTTCGGCACCTGCGCGGGAACGAGGATGAAGGCGCCGTCTCCGCAGTCCTCCACCCGGCAGTCGGCCAGCGCGACGCCGGTGTCGTCGAACGCCCGGCGCAGCGCCCGGTCCAAGCCCTCCCGCAGCGCGAGCCGGTGCGGCGTCGTCCGCCACGCCTGCCCGTACTCCTCGACGTCGACGACGAGCACGGTCCGGTGCACCGCCGCCCGCGCACGCCTCATCCGCCCGCCGCCGTCGTCAAGCATCGGTCCACGCGGTGATCAGGCGGGACACGGCCTTGCTCCGCGCCTGCGGCGCCTGGGGTTCGGTGGCGCGCAACGCGAACCTCAACGCCGGGGTTCGCGCCAGCAGTCGCAGCGCGTGCCACAGCTGAGCGCGCCGGGAGAGGTTCTCGGTCTGCGCCAAGTCGTCGAGCTCGCTGACGTACTCGTCGAGGTAGCGCTGGCGTTCCTCCCAGGGCAGGAGCCGGACGGCGAAGTTCGCCACGCGCCGTGACGCCCACAGGGGCGAGCGACGTGCCGGCGCGCCGCTCGACGCTTCCCGCTCCGCCGGTTGCGCGCACACCCCAGCCAGGGCCGCGACCGCGGCCAGGGAGTCGTCGAGGGCGTGCGCCACGGCCACGAGAACGACCGACGCGGGCCCGTGGTCGAGGTCGAGGAGGCCGCCCAGTTCCACCGTCCGCCCGAAGGAGACGACAAGCTCCTCGACGCGGCCGAGACTCCGTTCGACGCCGGCCGCGAGCTCCCCGGCTCGCGGGCCGTCGGCGGCGGCGTGGACGTCGACCCCGTCCAGCAGCGCCCGCTCGCGATCGATGTTGCGCAGGAGCTGGTGGACCCGCTCCTGCAGCCGGCGGCGTGCGGTTCCGCGGAAGTCGATGTTGAGCGCCTGGGCCTGGGTGAAGATCGTGTCCAGCTCTCCCACCAGATCGCGGTCCTGGGCGAGCGCACGGGCGACGACGAGGACTTGGTCGGCGCTGCTCATGAGGCACCGTCGGCCAGGTGCGGCCGCAGGCGGCCGAGTCCCTGCGCGGAGGATTCGGCACGCAGCAGGGCCGCGTGCACGAGCCCCATCGCGGCCGGATCGATGCGGTAGTACCGGCGCCGGGGCCGGCCCTCTTCGCGCGTGTCGACCGTCTCCCACCGGCTGGACAACCAGCCGACCCGCTCGAGCCGGGCCAGGATCGGGTGGATCGTGCCGCTGGGCAGCCCTGCTTCGCCGCAGATCTGCAACCCGTACAGCTCTCTCGCCGGATCGGCCATCAGCACCCGCAGGACCAGCTGCGTCGGCAGCGTCATCCTGGGCTCCCGGGATCGAGTCATGATCGTACTCTACCTAGCCCCTAGGTTGAGTACAACCTACGAGCGCGCTGGTAGGGTCCGGACGGACTTTCGAGGGGGCGATCGATGGCCGGCCAGGGGTTTCGCGATGAGCTGACCCAGTTGCTGCAGGCGCGCTACCCGCTGTTGGTCGTCGAGACGCACGAAGAGCAGCGGGTGCTGCGGGAGATCCGCGCCGTCGCCGAAGACCAGCAGCGCCTTCGCACTCCGCGGCGCGTCTACGTCTGGTCGTCGACCACCGGGCTCGCTCCCGCCGGCGGGCCGCCGATCAGCGAGACCCGCACCGCGGCCGCCGCACTCGAACGGATCTACGGCTGGGGTGAGCCCGCCGTCTTCGTCTTCGCCGACCTGCACCCGTCGCTCGTCTCCGAAGGCGGGCACCGGCCCGATCCCGACGTCGTGCGCCGGCTGCGCGAGCTCGCCGCCGCGTTCAAGACGCGTCCGGTCCCGCTGAGCCTCATTCTCGTGTCGCCGTCGCTGCCCGTGCCGCCGGAGCTTGAGCACGACGCCACCGTCGTCGACTTCCCGCTGCCCGACCAGCGCCAGATCGGCGAGCTGCTCGACGGCATGGTCGCCGCGCACCGGCAGAACGTCCGGATCAGCATCGACCGCGACGACCGGGACATGATCGTCGCCGCCGCGCGCGGCCTCACGCTGCCCGAAGCCGAGAACGCGTTCGCCAGGGCGCTCGTCGAGGGCGGCGGGCTCGACCCCAGCGACCTCGAGCTGATCCTCGCCGAGAAGCGCCAGGCCGTCCGCCGGTCCGGGATGCTCGACATCGTCCCGGCGGAAACGAGCTTCGACGCCGTCGGCGGCCTCGACCGGCTCAAGCGGTGGCTGACCAAGCGCACGGGCACCTGGACGCCCGCCGCGTCGGCGTACAACCTCGCCGCGCCGAAGGGCCTGCTGCTCACCGGCGTCCCCGGCTGCGGCAAGAGCCTGTCCGCCGTCTGCGTCGCGAACATGTGGCGGCTGCCGCTGCTGCGCCTCGACCTCGGCCGCGTCTTCGCCGGCCTGGTCGGCTCCAGCGAGAAGAACATCCGCACGGTCATCCGCACCGCCGAAGGCATCGCGCCGTGCGTGCTGTGGGTCGACGAGATCGAGAAGGGCCTCGCCGGCGCGGGCGGCGGTGGCGACGGCGGTACCGCGCGGCGCGTGTTCGGCACGTTCCTGTCGTGGATGCAGGAGAAGTCGGCGCCGGTGTTCGTGATGGCCACCGCGAACCAGGTCGACTCGCTGCCGCCGGAGTTCCTCCGCAAGGGCCGCTTCGACGAGATCTTCTTCGTCGACCTGCCGTCCGGGCCCGAGCGCGCCGCGATCTGGCGGATCCACCTGCGCAAGCGCGTCACCGACGCGTTCGTGGCGAGCGAACTGCGGCTGGACGACGCCCTGTTCGCCGAGCTCGCCGACGTCAGCGCGGGCTACAGCGGCGCCGAGATCGAGCAGGCCGTGCTGGCCGGCCTGGTCGACGCGTTCGCCGAAAAGCGGCCACTGCGCCGCGACGACCTCGTGCGGGCGGTGAAGTCGACCGTGCCGCTGTCGGTGACCCAGGCCGACGAAATCCTGGCCATCCGGAACTGGGCGCAGACCCGGGCCGTCGCAGCGACGGACACGTCCGGCGAAGTGGTCTCCGAGCCGGTGCCGCAGCCGGAGTCCCCGAGGGGAAGGACGATCGACGTATGACGCACCGCGTGACCGTCACCATCGGCAAGGACGGCTCGATCAGCGCCGAAACGCACGGCGTGACCGGGTCCAAGTGCCTCGACTACATCCCGCTGCTCGAGGACCTGCTCGGCGCGGAGACCGTCACGTCGGAGTTCACCGAGGACTACCGGCGCACGTCGGCGTCCGCGGAGAACACGGCTTCGCAGCAGCAGTCGCAATGGAACTCCTGAACCTCCACCGGATCGTCGACGTCACCGCGGCCGAAGGCCCCGGCCTGCGGTGTGCGGTGTGGACGCAGGGGTGCTCGGTGCGCTGCCCCGGCTGCTTCAACCCGCAGACGTGGACGACCCGCGGCGGTTTTCGACTGGCGTGGCCGGACTTGGTGTCACGGGTGCTGGCGATCGACGGCATCGAAGGCGTCACGCTGCTGGGCGGCGAGCCGTTCGACCAGCCGGAGCCGCTGGGGCACTTCGCCGCCGCGGTGCGCTCGGCGGGCCTTTCGGTGATGACGTTCACCGGGCACGTCCTGGAGGACCTGCCGCCGTCGAAGCTCCTGGACTCGACGGACCTGCTGGTGGACGGGCCTTTCCTGGCCGATCGGCCGGAGCCGTCGCGGCCGTGGGTCGGCTCGGTGAACCAGCGGTTCCACTTCCTGACCGACCGCTACGACGAGTCGATCTTCACCACCCCGAACCGCCTGGAACTGACGATCTCGCCCGAAGGCGCGATCGAGCTGAACGGGTTCGCCACCACCGAAGTACTCGAAGCGCTGCTCGAAAGGGATCCCCGATGAGTGTCACGCTCAAGCTGCGCAGCGAGGCGCTGGCCCAGCTCAACGCCGCCACGATCGCCGCGCACACGCAGGCCGGCGTGGTCACCGTGCGGACCCGGATGCGCCACCGCGACCTCCTTTCCCGTGCGCTGACCGGGCTGCGGGCGCAGGTGACCGACGACGGCAACTCCGTCGTCGCCGCGTGGGAGGGCCGCCGGATCACGTTCGTCTACGGCCCCGAGGGCGTTCAACTGGCGCACGTCGACGGTCCCGGCCTGGCCGAAGCCGAAGCGCAGCGGCTGGTGCTGTCGGTCGACGAGGCGTACGCGGCGGAGGTGCAGCGCTCGGTGCTCGCGCGGCTGAAGGAGCGCGCGGCGCGGTCCGGCATGGTCGTCGAATCCGAGCGCGTCAACGCCGACCAGTCGATCAGCGTCACCCTGGCCGCCACGTCGTGACCGAGGTCAGGGTCGGGCTGGTCGAGTTCGGGAAGGCGCTCCACGACTCGGTCACCGTCCCCGGCCTCGGGGAGCTGCCCGGCGGGCAGGTCAGCGTCGGGCGCGCGGTCCGCGGCGCCCGCGCGCGGCTGCTGCGGCGCGACCGCGTCCTGGCGGACAACCTGCGCCTCGGGATCATGGTGCGGAAGAAGTTCTTCTCCAGCGAGGTCGAACCGGTGACCGACGCCGGGTTCGTCAAGGACGTCTACGTCGCGGCCGGACGGGCCGACCTCGGAAAAGGCGACTCGCTGGAGCTGTACACCGACGACCGGGTCGGCCCGGACCTGAGCCGGCCGGAGGGGCTCGCCCAGGTGACCGCGCCGGCGTACGACCAGCTGACCGGGTTCCGCGTCCAGGTGCTCGTCCGCGACGGTGTCCTGCGCTTCGGGGCGCTGACGGCGTCGTCGCGGGGCGGCCAGCCGATGCGCGTGCTCGGGCTGTTCGCGCCGGGCCCGGTGCCGGAACTGCCGGCCGGGCAGGCCGGGACGGTGCTGCTGGGCTTCCAGTGCGATGCGCCGCCCATGGTGGGCGACGCGCTGAGGACGTTCCACGAGCCCGAACACGACTACCTGGAGCGACGGGAGGGCGTCGCCGTCGCGCACGGGGTGAACGACCTGCCCAACGGGTCCGTGGTGGCGGCGGTCGAAGTCCCTGAGGGGCGGCCTTCGCTGTTCTCCGTCGGCGCGCGGGTGCGGGTACTGCGGCCGGCGGGGACGACGTTCAACGAGCGGAGCACGGTCGTGGCGTCGGACCTGCGGATCCTGTCGCTGGCGCGGGACGGGGTCGCGGTGCGGACGAACGGCGGGATGCGGACGTTCACGGTCGGGTTGGCGTTCCGGGAACTGCGACAGAGCGACACGATCGAGGCGTACGTGCCGGCGGACGCCGTCGAACTGGCGCCGCCGCCGGCGCCCGCTCCGGTGGCTGTTCCGCTTGCGGCTCCGCTTGCTGTTCCGCTTTTGGACGTCAACTCGGCTTCGGGACCGGAGCTGGCGCGCTTGCTGTCCCCGGAGCAGGTGACGAAGGCGCTGGAGCTGCGTCAGCGGCTGGGCGGGTTCCCGGACGTGGAGGCGTTCGGCGTCGCGATCGGGTTGCAGCCGCACGAAATCGTCCGCTTGCGCAAACAGGCGACGGCCGGCCGGGTGACGTTCCGCGAGACGGGCGTGCGGCAGCTCGACATCTGAGCGCGGGGTGGCCGTTCCGCTACGCTCGGGGACGTGCCGGAGGAATTCTCACTGGGCCTGGCTGAGGTCGACACGGCGGTCCGGCGTACCGGTCTTCCGGCGAACTGGCACCCGTTCGAAATCCGCAGCCCGGGCCGGACCCTGGTGGAGAACGAGCGCATCGCGGCGGCTTCGTGGGAGTCCATGCGGGCGCGCGGCCTGGCGGGTCCGGACAAGCTGGACATCGAGGTCGAGCAGACGCTGCGGGCATGGACCCAGCCGGACGTGCTGATCATCGTCCGTGCGGCGGAGGAGGGCCGCCAGGTGTTCTACCGCGCGGCGATCGGGCACGGGCTGGGGGTGTTTTCGGAGCTGTCGGGCGAGGAGATCCTGTTCGCCCAGACCCGCCCGGACCGGCTGGTCGACCTGGTGGTCGGCATGCTCCCGGCGTACCGCCCGGTCCCCCTGGCCGAGCTGACGTTCATCGAGCCGGGCACCCGCCGCGACGCCGACGCGGCGACGGAGTTCTCGTCGTGGCCGCTGCACCGGTACGGGACGTTCGAGCTGTCGGTCCGGTCGTCGGGGGCGCTGAAGCCGGCGGGGACGGTGACGTTCGTCGACAACGAGGGCGGCCGGTTCCTGATGTTCAGCGAGTCGTTACCGGGCAACGAGACACGGGTGACGTTCACCCCATCGGATGGTTCCCACCTGCGCACGTGGCTGCTGGAGCGTGGCCGGAACCACTGACGCGGCCGGTTCGTCACTAGTACAGTGCGAGGAACCACGCAGTGTGGTGGAGGACGACTGGGAGGGCGTCATGGGCGGTTCGCAATTCGGCGCACCGGGATCGTTCACACCCCCACCCGCAGCGGGGGACGCCGGGTCGAACTTCATCTCAGGGTTGCTCACCGAGCCGGTGAGCTCGGAGTCCGCGCAGCGGGCCAGCGAAGCCGGCAGCCACCTGAAAACCCTCGCCGAGGGCGGTCAGTTCGCAGTGAACGAAGAAGGTTTCCAGGCGTACTTGAAAGCCTGCGACTTCTTCCTGGACGGCTGCGACAGGATGATCGTCGATCTTCGGATTCTGGCGGAGAAAGCCCGGATGGGCGGTAGCGACTACGCCAAAGCTGTCGCTGTCTTCAACGTGAAGGTGGCCGACGGTGAAGGCGACTCGCTGCTTCCCAACCTCATCAAGATGCGTGACGGCGTCCGGCAAGCACGCGAAGCCATGGTGATCGCGCGCAAAAACTATCGTGAAACCGAAGACGCGCACAGCACGGCTTTCTCCCGGTTGAACAAGGGGCTGTAGGAGTAGTGACCGCACGACGTGTTTCGATCGCGTTGGCCATCCTGGCCTCCGCCTTCAGCCTCACCGCCTGTACCGCCCAGGTCGGTGGTCAGGCGACACCCAGTTCGTCTACGGCAAGAACATCGGCGCCGACGACAGGTAGCGGGAGTGTCGATCCCGACAACCCGTTCGCGGGCTTGAACCCGTGCACCATTCTCGATCAGGCGCTCGCGGGTTTGGATTTCCCCAAGGCTGTGCCTACAGTCGCGGACGCCAAGGAAAGTTGCCGCGCCTCCAAGCCCTCGACTGTGAGCAGCCAGGGCGCCGATGTCGCGGTTTCGCTTCAGCCCGGGCGAGGGTACCGCGACAACGTCGGCAACCCGAGCCAGGCAAGCGAGGGCACAGTCAACGGTCGGCCCGCGGTCGAAGAACGTGAACCGCTGAACGTGGCGGGTCAGTGCGGGGTGTGGCTGGAGGTCAAGCCGAGTTCTCGCGCACAGGTACTCATTGCTTCCGGCGGGGACACCCAAGCCTCTTGCAAGCTGGTCGAAGAAGTCGCTCCGAAGGTAGAGACACAGCTGCCCAAGACCAACTGAGACGGAGTTCTGCCATGAGTCAGCCGCACCGGGCGCAGCATCGCCAGTCCGAGGGCGACTACTACGCGGCCACCGCACAGAAGCTCGACGGCAACAGCGACGCCCAGCAATTGACTCAAAGGGCAGCGTCGGACTACTCCGTCGCCCAAGGGAAAGTCCTTCAAGAGGGGCAGACCCTGCGCGGGGACTCGCCGACCCCCGGAGACAACTACGCGAACAGGCCGCACGAGGCGCTGTACGACATGGTCCACAAAGACCTCGACATCGAGGGGATCAACGAGCGCAGCCACGTGACCAACGTCTACGGAAACTGGCTCGCCGACGCCTCCAACCAATTCCGGGACGCCGCTACCGCCGCTGGTGGCTCGTGGCAAGGCCCCGCCGCCGAGCAGGCGAACGGCTTCTTCCAAACGACCGCTGGACACACTGAGCAAACCGGCAATGCCATGCAGCTCATGTCGAACCACTACTCTCAGCAGTCCGCTGCCGCGTCCTACGCGAAGAACAACATGCCCGAGCCCACCGGCTTCGATCAGCAAGCCGAGCTCGACAAGGCCAAGCAGCAGTACAACTCCGGCAACCTCATCGGCATGAGCAGCACCATGGCCGGCATCCAGGCCAAGCAGCAGCAAGCCGATGCCGCGCACCAGCAAGCCGTTCAGGTGCTGCAGAACCTCGATGGCACCTACCACGAAACCGCCAGCTCGCAGCCCACCTACGCGCCTCCCCCGCAGCTCGGGAACGGCGACTCCACCTCCGTCTCCGGCTTTCACGGCACCAGCAGCACCAGCTTCACCGGCACCCCCACCATCGGCGGCACCGGTGGCACCGGCGGAACGAGCGGCAGCTACATCCCCGGCGGCACCACCCCGCCCGGCGCCATTCCTCCCGGCACCACGCCCCCGGGCACCACCCCGCCGAACTTCGTCCAGCCCGGGACCACCAGCGGCGTCGGCGGCACCAACTTCAGCGGCGGCAACACCGGCTTCCGCGGCACATCCAGCCCGAGCGCCTTCCCGCGCATGACTCCCGATGGTCTCGCCATGCCCGGTACGACCGGTGGTGGCACCGGCAGCGGCGACATCACCCGCGGCAAGTCCGGCGTCGGGCGGGCCGGGACCGGGTTCGCCGGCTCTCGCGTCTCCGGGGGCGGCTACACCGGTGGCCCGAAGGAAACCGCCGGGGAAAGCGCCAAAACCGGTGGGAAAGCCGCGGGCGAACGGCTCGAACGCGGGGCGACCGCCGCCGCGGCCGCCAAGGGCAAGGGCGCGGGCGGTGCCGGGGCCGCGGGCGCCGCCGGCAAGAAGAAGGAAGACGACAAGGAGCACAAGAACAAGTACGCCGTCGACGAGGACGTCTTCGACCTCAAGCCCGAACGCGGCCCCGACGGCGAAAAGATCGTCAAGCCCACCATCGGGGAGGCCTAGGGGACAACCCCGGAATCTCCCGGAGAAAAGATCAACACGCCCAGGTCGCGGGCTACATTGGGAGCATGCGCTTCTTCGTCGTCGACGCCTTCACCGACCGGGCCTTCGCCGGGAACTCCGCCGGGGTCGTCCTGCTCGACGAGCCCGCCGACCCGGCCTGGATGCAGGCCGTCGCCACCGAAATGAAGCACGCCGAGACCGCCTTCGTCGTGACCACCCAAGACGGCCCCAAGTCGCTCCGGTGGTTCACCCCGGCCGTCGAGGTCGCGCTGTGCGGGCACGCCACCGTCGCCGCCACCCACGTGCTCGGCGGCGAACAGACCTACACCACGAAGAGCGGTGAGCTGCGCGCCAAGGCCGACGGCGGCTGGGTCGAGCTGGACTTCCCCTCCGACCCGCCGACGCCGACCGACGACGACCTCTCCGAGATCCTCCCCGGCGTCGAGATCGAGTACGTCGGACGCGGCGTCGAGAACCTCTTCGCCGTCCTCAAGGACGCCGAAACGGCCAAAAAAATCGAACCGGACCTCGCCAAGCTCAAGAACACCTGGACCGGACGTCTGCTGGTGACCGCACGAGGTGACAAAACGGACTACGTCAGCCGCTTCTTCGCGCCGGGCGTCGGCATCGACGAAGACCCCGTCACCGGCTCGGCGCACTGCATCCTGTCGCCCTACTGGTCCGAAAAGCTCCAGAACAAGGAACTCACCGGACACCAGATTTCCCAACGCGGCGGCATCGTCCGGACTCGCCAGGACGGCGACCGCGTCCACCTCGCCGGCCAAGCCGTCACCATCGTGAGCGGGGAGCTGCACGTCTGATGCGCACACTGCTGAACATCATCTGGCTCGTCCTGTGCGGCTTCTGGATGGCCCTGGGCTACCTGGTCGCCGGCGTGATCTGCTGCATCCTGATCGTCACCATCCCGTTCGGGCTGGCGTCGTTCCGGATCGCGAACTACGCGCTGTGGCCGTTCGGCCGCACCGTCGTCGACCGGCGGGACGCCGGTACCGCATCCTTCCTCGGCAACGTCATCTGGTTCATCTTCGCCGGGCTCTGGCTGGCCATCGGGCACATCTTCACGGGCATCGCCCTGTGCGTCACGATCATCGGCATCCCGCTGGGCGTGGCGAACTTCAAGATGATCCCGGTGTCCCTGATGCCGCTCGGCAAGGAGATCGTCGAGATCCCTTAGGACTCCGGCTCGTACGGCAGCTCCACCACGAGACACGGCCCGCCGACGAACAGCCCGCCGTCGACGCCCAGCGCCTTCCCGCCCGCGTACAGGAACGGTCCCTCGATCTGCGTCGGGTGGATGCCGAGCTGGTCGGCGATGACGCTGTGGCCGTGCACGATCCGGGTCCCGCCGAGGGCGTCCATCAGCTTCTGGGCGTTCTCCTCGCCGTCCGGGCCGCGGAACGCGTACCGCGTGGTCATCCGGCGCCAGACGTCCCACCAGGCCTCGATGTCCGAGCCGGCCAGGATGTCGGCCGCGGCCTCGTTGATCTCGGGGACCGTGGACCCCCAGTCCAGGTACTCGAGGGTGTCCGAGTGCAGGAGCAGGTGGTCGGCCGCCAGCGCGGCCAGCGGACGCTGGGACAGCCACTCGATGTGCTCGGGGGTCAGCCGGTCCTGGTCCGACAGGAGGCCGCCGTTGATCTCCCAGCTGCGGGCGAAGCTGCGCGGGCCGAAGTCGGACGGCACCGGCTCGTCGCCGAAGTGGTACATCCCCAGCGCCAGGATCTCGTGGTTGCCCAGCAGCGTCTGCACCTGCCCGCCCGCCTCGGCCGCCTGCTCCTCCAGGCGCATGACCAGGTCGATCGCGCCGACGCCGTCCGGGCCGCGGTCGACGAAGTCCCCCAGGAACCACAGCTGGTCCCCGCCCCCCGACCAGTTGCCCTCGTCGTCCACCAACCCCTCGGCGCGCAGTGCCTCGACCAGCTCGTCGCGGTGGCCGTGCACGTCGCCGACAACGTACGTGGAGTTGCTCATCCGGTGACGATAAGCCCTTCGCCCGCCACGCCGGTGGTCAGCCTTCGCCGAACGGGTCCAGGGTCCGCCCGATCAGGTCAGCCACCGAGTCGATCACCAGTGTGGGCCGGTACGGATAGCGTTCGGCCGACTCCGGGGTGGAGATGCCGGTGAGCACCAGGATCGTCTGCAGGCCGGCCTCGATGCCCGAGTGCACGTCGGTGTCCATCCGGTCGCCGATCATCAGCGTCGACTCCGAGTGCGCGCCCAGGCGGCGCAGCGCCGAGCGCATCATCAGCGGGTTCGGCTTGCCGACGTAGTACGGCGAGCGGCCGGTGGCCTTCTCGATCAGCGCCGCGACGGACCCGGTGGCCGGCATCGAGCCCTCGATGCTCGGGCCGGTCGCGTCCGGGTTGGTCGCGATGAACTTCGCGCCGCCCTCGATCAGTCGGATCGCGCGCGTGATGGCGCTGAAGCTGTACGTGCGGGTCTCGCCGAGCACGACGTAGTCCGGGTCGCGCTCGGTCAGGACGTAGCCGACCTCGTGCAGCGCGGTCGTCAGGCCCGCTTCGCCGATGACGTACGCCGAGCCGTTCGGCCGCTGCGACGACAGGAACTTCGCGGTCGCCAGCGCCGAGGTCCAGATCGACTCCTCCGGGATTTCGAGCCCGGTGCGCTCCAGCCGGGCCCGCAGGTCACGCGGGGTGTAGATCGAGTTGTTCGTCAGCACCAGGAAGTCGATGCCGTTCGACTTCAGCTCGGCGAGGAACTCGTCGGCCCCGGGAACGAGGTGCTCCTCCTTGACCAGGACGCCGTCCATGTCGGAGAGATACGTCCACCGGCGTTCGTTCATGCGCGGAACCTATCACGCGCGCGAGACACCTGCGGCCAAGCGCGAAAACGGCTACAGTGGGAATTGCCGGTACCGCGAGGGGAGTCGCGTTCCCGGTCACCGAGGGGGTTCGGGGGAATACTTTTCGACGTCGTCGGCGCGTTGCGCCGTCGCGCAATTCTTCCTGCCCCCGAACGCGAAGGGGGAGAACAAATGACCGAAATCATCGAGCGTCCGGCCGCGGCCGCGCCGACCACCGGGCCGAACTGGGGACTCACCAAGTTCCTCGACCCACTGCCGATTCCGCCGCTGTTCCGGGCCCGCGCCCGGGAAATGATCACCATTCCGATGGTGACCCGGCAGCAGCGGCTGCACTCGCAATTGCCCGAAAGCACGCTGTGGACGTACGCGGGGCATTTCCCGGGTCCGACGATCGAAGTGCGCAGCGGCAAGCAGCTGCGGATTTCGTGGTCGAACGAAATCGAGGGCGAGTTCCCGCTCGTCGCCGTTCAGGGGCCGGTGGCGGACGGCCCGACGAGCCGCCCGGGCCGCGAGCTGGACCGGCCGGGCTACTCGATCGTCGACGGCGTCGCGGACCTGCCGGCGTGGACCGTCGTCCACCTGCACGGCGCGCGCACCAACGCGGGCAACGACGGCTGGGCGCACAACGCGGGTCTCAAGGGCACGTCGCAGCTGGCCGAGTACCAGAACCGCCAGCCCGCGATGCCGCTCTGGTACCACGACCACGCCATGGCGATCACGCGCTTCAACGTCCACACCGGCCTGGCCGGGATGTACCTGATCCGCGACGACGAGGAGGACGCGCTCGACCTGCCGCACGGCGACCGCGAGATCCCGCTGATCATCACCGACCGGAACCTCGACACCGACCCGGCGACCGGCGAGCTCACCGGGCAGCTGCTGTTCAAGTTCCCGTACGTCCCGAACGGCCCGATGATCCCGTTCTCCGGGCCGTTCAACCTGGTGAACGGCGTGATCTGGCCGCACCTGGACGTCGACGCGAAGTGGTACCGCTTCCGGCTGCTCAACGCGGCCAACTCGCGGTTCTACACGCTGAACCTGGTCGACGAGAACAACAACCCGGTGAACGACGCCGTCCGCCTGATTGGCACCGACGGCGGCCTCCTGCCGGTGCCCACCGAGCTACCCCGCAACGGCCTGACGGTCGCGCCGGCCGAGCGCTTCGACGTGCTGATCGACTTCAGCCGCTTCAAGGGGCAGAAGCTCAAGCTGCGCAACGCCGACCCGAGGCTCGGCACCGTCGAGGCGGACCTCATGGAGTTCCGGGTGGACGGCCGCGCGAAGCACGACTCGTTCACGCTGCCGGAGAAGATCTCGACGTCCTACGTGCGGCTGCAGCACGGCACGACGCTGCCGGAGGACCACGACCACGTCTGGGTCGCGCTGCTGCTCGGCAAGGACGGCCACCCGGAGATGTGGGACCTCGAACAGGTCGACGCCGACCCGGGTGGCGAGGGGATCGTCCAGGTCCAGGACCCGGCCGGCGGGCTCAAGACGTTCCGGATGGTCGGGCGGCTCTTCGACGACACCACGGGCATCTTCATCGACCACGACCGGTGGGCGGTGTGGAACCTGGTGCACCTCGCGAACGGCGGCCCCTCGCACCCGATCCACATCCACCTGACGGAGTTCCAGGCGCTGTTCCGGCGGAGCTTCACCACGACGTTCGACCCGGCGGCGGCGCGGACGACGGCGCCGATCAGCGGGTTTACCGACGTCCCGCTGGAGAAGTACGAGGGGGGCTGGAAGGACACGATCATCGTGAACCCGGGCCAGTGGGTGAGCGTCGCCGGGCAGTTCGGCGGGGGCACCGGCGAGTTCATGTTCCACTGCCACATCCTCGACCACGAGGACGAGGGCATGATGCGGCCGTTCGTCGTGCACCCGCCGGAGGTCGCGAAGTTCCACGTCCACCCGGGCGGCGGCCACCACCACGAGGGCTGACCTCAGGAGGCCGCGGCCGGGTGCACCACCACGGTCGCGGCCTTCACCGACAGCGTCACCGCCGAGCCGGGCTCCAGCGCGAGCTCGGCCACGGCGGCCGGTGTCAGGTCGGCGGTCAGGCCGTGCGCCCAGCCGTCGCCTTCGGCACGCAGGCGGATCACCGGCCCGTGCGGTTCCAGGGCCGCCACGACGGCGTCGGTCGTGTTGCGCGGGCTGCCGCGGTGCTCGCCGTCGTGCGGGTAGACGGCGACGGCGTTCGGCGGGAACACCGCCACCGCGGGCTCCCCCAGCACCACGTCGGCGGCGGGGATCCCGCTCACCACCTCGTCCGACGCCGTCCGCAGGCCGTCGGTCACCGCGGTCCCGGCGACGAGGTTGAGCCCGGCGATCCGCGCGGTGAACGCCGTTCGCGGCGCGGAAAGCACTTCGCGGGTCGGGCCGCGTTCGACGATCCGGCCGCCGTTCATCACCGCGACGTGGTCGGCGAGCGCGAGCGCGTCCAGCGGGTCGTGCGTGACGAGCACCGTCGTCGGTCCCGTCTTGAGCACCCGACGCAGCAGGCCGCGGATCGCCGGCGCGGCGTCGACGTCGAGCGCCGCGAACGGCTCGTCGAGCAGCAGCAGGTCCGGCTCGGCGGCCAGCGCCCGGGCGATCGCGACGCGCTGGGCCTGCCCGCCGGACAGCTGCCCCGGCCGCCGGTCCGCCAGCGAGACGGCGTCCACTTCGGCCAGCCAGTAGAAGGCCCGCTCCCGCGCGGCGCGGCGGCCGGCGCCGGTCGAGCGCGGCGAGAACGCGACGTTGTCGGCCGCGGACAGGTGCGGGAAGAGCAGCGCGTCCTGGGACAGCAGGCCGATCCCCCGCCGGTGCGGGGCCACGCCGGCCAGCGCGCGCCCGGCGACGGTGATCTCCGCCGACGTCGGCGTGATCAACCCGGCGAGGCAGCCCAGCACGGTCGACTTGCCCGAGCCGTTCGGGCCGAGCAGCGCCAGCACCGTCCCGGTGGGCACGTCGAGGTCGACGTCCAGCGAGAACGAGCCGCGGACGGCTTCGATCCGGGCGGTCAGGCTCACCGCAGGCCGCCTTCCCACGAACGCGGGCGCGCCACGGCGATCACGATGACCGCGACGACGATGAGCAGCAGCGACAACGCGACGGCGCTGTCGATGTCCACTTCGGCCTGCGTGTAGACCTCGAGCGGCAGTGTCCGCGTGACATCTTCGAGGCTGCCGGCGAAGGTGATCGTCGCGCCGAACTCGCCGAGCGCGCGGGCGAAGCTGAGGACGACGCCGGAGCCGAGCGCGGGCAGCAGCAGCGGCAGCGTGACGCGCCGGAAGACGGTCCACGGGCGCGCGCCGAGGGTCGCGGCGACCTGCTCGTAGCGGTCGCCCGCGCCGCGCAGCGCGCCTTCGAGGCTGACGACGAGGAACGGCATCGCGACGAACGTCTGCGCGATGACGACGGCGGTCGTCGTGAACGGGACCGATTCCCCGGTCAGCGTCGTGATCAGCATGCCGAGGAAGCCCTTGCGGCCGAGCAGGTAGAGCAGCGCGAGGCCGCCGACGACCGGCGGCAGCACCAGCGGCAGCAGCACGATCGACCGCAGCAGCCGGACCCCGCGGAAGCGGGCCCGGGCGAGGACGACGGCCAGCGGGACGCCGAGCAGCACGCAGGCCAAAGTGGACAAAGCGGCCGTGATGAGCGACAGCCGCAGCGCGTGCCACGACGACGGCGTGGCGATCAGCGACGGCAGCCGCGTCAGGTCCGAACGCACCAGCAGCCCGACGACCGGCAGGACGACGAGGGCCAGCGCGAGCGTGGCGGGAATGCCCAAGACCCACGGAACCCGCGAACGGCCGGCCGGGACGGATCCCGGCCGGCCGCTCGAGAGCCGCTTACTGCGCAGGGCCGAACCCGACCTTCGTCAGCTCGTTCTTGCCCTCGGTGCCGAGGACGAAGTCGTCGAACTGCTTGGCCAGGGCGCTCTGGCCGCCCTTGACCACGGCGATCGGGTAGCTGTTGACCGCGCCGGACGCCTCGGGGAAGTCGACCTTGTCGACCTTGCCCGCGGCCGAGGTGGCGTCGGTGACGTAGACCAGGCCCGCGTCGGCGTCGCCGGACTGGACCTTGTTCAGCACCTGCTTGACGTCCTGCTCTTCGCTCTTCGGCTTGAGCGTGACGCCGGTGGCGGTCTCCACCTTCTTGGTGGCCGAGCCGCACGGCACCTGCGGCGCGCAGGTGACGACGGTCAGGCCGGCCTTGTTCAGGTCCGCGAAGGACTTGATGCCCTTGGGGTTGCCGGGCGCGACCGCGATGGCGAGCTTGTTGGTCGCGAAGACCGTCGGCTGCCCGTCGATCACGCCACCCTGGACCGCTTTGTCCATGTTGGCCTGGTCGGCCGAGGCGAAGACGTCCGCCTTCGCGCCGTTCGTCAGCTGCTGGACCAGGCCGGACGAGCCCGCGAAGCTGAACTTCACGGTGACGCCGGGGTGCTGGGCCTCGAACTCCTTGCCGAGTGCGGTGAACGACTCGGTGAGGGACGCGGCGGCGAACACGGTGAGCGTGCCGGTGCCGGCGTCGCCGCCACCCTTCGGCGCGGGCGCGGTGACCGACGACGACCCGCCGGACTGCGTGCTGGGCTCGTCCGAGCTGCTGCACGCGCCCGCGAACAGGGCGACGGCCGCGACGGCGAGAGCGAGCTGTGACATCCGGGGCTTCGCCCCGGGCCGGGGGCTTCGCCACCCGGACCCCCGAAAAGCGGGCTTGTTCATCGACTTCCTTCCGGTGTTTCCACCACAACAGTGGTCGCCTTGACCACCGCGACCGCGAGCACTCCCGGGCGCAGGCCCAGCTCGCGGACGGCTTCCGTACTCATCAGGGACACGACTCGGTGTGCCCCGCACTGCAGTTCCACCTGGGCCATCACCTTGTCGGCGATGACCTCGGTGACCAGCCCGACGAACCGGTTGCGGGCGGAGCGGCCGACGGCGGAGGGGTCCTCGGGGCCGGAGGCCTGAGCCCGGGCGAAGCCCGCGAGCTGGGCGCCGTCGACGACCTTGCGGCCGGCGGCGTCGTCGGTCGCGGTCAGCTGCCCCGCGCGCACCCACCTCCGGACGGTGTCGTCACTGACGCCGAGCAGGCGCGCGGCCTCGGACAACCGAAATTGCGGCATGGCGCAGACATTATCTCCGCAGTTGAGGAAAAGCTACGCGGGGCGCGAATTGTGCATGACTTCGGCGCGAAGCTGTTCGAGGATGACATTCTGATAACGCTCGATCGCTTTTCGCTCGGCCGGGGAGAACTGCGCGAGCGTGTCGCGGAGGGTGTCGAAGGCCGACGCGAAGAGCGGCGCGAACCGGTCGGCGGCCCCCGGCACGACCTCGACGAGGACCTTGCGCCGGTCCTCCGGATCGCGCATGCGGCGGACCAGGCCGACCTTCTCCAGCCGGTCTATGACGCCGGTCACGGCGCCGGTGGACAGGCCCGTCAGCTCGGCGATCCGCCCCGCGGTCAACGGTCCGCCCGATTGGATGACCAGGTCGAACGTCTTGTGGTCGGTGCCGGACAGGCCCATCCGCTCGGCGATCCGCGCGTGGCGCAGGACGGTGAACGTGCTGCCCGCGCGGCCCAATTCCGCGAAGCGGAAGAGCTCCTCTTCGGTGACCGGGTAAGTCTTATCCGTCACAGCCCCTCGTTAGTTCGGCAACTGAACCACTCACTCCGCAAAGTATCCTAGCGAGCGCGTCACTTCGCTCGTTCCGGAGCTACTCTGTGCGTAATGACGGCAGTGGATCTCGGGTTTCCTCGCGTCCCCGGTACACGAGGGTCATCTCGCGTGCCCAGGCCCGAGAACCCCCAACTCATCGACACCTTCGGCCGGGTGGCCACCGATCTGCGGGTTTCCCTGACGGATCGGTGCAACCTGCGCTGCACCTACTGCATGCCCGCGGAGGGCCTCGACTGGATGCCGGGCGAGCAGGTGCTGAGCGACGACGAACTGGTCCGGCTGATGCGGATCGCCGTCGAGCAGCTCGGCGTCACCGACATCCGGCTCACCGGCGGCGAACCGCTGCTGCGGCCAGGTCTCGAGGACATCATCGGGCGGGTCACGGCGTTGTCGCCGCGGCCCCGGCTGTCCATGACGACCAACGGGATCGGGCTGGCTCGCCGCGCCGCGGGCCTCGCCGAGGCCGGGCTGAACCGCATCAACGTCTCGCTCGACACCATCGACCCCAAGACGTTCCTCGAGATCACCCGCCGCGACCGGCTCTCGCACGTGCTGGCCGGCATGGCGGCCGCGCGCGACGCCGGGATGTCGCCGGTGAAGGTCAACGCCGTGCTCATGCGGGGCGTCAACGAGGCCGAAGCCGTGCCGCTGCTGAAGTTCTGCCTCGCCGAGGGCTACCACCTGCGGTTCATCGAGCAGATGCCGTTGGACGCCCAGCACGGCTGGAACCGCGGCGAGATGATCACCGCGGCGGAGATCCTTTCGATGCTGGAGGCGGAGTTCGAGCTGACGCCGTTCCCGGCAGCGCGGGGTGGCGCGCCGGCCGAGCGCTGGCTGGTCGACGGCGGCCCCGGCGACGTCGGCGTGATCGCGTCGGTGACCCGGCCGTTCTGCGCGGCGTGCGAGCGCACGCGCCTGACGGCCGACGGCGCGGTGCGCTCCTGCTTGTTCAGCAACGACGAGACGGACTTGCGCTCCCTCGCGCGCGCGGGCGCGCGCGATGAAGAGATTGCCGACGCCTGGCGCGCGACGATGTGGGGCAAGCTCGCGGGACACGAGATCAACGACGCCGGGTTCGCGCAGCCGATCCGGCCGATGAGCGCGATCGGCGGCTGAGATGTCGACTCTGACCATCGTGGTGCGGTACTTCGCCTCGGCGCGGGCCGCGGCGGGGGAAGAAGAGGAGAAGGTCCAGCTCCCGGAGGGCGCTTCGGTGGGCGACGCGGTCGCTGAGCTGCGGCGGCTTCACCCGGTGGCGTTGCCGCGGGTCCTCGACGCGGCGAGTTACCTGTTGGACGGGGTCGCGGTGCGGGATCCGGGGCGCGGGCTGCGGGATGGTGCCGAGCTGGACGTCCTGCCGCCCTTCGCGGGCGGCTGAGCCGCCTGCTGGGATGCGGCGGCCCTTCCCGGCCCGTCGGCGGGCCGGGACTCCTGACCGCAAGCATGGCGACCCGGCCCGGCGGCGGCCCGCCCCTCTGACCTCGGGCAGGTCGACCCGGCCCTGCCGATCCGCTGGCGGCCCGCACCCTGACCGGGGGCCTGTCGACCCGCCCCGCCGGCCCGGCAGCGGCCCGCACTCTTGACCGCAGGCCTGTCGACCCCGCCCCAGCGACCCGCCCCTCCGAACTCGGGCACATAGACCCCGCCCTGCCGATCCGCCAGCAGCCCCGCACCCCTGCCCAGGGCGGGGCGCGCAGGCATTTGCCTGGCCACCGGGGCCCTCCCGGCGTCGACCCTGAGTTCGCCCTCCCTATAAACAGCCGACCGGTCGCGCGTCGCCGGGGACCGCTCGGCGAAGCCCCTGCCACCCCTCGGCGTGGCGCGTCATCAATTCCGGCTGTTCGCGAGAAGCTGATCGCGCTCCGCCGCCACGCCTTCCGGTGACCCGTTTCGCCTGGTCCGTTGCGGTGCGTGGCCCCCACCGGGCGGCCGCACGGGTCCGCACGCTCTCGGCGGTGCATTCAAACCCCACTAACAGGTGGGACTACCGTGACTCCTGGGGCACATGAGGCGGAGTTGTCAAGTCTGGCGTCGTCTCGTGAGCCGTCATAAGATGCGCGCTTCCCTTCGCGGCCGGGCGTCGCGAATGGGCCATTCGCCGCGCAAAACACGTGATGCAAGCCTCACGATCCGTGTTTTATCTCGACAAGGAAACGGGCAGATAACGGCCCGCTGACCTGCGCAAACATCGGCATCGATGGGGGTTGCGTGCTGTTACTGTGACGTAGGTCACGCCCCGAATAATTTCCGATCACGGCTCTCGTTACGTACCGTCGCTTTTCGGTTGGCCCCGACCAACCAGCACGACCGGGAATCCGTAGCGCCTAGCCCTGTCCAACGGAATCCCGGACCCATACCCCGAGCGAAAGCATTTCCGGACAGGGACGAGGGGACGACGAAGACGCGCCGTGCGTCGGACTCGCCCGCCGGTCTGAGACGGCCGGCGCCAGGACCCCGATCCTGACCCTCAGCACGTGCTCGTAGGCGCAGGAAAACCGAGAAGCATCCAAATGTCTTACCGAGGCAAGCACCGCAAGATGTCCGCTGCCACCCGCACCGTCGCTCGCGTCGCCATCGCGGGCATTGCGGTCGGCGCTCCCCTCGCTATCGCCGCGACCCCCGCGTCGGCGACCAACTGGGACGCCATCGCGCAGTGCGAGAGCGGCGGCAACTGGAGCACCAGCACCGGCAACGGCTACTACGGCGGCCTGCAGTTCACGCAGAGCACCTGGAAGGCCTACGGCGGCACCGGCAGCCCGCAGGGCGCGTCCCGCGAGCAGCAGATCGCCGTGGCCGAGCGGGTCCTGCAGGGCCAGGGCATCGGCGCGTGGCCCGTCTGTGGCAAGAAGGGCGGCGGCGGCTCGTCGACGGCCCCGAAGTCCACCCACAAGACGACCACCAAGCAGTCGACCCCGAAGAAGACCGTGACCGCCCCGAAGCAGGCGGCGGCTCCGGCGGCGACCGGCGTGGCCAGCTCCAACCCGGCCGGTGACTACACCGTCGTGGCGGGCGACACGCTGTCCAAGATCGCCAAGCAGTTCAACGTCCAGGGCGGCTACCAGAAGCTGCAGGACCTGAACGCGAAGTACATCCCGAACGCGGACATGATCCTCGTCGGCCAGAAGATCGCCACCAAGTGACGATCGCGCGCAGCGATGCGTAGGTCCGGCCTCGAGCCGTGACTGCTCAGCCCTCCACCGCCGATCCCCCGGGCGGTGGAGGGCTTGCGCGTTTCCGAGGTGCGGAGCCGGCCGCCGGCCGGCAACGCCGCCTGAGCGGCCCTCAGAGCGCGCGAATGGCCTAGACCTGTCGCCGAGGCCGCGAGCCGTCGCGCCAGGCCGTCTGCGAGCCCTCAGAGCCCGCGGACCCGCTCCCGCCGGCCGGTGAGCCGCCCAGGGGACCAAACCCCGAGCTGGCCGCGGCGCCGTCTTCCGGGTTACGGCGAGTTGACCCACTCGTCCGTGCCGTCGGTGAAGTGCTGGTGCTTCCAGACCGGCAGCCGGGCCTTGACCTCGTCCACCAGGTCCGAGCACGCCGAGAACGCCTGGCCGCGGTGCTCCGCCGCCACCGCGCACGCCAGCGCCACGTCGCCGATCGCCAGGTGACCGACGCGGTGGCTCACCGCCACCGCCCGGACGCCCGTCCAGCGAGTCGACAAGTCGGCCACGACCTCGGCGATCACGTCACCCGCGCTCGGGTGGCCCTCGTACGTCAGGTCGCGCACGCCCTTGCCGCCGTCGTGGTCGCGGACCACGCCCGCGAACGTCACCACCGCGCCCGCCGCGTCGTCCTCCACCAGCCGCGCGTGCTCCTCGACCGACAGCGTCTCCTCGGTGACGAGGGCCCGCACCACGCGCACCGGCACCGGCGCCACCGCCGGCCGCGGGTGGTCGCCCCCGGCCAGCTGGTCGACCGCGTGGTCCAGGATGCCGTCCAGCACGCCCAGGCCGTCCTTCACACCGCCGCTGGAGCCCGGGAGGTTCACGACCAGGGTGCGCCCCGCCACGCCCGCGACACCGCGCGAAAGCACCGCCGTCGGGACCTTGGGCAGCCCCGCCGCGCGGATCGCGTCCGCGACGCCCGGCAGCTCGTGGTCGAGGACCGCGCGCGTGACGTCCGGAGTGCGGTCGGTCGGCGAGATACCGGTACCGCCGGTGGTGAGCACGACGGCGACGTCGTCGGCGAGCGCGGCCCGCAGCGCGACGCCCACCGGGTCGCCGTCCTCGACGACGACCGGCGCCGGCACGTCGTACCCGCGTCCGGCCAGCCAGGCGACGATCACCGGGCCCGTCTTGTCCTCGTAGACGCCCTTCGCGGCGCGGTTGGACGCCACGATCACGCGTGCGGTGCGCTTCACGGCCGCTCCCAGGTCCCGGTCTTGCCGCCGTCCTTGCGGAGCAGGCGGACGTCGTCCAGCGTCGCCGCCGGGTCGACGGCCTTGATCATGTCGTGCAGCGTCAGCCCGGCCACCGCGACCGCGGTCAGCGCTTCCATCTCGACGCCGGTGACGTCGGTGGTCTTCGCCGTCGCGCGGATGCCGACCTCGGCCTCGCCGAGCGTGAACTCGACCTTGACCCCGGACAGCGCGATCTGGTGGCACAGCGGGATCAGCTCGGGGACGCGCTTGGCGCCCATGATCCCGGCGATGCGCGCGGTGGCGAGGGCGTCGCCCTTGGGGAGGCCGTCGGTGGCCAGCAGGCGGAGCACCTCGGCGGTGGTCCGCACGGTCCCGGCGGCGAGCGCGGTGCGCGCGGTGGCGGTCTTGCCGGAGACGTCGACCATCCGGGCGGCGCCGGTCTCGTCGACGTGGCTGAGTTCACTCACATGCCGAGGCTACTTCCGAGCACGCGCAGTGCGTCGGTGGGCACGGGCCGGGCGGGCTCCGCCGCGCACGCGAGATCCCGCGCTGGGCGGACGCCCGTGGCCAGGAACGCCGTCGCCGCGTCGTTCGCGCACGTGTTGGCGTTGAAGTAGACGCCGTGGCCGCCCTGGTCCGCGGTGACCACGCGGGCCCGGTCCCCGAAGGCCCGGCGCAGCCGGAGCGCGCCCGCCAGCGGGGTCGCGGGGTCGCGGAGGTTCTGCAGCATCAGCACGTCCGACGGGCCGCGGTCGCCGATCCGCACCGGCGGCTCCACCGGGTCCGACGGCCAGAACGCGCACGGCCAGACGTTGGCCGCCGCTGCGCCGAACATCGGGTGGCGCAACCGGTCGACCGCCACGTTCTTCTGGTACGCCCACACCGATTCCGGCCAGTCCGAGTCGCCGCACACGACGTACAGCTGGCTCGAAAGCAGGTTCTCGATGCCCGGGATCTGGCCACCGGGCAGCGGCGGGATCGGCTGCCCGGTGTCGAGCGCGTGCCACGCCGTGGCCAGGTACGGCAGCGTGCGGTCGCTGTAGAACATGCCGAACGTGATCTGCCGGAACAGCTTGCCGTCGACGCCCTGGGAGTTCGGCGAAGCGTCCAGCCGCGCCGCCAGGGCGAAGTACTTCGCCCGCACCTGCGCCGGCGTCGTGCCCAGCGCGTACTCGGGGTGCGCCACGGCGAACGCCGCGAAGTCCGGGAACCGGTCCTCGAACCCCTGGGCGAACATCCGCGAGCCGGTGACGTCCAGGCCGCCCGGGCCGAGGTTGCTGTCGAGCAGGATCCGGTCGCTGTGCTGCGGGAACAGCGTCGTGTAGACCGCGCCGAGGTACGTGCCGTACGAGATGCCGAAGTACGACAGCTTCGGCTCGCCCAGCGCGGCGCGGATCCGGTCCATGTCGCGGGCGGTGTTCGCGGTCGTGACGTACGGCAGCATCGACGCCGTCGGCGAAGCACCGCACTGCCGAGCCACGCCCTTCGCGTACTCGGCGCGCACGGCGACGTCGGCCGGGTTCAGCGCGTACGGCGGCACGTTGCTCACCTGCTGCGCGGGCGTCAAATCGCACGTCACCGGCGTGCTGTGGCCGACCCCGCGCGGGTCGAACCCGATGATGTCGTAGGCGTCCAGGACGCTCTGCGACAGCCCGGCGAGCTTCAGGAGCCCCGGCAGGTTCAGGCCCGGGCCACCGGGGCCGCCCGGGTTGGTCAGCAGGATCCCGCGCCGCGCGGCCGGGTTCGCGCTCTTCAGCCGCGAGATCGCGACCCGGATCCGGGTGCCGTCCGGTTTCCGGTAGTCCAGCGGGACGTCGAGCGTCGAGCACTCCAGGCCCGGCGCGGTGACGTCCGCCGGGCACGCGCCCCAGGTCAGCGCGGCCGGCGCCGCCTGGGCCACGCCCGGCACCACCGAGGCCACCACGACGGCCACCGCCGCGACCAGCGAGATCCTCCGCATTTCGGTTTCCCCCCAACCGTGTCGGGAGTCAGCCTAGGACGCCGGAGGACGCCGGTCGTCCGCCGAAAGCGCTACTCAGCCCTGTTCGGCGCGCACGGCCTTCCGCACGGCTTCGGCGACCGCGGGCGCCACGGCGCTGTCGAACACGCTCGGCACGATGAACGACGCGTTGAGCTTGCCGTTGTCGACGACGTCGGCGATCGCGTCGGCCGCCGCGAGCAGCATCGAGTCGTCGATGTTGTTCGCGTGCGCGTCCAGCAGGCCGCGGAAGACGCCCGGGAAGGCCAGGACGTTGTTGATCTGGTTCGGGAAGTCGCTGCGGCCGGTCGCGACGACGGCGGCGTGCTTCTGCGCCTCGAGCGGGTCGATCTCCGGGTCCGGGTTGGCCAGCGCAAATACCACGGCGTCCTTGTTCATCGTGGCGACCTGTTCGGCGCCGAAGAGGTTGGGCGCCGAGACGCCGATGAAGACGTCCGCACCGGCCAGGGCCTCGTGCAGGGTGCCACCGACCTGCTGCTTGTTCGTGTGCGACGCGATCCACGCGAGGTTGTCGTCGAGGTTGCCGCGCGCGGAGTGGACGACGCCGTCGATGTCCGCGGCGACGATGTCGCCCGGGTTCTTGTGCAGCAGCAGGCGGATGATCGCCGAGCCGGCCGCGCCGACGCCGCTGACCACGATCTTGCAGTCCTCGATGTTCTTCCCGACCACGCGCAGGGCGTTGCGCAGCGCGGCGACGACGACGATCGCGGTGCCGTGCTGGTCGTCGTGGAACACCGGGATGTCCAGCTGCTCGCGCAGGCGCTTCTCGATCTCGAAGCAGCGCGGCGCGGCGATGTCCTCGAGGTTGATGCCCGCGTACACCGGGGCCAGCGCCTTGGCGATCAGGATGATCTCTTCGGTGTCCTGGGTGTCCAGGCAGACCGGCCACGCGTCGACGTCGGCGAACTTCTTGAACAGCGCCGCCTTGCCCTCCATCACCGGTAGTGCGGCGGCCGGGCCGATGTTGCCGAGGCCGAGCACCGCGGAACCGTCGGTGAGCACGGCGACGGTGTTGCGCTTGATGGTCAGCCGGCGCGCGTCCTCGGGGTTGTTCGCGATGGCCTGGCAGACGCGGGCGACACCCGGCGTGTAGGCGCGGGAGAGGTCGTCACGGTTGCGGAGCGCGACCTTGGGGGTGACCTCGATCTTGCCGCCGAGGTGGATCAGGAACGTGCGGTCGGAGACCTTGCGGACCTTGACGCCGGGCAGCGAGTCCAGCGTCTGGGTGATGTCGTTCGCGTGGTTCTCCGACAGCGCGTTGGCGCTGATGTCGACCACGATCGAGTCGGAGTGGGACTCGACGACGTCGAACGCGGTCAGGACCCCGCCGACGCGCCCGACGGCGGTGGTGAGGTCACCGGCCGCGCTGGACGAGGCCGGGGCCTCGACCCGGACGGTGATCGAGTATCCGGGACCGGGAACCGGCATGGCACTTACCCCCGCATGGGAAAGGTCGGGCAGGACGGGAGCGAACCTACTCCCGTGACCGCCCTCACGAAGGGGCCGATACCGGTACTGACCAGTAACTATGGCGTCAGCGGTTGATCTCGGTCTCGGGGTGCACGTAGGGCACCGTGTCGAGCGGGAAGGTGACGTCCCCGAACGGCGACAGCGCGCCCTGGCGGTCGGACGCGAGCTCGGTCACGGGGTGCTCGCCGTCATCGCCCGGCCAGGTCGGGTCGACACCCTTGTGCTTCTTCTCACCCTTGGCCACAACGTCCTCCACAGCCTTGCTCCGTCGTACGGGAACAGTCTGCCTGAGCCCGGGCGGCCCGGCGCAACCGCCCGGTATCCTGGCCTTCTATGCCCGCGACCTCCTTGGCGGACTGGCTGCGCGCGGAGTCCGACGCCGCACTCGAAGAGCTTCTCCGCACGCGGCGGGACCTCTCGACGCCTCCGCCCTCCGACAGCACGGTGCTGGCCACCAGGGCCGGCACCCCCGGCTCGGTCGCGCGCGCCTGCGAAGACCTGGACACCGTCACCATCGCCGTGCTCGAAGCGTGCCTGCTGGCCGGCGCGGACCGCGACCCGGTGCCGGTCGCCGAGGTCACCGGCCTCGTCGGCACCGACATCAGCGTGCCGCTGGCTCGGCTGCGCGCGCGGGCGCTGGCGTGGGGCCCGGACGACGCGCTGCGCGTGCCGCCCGCGGTCCGCGAGGCGCTCGGGCCGTTCCCGGCCGGGCTCGGCGCGTCGTCGCCGTCTCTGGCCGGCGAAGACCTGACCGCGCGGCTCGCGGAGCTGCCCGACGACGAGCGCGCCGTCCTGAACGCCCTCGCCGCCGGCCCGCCGATCGGCCGCACCCGCGACGCCGGGCTCGACCTGACGCTCGAGAAGGCCACGACCCCGGTGCAGAAGCTGCTGGCCCGCGGGCTGCTGCTGCGGCGCGACGACCAGACCGTCGAGCTGCCGCGCGAGCTCGGGGTCGCGCTGCGCGGGGGTGTCTTCGCGCCGGGCGCGCTCACCGAACCCGAGCTGCCCGTCCACCCGCACCAGACGTCTACTTTGGACAAGGCGGCGGCCGGTGAGGCGATGGAGTTCCTGCGCCACACCGAATCCCTGCTGCGGTCGTGGTCCGCGTCCCCGCCGCCGGTGCTCAAGTCGGGCGGCCTCGGCGTGCGCGAGCTGAAGAAGCTCGCCAAGGACCTCGAGATCGACGAGACGCAGGCGGTGCTGCTCGCCGAGCTGGCCGTCGGCGCCGGGCTCGTCGCGGACAGCGAGGCGACCGCGCCCGAGTGGGTGCCGACGACGCTGACCGACTCGTGGCTCGCGTCGCCGACCGCCCAGCGCTGGATGACGCTCGCCCAGGCGTGGCTGGAGCTGCCGCGGCTGCCCGGGATGGCCGGCGGCCGCGACGCCAAGGACAAGCCCATCGCGCCGCTGTCGGAGGACCTGCGCCGCCCGCTGGCCCCGGTCACGCGGCGGCGGGTGCTGTCCGCGCTGGCCGACCTGCCCGAGGGCGCCGGCGTGAAGAGCGTCGACGAACTCGTCGCGGTGCTGGCCTGGCGAGCCCCGCGGCGCGGCGGGCGGCTGCGCGACGAGACCGTCCGCTGGACGATGGCCGAGGCGTCCGCGCTGGGGCTGGTCGGGCTCGGCGGCGTCACGACGGCGACGCGCGCGCTGCTGGCCGACGACCGGCCGGGTGCCGTCGAGGCGATCCTGGACGCGCTGCCGGCGCCGGTGGACCACGTGCTGCTGCAGGCCGACCTGACGGTCGTCGCACCGGGCCCGCTCGAGCCGGAGCTGGCGACCGAGATGGCCGCGGTCGCGGACGTCGAGTCGGCCGGGCACGCGACGGTCTACCGGATCACCGAGACGTCCGTGCGGCGGGCGCTGGACACCGGGCGCACGGCCGACGAGCTGCACGCCCTGTTCAAGAAGAAGTCCGCGACACCGGTCCCGCAGTCGCTGAGCTACCTGGTCGACGACGTCGCCCGGCGGCACGGCCGGCTGCGCGGCGGCGCGGCGGCGTCGTTCCTGCGGTGCGACGACGAAGCGCTGCTGGCGGAGGTGCTGGCCAACCCGGTCGCGGCGGAGCACGACCTGCGGCTGATCGCGCCGACGGTCGTGGTCAGCCCGGACCCGCTGCACGAGGTGCTGGCCGGCCTGCGCGCGGCCGGGTTCGCCCCCGCGGCCGAGGGCCCGGACGGCCGGGTCGTCGACATCCGCCCGGGCGGGCGCCGGCTGCCGGCGAAGGCACGCGGGCCCCGGCGCAGCCCGGGTGAGCAGGCGGTGCTGACGCCGGACCAGGCGTCCCGGATCGTCTCGAACCTGCGGGCGGGCGACGCGGCATCGGCCCGCCGCCGGGGATCGGCCGTGCGGGCGCCGGTGGGCGGCGGCGCGGACACCTCGGCGACGCTGGAGCTGCTGTCGCGGGCGACGCTGGAGCGGCGTGAGGTCTGGATCGGGTTCGTCGACTCACGCGGGACGGCCAGCCAGCGGGTGGTCCGGCCGATCCGGGTCGGCGGCGGCGTCCTCGAAGGCGACAACAACGAGCGCTACTCGCTGCACCGCATCACCTCGGCGGCGCTGGTCGAAGACTAGAGCGCCCGCAGGCCGGCCAGGACGCGCTCCATGAACTCGCGGGACGACCGGTCCCCGAGGATCAGCTCCGTCTGGTGGATCAGCACCAGCCCGATGTCGGACATGTCGCCCACCAGCACCTTCACCACGCCCAGCGGCAGCCGCAGGTGGGCCGCGATCTCGGCCACCGAGCGCGTGTCCAGGCACAGGTCGCAGATGCGGCGGTGCTCGACCGAGCGCACGCCGCGGTACCGGCGGCCGTCGTCGGACGTCGAGACCAGGGCCTCCAGGGCCAGGTTGTGGTCGGACCTCGTGCGGCCGCCCGTCCGCGTGTACGGGCGGACCCGCGAACCCGCCGGGGCGACGGGCGCCGCGACGCGGGCCGGTTCCTCCCACGGCTCCGGCTGCGGGATCCAGCGGGTCTCCGGGTCCGGCGGGGGTGTCCAGCCGGTGCGCGGGTCGATCGGCGGGGCCCACGACGGCGGGGGCGCCGCCGGGGTTCTGGACACCGGGGGTCTCGGCGCCGGTGGCCGGGGCGGCGGCGGGCCGGGCGGGGCCGGCGGCCGCGGCGGGGCCGGCGGGCGGGCGCCGCGCGGGGGCGTCCACGCCGGCTCGAGCGGCGGGGGCTCCGGCTCGTAGCGCTCGTCGTCCTGCCACTCCGGCTCGGCGGGGTCGTAACCGTCGTCGTAGTCCTCGTCGGACGACGCCGCCGGGGAACCCCACTCGCGGGTGTCCTCGTCGGTGTAACCCTGCGCGTCCGGCTGCGGCCGCGCCGGCTTGCGCTTGGGCATGATCATCGACAGCGTCGACATGTCGAACTTGCTGGGCGAATCGAAACCCTCGCGCTCGGTGCCGCGGTGCAGCGCGTCCCAGCCGCTGGAGTCCGGATCGTCGAATCCCGAAATCCTCATCTTGTCCTACCCACGCACGCCGCCCTGCAGCTGCGCGCGCAGCTCGGGGGTGATCTGCTGGCCCACGCGCTCGACGAGCAGCGTCATCTCGTAGGCGACCGTGCCGATGTCGCACGTCGGCGCGGCCAGCACCGCCAGCGACGAGCCGTCCGACACCGACATCAGGAACAGGTAGCCGCGTTCCATCTCCACCACGGTCTGGTTGACGCCGCCCGCCTCGAAGCAGCGCGCGGCGCCGTGCGTCAGGCTGATCAGCCCGGACGCCACCGCGGACAGCTGCTCGGCGCGCTCCTGCGGCAGCCCTTCCGACGGCGCCAGCAGCAGGCCGTCCGCGGACACCAGAACGGCGTGCGCGGCGCCGGGTACCCGGCGCACGAAGTCCGTGATGAGCCAGCCGAACGAACCCTGGCCGGAAGCCGTCACTACTGCCCCTCCTTGCTCCTGCGGCGCCGCGCGCCGCACTCCGGAGTGGCCGGCACGGCCCACGCTCAAGCGTATTCGCCCCGCCGGAAGTGTCGAGTCGACCACCGGCCGGCCGCTGCGCACCCTACGTGTGCGCCCGGCCGCGCTCCGCGCCGGCCCGGCCGGGTCGGCGCGGGCGGAGCCCACCCCGCGGCCCGCGACGGCGGAGCGTCCGCGCAGGTCAGACCCGCCGACGCCGGACCGGGGACCCGCCGGGACCCCCGGCGCACCCCCGACGCGGCGACCACTTCGTCCTCCGGACGGCGGCAACGCTCCCCGAAGTGGGTGAAGCGCGTGGAGTTCACTCCAACGGCCGCATCCGGTTCGGGGCGTCATACCCTCAGCCCGCGCGCAGCGCCGTATCGTGCGCGATCGCGTGCTGGACGACGGAGATCAGCACCTGCTTGGCGGAGTCGCGCTCACGCGCGTCGCACGCCATGATCGGGACGGACGGCGCGATGGTGAGCGCGTGCCGGACGTCCTCGATCTGGTGGTGCAGGAGCCGGTCGAAGCAGTTGATCGCCACGACGTAGGGCAGCTTCCGGTTCTCGAAGAAGTCGATCGAGGGGAACGCGTCGGCGAGCCGCCGCGTGTCCACCAGCACGACCGCCCCGATGGCACCGACCGCGAGGTCGTCCCACATGAACCAGAACCGGTGCTGACCCGGCGTGCCGAAGACGTAGAGCACGAGGTCCGAGTCCAGCGAGATGCGCCCGAAGTCCATCGCCACGGTAGTGGTGGTCTTGTTGGGCGTGGCCGAGGTGTCGTCGTGTCCGACGCTCGCCTCGGTCATCATGGCCTCGGTGGTCAGCGGGTCGATCTCGGAGATCGCCCCGACCAACGTTGTCTTCCCCGAACCGAACCCGCCGGCGACCACGATCTTGGCCGACGAGGTCGGACCCGTCACCTGCGGCGCGTTCGCGTCGGAGTCAAATTCTCCGAAGCCCACTGAGCACCCTTTCCATGAACTCGATACTCGGGCGGTCGCCCACCGTCTGGTTGCTGGAGTGCACCAGCACCAGCCCGAGGCCCGCCACGTCACCAATCAACACCCGCACCACGCCGAGCGGCAGGCGCAGCAGCGCCGCCACTTCGGCCACCGACCGGGTGTCGAGGCACAGGTCGCAGATCGACCGGTGCTCGGGCACCCGGACCCGGTCGAGCATCCGGCCCTGTTCGCTGGTCGAGATCAGCGCCTCGATCGCCAGGTCGAGCGTCGCCTTCGTCCGGCCGCGGGTCCGGAAGTACGGCCGGACCAGGCCGGACGTCTCCATCTCCGTCGGCGGCGGCGCGTCGACGTACTCCTGGTGGGCCTGCTGCGGCAGCGCCGCCGCGAGCTCACCGGAGTCCGGGCCCGACGAAAAGTCGCGCTCGGTGCTGTACGCGGCGAAGTCCCGTGCGTCGTACAGCGGCCCGCTCGACCCGCCGAACAGCTCCGCGCCCGGCCCGCCCAGCAGCCGGTCGCGGTACTCACCGCTGCCGGCCTGGATCGGCCGGATCGGCTCCTGACCGGCATTGCTGTCGGTCAGCCAGTTCGGCGGTTCCCGCACGGGGTCGCTGTCGGACGCCTGCACCCGGCGCGACCGCCACTCGCGGTCGACCCGGTCCCGGAACGACTGCCAGTCTTCCCGGCCGTCGTCCGAGTGCTCGGACCACCCACCGGAGAAGTCGTCACCGAGCCGGCCATCGCCCCTCAAGCGCCCGTCGTCCACGGCTCTCTCCTCGGTTCCCGGGTCCTCAGCGGCGGATCGCCGCACCCTGCAGTTGCGCCCGCATCTCCGGAGTCAGCTGCTGGCCGACCCGCTCCACCAGCAGGGTCATCTCGTAGACGACCAAGCCGATGTCACTCTCCGGCGAACCGAGGACCGCCAGGCACGAACCGTCGGAAACCGACATGAGGAAGAGGAAGCCGTTCGCCATTTCGACGACCGTCTGCGCGACCGTTCCGCCTTCGAACACCTTGGCCGCACCGCGCGCGAGGCTCGTGAGCCCCGACGCCACCGCGGCCAGCTGGTCGGCCCGGTCCTTCGGCAGACCACGCGAGGCCGCGAGGAGCAGGCCGTCGGCCGACACCACGACCGCGTGGGCCGCGCCGGGCACCCGGTGCACGAAATCCGTGATCAGCCAAGCGAAGCTGCCGGCATTGTTCGCCTTGGCATGCGCCTGGCCGTTCGGCTGCGCGGAGCCACCCGGCTGCATTGCACCCGCCCGTGTCACTTTCACTCCTCACTGCTGTCTGTGGTGTTGCCACGCCCCGGAACCCTGCTGGTTTCCAGCTGTTCTTCGCCCGGGAGTTCCTTCAACGCGTGCCGTCCCGAGGTGTAGCCCCGCTGGAAGCTTGCCATCCGGCTCCGCGCCGCGGACGCCGAGCGGGTGATCGCACCCGTTCCGGGCATGCCCGCGGTGTTGTCCGCGAAGCTGTTCTGCGCCGGCGCTTCGGCCGAAGGGCTGTTGATCGACCCCGGGACCAGGTACTGGTTCGGGACGCGCTTGGGCAGCCCGGCCGGGGTGATCTCCTCGTTCTTGGACTCCAGCAGCGACTGCGCCGCCTGCCAGCCGTCGTCGGAGGCGCTGTGCCAGCCGTCGTCGGCGGGGAGGAGCGGGTGCCGGGTCGCGGCGGTCGGCTGCAGCTCGTCGACGGGCTCCTGGCGCCGGGCGACCGGTTCGGCCACCGGCTCGGGGGAGCCGGTGAGGGGCGGCAGGTTCGGGTCTTCACCCTCGCTCTGCGGCTGCACCGGGTCGGCAGTCGAGTCGTCGCCCTCACTGAACCAGCGTGACAGCACCGACTGGTAGATGGGCAGCCGCCGGGTGGGTACATCGTCCTCGAGGGCCGACGACCCGACCTCCGCCGCGGGCGGCGGGGGTGGTGGCGGCTCCTCCGGGGGGACGTACTTCGGCTCGCGCTTCGGCAGGACCAGCGGCGCGAACTGCGTGTCACCGGCCCGCGAGCTGGCGCCGTCGCCGTTCGGCTGCGGGGTCAGCGGCGCGAGGTCCTCGGCGGTCGGCCAGGCCGGCACGTCGGGCTTCGGCAGCTCGGGCGACAGGAACGGGCCCGCCGCGCGGCCGCCGCTGACCAGGTCGTCCAGGCTGATCGGCTGGTCGAGGGGCACCAGCCCACCCTGGTTCGCCACCGGCTCGGGAGCCGGCGGAGGCGGTGGGGGCGGCGGTGCCGAAGGCGGCACCGGCGTGTGCGTCAGCGTCTGGTCGAAGTCCGAACGCGCGGCCGGGATCGGGATGCTCGGCATCGACATCGACGTCTCGGACCGGTTCGCCGGCGGCGGGGTCTGCCGCTGCATGCCCGGGCGCAGCGGCGTGAGCAGCTCGGCCGGGACGACGACGCGGGCGATCACGCCACCCTCGATGTCCTCGTTCTCGCGCAGCCGGACCTCGATGCCGTGGCGCTTGGCCAGGCGCGAGACCACGTACAGGCCCATCCGCCGGGTCACCGACACGTCCAGGTCCGGCGGCTCGGCCAGCCGGGCGTTGACCTCGGCCAGCCGGTCCTCGGTCATGCCGACACCGTGGTCGGTGACCTGGATGGCCAGCGCCTTCCGGCGGGTCACCACGGCCCGGACGATGACCTTCGTCTCCGGCTCGGAGAAGTAGGTCGCGTTGTCGAGCAGCTCCGCGAGGACGTGCACGAGGTCGTGGATCGCGAGGCCCTGGACCGCGACGTCGGGCACGATGCCGACCTCGATCCGGGCGTACTGCTCGATCTCCGACACCGCGGCGCCGATGACGTCGGCGGCGGGCACCGGCTTGGGCACGGACTTGGCCAGGCCGGCGCCGGAGAGCACCAGCAGGGACTCACCGTTGCGCCGCAGCCGCGTGGCCAGGTGGTCGAGCTCGAACAGGCTCGCCAAGTGGTCCGGGTCCTGCTCGTCGGCCTCGAGGCGGTCGATGACGCCGAGCTGGCGTTCCACCAGCCGCTGCGACCGCCGGGAGAGGTTCACGAAGATGCCGTTGACGTTCTCGCGCAGGAGGGCCTGCTCGGCGGCCATCTTGACGGCTTGTTCGTGGACGATGTCGAACGACCGCGCGACCTCGCCGATCTCGTCGCGGGAGGTGACGGGCACCGGCTGGACGGCCTTCTTCGAGGCGCCGACCGGGTCCGGGTCGTCGAGGATCGCCTGCACGGTCTCGGGCAGCCGGGTGTAGGCGACGTCCAGCGCGCTCTTCCGCAGCACCCGCAGCGGGCGCAGCATCAGGCGGGCGACGACGAGCATCAGCGCGATCGCGGCCGCCAGCGCGGCGAGCACCACGGCACCGCCGACCCAGGCCGAGTTGACCGCCGCCGTGGCGAGGTCGTCGGCGCGGGTCTTGAGCTGGGCCAGCAGGTTCGACTCGACCGCGTGCAGCTTGTCCGCCGACACGGTGCTGTCCTTGCCGAGCGCGGTGGTGTCGATGCTCGGCGCGTCACCCTGCTGGGCGAAGGCGAAGGCCGCCGTCTGGATCCGGCGGCGGTCGTCGACCTCCGGGCCGGAGTAGGTGTCGTTGTAGAGCTGGCGCTGGTCGTCGTCGGCGTTCGCGAGGAACGACTGGACGGAGGCGTCGGCACTGGACGCCGACGCGCGCGTCTGGTCCAGGAGGTCGCCGGGGAAGTTGCCGCGGAACGCGGCGATCTGCAGCTCGGCGTCGGCGCGGGTGGTGAACTCCTTGGCCTCGCTGATCGCCTGCGTGCTCGTGCCCAGCCGGAGCACGTCCCGGTCGGTGACCGCGGTGGTCACCTCGCGGCCGAGCTCGATGAGCGAGTCGAGGATGCCCGAGTAGGCGGTCATGACCGTGATGTCGGGCAGGCCGCTCGAGGTGTTGAACGCCGCCCGCAGCGGGCGCAGGGCGTCGAGGCGCTGGAGACCGCGGGTGTAGCGGTCCTTGGTCGCCTGGTCGTCGTAGTTGAGGGTCGCCGCCGCCGAACGCAGGTTCGTCACCTCGCGGTCGACCTTGGCGATCTGCGCGTCCAGCCCGGTCTGCAGCAGCTGGTTGTTGGACGAGATCCGCGCGACGGCCAGCGAGCGTTCGTTCTGCAGCTCGTGCACCACCGTGGTGACCTTGACGGCGAACGCGACCTGGTCGGCCGTCCGCTGGAACTCCGCCGCCTGCTGGGCGTCGTCCACCACGCGCAACGTGCCCAGCGTGAGCGCGGTCAGCGTCGGGATCAGGAGGATCGCGGCCAGCTTCGAGCGCAGCCGCCAATCGCGCATGCCGGAGAACAGCCCGGCCTTCCGGCCCGGAGCATCTCCGGGCGACTGCGCAGGGGTCCCTCCTACCCCCGCGGCGTCTTCGTTCGGCACCGCCGCACCACCATCATCGTTCGTGCTCGTGAAACCCTGCTCGGTCCAGCGCCCGCCAGGGCGCATCGCGTTCTCCTCAGCCACTCGTCAGCACGCTCCCGGCGTTCCGGCTCGGCGGCCGATCGGCAGGAGCCAGCGCGAGACGCTACCCGTACGGGTGAAAAGATCGTCTTCGACGGGGGTTCCTGAACCCCGTCCGGCCGGACGGAATCGGTTCAGCTCGAGCATCACGGTCGGGTCCCTGCGCTGGTCTGCATCGGTCTGTTTGGTCGGTTCAGTCCACCGGCACGGCGGCTGAGCACGGCCAGGCAGTGGTCTCTGCGGGGGAGAATCTCTCAGGAAAAGCACAGTGAGCCCTGGTACACCGAAGTGGTCCGTCTTGATCGGCCATCCAGGCACTCTCTCTCACTACATCGGAGGTTGATACCTCCCCGCAGGTGCAGAGGGTAGCGAACGGCCGGGGAAGATGTAACCCTCCCGATGCTTCGTGCCCGATGTTGCACAGCGTTCGCTCAGTCGACGCACAGTTGGCCATCGGTTATTCAGGATCTGGCCCCTACGCTGGGTGAACCACTACGGCGAGTGGAGCAGTGGGTCTAGACCAGAGGCCGAAAGAGTGACGTGCGCCACCCGCTCAGGTATTGATCCCACCCGTTGTGAGCGAGCTGTCACCGCCTCTACAGTGGCCCGCGGGACTCCCCTGAGAATGAGTTACGTACTTCCCCGGGATTCGGTCCGCCAACCGTCAACATTTTCACCCAAGGAGCAGGCCTTGCTTGGAAACGCCATGAGCAGTGGCCGGGTTCGCACTCGCCGCGCCGCGCTCGGGCTCGCCCTCACCGTCGCAGCCGCCACGGCCCTCACCGGCTGCAGTGCGCTCGGCTCGGACGACTCGAGCGCCTCGTCGAACGGGGGCGGCCTGGAGAAGTCGAAGATCAAGGTCTCGATCATGCCGACGACCGACCTGGCCCCGTTCTGGCTGGCCCAGGACGGCGGCTACTTCAAGGCCGAGGGCCTCGAGGTCGAGCAGATCATCGCCAACAGCGGTCAAGCGTCGATGACGAAGGCGATCTCCGGTGAAGCGGACATCTCGCTGTCGACCTACATGCCGTTCTTCGTCGCCAAGAGCACCGGCTCCGCGGACGTGCAGCTGGTCGCCGACGGCACGTCGGTCAACGCCAAGAGCAACGCGATCGTCACGGTGCCGAACTCGACGGTCAAGACGGTCAACGACCTCGCCAACAAGCGGATCGCGATCACGGCGAAGAACACCGCGTCCGACATCCTCACTAAGTCCGTCATGAAGGACCACGGCGTCGACTTCAACAACGTCACCTGGGTCCCGATGCCGCTGCCGAACATGGCGGCGGCGCTGAAGGACAACCAGGTGGACGCGGCCTACATGCCGGAACCGCAGCTGTCCCAGGCGGCGAAGATCGCGGGCGCGACCCCCGTCATCGACATCAACACCGGTGCCAGCCAGGACTTCCCGCTGACCGGCTACGGCGCGACGACGAAGTGGGTCCAGGCGAACCCGAAGACCCTCGCGGCCTTCCAGCGCGCCATGAAGAAGGCCACCCTCGACGCGCTCAACGACCGCGCGAAGGTCGAGCCGCTGCTGGTCAAGTACGCGAAGATCGACGAAGACACGGCCAAGCTGCTCACCCTGCCGGGGTACGGCTCGACGCTGGACGCGCGGCGCCTCCAGCGGGTGCCCGACCTGCTGCTGCAGATGGGCGTCATCACCAGCAAGGTGGACGCGGCGTCGATGATCGCGCCGCAGGTTGCCAGCTGACGTGAAGAAACTGCTCCGAGGCTTGGCCGGCCTGGTCGGCTTCCTCCTGCTCTGGGAGGTCGTCGTCCAGGTCGGCCTGGTCAGCAAGACGTTCACGCCGCCGCCGAGCGTCGTCCTGGTCACCGTCGGGCACCTGCTGGGCGACCCCTCCTTCATCCGCGACATCGTCGCGACCATGCTGGCCTGGCTGATCGCCATCGCCATCGCCATCGCCGTCGGGGTGCCGGCCGGGTTGCTGCTGGGCAGCGTCCCGGTGCTGCGCACGGCCACCGCCGCGATCGTCGAGTTCCTCCGCCCGATCCCGGTCACCGCGCTCGTGCCGCTGGTGCTGCTGGTGCTCGGCTCCGGACCGGAGGCGAAGATCTCGCTGGCGGTGTACGCGTCGCTGTGGCCGATCATGTTCAACACCATCTACGGCATGGGTGAGATCGACCCGGTGCTGATGGAGACCGCGCGCGCGTGCGGGACCAGCCGGTTCCGCATGCTCTCGTCGGTCGCGCTGCCGCAGACCGCGCCGTTCGTCTTCACCGGCGTCCGGCTGTCGGCGACCATCTCCCTGATCGCCGTCGTCAGCGTCGAGTTCCTCGCCGGGTCGGAGGTCGGCCTCGGCAGCTTCATCCTGGTCGCCGGCACCGGTTCGATCCGGTTCGACCTGGTGCTGGCCGGTACCGTGGTCGCGGGGGTGCTGGGGTACCTGATCAACGAAGGTCTGGAGCAGCTGGGCAAGCGCCTGTTCCGCTGGAGCACCGTCGACCGGGAGGCGATCGCATGACCACGGCGACACTCTCCGGCCGGGTGGGCCGGCGCGCCGCCCGCGGCGCCGCGACCGTCGTCCGCAACTGGCTGCTGTTCGCGATCCTCGTGGTGGTCTGGGAGTTCGCCGCCCGCGCGGGCGGCAGCAAGTTCTTCCCGCCGCCGACGGAGATCGCGACCGCCGCGGCGAAGCTGTGGTTCACCGGGCCCGCGTCGCACCTCTTCCTCACCGACGCGGTGTTCGACAACGTGTTCCCCAGCCTCGGCCGGACGCTCGGCGGCTGGGCGCTGGCCGCGGTCGTCGGCGTCGTCCTCGGTGTGCTGCTCGGCCGGTCCGCGACCGCGATGGACTACGTCGGCCCGCTGTTCGCGTTCTTCCGCTCGATCCCGCCGCCCACGCTGATCCCGGTGTTCGCGGTGCTGTTCGGGCTGAGCTCGGGCATGCAGATCGGGTCGATCATCTTCGGCTCGGTGTGGCCGGTGGTGCTCAACGCGGTCGACGGCGTCCGGTCGGTCGACCAGGTGAAGGTGGAGACGGCCCGGTCGTTCCGGACCCCCAAGCGGTACTGGGTCGGCATGGTCGTGCTGCCCGCGGCGGCGCCGAAGATCTTCGCCGGGCTGCGGGTCAGCCTGTCCATCTCGCTGCTGCTGATGGTCGTCTCCGAACTGGTCGGCGCGTACAACGGCATCGGGCGGTCGCTGCTGAACGCCCAGCAGGACTTCGACTTCCCGACCATGTGGTCGTGGCTGGTGCTGCTGGGCATCCTCGGCTACGTCTTCAACACGATCTTCCTGGCCGCGGAGCGGCGGGTGCTGGCCTGGCAGCCGACCCGCCTCGGCCGCGACTGACGCTGGAAAGGCCTCTCCCATGTCAACCATGCTCGAAGTGTCCGGCCTCAGCCACCGCTACGGCACGGGCGCCAAGGCGCACACCGCGGTGAACGACCTGTCGTTCGCCGTCGAGGCCGGGCAGCTGGCCAGCATCGTCGGCCCGTCGGGCTGCGGGAAGTCGACGCTGCTGCGCTGCGTCGCCGGGCTGACCCCGCCGACCGAGGGCACGGTGAGCCTGCACGGCGACCGCGTCTCGGGCGTGCCGGACGACCTCGCCGTCGTGTTCCAGGACTACAGCCGGTCGCTGTTCCCGTGGCTTTCGGTGCAGAAGAACGTCGAGTTCCCGTTGCGCTGGCGGCAGATTTCGAAGGCCGAGCGGCGGACGCGGGCGGCCGAGGCCCTCGAGCAGGTCGGGCTTTCGGGCGTCGGCGGGAAGTTCCCGTGGCAGCTGTCGGGCGGCATGCAGCAGCGGGTGTCGATCGCCCGCGCGCTGGCCAGCCGGCCGGCGCTGCTGCTGATGGACGAGCCGTTCGCGTCGGTCGACGCCCAGACGCGCTTCGAGCTCGAGGACCTCACCCGGCGCGTGCAGCGCGAGCAGGGCAGCACGATCCTGGTCGTCACGCACGACATCGACGAGAGCGTCTACCTGTCCGACCGGGTGCTGGTGCTGTCGAAGTCGCCGGCGTCGATCGTGGCGGACCTGCCGGTCGGCCTCCCCGCCGCACGGGACCAGATCACGACGCGCGAGTCGGCGGAGTTCGTGACGCTGCGCGGCGAAGTGGCGCGCCTGCTGCACGGCGGCAGCCCCGCGGAGGCCGCGACGGCTGCTTCCGATGCCGCGGAGTGGGAGCTGGCGGAGCAGTCTTCGGACGTTTCGGAGAGCAGCAAGACCGGTAGCTGAGTCCACTTAGGACAACTGAAGCCGCGGCGGATCTTCTTGATCCGCCGCGGCTTTTCAGTTGTCCGCGGAGTCCGGGTGGACGAAGCCGGTTGTCGACAAGTCAGTACAACGTCCGGTCGGACGCCGCGACCTTGATGTGCACCAGCGTCGGCCGCGGGTCGGCCAGCGCCGCCGTCAAGCCCAGGACCAGGCCCGACGGCTCGGTGATCGTCATGCCTTGGCAGCCCATGCTCGACGCCAGCGCCGCGAAGTCGATGCCGCCCAGCTCGGTGCCGGGGAGCTTCGCACCGCCGATCGTCTCGCCGAGGATGCGGACCGCCGCGTACTCCGAGTTGTCCATGATGAGGATCGTCACCGGCAGTTCCTGCCGCGCGGCCGTCCAGAGGGCCTGGATGCCGTACATGCTGGAGCCGTCGCCGACCACGCCGACGACCGGACGGTCCGGGCGGGCGAGCGCCGCACCGACCGCGCCCGGGACGCCGTAGCCGAGCGTGCCGCTGGCCATCGTCAGGAAGCCCGTGTCGGTCTCCGTGATCGGCAGGTGGTCGTGCAGGATGCCGCGGTGACTGGGCGTCTCCTCGACGACGATCGCGCTGTCCGGCAACAGGTCCGCGAGCGTCGAGTAGACGAACTCGGCGGAGAGCTTCTCGTCACCGGGCTTCGCCGGACGCTCCAGCGGAGCCGGCGCGGGCCGCGTGCTGCGGTCGACGACGTTCAGCAGCGCGCGGATGCCCAGCTTCGGCGTCGCGCGGATACCGGTGCCTTCGAAGGCGCGCGCGAGGATCTGCTCGTCGTCGCTGAGGATGAACAGCGGCGGCAGCGGAGCTTCCCCGCGCCCGCGGTCGACGTGGTAGGTGAAGGCGGGCGCGCCGAGCACGAGAACGAGGTCGTGCCCGGCGAGCTTGTCCGAGACGGCGCCGCGTTCGGGGTCGAGGAAGCCTTGGAACAGCGGGTGGTCTTCGGGGAAGGAGCACCGGAACGACATGGGAGCGACGTAAACGCCGGCGTTGAGCCGTTCGGCGAGCGCGACGGTCTCGACGACGGCGCCGTCCTGGTCGACGGCTCCCCCGACGACGATGGCCGGCCGTTCACTGGCTTCGAGCGCGGCGACGAGTTCGTCGATCGCCTCGGGGTCGGGCGCGAACCCGCGGATGCGCGGCCGGGAGATGACCGGGCGTTCGGTGGTGGCGGTCCAGTCGTCGGCGGGAACGGACACGAAGACGGGACCGGACGGCGCCTGCGTCGCGACGTGGTAGGCGCGGGCGAGCGCGGCCGGGACGTCTTCGGCGGTGGCGGGTTCGATGGACCACTTGACGTAGGGCTTGGGGAAGCCGGGCGCGTCGATGGCGCCGAGGAAGGGATCGTGCGGCAGGAGGTTCCGCGTCTGCTGCCCGGCGACGATGATCAAGGGCGTGCGGTTGCGGTAGGCGTTGTAGAGGCTGCCGAGCCCGTGGCCGACACCGCCGGCGGAGTGCAGGTTGACGAGCACGGCTTGGCGCGTGGCTTGCGAGTAGGCATCGGCCATCGCCACGACGGCGGACTCCTGCAGGCCGAGGACGTAGTCGAAGTCGTCCGGCCAGTCGGTGAGGAAGGGGACCTCGGTGGTGCCGGGGTTGCCGAACAACGTGGTGAGGCCGAGTTCGCGGAGGAGCTCGCGGGTGGCGTCCAGCACCGTGCGCTTGATCATGCCCCCAGACTAATGCTTAGTCTTGCGAAGGAAAGCCCTCCAAGTGGCCGCAGTGACGATCAGCGTGCCCCCGGAGCGGTCCTTGGTGTCGCGGATCTGCGACACCGGGCCGAGGCGCACCTCAACGCAGTTCTCTTCGCTCCCGCTGTAGCTGGACTTACGCCACATCACGCCTCCAAGTCGGCGATCACCTCCCCGAGGAGAGCGGAGGATGCCTGCTCGCTCAGGGTCAGTACCGCCATCGCCCGCTGGGCGGCCTGGTAGTCGGCCACCTGTTGCTCATCGTAGAGGTAAGCACTTCCCCTGTACTGCTCCAGAAAGATGATCGGCGGCAGCTCGGTGTAGTCGAAGATGACGAACGAACCGTTGAGCCCCGGGTGGAACTCTTCGCTCTCCGGCAGGATCCGCAAGCTGATGTTCCGCCGCTTGGCCAGTTCGGAAACGTACTTGAGCTGCGAGAGCATGATTTCGCGGCCGCCGAGGCGCTGCCGGACCACAGCTTCGCCGAGGAAGACGGTGTAGGGAGAAGGGTCGCGGCCGGTCAGTACCTCCTGGCGCAGCAAGCGAACCTTCAGCCTCAGCCGCAGTTCCGCTTCTGCCCGCTGCCGACCACCGGTGCCGAGGATCGCCCAGGCGTACTCGGGGGTCTGCAGCAGTCCGGGGATCAGCAACGGTTCCCAGGCGAAGATCGCCGAGGCGGTGCGCTCGTACTCGATGAAAGCCGAGAGCTTCGGCGAGATGCCCGGGATGCTGTGTTCGAGCCAGTTGGGTTCCCGCGCGTACTCCGCCAAGTCCAGCAGGCGCTCCCGCTCCGCTGGTTCGACCCGCAATGCGCCGAGCAACAGGCCTACCTGCGCGATCTTCGGCACCCGCGTGCCGATCTCCCAGTGGGAGAGTTCCTGCGGCCGCACATCGACCATCCGGGCCAGTTCGCGCATGCCGAGACCGCGCGCCACCCGGGCCGTGCGCAAGCCGAAGCCCAGCGCCCGGCTCCTCGGCGTCGCTACTCGTGTTGACATGTGCGCAGTGTGTCACCGGTCACCGACAAAAACGGGAACCGGGGCCGTCGCACGAATGCGACAGCCCCGGCCCCCACAACGCTCAGCCGATCAGGCCCGACAAGCCGCTCCCCTTGAACGACCCCCAGCCCGTCACCTGGTCATACCCGGTGCCGGCGCTGAAGCCCGTCGTCCCGTGCAGGGTGTTGTTGCCCGTCGTCACGTCGTGGAACCCCGTCCCGTACGACGATCCGTTCCCGATCGAGTAGAACTTCGGGTTCAGGTTGCCCAGCCCACCGCCGTGGACCTGGTTCTGCAGCGTCGCGAACGCCGCCCACAGCGGGGCCGCGCCCGACGTTCCCCACACCGTCTGCCACGCGCCCGCCGTGTAGATGTAGTAGCCCGAGCCGCTCGCCGCGTCGGCCGAGACGTCCGGGACCTTGCGGTACGTCGTGCTCTGCGAGGACTGCCACGACGGCGCCGTGAACACCGTCGAGATGCCGCCGCCCGTGGAACCGTTGGACGCGCCGTCGTTCCACGCCTTCTCGCTGCTGTACGCGTTCGACGACGTCACCGTCAGCTGCGTGCCGCCGACACCCGTCACGTTCGGGCTGGACGCCGGGAAGTCGACCGCCTTCGCCGTCGAGCCCGTCTGGCGGTAGCAGTCGGTCGTGCCGTCGTCGCCCGCGGCCGCGAAGTACGAGATGCCCTCCGCCGTGCCCGTCGCGATCGCGTTGCTGACGCTCTTCGCCGCGCTCGAACCCTCCGCGGATTCGCAAGCGCCCCAGGAGATCGAGACGACGTTGACCGTGTGGTCCGACGCGATCTTCTGGTACATCGCCAGTTCGCCGGCGCTGGTGTTCGGGGCCTCGTAGACGTAGTCGCTCGCCGCGGCCGCCAGCGCGTGGACGACCTCGATGTCCAGCTCGACCTCGATCTGGCCACCGCCCGGCGACGAGTCGTAGTTCGCGCCGCTGACCGGGACTGTGGTCACCGAGCCCGCCGACAGGCCGTACGTGCTGTCGTACTTGGTGATGTTGGACTTCTGGTAGCCGTCGAACTCGACGAAGCCGACCTTCACGCCGCTGCCGGTCGCGGACAAACCGCTGGTGCCGTAAGCGGTCTTGAGCACCGGCGGGGTCACCGCCTTGACGACATTGGGTTTCGCGACGGCCTGCGCGTGCGTCCGCAGCGCGTGGTTGTCCAGGCCGACGACGTTGCCCACGACCGCGGACACGTCCGCGGGCACGGTCGGCGCGGCGTCGTTGGCGAAGAAGTCGCGGCCGGACACCTGGTCGTGGTAGGTCCCGATCCGGGTGTGGAACGCCGATTCCAGCTGGGCCGCCGAACCCGTGAACGTGATGGCCTGGCGGTTGCCGGAAACCTCGATCCCGGTCGCCCCCGATTTCTCGAGGAATGAGACGGCCTTGCTCACGTCGGCCTGGGTCGGGCCGAACTCGGCGGTGAACTGCGCGGGGGTCAAAAAGTGGTGGTATTGCGGCGACGCCGGGTTCTGCACATCGGCGAGGAACTTTTCCAGTGCCTGCTGGTTGTGCAGTTTCAGCGACAGCGCGGCGGTGATCGACTGCCCGCCCGCGACGTCGCCGACGCGGGCGCTGTTGACGAGCGGGGCGGCGCTGTCGGCCAGTGTGACCAGGGGTTCCGTCGCCGCCGCGGCGGGGACGGCCACGGCGAGGCCGAGCAACGCCGGCAGCGGCACGGCGGCCGCGACGAGCTTGCGCAAGCGCATGGGGAATTTCCTCTCGGCGGTGGGGACCGGGCCTGCGCTTGAATACTCGCCGCAGGTTGCCGAGAAGCATAAGAAGCCGTCAGGCCGCCCAGGAACCTACTTTTGGCTGCCGTTTCGCGGATCCCATTTTCATTTTCCGGAACGTTTACCTTTCCATGATCATTCGATTATCGTCCGGAATGCCCGAGATCGTCGACGCGGTCGACGATCTCCTGCGCCTCCGCGTTGCCGGAGAACCGCCGGGCGGCCGCCGAGAGCGAGTGCAGCCGCTGACGCGTCCGGGGCGACCGCAGGGCACCCGCGAGCTCGATCGCCTCCTCGCCGACGGCGCCGGCGACGTCGAGGTCGCCGTCCAGCGCGTGCACGGTGGCCAGCCAGATCAGGGTCAGCGACCGGCTGCGCGTCATGCCGCCGCGGTACCCGGCGATCGCCTCGGTGAGCGCGGGGATGCCGTCGCGGCCGTGCCGGATGTCGACCACCTGGGCCAGTTCGCCGTGCACCGTGCCGACCATCGCGGCGAGGTCGGCGGGCCCGAAGAACGCGTCCCACGGCGACGGATCGCGTCCCTCGGCTTCCGCGAACTCCTGGCGGGCGCGGCGCAGGTAGGTCAGCGCCTCGGTGACGTCGGCCTTCTTGGCGTGCGCCCACGCCTGGTTGGCCGACAGGATCGCCTGCGCGAGCTTGGAGTGGGCCAGCAGCGCCGCCTCCCGGCCGCGCGCGAACTCGGCCAGTGCCGCGTCGACGGCGCCGTAGTGCAGGTGCAGCCGTCCGATGCGGTAGCGGATGTTGGCCTGCAGGTCGTCGTTCCCGGCTTCGACGGCCAGTTCCAGCGCCCGCGCGAACGCCTCCAGCGCGGCGGCCGGGCGGTCCTGGTCGAAGTTCGTCCAGCCGGACAGGTTGTAGAGGTCCGCGACGGCGGTGCAGAGCCGCGCCAGCACGACGGTCTTGGTCACGCCGTCCAGCAGCGCCACGGCGGCGGGCAGCCGCGACTCGACGGCCGCCCGGCAGGCGCCACCGCCGTAGCGGTAGTCCAGGGCCCTCAGCTCCGCGACGACGTCTTCGAGCCGGCACACGTCGGCGATACCCACTCGCGTGCCGCCCCGCCCTTCACTGCCCGTCATGGCAGCCCTCCGTCCGTAGAGAGCTGCCGATGCCGGGCAGCTCCCGGTCATTCCCCGCCGGGCCAGGCCGGAGCCCGCTCCTTCGAGGGACTGGCACCGGGGAGTACCCCGGTGGCGGTGAGCACCACACCCGTGGCGGTTTCCGCGATCTTGACGGCGGCCAGCAGGCCGGTGAGGGCGAGCGAGCCGCCGAGCCCCAGCTTCTCGAACTCGTCTTCGGGGGTTTCGGTTCCGCGTTGCCGCGGTAGCGCGCCGGTCACGATTCGACCTTCCGGTTCGTCCCGGACGCGCTCGGGCGATCACCACGGGGAATCAGCCGCTCCCACGCGGCGGAAATCCACCGGATGGTCGGCATCCTGGTTTCCTCGTGGCTTCTCATCGAATTGACCGCGAACCGAATACGCGCGCCCACAGCGACGCCTCCCGCGCTAGCCGAACAATTCTTGACACCATCCGGGTGAACGGCAACACGCCCGTCGCAGATCACCCCGCCCCCGCCGGAACCGGCGGCGTTTCACGAGTCCACGCCCACGATAGCCAGCGCGTACCACGTCATCAGCCGCCAAGCAGCCCAACCGGCTCGGCGCGCGTGCACCTGCACGCGCGACGGCGGCTCGGCATTCGCAAGAACCGAATGCAATTTCAGGAGCACGATTCAATTACCGAAAATACTGGTACAACCACTTCGCGGATTACGCGATCGCCCACCGGACAACCGCGTATTCCGCGTGGCGCGACCGTCCGGTGTGCGGCTTCCGCGGTTCTTCAGGATTTGACGAGCTCCACCCACGTGCGCACCGTTTCGGCGTCGACCGGCGACTGCCACCCGCCCGGCCGGACCGCGCTCCCGACATGGAACCCGCGCACCCCGCCCGCGCGCAAGAGGTGGACCTGCTGCGCGCGCAGTCCACCACCGACGAGCAGCGCCGGCCCGCTGTCGCGCTGCGCGAGCCGCTGCAGCACGGAAAGCCCACTGGCTACGCCGTTGGGGTGGCCCGCCGCGAGCACGGTGTCACAGCCGAGCGCGGCCAGCTGGTCGTAGGCGCGCAACGGATCCCGGGTGCGGTCGATGGCGCGGTGGAACGTCCACGGCAGACCGTCGACCTCCTTGATCAGCGCTTCGCAGGCGTCCAGGTCGATCTCGCTGTCGATGTTCAGGAAGCCGAAGACGAACTCGCGCGCGCCCGCTTCGATCAGCCGGGCGGTATCCGCGCGCAGCCCTTCGAGGTCGCCGACGGCGAAGGAACCGTTGTCCCGCAACATGACCCGGACCGGGAGGTCGGTCGCCGAAAGCACGTCGCGCAGGGTTTCCACCGTCGGGGTCAGGCCGTCCTGCGCCATGTCCGTCACCAGTTCGAGGCGGTCCGCCCCGCCCGCCTGCGCGCCTTCGGCGTCCGCCGCGTCCAGCGCGATCACTTCCAGCAGGGGCGTCTTCGAGCTCATGCCTCAATCCGTTTCACTGGTTCCGGGTGTCGTCCCCCCTGGCATGACGCCCTCGCCGGAAGCCGCCTTGAAGGCTCGTCATCCGCTCGCGCACCGCTTCCGGGGAAAGAGAGAGTATCGGCCGCTGCTCGGGCACCGCTCCCGGCCCGGCGGCGACGTCGTCGGTCTGCAGGAACGGCCAGGTGTCCTCGGCGCCGTCCTCCTGCTCCAGCTCGGCCGGGGTCGGCCACTCGTAGGCGGGCTCGATCGCGGCCGGCGGCGCGACGGGCGCGAACTGCGGATCGGTGTCCTCGTCGTCCGGGTTCGGTTCGGGCGCCACCGGCGGCGGTGGCGGAGGCGGCGGTGGGAGCGCGGCGGCCAGCGCGTGCCGCGGCTGCGGTTCGACCGGCCGGGGCGCGGGAGCCACCGGGAGCGGCTCGGCGGGCGGGCGCTCGGCCGCCGCCGCGGGCGCGGCCGCCGCGTCGAACCAGCGCGACAGGACGTCGCGGTAGGCGGGCATCCGCTCGGTCGGGGCGTCGAGGTCCAGGTGCGAGTCGTCGTCCGCCGTCGGCCACTCCGGGCTGTGCTCCCGGGCCACCACGGGCGCCCGGCGCGGCGGGCCGGCCTCGATCGACGGAGGCGTCAGCTCCTCGGGCTCCGGTTCGGGCTCCGGCTCGGGTTCCGCCGGCGTGAGCGGGGCCAGCGGCGCCAGCAGCTCCGGCTCCGGCGCGGCGGCGGGCTCGGCGGGCGGGGGCGGGCCGGGCATCGGCGGCAGCTCGACGATCAGGGCGGTGGGCACCAGCACGGTCGCGACGAGGCCGCCGTCCGCGCCCGGGCTCAGGCTGACGTCGATGCGGTGGCGGGTGGCCAGCGTCGCGACCACGAACAGGCCCATCCGGCGGGACACCTCGACGTCGACGTCCGGCGGGTTCGCGAGCCGCACGTTGGTGCGGTCGATCTCGGCCTGCGGCATGCCGGCGCCGTGGTCGATGATCTCGATCTGCCAGTCGCCGTCGTGGGTCTCGGCGCTCGCGACGGTGACCGTCGCGTTGCCCGAGTAGCGCGTCGCGTTCTCCAGCAGCTCCGAGACGACGTGCACGAGGTCGTTGACGGCTTCCCCGCGCACGGCGACCTGCGGCGCCGGCCCGAGCTCGATCCGCTGGTAGTGCTCGACCTCCGAGAGCGCGGCGCCGATGATCTCGTCGGCCGAGACGGCGCCGGCGTCCTCGCGTGCCGAGTCCTGGCCGGACAGGACCAGCAGGTTCTCGCTGTTGCGCCGCATCCGCGTCGCGAGGTGGTCGAGCTCGAAGAGCCCGGCGAGGGTGTCCGGATCCTGCTCGTCGGCCTCCATCCGGTCCAGCACCGACAGCTGCCGCTCGACGAGGTCCTGGCTGCGCTGCGAGAGGTTGACGAACATCGCGTTGACGTTCTCGCGCAGCATCGCCTGCTCGCCGGCCAGCCGGACGGCTTCGCCGTGCACCGCGTCGAACGCCCGCGCCACCTGGCCGAGCTCCTCTCGCGTGAAGACCGGAACCGGCGCGACGGCCAGCCGTTTGCGCAGGTTCTCCGGGGCGGGCTCGGGGTCGGTGAGCAGGTTCTGCACGGCCGCGGGCAGCCGGTGCTCGGCGACCTCGAGGGCCGTCCGGCGCAGGATCCGCAGCGGGCGCAGCAGCGAGCGCGCGATGACCACCGACAGCACGCCCGCGACGAGCAGGACGCCCAGCACGACCCCGCCGTCCCAGATCGCCGCCGTGCGCGCCTGTGCCGCCAAGGAGTCCGTGCGTTCCTGCAACTGGACCAGCAGGGCCTGCTGCACCTGGTGGGCGAGGTTGACCGTGTGCGTCGCCGAGACGTCCCACTGGTTGGGGTCGAGGCCGTTGAGGTTCTGGCCGTTCTCGGTGCGGGTGAGCGCGGACTCGACCATGTCGTTGCCGATGTCGACGACCAGGCCGATCACCGTGTCGTCGAACATCCGCTGCTGCTCGGGCGTCGCGAAGGTGCGGTAGTCGTTGCGCGCGGCGGCGAGCTCGGCTTCGGCGCCGAGCAGGGAGCGCGTGCGGTCGCGGTTGAGGCTGCCCTCGGCGAGCGCCTCGGCCAGCACCGCGCGCTTGACCGACATCTGGTCCTTGATCCGGGCCAGCGCGTTGCCGGCCAGGCGCAGGCGCGCGAGCTCGGGGTCCGAGACGTCGGCGGCGGCCGAGTCGCTGATGTCGAGCAGGCCGGAGATCAGCTCGCTGTAGGAGCGCAGCACGGCGTCGGCGGGGAACGCCGAATGCTCCGCGGAGAACCGGAGGCCGCCGAGCACGCGCAGCCGGTCGTCGGTCTGCTGCAGGCTTTCCGCCGCCTTGGCGTCAAGCCGCGGTTTACTGTCGGCGAGGGTCCGTTCGAACGTGCCGATCGCCTGGTCGACGCGTTTGCGCTGGCCGGTCAGGTCGGCGGTGTCGCCCTGGCGGTCCTGGGCGACGAACCGGACGGTGAGGTCGCGCTCGCGTTGCAGCTCGTGGAGGGCTTCGGCGACCGTGCTGTCGACGCGGCTGCGGGTGGCGAACTCGGCGAGCTGCCGGGCGTCGCGCAGGTCCGAGCTGATCCGCAGGCCGACGAGCCCGATGACCGCCAGCGCGGGGATGAGGAGGACGGCGAACAGCTTCGTGCCGAGACGCCAGTTGCGGAGCCGCCAGCGGCCGCCGGCCGGACGTGGATCCGCCGCGTCGCCGCCCTTGCGGGGACGCTTGTCGCGACGGGTCACCTGGTTTCCTTTTCCGCCGCGGACGGGAACCCGCGGATCTGACAGCACCTCGAACCTACTGAACGGTAGCCCGCCCCATGAAGATCCGAAAGCCGCGCTGGCGCGATACGGCCCTGCCCGCGATCGTATGGGGCGCGGACCATACGATCCAGCACGAGAACCAGATTCTCGCGGTAGGTGAAGGTTCATGATCAGACGCGGAGTGCTGATTCCGCTGGTAGCGGCGTTTCTGGCGACCGCGGGCTGCGGTGTGTTCGATTCCGGTTCGGCCGCCCCGCCGCCGCCGTTGGAGCGGACCACCCTGCGCGTCGGTGTGGGCAACGCCATCGACACGGCCCCGCTGCGGATCGCCGTCGCGGCCGGGAAGTTCGGCGCCGTGGGCCTGAACGTGCAGCTCGTCGAGCTCGGCGGCGAGGACGGGCTGGCCAAGCTGACCGCGGGTGACCTCGACGTCACGTTCGGGTCCGACATCGCGCTGTTCCGCGCCGCGGCCGACGGGACGGCCCTGCAGCTGCAGGGCGAGGCCTACACGGCCGGGCCGAACACGATGGCCCTGGTGACCCTGCCGGGCTCCGACTACACCGTGCCGACGTCGAAGAAGTCACCCCGGATCGCGGTGAACATGCTCGACGACGTCGGCGCGCTCGCCGCGCGCTCGGTGCTGGGGACGGCCGGCGTCGACGTGACGAAGATCAAGTTCAAGCAGGTCGCGTTCGACCAGATGCCGCAATCCCTGCAGGGCGGCGACGCCGACGCGGCGCTGATGATCGAGCCGTACATCACGCGCTCCGAGAAGGACCTCGGCGCCCACATCCTCGCCGACGGCGCCCGCGGCGCGACGCTCGACTTCCCGCTGTCGGCGTACGCGTCGGCCAAGCCGTTCGCCCAGGCCAACCCGCGCACGCTGGCGGCGTTCCGCACGGCGCTGGGCGCGGCCCAGCAGAGCGCGACCGACCCGGCGATCGTCCGCGACGCGCTGCCGAGGTTCTCCGACATCGACACGACGACGGCGGCGCTGATCTCACTCGGCTCGTACCCTGCGTCGCTCAATGGCATCCGGCTGCAGCGCGTCGCCGACCTCATGCACAACTCGGGGTTGCTGGCGAACCGCCTCGACGTCCAGAGCCTGCTCCCCGACCAGAGCGGGACCTAGATGCTCTCGCCCGGCGGGGCCAGGCACACCGTGCGCGACGGCGGGCCCGCGTAGGACAGCACCTTGTCGGCGCGCTCGCACTCGTCTTCGCGCCCGTAGCCGGACAGGATCTGGACGCGTTCCTGCACCGCCGGGTCGGAGCAGCTCACCTTGGTGACGGTCGTCTCGTCGTCGAGACCGCGCACGCAGTCGCCCGACCGGACGTTCAGGGCCAGGCAGAGCGTCTCGCCGGCGCCGGAGCCCAGCCGGAACCGCACGTAGTCGCCGGACGCGCACGCGATGGCCCCGCGGTAGGTGTTCTCGACCTTGTAGCTCGCGCGGTCCGAGCTGCAGCCGACGTGGTGGTAGGCGATCCGGTCACCGCTCTCCCGTGACAGGTACAGGCAGTCGCCGTCCGACGGGGTGCCGGTGCTGCCCACCCGGCTCAGCCCCCACGCGCCCAGCGACCCCACGGCCAGCGCCAGGACGACGCACACGGTGAGCGTGACCTTCACCTTCGTCGTGAACCAGTGCGGGACCGGCTGCCGACCGGGCATCGGCGGGGGCGCCGTCGCGTAGTCCGGCGACCGGAACGGGTTGTCGTCGAACGGTGGTGTGGTCAACGTGCCCTCCAGCGATCCCCTCGGCACCTCGTCCCACCGGCGAGGCACGTATAACAGTAGTTGTGACTGATGGCCCGCTGATCGTCCAGTCCGACAAGACCGTGCTCCTGGAGGTGGACCACCCCCAGGCCGATGACGCGCGGATCGCGATCGCGCCGTTCGCCGAGCTCGAACGGGCGCCCGAGCACGTCCACACCTACCGGATCACGCCGCTGGCCTTGTGGAACGCGCGTGCCGCCGGCCACGACGCCGAGCAGGTCGTCGACGCGCTGACGACGTACTCGCGCTTCCCCGTGCCGCAGCCGCTACTGATCGACGTCGTCGACGTGATGGGCCGGTTCGGGCGGCTGCAGATCGCCAACCACCCGGCGCACGGCCTGGTCATGTCGACCACCGACCGCGCGGTGCTGACCGAGGTCGTCCGGAACAAGAAGATCAGCCCGATGCTCGGCGCCCGGATCGACGAGGACACGGTTATCGTGCACCCGTCCGAGCGCGGGCGGCTGAAGCAGGCGCTGCTGAAGGTCGGCTGGCCGGCCGAGGACCTCGCCGGGTACGTCGACGGCGAAGCGCACCCGATCGCCTTGGACGAGACGGACTGGCAGCTGCGCGACTACCAGCGGCAGGCGGCGGAGGCGTTCTGGGCGGGCGGCTCCGGCGTCGTCGTGCTGCCGTGCGGCGCGGGCAAGACGATGGTCGGCGCGGCGGCGATGGCCAAGGCCGAGGCGACGACGCTGATCCTGGTGACGAACACGGTCGCCGGCCGGCAGTGGAAGCGCGAGCTGATCGCGCGGACGTCGCTGACCGAGGAGGAGATCGGCGAGTACTCCGGCGAGAAGAAGGAGATCCGGCCGGTCACCATCGCGACCTACCAGGTGGTCACCCGCAAGACCAAGGGCGAGTACCGGCACCTGGAGCTGTTCGACTCGCGCGACTGGGGCCTGGTCGTCTACGACGAGGTCCACCTGCTGCCGGCGCCGGTGTTCCGGATGACGGCGGACCTGCAGTCCCGGCGGCGCCTCGGCCTGACCGCGACGCTGGTGCGCGAGGACGGCCGCGAGGGCGACGTCTTCTCGCTGATCGGGCCGAAGCGCTACGACGTGCCGTGGCGCGACATCGAGGCGCAGGGCTGGATCGCCCCGGCGAAGTGCACCGAAGTCCGCGTGACGTTGACGGATGCGGAGCGCCTGGAGTACGCGACGGCCGAGGCCGACGAGCGGTACAAGCTCGCGGCGACGGCGTTGACGAAGACCCCGGTGATCAAGTCCATTGTGGAGCGTCACGCGGGCGAGCCGACGCTGGTGATCGGCGCGTACCTGGACCAGCTGGAGATGCTCGGCGACGAGCTCGACGCCCCGGTGATCCAGGGCGCGACCCGCAACAAGGAGCGCGAGGAGCTGTTCGACAAGTTCCGCCGCGGCGAGATCCGGACGCTCGTGGTGTCGAAGGTCGCCAACTTCTCGATCGACCTACCGGAGGCGTCGGTGGCGATCCAGATTTCGGGGACGTTCGGCTCCCGCCAGGAGGAGGCCCAGCGGCTGGGCCGGCTCCTGCGCCCCAAGGGCGACGGCCGCCAGGCGCACTTCTACTCGATCGTCTCGCGCGACACGGTCGACACGGAGTACGCGGCGCACCGGCAGCGGTTCCTGGCGGAGCAGGGGTACGCGTACCACATCGTCGACGCGGACGACCTGCTCCGGCCGCTCTGACGCCCTGGCTGCACGACCTCTCCCCCTGAGCGCGCCACCCCTTCGGCCCAGCGAATCGTCACACGAGCAACTTCCGCCACTTTGCTCTCGTTTGACGCTCTGACCTGCGGATTCGCGGATTCACTCGAACGGATGAGTGGCCGGATCGCTGGAAATTGTCGGACCCTCGAACTACTGTTCGACGTGCAGCAGCTGAACACAAGTTCGAGGGGACGTCCATGACGATCGCACCGCTCCGCCCCGGTACGCCCGCGCCGCCGGTCCAGACCCTGCCACCGGGGTCGTGGCACGGCCGGCTGTGGGTGTCCGACCTGCCGCTGACCCGGCCCGAGCGCTACCTGGGCTGCGTGGCCGAGTTCGAGAGGTCCGGCTTGTGGCCGGTGCTGATCCCCCACGACCAGCGCTTCGCGGCGAACGGCGAGGACTGGATAGACGACCGAGGCCGCTTGGCCCCGGCGGACCACCGGGTGGCCTCGGCCGACCCGGCGGCCGCCCTGGAGCGCTGGTGGGACGGTTCGTGCTGCGACGGAGCATGCCTCCGCCCGTTCGGCGCCAGGTTTCCGGGGCTGGCCAAGAAGAGCGCACGCAAGTCGGACCCACTGGCGGAGGCGGGCAACACGGGATCGATCCTGGCGAACCGCGCCCCCCACCGCCTGGGCCTGGTCCAGACCGAGCGCCCGGCGGACATCCCGGCCCTGCTGGGCTGGACAGGGATGATCAAGTGCACGGACCAGGTGGCAGAGCTATCAGCGGTGTTGCGGAGCTGGGAGGACCGCTTCGGAGCAACGTTGGTGGTACTGGGATTCGATTCGCTGGAGCTATCGGTAGCAGCACCCCCAAGGAACCAGGCGCGAGCATTGACGGTAGCGGCAGAGCACCGTGCGTTCAGCCTGCCAACATTCGCAGGCCAGCCAGGCAATTTGCGCGAGTACGCATCAGGCTTGGTCCAGTCCCGCCTGTGGCGATTTTCCTGGGCATAGGCCAGCGGGGGGGGCGCAGCCCACCCAACACCCCAGAAAAGAGCTGGGTGGTCATCCCGTCGCCTGAGGCCCAAAAATCACTTTGAGCCAGGCCCGCAACCACCTGACCAGCCCAGGAGAGCAGCACAAAGCTTGCGGGCCTGGCTCAAAGTGATAGGCCTCAATCAGGCGACGGGATGACCACCCAGCGACCCCACCAAAAGGCGAGAAGAAAGCAAAACCCAGGGCCATCCCAGAGCCTGCCCGTCCGGCGAGGACAAGTCTTTGAAGAGAAGCAGAAGCAAGCCGAAGCACAGAAAGGAGCGAGCCACCCAACCAACAGAACCGCCCCACGCGAACCCCCAGGAGTCCCATGAGCAAACACCACAAAGGCCCCCTAAGACGCCCGACCCCAAAATCAGGCCACCCGTCCCACTCCCCAGCCCACGTGTCCCACAGCAACACCCACAACCGAGTTTGGACAACCCCCAAACCGGGAACCACCCACCGCGGAAAGGCGGTGAGACCAATCGCCGAGATCCGGATCGGCACCTCAGGCTGGCGCTACCCGCCCTGGCGCGGAGTGTTCTACCCACCCGGCCTACCGCAGCGGCGAGAGCTCGAACACCTCTCGCGGCGGATGAACGCCGTCGAGATCAACGGCTCCTTCTACTCCCTGCAGCGCCCCGAGCGGTACCGCGCCTGGTTCGAAGAGACCCCGGAAAACTTCCTCTTCGCGGTCAAAGGCGGCCGCTTCATCACCCACATGAAGCAACTCAGGGACGTCGAAACCGCGCTCGCGAACTTCTACGCGTCCGGCGTCCTCGCCCTCGGCGCGAAACTGGGCCCGTTCCTCTGGCAGCTGCCGCCCCGGCTCAGATTCGACCCCGACCGGCTCACGAACTTCTTCGCCCTCCTGCCGCGCACGACGACCGACGCCGCCCAGCTCGGCGCGAAGCACGACGACAAGCTCAAGGGCGCCGCCTACCTCGAACCCGGACCGCGAAAGCCTTTGCAGCACGCGCTGGAAGTCCGGCACCCGTCCTTCGCCGAACCCGCGGCCAAGGAGCTGCTCCGGAAGCACCGCATCGCCCTGGTGACCGCCGACACCGCCGGCAAGTGGCCGTTCCTGGAAGACCAGACCGCCGACTTCGCCTACGTCCGCCTCCACGGCGACGAGGAGCTGTACGTCAGCGGCTACTCCGACCAGGCCTTGCGCACCTGGGCCGACAAGATCCGGACCTGGCACGACGGCGGGAAGCGCGATGTCCACGTCTACTTCGACAACGACGTCAAAGTCGAGGCGCCGCGCAACGCCGAGACCCTGGCCGACCTGCTCGGCGTCGCCCCGCCGACGAGACAGTCAGACGAGACAGTGAGTGGACAGTGAGCGCCATCGGCTTGAGTGGACGCGCGGGCCGGACCGGCCTGCGTGCTGTCGCTGGGGGTCGGCACGTGGGCGGTCCGCCCAGCCCTCAGCTCCCCGAACCCACCAGCGCCGCCAGCTTCGCGCGCACGTCGTCGGCGTCCGGGTGCCCCAGTTCCGTCAGCAGCCGCACCGACCGGACCCAGCACTCCCTGGCCAGCGCCCGATCTCCCTGGCGCAGGTGGATCGCGCCCAGCTGGGCCAGCACGTCCGCCGCCTCGTACGGCTCGCCCATCTCGAAGAACATCGAGACCGACTCGCGGATGACCGCGATCCCCTCCGCCACGCGGCCCAGCCCCACCAGCGCCAGCCCGCGCGTGTGCAAGGTGAACCGCGTGTCCACCGGCTCGCCGTCCGGCCCCAGGATCGCCAGCGCCGCGTCCGCCAGCCGCAACGCCTGGTCGTGGTCGCCCATCGACGTGCAGATGTCGCCCAGCGCCCGCAGCACGCTCGCTTCGAACGCCCCCAGCCCCAGCGAACGCACGATCTCCAGCGCCTGCATCCCGTGCTCGTACGCCCAGGCGTAGTCGTCGAGGTTGTGCGCCGCCATCGCCAGGTTGTACTGCGCCCGCGCCTCGCCCTCGCGGGCGCCGAGCTCGCGCTGGATCGCGAGCACCTGCTCGAGGTAGCGCCGCGACTCGTCGTACTCGCGCGCGACGCCGTTGACCACGCCGAGCCCGCTGAGGATGCCCGCCTCGCCCGGCCGGTGACCGCTCGCCCGCGCGGCTTCGAGCGCCACCGCGAACACCGAACGCCAGTCGTCGAGCCGCGAACGCGTCACGAAGTAGCTCTGCAGCAGCCACGCGAGCTTCCAGCAGATGTCGTCCCGCCAGCGGCGCGCCAGGTGCACCGCGGCGATCAGGTTGCCGTACTCCTCGCCGAACCAGTCCAAAGCGTCGTGGTACCCGGCGAAGGACAGGCCGCCGGCGAGGTCGTCCAGCTCCAGCAGCCGGTAGTAGCGCTCCGGCCGCATCCGCCGTGACGCGTTCAGCGCCGATGCCAGGTACCAGTCCAGCAGCCGGTCCAAAGCCGCGTCGCGCTGCGACGCCGTGTCGACCTGCGAAGCGACTTCGCCCGCGTACGCGCGGATGAGGTCGTGGAACTGGTAGCGCCCCGGCCGCGGCTGGGCGAGCAGGTGCGCGGCGGCCAGCGTCTCCAGCTTCGGCCGGATCGCCGCGAGGTCCAGACCGGCGACCGCGGCCGCCGCCGGCGCGGTGAAGTCGACGCCCGTGGGCAGCCCGAGCAGCCGCAGCAACCGGGCCGTCGACGGCTCCAGCGCCTGGTAGGAGTACGAAAACACCGACCGGATGTTGGTGCCTTCGCCGTCGGCGAGGTCGAACGAGCCGAGCAGGTCGGTGTCCAGCGAGGCGACGAACTCGTCGAGCGCCAGGTCGGGGAACTGCGCCGCCCGCACGGCCAGGATCCGGATCGCCAGCGGCAGCCCGCCGCAGTAGCGCACGAACTGCTCGGTGGCAGCGGGATCGCGCGCGACGCGGTCGCGGCCGATCGTGGAGGCGAGCAGCTCGACGGCGTCCTCCTCGCCCAGCTCCGCCAGCGCGATCCGCCGCGCGCCGTGCGTCGCGACCAGCCCGCGCAGCTGCCAGCGGCTCGTGATGACGACGAGGCAGCCCGGGCCCGGCAGCAGCGGGCGCACCTGCTCGGTGCGGTTGGCGTTGTCGAGCAGGACCAGCAGCCGCCGTCCCGCGCTGTGCGTCCGCCAGCTCGCCGCGCGGCCGTCGAGGTCGGCGGGGATCGCCTCGCACGGCACGCCGAGCGCGGTCAGCATCGACTCCAGCGCCGCCGACGGCTCGACCGGCTCGCCGGGCCCGTAGCCGCGCAGGTTGAGGTAGACCTGCCCGCCCGGGAACCGGTCGGCGATCTCGTGCGCGAAGTGGACCGCCAAGGTCGTCTTGCCGATGCCGCCCATGCCCTCGACCGACGCGATCGGCGTCGACGTGTCGGCGTCGGCCACCTCCGGCAGCAGCGCGTGCAACGCCTTGAGGTCGCACTCGCGCCCCGAGAACGTCGGCAGGTCGGCGGGCAGCTGGTGCGGCACCTGCGGCTCCGCGCCCAACCGGTAGCGCGCCGGGGCGATGTGCCCGTCATCGGTCCCGGTCAGGATCGCCTGACGGGTGCGCTGCAGCGCGGGCCCGGGGTCGAGGCCGAGCTCCTCGGCCAGCACGCCGCTGATCCGGCGGTGGACGTCGAGCGCCTCCGCTTGGCGGCCCGACCGGTACAGCGCGACCATCAGCTGCTCGTGCAAGCGCTCCCGCAGCGGGTTTTCCCTGGTCAGCCGAGTCAGTTCGGGGACGACGGTGCCGTACTCGCCGACGTCGAGCAGGGCGTCGGCCCACTGCTCGCGCACGCGCAGCCGTTCTTCGGCGAGCTGGCCGACCTCGTCGCGGTGCAGCGCGTCCGACTCGACGTTGAGCAGCGCCGGGCCGCGCCACTGCGCGAGCGCGTCGGCGAAGTGCGCGGCCGCCTGACGGCTTTCACCGCGGTCCACCGCGGCCTTGCCCCGCGTGGCGAGGGTGCGGAACCGGGAGAGGTCGAGGAGGTCGTCGTCGAGCTCGATCAGGTAGCCGCCGCTTTCGGTGCGGATCGCGACCTGGTCGCCGAGGGCGCGGCGCAGGCGCAGCACGTACGTCTGGAGCGCGCCCTTGGAGCGGCGGCGGTCGTCGTTCCAGAGCCAGCGGCCCAGTTCGTCGACCGGCACGACCCGGTTCGCGCGCAGCAAAAGCCCGGCCAGCACGATCAACGGCCGGCTGCCCCCGAGCGGTACCGGGTGGCCGTCGGCCGTGACCTCGGCCGGACCCAGCACGCGGAAGTCGAGGACCACGGGAACATTCTGGCCGGTAACGCGCTGTTCGGCAGCCGTTCGGCAGAAGTCGGGATGGCATGATCGGCGGTGATGAAGGTCTACGCGATCCCCCTGCGCAACCGCTTCCGCGGCATCACCGTCCGGGAAGGCGTCCTGCTGCCCGGCCCGGCGGGCTGGGGCGAGTTCTGCCCGTTCGCCGACTACTCGGACGCCGAGAGCGTGCCGTGGCTGCACGCGGCGCTGGAGGCGAGCGAGTGCGGCTGGCCGGCGCCGGTCCGCGACCGGGTCGAGGTCAACACGACGGTGCCGGTCGTCGACGCGGAGAAGGCGTACGAACTGGTCCGCGCGTCCGGCTGCCGCACGGCCAAGGTGAAGGTCGCGGATCCGCGCTCGTCCTTGGCCGATGACTGCGACCGGGTAGCGGCGGTCCGCGACGCGCTCGGCCCGTCCGGCGCGGTCCGCGTCGACGCGAACATGGCCTGGGACGTCGACACCGCGGTCCGCGCGATCACCGAGCTCGACAAGGCGGCGGGCGGGCTGGAGTACGCGGAGCAGCCGTGCCCGACGATCGAGGACCTGGCGGCGGTCCGCCGCCGGGTATCGGTCCGCATCGCGGCCGACGAGTCGATCCGCCGCGCGGAGGACCCGCTGAAGGTGGCGGTCGCGGGAGCGGCGGACATCGCGGTGCTGAAGGTGTCGCCGTTGGGCGGCGTGCGAAGGGCGTTGGAGGTCGCGGAGGCGTGCGGACTGCCGTGTGTGGTGTCGTCGGCGGTGGAGACGAGCGTCGGCATAGCGGCGGGACTGGCGTTGGCGGGCGCGCTGCCTTCGCTGGATTTCGCGTGTGGCTTGGGGACGATTTCGTTGCTGGAGGGGGACGTCTGCGCGTCACCACTGTCCCCTGTGGACGGTTACCTGCGGGTGCCGCGGCAGGCCCCGGAACCGACGGACGCGTACCCGGCGTCGCCCGAGGTCGAGGCGGCGTGGCGGGCTCGGCTCGAGCGGGTGCGCGGGTTGTGGGGGGGGGGGGAACCCGGTTAACCCACCGCCCGCCCCCCGCCCCGGGGGACGCCCCCCCCGAGGGGGGCCCCCCCCCCCCGGGGGGGCCCGCGCGGGGGCG